>JANWYH010000010.1 GCA_025054715.1 Pyrinomonadaceae bacterium
TCAGCATGACCAGGACAATCAACATGCGCATAATGCCGCCTCTCCGTCTCATACTCAACATGCGCCGTAGCTATCGTTATACCTCGCTGCCTCTCCTCAGGCGCATTGTCTATCGAATCAAATGGACGATACTGCACCCGAGGATTCCTCTTCGATAACACCTTCGTTATCGCCGCCGTCAACGTCGTCTTACCATGATCCACATGCCCTATAGTCCCCACATTCACATGCGGCTTACTCCTGTCAAACCTCTCCTTGCTCATCTTTTCATAACTCTCCTTTAACAAAAATTAGTTACTTGCACCTTTAACTTTTGAAATTACCTCATCGGCAACATTTTTCGGAGCTTGAGCATAGTGATCGAAGTGCATCGTTGAAGTTGCCCTTCCTTGAGTCAAGCTCCTCAAATCTGTTGTATAGCCAAACATTTCTGAAAGTGGAACGTAAGCAGTGATGACTTGAACCCCGCCGGGACGAGCTTCCATTTTTTCTATTTGCCCACGACGTCTATTTAAGTCACCGTTTACTGCCCCCATATACTCTTCGGGAGTCACCACTTCAACACGCATTATCGGTTCCAAAAGAACCGGGTCTGCCTTTTTAACTGCATCTTGAAAAGCTAAACTTCCTGCAATGTGGAAAGAATGCTCGTCTGAGTCAACTTCATGATAACTTCCAAAAACCAGCTTTACTTTAATATCTACCATTTCGTAGCCAGCTAAGAACCCTCGACGCATAGCATCTTGGATTCCTTCCATGGTTGGCTTAATGAATTGACGAGGTATAACCCCGCCGGTTATGTGATCTTCAAAAACGAAACCTTGCCCTGGAGCTGGCTCGATCTCAATCTCTGCGTGTGCGTATTGACCGCGACCACCGGTTTGCCGCTTATGAATAGCTTTTCCAGCGGCAGGTTTGGTAATGGTCTCTCTGTATGCAACCTGGGGCCTACCTACGTTTGCTTCGACTCCAAATTCTCGCTTCATTCTGTCAACTATGATTTCGAGATGAAGCTCTCCCATTCCAGCGATTATGGTTTGTCCGGTTTCTTGATCGGTTGTAACACGGAAAGAAGGATCTTCTTGGGCCAGGCGACTTAAAGCTATGCCCATTTTATCCTGATCAGCACGGGTTTTTGGTTCAACGGCAACGCGCACGACTGGCTCAGGAAACTCTATCGCCTCGAGAACTATTTGCTTGTTTTCGTCGCAGATCGTATCGCCTGTCGTTACATTCTTCATTCCACCAATTGCTATGATTTCACCGGCTGATGCCGTTTCTATATCCTCACGCTTATTAGCATGCATTCGCATCAGGCGACCAACTCTTTCCTTAGTTCCTTTGGTAGAGTTATACACATAAGTTCCTGCATTTATAGTTCCAGAATAAATCCTTACATAAGCTAGCTGACCTAGATGCTTATCAGCCATAAGCTTAAACACTAGACCAGCAAAAGGCTCATTCGGATCAGCTTTTCTAATTTCTGTTTCACCCGTCTTTGGATTAACACCTTCAACTGCAGGAATATCAAGAGGCGATGGAAGATAATCAACAACAGCGTCAAGAAGCGGTTGCACGCCCTTGTTCTTAAACGCAGCCCCCATTATCACCGGAACCAATTTTTGCTCTATAGTGCCCTTACGAAGGGCTTTACGAATCTCTTCTTCCGATATGCTCTCACCTTCTAGGTACTTTAGCATCAATTCATCATCAATAGAAGCAACCTGTTCTAGAAGCTGATCTCTCCAACGCTCTGCCTCTTCAATTAAATCTGTAGGAATATCTATCAACTCATATTCGGCACCTTTTGTTTCATCCTTCCAAACGATGCCTTTCATTTGAATTAGATCAACGACACCTCTAAATTGATCCTCTATTCCTATGGGAATCTGAAGAGCAACAGCATTAGCTCCGAGACGCGTCTTTATTGACTCAAAACTTCTTTCAAAGGAAGCACCTGCTCTATCGAGCTTATTAATAAAGCAAATTCTCGGAACGCGATATTTATCAGCCTGTCTCCAAACAGTTTCCGTCTGAGGTTCAACGCCAGCAACACCATCGAAGACAGCAATTGCTCCGTCTAAAACTCTTAGGCTTCGCTCAACTTCCATCGTAAAATCCACGTGTCCGGGCGTGTCAATTATGTTAATTCTATATTGAACCCCAAAGCGCTTCCAGAAGCAGGTTGTAGCAGCAGCGGTTATCGTGATACCACGCTCTTGCTCCTGCTCCATCCAATCCATCGTTGCGGTTCCTTCGTGAACCTCCCCTATCTTATGAGAAACACCCGTGTAATAAAGTATCCGCTCAGTAGTGGTTGTTTTCCCCGCATCAATATGCGCCATTATACCGATGTTTCTAAATCTATCTAGCGTAACCTTGGACGACATAACTCTAAACCCAAACTAAAATCTGTAATGAGCAAAAGCACGATTTGCCTCTGCCATTTTATGAACATCTTCCTTTTTCTTAACTGCGCCACCGCGACCATTCATCGCATCAATTAGTTCACCAACCAAACGATCTTCCATTGTTTTCTCATTTCTTTCACGGGCGCTGTGAATAAGCCATCTAATGGCGAGCGTATTTCTTCTATACTCGTTAACCTCAACCGGCACTTGATAGGTGGCTCCCCCAATTCGTCTGGATTTAACCTCTAAGGTCGGCGAGACGTTTTCTATCGCCTTTCTGAAAACTTTCATTGGGTCCTCACCAGTTTTTTCTGCAATCTTTTTCATTGCGTTGTAAAAAATTCTCTCAGAAAGCGATTTTTTCCCGTCCCACATCATGCAGTTAATGAACTTTGTGACCATTGTATTGTTGTAGATGGGATCGGGCAAAACTTCTCTTCTTTTTACAACCTTTCTTCTTGGCATCTTTGCACCTCAAAAACTATTTTGAACCTTTTGGACGTTTAGCTCCGTATTTCGAGCGTCCTTGTCTGCGGTTAGCCACTCCAGAAGCATCACGCGTCCCACGAATTATGTGATAGCGAACCCCAGGCAAGTCCTTCACACGACCACCTCGAATTAAAACTATCGAGTGCTCCTGAAGATTATGACCTATCCCTGGAATGTAAGCTGTTACTTCAATCCCGTTAGTTAAACGAACACGAGCAACTTTCCTTAAAGCTGAATTTGGTTTCTTCGGAGTCTGAGTATAAACTCTCGTGCAAACTCCTTGCTTTTGCGGATTTCCCTGCAAAGCCGGACTTGCCGTTTTATATTTAACCTTCTGACGACCTTTACGAACTAGTTGATTTATCGTTGGCATCCTACTATCTTCCTACAACAAAGATTTCATCTTTAACCTGACTCTTACCGAAAAACTTTTCGGCAGTTAGCACAAGCTTTAATCTTCGCTTCTTTCTAGCGGATTAAACTTGTTCGTGCTTTTTCAAGGTTGAAACTTTGCTGTAGCGTTTCAATTTAAGGACAGCGTCGTACTGACTCAGTTTACGCTACAATTCCTGTTTTCAACCTAAAGCTACAAGAAGTACCTTTCAAAACCCGAAATTTCAAAGTATAGGAGATTGATGAATTCGTGTCAAGTCATGAGAAATACATTTTCATTGTTCTTCGAACTCATTTTGTTCTAAGTCCTCTTCTTGGGTTTGATTTTCGGTTTGCTCGCTATCTTCAATGGCAGGTGGTTCACCTTTTGTTTCTCTAATCCTTAAATAATAAGCTTCGTCATCTTCATACGCAATCTCAAACCAACCGCTATCTAGAGCTTTTGCTATAAAATCAGTGCATTCTCCAGCATCTGAAAAAACATACCTAGCACCTAATTTTTCGCGGATAAGAGGACCGGGATCATCTACCCGGCCTTCGGCTATGTCTCTTACAAGCTTATAGATTTCCGGAGATTTTGAATAAAGGTAATTAGGGTCAAGCCCGTAAACATAGCGATGCTCGGGAGCAAAGAAGAAAAGTTTCGGAAAATCGTCCCAGTTACAGTTGAAAATCATCTCATTTTCAGGAATGTTTGACTTCGCCCACTCAGTAGCCCTACGATACTTATCATTCGGCTCATTGTTGCTAATGCTCTGAATCAATCCTTCTTGCTTGATCCAACCTAAATCCACTCCTCTATAATTAAAGATAATCAAAGTAAAAAAGAACATGCCTATTAAAGCAACTGCCACCTTTTTTATGCGTTCGTAAAAGAGTTGTTTTTCGCTCTTTTTCTTGTCTAGAAAAGCTTCCAGCTCCTTGCGGAAGTCCTCAGGTAAAAGCTGAAAGTCCTTCACAAAGAAAGCCTGCCAACTAAAAGCAGCAAAAAGTATGGCAAACGGAGGAAAATACTCAGCGTAACGCTTTGCGACAAACTGAGCGGCAAGGAGTGGAGTTACGAAAGCCAGGAAGAAGGTCGCTTTTTCAGGTAGCTTTCCGTTTCTTGGCGTAAATAAAATGTATCCTACTAACATTGCAAGTAGAGCTATTGGAAAATGCGTTAATATCTCAACCGCTTGATAAGAATACCATTCACCTCCAACAGGAACATCGTAGTTTCCCATGCGAATTTTCATCTTTAGATGCTCTACAAAAAGTTTTATGTTATTAGGAAAAAAGGGATGGATCGTGTTACCTAGAATCATTCCAGCCGTCGTGTAAGCCAGTGGACGCCACTCGAAAACCCTTTCATTCCAAGCTAAAATCAAAGTCCATACGAAAGCAGCGAACCAAAGAAGCGGGAAAAGACTATAAGTCCAAGTAAAGAGAAACATAAGTGGAAGCAACCAAACGTACTTTCTTTCAAAAAGAAGATAAATTCCGATAATGGAAAAAATGATTGTAAGAGGTGGCGCCTTTGCCATGTTCATTCTGTAATAGAAAGGATTTGCACAAGTTAAAAGCGCGCCCAACCAAATCGGCAAATAATCAATTCTGTAGTAGAACATCAGCCAATAAACAGAAAAAACTGCAAGTGTTGCATAAAATACCGCAGCTACTTTTGCTGCCGTCACTGGCTCGAAAAACCAAAGAAATGGAACTTGAAGAAGGTGAAAAAGAAAGTGATGATCGTTGTAGTTCTGTGGGTCTAGAATCGTAAGAGGAAGCCATTTGAATTCAGGAAGTCCTTGCCCACTACTCAGGCTTTGCCATAAAATCTCACTCCATCGGATATGGTAGTAACCATCCCAATCGCCGCAACATATCGCATCGGTTGAGCGCTGAAGTATAATCATCAACATTAAAATTGCAATAAATCCAAAAACTAAATATACCCAAGCTATTGCATCGCCCGTAGAAAACCATTCTTTCCAAGATTTTCTCTTTTGTTCACTCATCTTCAAGACCTCAACAAAAGATAAAATTAGAAAATAACACGACCTTTAAGTTACAAACAAACTTGCATCCGTGCGAAAGTAAATTTAACCTGTAGTTAATGCGACTTAATATACGTCTTGCTCAAAAAAGCGATATTTCTTTCTTGATAAAATTTAATCAGGCAATGGCAAAGGAAACTGAAAATAAACTTTTAGATCATGACATTGTAAAAAGCGGAGTCGAAGCAGTATTTGAAGAAAAAGGAAAGGGCTTTTATGTAGTCGCTGAAAATCACGAAGGACAAGTCTTAGGCTGCCTGATGATAACTTTCGAGTGGAGTGATTGGCGAAATGCTTGGTTTTGGTGGATTCAAAGCGTTTACGTGCTACCAGAATATCGAGGAAAAGGCATATATCGGAAACTTTATGAGTTCGTAAAACAAAAAGCAACTCTCGAAGGCAACGTGTGCGGCTTTCGTTTATATGTTGACAAAGAAAATAAAATCGCACAGAAGGTTTATGAAAAATTAGGCATGAAACACTCAAATTACCTTATGTTTGAAGAAACCTTATGACAAAAATAACCGAAGAAGAATTTTCAAAACTCTGTGAACAAATAGCCAAAAACTCTGAAAGCATCATTAAACACAATCCCATCGGAACGCCTGAGGAAACGCTTCTTTGGATGCTCTTGGGCACATTGGTTTACTACTTAAATCTTTCTGAAGTTGAAACACCTTGCTTTGCAAGCCCTCCAACAGCACAAACCTATAAACAAGCAATTCTGCACGTCCTGAGAAATCGTAAAATGAACGACTTTGACCCTGAAAAATACATTGATAGAATGCTGTTCTTGAAATGATAATAAAAACTTTCGTCACAACCATTTTCCAGCAAAACACACGAGTAGTAGCTTGTCCAAAAACGGGTAAAACCATCTGTATTGACCCAGGTGGAAGCAGCAAAACAATAGCTGATTTTATCAAGAAAAATCAACTATCTCTACAAGCAATAGCACTTACTCATGGACACCTTGACCATATCGGAGGCGTTGCCGAACTTCACTCGCTCTATCCTGAAGCCGACATTATAATTCACAAGGAAGATGAACCTTTGTATTACGCCCTTCCTGAGCAACCTTTAGCTTTGGGAATACCGAGAATGGCTTTTAGCAGCCTCGGACTCGAATTTGAAAAGCCGCCATCCATAACTAGAAATTGGGAAGATGAAGAGACATATCAAGTCGGAATGCTAAGTTTCAAAGTTAGGCACTGCCCGGGACATACACCGGGTCATGTCGTTTTATGTGAAGAAAAGGAAAGAAAAATTTTCGTCGGCGATTGCCTTTTCGCTGGCTCAGTCGGCAGAACAGACCTTCCGGGTGGTTCATATCAAAAACTCATGAATTCGATATTTAACAAAATTTTGCCATTCGGCGATGATGTAGTTGTTTACTCCGGCCACGGTCCAGAAACAACCATCGGCCACGAAAGGCTTACAAATCCCTTTCTTCGCTAAATTCCGGCAAACCCGCTGGCAATATTGTAATAATGATACAAGTCGTTAAAATCCTTTATAGCACGGTTAAGAATTAAAGGCAGTTGTTCAACATCCCTAGTGTTCACCACTAGATTCAAATTTCTCAGAAAGGCTTCCTGAGCATCAAGCGTGTTAGCGCTATCATCAATGGACACTAGAAAAAGCTTTCTTCTTTCAGAAGAATACATTGCATTAATTCTCTGCTGAACTATTGCCGCTCCTCCCATATCCTGAGCAAAGTCCGGTGAAAGAATCAGAATTTGAACTTTACCTTCTCGAAGACGCTCGTTTGCCTGCCCCGGATTTTCAGCTATATAAACCTTATAACCGGCATCTATAAGAAGCTTGGCTACCTTTTCACGATGTTTTCCTAAACAGATCAAAACCCTACGAGGTTTTTCTTCATCTTCTTCGGTCTGTTCTAAAACTTTGCCCTCCTTTTTTAGTGCCATCAATAAGGCCCTAAGAGCCTGATTTATTTCAAATTCAGACTCTCTCGCCATAAATTTTTGTGCACCTTCAGGCACAGCAGGAGCAGGCTTGTTTTCTTTAAGATGATCGACAGGAGAAGCTGATTGATTTGCCTGAACTCTTATTAGATTCTGGCAGCGAGGGCAGCGCACTGTGAAATTCCCTTTTGGGATTTTCGTCTCGTCAAGCTGTAAAGATACAGAACACGAGTCACATCTTATAATCATACTCAAATCCTCATTTTTCAATCATGTCTATGACGGAAGAGCTAGGAGGTTTGATAGGTGGTAAATTAGAAGCATCCCTTCTTTGAGCTTTCAAGGCGTTAGCATAGTCCTCTGCTGATGAGAAACCACTCAAGTTGAGCAGTAAATTATTCTGATTAGTAGCAAAAGATAGTCCATCTTCGACTGTAATCAACCCTTGCTGAATCATTCTCATGATCACGGTATCGAAGTCTTGCATTCCGTCAAGTTCACCATCCCGCATTGCATCAAGTAGAGTTTTACCTTCAGACTCACCATATTCAATATACTCGCGCGTCCTGGGATTCGATTTGAGAATTTCAACCGCAGGAACTCTTCCCTTGCCGTCAGCTCTAGGAATCAACCTTTGTGAAACTATATAGCGAAAAGTTTGAGCTAAACGTGTTCTTATAACTCTTTCCTCATTTTTAGGATACAAACCTATTATTCTGTCAACAGTTTTCGAAGCATCGATTGTGTGAAGTGTTGAGAGCACGAGATGTCCGGTCTCTGCGGCTTCCAAAGCTATTTCCGTAGTCTCAAGATCGCGCATTTCACCCACGAGAATTACCTTAGGAGCCTGCCTTAATGCAGCTCTGAGAGCAGAAGCAAAATCCTTTGCATCAGAACCTATCTCACGCTGATTTATCGTGGACTTTTTATGTTTATGCATGAACTCTATAGGATCTTCAATGGTAACTATGTGATAGCTTTTCGTTTCATTTATTCGATCGATTATCGCCGCCAAGGTAGAGCTTTTTCCTGAACCAGTTGGACCTGTAATCAGAACAAGTCCATTGCGAAGCTCGCAAATATCCTTAAGTTGAGGCGGCAGATTCAGGGCCTCAAAAGTCGGAATTTCTCTCGGTATAACGCGCATTACTATCGAATAAGAACCGCGCTGTTGAAAAATGTTTACGCGAAAACGGCACTTACCTGGTAGCGTCCAGCTCAAGTCTGCTGATCCGTATTTGACAAGTTGCCTTGCTGCTTCCGGATTATCACGTATGATAGACATCGCTATCATTTCAGTCTGAAAACTAGTTAGCTTCCCCAAACCAAGCGGCGACGTGGGATATAATACTCCGTTTATTTCTACTTGAGGCTTTTGACCTACGCTAAAATTCAAGTCACTTATGTTATCTGAAACCATCAGCATTTGCTCTATGATCGGCGATATATCCAGCAAGCTCATTTCTTTATTACCTCGCTTTTGAAGAAGGCAGAACTTTTCCCCCTTCCTGTGTTACCGGTGAAGCAAGCTTCGCCTTCTCTATTTTCACCAAACCTTAAAAGAAAATCAAGCTTTTTTAATTTCGTTAAAACAAAAACTTCTACTGTTTCCTTAAAGCGTACATAGCCCATCCAAAACCTAACTTCACCACTTGACACTGGGCACAAGTTATTATACTCTTTTTGAAAGTGAAAATCATTTTCAATTTTAATTAAAAAAAATGAACGAAAGAGAACAAAAATTTGAGGAAAGAAAAGTTTACGCGTGGTTTTGCATTCTTTGCTCCAGCTTTCATGTAAAAGCTCTAGAAAAAGGCATATTCACGCTTAAAGCCGAAGAATTTCTTCGGTTGTTTTCTGACGAGTACCATCAAGCTTTCTTTTTCTTACAAAAACCTAGTTCCGGAGATTCAATATGAGAATGCTTTTGTTTCTTCTCCTAACGCAAATCGTTACAGCTCAAGAAACTTTACTTGTAAAGGTAGAAAATCAGCTTGGTTTTCCAGTAAGTGGAGCTATCGTTAAGGCTAAACACGCTTCTTGTACGACTGATGCAGAAGGCAAGTGCTCTCTTAACTTGGACAAGAATGAAAGTTTTCTTACGGTCCAAGCAGAAGGCTTTGCAGAAGAATTAGTTAGAATTCAGCATGCAAAAGAAGTCAAAGTAGTATTAAAACCCATCGTAGCATATGTTTCAGTAATATCTAGCTACTTGGCAGGAAAGGATGATGCTTTACTGCCCGGCTCTTTTCAAATCATTAGTAAGGAAGAGTTTGAAGAATCGCGTTATTTTACTCCTTCCGAAGCGCTAAGAAGGATTACGGGAGTACACACTAGAGAAGAAGAAGGATTCGGATTAAGACCTAACATATCCATACGCGGAACAAATCCGACTCGCTCAACAAAAATACTTCTGCTGGAAGACGGGGTTCCTTTGACCTATGCACCATACGGAGATAATGCTTCTTATTATCATCCGCCAATCGAAAGATTTGAAGCTGTAGAAGTTTTGAAGGGTTCAGGACAAATTGCATACGGTCCTGTAACGGTTGCAGGTGTCATTAACTACATAACACCTAATCCTCCAGAAAAAAGGCAGTTTAGTCTAAAGCTTCTCGGTGGAAATAGAGATATTTTTGACGGAAGTTTAAGTTACGGAGAAAGTTTTGGACGCTTAGGATTAATATCAGCTTTCACGCGCAAACAAGGAAAAGGAGCGCGTGATAACGTGCGAATAGGCTTGAACGATTTCAGTTCCAAGTTTAACTATCAACTCAACACAAAAAACTACCTGACCTTTAAGTTCAGCCATCTAAAAGAAGACTCGCGTGTCACATATTCAGGTCTCACCGAAGCCGAATATAACTCCAATCCTCGACAAAATCCCTTTAGGAACGATTCGTTCAACGCCTTTCGCACGGGCTTTTCTCTTCAATACACAAGCTTGCTAAACAACTTCGCAAGCCTCAACGCAACTTCTTACATAAACTACTTTTCTCGTGATTGGTGGCGACAGTCTTCTAACTCGAACGAACGCCCGAATCGCCTCGGAAGCGATCCAGATTGTCGCGGAATGCAGGACTTATATACAACCTGCGGAAACCAAGGAAGGCTTCGTGATTACCTAACTTGGGGCGTAGAGCCTCGATTAAATCTAACTTTTAACTCCAGAAAAGATATAAGAAATGAGCTAAACCTTGGATTTCGCATTCATTCTGAGAAGCAAGACCGTCTACAGAAAAACGGAGATTTGCCACTTTCAAGAGATGGTACAGTAGTTGAAAACAACCTTCGAGAAAATTTTGCCTTGTCAGGATTTGTGCAGTATCGCTTGATCTGGAAAAATCTCACCTTCGTGCCAGGACTGAGGCTAGAAAACATTAAATATAAGCGCACAAATCGCCTAAACGGCGCATCCGGAAAGACTCAAATAACCGAAATTATACCTGGTTTCGGAATTACAGCTAACCTGTTTGGCAATACGACCATTTTTGCAGGTGTTCACCGAGGCTTTGCACCGCCTCGAACAGAAGACATTATTTCTAACAATGGAGGCGTTATAGACCTAGAATCAGAAAAAAGCTGGAATTACGAAATAGGCTTGAGAAGCCTTTTTCTTAGAGCACTCAAAATGGAAATTACTTTTTTCCGAACAGATTATGAAAACCAGATTGTCCCAGCTTCCGTAGCGGGTGGGATAGGTGCTACCTTCACAAATGCTGGCAAAACTCTACATCAAGGCATTGAACTATTTACGAGATTTGACTCTAACAATGTTTTTAACACTTCATTTAACTTCTATCTACAGATAGCTCACACTGAATTAGAAAAAGCAGAGTTCAGAGGGCGAAGATTCAGCTCTATAAATCCTAACATTCTCGTAACTAGAAACCGCTTACCCTATGCCCCTAGAAGATTATCCGATATTGTTTTGGGATTTGCTTACAAAAATCTCGATTGGTTTGTCGAAGGAAACTACATCTCAAAACAGTTTGCAGACGATCTAAACAGGATTAACCCAACACCAAACGGACAACAAGGAATTATCCCAGCACAAACTTATGTGAACATGACATTGAACTATAGGATTGAAAGCTGGAAAACGGTTTTGTTTTTCACAACTAAAAACTTGCTAGATAAAACCTTCATAGTTGACCGTTCAAGAGGTATTCTGCCTTCAATGCCAAGGCTCTTGCAAGCAGGTTTAAAATTGACATTCTAAAAAAACGGAGGCTATCTTATGATCTTGCAAAAGTTAAAGCAAGCAACAAAAGCACAACACGATCGTTTGGAAAAGGTGGTAAACTTGCTGAACGATACTCTTTCGATGCAGGATTACAAACATGTTTTGCTCAAATTTTACCGATTCTACAGCTCTATTGAACCAAAACTACACAGTTACGACCTAGACAAATTCGGTTACAAAACGACCGAAAGAAGTCGTTTAAGGCTTTTAGAAAAGGATTTGAAAAACTTGAATCTAAAACCTGTTCCGAGCTGGGAAGGATTACCACTTCTTGAAAACATTGGTGAAGTTTTTGGCTGCCTTTATGTGATTGAAGGCTCAAGCCTTGGCGGACAAGTAATATCGAGGCATCTTAAGGAGAAACTACAGCTTGACATAAACAATGGCGCTTCGTTTTTCAACATATATGGTTCAGAAACGGGAAAGATGTGGAAAGAGTTTGGAATTATAATCGAAGAATTTGCCAAAAGCTACCAAAACGATCAGCAAATAATAGAAGGCGCAATTGAAACATTCCAAGGTTTTGAAGAGTGTTTCAAAAGCACTGCTTTAAGTTTTTCTTATGAAAATCAACAGTGAATCTAATAGTCAAAAACTTTGTAGGCTGAAAGAATCCTGTGTCAAAATTTTCTAACGAAAGGAGTTCTAAAAAATGATACGAAATACGCTAAAAGTGTTCATTCTAATACTTGCACTAATTTCTTTATGCTTGAACCTTTTTGCTCAAGCAAGCGAAATAAGAGGAGTTGTAAAAGACCCGAATGGAGCATTGATAGCTGGTGCTTCCGTAACTCTGCGCAACAAGCAAACCGGACTTGAAAGAACAATACAAACTAATCTGCAAGGCGAATTTAGATTTTCTGGTTTAAGCGACGGTGGCTATGAGATAATCGTAACAGCTAGCGGTTTTAAGAAAGCCTCAATTACTTATCAAAACCAGCCTCAAATTGAGATAACTCTCGAAGTAGCTCCTTTCGAGATGGCAACAACCGTTTATTCAGGTTCGAGACAAGAGGAGCTTCGTGAAAGCCTTAATACGAAAGTTGATGTTATAACCAGAACCCAAATCCGTGACACTGGATACGAAACCGTTGGAGAAGTTTTAAGAGAGCTTCCTGGCGTGCTGACTCGTCGCGGTTCGGAGGTAGGTTTTTCATTCAACTCTGCAGGACAGCAGATTCAAGGTATCGGTTCAAGACAATCTCTGGTTCTCATTGATGGATTTCCGATCATAAATGCTCGTGGCATAAAAAGCGGAATTATAAATCTCGATAGACAATCAACAGCAAGAATCGAGCAGATAGAAGTTGTAAAAGGGGCAGCTTCTGCCCTTTACGGTTCTGATGCAATCGGCGGTGTAATAAACCTAATCACTCGCGAGCCGAAAAAGCCTCTTGAAGCATCGGTTACAGTTTCAGGCGGAAATTTTGGCAGATTCGATCCAAGAGCAGAGTTTGGATTTCGTAAAAAAGGCTGGGTTGGATTTTTTAGTCTTGAACGCCATAAAAACAATGGTTTTGATCTGACGCCCACTACACCTGATACGACAGGAGCAGGTTTTCATCGATACGATCTGTTTGGAAAGCTAAAATATGAATTCTCTGAAAACCTTTATCTGGTAGGTTTTGGTGACATTAAAAGAACCAATGTCAAGGGCATTTCTCTTGGTGAGGCAGGCTATCAGCAAGACGATGTTGATGAAACACTGCAAAGTTACGGACTTACAGCTAACTGGAATATAACCCCAAGAACCGTCGCTCAACTGCGTGGCTATTTCTCCCGCTACGATGAAATTGGTAAGATCTTCGTTCTTCCGAATAGAACATTTCCAAGAGGAACTAGCTTCCCTGATGAGAACTTGTTTCAAAGATTTGGAAGAATTGACGCTTCAATTCTTCACATTCTCGGCGAACGTCAAATCTTACAATTCGGCGTCGAATGGAACACAGATCGTTATGCTGGTTTTAACCGCTTAAGAAACGCCTCTGGAGAGCGTGCAGATACTTCTGTCGTATGGGGACAAGATAAGATAAGCTTAACCAACTGGCTAACACTTACGCTCGGCTTTCGTTTTGATAATCATTCAATTTTCGGCTCAGCCGTGTCCCCCAAAGTGGGGTTAAACATTCGAGCGACTGAGAGAATAAGTCTTAGAGCATCTTGGGGCAGAGGCTTTAGAGCACCAGATCTAGGACAGCTTTACTATCGTCTCTACAACCCAACAAACCTTTATCAAGTTTTTGGAAATCCAAATCTTGCTCCGGAGCACTCTGGTTCATGGCAACTGGGAGCAGAATATTCAAGCACAAGGAAGACTTATCGATTCAGCATAAACTTCTTTAGAAACGATGTAAGAAATCTCATAGAAGCAACTAACTTCGGCTTTGTCCGAACTCAAGCGCAGGCAAGCGCAATCCTTCGACAATTAGGTCTTAATCCCTCAGATTATGCCGTTAGTCTAAACCGCTTAATGCTGATTTACACAAATAGCTCAAACATCTTCACTCAAGGAATCGAGCTAGATGCAGAAGTAAAACTACCAAAAGACTTCGCAATAAGCGGAGCTTACACTTACCTTGACGCAAGAAACAAACTTACGGGAGCTTATCTACCTGATAGAAACAAACATCAGGGATTCATAAAACTAGCCTATGATAATGCCAAACTTAGATTTCGGACAAACATAAGAGGAACTTTCCTAAGCCGATGGAACGTTGGTTCTGTGCGTGGTTTCACCGGCAATGTCGTAGCACCTGGTTTTCAACTCTGGGACTTCTATGTAGCAAAAACTTATAAAAATCTCGACTTCTTTACTGCGATAGACAACATTTTCAACAACCGAGACCCGAACGTAGGTAAGCTCGACCAAACGGGCCAACCTTTACCAATTTATAGAAACGAAGCTGGTAGAACGTACCGCCTAGGTCTGCAAGTGAAAATAAAGTAAAGAATCCAAATAAGCTAAATGGAGCGTCTCTTTTGCAAGAGGGACGCTCTTTTTGTTGTTTTGCGGAAATTTAGGTTAATCTATTCAAGATGAGTTACGTTCTTGCAATTGACATAGGCACATCAGGCATTCGCGCGGCAGTTTTTGATCAAAAAGCAAGGCTCATTTCGGAAAGCTTTACGGTTAAAAAACTTAAGTTTAAGTCGCTTCCGAGCGGTGAATGTTCATTAAATCCTTCGGAAATTCTTTCTAAAACAGAGGAAATTATTGATGAAACCCTTGCGAAAGCTAATGAATACGAGATTTCCGCCGTCGGAGTATCGTGTTTTTGGCATAGTCTCCTAGGAATCGGACAGAACGGGAAACCAACTACGGATTTAATTCTGTGGAATGACACGAGAAGTCAAAACAGGGTTGAAACCCTCAAGCGAAATTTCAACGAATCAAAGATACACAACTTAACCGGTGCTAGGTTTCACTGTAGTTTCTGGCCTGCAAAACTTTTGTGGTTGAGAGAAGAGCAAACTCAGGTGTTTAACAAAACAGCAAAGTGGCTTTCTTTGCCAGATTTGCTTATGAAAACATTTTGTGGCGAGATTGCAACTAGCATTTCTATGGCTTCAGGAACAGGTATCTTCGATATTCGAAGTATCGAATGGGCAAAAGAGCTTTTAGAATTTCTAGAGTTAAGCGAAGATAAACTTCCCGAAATTGCTGGCCAAGAATCAGGATTTTATCTAAGAAAAAATTACACAAGTCGCTGGAGAAATCTTGAGAAGGCAAAATGGATTACAGCAATCGGAGATGGCGTAGCAAACAATCTCGGCTTAAACTGCACGGACGAATCGAAAGCTGTCTTAATGATAGGCTCTTCAGGAGCTTTGAGAGTTCTTTTTACAGGCGAGCCTCCTCAAGAGACGCCAAAAGGGCTTTGGTGCTATCGTCTTGATGAAAAAAGAATTGCCGTGGGTGGAGCTTTATCCGATGGCGGGCTTCTGCAAAACTGGATAAAAGAAAATCTTAGAGTCCAAAAAATGGATTTTCTGAAGCCAGACTCTCACAAACTCGTATTTTTACCCTTCCTTGCAGGTGAAAGAAGCACCGGATATAGCTTTTCTTCTGGAACAATCTTTGGACTTAGAACTACTTCTACTGCTTCTGACATTTTGCAGGCATCACTTGAAGCTGTTGCATATAGATTCGCTGCCATTTTCGATCAAATACAGCAACTTTTTAATATTCAGCAAATCATAGCAAATGGAAAAGTTCTTTGGGAGTCGAAAATCTGGACGCAGATCATTAGCGATGTGCTCGGCGCTAATATCCGACTTTCTTACCAGAAGGAAGCATCCTTAAGGGGTGCAGCCACATTTGCTTTAGAAAACTTGGGATATTCGGCCTCTTCTGAAAAGCCACGAGCGAAACTAATTACGTTCAATCCGGAAAACCACGAAATATATAAACTCTCTAGGAAACGTCATGAGAGACTATATGAAATTTTGACGGAGTTTGACAAGCTTATATAATTTGTTTTGCCAGTTAACCAACCAGAGGAGAACTTTCAAATATGGCTATAAATTCTGAACTCATTGAGATACTTCGTTGCCCAAAGTGCAAATCAAAAGTGGAGCTCAAACCAGATAAAAGCGGCCTAAAATGCACCAATCCCGAATGTCGTCTAGTCTATCCGATAAAAGACGACATCCCAGTCATGCTCATCGAAGAAGCAAAAGAAGAGTAATGATTGATTGGAGTGAAGTAAAAAGCGTTCTGATAGTAAAACTTCGCTCAATAGGCGATACAGTGCTTTCAACCCCTTCACTAATCGCTTTAAGACGCTTCCTGCCAAAAGCACGGATAGATATTCTGCTCGAAGATTGGGTCGCTCCTATCTTGGAAGGTTTCGATCAAGTAGATAATGTAATAGTCTTAAAGAAAAGTCTTAAATCAAAGCTCCGAACCGCCTTAGAGATAAGGAAGCGCCGCTACGACGTTGCATTCAATCTTCACGGCGGAACTACGGCAACCTTTTTTATAGCTGCTTCTCAAGCAAAGCATCGCGTGGCATACAAGCATGTAAGATACAATTTTCTCTACAACCATCTACTTTCATCTGCTAGCGATTTTTGGCAGCAACCTACGACTCACTCCACTGAACAACAACTTGCTCTTCTAGGTTTTGTCGGAGTGAACGTGAGAGATAAGCCAAAAAGTCACCTAAAAGTTAGCAAAGATGCAGAAAAAACTCTTATTGAGAAACTAGAGAAATTTCAATCATTTGACAGAACAAGAAAGATAGCCTTGCTTCATCCCGGAGCTACGCTCGAAACTAAACGCTGGAGTGAACAACGGTTTGCTTTAATAGCAGATTTTCTATATCAAAAAGGCTTTATGCCCATAGCTACGGGCACGAAAAATGAACTTGAAATATTAACAAAATTGAAAAAAGCTGCCAAGAAAACGGTATTAGTTTGCACAGATCTGTCACTACCAGAAGTTACAGCTCTAGCTTCGAAGGCTTCTATTTTCGTAGGTAATGATTCAGGTATTGCGCACATAGCGGCCGCTGTTCAAACACCCTGTGTGGTTATTTTTGGCTCATCAAATGTCAATCATTGGCGCCCTTGGACAGATGCACCTAATCGGATCGTGATAAAACCGATGCCTTGCCAGCCTTGTCATGGCTATTTTTGCGCTGAATTCGATCGGCCAAGATGTATCCTTGAAGTTAGCGTGGAATCAGTCATAGAGGCAATAGAGCAAGTTATTGAGGAATCTTCGCAAAAAACAACCCTGTCAGCTCGTTAAAACTCTCTCAAATCCATCCCGGTTCTTGATCTGAACTTTTCTGAAAGCGAATCTGTAACTTCTGAACCTTCGTCTTTTACTAGCTTTTCCAAACGCCACATAGGCAAAAAATAATCTTGCATTGGCAAATATTCTTCTCCCTTTTTGATCGCATTTATTAGATCGTCAAAATAATTTAGATCAACACCTCGCAAGAACACACCAGCAGAGCTTATTTTTTGCACTGTTCCAATTAGTTTTTCGCGCGGATTCTGCAAAATTGCAATAACTATATCCCCTCTTTCTATCATCTTTTATTCCTTAAAAGTCCCCTTACGAAGTCCCTGACTCCTTCGACCAACCTACTATCAGAGCCTATATCTTCTATCCTTTTGACTATAGCCGAACCTACTACCGCTGCATCGGCAAACTGCCAAATATCTTCTATTTGCTCACGATTAGATACGCCAAACCCGACTGCCACGGGCAAAGACGAAAGCTTCTTTATTCGCAAGACTAAATCTTTGACCTCTTGACTTAAATTCTTGCTCATTCCAGTAACCCCTGTCCTAGAAACGGCATAAATGAACCCAGATGACCTTTTAGCTATCATCTTTAACCTTTCATCTGAAGAAGTTGGAGCAGCAAGAAAAATCACATCAAGCCCAGACTTTCGAGCAACTGATATGAAATCATCAGACTCTTCAGGTATTAAGTCTGTTATCAGAATTCCATCAGCCCCTGATAGTTTCGCTTCTTTGCAAAACCTTTCAAAACCATACTGAAAAATTGGATTCAAATAACTAAAGAAAATCAGAGGAGTTTCAGCTCTTCGACGAAAATTGCTAACAATACGAAAAACATCTTCAAGATGAAAAAAATTCCTCAAAGCTCTATCCGAAGCCCGTTGAATTACAACGCCATCAGCCATTGGGTCTGAGAAAGGAATTCCAAGTTCAATGACTGTAGCCCCTTCCTCAGCTAGCATTAAAAGCAGTTCCAGCGTAGATTCCAAATTAGGATCTCCGGCAGTTATAAAAGGAATAAAGCCTTTTTGCCCACTACCCCTTAAAAGATTGAAAGCCCTCTCGATTCGACTTTCCGTCATCGTCTGAACTAGCACTGCAAGCTCTCAAAAATGCTTCATTCCAGATGCTCTGAAAACCCTGGTCAAACGGCGGCTCTTATTTGAAACAATATATCATCCACAACCTTTTTTGCATCGCCGAAAAGCATCATGGTATTCTCTTTAAAAAACAGAGGATTCTCGACACCAGCATAACCGCTAGCCATACTGCGTTTCATCACAATCACGTTTCGCGCTTCCCAAACTCTCAGAACAGGCATGCCAGCAATCGGACTGTTCGGGTCCTCAAGCGCGCCCGGATTTACAATATCATTTGCACCGATAACCAGAACCGTATCCGTATCTTTGAATTGTTCGTTAATTTCTTCCATCTCAAACACTATATCGTAAGGAATGTTTGCTTCAGCCAATAAAACATTCATATGACCGGGAAGCCTGCCTGCAACCGGGTGAATCGCAAATCGAACGTCAATGCCTTGACTCTTAAGCATTGTAACCATCTCAGCTAGAGAATATTGCGCTTGTGCTACAGCCATTCCATAGCCCGGAACAATTATGATTCTTCGCGAATTTAAGATTATTTCTGCAGCTTTTTCAACGTTTATTGCATTTACCTCGCCCGATGCCGACTCTACTGCAACCGTGCCCGATTCAGTTCCAAATCCTCCGAGTATTACGCTTATGAACGAGCGGTTCATTCCTCGACACATTATGTAACTTAAGATAGCCCCGCTACTTCCTACAAGAGCTCCAGTGATAATCAATAGATCATTACTTAGCATAAATCCTGCTGCCGCTGCTGCCCAACCCGAATAGCTATTTAGCATCGAGACAACAACTGGCATATCGGCTCCACCTATTGCCATTACAAGGTGAATTCCTAAAATACCGGTCAAAATTGTTGCAATCAACAGAATTTTGTGACCTTCTGGAGCGGGAGTATGCAAAAACCATGCTCCAAGAACTATAGTAGCTACCAACATTAAAAGGTTTATGAAGTGCCTTGCAGGTATTAAGAGAGGTTTTCCTGTTAGGATTCCTTGTAACTTACCAAAAGCTACAACCGAGCCTGTGAAAGTTATCGAACCTATACAAGCTCCAACGTAAATCTCAAAAAGCTGAACGATTTGTCCCACTTGCGACGAACCCTGACCAGTTTCATAAGTAGCAAAACCTACTAAAACCGCCGCTAGACCAACAAAGCTATGCAATATGGCGACAAGCTGTGGCATTGCAGTCATCTGAACCTTTAATGCCACTATAGCTCCAATCGCTGCCCCAGGAACGAGCGCTGCAAGTAGAATCGAATAGCTGTCCTTATTCATTTGCAAAGCTGTAGCAGCAAGAGCAATAACCATGCCTAAAATTCCATAGAGATTTCCTCTACGTGCTGTCTCCTGATGAGAAAGCCCACTTAAGCTTAGAATAAACAAGATGCTTGCTGCAATGTATGCAATAACTACAAACCCTTCCTTCATCTCGCTACTTCCTAAACATTGACAACATTCGATTGGTTACAAGAAAACCACCTGCTATATTGATCGTTGCGACAAAAACAGCAATAGCACCTAAGATAGTGGTAAGATTTATTTCTGATCCAGAAATTTGCAACATACCACCGACTATGATTATTCCGCTGATTGCATTAGTTACGCTCATCAGTGGCGTGTGCAACGCAGGTTTTACATTCCATATAACCTGCCAACCAACAAAACAAGCAAGTATAAAAACCGTAAAGTGACTAAGTTTCGACGGCGGAACAAAAGCACCTATGAGAAGAAGAGCCATTCCAGCTAGTATAAGCCATATCGGATTGAGATTTTTCTTTGTCTCATTTTCAACTGCAATTCCAGCTGCGCTTTGAGACACAGAAACTACATTCTTCGAAGCCATACCCGGTTCAGGCAATGCCGGCTGCATCACTGGTGGCGGATAAGTTATTTTTCCCTCATGAACTACTAGCGCGCTACGAATCACTTGATCATCGTAATCTACTTTTAGACCAGAATCACTGCGAAGCTCTTCTAAAAATGCCACTAGAGTGGAACCATAAAGCTGGCTCGAAAGACCCGCCATGCGGCTAGGAAGATCAGTATAGCCGATAATTGTAACTCCCTTGTAAGTAATAAGCTTACCTGGCTCGGTCATGACACAGTTGCCGCCTTGCTCTGCTGCAAGATCAACAATCACCGAACCGGGTTTCATGCTTTCCACCATACCCTTTGTTATCAATTTAGGTGCTGGTTTGCCCGGTATCAAAGCAGTGGAAATTATTATGTCAACCTCCATTGCTTGCTGGGCGATTAGATTCATCTCAGCCTGAATAAAAGCCTCGCTCATTTCTTTAGCGTAGCCACCAATACCTTCACCTTCTTCCTTAAGGTTTATCTCCAAAAATTCAGCGCCTAAGCTCTTTACTTGATCCTTTGTTGCTGAACGTGGGTCAAAAGCGCGAACAATAGCACCTAAGGAACGAGCTGTTCCTATGGCGGAAAGACCTGCCACTCCTGCGCCTATAACGAAAACCTTAGCTGGCTCAATCCTTCCCGCTGCTGTCATCTGACCACCAAAAAACCTCGGAAAATGATTAGCAGCCTCTATAACGGCTCTATAACCAGCAATGTTAGCCATAGCACTTAAAGCGTCCATCTTCTGCGCACGCGTAATGCGCGGAACGCAATCCATTGCAAAAACAGTTGCTTTTCGAGAAGCTAGATGCTCCAAAAGACGCTTATTTTGTGCGGGCCAGATGAAGCTGATCAGCCACCCTTTCTCACGTAAAAGATCTGCTTCGTGAATTCCTAATTGTGAATTCTGTTCAGGCGGACGCACCTTTAAAATCACATCAGCCCATCCCCAAAGCTCTCTTACATTATCAAAAACATAAGCTCCAGCTTCCCTGTAACTTCCATTTGAAAAGCCTATTTCAGAACCAGCATCCTTCTCTATACCGACCTCAAAATCCAGTTTGCGAAGTCGCAAAACTGTCTGAGGCGTTGCAGCCACACGTTTTTCTCCTTGATGAACTTCGCGCGGAATACCTATCTTTATCATCGCTATAAGACTTACAGGATAAGAACACTTGAAGAAAAAATCAAAACCTTATTAAGGATTAAAGGTTAAAGCTCTTCAAAAGGGGAGATCGTCCTCTGATTTAGGGTAATAGTCCTCTGATTCAGGCTTATAGTCCTTCAGATAAAGTTTTTCGTTTTCTTGCATGAGAATCTCAACCTTTTTTTCTATTTCCTTTATCTTTTGCTCGCAAAAACGAACTATTTTCATACCTTTTTCAAAATACTGATAGCTTTCCTCAAGTGTCAGATTACCTTCTTCTAGCTTCTTAACTATTTTTTCTAATGCTTCTAGACCTGCTTCAAATGTCTTTTCTTGCATAAGATCCTCAGAAAGAATTTTTGATCTCTTTGACAACCTTATCAAGATCAGGATCACAAAAACTAAACTTTTTAACAGCTTTTTAGCTCTCTTTATTGACAAAAGAAATAAACTCTCTTCCTATCTTTTCAGCTACCCTTCTAGCTAACTTTTCATCCTTAACCGAAGTGACTTTCCAAACATTCCCTTCACGCCGCATCTTTAGAACCATATCGCGATCTGCTCTTCTAATCTGAGCTTCATCACCTTCAATTCTTATCTCAACAAACCTATCAAACGCCAAAGCGATAGCCCACCAAGGCACATCTTCAAAATTCTTTGTCTGTTCCCGAATCAATTCAGCAATCTCAATCCTTGCTTTATCTTTGACAAGGGGCAAAATCGAAGTAACCGATGCAGTAAAATTCTCAGTAATCTTTGGCGGTAGATTCCTTCCGTAAAGCTCAAACGCTTCCTCCACAACTTGCAGTGTAAAATCTTCAACTACAGCATCCACATCAATTAACTCATTAAGTTTTTGCAAGTTATTTTCTCTAGAAGATTTAACTAAAAGAGCAAGCGAGTATTGTGGCGTTGTTTTGAGCTTGTTCCAATAAACAAAAGCCGTTGCCGACAGCAACAAAAAAAGAATTACCGAAAAAAGCACTGCAAGTTTTACAAAGTTCCACATAAATTACTCTTTAACAACACAAATTATCCTGCCATTTGCCAGAATTATCTCCAACTGTTCACCTTTCTTAACTTGATTTGCATCCTTTATTATTTTACCTTCTTGATTTCGGACTATTGCGTAACCCCGTTCCAAAATAGCAAGAGGCGAAACCGCATTTAGAGAGACTTTCCTTAATTCGAGCAAAGCACGAAAACGCTGCACAAAGTCCCTTTTCAATAGCAAATGACGCTTTAACGACTCAAACCTTCCCTTTTTTTCTTGATAGTTATTACGTAAGACTAGCGGAGAAACTCTACGCTTTAGGTTATCGAGTAAAAGTTTTTTTTCTCCGAGCGTGTTTTCAACCGAAGTCCTTAATTTCGCAGTTAAGAAGTTCAATATGTTTCTTTTTTGCTTCGTATCCTTAACAAATTTTGAGAAAGGAAGCCTAAATCTTTGCAACAAGTTTTCCTTACTGGCTTTTATGTTTTCTATGCAGTGCAACAGCCTTTTCTTTGTATCGCCAATTTTCTCTAAAAGTTTTCTTTCTATTTCAGCTATCTCTTTCGCAGCAGCCGTTGGCGTAGGTGCTCGATGATCAGCTACAAGATCGGCTATTGTAAAATCTCGCTCGTGACCTACAGCTGAAATAATCGGTATTTTAGAATCTGCGATTGCTCTTGCGACGACTTCACTGTTGTAAGCCATCAAGTCTTCAATTGAACCACCACCTCGTCCAACTATTAAAACGTCTATTCTTTCTTCTTCCGGGCAAATCGAATTATAGTTATTTGCCAATCTTATAGCTGAAGCTATCTCTTCGGCTGCGCCATTACCTTGAACCTTTGTTGGTATTAGAGTTATTTTGATAAAACTAGTCTTCTCTCTGAGAATCTTAAGCATATCTGTTATCGCAGCACCTTGAAGTGAGGTAACTATCCCAACTCTACGCACCCATTCGGGCAAACTCTTTTTTCGAGATTCATCGAAAAGCCCTTCTGAGTTTAGCTTCTCCTTAAGCTGTTCTATAGCTTCATGTATAGCTCCTTTTCCGTAAGGCTCAAGTTTATAGACTACGATTTGACAATCACCATAGTTCTTATAAAACGAGACCTCCCCATAGACTAAAACGTGCATACCGTTTTTAATACTGAAGCCAAACTGACTATTCACGCCAGCAAAACACACTGCTTTTATTTGAGCGCCTTTTTCATCCTTCAGACTAAAATACCAGTGCCCGGCACCAGACTCACCAAAACTTGTGACTTCTCCCTCAACCCAAACATAAGAAATGTTTTCTTCTAAACTCTGCTTTATCAAATCGCAAAGCTCAGAAACGGTTAAAACTTCTCGGTAAGCATCGGAAATCGTATCTTCATAAATAGTTTTCCACATAAACTTATTGTCCCATTTTCACTTCTTCAATTACAACATAAGCGTTTTCACGAGAAACCCTTACTCTCAGACGCGGATTTTTCCCGTCTGTAGAAGGACTCATATCGGAGCGAAAAGTTATCGTGTAAGCGCTTTTTAGTTGCAGAGCTATATCATCGTAAGCTTTCTGTATTTGCTCGAGTTGACTAATTTGATAGTAAAAACCTCCAGAAGCCTTTGCTAACATTGGTCCCTCTTCCTTAGCTTTTGAAGTAAGCGACATGTATTTTGTCCAGACTGGATCAGATGTCTTTGACAAATCAGTCTGAGCCGAAAAAGCAATCAGCGATGAAGGAACATATAAAGGATAAATCAACACACCACTTTCTTGAATAGTTGGAATTAGGTCGCTAAAGGACAAGAACGAACGATTGTCATCTCCATCTGAAAGAATAACTATAGCCTTTCTTTCCTTTTGAAAAGGACGCAAAACCTCTACGAGCACGTATGCAAGAGCATCGTAAAACGCCGTAGCACCACCAGCATCGAATTCATTTAGCGACATGTAGAGCTTTTCTCTATCGGTTGTAAAATCTGCGAGAACCTTCACATCATCATTAAAGGTAACTATGGCAATTCTATCTTTTTTGTCCATAGCGTCAATGAAAGCCTTAGCAGCTCGACGGATAAAATCTATGTAGTTTTCGACACTTCCTGAAACATCCAGCAGCAATACGAGGTTCACTGGAGCCTTGACTGGCTCGGCCGAAATAATTTCCTTTTGCTGGTCTTTTTCTAAAACCATGAAATCATCTTTCTTTAATCCTGAAACGGCTCTTCCTTCAGAATCTAAAACTCTAACCACGATTTGCTTTACACCAGAATTGTCTAGTGAAGCATCTTTTTGAAACTTTAGTAAAGGTTCGGCTCTTCTTGGCGGAAGCGTTTTTGCATAATCACCAAAATACTTTGGACTTACGCGCCTTATAGCCTCCATCAGAAGACCATCTCCGCTTCGGATTATAGCCTTTGCAGCTTCAGTTAATGGTCTTTCTCTTAAATCGGGAGGCACTTCGGAAGGATGAACATTAAATAAAATTATGCCCCGCTCGGTCTTAAAATCCAATTTCCTTCGAGCCTTTTTATCCTCTTTTGAATTTTCTTTATCCGTTCTTCCTGAAATAACAAAACGACCAGCCGCCTTCTCCTTAATCTCCCCGACATCCACCGCACTTAAGAAGCGCGGGTAAGAAGAAAGCCAAGAGAACTTGTATTCCAAATCATCTATCGGAATGTCAGTCGAAATAGTCCCCGTTTGCGTCCTTGCATCGCAAAACTTAAAGTATCCCAAAAACCTGATTTCACCATCCTTAGTTTTTGCTCTTACAATCAAATTTGCAGGCATTTGAATAGTTAAGTCTACGCGTTGACTCTCTTCAGGAGTCACAACGATTTGTAATCCCCTCTTTCTTTGCAAGATTTTGATTTCCTTTTCGTAAAAAGGCTTGTTGGATTCTACTCCAATGCTAAGCTGCTTCACATCTTCTTTACCGAAAACGATTATCTTTCCGTGCAAATTTTCTATCTCTATCTCCTCTGCGTTTCCAGATATATCAAAATTAAAAGTCTGAGCTTGAAAAGATGTGCAAAGCAAAAATGTAAAAATTATCCAACGAATCATAGTTACTTACCTGAACTTATAAGTTTTTCCTTCATTTTTTGTTGCCATTTCGTTTTAGGTAGTTCGTTGTCTTCAAACTGACTAAGCAAATCTTGGAGAGACTCCCCACCAGCTAGTCGGGTCTTGAAATAAAAAAGCGCTGTAGTTATCGAAAAAAATGGTAGCAAGAAAATTGATACAGGCATCCAAAGCATCTCAAAAGTTGTTTCAACTATGGTCCTTCTAAATTCCATCTCTTCAACTTTTTGTGGTCCTTCTGGTAGCCTCACCGTAGGTCTAACCTGTAAGAACATAGCGCTTTCGCTACTTTGAAATATCTGTTCGATATAAGGAAAGTAGGCTTTAGTGACTGCATTGGCAAGCACATTCAGTAGTATTGCCAAAACAAATGGAGCAAAGTAAGAAAGAATAACCAGTGCAAAAGCCGTTCTATAGGAGCGCTTGACCAATTCTGCAGAACGTTTGAAGGCCTGCTTGATTCTCAAGTTTTCTATAACAACCACAGGAGAAATCAAAAGATACCGAACAGCAATCCAAATTCCCGGTATGATACAGCAAAGAACACCAAGAAATGAAATAATCGAAAAAATAACTACAGTTACAACGAGTTTTTTCAATTTAGGTCTTATAAGCTTAAAAATTTTAGTCAGCTCGATAGGTCTTAGTGGCAAAGCTAGTCTCTGCCCAACCAACCAAGTTGAATAGCCTACTAAAAAGGCAGCAGAAACGCTTTGAACAAGAAAAGAAAGAACGCTGAAAGTAGTTAAAGCAAATAGTTCAAAAGGTCCGCCGATCACATAAAAAACATCAAGTGCATTAAAAATAGCTTTTGAAAGACCAACCAGTGCACCCGGTAAAACAACTAAAAAGCCTATTAGTAAAAACTTTGGTAGGTATTCGCTGTAAATAATCATTGATTTTTGAAGAAGCTGCCCTATACCTTCGCTATGCGCTCTCAGCTTTGCTGCAAAAGCTTGAGCTGTTTGAGGACGGTCATCAGGGTTTTTAGAAAGTGCCTGGTGAACGATTTGCTTTACCTTTTTCGGAACACCATCGGCAATAAGTGGTGGAGGCTCTTCTTTAATATGAGCCTGCATTACCGTAGTATTATCTCCCTCAAACGGCACTTTACCAGAAAGCATTCTATAGGTTATTACACCGATCGAGTAAATATCACTTCTTGAATCAAGCTTTTCACCGCGGCATTGCTCAGGTGACATGTATAATGGGGTTCCTAAAATCGTTCCAACCTTCGTCAGATTCCCTGACAAACGCTCCGTTTCAAGCCCCCTTTGTTGAGTTTCTCTTGCAAATAGCCGAGCAGTTGGATTTTCTGTGCTAGAAATAAGCAAGGTTTCTTGTTCAGACAAAGTTGCCTTGATCGCGTCTTCCGAACCTTTTGAAGAGCTTTCATTAGAAAAGTCTTCATCTTCAGCTAGAACCTCAAGTTTTGCGATTCCGAAATCCAAAACCTTTACCGTGTAGCCACCTCTTTGATTTGGTTCTAGCCAGATGTTCTCCGGTTTCAAATCCCTGTGAATTATACCTTGTTGATGAGCCTGATGAACTGCTGAGCATATCTGTTCGATAATATCCAAAGTCCATGAAAGAGATAAACTTTTCTCATCTTCCAGAATCTCGGCAAGAGTGCATCCATCAAGATACTCCATAACCAAATAGGCGACATCCTCGCCTTGATTCGTCTTAGCAAAACCAAAATCCGTAACATCAACTACATTTGGATGCCTCAAACGTCCTGCCGCTCTAGCTTCTCTACGAAATCTCTCAACAAATTCAGCCCTCTTCATAAACTGCGGTGAAATTACCTTAACCGCAACGAAGCGATCCGTTCCAAGATGGGTAGCAAGATAAACCGCCCCCATACCACCGCGCCCCAATTCTCTTTCTATCTTATACTTTCCGTCAAGAATTTCTCCCAACAACATAACTTCCCTTTTCAACAGATTATATTTAATCCGCCAATAAAAATCTTTTCTGGCTGACTTTTTTTTCCGAATATGTTAAATTCAAAACTTGCAACTTTTAATTCTTAATTCTAAACGGAGCTAAAAAAGATGCATCTGACACGCCTTCATATTTTGAATAAGCATAGGAGCCTAAAAAATGAAGCAAGAACAGGCGTTTCACTTCATTGCCATACACAACGCTCAAAAGAAATGCTTGATTTCGTTCCGTTCTACGCAGAAAAATTACCCATAATTTCATACTTTTGGAAAAGGGAACGTGAAAAATACCTAAAGCGTGAAGGAAAAGGCATTGATTTTTCAACCGCCTACTGGACTCCACCCCTTCCTGAAGAAGAAGTTTTCAGAATCGAAAAAGAACAAATCAATAGCGTAGGACTTGATGCAATCGTTTCCTTAAGCGATCATGACAGCATCCAGGCAAACTTGAACATCAACCTAGAAGAAGACAACAAAATAGCTCCAATTTCAATGGAATGGACTGTCCCCTTTCAGTATGGCTTTTTTCATGTAGGCGTTCACAACTTACCAAAAGAAGAAGCCGAACAGATAACCAAACAACTTCTCGATTACACCTTTGGCAAAGAGCACAAAAAAGCTCATCTTGATCAACTCTTTGAAATGCTCCACGAAATTCCGCAGGTTTTAATAGTTCTCAACCACCCTCTTTGGGATATAGAAAGAGTAGGAAAACAGCAACACGAAAATCTACTGAAAAACTTCCTGAAAGAGCATGGAAGATGGATTCATGCTTTTGAAATAAACGGTTTTCGCTCATGGTCTGAAAACAAAGCAGTGATTGAAATGGCAGAAGCCCTAGGAATACCTCTAGTCACAGGAGGAGATCGTCATGGCTGCAAACCAAACACGGTTATAAACTTAACCAATTCGACTACCTTTTCAGAATTTGTCGAAGAAATAAGGCTCTACAAGCAAAGTCAAGTAGTTCTTCTTCCTGAATACGCCCAACCGCTGCAATCCAGACAGCTTCAGTCCTTTTCTGAAATCCTTGCACTTTATCCGCATTTTCCCGAAGGTCGCCAACGTTGGTTCGACCGAGTGTTTTTTGATATAGGCGACGGGCGCGGTCTTAACCCTTTATCAGCTTACGGCTGGAAAAAAGGCGGTCCTAGATGGCTTCGTTGGGCAATTTGGACTTTGGGCTTTTTAGGAAGTCCGCAGATGCGACCTGTTTTCAAGCTCTTAATGAAAAGCGAAGATCGGGTACCGAAAGATTCTACAAAAATCAGGTTAGAAATACCCGATTTCATAGACCTACAAGAAATTGCAAAAGAGCTTACAAGAGACACATCTATCGAAACAGCATCTTAAATGCGCGTTGCTTTTTTCCCCGACTCCTTTCTAGAAATCAACGGCGTAGCAATGACAAGCAGGCGCTTTGTCGAATACGCTAAAAGGAAAAACTATCCTGTTTTTTGCGTTTATGCTGGTGAAAAAACAGAAGAAAAAAGTGAAGAAAGTATCATCTATCTTAGTCTTAAACGCTCGGTCTTTTCAGTCCCAATGGATGAAGGCTTAAAGTATGACCCTCTGTTTCAAAGACACCGAAAATACGTTCTTAAAAGACTTATTCAATTCCAACCCGAAATAATTCATATCACTGGACTTAATGATGTAAGCATTCTTGGAGCTTTTCTTGCTTGGCAGATGAATCTGCCACTTATAGGCTCATGGCATACAAACCTACACGAATACGCTGCGAGGAGATTTGCTAAAATTTGTTGCTTTCTTCCAGTACCAATCCTAAACTCGATGTCTAGGTTCATCGAAGAAAAAATACTCCAAGGTGCAATCCTCTACTACAAGATGTCTAGAATGATACTCGCACCAAACCAAGAATTGCTGGACATTCTAACCGCCGGCACCGGAAGACCAGGACAACTGATGCTCCGAGGCGTTGATACAAGCCTATACTCTCCTCAAAAAAGGTCTGTTAAAGATGAAATTTTCAGATTCGGATTTGTTGGAAGACTGCGTCCCGAGAAAAACTTGAGACTCTTAGCGAAAGTTGAACAGAGACTCTTTGAAAAAGGTAAAACCGGCTTCAAATTCATCATAGTCGGAGAAGGTAGTGAGCGTGAATGGCTTGCCCAAAACATGAAAACAGCCGAATTTACCGGATTTCTTGAAGGAGAAGCACTTGCTGAAACATTTGCTAATCTGGATGTGCTACTTTTTCCTTCAGAAACCGACACTTTTGGAAACGTAGTCCAAGAAGCAAATGCTTCTGGCGTTCCAGCAGTAGTTACTAACAAAGGAGGTCCAAAATTCTTAGTTCATCACGCAGAGACAGGCCTTATAGCACAAAACGAAGAAGAATTTATAAATTTTGCCGTTGAGTTGATGGAAAATCCAGAAATGCTATCAAGAATGAAACAGAAAGCATTTCAACTCGCATCTTCAAGAAGCTGGGACAGCGTCTTTCAAAGTGTTTACGAAGCTTATGAAAAAGCCGTAAAGATTTGATTTTGCTTATGAAGGTGTTTAGCATTTTTGTTTTTCGGGAACTTTTATGAAGGAGACTCATACAATTAGCGAGGCATTATCCAATCTAATCAAAAATCCATCTCAGATTATCCGTAATTGGAATTACAAAGGTGCTATTTTAAGCGGCATGCTTCGAGCGCCAATTTTTTTTGTAACTTATGTAGTTGGAAAAGAAAGTATCCGAGTGGCACTCGGAGCCGCAGCCATTCAGTTCGTTTTTCGATTTTTTTATGCAGGCATCAGCGGTTCCTTAGTTCAAAACTTTCGCCGAGTAGAACCACCTTGGAAAGCTCTCGCAGCAATACTTTTAATCATTCCATTCTTTAGTCACGGATTAGAATTTCTATTCCAGAGTATATTTGCTCACTTGACGGCTACGCACCAACACACTGACGAAGCTATAATTCGTTCAATTTGTGTAACCGTAATCTCCGCTCTTTTTACACTTTTTGTAATGCGACGTGGCGTTATGATAGTTGGCGAAGCTGAAAGCAAGCCACTTAAAACCGACATTTCGCATTTACCGAGACTCATTTTCGAATTTTGCGCTTTTATTCCAAACGAAATCGCTTCAATGCTACGCCGCGGAGCTTTGCTCGCCGCCTTTTTGAGTTTTACTGGTTTCGGCGTCTTTTCACAAATGCTTGTGTGGGCAATTACGGAAAAGTCTTTTTGGACGTATAGTGGTGGCAAGCAAATCCCTTTGCTGAAATATTGGGGCGTCGATGCCGTGATTTTACTATTTTTCTCAACTGCTATTTCGCTTGCAATACCACCAAGAAGCCGTCGCATTAAATTGACAAAAAACTATGAAATAATTTCAGTCGAAGAATTAAAGACTGCAGAATGATTCGACAAGAATTCTTGATACATCCTGTCATAGGTTTGAAAAAGTCTCTCTATTGCTTTTTCTTTTGAATTTTCCTGTGCTGTTTTGATAGCGTTCTCTATCCGCTTTCTTCTTAAAGGGCTATCTTCCAACGCCTCTTGCGTAGCTTTTGCAAAAGCTTCAGGCGTCGGTTTAACGAGCCAAGCATTATCTTGACTTGCATAGGTTAACACTCCACCCGAGTTTGGCACAACTACTGCACAACCAGAAGCCATCGCTTCAAGCACAACGTTCCCGAAAGGCTCGCGCGGATTCGGATGAATGAAAACATCAACATTTGCGTAATAATTTGCAAGTGTTTCTTTGTCAAGGTGACCCAACAAAACGATCCTGCCGGAAAGTCTTCTAGCCTCCTCCTCAAGCCACCCCTTTTCAGGTCCAGCACCAGCTACTAAAAGTTTAAAATCCATTTCTTTTGGAAGACACTCTACTATCTTTGGTAACAAACTTATATTTTTTTCCGGTGAGATTCTGGTTGAAGAAAAAAGAAGCTTCGTATTTGAAGACAGGCCAGCAAGAATCTTACGCCTAAATTCTTGCGATTTTCTCGAAGGTGAAAACAGATTCGTATCAACTCCGCGCGGGCAGATCGCCACGCGTTCCTCAAAATTTTTTGGTGAAGAGTTAAAAAACTTCCAGCAAAACTCAAAAAATTTCTGGGAGCGACGAGGATTATGTTCGGCAATCACTGATTCAAAAAGCTCTTCAGCAACAAAAGGAGAATTCGCAATGAAAAAATCAAACATAGCAAGATTATAGTTTCCCATCAAGCGACGAGAGAACCACTTGCCAAGTTTTCCTCCGCAAACGAAAGAGCTAAAAATTGTGTCAAATCTTTCTCCAGTAAAATAAACTAGCATTGGACGTCCTAACTTTTTGAAGTAGCCCTTACGAATTACTCCCGCAAGCAAAGTCAAAGCATAGTTATCGTATATCTCGATCATTTCAGGTTTTTCTGCGAGCAAGATCTCACGAATCGGTGAGCCGTTTCTTAAGTAATGAAAAGGAAGCATCAGCCGATAACGACGGTCAAAAAAAGGAGCTGGTTTTGCACTAACATAATAGATCTTCCCGTAGCTTCCCACTCTTTCTACCTTATTTTCTGCCCCCGGCACTATCAAACTTACATATCGCCTATGTTTGTTTGCTTCTAGTAAGAGACTATCGTAATTTGATTTAACGCCGCCAGAAGCTTCATGATAGTAGTTCGTTATGTGAACGGAGCGCATTACTTTCATTTTCTGAAAGCCTTATATTATGAAACAAAATTCATATTTTGAAAAGCATTTCAACAGTTTCTAAAATTAGAGTTTTAAGAATGACCATAAAGACGGTCCATCTGACAAATTATTACCACAGCAATTCAGGTGGCGTTAGCACTAGCCTAAACAACCTACTTAAAGCCGCCGAAAAGAAAAAAAGACCGATCAGTCTGATAGTGCCGGGCGAAAAAGATTCAGTTATAAGTTTCAACGAGTATGCAAAGATTTACTACGTAAGGGCAATTCGCTCTCCCTTTTTCGACAGGAGTTACAGACTCATAATGCCTTGGAAATACACTTTCAAGAACAGCTCTGTTAGGCGGATTTTATTAGAAGAAAAACCTGATCTCATAGAAGTTACCGACAAATACACGCTGATTTTTCTCGGCTTAATGATTCGCAAAGGATTCTTTTCAAGCTTAGGCCGTCCCATTCTAGTTCATTTTAGCGCTGAAAGAATGGACGATAACGTTGCAGTCTTTTTGACGAAAAAGGAAGTTGGCAAGAAATTCTCCAGAAACTATGTCGCAAACATTCTACTTCCCTTTTTCGACTTTCACATAGCTAATTCCGAATACACAGCCAGTGAGCTTTTCGAGGCTGAAGCAGAAGCATCAAAATGGCTGTTAAAAAAAACTGAACGCATATTTTCTACTCCCAAAATTCCATTAAAAGAAAGAGTCTTCATTTGCCCAAGAGGTGTTGACTTATCGCTATTTTCTATAACTAGGAAAAGTGAAGAAAAGAAACGCCAAATACTAAAACAATACGACTTGCCAACAGAAAGAAAACTGCTTTTCTATGCCGGAAGGCTTTCACCGGAAAAAAACTTAGATCTTTTGTTAAAAACATTGAAAGCGCTTACCGAAAAAAACTTCACACTTTTAGTAGCAGGTTCAGGACCTAAAAGGAAATGGCTTGAAGAAGAAGCTAAAAAATTTGCTGATAAAAGCTTGATCCTAGTCGGACACCTCGATAAAGAGCGTCTAGCAGATTTCTATGCAAACGTAGATGTTTTTATTCATCCGAATCCACATGAACCCTTCGGAAATACGGTGCTTGAAGCAATGGCTTCAGGCTGTCCAGTAGTCGCACCGAATTCAGGCGGAGTTCTAACTTATTCAAATCAAGATAACGCCTGGCTAGTCGAACCAACCCCTCAAGCTTTCTCAAATGTTATTGAAAAAATCTTCCAGAATGGAGAATTAAGAACATCAAAAATTAAAAAAGCACTTGAAACTGCAAAAGAAAATAGCTCGGAGAACGCCGTAAATCGTCTTCTTTCAACATACGAAAAGATCTATGAGACGTTTATCAAAAATCGCAACGCCTTCGAAGTTGCTAAGCTATTCTTAATGTGCTTTCACTTTTTAGTTTGATACTTTACCTTAGTGAAAAATGCAGTTGCTACCAAAATCGAAGTTATGATAAAAAGCTAATAAGCGCAGAAGGTTGAAACAGACTAACGGAATTTGTCGAAATGTATGTCTTTATTCAAAGGTTGTATGCTCGCATGAAGTATGCAAAAGATTAAAGAGCTTTACTTTGCTGAAAAGCCTTAGTGGTAAGTCTGAGAAGCCCATAAGAAAGGAGAGAGGTTGATGGACAAAGGACAAAAACAGTGGCAAGTTGACAAGATAGCTCTTACCCTCTCTTGGGAAGTTTTTCAACGGAGATTCCTTTTTCCTAAAAATCGTAATGGTTGAAAGAAATTGGAATAAGAGATGGCAAACACTTCGTGCTTGTTACATAAGGCTAGCTTAAAATACCACTAGTCAGGGAAGGGTTAGCTTGAGAATGGCAGAATACAGATTGAACTAAAGTGTAGCAATTTTGCTCATTTTAATTAAAGAGTATGAAAAAGATAGAGCGCAGACCGTTAGTAATAGTTGTAGTAGAAGGCTTAGGATACACAGACAAACAAGAAGGAAATGCCGTTGCTTTAGCACATATGCCTTACTACGACGAGATAAAAGCAAAATATCCTTTCACTTTGCTAGAAGCTTCTGGCGAAAGGGTCGGTTTACCAAAAGGTATGCCTGGCAACTCTCAAGTCGGATACATGAACATAGGTGCCGGAAGGGTCGTCAAGCCCTTAATTGTGAAAATAAAGGAAGCAATAGAAACAGGGAAGTTTTATGAAAATGAGGTTTTAAGTCAGGCCATGGAAAGATCGAAAAACTCCTCGTTACACCTTATAGGACTTTTAAGCGATGCAGAGATTCACTCCTCACAAGAAGTGTTATTTGCTCTTTTGAGAATGGCTAAAATGCGCGGTCTAGAAAATGTTTTTGTCCACGCTATTTTAGATGGAAAAGACGTTCCATTGCGAACAGCGGATATTTATGCAGAAGCCGTAGAAGTAAAAATGAACGAAATAGGCGTAGGGAAAATAGCTACCCTTTGTGGAAGATACTACGCAATGGACAAGGATGAAAATTGGGAACTCACGGCAAGAGCCTATACAATGCTAGTCCATGCCGAGGGCGAAAGAATGAAAGATGCTATCACAGCAATTCGTCGCTCTTTCTTACGAGGCATTTCGGATGAATATATCAGACCGATTGTTCTTGAGGATGAAGAGGGCAACCCAATCGCAACCATCAAAGATGGCGACGTTGTCATCCTCTTTAATCATCGTGGCGACCGAATGCGTCAGCTATTAAAAGCTCTCTCAAGTAAAGCACCTAATAAACCCGAAGCTTACATCGTCTGTCTAACTGAATACGAAGAAAGCTCTTCAGCTACTGTAGCTTTTCCTGCAGAATCTCATCGCAATACTTTAGCAGAAATCTTTTCGAGCTATAACTTGAAAAATTGTCGAATAGCTGAAGGAGAAAAGATACAGTGTGTTACTGAATGCTTTAACTTAGGCTTTAAGTCACAACTGGAAAGAAGCATTCAAATATCCGAAGTTAAAAATTACATCTTATCTCCTGAGACGGCGAGTTTTAAGATAACCGATGTTCTCTTTAAAAAAATTGAAGCCGATGAAGAAGACATCTTCATAGTTGATTTTTCAGCGCCTGACAAGGTTAGCTATTCTGGAGACATAGAAAAAACTGTAGAATCGTTGCAATTTGTTGATACCTGCATTGGTTCGATCGTTGAGAGAACTCTCGAAGTCGGCGGAGTTGTTGTAATGACAAGCACTCATGGGCGTTGCGAAGAAATGATTGCCTCAAATGGCAGAAAAAGAAACTTAAATTCACTCAACAAGGTTCCATTTCACCTAATAGACAAGGAATCTACTCAAATTAAACTTAAAGAAGACGGAGCTTTGGAAGATGTTGCACCTACAATTTTGGAAATTTTGGGAATAGAAAAACCCGAAGAAATGACCGGCAAAAGCCTGATAGAGAAATGAGAAAAATACTAATCTTTTGCCTTGTTTTCCTGCTGTCTTGCGCTCAGCGTCCGCTTGAAAGTAATACCAATACAATCAACGTTCCCACGTCAAACCTCAGCCCTTCAGAACATCTCGAAATTTCTAACCAACCCGAACACGTAAAGCTGGCTAGAAAAATTGAAGAAACAATCGACCAAAGCAGTTTTTCAAAAGCACGTTGGGGCATTTTCGTATTAAGCCTTAACAATAGAAAGGTCCTAGTTTCAAAAGACAGCGATAAAGCCTTTATACCAGCTTCAGTCATGAAAATTTTAACTTCGGTTGTCGCATTAGATAAATTAGGAAAAGATTTTCGCTGGAAAACTTATGTTTTTGCAAAAGGTAGTCTGGAAAATGGAGTTCTAAACGGAGACCTTGTACTTTATGGCACTGGCGCGCCAGATTTTGACGATTTAGCCGTTAAAGAACTGGTCAACCAGCTTAAAGCAAAGGGCTTAAAAACCGTCAAAGGTAACATCATAGGCGACGATAGCTTCTTCATAGGCGATAAACTAAGTGACGGCTGGACATGGAACGAACTACAATGGTATTACGGAGCAGAAGCCTCCGCTTTGAGCATAAACCTGAATCAAACAGAGATTCAAATAAAAAACGGCAAACTTCTTCCTACAGACGATTTTATCGAGGTAAGTCAAAACCTAAATCTCAGTAACGAGGACTCAATCGGAGTAAAGCGCGGTCTAGAAAATAACAAATTCTACATCTGGGGCGAAGGCAAATCGCTCAGCGTAAAAGTTTCAGTTCAGAACCCATCTCTTTGGGCTGCAAAAACATTATCGGAAGAAATGAAAAAATCTGGCATCAAGATAGAAGGAAGCATCAAGTCCGCAGACTGGACATCAATAGAACGCACCGACACACAAAAAGCCACAGAGATAGCTAGTATCGAAAGCAAGCCCTTAGGCGAGATCGTTAAAAAAATGAATAAAGATTCAGTTAACCTTTACGCAGAATTGATTTTAAGAACCTTAGGCAGACTATTCGGAAGAGAAATTCCTGAAGAAGAACCAAAATTGAGAAAAGTCCGCGGAGATGATAGAGCAGGAACTGCCGTAATAAAAAGCTGGCTAAAAGAAAAGGGCATAATTCTAAAAGAAAACGAAGTCATAAGCGATGGCTCCGGGCTTTCTAGAACTAATCTTCTAACTCCAGAAACCGTAGTTAGAGTCCTGGTTGCTGCTACTCAAATCAAGGATTCTCAAATTTTCTTCGAGTCACTTCCTACAGCAGGAAAAGATGGCACCTTAAGAAATCGCCTTATTCAAGTTTCCGGACAAGTCTTTGCAAAAACAGGTTCTATCTTTTCAGTAGCTTCTCTAGCCGGCTACATTAAGAAACCGTCAGGCGATTTTCTATCATTTGTCATCTTTTGCAATAATTTTCCTGTAAAAAATGATGTCAATCTTCTAATTGATCAAATAGTAACCGATATAGCAACATAAAGAGCAGGGACTTTACCCTGCTCTTTTTTATCTTCTATCCTTGAATCTTTCGTAAAGCTCAGTATGCCTACTAGTTAAAGGCATTAAACGCCCATTGATGAAGAGGTATTTTATGTTTGTTCTTGGATCGAGTATGTCACCATCGGTTACTACAATGTTTGCAATTTTACCTACTTCGATTGAGCCTAGACGGTCGGCTATGCCAAGAATTTGAGCAGGATAAAGTGTTACCGCCTTTAGTGCTTCTTCCTTCGGCAGGCCAAAGGCTACGGCCATGCCCGCTTGATAAGGCAAGTCTCTTACGTTTGCTCCGCCGTCACTAGTTGCTATAGCAAAGCGAATGCCAGCCTGAAGCATCTTTGACGGAGCTTCAAAAAGGTAGTCGTAAGGGTCGTCTTCTCTTACAGGAAGCCTGAAAATGTTTGTGTAGATAACAGGCACATTCTTCAACACATCTGCGGCTCTCCAAGCTTCCTGTCCGCCTAAAATTATTCCCTTAAGCTTAAATTCTTCAATGAATTTAACAGCAGCTCTAATATCGCGTTCTCGCTCGGCGGTGAAAATCACAGGACGTTCAGCACGAACATAAGGAATCAAAGCCTCCAGCTTTACATCAGTTTTGGGAGCTGGCAGTGTCTTGTCTTTAATGTAAGCTTCTTTTGCTCTTGCATAGTTTCCAGCATCTTTGAAAATTCTCTTTAAGTTTTCAAGCTGCTGATCTCTTCGACGAATTGCCTCATTAAAATCCATTTGTTGTTGACCGAAATCACTGCCAAAAGCAGCAACTCTCGGAAAATTAACTACTAGTGCAAAGGTTGGGACAACGGCCATCTGGGCTTGCGTTGAACCCCACAAGTTTATAACTGCAGCTTGACCTGAAATGAGTCCGCCTGTTGGCATAGAAAGAACGGTCGTAACGCCATTTATCCTAGCAACGTTCACATGCGAAGAATGTGGATTGATTCCAACTATAGCCTTAGCATTTGCATTATTATCGCCAACTTCTGAAACATCAACCGTTCCGTTAGCACCCAAGGGAATCTCGACAAGTCCCAAGGTGGTCGCAGCATCGATCATTCCAGGATACACGAAAAGCCCTCTTGCATTTATTACTTCTGCTTTTGAAGGAATTGAAACGTTTTGACCTACAGCCGCAATTTTACCATTTTCTATAATGACGACACCGTTTTCAATAATACCGCCCGACACGGTTACTATGGTTGCTCCAGTTATTGCAAATGTGCCACTTTTACCGAGAAGGTTCTGCTGTGAGCCGTCGCTTTGAGCGAAGACGTTAAGAACGAAGAGAAAAAGAGCGGTCAAAAGAAGAGCTTTCCTCATTTTTCTTCACCTCCGTCTTCATCGCTTAGATAAGGCATTCCGTCAGCATCATCATGATGATCTTTTCTAAATTCTGAAGGAATACGCGGTTGAGTTCCGCCACTTGCAGGTGGTTTATTGATGTCAAGTTTTTCAAGTTCCTGACGTTCTTTTTCAAGTTCGGCTCTTTTTGCAATGTCTTGTTGCCGGTCGAAATAAATCTCACCTTCTATCATCGTAGTTTCAACTCGCGAATATGGACTGAAAGGATGCCCGCTCCATATAACAATATCCGCATCTTTTCCCACTTCGATAGACCCGGTGCGTTTGTCAATCCCGAGCTGCTTTGCAGGATTTAAGGTTATCATTTTCAAGGCTTCTTCTTCAGGAACACCACCATATTTCATGACTTTTGCTGCTTCTATGTTCAATCGTCGCATCCTCTCGTCAGAGTCAGAATTTATTGATACCAAGACACCGTTTTTCCAAAGTATCGCTGCATTGTAAGGAATCGAATCGTAAGCTTCAATCTTAAAGGACCAATTATCAACAAATATGGAAACACCTGCACCGTGTTTTGCAATTTCGGGTGCAATTTTGTAAGCCTCGAGTGCATGTTGTAGAGTGCCTACTCTAAAGCCGAATTCTTCAGCAAGAAGCATCAAATTAAGGTGCTCATCAGAACGATAACCATGAGCGTGAACGAGTCGCTTTCCCTCTAAAACCTCAACCAGCGGTTCAAGCTCGAGATCTACTCGCGGCGGAACCCTTGTTTTCCCTGCCCTATAGTCGTCCCATTCGCGTTTGTAATCTCTCGCTCGAAGAAAAGCATCACGAATAACTTCCATTACACCCATCCTCGTTCGAGGATAACGAGGAGTTTGTCCAGGTAAAGGTTGAAAGTTTGAGCGCTTCGGATTTTCACCAAGAGCAAATTTAATACCCGGAGGAGCATCCGGAATTATAAACTCTTCAACTGGTCTTCCATATTTGAATTTAACTGTTACCGACTGCCCGCCAATGGCGTTAGCCGAACCATGAAGCAAAAGAGCTGAGGTAACCCCGCCGGCAAGCGCTCGATAAATCGCTATATCCTTCGGATCAAGAACATCAAGAATTCGAGTCATCGAGGTCACCGAGTAAGAGAACTCGTTAACAGCATCAATCATAGTATGCGAATGACAGTCAACTATCCCGGGAGTTACGTATTTTCCGGTTGCATCAATCACGCGCGCATTAGCACCGGCTCTTAAGTTTTTTCCAATTCTAGCTATCTTACCGTTCTCAATTAGAATGTCAGCATTTTCTAGAGTTCCTCTGGATGCAGTCATCACAGTTGCATTTTTTATCAAAACTTGATTACTAGCTTGAGCCAGCACAAACGAAGGAAGAAGAAAATTCAAAACAACTAGACATGCGAATACTCTTCTCATATTTCCTCACCTCTTACTGGTTTTGCGGTGTTCTAGTTCCTGAAAATGAGAACGTACCTTGTTGCGACTGAATTGAACCGCTCATCTGATTACCGGTTACTTTACCAGTAACGGTTACTTCGACTTGATTACCACCGAAGTTTATGTCAAGCAGAAAACTAAACCCATCCGCCGTTACCTTGCCCTCTTTTATGTTTGTGGTTCCAGTAACGGCTGTTTGTAATGTGCCTGATAAAGTGTTACCTTGCTGATTCAGATTCAAGGTTGCAGGTAAAGACTGTCCCATAGCTTCTATTGTCAGATTCCAAACCCCTGTTAAATTTACATTTGTGCTAGTAGCAGTTTGATTGCTCCTATCTTCTCGCTGCTTTATCTCGAATAACTTACCGTCAACAAAAGTGTGTGTAAACACACGATCCTTTGCAAAAAGATCGCCTCTTACCAAGACAAGGTTTGCTATTTTACCTGTTTCAATCGAGCCAAGTCGATCAGAAACACCTAGAATTTCAGCAGCACCAAGAGTTAGTGCTTTTATTGCTGCCTCTTTGCTTAATCCGTTTTCGATGGCTCGGTTAAGATTTGTCCATATCTCGGCGTAGTTTTGAATGCCACCGGATTGGAAAGCAAAACGAACACCTGCTTTTTCTAATCTTCCGGCACATTTTAGAGTTTCAACCCTAAAACGCAGGGTTTCTAATCTTTCTGGATCGGCTTCCTCCGAAGCTATGGCCGTACGTTTCGGAAAATTTAATGAAAGCAGAACTGGAACATTCTGAGCTTTTAACCTGTCAGCCACCTTCCATGCCTCTTGCCCTCCTGCAATTATTGCCTTTATGTTAAACTCCTTTGCTAAATTCAACGCCCGAATGATCTCTGTCTCCGTATTTGCATTGAAAATAACAGGCATTTTTCCTTCAAGAATTGGAAAGAGAGCCTCTAAAGATCTGTCGCTTTCCGGTCTTTTTATGCCGCGTGGATTAGCTTCATATATTTTTTTCCACTCTTGAAGCCTTTTTGCGTCTAGGAACATCTGTCTTAGAGCCGAGAATGTCCCAAGAAGCGAAGTAGGATAAACTCCGCCGGAAAGCGTGCGAAATGTAATATGCTGCGCGAAAGGCGATTTTACTATCATCGCAGACACGGTCTCACCCGCAAGATTGATGATTGCCGATTGTCCGTTGAAAATTCCTTCTCGCTGAACCGTAACCGCAGTGGTAAAGCCATTATTTCTTTGAGTTTCAAATTGGCTGTCTCCCGCCCGAAGCTGTTCGACAATGTCAATTTCGGGACGAAGCCCGACAGGATAGTTAGAAGTCGAAGATACCTGTTGCTGAGCCGATGCTTGCTGAATTAAAAGCGTGGGCGAGCTTGGCGTTGGGCTAGGCGATGGACGCGCTGCCAAACCAAAAGAACTGTTTGTATCAAAAAAGCCCGGATACACAGTCAAACCTTTGCCCTCGATTATAACAGCGTCCGCAGGCACTTTTACATTCTCACCGACCGCCTCAATCAGACCGCCACGAATCACGATTGTTCCCCGTTCAATTGTAGCGCCAGACACCGTAAAAACTTTGGCGTCTCTAATTGCGTAAACACCCGTCTGTGCTTTGCTTTGAAGAACAAAACATATCAGAACACAAAGAAGAAAATTCACTTTTCTCATACTGCTTTTCTCATCTCAGAAGAAAGGTTTTTGTAAAGCTAATTTTACGCATCTTTTAAAAAAAGGTTTTCTTTTTTGAAAAAAAGACAAAATAAATATCCAAGAGGTTACATAAGATTTGCATACTTTCAATCATTCGCGATATTAAGCTAAAATTTTTATTCCATGGTCCTGCATGAAAAAGTTGTATTTTTCGACGATAACTGCAACCTTTGCAATCATGCAGTCAATTTTATTATTTCACGCGATTTGAAAAAAATATTCAAATTTGCAAGCTTAAATTCAGAAGCCGCAAAGAAATTGCTTAATGAAAATTCAATCAAAGATATTGATTCGATTATTTTAATAGAAAATGGTAAAACTTACACCTACTCAACGGCGATACTTCGCATAGCCAAGAATTTAAGCGGCTTATGGAAGCTTTTTTACGTTCTAGTTTTAGTTCCGAAACCAATGAGAGACTTCCTTTACAAAATTCTTGCACGTTATCGCTATAAATTTTTCGGACAGAGTTGCTTAGTCTTGACACCAGAAATAAAAGAGCGATTCTTAAAATGAAAAGCTATTCTTTAGAAACACTTGAATACGGAGAAGTTCTCGAAATCATTAAGCGTTACGCGCAAACGTCTTTAGGTAGAAAAAGAATTGCAAAGCTGCAACCAATCGAAGAAGAAAAAGAGCTAGAAGAGCATTTAAGAAGCCTAGAAGAAGCGATTAAACTTATTGAAGAAAATCAGGTCTCTTGGCAGTTTTCTGAAATCTTCGATCCAAGCGAATGTCTAGCGACTTTAAGAATAAAAAATTCCTTGCTCAAACCACAAGACCTCGTTTCACTTGCTAGTTTATGCGAGCAGGCTTTCTCAGTTAAACAGGAATTGAAATCCTTTCAAAATCAAGCTCCAACTCTTTGGGAAAAGCTTAGAAAATTACCCGAAACCATTCTTAAACCCGCAGAACAAGTAAGAAAGAAAATAAGCTCAAACGGTGAAATGAATGACGATGCCTCGCCGGAACTTTCAAAAATACGGCAAGAAATCCATTTGCTTCGGAGTCAATTGACGAAACTTCTTAACCGGATAATTCACCAAGCAGGTGAAGCCATACAAGATGAAATAGTCACTCAACGAAACGAAAGATTTGTTATTCCCGTAAAGGCAGATTTTAGAGGTAAAGTTAATGGCGTAGCTCATGGATTTTCTTCATCTGGAGCAACTATTTTTATTGAGCCTATAGAATCCGTTCAAATGAATAACGAGCTGCAAATTTTACGGGAAAAAGAAGAGGAAGAAATCCGAAAGATTCTCTTTGAAATCACAGAGCTTTTCCGAGAACATTTTTTTTGGGTAGAAGAAGCCGCTAGAATAATCGCAGAATTTGATTTTTTGAAAGCGAAGGCAAAGTTTGCAAGCGACTTTAGAGCAATAGTGCCGAAAATAAACCATAAGGAAACCTTCATTTTGAAAAACGCACGTCATCCTTTGTTGGAAGACTCTTTAAGAAAAGTCAATAAAGCGATCGTTCCTGTTTCTTTCGAGCTGAACAAAGAAAAGCCTGTGATGATAGTTTCAGGTGCTAATGCTGGCGGGAAAACAGTTGTTCTTAAAACTGCTGGACTTCTTTCGCTAATGGCACTTTCGGCCCTGCCAGTTACTGCGTCGGATGCTGAGATACCTATTTATAATTCGATCCTTGCCGATATTGGCGATCGGCAATCTCTCTCGGCAAATCTCTCCACGTTTACCTCCCATATTTCAAACATCGTCAAAATGATAGCTGAATGCAAAGCTCCCGCACTTATTCTTCTCGACGAGGTTGGCACTGGAACAGACCCAGAAGAAGGTGCAGCTCTTGGTGTCGCTATAGTTGACTATTTTTATAGAAAATGCAATGCTCAAGTGATAACATCAACGCACTTTCGAAGCCTAAAAATCTACGCAGCAATGAACGATCACGTAATAAACGCCTGCGTAGAATTTAATGAAAAAACGCTTGAACCTACATATCGCTTGCTAACTGGCACTTCCGGCGCTTCCAGCGGTCTTGAAATTGCCAAGCGATTCGGTCTCCCCGAAGAAATAATCAATAAAGCAAAGCAAAACCTAGAAACTGCAACGCAACAGGTAAATGAATACCTAACGAAATTAAAAACAGAAATAAAAATTGTCGAAGATTTGCGTGCAGCCCTCGAAAAGGAACGAGAAGCAACCGCTGAAAAATACGAAATGCTGCAAAAACAAGCAGAACGACAAGAAAAACAGCGCCAAGAAGAATTTGCTAAAAAATTGAAAGAATCCTTAGATAACTTCGACCGCCAGACGCGCTCTTTTCTTGAACTTCTCGAAGATAAAGCCTTAAGGGCAAAGTTAGAAAAAGAAGTTGCAAAGCAAAAATCGGCAATGAAAAGACAAGCTATCTCAACCCTAGAAGAAATGAACGTAAATAAGTCTGACGAAACATTCTTTTCAGAAAAACCGATTCAGGAAGGAATGAAGGTCCTCGTAAAAAGCTTGAAAACAGTAGGAAAAGTCGAGAAAATTCAAGGGCAAATAGCGTCTGTTTTAATAGGCTCGATGCGAATTAACGAAAAACTAGAAAACTTGCAAGCCGTAATCGAAGATAGTGAAGAAAAAAGAAAGGAAAAACAAAAGGAAGCACCTTTGCGATTTGATTTAGATGATCGATCAGCCGAACTTAATCTAATTGGGAAAACCACTTTCGAGATAGAAGACGAAATTGACCGATTTCTAGATAAATCCTACATGAGAGGATTAAGGAGAGTCCGCATAATTCATGGTATCGGAACTGGCGCACTACGCCAAGCTGTGCATAGATTTCTTAAAAGCCACCCCCACGTAGAGCGCTTTACTCTTGCAGCTTACGATCAAGGTGGCTCTGGAGCAACAATTGTCGAGCTTAAACTTTGATTTTTCAAAAAGTTTTTCTGATGATTTTTCTTATGGATTTCAAAGAAAAAATAGAAGAGCTGAAACAAAAAAAGGAGTTTACGCAAACAGATAAAATCTTCTTCGACGAGTTCAGGAAAGCTTTAAGGGAAGGCAAAATTCGTGCAGCCGAAAAAGATGACAAAGGACAATGGATAACGAATGCATGGGTTAAAGAAGGTATTCTCCTAGGCTTTCGTATGGGGCAAATCGTGAAAATGTCCAAAGATACCGAAACCCTTACCTTCTTTGATAAACAAACTTATCCACTTCGACCTATAAAGCTTGAAGATAAGATCAGAATTGTTCCCGGCGGGACAAGTGTAAGGGACGGAGCTTATGTAGCACCTAACGTTGTTTTAATGCCCCCCTGCTACATAAATGTCGGCGCCTACGTTGACGAAGGCACAATGATAGATTCACACGCATTAGTAGGAAGCTGTGCCCAAATCGGTAAAAGAGTGCATATATCCGCAGCAGCACAGATCGGAGGCGTGCTTGAACCTGTAAACGCAAATCCTGTAATAGTTGAAGACGATTGCCTAATTGGTGGAAATGCGGGCATCTACGAAGGCGTCATAATTCGCCGCGGTGCGGTTATAGCTTCGGGTGTAATTTTAACCCGCTCGACCCCCATCTTTGACTTAGTAAAGGGAGTCATTTATAAGTCTTCCGACTGGCATCCGCTTGAAGTCCCTGAAAAAGCAGTTGTAGTTCAGGGAGCTAGAGCAGTCCTAAATGAGTTTGGTAGAAGTCACGGTCTTTCAATCTATGCACCCATCATAGTCAAATATCGAGACGAAAAAACCGATGCTGCAACGATGCTTGAGGACTATCTAAGATGAATCTATTTGAACTAACCCTAGAGCTAATAAAAATACCCTCCATATCAGGCGAGGAAGAAACTATAGGCTTTTTTCTAAAAGATTACTTAACGGAACTTGGCTGGACTACAGAACTACAACCCGTGTCCGAAAAAAGAAATAACCTGATTGCTTACTTAAACGACTCACCCGAAATTTTTCTTTCAACTCATATGGACACAGTCCCACCGTTTATCGAACCTCATGAAGACGAAGAAAAAATATACGGCAGAGGCGCATGCGATGCTAAAGGAATTATCGCAGCGCAAATCTTCGCAGCAGAAAATCTGAGAAAACAAGGCTTTACAAATCTTGGCTTGCTGTTTACGGTTGACGAAGAGCTGTCCTCTCAAGGTGCCAAAATAGCGAATACACACCCGATAGCCAAAAAGTGCAAGTACCTAATAAACGGCGAACCAACCGACAACTACTTAGCAATAGGTTCAAAAGGTTCTCTACGACTTCTGATAAAAACTTACGGCAAAGCTGCCCACTCGGCTTATCCAGAAGAAGGCGAATCAGCAATCGAAAAGCTACTCGACATCTTGCAAGAAATCCGCCAAACAAAACTACCAAGCGATGACTTCTTTGGAGAAACAACCTTAAACATCGGAACAATATCAGGCGGATTAAAGACAAACATAATCCCACCCTTTGCAGAAGCCGGTCTTCATGTTCGATTAACAACTGATGAAAGGGAAATACTGAAAATTTTACGTTCAAAGGTTAGAGATAAAGGTGAAATTGAAGTTTTAACTATTGCGAAACCAGTTAAAATGCTCGCTATTGAAGGATTTAACCAAAAGGTTGTTAGGTTTACGACCGACATACCTCATTTGGATAATTGGGGAAAACCTTTGCTTTTAGGTCCCGGCTCCATTTTAGTTGCTCACACCGATAAGGAATTCGTAAGAAAGCAGGATTTGATTGAAGCTGTAAGTCTTTATGAAACGCTTGTCAAAAAACTAAATAGGGAGTTAGAAAAATGAAGATTGCACTTATTGGTTGCGGCTCAATGGGAAGAGTAGTCAAAGAACTTGCAAGAGAAAAAGGACACCAAATCGAAACTGTTTTTTCAAGCTCTGAAGCTGGTCTTTCGGCAGAACAGTTAGCAGAAAGATTGCAAAATGCAGAAGTTGCAATAGATTTTTCTGTGGCTGAAGCAGTGCGGCGAAATGTATTAGCTTGCCTAAAAGCAAGAATTCCGTTAGTGGAAGGCACAACTGGGTGGCTACACGAGCTTGAGGACATAAAGAATCTAGTCCAAGAAGCAGATGGTGCATTTGTTTACGGAGCTAACTTTTCTATAGGCGTAAATCTATTCTACAAAATAATTGACTTCACCTCACATCTAATAGCAAACTTTCCTGAATATGATGTATTCATTGAGGAACGTCACCACAAGCGTAAAAAGGATGCTCCAAGCGGAACAGCTCTAAAAATTAAGCAAATTATTGATGCAAACCTAAAAAGAGAAACCACTGTTAATGTCACGCGTGCCGGATCCATTCCTGGAACTCACACAGTTGGCTTCGATAGCCAAGCAGATACGATCGAGCTTACGCATTCAGCACGCTCAAGAGAAGGTTTTGCTTTAGGCGCTATCTTTGCGGCTGAGTGGATTTGCAACAAAAAAGGATTTTATGAATTTCCGCAAATCATAGAAAGCCTGTTTGAGACTAGTTAGAAAAGATTACTCGGTGTTTCTTGTTGTCAAGCTCAATAGCCGAATAGATCTTGTCAATAAATCGTTGTCCATAAATGTTCAAGAAAAAACTAATGTTCAAGGTCCTTTCTTGAAGGCGCTCGAAGGGAAGCACTACAGAAAAGAGATTCTCAACATGCCGCATCACGGTTTCGTTCTTCTGCTTTTGAATCTTCAGAAACTTATCTCTTAAAGCTGCAATGTGATAAATAATTTTCCTTCGTCTTTTCGCCAAATTCTCAGCCAAAGTCGAATCAATCTGCGAAAAATAGCGGTCCAGACGATTTAGTTCCGCGTTGATATTCTCTTCAACCTCTGCAAAAAGCCGCTTTTGATCATCGGAAAGAATCTGATTTTCGATAATAGAAGAAAACACCTTATCCTTACCCAAAAACAGGTCCTCAAAAGTTAAACCGTATTTTCTCATTATTTTAGCCTGCTTTGATGGAATAATAGTGAAGCTTTGTCTATGAATAATCGGGGTTACGGGGCGTTTGAGAACTCGGTAAACTTCCGAAACCTGTGCAAAATATGCTATCTCGGCGGCACCACCAAAATAACAGATCGTCGGAAGTAGGAAATCCTGAACAACGGGCCTTAAAACAACACTTGGACTAAAACTTTCTGGTTCCTTCCTTATAAGCTCTAAAAGCTCCTGCCGGGTAAAACTTTTCTCTGCATTTTTCGTTTGATATAAATCACTGCCAACTCTTCTTAAAGCGTGTCTCCTCCCATCCTCCGAATGCCAAAATAACAGAAAATAGTTTTCCGTAATCGAAACCTGGGCATGAAATCCTTCCAAAGTTAACTTTTTGCTACGCAGCAGCAGGGCTTTAATTAACTCATCAGACTTCTCAACTGCCTGCAAATAAATCGGAGAAGCTAAATTCTTCAAGTCTTTATTCAACGGGCATAGGAGTACAAGTCCATACTTACCAAAAAGCCTCATCATCATTCTCGCAAATGCTTCACTGTATCGAAATCCTGGCTGCCAAGTTTCTTCAATAAGACGCCTTAGCTCAGCGCTGAAATCAGTCTCAGCAATAGACTGAAAAAGCTGCTTTTTTGTCTGATTTATCGAGTCATCAAGACTTACTAGTCCAACCGGCAGTTCATTGTAACAATCACGTGGCTCATTAGTTAATCGAATGAGTTCTCTTTTTGAGTTGACAACGTAACAACTAGCAACCTCTGCGAAGTCATGATCTTCGGTAGCCATCCAAAAAACAGGGACTGCTTTTACGCCTCTCAACTTCAGACATTCCGCCAGCTTAATTGCTGTAAGTGTCTTGTAAATGCAGTAAAGAGGTCCTGTAAAAAGACCCGCCTGTTGACCCGTGACTACTGCAACACAATCAGATTGCCGCAAAAGCTCTATATTTGACAAAGTCTCAACACCAGCTCCATAGGCTAAATTATCTTTCTGCAAGGCGTTACAAAGCTTTTCGCGATCTACACTGTAACTTTCCAAAACGGAGTTCAAATTTTTTAAAACTTCTGTATGTGAAAAAATTGCCGACGGATAGAATTTTCCTAGTTCATCTGAGCCTTTTTGATATTCGATGAAGATTTTGCTTTGCGAAGGTATCTTAGAAAAATCAACATCTACAAAAAGCTCTCTGAAGAGATTTTCCTCCGAAAGACACTGTGTTTCCATATTTACCTCTTTTTGTATTATAGATGCGGAAGGTTTTTATTCAAAGATATCTGGAAAAGACTCTTTTCGCAGGATTTCAATGGGAGCGTTTCCCTGCTCCTAAAGCAAGGAAACGCTTCTTTGTAGGGTTTCGATTAGTTCGACGCAGTTTTATCGTCTTTTCTGAAAACTATCCTGTAAATTCCAGATGAATGGGTAGCCACAAAAATCTCATCCGAACGATTAGGACCAAAAATTATAGACCAATAGCGACGGCTTGGCAGATTCATATCCTTATCTACTCGCTTCCAAGTCATTCCTGCGTCGAGTGACCGAAAGATTCCGCCATGACCTTCCATGGAACTTGCGACCAATAAATCATTCGGATTATTTGGGTTTACGACTATGCTTCTATAGTCTCCAAAAGGCAAGTTACCACCGCGCCGAGTCCATGTTTTACCTGCATCACGTGAAAGATAAAATGTTGATCTGGTTCCTACATAAATGTATTCAGGACGATACGGATTTACGAGAATAGCGCCTATGAGCATATTACGTGGAATATCGGCTACATTTTGCCAAGTTTTACCACCGTCTTTTGACAGGAAAAGTCCAGAAGCAGCCGTTCCTACCCAAATAGTTTTCGGATCATTAGCCGGCACATGAATAGAAAAGACCCGATCTTCAATTCCTTGCCCAAGATATATTTTTTCCCAGCCTTCATCTAAGTTATCAGAGCGATACAATCCAGCGTCAGTTCCAGCAAATAAAATTTCCTTACCGTTTTCTACCATTTGTGCTAGAGTATTTACCTGGGCAATAAGCTTAGGAACTTTCTTTGAAACAGAAACAGGCGGCGAAGCCAATATTCTTCTACCTCTTATCTGTTTTGTCGGCACGCCTTTAGGTTTCTTAGCTGAAACTTCTGCCCACGAATTCCCTCTATCTAGCGAGCGGAAAAGTCCTATATTTGTTCCCAGGTATATAACATTTGGATTTAACTTACTTTGCAACATTGACATAGGCTCAATACGAGTAGCTGTTAAGCCACGCATAGAAACTTTCCATGTGTCACCGTAATCATCACTTACGAAAAAGAAACCACCACCAGTAGCCGTGTTTCTGGTTATTGCGTATAAGCGAGATGGATTCTGAAGATCAAATGACAGAGAAACCGTAAAACGACTGGTAAAGTTACCATTCGTTTGTTCGAAGTTTTTTCCTGCATCGTTTGAGACCAAAACGCCATAGTTATTAGTTGCGATGTAGATTCTGTCGGGCCTATCACGATGCACAGCTATAGCGTTAACTTCTATCTCCCTAGAGGTAGTCATTCGCCAGCTTTTGCCGGCTGTATCGCTAACCCAAAATCCTTCGGTTGTAGCTGCATAGTAAGATTGCGGTCTAACAGGATTTATTTTTATATCTCTAGTGCGTCTCGAGGTTGAAGGAATACCCTGAATTTTTTTCCAATTTTCGCCTTTATCAAAGGACTCATAAATACCGCTACAAGCCGAAGCTATTACGTGCGTTGGATTTTTTTCATCAACCTCTATTGCAAAAACATCAGAATCATCAATCATTCCGTTTTTTATCAATCGCCAAGTTTTTCCGCCATCCACAGTCTTATAAGGCCTCCAAGTCGTGCCAGCATATATTATGTTTGTATCCGTTGGGTCGATTGCTAGAGAATTAACATTTGTAGGCATGGTTGGAGAATCGAGTTTTTCAAAATTCTTACCTCTATCTTTTGAAATAAAAATCCCTCTCACTCCACCGACAATTATTATGTTAGGATTTAGAGTTGATTGAACCATTGCGTGAATTGCTTCATTCTTTAGATCATCTGAAGCTTTCCAAGTTCGCCCACCGTCTGTTGACTTAAAAAAACCACCTGGCTCCTTGTGGCGATGTCCGGAAGCATATATCACGTTCGAATCTTCTACGTCAACCATAAGGTCGTCCAATATCAAAAGAGGTATATCAAAATTTACAAGAAACTCCCAGGTCTTTCCTCCATCAGCCGAAGTGTAAATTTGGCCATCAAGAGTGCTTATATAAAGCCTGTCTGGATTTCTCGGATCAATTGCTATTGAACGGACATCTCCACCAGCAGGACCTATTATGCTCTGCTGAATAAAAGCTTTTTCCTCGCCTGTGACATGACCATATACGTTAAAGATTATAAAAGCAAAGAAAAACAAACTTTTCAACATAAAGCTTCCTCCGAAAAACTTGTTGCTTTTAACACAACCAAAAGATGCCTAGCTACTGAAATTTTTGCAGATTTTATCAAAAGCACAAAATCAAAATTTTCGATTTTTCTACGTCGTGATCCATTCTGAGAAAAGTAAAAAAGCGGTGCTCACCTAGAGCACCGCTTTTTCCAATCAGCTAGTGGTTTTTTACCTGGTTATTTCCGTTACGGAACGTCCAGCAGGTATGACGTAGAGTTTCGTATAGACAGTCCTGGCTGTAGTGTCTCCACGCACAATCGTTATGCGCTGTGCTGGGAACTTACGGAATCTGATATGATTTCTGATCAGGGCTTCACGCCTGTCAGCTTCTCTCTTAGGACCGTCAATCACGATATAACCTGTCGCTGTTGGATCATTACCCAAAGCAACGAAGAAGTTATCGAGTCTTCCTCTTACGTCATCGTTTGGAGCAGGACCGAACTCATCAAACGGACTTATGCCAGGCTTTTCTGTAACTGAACCAGTTTCTTCAGCCGTATTCGGGCAGTTTTCACACAAGCCACCTATGGTTACACGAGCCGTGATATTTGTTCTTTCTAGTCCTTCGGTGCTAACCCTAATGACTGAGGTTCCTTGTCCGCTTATGATTCTGCCTTGGGAAACAGTCCAGTTGTAAGTAACGGTTTCTTGTGTTCCACCAACGACATTTGCTGTAAACGTCATTATTTCACCTGGTCTTACTACACCGCCACCACTAACAGTAATTGACGATGGACATTCGCATACTCTTTCACATTCGCATTCTCTTACTTCTACAGTTCTAGTTTGAGTTTTTCCACAAACTCCACATCCATCGTCTACACCGACAGTGATCGTATAGGTCCCAGGTCTTACACCAGTTAAATCCCAGGTTACGTTAGCACCCTGTCCAACGATTCTTCCACCAGAAACTGTGTAATTATAAGTAAGAACGTCATTTTCTGGGTCAACTGCTGTTGTTCGTACACTAACCGTTTGCTCGCCACAGCCTGTTTGCCCTTCTCTTGGGCGGAATCCCGGAGGACAAGGTAGAGTAACTACAGATCTACTAATCTCTACGTTGGTGACATCAGGAGCCTGGTTTAGCGGAGGTGTTGCACCCCTCTTATTACGGCGTCCTATAGTTCCTTGAAGGATAAATCCAAAAGCATCATTTGAAGGCACAAAGCCTGGTATTTGTCCCCTAAAAGTTGTAACTAAAGGAGCTGTTTGAGCTCTTCCTGCTAAGTTAACAGCAAAGGTTGACACCGAGTCACGTATAAATCCAGCATCTTGCTGGTTGAAGTTGTATCTAACTGCTGCGCCTAAGCTCAACCAGCGAGCCGGATAGAATCTAGCACCAGCAATACCGTCAATTGGGTCTTGTTCAAAGGCATTTGGAGTTCTTCCGCCAACATATTTTAGCGCACGAAACTCTAGTATCGGCTGAAAGTAACGGTTAACTGGAAAGTCTACACCAACAGCTGCTATGAGTTCATCTGGACGATCTAGGACTGTAAACTTAGTTCCTCCGAAATCACCTTTGACGCTGCTGTTATAGTTGTAACCGAGATTTGCAGAAACATTTAGCCATTTACGCAAGCGAGCGTCTGCAAACAAAACTACTCCAACATCTCCGCGGTTTCCACCTGGACTAGCACCTCTTTGAAGCTGATTCCATCCGCCAAAGTCCGTCGCCTTGTCAGCGTAAAACCGGTAATAAGCCACTATTCCAACTCCTACAGGGTTAGTAGGTCCTGTCCAACGCCATTTGCCTCCTACCGTAAAAGTGCTAAAAGAGCTCTCGCCATAGGTTCTATTAATAAAAGGAGCATCAGGCAGATATGAAGGTGCTGTAGTAAATGCAACCGGCGCCTGAGTAAAATCATTGCATCCTGTAGTTACAGTGCAAACAGTTGAAAGAACCAAACCAGGCAAAATACCACCAACCGGAGCTCCTATACCCGGGAAAAGGTCAGCACCATTGCCACTACCAGGTCTAGGTGGCCCCAAAGTCGGGAAAGTACCCGCAGGAAATCCAAAAATTGGCCCGGGTGGCGGTGGAAAAAGCCCAAAGCCGCCAGCAGATCCACCTATGTACGGATATTGGACGAAAGGCTGATTATTTTGTGGCCTGAAAATAGACTGATTTGGAAATTGACTTGTACCCGGCCCTTGCGGGGCTAGAATAATTGCAGGTGGACTTACAAGAGCTGTTCCTATTCTTATTCTGGAATTTGGAAGATAAAACCCAGATAAATTTCTAGGGGAATTTATCTTCACTCCACGATATGCGTCTGTGTTGAAGAAAAGTTCTAGATAATCATTCAATCCGATTTGAAAACTGATGGGAACTTCGGTGAAATCAGCATTACCAGGGTCACGATCGAAGTTACTGTATGCTGCACTGAAAGTGTATTCACCCCTCCTAAGTGTTTGCCCATCATATACGGTAAAAAGCCCTGTTGGCCCTCCTACAGGTCCGCCAGTGCCGACCGTAGGAGCAGTATTGCGCGGATCATCTTCTGATCTCGGCGTTTGAGCTGACACCGAAAGTGCCAACATCGAAAGCGTAATCAATAAAAATGCTTTTCTTGCGAGTCTCATCACATTCCTCCGCCGAAAGAAATTTTTAATAAGTGCGTGTCGGTAAGCCTTTTTGACTTGAAACCGACTTGATGTTCAAGAAACTTTTGAATAACTCTTTTTGCATTTATAAGATACTTAACCCTCAAAAGTCAAACGCTAAATAGCGATTGCTCATAAAAGTTACACTATATTCATCCCAAAATCAAGCAGTTTTTGTAAAATTTCTGGTAAAATCTCCTCTCTATGCATATATTCCCCGCATTTTAGTATCGTAAGCTACTCGGTCAATAGCAAGCATATATGCCGCCGTTCTTGTATCAACCTTGTGCTTTTCTGCAAACTGACAAAGCTCATTGAAGCTTGCCACCATCTTGTCCTTTAGTCTTTCATTGACTTCATCTTCTCTCCAGAAATATCCCATTCTGTCTTGCACCCACTCAAAATATGACACCGTAACACCACCAGCATTTGCCAAAATGTCAGGTATGACGAAAATTCCTTTCTCATAAAGGACTTTGTCGGCCTTCGGCGTGGTCGGACCGTTTGCACCCTCTGCCAATATCTTACAATTTATTCTATGAGCATTTTGCGATGTTATCTGATTTTCGGTCGCGCATGGAGCCAAAACATCACATTCTAGCTCCAGAAGTTCCTGATTCGTTATGTAATCTGCGTCCGGGTAACCTTCAAAAGTTTTGTGTTTTCTAGAGTATTCCAAAGCTTTTGGAATGTCTAATCCTTTTGGATTATAAATACCACCACTTATATCAGAGATAGCTATTACTTTGTAGCCCCGTTCATGCATCAACAAAGCTCCAATTCCTCCAACATTTCCGGCTCCTTGCACTACTACTCTTGTTTTCTCAGGTGTCAAGCCAAACTTTTTGATAGCCTCATCAATGCAAAACATTAATCCTCTACCCGTAGCCTCTCTTCTTCCTAAAGACCCACCCAGAGCAACGGGTTTCCCAGTAACGATAGCCGTTACGGTATGTCTTGCGTGCATCGAGTAAGTATCCATTATCCAAGCCATTGTTTGTTCGTCAGTATTCATGTCGGGAGCTGGAACGTCTCTATCAGGACCTATGAAATCTATTAACTCTGCTGCATATCTTCGCGTAAGACGCTCAAGTTCTCCTTCGGACATTTGACGAGGATCGCAAACTATACCACCTTTTGCACCGCCGAAAGGAACGTTTACTACAGCGCATTTCCAAGTCATCCAAGCTGCAAGAGCTTTTATCTCATCTAAGGTAACATCGGGAGCATATCTGATACCTCCTTTTGCAGGACCGCGTGCAAAGTTATGCTGAACACGATACCCCTCAAAAACCTCTATCCTGCCTGAATCCATTTTTACAGGAATATAAATTTTTATCTCTCGGCTCGGGACTCTCATTACAGCATAAAGGTCTGGATCAAGCCCTAGTAGCTGGGCTGCACGATCGAATCTTTCAATCATCGCATCAAATGGATTCTTCTCATCCGTTCCCTTAAAACGACGCATTTCATCAGCCATCGGATTTGCTCTCATCTTCAGTCATTCCTTTCTCGTGTGAATTTATTTCAGATTCATCGAACCACTTCTATAACCTTCCAAGTCCAATGTAACGTAACGAAAACCTATGTCATGAAATCTTTTTGATAAATAATCAAAGATTTCTAAATCGAAAATCTTTTCTAGTTCCGCTCGAGATATTTCAATTCTTACCAGTTCGCCATGGACTCTAACGCGAAACTCTCTAAATCCTAATTGTCTTAAAATTTCTTCTCCCTTTTCTACTTGCCCTAATCTTTCAACAGTAATTGTCAAGCCGTAGGCGATTCTTGAAGAAAGACAAGGACTAGAAGGCTCATTCCAGTTGTATAAACCCAAACGCCTACTTAAGAATCTTATTTCCTGCTTTTTTAATCCCACTTCGATCAGCGGGCTTCTAACGTTATTTTCAAGTGCGGCTTGGCGCCCTGGACGAAAATCTGAAAGATCGTCAACGATTGAACCGTCAAGAATGTATTCTACACCTAGCTCTTCAGCAATGCACCTAAGTTTCGTATAAAGTTCACTCTTGCAAAAATAACAACGATTTGAAGGATTGCTTTTGTAGTTTGAGTCATTTATTTCCTCAGTTTCTATTACCCTGTAGTTAAAACCAAAATCTTTTGCTATTTTCTCCGCTTGAACTCTCTGTCTCCGAGATACACTTGGCGAAATTCCCATCACACAAAAAGCCTTATCTGCAAGCTCTTCGGTCGCAACTAATGCTAAATAAGAACTGTCCACTCCTCCAGAGTAGGCAATCAAAGCTGAATCCATCTTTTTGAGAGTCTCTCGAAGTCTTGCTTCTTTAAGCAGGGCTTTTTCTTCGCTTTCCAAAGACAAAATCATCTGAAAATCTACAAGTGCAAAATATTACACCAGCTTAACATGGCTTTCAAGTTAGTAACCTTTGTAAGCCTTGAATACAAACTGCTAAAATTACACTAGAATGAAAGTGGCGGCTTTGGCAACTGTTATTTTTCTAGCTTCCTTCGCTGCAGCACAAGAAGCTGATCCGGTAGCGCTTTTTAATCTGGGACAAGACGCTCAAGAAAAAGGAGATTTCAAAAAAGCAATAGAACTTTATGAAAAAGCTATAGAGCTTTTCCCAGATTTCCCAGAAGCCGAACATCAAAAAGCTGCAGCCCTTTTGTCCTTGGGCGATTTGAAACAAGCCGAAAATGGCTTTCGCCGTGCCATTCAGCTACGTCCTGACTGGACATTGCCAATGACATCGCTTGCTTTTATTCTCATCAAAAAAGGAGACTTCACGGAAGCTGAAAAACTTGTAAAACAAGCATTAACGCTTGACACTGAAAACCAAAAAGCATACGTGCTTCTTACCGAAATCAAACTTAAAACCAGATCAAGTGACCAAGAGCTTCAAGAAATTTATCTTAAAATAAAACCTCTTACGGAGAAAGCAAATCCTATAGCGTCGCTATGGGCAGCACGCGCAGCAATTGAGCGAAGGCTAGGCAACTTAATTGCAGCAAAAAATAGCCTAAATCAGGCGCTCGAGATCGACCCTGATAATCTTCTAGCTTTATCCGAAAAAATAGAGGTCGCTCTTTACGAGGACGATACCGCCACGGCAATCAGTAGTGCAGAAAAGCTTTTGAAACTTTCTGATTCAATCGAAGGTAGAATAATGCTTGCACGTGCCTTTCTTGCCGAAAACAGAAAAGATGAAGCCCAAAAAGTCATACAAAATCTTGACAACTCAAATCCTGAAGTCCAAAAGGCAATAAAACTCATAGAGCCACAACTTTTAGGCACTGAGGCGTTAGAAAAACAGCTGGAGCTAGAGCCAGAAAACGTAGTTATTCTTAGCCGTCTGTGTGTTCTTACGAGAAAGGAAAACCCTCTGAAATCCGTCGAATACTGCAAAAGATACTTTGAAAAAGAACCAGAAAGGGCAGCTTCGGCATACGGCGCGGCACTTATTCAAGCGAAGCAATATGAACCAGCAGTCAAAATATTACGAGAATTCATTAGAAAATCACCCGAAAATTACTCTGCCCGAGCCAATCTAGCAACTGCGCTTTTTCAACTAAAACGTTATAAGGAAGCTAAAGAAGAATATCTATGGCTTGCAGAAAAAAATCCGAAATCACCTGTAATTTACTACTTTTTGGCTGTAACGAGCGATCATTTAGGCGAATACGCTCAAGCATTTCTAAATTACCGCGAGTTTTTACGCTTGGCTGACCCCGAAAAACACAAACTGGAAATTGAAAAAGTGCAATTACGTTTGCCGATTTTGCAAAAAAAGTTAGAGAAAAAATGATCTTCGATACAAAACATTTGCTACTTATCGTCTTATTGATGCATGCAATCGAACTCTTCTCTCAAGAAGAAGAGCCAGATGACCTCGCACCACCGCCAATTAAAAAACTCGTCGAAGAAGAAAAAAAACAGATTGATTCAGCAGAGAATATTAAAAAAAAGGTTGAGCTTTCACTAACACTGCTTGAAGCAAGATTAAAATTATCAGAACAAGCTACAGCAGAACAAAACTACAGAAAAGCCCTAGACTACTTAGGGAAATATCAGGCTCTTGTAGAATACATGATCCAGCTTTTTGATCAAGAAAAAAAGCAGGATAGAAGATTCTTCAGCTCGATAAAAAATTTTGAAATTGCTCTTCGTAGGCAAACTCCTAGACTTGAGTTAATAAGGCGTGACATGCCTTTTAGATACGCTTGGCACGTCCAGAGACTAATTCGATTCGTGCGCGAAGCGCGGAGTAAAACCTTAGAACCGATGCTTATTGATGCAACGGGATAGTTTATGATGAGGCTATTTTTTATACTCTTCTGCACCATCGTTTTATCAGCGCAAACAAGAGATCACCTTACCGAAAGAGAAACAGAGCTTATACGCTCAAATCAGGTCTTAGACAAAAGAACCTCTATTTACGTGCAAGCTATCGAACGTAGAATGATAATTCTCAAAGGACAAAAACTTTCCGAAAAAGAGATCGAAAACTTTGGAGAGCCAACAGGAACCGATTCTGAGCTATTAAATGACATTGCAAAGATTCTGTTGGAAGCTATCGAAAAAATAGAAGACGTAGCAGAAAGAAGCCCTAAAAATGAGCTCATTATGAAATCCACAAAAATCCTTGCCGAAGGCTGCAAAAATTTTGAGCCCAACCTCCAATCATTCCTACAAAAATACCCGGGCAGAAAAGAACAAGGTGCAATACTTTCAGCAATTGAATATTGTCAACAAATAAAAGAAGCCGTTGATAGAAAGAATTGATTTTCGGGTTTAGAAAGCTTAATCTTGCATTTATGAATTTGAAAAAAACCCCACTTAACGAAATTCATCGCAATTTAGGCGCAAGAATGGTAGAATTCGGCGGATGGGAAATGCCCGTTCAGTATCCAGCAGGAACCATAGAAGAGCATCTAAGAACTCGCATCTTTGCTGGTCTTTTCGATGTATCTCACATGGGAGAATTCCTTGTAGAAGGTGAAGATTCTATTGATTTTGTAAACTTCCTGACCACTAACGATGTCAGAAAATTAAAAAACGGGCAAGCCCAGTATTCGATTTTAACAAATGAAAATGGCGGAGTAGTTGACGATCTTTTGGTTTATAGGTTTAACGAGAAGAAGTTAATGCTCGTAGTAAATGCAGCAACAACAGAAAAAGACTGGCAATGGATAAATCTTCACAAAAGCAAGTTTCACGTTAAAGTTACAGACGTAAGTAAGAATTTCTGCCAGATAGCCATTCAGGGACCAAAAGCTCAGGAAATTTTGCAACAACTTACTGAAAACGAACTTTCTCAAATTAAGTATTACCACTTTGTTGAAGGAAAGATATTAGGCTTTGACGCAATCATTTCACGCACGGGTTATACAGGCGAAGATGGTTTTGAAGTTTATGCTGATGCCGAAAAGGCTGATAAAATTTGGATGAAGCTACTTGATGCAGGAGACTACGGCATTGAAAAAGGAATTTTACCTTGCGGCCTTGCAGCAAGAAACACTTTAAGACTCGAAGCAGCTATGTCACTTTACGGAAACGAACTTTCAGAGACGATAACTCCATTAGAAGCAAATCTCGCATGGGTTTGTAAGCTAGAAAAGGGTGAATTCATTGGTCGAGAAGCACTACTGAAACAAAAAAATCAAGGATTACAAAGAAGGCTCGTAGGATTTGAGATGATCGATAAGGCAATAGCAAGAGACGGTTTTGACATCTATGCCGAAGAAAAAAAAGTAGGAAAAGTAACCTCAGGAGCTCCTGCACCCTTTTTGAAAAAGAACATAGGCTTAGCTTTCGTGCTGATTGAGTTTGCAAAAATTGGGCAAGAAATTAAAATTGATGTTAGAGGCAAAAGGTGCAAAGCAACTATCGTTCCAACGCCTTTTTACAAGAGATCTTATTAGGCATTTTTGAAATATGAACATACCGGAGAATTTGCGTTATTCGAAAGACCATGAATGGGTTTTAATAGATGGAGAAATTGCAATCATAGGCATTACAGACCATGCGCAGAATTCGCTTGGCGATATAGTTTATGTTGATTTACCTAAAGTGGGCGACCACTTCAATGCCCATGATGCTTGTGGTTCAGTAGAGTCAGTAAAAGCCGTCTCAGAAGTATTCACGCCAGTTTCAGGCGAAGTCATCGAAGTTAATGAAACCTTAAATGACTCGCCAGAAGTAGTTAACAAAGACCCTTATGGCGCAGCCTGGATGGTGAAGTTAAAAATCAAAGATGCTGCTGAAATAAATTCTCTTATGACAGCAGAAGAATATAGAGAATACCTAAACAACAATACATGAAGAAAAGATGAGATACATTCCAAATTCGCCCGAAGAAAGGGCTGAAATGCTAAAAACTATCGGCTTATCTTCAGCAGAGGAACTCTTTAGCTCGATACCGCAAGACATTAAGCTCGGCAGAAAGTTGAATATCACCGAACCGCTTGCAGAATCAGAAGTTATCAAGTTGATGGAATCTCTTGCTGAAAAAAATTCAGGCTCTAAAAAGACGTCTTTTCTCGGTGCGGGAACTTATCCGCATTACAGCCCCACGGTTGTTGATTACCTAATTCAAAGAAGCGAATTTTTCACAAGCTACACACCCTATCAGCCCGAAGTATCTCAAGGAACGCTACAGTATATTTTTGAATTTCAGACTCTGGTCTGTCAGCTTACAGGAATGGAAGTAGCAAATGCTTCGATGTATGACGGCTCAACCGCAATGGCAGAAGCCATATTGATGGCTCAAAGGCTAACGCGTCGAAATAAAGTCGTCATAGCCAAAAACGTTCATCCAGAATACATCGAAGTCGCAAGAACCTACACAAAATATAGTGAAACCGATATAGAAACTATCGAGTTTGACAAGAAAACAGGAACAATAAAACCCGAAGAATTAAAACTTTCAGAAAACACGGCTTGCCTTGTCGTTCAATCACCAAACTTTTTCGGTTGCATAGAAGACCTTAAGAAACTTGCCGATATAACCCATGCCGTCGGTGCGATTTTTATTGTTGTTGTAACGGAAGCAATTTCTTTCGGACTTTTGAAACCGCCTGGCAAATTCGATGCAGATATCGTCGTTGCAGAAGGTCAATCCTTCGGAATTCCTATGAGCTTTGGCGGACCACACGTAGGTTTATTCGCGACTAAAGAAAAATTTGTTCGTCAGATGCCAGGGCGTCTTGCCGGTATCGCATACGATAAAAATGGAAATCGTGGTTTCGTCCTAACGCTCGCTACGCGCGAACAGCACATAAGACGAGAAAAGGCAACCTCAAATATCTGCACAAACCAAGGTCTGATCGCACTTGCAGCTACCATATACATGGAAACAATGGGAAGACGCGGTCTTCAAGAAGTAGCATTGCAAAATGCACAAAAGGCAGCTTACGCAAAGCAAAGAATAAATAGCTTGAAAGGCTTCTCTATCGCCTTTTCAGCTCCTACTTTCAACGAATTTGTAGTTCGCTCCGAACAACCAGCTTCCGAATTTCTCGACAACTTGCGCAAGGAGAAAGGCATTATCGGAGGTCTTCCGCTTTCTCGATATTTTCCTGAAAATCAAACTGACTTTTTAGTTTGTGTTACTGAAATACACACCAAACAACAGATTGATGAGTTTGTTGATTGTTTGAATAAGTTATGAGTATAAAGAAGGTTCGACAGCACCCAACACAAAATGAGTCTCTAATTTTCGAACGTTCACAAAAGGGCAGAATCGGATACAGCCTACCAAAACTGGATGTTGAAAGTAAAAACTTAGACGAAATAATCCCTGTTGACCTTAGAAGAGACGATGATCTAGAAGGCTTTCCTGAGGTTAGCGAAGTTGATGTCGTGCGCCATTTTACCCGAATGTCAACATGGAACTACTCAATTGATTTAGGAATGTATCCTCTCGGAAGTTGCACGATGAAGTATAACTCGCGTCTTAATGAGAAGGTAGCAAGAATTGCAGGTTTTATAAATCTACATCCACTAGTTCCAGAAGAAGAAGCCCAAGGCGCCCTTGAACTGATGTATGAATTACAGCAAAATCTAGCAGAAATAACAGGTCTGCCAGCGGTGACTCTTCAACCTGCCGCCGGAGCCCACGGCGAATTAACCGGGGTTCTACTGATAAGAGCTTTTCTTGAAAAACGTGACGGAAAGGCTCGTCGAACGATGCTTGTTCCGGATTCAGCTCATGGAACTAATCCAGCTTCCGCTCAAATGGCAGGATTCACAGTCAAAACCGTAAAATCAACCTCACAAGGATTAACTGACATAGAACATCTAAAAGCCCTTTGTAAAGAAGGCGACATCGCAGGTTTAATGCTCACAAACCCAAATACGGCAGGCATTTTTGAAAAGAACATAAAAGAAATTTGCAAGATCGTTCATGACGCCGGTGGTTTAGTTTACATGGACGGAGCGAACATGAATGCATTGGTCGGAGTAGCAAGACCTGGTGACATGGGTGTCGATGTTATTCACCTAAACTTACACAAAACATTTTCTACTCCGCATGGCGGAGGTGGTCCCGGCGCTGGTCCCTGTTGCTGTTCTGCCGAGCTTGAGCCTTTTCTTCCTGTTCCTCGAATTGTGAAAGAAGTCGATAGGTTCAAACTAGACTTTAACTACCCTGACTCGATAGGTAGAATAAAGGCTTTTTATGGCAACTTCGGTGTAATGATTCGCGCGCTTGCCTACATTTACACCCATGGAGCGGACGGGCTGCGCGAAGCAACAGAAGCGGCAGTCCTAAACGCTCGCTACATCTCGTATCATCTCGAAGATACTTTCGAAAAACCATTTAAATCCGATTGCATGCATGAAGTCTTATTCACCCATAAAAAACAAGCACGTAAAGGAGTTCACACAATAGATATAGCGAAACGCCTGATTGACTACGGCTTTCATCCAATGACCATATACTTTCCGCTCATAGTCGAAGGTGCTATGCTAATTGAACCGACAGAATCGGTCGGAAGGCAAGATTTGGACGCATTTATAGAAGCAATGAAAGCAATAGCAAAAGAGGCGGAAGAAAATCCGCAGCTTGTAATTGATGCTCCTCATAGCACAAGAATAGGACGCCTTGATGAAGCTACTGCAGCAAGAAAACCCATTCTTCGTTGGAAGCCAGAAATAGAAGCAGCATCAAAAACTGCTTGAAATTCTGAAATGCTCTACAACAAAAATGCTCGATCTGATTCTAGCCAATCTAAAATCTAGACCCTTCAGAACAGCTGTAAGCATATTAGGAGTGACTATTGGAGTCACATTGATTTTGCTTTTTTCAGGTCTTGCCGTTGGAATAAGCAACGACATGGCACGTCGAGCAGCAAACTGGAAAGCCGAAATAGTTTTTACACGCCCTGGAGCAATGGAACTTACCAGCTCTAGCCCTTCACTATCAACAACTTATGTTAAGAAATTGCAAGAGATCGAAGGCGTTCACTCAGTTGTCCCAGTAATCAGATACGTCTCTCCAAACCTGAAAGCACGTTGGGGATTTCAACAAATAGACGGTGTTGATTGGAAACCTTTTGCCGAAATGAATGAAATGCAGATCGTAGCAGGAAGGCCTCCAGAAAAAGCAGATGAGGTTATACTAGATGAACGCCAGATGAAAAAAGAAAACAAGCAAATCGGTGATCTAATAGAGCTCTTCGGCGGTAGGACCTACAAGATTGTTGGGGTTTTCGCTCCACCCTCAGGTGCTAGAATCAAAATGTCGCTTTCAGCAATGCAAGAAGCTTTAGAGGCACCTAACAAATGCACCTACATACTCGTAAAAATCAAAGACGGCGAAACTCCGGAACAGGTAGCTACAAGGATAAATCAAGCCTTACCAGGCAATAAGATAAATCTTACTAGAGACCTCGTGATTGACGCGCAAGATCGTGTCCCCGGTTTGAATGCTTTCTTGAAAGTTTTAATTGGTTTAGGCGCCTTCGTATCAGCCATTTTCGTGCTTCTCTCGATGTACACAACAATAACGGAAAGACGTCGTGAAATAGGAATTCTTAAATCCCTCGGGGCATCTAAAAGCTTTATAATCTCGACAATCGAAAGTGAAGCTCTTCTGATAGGTGCAATCGGCGTTTTGATAGGTTTAATTACCTCATTTTTCATAGCCTATTTAATTCAAAAAAATTTAGAACTTGTGGTTGAGTTTACAACTGGCTGGGTGTTGACTGCTACTTTTATTGCTCTCACAGGGAGCCTTCTAGGAGCCTTCTATCCCGCATGGAAAGCTTCCAAAATCGACCCTGTCAAGGTAATGACGAACGAATAAATATATCTACCTTTTCCCAAACCAATAGGTGAAATTCAAATAGATGCCCGTAAGAAGCATAAGCGTGGCAAGAAAAGAAAAAATCATAAGTAAAGGACGTTGAAACCTGCCTGCAAAAAAATAAAAATGAGCCTCACGGAAAAATCGTGATTTTAATGAAGGTGGTTTTGAAAATTCAGCCTCGCCAGTTTCAGCATTAATGAAAATAGAATCAGCACCAAGCCCGCCAATTGCTTGATAATAAGGCTTACCTTCTTTCATCAAAAGCGTCAGCGCCGTAATCGGCAAATCTCTTCCGGCAAGCTCATTTGCCTTTTTAATTGCTTCAAAAGGTAAAATTCTAACTCTTGCAGAGTCTATTTTCTGCACCTCTCCGTTAGCAGCCGAACCTGGCAAAACATATAAGAACCCGCTAAAAGACCAAGCTAAAAGCGGAATCGAAACAATAGTACCTAGTATGATATGAAGTTTATACAACAAGCTCCTCATAAGTGTTAAAGTATAATCCAGAAAGCTGACCGACGGAAAATTTTACAGTCAATACTAGAGCTTATGATTTGACAAGCAGAAAAAGCTAGAAAGCACAACTCGCCTTTACCTTCCATCAGCCTAGACTGGATGAAGCCAAAAGAACTAGCGAGTAAGATTAAAGAAGGAATTTGAAAGTCCTGCAAGAATTTTTCTTGCAGGACTTCTGACAAAGTTAGCGAACGTTGTAATTCGCCGCTGGATAATCTGGCGAAATTAAAGGTGAACTGCTATTTCCCCACTTTGTTGCAAGTATAGCACTAAGAGAAGGAACTATATAGAAGTAACCGTTCTCGGCACCTGTAGCCGAACGCCAAATGCCAAAATCGGTTCTATTATCTCCGTCGTAATCGCCTTGAACTATATAGTCAGTTGCAGCGACACCAAACCCAAAGTAGTTCACCGATGAAGTCCCGAAAGTTTGGTTGTCAGAGCTTCTCAAGACATACCACTCAAACTGACCACCAGCGTTGGTTCTAACAACACAGATATCAGTCCTATTATCACCATCATAATCACCGGGAGCAAATTTATCAGTAAACAATCCAAAGAAAGTGACTCTTACACTACCTCCAGAAAGTCTGCTGTAAAAGACGGCATTTCCTCCCGAGTTGCGCACAACAGTAGGATCTGCTCTTCCGTCACCGTCATAATCTCCGGGAACAGCTTTGTCACCACCTATTCCCCAAGGTATGTAAGTAGTTCCACCGCTTGGATTATTAAAAGTGCCTCGATAATAGAAGAAGCTTTGACCACTTCCTCCGTCTCTGTAAACTGCAACATCTGCTTTTCCATCGCCATCATAGTCATCTACCACGCTTGGATCATCTCCAGTCTGCCCGAACTGTTCTACTTGTAAGGTGTTGCTGGAGCTTCTTAGGATGTAAAAGGCAGCAACTGTAGGTGGACCTGGTCTCCAAACCGCTATATCTGTCTTTCCATCACCATCGTAATCCCTTGGAACGGCTCTATCACCACTTGAAAAGCCAACTCCTAAACCCCAATTAACGGTTGAAAATGTGCCCCCGCTATTTGCGATATACCACGTCGATTGAGACGTAGCACTAGTAGAACGCACAACAGCATAATCAGTCCTATTGTCTCCATCGAAGTCTAAAACTCTGGAACGCCTAGGTGCAGTGCTTCCCGAAATAGAGCCGATTAGCTTGAAAGGAAAGTCCATAGGAACATCTGGAGCAGTTGCAGGATTGCCAGTATCAATTAACTGAGCCCAAGCAGCGGTTCCTACCTTCTGAATAGCATTCATAATGGGAGTTGCACGAATGCCTACGATAGTCGTAGTCGGAACGAAATTCCCTGAGGAACCAGCGTCTAACTGAAAGTCAATCCAATAATGACCAGGACCTAAACTTACAGCTGGACTTACGTTTATCGTGTTCTGCCAGATTATTCTGGTAGTTCCCGGTGTAGTTCCCGGAGCTGGAATAGCACTATTGAATATGCGGTAAAGCCCTGAATTTGTAGATGCTCCAAGACGATTTGTTGTAGTATCGCCAAATACTACAGTGCTCCCTGAAGCTTCAGGAAACCCATTCCATATTCTCAAGTTAGCTCCAACAAAAGGACTCGTCGTTCCAGAATAGCCCGTCTGATATGCAAAAACCACAACTGCATTTATCGTCCAAGTCTGCCCAACTGGGACAATAAAATCATCAGCACAACGATTATTAGTTGTAGTCCCTATGAGCTGGCAACCAACACCTGCAGTGGTATTAGACACGGTAGTTTCAAAAGAGTTATTTTGAACCTCACTCCATTGAGTTCCTGAAGGCGCAGCAACGCCTGATTTAGATACGCTCCCGGTTGCTAAGGGTCCGTTATCGTAAATAATTTGAGCTTGAACCGCCAAACTGCAAACCAATAAACCAAGTAAATGTACCTTTAATTTTTTCATGAAAAACCTCCCCCTCTTTCTAGAGTTGCTTACAAAGGTTAACTAACTCAATCAAATTTGTCAAGCCTGAGAGAATTAATTGAGGAATTGTCAAAGATGCACGGTCCATAGCTTTTTGATAATATGTTTTTTGACCTCTCAAAAAGAGACTTAAAAGATGAAAATTTTATTCGTATTTTTAGTCATATTAGCGTTGTATTCTTGTCAGGAAGATACTCGCCCTCACATTTCCCGAGAAAATCAGGAATTTTCGATTTCAGCAAACCTAGAGTCTGAAAGCAAAACTCCTTCTTCTACGGCACCTAACCTTTTAGAAGAAATTCTCAGTGAAAGAAACAGCTCAACACTATCACCAATAGCTCAATATGATTTTCGCAATTTTACATATCCACTCCCTAGAGGTTGGCAAGATATTGATTCAAAAGAAGCAGAATTAAAAGATGGTGTTCGCCCTATTTTAATGCCTGAAAGCAAAAATGATCGAGAAAAAAGAATCGGATTATTGTACCTAACTCAGAAATTCCTTGACATAGACTCCGACGGAACTGATGAAACAGCTGTAATCTTACAGGTTCAAACAGGAGGGGCATCAATACCGCATCTCGTTTACATTTTCAAAGAAAATCAGGGACAGCCCAAATTGATTTGGTATTTCAGGACAGGAGACAGAGCTGATGGAGGGCTTAAAAACATATACGTAGAAAATGGACTCCTTACGATAGAGCTTTATGGAAAAGACCGATACATCATCGGTGAGGTTGAAACCGCAAAAATAAACGGAGATGAAGAACAAATTTGCTGTCCTACACACTTTACAAAATCTCAGTACAAGTGGGATGGAAAAAGATTCATTCTAAAAGGCAAGCGTTTGACTTATTCCTTGATTGACAGGTCTTTACCTCCTGTCGCAAATATGATAGAAGTTTTACAAAAGCAGAACCGTGTCAGAAAATAAAGGTCTTCGGCTAATTTTAGCTTACTTCCTTCTTGCAGTTTATCTGATTCCGGCAGCGCCTCTTAAAAACCCTTCACAGGGAATGAGCGTGTGGGCAACTACTGTTTCACTGGTCGAAAGACTTTCTCTCGATATAAGCTGGGCTGAAAATCTTTTAGACGAAAAGCACGTAATAAAGCGCAGTGATGGAAAAATTTACGCAAAGCAACCACCGGCTGCAGCCTTTTTAGCAGCTCCTATCTATGCAATAGCTAGGATCTTCTTAGGTAACGCAAATGAATCAAATATTTTCATAAGCTGGTTCATCTTGCGCTTGTGGCTTTCGACATTGCCACTGCTTTTTTTGGCTTATTGGCTTTACAAACATGACACAGATGAAATATCTCTCGGGATACTTCTTTTTGCAAACCCAATTCTCGTTTACTCACTTCTGTTATCAACTTCCGTTTTAGCAGCTTGCCTGATTTACTTTGCTTTTCGCCTAGTTTATGACCCGCAAAGGATTTTCCTAAGATATTGTTTGCCGGCAGGCTTTATTTGCGGAGCTGCTTTGTTTTGTTTTCCAAGTTCATATTTACTGATAATCATCATTGGCATTGGCATTATTTTTGCTGAAAGGCAGGAAAGACTTTACAGTCTCAGCGTTTTTGCATCAGGAATTCTGCCTTTTGTAGTGTTTTTGTTAATTTACGATTATTTCTTCGCAGGATCGCTTCTATATAGATTTGAATGGGAAAGCTTTGGAACTTTTCTTTACACTCAGCTCATCTCTCCTAAACACGGACTTTTCTTCTACACCCCGATTTTGTTTTTTTCACTGTTGTTGCTTTTAATTTCGCACGAAAGGCGTAGCTTAAGACACAGAATGAAAACATTAATAATCCTTGGCTCTCTCTTCTACTTTTGCCTCAGTAAACCATCTGAAAATTTTGTCTTAGAGGAATTTGTCTTACTCTTACCTTTTCTTATGGACTCTTTCTTTGATGGTGAACTCTATGATCGCTCAAATCTATGGCTAGGAGCCGTTTTTACTGTTTCACTTCTTTTCTGCCTACTTCCAGCGCTGAATTTTCCATTTATTCCTGAAGGTTTTAAGTATCCTCACAATACTTTATGGCCCAGGCTTTTACTTGAACAAAAGGTTCTTGCTACAAATCTTACGGCACTTTTCGGATTAAAAAGCAATATCCTGTACATCTTACCTGTTCTGACGATTGTTCTGTTTGCCTTCTATCAAGTCCTCGTAAGCATGCGTAAACCTCAAAGATTTTTCTTCGGAGCAGTTATTGGACTTATAATTGCCATCTCATATCTTTTTCTACTTAATTTAGATAAACCCGAACTTAGACAACAGCGAAGCATCATCGCAGAGCGCTACTTTTGATCTTTTTTCAGGCTCTTATAAGTGATAGACTTATTTTTTACGAAGGAATGAGAAAGATAATCGAAAGCTATAGGAAGAAGCTATTGTCCGAGGAAGGCTACATTATAAAGAGCAGTGCCGAATTGCGCGTAGCACTTTGTTACCCTAACGTTTACAAAATAGGTATGGCGAATTTAGGCTTTCACGTAGTTTATGAGCTTTTTAATAAGATTCCAGAGGTATCATGTGAAAGAGTTTTTCTGCCAGATGAAAATGAGCTTTTAGAATATCGAAAGACCGGTGCAGCCTTGCTTTCTCTAGAAACGCAATCTCCTGTGAAAGACTTCAATGTGATTGCGTTCTCAATATCTTTTGAGACTGATTACCTAAACATGGCTCAGATGCTTCACCTTATTGGTATTCCTGTTTGGTCGAAAGATAGAACAGAAAAGCACCCTCTTGTTGTAATGGGCGGGGCAGCTTCTTTTCTAAATCCCGAACCGATAGCGGATTTTACAGATGTTATAGCTGTCGGCGAAGGCGAAATTCTAGTTTATCAGCTTGTTGACACGATACTTGAAAGCAACTCGAAGCAAGAAATCTTAGAGCGTCTCACTGGATTAGGACGAGGCTTCTATGTGCCTTCATTTTATAAAGTCAACTACAATAAGGATGGAACCGTATCAAGCTACATACCAAAAAGCCAACACATACCAGAAAGGATAGGAAGAGCGTTAGCTTCGGTAAACCCGAAAGAAGGGACTCTAAGAAGGGCGCTAAAGCGGGGCGAAACCCAACTTGCTGAATTTCTTCTCACGCAAGACATATTCTGCCCATCAACTGCTATTTGGTGCCCAGAAGCAGAAATGGGCGATAGACTTCTTGTAGAAATTTCACGTGGCTGCTCGCAAGGATGCAGATTCTGCTGGGCTGGCTATAATTACTATCCTCCTAGGGTCGTCCCAGCAAAGCACATCTTAGCAAAAGCAGCAGCTTGGAGAAATCGAACAAACAAAATAGGATTAGTTTCAACTGCTGTCTGCGATCACCCAGAAATTTCAACGATTCTAAGAGAACTGCGAGAAATGAATTACAAAATATCGGTTTCGTCCTTAAGGCTAGATCAAATCTCAGACGAGTTACTTGACGCTTTAGTAGAGTCGCAAGATCAACAAATCGCAGTCGCACCAGAAACAGGTTCAGATAGACTCAGACGAGTCATAAACAAAAACCTAACAAATGACGAAATAATCGAGATTTGTAACTCTGTCTTTGAACGAGGCATTCTCACGTTGAAACTATATATGATGGTAGGCCTTCCTACAGAAACTCAAGAAGACCTAGACGAGATGTTTTTACTGGTTAAGAAGATTAGAGACCAGATGATTAAGGCAGGTAAAAAATTTGGAAAGGTCGGCAAAATAATTCCCTCACTTAATGGCTTTGTGCCAAAACCTAATACTCCATTCCAATGGGAGCCTATTTGTGAAGAAAAAGAATTGAAAAATAGGCTCAAATACGTTTGCAAGGGACTTGCTCGCATACCAAATGTCGAAGTTCGGTTTATGTCTGCTCGCATCGCTCATGAGCAAGCACTCTTTTCTCTCGGCGATAGAAGAGTAGGACAGCTAATAGAACTTGCTGCAAGATTAGACGGAAATTTAAAAGAAGCTACAAGAAAACTAAATTTCAACGTAGGTCTTCACACATTGCGGAAACGAAGTTTAGATGAATTCTTGCCTTGGTCCATAATAGATACAGGTTTGAGTTTTGAGTTTTTAAGAACAGAATATGAAAAGGCTTATAAATCGACCAGCTCAAAGCCTTGTCCTGCAGTTGAAAAATGCACGACTTGCGGAGTTTGTCCAACTACTTGGCTAGCAAACGCACCTCAAAAACTTATACAAATTCAACCTATTCAAGTAAGAAACCGACTTGCACAATCTGCTATTGCTTTGTAAGAAATCCTGTTGGAGTCACAGTTTCATCGAACACGTATTCACGCTCCCAGAGACCGAACGGCAAAAAATTTATTTTCTTTTTGTAGTAAACTCTAGCTTGAAGAAGATTCTGATTGCTCCATTTAACCTCTATGTATGTATCAGGTGGAAGCTCATAATCCTGAACAGCTCTTCTTATTCTCTCTTTCGTTATACTGATCGGGTCACCTTTGTTTGAGTTTGGAGGTAAAGCAGAACCCTGAAGAACTGCAGTATGCATTTCTTGCCTTATCTGCGCACTTTGATAAAGAACAGCAACATAATTCCAACCTGCATAAACAGCTAAAATTACTATCAACAACACAATTACAAACTTTGCGGTCGCACTTCCACTTTCCGTATGGTTTCTCATAATTCACCTCTTCAGAAACTTTTTGATTGACTCTTCCAACGTTTTCTGTGGTATGCCTTCCAAAATAACGGGCTTACCTATTTTTTCAAGTAAAGCCCATTCAAGTCCATCGTTGATATTTTTCTTATCGAAAGAAATTGCCTGCAAAATCTTTGAGCTATCGAGATTATGGCAAGCAGGAAGTTTCCCCGCAAGCCCTATTATGTCGCTTAACAATTGTAATTCATCTTCAGGAAAATTTGCAACAGATTTTGATATTTCCGCTTCAATCAGAATGCCTATGCCAACGGCTTCTCCGTGCTTGAAAAGTTTATAGTCAGTTACTTTTTCGATTGCATGAGCTATGGTGTGACCGAAATTTAAAATCTTCCGAGACCTGCTGTCTCTGCGATCTACATCCTCCGCTTCGTCCTGAGATACAATACTAGCTTTGAAGTCTATCTGATAAGCAATAAGTTTTTCTAGTAGCCGCAAAAATTCCTCATTTGAAAAAGATTGTCGAAAATTTTTAACTGGAAAGTCCTTCAAAAAGTGTGCTGTCAAGTTGAAAAGCTCACCACCGGCCAAAGCCCCTTGTTTTATAGCTTCGCAAAATCCAGAAGTAAGCTCTCTGAGAGGAAGCGTCTTCAACACACTAATATCTACTAACACACCTTTTGGTTGATAGAAAGCTCCTACCAGATTTTTTCCAAATTCGGTGTCAATGCCCGTCTTACCACCCACGGATGAATCTATCATTGCAAGAAGAGTTGTAGGAATCTGAAAATAAGATATGCCGCGTAAATAAACAGCTGCAGCAAAACCTACCAAATCTCCAACTACGCCGCCACCGAAAGCAACGATTGCATCAGTTCTTCTCATTCTCTGTTCGCTTAGAAATTCAATGACTTTTTTCAGTGTTTTGAAGTTTTTATGCTTTTCTCCGTCAGGCATGAGGTAGATGCAAGCTTCAAATCCAGCCTTTTTTACTGATTCCTCTACGACATTGCCGTAAAGCTTAAAAACCTTACGATTGGAAATTATCGCAACTTTTTTTGCTCTGTAACATAGGTTCTCTTTAATCAAACCACTAGAATGATTGAGAATATCTCTTCCAACTATGATTTTGTAGGAGTTTTGTTTTTGATTGGCTAATATTTTTATTTCTTGCATTTCGGAGGGTAGATCAAAGCGACGTTTTCTTTTGAGGGCGGCAGGTGAAGCGACGTGGGAGTGTGCCGCACCTGCCATTTCGTGATTACTGTCCTCACCCCAGCAATCACTTGAGACGGAGGATTCACCAACCGTCTCGGTTGATTTTAGTATAGCAAAACTTTTTTTGACTTTTCAAGTTAGAAAGTCTCATTTATCAACTTTTGATGATAAAGGCTTGCAAAATTAAGATGGGTTTTCTAAAATAAAAATTTCGTCACGCCCTTGTAGCTCAACGGTAGAGCAGAGGACTCATAATCCTTTGGTTGGGGGTTCGAATCCCTCCGAGGGCATTTTTTATTTTGCATACTTTCATGCTATAGATTTCTTGAAACCTTTTTCTAAAAGCAACGTGGAAAACTCGGAGGTATTTTTGAAATGAGGGGATTTTCATTGGTTGAGCTGATGATAGTCATCGCTGTAATAGCCTTGATTATAGGCATAGGCATTCCTACATGGCAAGCAATGGTAAGAAACGGAAACGAAACCACAGCAATTCAAACTCTGAATACTCTTCGCACATGTCAGATGGGTTATGCGGCAAGACATCAAGGAAGATTTGCTCCTAGCTTTGCCGAATTAGTCAAAACAGGATGTATAGAAGGAGATAAATTCAGCAGTGAAACTCCTGTCATAAATGGTTATATCTTCACGATGAAGGTTGAACAGCCCTCAGGAACAAGACCTGCTTTCTTTTCTATAAATGCCGATCCACAAGTAGCAGAAGGAACTTTAGCCACAGGAACAAGACGTTTTTACATTGATTCTTCAGTCGGAACAGTCAAAGTTACAGAAGAAAACCGTCCAGCAAAAGCCGACGATCCATCCATTTAATCAAAAAGTTTTATCCCCTTTTGCTGTGCTTCCCTAAGCATCTGGAGAAATTTTTCTCTTTTTACTTCTCTAGCTCCAAGAATTCTAAAATGTGAACTCATAACTTGAATATCAAGCCAGCTAGCACCTTTTTCTTTCAGTCGCTCAACTAGAAAAAGGAAAGCTAGTTTTGAAGCATTCGTTTCATAGTGAAACATACTCTCACCAGAAAAAACCCCACCTGCATCAACTCCGTAAAGTCCTCCAACTAGCTTTCCATTTTCATCCCAAACCTCGACACTATGGGCATAACCCATTTGATGAAGCTCGACGAAGCTTTCATAAAGCTTTTTGGTTATCCAAGTTCCTTCCTGTCCTTTCCTCTTCACAACCGCACAAGCACGCATCACTTCGGCAAAACTCTTGTCAATTGTGTAAGTGAACTTTGACCTTTTCCAAGCCTTTCTAAGCGAACGTGGCACATGAAGTTCGTCAAAAATCAGAATAGCTCTTTTAGGTGGGCAAAACCATGGCACAAACTCGTATCCGTCTATCATCCAAGGAAAGATTCCTTTGTAATATGCCTTTATCAAATTTCTGGGATTAAGAAAAATCTCTTCACTCACACAAATTAGCCCGTCTGGATCGTCAGAAAGGTCAGGGTCCGGAAAGTTTATAATTGGAAGGAGATGCATCTACTCTCGAAGCTGAATTTTATATCGTTTCGTCAAAAGATCAAAACAAAAGCTTTTAGGAAATTTTCTTTACTAAACTCAACTAAGAATGAATTACTTGTTGAATGTTGATTTAGAAAAGTAACTGATGAGCAAGAAAATCATTGTTAAACAAAAGTAGTAGAATCGGAAAGCAGTACCCACGTACGCGTAAATCAATTTGAGGAAATGAGAAGATTCACATTCTACAAAGTGGAGTAGTTCATGGTAAAATCAAGAGTTTTATGACCGAAAGAAAACTCTGTATAGCTGTAATTGGGATTGGCGGTGCTGTCGGAACAACTATGGTTGCTGGTATTGAACTTATAAAGAAGGAAAAAGTTACCGAGATCGGACTTCCTTTATCTCATGTCAAAGAAAAATTCATTGACTATAGAAACATAAGCTTTTGTGGTTGGGACTTACTAGATTATGATCTCGAACAAGCAGCTAGGCTTCACAAAGTTCTTACAAGCGAGCAAATTGAAGAGGTCAAAAAAGAATTAGGCTCTATCAAGCCTTTTCAGGCGATCGCTGATAGTAATTTTCTATCGAATTTTTCAGGGCAAAACACCTTTAATGCATCTTCTCACATGGAAAAGATTGAAAAGATACGTGCTGACATTCGTCTGATGAAACAAAAGGGGGATTCTCTTGTAGTGCTAAACTTAGCCTCCACGGAAAAGCTTGTTGAAACTGAAGATGAAGTTTTTTCTAGTTTATCTAATTTCGAAAAAGCCCTATCTGAAAACTCCAAAAAAATCTCCCCGGCAATGCTTTACGCTTACGCAGCCATTAGCGAACGAGTTCCTTACGCCAATTTCACACCATCGGTTGCTGTAGATATTCCAGCAATGATTGAGTTTGCCGAGAAAATGCAAGTTCCGATTGCTGGAAAAGATGGAAAAACAGGACAGACTTTTATTAAAACTGTTATTGCTCCAGCATTAAAGGCAAGAGCTCTGAAGGTTATAGGATGGTATTCAACCAATTTACTCGGAAACAGAGATGGACTTGTTCTTTCAAATCAAGATTCCTTGGCATCGAAAGTCAAAACGAAAAGCTCAGTTCTAGAAGACATACTCGGCTACGAAGTAGAAGACCATATAGTTGACATTAAATACTATCCCCCTCGAGGTGATAACAAGGAAGCCTGGGATAATATAGACTTTCTCGGATTTTTAGAACAACCTATGCAAATTAAGATAAACTTTCTCTGCCGTGATTCCATACTTGCTGCCCCTTTAGCAATCGAAATAGCCAGATGCTTGGAGTTTGCTGAAAGAAATGGAGAAAAGGGTATTCAAGAACAGCTTTCCGTGTTTTTTAAATCACCAATGACAAAGCAAACAAAACCTGAGCAAAGCTTTCATAAGCAAGTCGAAATGTTGGAAAAATGGGTATTTCGCTCATGAAGCCAGCATTGATTGCGCCTTTTCAAAAACTTCTTCCACCGATATAAGGTTCATACAACGATGATCAATCGGACAAACTCTTCTCATGCAAGGAGCGCAAGCAACCTCTTTTCTAATGATTTGCGAACCTATCGGCTTTGTTGCTTTTTCATTTGTTGGTCCAAAAATAACCAAGGTTTTTGTCCCAACAGCAGACGCTAAATGCGCAAGCCCCATATCATTTGAAATTAAAAGATCAATCTCAGAAAGTATCGCTATAGTTTCTGCTAATGAGAGTTCCCCTGTTAAGTTAATAGGCTTTAGAAGAGCTTTGTTAAGCACTTCTTTTGCAATGCCTGTTTCATCCTTTGCACCCAAAAGTATCACGTTTGTCTTTTCTCTAAGCTGAAGCAAATCGTTAAGTTTGGCATATTTATCAGCTGGCCAGCGTTTCGCCAGAGAGTTTTTAGAACCTGCCCCAAGAGCTACTATTCTTCTCGACAAATCTACACTATAATTTTGCAAAATCCTCCGAGCCTTAAGGCGACGTTCTTCAGAAACCGGTATGGAAATTGTTAGGTCTTCAAAGCTGTTACTTTGATTGAAAAGTTTTCTCTCGACTTCCCAGACAAGATTAAGATAATAAAAAGCCTCGTGGCGAGATGCCTTCCATGAAGGCACCGAAAACGCTCCAGTCAACAGAAACCCGCGATTCTCGGTTGCATAACCGAATCTTTGTTTTACTCCCGCAAACCATGCTAAAAGTGCCGATTCAAAAGAATTCGTAAACAAAATAGCAACGTCAAACCTTCTTTTACGCCATTCAAACACCTGCTTGAAAAAATTCATTTTTCTATAGTCGTAAATCAAAACATCATCAATGAAATCAACTTCCTCGAATACATCTTTGGCCCAGCTTTTAACGCATAGGGTTAATTTTGCGTCCGGAAAAATACGACGAATCTCTTTTAATGCCGGAATAGACATTACAGAATCGCCTATCCAGTTTGTTGATCGTATAACTACTTTCATCAGAATAAGCTCTTTAGTCCTTCTTCTATTGAAATTGAAGGATACCAACCAAGTTCTTGATTAACTTTTGTTAGATCTGAAATATAATTTACCGGGACAGGTTTAGGCAAAGGATTCTTATCATCAATAATAGCTTCTAGTCCTGAAATCTCCTCCATCTTTTTTATCAATTCCCGTAAAGACAAAGCATTCTGATAACCACCGCCAAGGTTATAAATTCCATTTGGCAGGACAGACTCAATAAAAGCCTTGCACGCAAATGAAAAATCGCTTACGTGAAGAATGTCTCGTATAGGATCGCAATCAGTAGGCAAACGAATTGGTGTTCCCTTTTTTATCGATTCAGCATAATGTGTTACAAAGTTTGGAGTGTTTCCTTCGGTTAAAGGGGCATATACAGTTGAAAGTCTAAAGATGCAGTATCTAAACCCTATCTGATGAGCATAAAAGGCTACATAATGCTCAGCTATAAGCTTTGACCATTCAAGAGCAGATTGTCCTGAATAAAGAGTTGGACAAGTTTCAGGCACAAACTTATAGTTATCAGCAAAACGCCCGTAAACATCCTTTGTGGAAGCAAAAATGAAAACCGCATTTTTGCGCATCGAGCGAAGTAAATTAACAGTCCCTTCAACATTTGTCAAAAAAACTTCCTCTATAGCTTCCGTTGATTTGTCAAGAAGTGCCGCTAGATGTATTACCACATCATAGCCGTTTACAATGTTCGTGTCTTGCAAGTTAAGTAAATCCAAATTGGAGCGTCGAGAAAAATCATCAGCATTGAAAAATGCTCTGACCCAAGTGCCTAAAAATCCGCTACCACCTGTAACTAAAACTCTCACAAATTTCAAATTTACAAACTCCCCAAAATTCAATCAAAACTTGTTTTGAAAATTCCTGGGCGCTTGCTTGTTAGATCAAGCTCCTATCAACTAGTTTTCTCACACTCAATGGTATAGACTTTTTGTTTTATGGCAAGAGCAAAAATTATAGCAACCTTAGGTCCTGCCTCCAATCAAGAGCACATTATTGAAAAAATGATAAAGGCAGGCATGAACGCCGTCCGAATAAATATGTCCCACAGTTCTCAAAGCGATCACGCTGAAACGATCAAAAAGGTCAGGAAAACGGCGGAAAAACTAAACAAACCTATTGCCATTTTGGTTGACTTAGCTGGACCTAAGATAAGAACCGGGTTACTTGAGAACTCAAAACCAGTTAAACTTGAAACAGGAAAAGAATTCATCCTAACGTCACGCAACATTTTAGGTAATCAAAATGGTGTCTCCACAAATTTCCCTGAACTGCCCAAATACGTAAAAAAAGGTGCTCGAATATTACTCGACGACGGCTCGATCGAATTAGTAGTTAAGGAAGTTATCCGAGAAGACATCATCACAGAAGTTGTAAATGGTGGTCTTCTTGATGAACGCAAAGGTATAAATTTGCCAAATACTAAGCTACCAATTCCTTCGCTAACGCAAAAGGACAAAAGCGATCTTCAGTGGGCAATGAAACAAGATGTTGATTACATTGCACTGTCATTTGTCCGCAAAGGCGAAGATTGCAAAGAAGTTAAGGACATCATAAAAAAGCTCAATAAACGTAAACACGGAAGACCTCTTCTAGTAGCCAAAATCGAAAAAGCTGAAGCTATAGAAAACCTTGATCAAATTATTTCTCAAAGCGACGGGCTCATGGTTGCTCGTGGTGACCTCGGGGTTGAGACAAACCCAGAACTTGTTCCAGTGTACCAAAAAAGAATTATCGAAAAGGCCGTATTCAAAGACAGGTTCGTAATCACAGCAACACAGATGCTTCAATCAATGGTAGAAAATCCCCGTCCAACAAGAGCAGAAGCTTCAGACGTTGCAAATGCTGTATGGGACGGCACCGACGCTGTCATGTTATCCGCTGAAACTGCTACTGGTAAATATCCAGTTGAATCAGTCGCAATGATGAGAAAAATAATTGAAATGGCAGAAACCATCAGAGTAACCAAACTAAACAGGCTTACACGTCTTGATGACGAGCCAACAGGAAGAACATCTCAGGCTCTTTGCAAAGCTGCTGCCATCTGTGCTAGAGAAAAAATGACTGATAAGGTCGCTGTCTTCACCGAATCAGGTTTAATGGCAAGACGTTTATCTTCTGTTCGCTCATGGCTTTCAACCTTTGCACTGACAAACTCAAGGGCGGTTTACAATCAACTAGCATTAATCTGGGGCGTTGAGCCTTTGCTTCATCGAAAAGTCTCAACTACGGAAGAAATGCTAAAAGATGGCGAACGAACACTTCTTGAAGCACAGGTCGTCGAAAAAGGAGAAACAATAGTAATGATGGCAGGACGCCTCTCAGGTCTTGGACTTTCAAGCTCGGTCGTCGTTTGGACTATCGGTGAGGAAATCCCTAGACGTTAGAGCTTACCAGCAAGCATCAAAACACCTATTAAAATAAAAGCAATAGCAACAATTCTATGTAGCCATTCTGTCGGAATATATCTACTTATCAAATCTCCAACCAAAATGGCAATAAATGTAACAGCGATTAAAGCAAGGCATGCACCCAAAAATACCGACCATTTAGATTCCGTGTTTGCCGACATCGTTATAACTGCAAGCTGAGTTTTATCGCCTAATTCAGCCAAAAATATAGTTAAGAATGCTCCTATAAAAGCCTTCCAGTTCATGCTAAAATTCTCCAAAGGAAACCGATTTAAATTATTTCTCCTACTAAGTCGTATTCCATCGCGCGTGTAATTCGCACGTTGTAAAATTCGCCTATCTTCGGTTTCAAGTCTTCAGGAAACCTGTTTATAAGAATGTATCCATCAATGTCCCTCATCTGGCCTTCATGCCTTCCACAAAAAAGCAGATCAGATTCAGGCGAGACACCCTCGAAAAGAACTCGAAAAGTTTGACCTATTTTTTGCTTATTTTTTTGTTTTGAAATCTTAGCTTGCTCTTTCATAAGCTCAGCGCGTCGTCTTTTAGCCGTTCTAGCATCCACCTTGTCAGGAAGCTCAAAAGCAAATGTTCCTTCTTCATCTGAGTAAGTAAAAACGCCAACATTATCAAATTCGCAGTTGCGCACAAAAGAAATCAATTCTTCAAAATCCTCTTCAGTTTCTCCCGGAAAACCTACAATAAAAGTTGTTCTAATTGTTATGTTTGGAATTCGACGCCTAACTCGCTCGATTAGCTTCTCTAGGCTTCGGCGATTACCACCTCGGCGCATCAATCTCAAGATCTTTTGTGAGGCGTGCTGAAGAGGCAGATCAAGGTATTTCGTTGCCTTCTGCGTATCTGCAATTACATCAAGAAATTCATCAGAGATGTGAGTCGGATATGTGTAAAGAATTCTAATCCATTCTATTGTGTCGATCTTTCCGATTGCACGAATAAGTTTAGCTAAACCTTCTTTTTCTCCCCAATCTTCGCCATAGCGAGATGAATCTTGGGCTATCAGCACCACCTCCTTCACACCTTGTTCTGCTAAGCTTTCAACTTCACACAACACCGAATCAAAACTTCTCGAACGAAAAGAGCCTCTCATCAGAGGTATGGCACAAAAGGAACAAGGACGATCACAACCTTCCGCAATTTTCACATAAGCCATATAAGGCGGAGTTGCACGCAAACGAGGCGTATCAAAAGAATAGATATAACTTGTGTTACTTCCAACTATTGAAGATTGTAGCGGATTTCTCACATCCGAAACCGCCTCTACGATTTCTTCAATTTCATTCGTCCCCAAGAAAAAATCAACTTCTGGAAGCTCCTTTTTTAGCTCATCACGGTATCTTTCAACTAAACAGCCTGCTACAACAATTCTCCTTGTTTTCCCTGAATGTTTTAATTCCGCAACCTCCAAAATCGTGTCAATCGATTCTTGTTTTGCCGCCTCAATGAAACCGCAGGTATTTACTACGATGGTTTCTGCCTCTTCTGGATTTGATGTTATCTCATATCCAGCCTGCTTTAGCTTTCCCATCATCACTTCTGAATCAACCAAATTCTTAGGACAGCCTAAGCTTACAAAACCCACTTTTGACATAATGCTTAGAATATCACATTAGCCAATTGTAAACATAGTCCCTTTTCCAGCATCAGTGAAAATTTCGGACAATAAGGCATTTCGCTCTGTTCCATTTACAATATGAGCCGACTTAACACCACATCTTAAAAGCGAAACGATTGATTCAAATTTCGGAACCATGCCATCTCTGATGACACCGCTTTCTATCAACCTCTCCATTTCTGAGAGGCTAAGTTTTGAAATCTTCGTCTCTTTGTTTCCCAGCTCAAGATAGACACCGTCAATATCTGAAAGAAAAATCAACTTTTCCGCTTCAAGCTGAATGGCTATTTCAGAGGCTACAGTATCGGCATTTATGTTATAAATTCTACCTTCACTATCGGCAGCAAGCGAAGAAATTACCGGCAAGTAACCATTTTCAAGCAAGAGATTAAGCAACTTGCCATTGATTCTTAAAACATCGCCAACATTTCCAAAATCAACTTCTATAGCCTCACCCGTCACATCGTTTCTTACAAGCCTTGGCGGACGTTTTTCGGCATGAACTATATTTCCATCAACACCTGAAAGCCCGACAGCTTCAACACCTTGACGACGAAGTGCCGCTAAAATGTCCGTATTTATTTTCCCGGCAAAAACCATCTTCGCAAGCTCTAGGGTTTCATCATCAGTTACTCGCCTACCCGCGATTATCGTCTGACTTACACCTAATTTTTCTGCAAGCATCGACAATTGTCTTCCACCACCATGAACTACACAAACCTTTATTCCAATTTGGTGAATCAAGGCTATCTCTTCGGCAAGTGAAACAAGGTTTTCCCTATCTTCGGTTACTTTTCCCGAAAACTTTATAACAAAAACTTTCCCTTTGAACCTTTGAATATAAGGCAATGATTCCCTAAGAAGCTCGAGATACTCCATCACCAAAAATCCTCATCAAAATAGCCTTCTGAACATGAAGGCGGTTTTCCGCTTGTTGATAAACCACTGATGCTTTCGAATCAATCACCGAGTCAGTCACAACAACGTTTCGACGAACTGGCAAACAGTGCATAAAAATTGCATCATTCGTCCTCTCCATCTTCGCATCATCAACTATCCAGACATCTCTATATTTAACTCTTTCTCTAACCTCTGCTTCCAAACTCCCGTAAAAGTACTTGCTTGCCCAGCTCTTCGCATAAACTACGTCAACTCCCTCAAAAGCTTTTTCAACCGAATTCAAAACTTCAATAGAACCCCCTACGGCTTCGCTCAAGCTCATGGCTTTTCGCATAACCTCATCATCAAGCTCGTAACCTTCAGGACAGGCAATTCTTAGATCGTAACCAAATTGCGACAAAGCTAACACAAAACTATTTGGAACGGCCATCGGTAATGGCTTAGGATGCCATGCCCAAGTAAGCAAAACCGTTTTGCGTTTTTTACCAAAATTTTCTCTGATAGTCATAACATCAGCCATAGCTTGGCAAGGATGATACATTGCTGATTCCAAGTTAATAATCGGCTTTTCAGCATATTTAACGAAAGCAGATAAGATCGGGTCAGTTCTTTCTTCTTCCCAGTTTTTTAATTCAGCAAAACATCTAACGCCAATACCGTCAACATATCTTTCTAAGACTTTAACAAATTCCTTTACATGCTCGGTTCTATCAGCATCCATAACAGCGCTTTCTTGATATTCAAGACTCCAAGACGTGGTTCCAGGTGCTAAAACAACGGTCGCTCCCCCAAGATGCCTAACAGCCAATTCCATGGAAACTCGCGTTCTTAAGCTTGGGTTGAGAAAAACCAATGCCAAAGTCTTTTTTTTCAAACAGTCAGACTCAATCTCATTTCTTTTCAGCGCAAAAGCCGTTTGAATTATCGACTCAAGTTCGGATAACTCAAAATCAGACGTTGACAAAAAATGCCTCATCTTTTAAGTGCCTCTATAAGTAAATCTATCTCCTCTTTACCGATGCAAAGTGGTGGAAGGAGCCTCAAGCGAAAAGGATTTGCAGAAGTTCCGGTTATGATCTTGTTTTTTAGTAATTTTTCATAAAATCCAGCAGCATCTTCGTAAAATTCAATAGCAAGAATCCCACCCTTGCCAAAAACATCCTTAACCTCAGGTACCTGCTTGATTTTTTCTCGAAGGTATTTTTCGGCCTTGACGATTTTCTCAAGCATCCCGTCAATTTCTATAGCTTCTATAGTTGCTATGACTGCTGCCACTGCAAGCATTCCACCACCAAAAGTAGTGCCTAGATCGTTTCTTTTGATTGACTTTGCTACCCGTTCATTTACAAGGCAAGCTCCAACCGGCACACCACTTCCTAAAGACTTTGCTAGTGTTAAAATATCAGGCTCCACGAACCCGGAAAGAGGGCTACCAGCAAAAAACCAGTTGCCAGTTCTGCCCATTCCAGTTTGTATTTCATCAAAAATCAACAAAATTCCCTTTTCATCACAAAAACGCCTTAAGAAAACAAAAAATTCCGGTTCAGCTTCACGAACACCTGCCATTGACTGAATCGGCTCTATTATTATAGCTGCCGTCTCCTCATCCGCAGTCTTTTTAACTGATTCTACCGATCCGAATTCGGCGCAAACATGAAAAGGAACATTTGGTTCCGCTAGCTTTCTGTAATTTCCCAAGAATGTTGCACTTATAGCATCGGCAGTTCTACCATGAAAGCTCCCAGAAAAACTTACTATTTTCTTTCTTCCTGTAACTAATCGTGCCATCTTCATTGCATTTTCATTTGCTTCCGCACCCGAATTACAAAAGAAAACTTTTTTAAGAGATTTAGGAGCAACAGAAACGAGTTTTTCAGCAGCTTTCGCCCGAACTTCTGAATAAACAATATTCGAATAAAATATGAGCTTATTAAGCTGTGCTTTTAGTGAAGCTACAACGTGTGGGTGACAATGTCCCGTAGCGCAAACTGCATGTCCACCATATAAATCAAGATAACGTTCACCTTCATTAGTCCAAACGTAGGCCCCTTGCCCGCGTTCGATCAACAGGTTCATTTTCGCATAAGTTTCAACCTGAAGTTTGTCTTCTAATTCTTTAACGGAAACAAAACTCATTTTTACGGACGGCTCCCCATTGAAATCAAACCTTCGCGTTCATCAAAACCAAGCATAAGATTCATATTTTGAACGGCTTGCCCGGCAGCTCCCTTTACGAGATTATCTATCGCTGAAAAAATAACAGCTTGATTACCCTTTGCGTAGGCGGCTATATCGCAAAAATTTGTCATTTTAACCCAGTTTATATCAGGTGAATCTTCAACTATCCGAATGAAGAAGTCGTCTTTGTAAAAGTCTCTATATAATTGCTCAATGCATTCCAACTCTTCTTTAGTCTCCAGATAACACGAAACAAAAATTCCTCTTGAAACAGGCATGGAATGTGTCACGAAAAGAACCGCACCACCACTGAAATCACCTATCTCAGCAAGATGTTGTTCAATTTCAGGCTTGTGCTGATGCTGAAAAAGTTTATACGCATAAAAAGAATTCATTCTCTCCGGATGATGAGTATTTTGGGCTGGTTTAGCACCTGAACCACTCGAACCCGTTTTCGCATCAACTATTATGCGACCTGAAAATAACCCCTTTTTAACAATAGGAGCAAGTGCAAGAATCGTAGCTGTTGCAAAACAGCCCGGATTAGCTACCCTGTTCGCCCGCCGAATCAAGTCCCTATTTGTCTCGGCCAAACCATAAACAAAAGAAGATTGAATCTCAACTGCTTCATGAACACGACCGTAAAGTTCTTCGTAAACCTTGTAGTCTTTCAATCGAAAATCGCCCGAAAGATCGATAACTTTTGTCTTTTCAGAAACTTTTGGAATTATCTTCATCGCATGACCATGAGGCAAAGCAAAAAAAATAACATCGACTTCTAACTGTGAAATATCTTCAGGTATTCGCTGGAAAACCAACTCAGTTAAACGAAACAAATTTTTGTGAACTCTGAACACTTCCTTACCAGCATGTTCATTTGCGTAAACAGCTGCGACCTCTACCTTCGGATGCTGAAGCAAGATGCGTAAAAGCTCGCTGCCACCGTAACCAGAACCACCAACAATTGCTACCCTTGCTCTCATTCCGTATTCCTCAGTCTAAGCCTTAAAGCTTGAAGCTTGATAAAACCTTCTGCATCTGCTTGGTTATAGGCGCCTTTATCGTCCTCAAACGTTGCTATGCGCTCTTTGTAAAGCGAATATGGCGAGCGACGACCAAGCACAATAACATTCCCTTTGTAAAGTCTCAAACGAACATCACCAGTGACAGTCTGTTGAGTCTGCTCAACCATTTGACGCAAAATCTCAAACTCAGGAGAAAACCAAAAGCCGTAATAAACAAGCTCAGAAAACTTTACAGAGAGACTGTCCCGAAGATGCATTACTTCTCTGTCCATAACGATTGACTCCAAAGCTCTATGAGCAACATGAAGAATCGTAACCCCAGGTGTTTCGTAAACACCGCGCGATTTAATACCAACAAAGCGATTTTCAACCAAATCAACTCGCCCTATGCCATGCTCTCCACCTATGAAGTTAAGTTTCGCTAGAAGATCAACTGCTCCGTAACCTTCTCCATCAATTGCCACAGGTTCACCCTTTTCAAAGCTTATTACAATCTCCTGAGGCGTATCCGAAGCTTTTTCTGGTGATTTCGTCAAAATAAACATATCCTCCGGTGGTTCCGCCCAAACGTCCTCTAAAATTCCGCCTTCAAAAGAAACATGCATCAAATTTCTGTCGATCGAATAAGGCTTCTCAACAGATGCCTTCACACAAACGCCATTCTTTTTGCAATATTCAATCAAATCTGCTCGTCCCTTGAAATTCCACTCCCGCCAAGGCGCAATTACCCTTATATTCGGTTCAAGAGCATAATAAGTTAGCTCAAATCGCACCTGATCGTTTCCCTTACCAGTCGCTCCGTGAGCTACAGCATCAGCTCCTTCTTTACGAGCTATTTCAAGCTGCCGCTTTGCTATTAAGGGACGAGCTAATGCAGTTCCAAGAAGATAAACACCTTCGTAAATGGCATTCGCTTTAACAGCAGTCCAAATGAATTCTCTTACAAACTCCTCTCGTAAATCCTCAACATAGATCCTACTGGCACCACTTCTTAAGGCTTTATCCCTTAGACTTTCAAGCTCTTCGCCTTGCCCTACGTCAGCTGTAAAACATATAACTTCACAACCATAATTCTCCTTAAGCCATAAAAGCATCGCTGAAGTGTCTAATCCACCTGAGTAAGCAAGAACTACTTTCTTTACCTTTCTCATCACTTTCCAAAAATCTCCCAAATTTTTCTTATCGCAACTTTTTGATCATCACGATTCTTAACCGCAATAAAAACCGTATCATCACCAGCAACTGTTCCTACAATTTCAGGTATATTCTGCTTGTCAATCCTTACAGCAACAGCCGAAGCCATACCGCTTGCACAGCTAGCAACAATCAAATTCTCTCCAGCCGTTTCCAAACCTAAAAAACCATGTTCAGCATCCTCAGGCTCAGGAACTACATAAAACCCTCCTTTCTTATAAATCCCAAGCTCATCAAGATCACGAGAAACGCTCGACTGAGTAACACTAAAACCTGCTTCTTCTAAAAACTTCACTAATTGCTCTTGAGTCGAAACCTTGTGACTTCTGATTAGCTCTAATAATGCTTGTTGTCTTTTCTCCTTATCCATAATTTGCAAGTTTTCTGCAAAATCAATGCATATTTGCATAAAATAGCACAATAAATTTCACCTGTCAAATGAATTGAAGGACTCAAACGCTCAAGAAGGCTTCGACTCTCTTTGGTATGTTTTCACTTGAAAGGATATCGCTTATCACTGCTACGGAGTCTGCACCGGCATTTAGGACTTGCCGAGCATTTTGCAGGGTTATACCGCCGATTGCAACAATTGGAAAATCACCGACAATGCTTCGGATTTCTTTTAATCCTTCAATTCCAACTGCCGGATCAGGATTTTCCTTTGTCTTAGTCTGAAAGATGGGTCCTACTGATATGTAATCTATCGGCATTCTTACGGCTTCAATAGCCTGCTCTACGCTGTGAGTTGAGTAACCTATCAGGGCCTTTTTACCAAGAAGTTGTCTGGCGTGCCTTGGCATCAAATCCTGCTGCCCTAGATGAAGTCCATCAGCTTCTAGAAGATAAGCTATATCGGCCCGATCGTTTATTATTATTTTCACACCGCAGGCTTTTGCTATCGAAATTGCCTGCTTTGCATCAAGGTAAAACTGCTTCGAAGATGTCTTTTTTTCTCTAAGCTGTATGATTTTTGCGCCGCCTTCAATAAGCAAGCGAACCTGTTCAGCGTGAGATTTACCAGAAATTCTGCAATCTGTAATAGGATAGATTCTAGGTAAAGTCATACGAGAGATTTAACCATTAGGAAACCGTCTTCGCCGTCGTTATAATAATTAGGTAATCTTTGAACGGTTCTGTATCCTAGTTTTTCGTAAAGATTTTGAGCCGGAAGGTTACTTACTCGCACTTCTAGTCTTACGGTTATCACGCCCTTTTTGACCAGCATCTTCTCGACATGAAGAATCAAAGACCTTGCTAGTCCACGTTTTCTGTGTTCTGGTAAGACTCCTATTGTCGAAATGTGCCCGGTGCCATCATCTTCCAAAGTAGCAAAAATAAAAGCAACAATTTTGCTATCACACGTGAAAGCACAATAACCGAGAACTTTTGGACTTGAAAGCAAATATTGGAAGATCTTACGACTGTAGCTCTCACCACGCTTAAAACAAATCTGATTCGCGCGATGAATTTCATCAAGAAAATCTACTGTAGCAGGTTTAATCTCGTACTCGCCCCCTAGAAAATTAGTCTCTTGCGACTTTTGATCTTCAGCCCGCTCATGCGAAAAGAAATCTCGAATTTTCTGTATCACAGCCATTTTACAGAATTAACATGCAATCTCCATAGCTATAAAATCTATACTTCTGCTCGACTGCATGACGATATGCGCTCATTATAAGCTCTCGCCCAGCAAAAGTAGAAACCATTATAAGAAGAGATGACTTTGGAAGATGAAAATTTGTAAGCATTGCATCTACAAACTTAAACTGATAACCCGGAGTTACCGTAAGATCAACGATCGTTTTCCCTGCTTTTATTGCGCCTTCCTTAGTAGCAAAAAACTCTAGTGCTCGCGTTGTTGTAGTTCCAATCGCAACTATTCTTTTTTTATCAGCCTTCGCACGATTTAGAATCTCAGCTGTTTCTTCTGTTATTTCGCATTCCTCTGGTAAAACTTTATGTTTTTCAACATCCTTTACACGAACTGGCTCGAAAGTTCCGTAACCAACGTGAAGTGTTATTTCGATACAGGTAGCGCCTCTTTTCTTAATTGCCTCCAAAATTCTTTCAGTAAAATGCAGACCAGCCGTAGGCGCTGCCACCGAACCGAGTTTTTTAGCATATACGGTTTGATACCTTTGTTTATCTTCTACTGAATCTTCCCGCTTAATATACGGTGGGAGAGGCGTTTTCCCAAGTTTCTCAAGACACTGCCAAAACTCACCTTCAAAATCAAAGCTAACTATAAATGTGCCGTCTTCCTTTTTCTCAAGGATTGTAGCTTTAAAATTACTATCAAAAATCAGAGCTGTTCCATTTTTAAGTCTTCTCGCAGGCTTAGCTAGCGCTTCCCAAACTTGATTACTGACCTGCCGAAGTAAAAAAATCTCAATCTTAGCGCCCGTATTCTTCCTTCCAATTAATCTAGCAGGAAAAACTTTCGTGTTATTAAAGACTATAAGGTCTTTATCGTCGAAATACTCTGGAAAATTATAGAAAAAGTCATCTTTCCATTGCTTGGTGCTTCTGTTAAGCACAAGCATTCTGGATTTATCCCTTTCCTGCAAGGGTTCTTGAGCTATCAGCTCATCAGGAAGGTAGTAATCAAAGTCTTCAATCTGCATCGAACGTGGCAACTTATTTAGAGTCTCTTAGAATCTCAATGGCCTTCTTCAGCTGCAAATCTTCTTGTGGCTTTTGTTCAGACTTCAAGTTCGTTTGAGGCATTTCGTCACCATCTTGATCAATTAACTCTTCAGGATCCACTATGTCGGGAGAATCCGACCTCTTGACTTCTATAGAAGGTTTCACACCTGAGTTTACTCTGTCCTCTCCCAGGAATGGCTTGCCACTTGCTGACGCCCATTTTGCGATCGTAAGAAGAAAACCGTCACCACTTCTTAGAGTAAAGAGTTCCTGTTCTGTACCAGCTCCGAAACTTTTTTCGCCTATCACTTCACCTCGTTTTCTATCTAAGATAGCAGAAGCTACAACCTCTGCTGCTCCAGCCGTTCCAACGTCAATTAAAATCACCAACTTTCCATCAAACAAATGCTTTGACGGATCAGCCGTATACATTCTCAAAACGCGATTTTCTCGACCGATTACTTGAGCTATCACACCTTCTTTTATAAAAAGATTGGCAACCTCAACTGCTTCGTTCAAAGTTCCAGCTGCTACACCTCTTAGATCGAGAATTATCTTTTCAACGCCTTGTCTTAGAAGACCTTGTAGTTGGTTACGAATGTCTTTTGCTTCTCCTTCTTCAAGGCTGTAAACCTTGATTATCCCAATTTTACCTTCTTCAATTCGACTTTCAGCCTCTGGAATCTTATAGGTTCCTCGCTCTACTACTATCGTTTGGGGTTTTGAGCTACTGCGCAAGACTCGCAGACGAACCTTTGTCCCAGGTTCACCTAAGAGAAGCTGTTTCGCATCGTAAAGAGAAATATCTCTAGTTGCTTTGTTCTCGATATACTCTATAACATCACCAGCTTTTAGTCCGGCCTTATCAGCAGGCGATCCCTTTACTGTTGAAATGACGTAAAGGTAACCGGAAACCTGGGAAAATTCCGCGCCTATTCCAACAAGCTTTGAATTCTTCTTCGTTAGATAATCTTTTACCTGCTCAGCCGTAAGATATGAGGAATATGGATCAAGCCCATAAGCTAAACCTCTTAAGGCGCCTGCTCTAACCTTGGATAAATCCGGTTCTTCAACATAATCATTCTGAATGTGCTGAAGCACACTTTCAAATATGCGCATTTGGGCGCCAGGATCGTTTATAGTTTGCTGAGCTAAAGTCCCGAGCCAACCGCCTACAAAAACATAGGCAGCTATTAGCGCTGAGAGAAAAACAAATACGACCTTGCTTCTAAATGACATTCTCAAGAAAACCTTTCACTTCAAATTTCTTACCCGATAAAAATTATCAGATAATAATCTTCTACTGTGCAAGACAAAAAGGAGAATTTTCCACAAAAAGGTAGAATTCTTGCTCTCGACATAGGAACAAAGCGTGTAGGAGTAGCTGTTTGCGACGAATTAAGATTGGTAGCCCGCCCGCTTTGCACACTCGAAAGAAAAAGCTGGAAAAAATTACTCAGGGAAACCATTGAGATAATCAAAAAATATGACGTAGTGGCTGTTGTCGTTGGTTTGCCACTCAATTTCGATGGAACAGAAAATCAAATGACCGAAGAAGTTAAGCGACTTTATAGAAACTACTCGTTAAGTCTCGAAATACCTGTTTTTCTGCAAGATGAAAGGCTAACAACTATAGAAGCAAAAAGCCGCCTTAAATCAAAAGGCTACACGATAAAACAAATCAAAGAACAAAGAGACGCTGAAGCTGCTTCAATAATCTTGGAAGATTTTCTCAGCAAGATTCAATCTGGCTGAAATTTAGCCAGTCTCTTAGTCGTCTTCAAAACAGCTTCTTTAGTGAAAGGAAAAGTTATCGGAACACCAGTCCGCCAAGCATCAAATTGATCTTTCCAAAAAGGGCTTCTCGGATCGCCTGACTGCCCAAGTGGAATAACTAGGCGTGTCTTATCCCAATTACCTGGCATCGTTATAAATCGCATAGAAACAAATGAACCAACATTGGGTGTTTGGGAACTGCCATCAACATTTTCAAACTTCACCTCAAATTGTTTACTAATTCCAAAAGGGTCTTTAACTGCAGCAAAAGGATGTGAAAAATTTGCCACAAAAACTTTTCCCCAAACCCAGTTATCCCGACCAAACTTTTCATCTAGTTTCTTTCTAGCCTCTAAATCACAAGCTTTCAAGAACTCCTGATAACTTGTAAATTTTTTGGGGAGCCATAATTTAGATTCTTCCTCAACTACTTTAGGAAGCAATCGCAACTGAACTATATAAGACGTTAAGGGTTTGTTTTCTTCGGCTATTTTACTCGCAAGGCAGTTTGAAATCTCATTTACAAGAGCTGCAGCCTTAGAGTCAGCCTTCATCTTTCCATCCCAACCACGCAACAAATTTAAAGTTTCCTCAGAAGCTGCCGAAAGGCTTATGATCCGACGCGCTAAATTTGAAAGCGGAATGTTGAAAACATCATACTGAATATCACGGACATCATTCATGGTCAGCTTTGTATTCGCTTTCAAAAGCTCATATATTCTTCTAGCTCGCCATGGTGGAGCTATTTCTCTTACAATCTGGCGATATTTATAGCTAGTCCCGACTATTCTCTGATTCGCCGTTACTATGAAGCCTTCAACAGGATTATAAAGATTAGGAAGCTCTTCAAAAGGAATATAACCTATCCAATCACCATCTGATTCACTTCCCTTGTAGGGTAACCTACCATCACCTTTACGACGAATTGGAACGCGTCCGGCTGCATACCAACCAATATTCCCTTTTGCATCAGCATAAACGAAATTTTGCATCGGACCGCCATATCTTTTAAGAGCTGCCTTGAATTCTTCCCAGCTTCTCGCACGATTCAAGTAATAAAACGCTTCAAATTCCTGATTGGAAGGCTCTCGTGCTGTCCATTTTAAAGCATATTTTTTACCGTCCTCTTCAAGAATAATCACACCATTTCTTGTTTCTAGAAATTCATAAACATCCGATTTCACCTCATCAGAAAAAGGACTTATTCTATATCTTATCTCTTCACGTCTAACAACTGGAGCTTGCCAACCATTTGGTGTTTGATACTTTCCTTCCTCATTAAAGTTCTCAACATAGAGGTCTTGAACATCAGGTCCGACGTTTGTTGCTCCCCACGCAATAAAGTCGTTATGTCCTAAAACTACTCCGGGAACACCTGGAAAAGTAACTCCTGCTACCTTTTGATCAGGTAACGAAAGATGAATCATATACCAGATTCCTGGTGCAGTCGGTGGAAGATGTGGATCGTTTGCCAATATCGGTTTTCCATCTAATGTCCTTTTTCCTGAAACGACCCAATTGTTACTTGCCGCAAGCCCTTCAGCGTATAAACCAATCATTTCGAGCGATTTTCTTCTAAGCTCAAGCTCCTTATCAGAAATTTTCAAAATCCGCTCGCTCGGAACAATTGAAGCACCTGATTCAGCAATTAATTCGGAGTCTTTCCCAAACAAAATAACATCGTAGGGCGTGACGACGTTGGCGATTTCTGCAAACTTTTCTTCAGAAAGTGACGCTTTTAATTTTGCGTATAAAAGGTCCTGTCGCCACGTGGTACTCAAAGCCTCGGCTAGAATTTTCCCAATAAGAATTGAGTCAGCAGGCTTCCATTCTTCTGGTTTATACTTAAGAACCTTAAACTCTACAGGTAAGGTTTCGTCGTTGAGTGATTTTATGTATGCATTCACTCCTTTGGCGTAATTTTCTAACGCCAACCTCAGCTTTTCATCCATAAATTCAAGGCTTTTTTCTGCAATAGCAGCAAAACCAAACTTGCGCCAGTACTTATCTTGTTCTAACGCACTTTGCCCAAAAATTTCTGCAGTCCTTCCGCTTGCTACTCGCCTCATCAAGTCCATCTGCCAAAGCCTATCAGAAGCAGTAACATATCCCTGCACAAAGTAAAGATCACTCTCATTTTGGGCTTCAATATACGGTACGGACCTTTCGTCCCATCTGACTATAACTTCTTTCTTCAGCTCGGCAATCTTCTGAATGCTTCCGTCTTGACTGAAAGTAATTGCAAAAGCAATTAAAACAAGGATTACTTCTTTCATAAGCTTAGAAAATCATCAGGCGAATTTCAGTCATTTCTTCCATTGCATAACGAATTCCTTCTCGTCCAAACCCCGAATCTTTTACGCCGCCATAAGGCATGCTGTCAACGCGAAGAGAAGGAGCCTCGTTTATCATTACACCACCATACTCTAAGGTTTCGAACGCCAGCTTTGCACGTGCAAAATTTTTAGTAAACACACCGACCTGCAAACCATATTTAGTCTGATTTGCCATCTGAATAGCTTCTTCAAAGCTACTGAAGCGTTCAACAACTGCAACCGGCGCAAAGGCTTCTTCACTTACGACCTTCATTTCCGTAGAGGTATTCGTTAACACGGTAGGTTCGTAGAAACTTTGTTCACGGCGACCTCCGCAAAGCAGGGTTGCACCACTACTGATAGCCTCATTCACCCAAGACTCTATTCTACGAGCGGCGTTTTCATCTATCATAACAGAGATTTGGGTTGATTCTTCCATCGGATCACCTTTTCTCAGTGCACTAGCAGAATTTACGAATTTCTCTAGCCATTCATCAAATAGCCTCTCATGAACAAAAACTCTCTGAACCGAAATGCAAACCTGACCGGAAAAAGCAAATGCACCAATGACGTTTTTGCTGACAGAGGCTTCTATATCTGCTGTCTCATCAATTATCGTAGCAGCATTGCCTCCAAGTTCTAGTGTCAAAGCCTTCTTCCCAATTAGACCTTTAAGCTTCCAACCAACTTCCGCACTTCCCGTAAAAGAAATCATTTTGATTCTATCATCGCCTAAAATTAAAGGCATTAGTTCTACATCCATTGGAACTATCTGCAAAGCATTTTCTGGAAGCCCACTTTCAAGAAAAACCTCACCTAGAAGAAACGCTGTAAGTGGTGTTCTTGGACTAGGTTTGATTATTATCGCATTTCTCGACGCCAGAGCAGGAGCAACTTTGTGAGCTACTAGATTTAACGGAAAATTAAAAGGCGTAATGCCATAAATTATGCCTCTTGGAAACCTTTTCGCAATCGCAATTTTACCTCTTCCTAACGGTTGAACGTCTATTGGAACTACTTCTCCAGCAAAGCGCTCAGCTTCACCAGCTGCCCAACTAAATGTTGCTATTGCCCGCTCGACTTCTGCACGCGCATAAATCAAAGGCTTGGCCGATTCTCTTACTATGGAGAAAATAAAATCTTGTTTCCTTTTTTCAATACCTTTCGAAATAGCCCTTAATCCATCGGCAATTTGAAAGCTAGCTAAGCCTTTCATTGCTTGGGCTGCATTCGATGCTTCCCGAATTGCCTCATCAATTTCCTTTTCGGAAGCTTTTGAAACTTCAGCTAAAATTTCACCTGAAAAAGGATTTCTAACCTCGAATTTATCATCGGTTTCTATCCACCTTCCCCCAATCAACATACCAGCACTTTTCATAAAACAACGCTTAAAGGGTAAATTATTTCGCTTTGCAGAGCGTGGAGTTTCCTATTTTCTTCAACATAGCTTGTCACCACCATCTATCTGAAAACTTTTTTGATTATTGAATTACCATAACGCCGAATTCTAATTCAACGCGCAGTTCATTTCCATCCTGTAAACATGGAGTCTTTTTGCTTAAGTATGGTAAACTTTTGAAATAGACAAATCAAATTGCAGAGGGAAAATCTATGAAAAAAACTATAAAATTTATTTTAATTATCTTCGCATTCGCACTATTTTTTTCTTGTAGCAAAGAAGAAAGAGAAATCACAAAAAGCGTAGATTCTACAAACACTACAAACAACGCACCTACAGCGGTTAATTCTCCTTCGGCGAAAGCCTTGGAAGACGAATTAGCCGAAGCGAGAAAAATTTTCTCAGAAAAATGCGTTAAATGCCACAAAGAAGATGGAACTGGCGGAAAGATGGAAATCGATGGTATGAAAGTGAGAGTTCCAAACTTTCATTCAGAAAAGATGAAAAAAGAACCTGATTCGGATTTCATAAAGGCAATTAAAAACGGGATTCCCGATGACGGCATGCCAGCTTTTAAGGATGAGTTAACCGAAGAACAAATAAAACAGCTTGTGGCTTTTATAAGGAAGGAGTTTCAACAAAAATAAGCTGTAAAAGTGCTAAAATTAGGCTATGAGTAGGCCTTTGATTGCTATCGTTGGGCGACCTAACGTTGGGAAATCAACACTTTTTAATCGCCTAACTGGTACCAGAAAAGCAATAGTAGGAGACGAGCCTGGCATAACGAGAGATAGAATCTACGGAGAAGTAGAATGGTGCGGTAAAGTCTTCACTCTCGTCGACACAGGCGGAATAATTCCCGATGAAGACGCTTTGATTCCAGCTAATATATTCAAACAAGCAAAACAAGCTATAACCTCGGCAGAGATGATTATTTGGGTCGTTGACGCCCGTGAAGGCTTAACTCCTTTAGATGAAGAGATATTCGCGTTTTTAAGAGAAATCGGAAAACCAGTCTTGATAGCTGCCAACAAATCAGAATCAAAAAAAGTGGAAGAAGCAGCGGCAGAGTTTTACCGATTTGCCCTCCCAATTTTTCCTGTGTCAGCCGAACATGGAGCTGGTATGGGAGAGCTTCTTGATTTCATTGTTCAGAACCTGAACTTAAAAGATGAAGAACAAAACGAAGAAGCCTCATCTATAAAAGTTGCAATCATAGGACGCCCAAATGTTGGGAAATCCTCAATATTAAATCGCCTTTTAGGAGAAGAAAGAGTAATCGTTTCGCCCATACCTGGCACAACTCGAGATGCAGTTGATACGCAAATTCAGTTTGATAACCAAAAATTTCTGCTCATAGACACGGCTGGGATTCGCCGTAAAGGAAAGACTACTCAAGTAGCTGAAAAACTCTCGGTTATAATGGCTAAAAAAGCACTCCAAAGAGCAGATATAGCCTTTTTAGTAATAGATGGCGTTGAAGGCGTAACAAATCTAGACGCAAGTATAGCTGGCTATGCGCTTGAGGCAGGCTGTTCGATAATCATTGTTGTAAACAAATGGGATGCCGTAAAAGAAAAAAACGCTCAAATTTTTGAGCAGCGCATTCGCCAGCAGATGAAGTTTCTTGATTGGGCTCCAATCATTACAGTTTCCGCACTAACAGGGCAAAGAATAAATAAACTACTTCCTCTTGCAATTAAAGCAAATCAAGGAAGAAATTTAAGAATTCCTACTGCAAAACTTAATAAGTTTTTTGAAAAACACGTAGCCCAACCAAGAGGATTGATAGCTTCGCCAACCAAAATACCGTCTAGCCATGCTCCATCAGGACTTAAGGTTCAGTACATAACACAAGCTGCGACTTCTCCCCCTCTATTTGTCCTCTTCACTTCAGGCTCAAAAGAAGAAAAACTTCACTTTTCTTATCTGAGATATATCGAGAATCGTTTGCGAGACGAGTTTGATTTTTTTGCAACCCCGATTAAACTTAAAGAAAAACATAAGAAACAGAAACGACTATGATAGATGCTTTGATACTTTGTGCGTGCGTTTTTCTATTTCTGGTCTTTTCCATTGCTAGCGTTGGGAAATTAAGTGATATCCAAGGTGGCAAAAAAAGTCTTAAACAGATGGGTTTTTCTGAAAAGCATGCATCCGTTCTAGTTTTCATATTGCCTATCTTGGAAATAATCATCGCAATAGGCTTTCTGATAAAAGATTTTATTTGGCTTTCTTCAGTCGCTTCTACGGCGCTACTACTGGGTTTTATTGGTTTCGTTTACTATCAAATAAAAAAGGGTAGTTCAACGGAATGTCACTGTTTTGGCGCAATTCATAGTGAGCCTATTTCACCGAAAGTTATTCTGCGTAATTTTCTTTTTCTCGTACCTTCTGTATTCCTACTCTTTCAGTATGAAAGACTTCAAATATTCAACCCATTTGAGATTTCCTTTGACCTGTCTTTGCAAGTCATTTTCGGTTCTGTAGTAATAGTTCTTCTAACTTTAGTTAGTTTTTACCTGAAAGAAAACATCAAAAAGCAAAATGAAATTCTCCGAAGACTAGAAATACTAAGCCTTGTTACTAAAGAAGATGAAACCGAAGAACGAAATCTTAGAAATCCAACTGAAGGCTTGCCGATAGGAGCACCTATTCCTGAATTCAAAGCCAAAAACGAAAAAGGAGAAATAGTAGCGTCTTCTTCCGTTTTTCAAAAACCCTCGATACTTATTTTCACAAGTCCAAACTGTGAGCTCTGTAATTTACTACTTCCTGAGATAAAGTCTTGGCAAGAAAAGATGAAAGAAAGATTTGATTTCATCGTAGTATCAAATGGCAGCACAAAAGAAATCTACGAAAAATTTAACAAGTTTCTAATACAGGAAGACCATGAAATATCTGACGCTTTCAAAACTAGATGGACACCCACAGCGATCTTCATAAATCGAAATGCTCGGATTGCAAGCGCCCCAGCAGCTGGCGATAAGGCTATTCGAGCAATGGTTGAATATCTTAACCTAAATGGCGAAGTCGAATTCATACCTGAAGGTAAAGAGGAAAAAGACGGAAAAATAGGCTCCGTAATCCCAGATTTTTCTCTTGAAGATTTAGACGGAAATTCTTTTTACTCAAGACAATTTATTGGCAGAAAAACCATACTTGTCTATTGGAGTCCAACATGCGGGTTTTGTAAAGAAATGCTAGAGGAGCTTAGAGAGTGGGAAAAGAAACGGAAACCCTACGATCCAGCACTTGTTGTTCTTACTGCATCACCGGATATTGGGAAAAACCGAGATCTTAGGCTTCAAGCACCTATTCTCATTGATAAGAATCGAGAAGTATCCGAAATGCTAGGAATGAAAGGAACTCCATCAGCGATTCTAATAGATGAAAACGCAAGAATTATTTCCCAGATAGCTATCGGAGCTGAACAAATTTGGGCTTTACTGGGAAGAAGTGATCTCTAGCTGTTTTGCTTCATTATCTTCAGGTTTTCGATTTAGCCCCTCTTCGGAAAAGCAAGTGAGCGCTTCTTGGATTTTCTCTATTAAACTTGCCGCTTGTTCACGGGTAATTTTTTCGCTGTATTTCTCATCAGCCAACACTACAAAAGCTATCTCACTGCGTAACTCGCCTACTATACCCATAAAAAACCTTCTCCAGAAATTTTTCAACTAACATAGCAAATCTAGAAAAGTTTTGTTAAAACTATGTTACAAGATTGTTAATTTTTTCCTGTAACTTAAGATTTGCTTTCGAGAATTTAAGTATAATGTAACTACGGCTTTTTCTTGTTTCTGTTAGAATTGATTTTAAGACGGGTAGTAGATGAAAATTAAGATAAGCGTTTCAAATCTGAACTTTTATTACGGAAAAACTCAAGCACTACACAACATATCGTTAGAAATCCCCGAAAAAGAGGTGATGGCTTTCATAGGACCATCAGGTTGCGGTAAGTCAACCTTTTTGCGAACTTTGAACAGAATGAACGACATAATTCCCAATACAAAGGTCGAAGGGAAAGTGTTACTTGATGGCAAAGATATATATGCTCCAGATACTAACGTAGTAAACTTAAGGAAGCGTGTCGGAATGATTTTTCAAAAATCTAATCCATTTCCGAAATCTATCTTTGAGAATGTAGCTTATGGAATTAGGATAAACCGGCTTCATAAGAACAAAGCAGACCTTGAGGAAAGAGTTGAACGGGCGCTTCAGGATGCCGCACTTTGGGACGAAGTCAAGGATCGACTTCACAAATCAGCCTTCGATCTTTCCGGTGGTCAACAACAACGTTTATGTATTGCAAGAGCTTTAGCAATTCAACCTGAAGTTATACTCATGGACGAACCAGCATCAGCGCTTGATCCGATAGCTACTCAAAAAATTGAAGAACTGATTGTAGAGCTTAAAAAGAACTATACAATTGTCATAGTTACACACAACATGCAACAAGCAGCAAGGATCTCTGATAAAACAGCCTTTTTTATGCTCGGGAAACTCATAGAAGTAAATCCCACTAGCAAAATTTTCACAAATCCCGATCAAAAACTAACTGAAGATTACATAACAGGAAGATTCGGATAATGGAACGCAGAATTCTAGACCAACAGCTTAACTTGCTGAGAGATAAAATCTTACTGCTCGGAGGGATGACTGAAAAGGCTTTACATCGTGCCGTGCAATCCTTGATTGAAAGAGATGTCGAACTCGCACAACAGGTTCTCAAAGATGATAAGATAATTGATCAGATGGAACTTGACATAGATAGATTCTGCATTGAAATTCTTGCCCTTCATCAACCAGCAGCGCACGATCTAAGATTTGTAATCTCCGTCGCAAAAATTACACCGATTCTTGAAAGAATCGCTGACCACGCCTCAAGCATTGCGGAAGCTGCTCTTGTTCTAAGCAATGAACCTCAAATCAGAAGATACATAGACCTACCGCTCATGTCTGAGATAGCCGCTGAAATGCTCGGAAATGCTCTCGACGCTTTTACTTCGGAAAACTCTTTACTCTCTAGGGAAGTAATCGAGGAAGATAACAAAATAGATGCCTGCTATAAGAGAATCTTTGATGAACTAATAGAAATGATAATCGAAAACCCAAGCATCACGACCAGCGCTGCACACCTTCTATTCGTAGCTAAGCACCTAGAAAGAATTGGTGATTATGTGAAAGACATTTGCGAACTTAATGTTTACCTAACAGAAGCAGTTTTCATCAAACACAGCCACTTAACTAGTAACCAGTAAAATCTGCAAAAATCTACAAGAAAACTAGATTATTTCTTAAGAATCGTTTATCATTCTTCTGCTGGATTTTTCTTTCTCGACTCTCACAAACAAAAAAAATGCGAATTTCTCGAATAAAACTTTTTACTCTACCAATATCCCTGTCTTTTCTGTGCCTTTCGACGATAGCAACGATAGTAATAAATTCAAAAAGCCACACTTTAGCCTTACTAAACTTGCTTCTTTTTTTAGCCGTAGTAGGTTTGTTCTCTCTGCTTGCTGTGAAAGACCGAGAAAGCCGTCAGAAAATCCTGAAAAACTACAAGAAAAATTTAAGAAAATTGCGCAAGCTCAATTTGCCTTTGCAAGCACAACTACTATCTCAACAAGAGGAAATAAAATTTTTAGAAGAAGAAAAAGAAAGAATCCTAGAAGAACGAAACTTTTTTGAACGAGAAGCCCTGCACGATCCAATCACGAAACTTCCAAATCGCACTTTTTTAATCGAGAAGATAGATTTTCTGATTAAACTATGTAAAAAACTTCCGTCGGTCAAGTTTTATGTTCTCTTTATTGACCTATTAAGATTTAAGAACATAAATGATTATCTTGGCAACACCATAGGCGATCGCGTGCTAGCTCTAGTTGCAACCAGAATAAAGCGAGCTGTCGGTGTTGAGGATATGGTAGCAAGACTCGGTGGCGATGAATTCGCTGTTATCATCAGCGATCCGTTATCAATTGAAAGAACGTATGAAATTGCAATGTCAATTTACAAGAGCATAACTTCCAGTCCTTTTCTTATAAGAAAGCACAGGATAGAGCTGAAACTACATATAGGATTAGCTGCCTATGATCACTCGCACGAAGGGCCAGAAGATATACTAAGGGATGCCGATATAGCAATGCATTACGCTAAAGAGAAGGGGCTCCCTGTAGCTTTTTTCGACGAAAACTTAAAAAATCAATTTCTCGAATCGGCTGAAATAGAAAGAAATCTCCGATATGCACTTAAAGAAAATCAATTTTTGCTATTCTATCAACCGATAATCTGCCTAAAAAGCGGAGAGCTAGTTGGTTTTGAGGCTCTCTTGCGGTGGCTACATCCAGAAAAAGGGTTCATTCCTCCTTCGAAATTCATTCCCATAGCGGAAGACTCTGGTCTTATAATTCCCATGACCGACTGGATTTTAACAGAAGCTTGCTCACAAATAGCAAAATGGGAGAGAATAAAATCAAATCTGACGATAAGTGTAAACATATCGGGTAAGCATTTTGCAATGGAAACTCTGCCAGAAGAAGTAAATCGAATAATCCGTAAAACAGGAATCAACGCAAATAACCTTAAGCTTGAGCTAACAGAAACTAGCGCAATGGAAAATCCTACCCTTTCTATGAGTTTATTAAAAGACTTGAGAAAATTAGGAGTTAGGCTTTCCATTGACGATTTTGGCACAGGCTATTCGAGTTTGAGTCAACTATGTTATCTTCCATTTGATTCTATAAAAATCGATCGATCCTTCGTTTCCTTAATAAGTAAGGAAGATGAAAAACCTGAAATTCTAAAAGCCATAATAACGCTAGGCAAAAACTTAGGCATGACGCTTGTAGCAGAAGGGATTGAAACCAAAGAGCAACTAAAAGTTCTTCGCTCCATGGGCTGTGATTACGGTCAAGGTTACTTCATAGCAAAGCCAATGCCCAAAGAAGAAGTAGAGAAAAATTTACTAAGCCAGAAAAACCTCTATCAACTTGTAACGCTTCACTAGCAATGTTAGCATTCTTGAAGAAAGGGGAGATGCACAGATGAAAATATCAACCATGATTGCGCTTTTGTTGTTTTTCCTTGTTTTTTTAGGCTGCGGTTACATTTTGGAAAAAGTCGAAAAAACTATCGTTGGCGATATGCCCATGAAAAAGGCAAGTCAGCTTTGGAAAGATGTTCCACAAATAGAAGGTGCAAAACCAATCCAAATGGAAGACCCCCCGCTTCCAGTCAAGATAGCAATCGGTCTTATGCTAAAACAGAGCGGACATTTGGAAGAAGGCGAGAAAATCGAATGGATTGCTTTCGAAACTGAAAGGTCTGCTCAAGAAATAAAGCAAATCTACTCGGCTGAAAAAATGAGAAACTTTGGCAACTGGCTTTCCGACCTTAAAGATATGGAACCATGCCAATTTATTCAAAACACCGCCCAGCAGCAAGGCGATAGTCAGGCTCTAGGCTGCTCTTTTGAAAAGGAAGACAACGGCATAAAAAGCTATCTGATTGTTTTTAGCACCAAGCCTGAAACAGAAAAAAATAACCTTGTTTTTTATCTTAGAGCAGAAAAACTTCAAACTCCTAAGTAGCCTTTTTCTTGTGTCTTTCTGCCAATTTTTCTATGTTATGTTTTGCAATGTCTTCTAGTTGAAGCCCAAGCTCATCGGCACATGCAGCAAGATACCAAAGAACGTCTCCTAGTTCATCCTTTAGCCTGCTTTTTATTTCCTCGGTTAAAATTCCATTGTAATCTCGTTGAATTTTTTTGACTATATTAGCTACTTCTCCGGCTTCGCCTACGAGCCCCAAAGTCGGATATTCTAGATTCTTGAGTCTGTTAGGATAATGTGCTGTAAAGGAAGCCTTTTCTTGGTACTCTGAGAAATTCATAGATTGGCTCTCCTCTCAATAGCTGCTTTTAGAGTATTTTTCATTAGCATAGCAACGGTCAATAATCCCACTCCACCGGGAACAGGCGTTAGGAAAGAGGCTTTTTGCATAGCTTCTTTTGGATTTACATCCCCCACGACAACCGTTCCTCTTCGTTCGAAAATCTCAATTCTTTTTTCAAGCTCTTCTCCATCGAAAAATTCACCTAGCTTTTTCTCATCTTTTATTTGATTTATTCCCACATCAACAACGACTGCATCTTCTTTAATGCCTTCTGAACGAATAAACCCAGCTTTTCCAACTGCCACAACTAGAATATCTGCTTGACGGGTTATCTCAAAGAGATTCTTAGTTTGAGAGTGGCAAATCGTGATCGTAGCATCTTCTCTTAACAGCAAAATTGCCATCGGCTTTCCTACTATGTTACTTCTTCCTACGACCACAGCGTGTTTTTGTTTTATCTGAATGCCATTGCGCTTGAGTAATTCGATTACTCCCGCCGGAGTGCAAGGCGCTAGTGATGATCTACCCTGAAAAAGTTTTCCGGCATTTATTGGATGAAACCCGTCAACGTCTTTTCTGTAATCAATTCGCCGAAAAATCTCTTTTTCTTCAATGTGACGAGGCAAAGGAAGCTGAACTAGTATTGCGTCTATCTCAGGATTTTCGTTTAGCTTATCAATCTCTTTGATTAGCTCTTCTTGAGAAATTTCCTCAGCAAAATGATAATGCTCTGAAACTATTCCTACCTCTTCGGCTGCCTTTATTTTATTCTTAACGTAAATAGCCGAAGCCGGGTCGTCACCAACTCTGATCACCGCTAGAACAGGTCGAAAGTCTAACTTTCGAATTTCCTCTTTAACTTCGTTTTTTATCTGTTCGGCTACTGGTTTTCCACTTAAGATGCAAGCCTTCATAATTCTTTCAAAAGTACTGCAGCTTAAACCATTCAGCAAACTTTTTTATTCCATCTTCAATTTTTGTCTGAGGATTGTATCCCAAAAGCATCTTTGCTTTTGAAATATCCGCAAAAGTTATAGAAACATCACCCGGTTGCATAGGTTTTTTTTCTATTATTGCTTTTTTCCCGAGATTTTTTTCAAGAAGCTCTATTAAATACCCCAATTCTACGGTTCTGGATTCACCCAAATTGAAAATCTCGTAGTTACTTTCTTCGTAATCAATTGAACGCCTTAGGCCTTGAATTATATCATCAATGTATGTGTAATCTCTTTTTGTAGTTCCATCGCCAAATACTGGAATTGGCTTTTCTTCCCATATAAGCTTTGAGAACTTATGAATAGCTAAATCAGGTCGCTGTCTTGCTCCGTAAACAGTGAAGAATCTAAGGCAAACAACTTGAATCCCGTAAAGATGCGAATAAGTGTGACACAAATGCTCTCCCGCCAGCTTCGTCGCAGCGTAAGGCGAGATAGGATAAGCTGCCTTGTCATCTTCACAGAAAGGCACTCTACACTTTTCACCATAAACGCTAGATGAAGAGCCAAAAATAAACTTTTTCACACCATAAACCTTTGCCATCTCCAAAAGATTTAAGGTTCCTGCCACATTGACTTCCGCATATTCTCTAGGTCTTAGAAGCGAAGGACGAACTCCAGCCAAGGCTGCAAGATGAACTATTATGTCAGGTCTGAAACTTTCAAAAACACTGCTAAGGTTTGATCGTATATCAGCCTCGTAAAGCGAAAACTTCGGGTCTGAAAAATGTGACTTAAGATTTGCCTTCTTGATTTCAGGCGAGTAAAAGTCGTCGAAGTTATCTACTACTGCAACTTCCCATTCGTTTTCTTTAAGCAAAAAATCAACAAGATGCGAACCAATAAACCCGGCTCCACCAGTTACTAAAATTCTCCTATTCATCTAACTAATCAAAATCCTTTTTTCTTTGATTATAGAGATGAAAAAGCTCTTCGAGAAATCCTTCATAGGTGAAATTTTCAAGTTCATATCTGGGTTTGAGTTTATACATAATAGGAAGTGCTATTCGCCAAGCCAGCCATAATCTCTGCTTTTCTTCTATATCCAACCTCCTTTGGAGAAAAGCTCTAACAACGTCTAATTCTTCCTTTCTAAGCTTTCCTATGTCTGCTTGAAAACGCACAGGCTTACAAACTCTCAGAAACGAAGCATCACCGAGGCTATCCGATAAAACTTCCCTAAAAGTAGGAGCATCTTCTACGCGTTCACGCACCACGACCGTTCCAGCAAAAATGTCTCCTATGCGTTGATCTCGATAATTAAAAAAAATAACTATCAAACCCAGCGAATAAATCGGCAGAATAAATCCTGGAAAAGCATCAACTATACGAAGAATATTTCTTGTAGCAGCTTCCCAGAAAGTTATTGGTCTTCCGTCTTCACGTATTACCCTTAACCTCATTAGTCGCTTTCCGGGTGTTTGTCCATTCCAGAGCCACTCGAAGAAAATAAAATAAGACGTAAACAGAAAAAAGATCGAAATTATTGCCAATGCCAGTATCCATTTTGGCATTTCACTCAATTCGATGTTTTCAGCTACGACTACATTAAAAGATACAAACAGATGGTAAAGTGAAAAAATAGAAAAAAACTGTATGGTGTGATCGATCAAAACAGCAAGAAAACGATTTCCTATCGAAGCTAATGCAAACTCTAGCTCTACTCTCTCTGGCGTTTCTATTACTAAAGTTTCTTCTGTTTCTATGAAAGACATTTATTTTTTGGAATTCATCAATTCCTCTATTTCTTCAGGATGTTTTGGAACTTTTGAGGTTAAAACTTCGTTTCCTTTTTCCGTTACGAGAACATCATCCTCTATTCTAACCCCGATGCCACGATACTTTGCCGGAGCCTGCTCGTCATCAGGCTTGACATAGATTCCAGGTTCTACTGTCAGAACCATTCCTGGTTCAAACGGTCGAGAAAGCGTCGCCTGCTGATCAAGAAAATATCTACCGGCATCGTGAACATCTAATCCTAAGTAATGTCCAACTCCATGCATATAATACCGCTCATAAGCCTTTTCTTTTATAAGCTTTTTTGTGTTCCCACGCAAAAGACCAAGCTTTTTCATGCCTTCAGTGAGAAGCTCTATTGAAAGCTCCTGACGCTGTTGGACCGTAACACCTGCTACAGTTGCTTTTATGCACTCTAGTTGAACCTCCAGAACCACATCATAAATTTCTCTTTGAGCTTCAGTGAATCTCCCGTTTATTGGAAACGTGCGTGTAATGTCGGAGGCATAGCCTTTATACTCACAACCAGCATCAATCAATATGAGATCCCCATCTTTTAAGATTGAGCTATTTTCCACATAATGAAGAATGGTCGCATTTGCACCGGCTCCAACAATGCTGTTATAGGCAGGTCCTGAAGCTCCAGACATGCGAAAATGATACTCAATTATAGCCTCAACTTGAGCTTCGCTCATACCTGGCTTTACGGACTTCATAGCCAAGATATGAGCATCCGCAGCAATTTCACAAGATTTACGCATTATCTCTATCTCTTCGGGTGTTTTGTGAAGTCGCATCTCTGCAATGATCAGGGTCGGATCAATAATAGTGTGGGGAGGGTAAGGAGTTTTAAGGCGACGAAACCGCTGTATAGAAAGATACTGCAAGATAAGTCTATCCAGCTTGTCATCAACCCCAAAGCGATAGTAAAGCTTAGACTTTCCATTCAGTAAGTTCGGCATTCTTTTTTCAAACTCTTCAATTGGGTAAGCCTGACTAGCACCGTAATTTTTAACAGCTCCTTCAACACCTTCTCTACGCCCATTCCATGTTTCCATTTCAGGATCACGCGGGCGAACAAATAAAATATAAGGAGCCTTTTGATCTGAAGGCGAGATGACTGCTATAGCGTCCGGTTCTGGAAATCCTGTCAGATAGTAAAAGTCAGAATCCTGACGAAATTTGTATTCTGTATCGTAGCTGCGAGTTTTTTCTCTTGCTGCTGGTATAACGGCAACGGCATCCTCGCCTATGGCTTTCATAAACTCCAAAAGCTGCTTTTTCATCTCCCTAAAATCCTCTCAACTTCACGATTCATTTTTCCTGTTAACATCAAAAACATCATTTTATAATCAGAAACGAAAGACCAAAGAGGATACTTAAACGTAGCAGGTTTATTCTTTTCTATGAAAAAATGCGAGAACCAAGCAAGTCCATAACCTACGAGAAGACACAAAGGAAGATAATACCAAGCTCTTTGCCATACCAACCAAATGAAAAGTATCGTAGCAATCAAAGTTCCGAGGAAATGCAACCACCTCGTTAAAGGTTTGCTGTGCTCTCTGACGTAAAAATCCCAGAACTCTGAATAACTCTGAACCTTCATAACTAAAGCTCCGAACTCGCAAGATTAAAAATTCTCTCAAAGGAATCTTCTTCCACTACGTCAAAACTTACAAGCGACATGTTTTCTTCAACGTGCTTAATTTGACTCATACCTACCAATGCCGTCGTCACTCCTGGCGTAGAACGAACAAATTGAATGGCTACTGCAGCATCTGTCAATCCGTCGCCTAGCAATTTGCGAATTTCGTCAGGAATATGGTTTATCAAACTTCCCTGCAAAAGCGATGCACTACACATAACCGTTATACCTAATTCTTTTGCGGCTTCGAGAACCGTTAATCTTTTTTCTCCTAGTGGCTGATTTTTGTAAAAATAAGCCTCCAACATTGAAAAATTATACGGAAGTTGAACAAACTTAAATCCATTCGTTTCTCCGCCTACTTGTTTTGCAAGATTGTAAAATTGCTCCAAAGAGTGATAGAACTTTTTTTCAGGAGCAGTACGAAAGCCATTCCAGGTTGCTACTCCGTAAAACTTAATCTTTCCATCTTGTCTATTTCTCTCAAGAAGCTCAAAAGCTCTTAAAAGTCGCTTTTCAAAAGTTTCCCTGTCAACCGAATGAAGTTGTGATTCGGGATTATGGATGTAAAAAAGATCAATGGTTTCTAAACCTAGGTTTTCAAGTGATTTATCTATTTGAGATTGTAAGTATTCAGGACGGATGCAATGACTTCTGTCGGCTAAGTCTTCGAAACTAGCAAGTCCACGTTTTACGAAGTTCTCCTCAAAGTATTTCTCTACATTCCAAGCCGGTTCACCATCAAAAGGCAAATAACCTGCTTTCGTAGCTACAAAAATTTCTTCACGTTGAAAACCTTTCTCAAACAAAACCTTTAAAGCTCGCCCAATGCTTCTTTCGCTTCTTTGAAAGCGGTAATTTATCGCCGTATCAATAACATTACCACCTAACTCGACAAAACGAACAATAGAGTTCGTATAGGCTTCATCTGTTTCATCGTCCCAATTTCCTAGATAGGTTCCAATACCTATCGAAGAAAGCTTTAACCCTTGTGCAAAACGAAAATGCCCCTTGCCTGCGTTTTTGAATCTCTCCGAAAACTTTGCCGTTCCTACTACAGTAGCAAATCCTGTCATTACAAATAGCCTCTTTCAAGCAAGATATAGAAGAACTCATAAAATAATGAAAACTTTTTTGATAAAAATTTCAAGCTTACAAAATATGATTTTCAACTACCTTTTCAATTATCGAAACTATCTTTTCAAGTCCTTCCTTATCCACTTCTGAAAAATCATTTAGCTTATCGCTATCTATGTCAAGAACGCCGAAGACTTCGCCGTTTGACTTGAAAATCGGCAAGACTATTTCGGATTTTGATAGAGGACTACAAGCAATGTGCCCGTCAAATTTACTTACATCAGGCACAACGACTGTTTTCTTATTGGTGTAAGCATAACCACAAACACCCTTATTCAGCTCTATGCGTGTGCAGGCGATCGGCCCTTGAAAAGGTCCTAAAACCAAGTGCTCTCCCTTTTTTAGATAAAATCCCACCCAGAAAAAGTTAAAGGCTTCTTTTAACGCTGCCGCTATATTCGCAAGATTCGCTACAAGGTCCTTTTCTGCAGCAACCAATGATTCAATCTGCGGAATTATTTCTTCATAAATCCGCTTTCTATCAGAAGATTTCGAAAGTTTTAAAGCCTCTGCCATATAATTAAGAGTTTAGCTTGAAAGTTTACCTAAACAAAATATGTTAAAATTCAATCGATGCTGGATAAAGAATTAGAAGTCGCAACTCAGCTTGCAATTCAAGCAGGCGAAGAAATAATGGAACTTTTCGAGAAAGGTTTTGAAGTCCAACAAAAAAAACTAAGTGAGAATTTCTCCGAGCCGGTAACTTCAGCAGATAAAAGAGCCGGAGAAATCATCGTTGAAGGACTCAGCAAATACTTTCCAGAAGATGGCATCCTGTCAGAAGAGCTAGAAGACAATTTAGAGCGTCTAAAAAAGCAAAGGGTTTGGATAATTGATCCGATTGATGGCACAAAAGGCTTTGTAGAGAAATCAAGAGATTTTGCTGTTCAAATCGGACTCGTATCAAACGGCAGACCTATTCTAGGAGTTGTCTATCAGCCTGCAGAAAAACGTTTGTTTTTCGCTTGCAAAAATAAAGGAGCATTTCTCGTGGAAAAAGAACAAAAACCTAAGGAACTTCGTGTAAATGAAACACAAAATATAGAAGATATGACTTTGGCCGTTAGCAGAATGCACAGAAGCCCAAAAATAACAGAGATCGTCTCTCGCCTCAAATTGAAAAAAGAGATTGCTCATGGCTCCGTAGGTTTAAAAATTGGTCTCGTAGCGGAAGGAAAAGCCGATCTTTACATTCATCTCTCACCTCATACGAAACTCTGGGACACTTGCGCCCCACAAATCATATTAGAAGAAGCCAACGGCATACTAACAGACCTTTTCGGAGAAGAAATTAACTATTGCAGGAAAGACACGCAAAATTACAACGGAATTTTAGCAACAAACAAAAAAGCCCACAAAGTGGTGCTCGACAGACTAAAGCCGATATTAAATCAGTTAGGAAGAATTAAGCTCAAAGAAAAAACTCAATAGCGTTTTTTTATGAAAAGTTTATAATCAAGATATGAAGTTCTTACACATTTCAGATGTTCATTTAGGTCGCTCTCTTTATGGCGATCCAAACCTTGAAAGAGACTATTACAGAGCATTTAAGGACGTAGTAGAAAAATATGCACTAGGCGAAAAGGTTGATTTCGTGTTGATAGTTGGAGATTTACTACACGAAACAAAAGCTCGTCCTGAACACATAAACCAAGCTCACGCGATTTTTCACGCTCTGAAAAATGCACAAATTCCCGTGGTGCTCGTCGAGGGCAATCATGACAAAAGAGCGCAAGATTACAAAATCTCTTGGCTTGAATACCTCTCAAGAGTAGGACAAGGTTTTATTTATTTTCTTATGCCGAAGGTAGAACAAGGCGATTCGAGACAATGGATTTATGAAGCTTGGAGCGAAGAAACCTTTCAAGGAGGATACGTTGACATTAAACAAGCAAGAATTTTCGGATTAAATTTTCTCGGCAGATCGCTAAATTCCGAATTCCCTTTAATCTTAGAAGCACTTAAAAAAGCTCGTCGAGAGGACGGTTTCAATATCCTAATGATACACGGCGAAATACAAGGACAGGAAAAAGGAAGTTACGAAGGATTAAGCCAAGATAATCTAAGAAGGCTCAAAGAAGTTATAGATTATCTTGCTCTCGGTCATATTCACAAAAAATACGAACTAGATGACTGGATATACAATCCTGGAGCCTTAAGTCCTACCAGCATAGACGAACACAAAGAAGAAAGAGGGGCTTTCTTAATAGAAGTAAATGAACAAAATCAAATTGTTTCAAAGCGGCACATAAAAAATTATTATCAAAGGAAATTTGAGAGAATCGAACTAGCAGCTGATAGTCTCAGCACACCCAACGAGTTTTATGACCAAGTTGAAAAACTATTCCGTAACTTAGATTACAAAGATACAGTCGTAGAGATTTCAATAACAGGCTTTTTGAGATTTCCTTGGTCATCACTAGATACGAAACTAATTGTCTCTCAAGTCAAAAAACTTACAAATGCCTATCACATAAGGCTAACCAATAGGACCATTTCAGAAAAAAACCGAATAGATGCGGAAAGTGTAGGAGAAAGATCGAGTAAAGAGCTTGAAAAACGCATTATAAGGAGTTTTGTAATGCAAGATTCTAGGTTCAAGCAAAGTCAAGACTTAGTAGAAAGAACTATCGAAATCATCATCGGCTCAAAAGAAATGGTGATAAATGAAGAACCACCAGAAAAAATCTTTACCTTTATAAAATCAAGGATTGCGGCAAGATGAAATCACAGGCTCTAAAAAAAGTAGAAGGTCTTAGAAAGCTTCCTATCTTTCCATTACCGATAGTGCTCCTTCCCAACGAGATACTACCTCTTCACATCTTTGAACCAAAGTATCGCAAGATGCTGAAGGATATAGAATTAACTAGCAATCTTTTTGGCGTATCTTATTTAAGCTCGGAAGATGCTCTAAAATCACGTAAACCTCCTATTGGAAGCGTAGGTTGCGTCACTGAAATTCATGAAATCCAGCAATTACCAGATGGAAGATCAAACATTCTAACAATTGGTCTAATCAGATACACCATAGAAGAATACGTAGAAACGAATGAGCCTTATCTGATCGCCGCGGTTTCCTACTTTGAAGATGAAGAAGAAGATATGGAAAAGGTCACACCGCTAGCCGATGAAGTCTTTCAAACCTTTGTGAGGATTGCAAAAATAGCACAAGAAATTTCAGGCGAAAGAGAGAAGCTCCCTGAAATTCCACAAGCCGAGCCACAAACTTTATCTTTTTTGATAGGCGCAGCCTTTAATCTTCCGCCTGAAGAAAAATACGCTCTTTTAGAAACTCGCTCAACCTATGAGCGACTACTGAAACTATCGGAAAAACTAAAGGAAATCATTAGAAGAATTGAAACTACATCAGAAACGCTGAAAATAGCACAATTAAACGGTCATGCACAAAGAAAAATTGACATCTAGACGATTATGTTGAAAGAAGGTGATATAGCTCCAGACTTTGAAGCAACAAATCAGCACGGTCAAAAAATTCGCCTTTCTGATTTTCGTGGCAAAAGGGTTGTTTTATACTTTTACCCAAAAGACGATACTCCAGGATGCACAAAAGAGGCTTGCTCTTTTCGAGACGCTTCCCAAGCCTATGAACAAAGAGGTATAAAAATTCTTGGCGTTTCGACAGACGACGAAAAGACTCATCAAAAATTTGCTTCTAAATACTCTCTACCATTCGATCTATTAGCTGATGTAGATAAATCAATAGTAAACGCTTACGGTGTTTACGGCGAAAAAAGTCTTTATGGTCGAAAATATTTCGGAACGAACAGAACAACCTTTTTAATTGATGAAGAGGGAAAAATCGTGAAAATCTTTAGGAAAGTCAAACCTGAACAACATGCAGAGGAAGTACTAAGAGAATTCGATAACTTAATCAAGTGAAAACTGTATGGTATAATTTGAATGGAAATGGATGACTCCGTTAGTATAGTAGAAACTCCTTCATTTAGCTACTCAATCGTAAATCTTTTACTCGTTGTTTTGCTGGTGTTTGCTAATGCCTTCTTCGTAGCAAGTGAATTCGCTCTTGTCGCTGTTCGGCGTTCTAGAATAGAAACTCTGGCAAATTCGGGAAACCGCTCAGCGCAAAGACTCTTAGAAATACTGAGTCGCCTTAATGAATACGTCTCAGCAACTCAACTCGGTATAACCCTTGCTTCACTAGGTCTAGGTTGGATTGGAGAACCCGCGGTCGCACGACTTCTTGAATATCCACTGCTAATTTTAGCCGAAAATTCAGGCTGGTATTTTCTTAGCTCTCCAGCAATACTCCATACAATTTCATTTACGATTGCATTCTCTATTATCACATTTCTGCATATTGTTTTTGGTGAGCTCGCCCCTAAAACGATTGCTTTAGAAACAGCAGAAAAAACTGCTCTTATCATCGCCCGTCCGATGCAAATCTTTTATAAGCTTTTCTATTATCCAATCAAAATCCTTGACTGGACCGGCACAAAAACCGTTAGACTACTCGGCTTTCAAGCTGCAGGTGAACACGGCTCAAGCTACACCGAAGAAGAAATAAGAAATCTCATCAGAGCTTCTAGCGAAAGAGGATTACTCAACGAAGAAGAAGGCAACCTAATTGATAAAATTTTCGAGTTTTCCGACACGACCGTAAAAGAGGCAATGATCCCCAGAACTGAAATAGCCGCAATACCTGACAATCTATCTCTAGAAGAAATTGTCAAAGCATTTCAGCAACACGGCTATTCCCGCCTTCCCGTCTATAGAAACTCAATTGACGATATAATCGGTTTTATTCACTCAAAAGACATTTTGCCATACATGCTGCGTCCAAAAGCTTTTAGACTCGAAAAAGTTTTGCAAAAACCGATGTATGTTGTTGATACGGCTAAACTTGAAGATGTTTTAAGACAAATGCAAAAGGAAAAATTCCACTTCGGATTCGTAGTTGATGAACATGGCGGAATAGAAGGCATAATAACTCTTGAAGACTTGCTCGAAGAAATTGTAGGAGATATCTCGGATGAGCATGACGAAGAAGTAAATGAAAAAATCGTCCTGCAGCCCGACGGAAGCTATATCCTAGAAGGAACGCTTGCTGTAAGAGACTTAAATCGCCGCCTCGGAGCGAAACTACCGATTTCTGAAGCCTACACGACCATAGCAGGCTTTCTAATGAATGAAGCTGGCAGAGTGCTTCAAAAAGGCGATGCTATAAAATTCGGCAACTATTTATTCGAGATAGAAGAAGTAGATAGGCACAGAATCGTAAAAGTTAGAATGAGAAAACTATCCGATATGAATACCGAAAAACTCTTAGATAAAGTTAATCTTGTGGAATTAAAAAGCACTTGATTTCCAATCATAGCTTGTCATAGACTTTTGATTTATCCAAAAGACAAAAGATATGAGCATAATAGAGAAAGTTTTGGGAAGGGAAATACTAGATTCACGCGGAAATCCGACGGTTGAAGCCGAAGTTATCTTAGAAGATGGGACAACGGGAAGAGCTGCAGTTCCCTCAGGCGCTTCCACAGGTGAAAATGAAGCTGTTGAACTTCGTGATACTGACAATAGCCGTTATTTAGGTAAAGGCGTTAGAAAGGCTGTCGAAAATATCAATGAAAAAATCGCTTACGAGCTTGAAGGAGTTGATGCTTTCGAGCAAGTCTTAATTGATAAAATTTTAGTAGAGCTTGACGGAACCGAAAATAAGTCTAATCTCGGCGCAAACGCTATCTTAGCAGTTTCTTTAGCCGTGGCTCGAGCAGCAGCAAATTTTCTACAAATACCCCTTTATCGCTACATAGGAGGAGTCAACGCTAGAGCTCTTCCTGTTCCGATGATGAACATAATCAATGGAGGAGCGCATGCCGATAACAATGTTGATTTCCAAGAGTTCATGATTGTTCCCATCGGAGCAGAATCTTTCTCAGAAGCGTTAAGAATGGGAGCAGAAATTTTCCATAATCTTAAAAAGGTCTTATCTTCAAAAGGTTATTCTACAGCTGTTGGAGATGAAGGTGGTTTCGCCCCAAATTTGAAGTCGAACGAAGAAGCTATCGAAACAATACTTGAAGCAATCGAGAAAGCAGGTTACCAAACAGGTGAAAACGTAATGATTGCGCTCGATCCAGCTACTAGTGAGTTTTACAGTGATGGAATTTACACCTTCAAAAAATCCGATGGCCGACGACTTTCTTCTGATGAAATGATTCGATACTGGGAAGATTGGTGTCAAAAATATCCCATAGTTTCAATCGAAGACGGACTTGCAGAAAGCGATTGGGAAGGCTGGAAAAATTTAACAAAAGCTCTGGGGAAAAAAATTCAACTCGTCGGAGACGATCTCTTTGTTACAAATACAAAGTTTCTACAGAAAGGAATAACGGAAGGCTGTGCAAACTCCATTCTCATAAAAGTTAACCAGATAGGCACTTTAACCGAAACTCTGCAGGCGATTGAGCTTGCAAAAACCCACAACATGACCGCAATCATTTCACACCGTTCAGGTGAGACGGAAGACGTCTTTATCGCTGATCTTGCCGTAGCAACTAATTCAGGCCAGATTAAAACCGGCTCACTTTCCCGTTCTGATAGAATCGCGAAATACAACCAACTTCTACGCATTGAAGAAGAATTAGATACAGCTTCTATTTACCTAGGCAGAAGAGCCTTCTATCAAATTGACATTTAATAAGAAACTGACAAAAAACGTTATCTTTCAAGTGCCAAAGTATGTCATTTTCATTCCCCTTAACTCCATCAGCTCAACAATGTATCCCCCTTTAAGTATTTGATTATCCTACACTTCACAAACAACATACTTTTTGGCACAAAAGTTGCAAAAGGAGGGGAAGTGAGAAAACAGGTCAT
>JANWYH010000011.1 GCA_025054715.1 Pyrinomonadaceae bacterium
ATGGAGAAGGGATTGAGGTTTGCAATCAGAGAAGGTGGTAGAACCGTCGGCGCAGGTACAGTCGCGGAAATTATTGAGTAAAAATCCTTGGGATTTGAAATATGTTGAACGAAAAATTTCGCATTAAATTGAAGGCTTACGATCATAGAGTGTTAGATCAATCGGTTCAGGAGATTGTTGACAAAGCAAAGCGCACAGGTGCAAAGGTTGTGGGGCCAATACCGCTTCCAACCGTAAAGAATCGTTGGACGGTTCTTCGGTCCCCGCACGTTGACAAAAAATCTCGGGAGCAGTTTGAAATAAGAATTCATAAACGGCTGATAGACATAGTAAATTCTACTCCTGAAACGATAGAAGCTCTTATGAAGCTTGATCTGCCGGCTGGTGTTGATGTTGAAATAAAGGCATTCGATAAAGCAAGATAAGGGCAGGTAAGGTTATGAATGTGACTGGCATTATTGGTAGAAAGATAGGGATGACCCAGATATTTTCTGAGGACGGGACTGTTACGCCTGTAACCGTTATAAAAGCAGGGCCATGTATTGTTGTTCAAAAGAAAACTGCTTCAGGTAAAGACGGCTATAATGCTGTTCAGCTTGGTTTGGTTGATGATAAACCAGTAAAGATAAAGAATGTAACCAAGCCGATGCGTGGGCACTTTGAGAAAACAGGTGGAGGCGTGCCGCCGACTAGGGTCTTAAAGGAAATAAGATTGCAGGACGAGCCAGACGTAAATGTTGGCGAGCAGGTAAAGGTAGAGATTTTTTCCGAAGGCGAAAAAGTGGATGTTACTGGGAAATCAAAAGGTCGGGGTTTTGCTGGGACTGTCAAACGACATGGTTTTCGCAGAGGACCTGAATCTCACGGTTCTATGAATGTTCGTGCGCCGGGTTCAATTGGTGCCTCTGCATTTCCGTCTAGGGTTTTGAAAGGAACTCGCGCATCTGGACACATGGGAAACGTAAGAGTTACTGTTAAAGGATTAACGGTAGTGAAGGTTGACCCTGAAAATAATCTGATGCTTGTGCGAGGAGCAGTTCCAGGAGCAAATGGAGGCGTTTTAATCATAAAAAAGTCAACAAAAGCCTTGAAAAAGTAACGCTTTCTTTTTAGATAGGAGATTTAATTATGCCTACTGTGAAGGTTTTTAATCTAGAGAACAAAGAAGTCGGCGAAATAAACTTATCTGATGAGGTTTTTGGTGTAGAGCTTAATGAAGCTTTGATTCACGAAGCAGTCAGAAACTTCCTAGCAAATCATCGCCGAGGAACTGCTTCAACAAAAACTCGTGGAGAAGTTTCTGGTTCGGGAAGGAAGTTGTGGCGTCAAAAAGGAACGGGACGGGCACGTGTGGGTTCGATTCGTTCCCCTCTTTGGAGAAAAGGTGGAACGGTGCATGGTCCAAAACCGCGTGATTGGTCTTACGAGCTGCCAAAGAAAATGCGTCGTGGAGCAATACGATCGGCACTTTCGGAAAGACTTCGTGAGGGGAATTTAATTGTAGTAGAAAATTTTGCGATTGAAAAGCCAAAAACGAAAGACTTTGTAAAGATAATGGGAAATTTTGGTTTGCTTGCTGATGACAAAAAACCAATCAAAACCTTAATTGTTGATTCTTTAGAAAACAAAAATCTCGTGCTTTCTTCGAGAAATCTTCCAAAAGTAAAGGTAGTAAATAGTAACGGATTGAACATTTACGATTTGCTTTATCATGAAAAGTTAGTTATCTCGAAGGAAGCTGTTGAGCAAGTCGAACGTCTCCTCAACCCTAAACTTGATAAGAAGGTAAAGGAGGAATAGCAAATGAAGAGGTCTTCTGGAATTAGTGTTTGGGAAGTTTTGAAAGCTCCTATTGTAACAGAAAAGAGTGTTATTTTGAAAGAAGCAGAAGAAGATGAAAAGCAAGTTTTAACTTTCCGTGTGGATAAAAGAGCAACAAAAGAAGATATTAAGCGAGCGGTTGAGGAGATTTTTAATGTTAAGGTTGAAAAGGTGCACACCGTAAATTATCAAGGGAAGACAAAGCGTCGCGGAAGATACGAAGGGCGACGCGCTTCTTGGAAGAAAGCTTACGTTACCCTAGAGAAGGGGCAACCAATGGTTGATTACGGCGAAGCTATTTAGTTTTGGAGAGAGTGAAAATGCCGATTAAGAAGTTAAAACCGACATCACCAGCTAGAAGGTATCAAACTTATCTAATAAGTGATGAGATCACACCAGGCGCAAAGCCAGAGAAGTCTTTACTAGAGCCTAAGAAGAGGATTTCGGGTCGAAATAATTATGGTCATCTAACGATCTGGCGGCGAGGTGGTGGGCACAAGCGAATGTATCGAATCATTGACTTTAAGCGTGACAAAATAGGTATTCCTGGAAAGGTCACGCAAATAGAATACGATCCGAACCGCTCAGCAAATATAGCTCTCATAACTTATGCGGATGGAGAGAAACGATACATACTCGCTCCGCTTGGTCTAAAGGTTGGAGATACCGTAATGAGCGGAGAAGATGCCGATATTTTGCCCGGAAACGCCTTACCAATAAAAAATATTCCTTTGGGAACTTCAGTTCATAACATAGAGCTTCGTCCAGGTAAAGGCGGACAGCTAGTAAGGGCAGCTGGCACTTTTGCTCAGATAATAGCAAAAGAAAGCGACTATGCCCACCTTAGAATGCCATCTGGTGAGATTAGAAAGGTTCCGATCAATTGCATGGCAACCGTTGGGCAAGTTGGTAACATTGAACATGAAAATGTCAGTTTAGGAAAAGCTGGTCGCTCTCGATGGCTTGGACGTCGTCCTACAGTGCGTGGTGTTGCAATGAATCCCGTTGATCACCCGCACGGCGGTGGTGAAGGTAAAACCTCTGGAGGTCGCCACCCCGTAACTCCGTGGGGGCAACCTACAAGAGGTTACAAGACTAGAAGAAATAAACGCACTCAGAAATACATCGTGCGTGATAGGAGGGCTAAGTAATTATGCCTCGCTCTGTTAGAAAAGGACCTTTTGTTGATTTAAGTATCTTGAGAGTCCTAAAAAGGATAAAAGAAACCGGTAAGAAACCACCGGCGATTAAAACTTGGTCACGCCGGTCAACCATAATACCGGAAATGGTTGGTTTGACTTTTGGCGTTCACAACGGAAAGCGTCACATACCGGTTTACATAACAGAAAACATGGTTGGGCATAAACTAGGAGAATTTGCCCCGACCAGAACTTTCAAAGGGCATCCGGGAACAAAAGCCGAAAAAGCTGCGAAAAAGAAGTGAGCACAAAGAGGAATTATGGAAGCGATAGCAAGAACTAGGTATCTAAAAGGTTCGCCAAGAAAAACCCGTTTGGTAATTGATTTAATTCGTGGGCAAAAGGTTTCACGAGCCTTTGCAATTTTGAAATTTACTAACAAGCGTGCAGCTAGATCGATCGAAAAAACCTTGCGGTCAGCCGTAGCTAATGCAGTTTATAAAGCGGAACTGCAGAATATAGCTATCGATCCGGGCGATCTTTACGTGAAGGCTTGTTATGTTGACATGGGACCTACAAAAAATCGATATAGACTGCGTCCGGCACCTCAAGGTAGGGCATATCGCGAAAGGAGGCATTATTGCCATATTACAATAGCGGTTTCAACTGAAAATCCTGGAAAGAAAGATATCAAGGCAATAAAGTCTCAAGCTACGGTTCAGGAACCAGTAAGTATAAAAGATTCAACCGAGGAAATCTCGAAAGAAACTGAAAAGAAAGAGGAGTAATCGGCGAAGAATTTATGGGACAGAAGGTTCATCCATACGGTTTTCGAGTAGGTTATAACAAAGATTGGCATTCACATTGGTTTGCCAAAAAGAAGGAATTTTCAAAATTTTTGGCTGAGGATCTAGAGCTGAAAAGGGATCTAAAAAAGCGGTTTGCTGGAGCAGGAGTTTCGCATGTTGATATTGAAAGAGCGGCGAATCGTCTAAAAATAACGATTTACACCTCACGGCCAGGAATTATAATAGGTCGCAAAGGTGCTGAAATGGAAAAATTAAGAGAAGAAATAGCCAAAAAGACGAAGTATGATGTAGTAGTTTCTATTCAAGAGATTCAAAAGCCTGAGCTTAATGCTCAGCTTCAGGCAGAAAAGATTGCTCAGCAGATAGAAAAACGTGTTGCTTTTCGTCGCGCGATGAAGCGGATTATAGAAGAATCACAACGTTTCGGAGCTTTAGGAGTTAAAGTAATGTGTTCAGGTAGGCTTAACGGTGCCGAAATAGCCCGTTCGGAGTGGATTTTAGAAGGAAGACTTCCGCTTCACACGCTTCGAGCAGATATTGACTACGGATTTGCAGAAGCGTTGACGACTCTTGGGGTTATAGGAGTAAAGGTTTGGATATACAAGGGTGATATTCTCGATCCAAAAGCTTCAATGGCTCGTGGAACTACGACTGATCCGATTAATGATGCAAAGCCGAAAGTAAGAGGGTTTCGTAGGCGCTAATAAAAGTGAGGTGGATTAGCTATGTTAATGCCTAAAAAAGTCAAATATCGAAGAGTTCAGAAGGGAAGAATCAAGGGAAAAGCTACTCGCGGTGATAAGATAAGCTTTGGCGATTATGGTCTAAAGGCTTTAGAAGCTGGGTGGATAACAGATAGACAGATAGAAGCGGCACGTGTTGCCATGACCCGTCATGTAAAACGTGGTGGTAAGATATGGATTAGAATTTTTCCTGACAAACCGATCACTAAAAAACCTGCGGAAACTCGTATGGGAAGCGGTAAGGGAGCTCCGGATCACTGGGTAGCAGTTGTTAAGCCCGGTCGGATACTTTATGAAATTCAGGGAGTTAGTGAGGAGATGGCACGTGAAGCAATGCGGCTCGCAGCTCAAAAGCTTCCTATAAAGGTTAAGTTCGTAACTCGTGCCGATATGGAAGGAGGGGTTGTCTAATGAAAAGGAAAGAGTTGATGGAGCAACTTAGAGGGATGTCTCTTGAAGAGCTGAAAGAACAGGCAGAAAGCCTAAGAGAGTCCTTGTTTCGTTTGAGATTCAGAAAGTCGATGGGCTTTCGTGAGGTTGTCAAAGACATCAGACGAGAGAAAAAGGTTTTAGCTAGAGTTTTGACTTTAATAAATGAACTAGAGAAACAAAAAAATTAAAATGAGGTTTTGCTGAAGATGGAGGACCTAAAGGAAAAGATAGAGGGTGAAACCGAAACTTCTGAAAGTTCAGATGAAGTGAAAACGTCTGTTTCTGCTCCTAGAAAGAGAAGAAGAGCAGAGCGGATCGGGATAGTTGTTTCCGATAAGATGATGAAAACAGTTGTTGTTAGAGTTGATAGGCTTGTCAAACATCCAAAATACCGCAAATATGTTAAAAGGCGCAAGAAGTTTATGGCGCATGACGAGTTGGGAGCAAAGATCGGCGACAAGGTTAGAATCGTGGAAACTCGCCCGCTTTCAGCTCGCAAGCGATGGAGAGTTGTTGAGATAATTCAAAAGGCTTCAAGGTAGTTTCTTTAGGAGAGGTGAGAAGATTATGATTCAGATGCGCACGATGCTCGTAGTGGCCGATAATTCTGGCGCAAAAAAGGTGCAGATGATTTTACCACTCGGTGGCTCAACCGGAAAAACGGCCACAATCGGCGATAGGATAAAGGTTACCGTAAAGGAGGCAGCGCCAGATGGAGCAGTTAAGAAAGGAAAAGTTTATACGGCTGTAGTCGTAAGAACAAGAAAAGAGATAAGGCGTAAAGACGGAACCTATATTCGTTTTGATGATAATGCTGCAGTTTTGATAAAAGATGACGGAACTCCTATCGGGACGCGTGTTTTCGGTCCCGTTGCACGTGAGCTTCGCGAGAAAAATTATATGAAAATAGTTTCTTTGGCGCCGGAGGTTATATGAAGAAAGAAATTAAAAAAGGGGTTTACAAGACCAAGATAAAACAAGGTGATAAGGTAATATTCATTGCTGGCAAAGAGTATAACATTTTCGATAAAGATGGAAAACGCAAGCCTTACGTTGGTAAGGTTATCGCGGTTGATCCTCGCCGTGGTAAAGTTAAAGTTGAAGGCGCAAGATTAGTTAAAAAACATCGAAAGCCGATTCCCCAACTTAACATAGAAGGTGGAATTTTTGAGGAAGAAGCTTGGGTTGATATATCGAATGTTGCGTTGGTTGACCCGAAAACAGGTAAACCAACTCGCATAAGATATGAAATTCGTGATGGTAAAAAAGTAAGAGTTGCCGTAAGAAGTGGAGAAGTCATACCCGAGCCAAAAAAGGCTTAATCTCCGGAAACACTGAAACGGTGAGACCCGGAATGTAGGGAGAGTTGAGAGATGGCAAGACTAAAGGATAAATATAGAAATGAAGTAATGCCCGCTTTAGCGAAGGAATTCGGGATAAAGAATCCAATGGCAATTCCGCGTTTAGAAAAGATAGTTATCAATATGGGTTTAGGGGAAGCTGTTTCGAATCCGAAGATTTTAGACGTGGCAGTTGAAGAACTTAAGGCTATTACTGGGCAAAAACCAGTGATTACTAAAGCCAAAAAATCCATAGCTTCTTTTAAGTTACGTCAAGGGATGAGGATAGGAGCTATGGTTACCTTGCGTGGCGATAGAATGTATGAATTCTTGGATAGATTGATTTCCATAGCTCTGCCGCGTGTTAGGGATTTCAAAGGGCTTTCCCCGAAGTCGTTTGACGGGCGAGGTAACTATACGCTTGGAATTCGCGAGCAGATAATTTTCCCAGAAGTTGATTTTAACAAGGTTGACAAGATTCGTGGGATGAATATTTCAATAGTAACAACAGCCAAGAACGATGAGTTAGGTTTTGCTCTTTTGAAAGCTTTGGGAATGCCTTTTAGGAAGAATTGAGGAATTATGGCGAAGATAAGTAAGATAGTAAAGAATGAAAAAAGAAAAGCCATTGTTGCAAAATATGCCGAGCGTCGAGCTGAACTTAAGAGAATAATAAAAAATCCGAACTCGACGCCGGAGCAGATACAAGAGGCTATTTTGAAACTGCAAAAGATGCCTCGTGATGCAAGTCCTGTTAGGGTCAGGAACCGTTGTTCACAAACGGGACGGCCGCGTGCATATTTGCGCAGATTTGGTGTTTCAAGAATAGCCCTACGGGAGCTTGCTTTGCGCGGACAAATTCCTGGAATGATTAAGGCTAGCTGGTAAATTTCGATTGGGTGGAGTTTTAGAGATGATTCAGGATCCGATATCTGACATGCTTATACGCATAAAGAACGCTATCGCAGCAAAACACCCGCGCGTAGATGTGCCGGGTTCAAAAATGAAGCTAGAGATAGCAAGAATCTTAAAAGAAGAAGGCTACATAAATAGCTACATGACGAAGGGAGAAGGTGCAAAATACTCAATTAGGATATTCCTTCGTTATGATGCAAAAGGTAATTCTTCAATAACTGAGCTTAAGAGAGTTTCAAAGCCGAGCCGTCGCGTTTATGTAAAGGCATCGGAAATTCCTAAAGTCTTAGGCGGTTACGGCATTTGTATACTTTCAACTCCGAAGGGAGTAATGACCGGCAAAAAGGCTCGCCAAGAGAATGTTGGTGGAGAGCTGATAGCCGAAATATATTGATTCAAGAGGTGCTTTATGTCTCGCGTAGGGAAAAAACCGATAAGTTTGCCAGCCGGTGTAACAGTGACGATTCATGAAAAGGAGCTGGAAGTAAAAGGTCCAAAGGGAACATTAAAAACTCCGATTCCAAACGGAATAAAATTTCGTTTGGAAAATAACCATTTGATAACTGAAAGAGAAGGCGATGAATATGCGGCTTTACATGGTTTAGCGCGTGCTTTAGCAAATAATGCTGTAATTGGTGTAACTCAAGGGTTTAGTAAAGCAATGGACATAGTCGGTGTAGGCTACAAAGCGGAGCTTCAAGGTAGGAAACTAGTTTTTTCATTGGGATATTCGCATCCAGTTGAATATAGTCTACCAGAAGGGATTGACGTGAAAATAGAAAGGGATAATGCAAAAAGCTCAATTAACCAGTATCAAGCAACGTTAATCATTACCGGGATTGATAAGCAAAAACTAGGTCAAGTTTGTGCCGAATTGAATCGTTTAAGAAAACCTGATGCCTATAAGGGCAAGGGTATCCGATACGCTGATAGAGTGTATAAACTCAAACCAGGGAAAGCAGGTAAATAATTTATGGCGAGGAAGAACAGAGCTGAGGTCAGAAAAGCTATTCACCGTCGGATACGCAAAAAAGTGAGAGGAAGCAGCGTAAGGCCACGTCTTGCCGTTTTTCGTAGCTTAAAGCATATTTACGCACAGATAATAGACGATGATAGCGGTAAGACTTTGGTAGCAGCTTCTACCCTAGAGAAAGACTTGCGTGGAAGCACTGGCGGAAACATAGAAGCTGCAATTAGAGTTGGTAAGGCGATAGCCGAAAGAGCCTTAGCTGCCGGGATAACCCAAGTAGTTTTCGATAGAGGTGGATATGTTTATCACGGCAGAGTAAAAGCCTTAATTGAAGCTTCTCGCGAAGCAGGACTAAACCGAAAAGAGGAATTGAAAGATGAAGATAAGTAAAGAGAGGAGAGTTTCACCACAAGGTTTAATACTGAAGGATCATCTGATTTCGGTAAATCGAGTGACTAAGGTTGTAAAGGGCGGAAAGAATCTATCTTTTGCTGCCTTAGTCGTTGTTGGGGATGAAGCTGGGCACGTAGGATTCGGAACAGGGAAGGCTAGAGAAGTGCCTAGCGCAATAAAAAAGGCAATCGAGTCGGCTAAGAAAAATCTTATCAGAGTTCCACTTATTAGCGGCACGTTGCCGCATCCCATGATTGGCGATCACGGGGCAACGAAGGTTTTGGTAAAGCCAGCAGGCGAAGGAACGGGTGTTATTGCTGGTGGTGCAGTAAGGGCTATCATGCAAGCTTTGGGTGTTCGCAATGTTCGCACGAAAATTTTAGGCTCGACAAATCCACATAATGTTGTAAGGGCTACATTTGATGCGCTTTTGAAAATCAAAGATCCGATAGAAGTTGCTCGCCTGCGGGGCAAGCCTTTAGAAGAAATCCTGTAAACTTGGAGGAAGAAATGCCAAGAAAGAAAAAGCAGGAAGAAAAGAGAACTGTAAAGATTCAATATTATCGAAGTTCTATTGGCTATTCTCATAAGCAAAAGAAACTTGTCAAAAGTTTAGGTTTTACAAAACTAAATCAGGTAGTCGAACGACCTGATACGCCTGCTATTCGTGGAATTGTTGCCAAGGTTCCGCATCTTTTGAGAATAATTGAATAAGGTAGGAGTAAGAGAAAATGACACTTTCGCTTAATAATTTGCATCCGGCAAAGGGAAGTAAGCAAAAAAAGAAGAGAGTTGGGCGTGGACCCGGTTCGGGACTTGGTAAAACAGCAGGAAGAGGTACCAAAGGTCAGAAGTCTCGTTCTGGATATTCGAGAAGACGAGGTTTCGAAGGTGGGCAGATGCCCTTGCAGAGAAGACTTCCAAAAAGAGGGTTCACAAATCCCTTCAAAAAGAGATGGGTTGAAGTAAGTCTTTCGAAGATAGAAGCGAATTTTAATTCCGGTGATGAAGTTTCGCCAGAAATTTTACATGAAAAAGGTTTGATAAAAAAAGTAAATCATGACGTTGTGGTTTTAGGCAACGGAGACATAACGAAACCACTTAAGATCATGGCACATCGTTTTACCAAGTCGGCGAAGGAAAAAATTGAAAAGGCTGGTGGAACGGCTCTCTTGATCACAAAGCAATAAGGAGCATTCTAAAAGATGGATAAGTTTTTTGCTGCCGTTCAAAACATGTTCAAGATCCCCGAGCTGAGAAGCAGGATTTTATTTACGCTCGGGATGTTAGCAATCTATCGTTTTGGTGCTCACATTACTGCACCAGGTATAAATAAAACAAGGCTGGAACAGGTCTGGGGAGAAGTAAGCGGAACACTGCTTGGAGTGCTGGACCTTTTCTCCGGTGGCAATTTCCGCACTATTTCGGTTTTTGCCTTAGGGGTAACGCCTTATATTACAGCTTCGATCATAATGCAACTGATGACAGTGCTTTATCCTTCAATAAAAAAGGTGCAAGAGGAAGGAGAGGTTGGACGGCAGAAAATAAATCAATGGACTAGATACCTTACGGTTGGGCTTTGTGCTATTCAGACTTTCTTCGTGGCTACTTGGCTAAGAAAAAATGGAATCATTGAAGAAACTTGGTGGGCTACTTTTCTCATAGTCGTAACGTTAACTACTGGAACGATTTTTGTAATGTGGCTTGGCGAGCAGATAACCGAACGAGGTGTCGGAAACGGGATATCTTTGCTAATTTTTGCAGGTATTGTCGTAAGTCTTCCAACTGGTGTTCAGCAGGTGATTGAGAGAGTTAGGGTTGGCGACCCGTCTCAGACATTAGGGGTTATTTTCCTTGTAGCCGTTCTTATAGCTTTAATTGCTTTAATTGTCTATGTAGAGTCAGCAAGGAGAAATATAGCCATTTCCTATGCTAGCCGTCGTGTAGGTGGGCAGACTTATCGGGGTTATCAAAACGTTCTACCTTTGAAAATAAACATGGGCGGGGTTATACCCGTAATTTTTGCTTCGTCTGTTTTGGCGATGCCACAGACGATTTTTTCGGCCTTTCCTCCCGATCCATCTAATCCTGACTCAACTTGGACGAAAGTTTATAGCTTCTTCGCGCAATTTCACGGTGGGGACCCTTACTATGAGTTTTTCTTCATTTCTTTGATAATTCTCTTCACGTTTTTCTACATCACGATAATTTTTAATACTGATGACGTAGCTGATAATTTAAGAAAGCACGGAGGATTTATTCCGGGGATTAGACCCGGGGCACCTACGGCTGAATATCTTAACTACATCTTAACAAGACTTACAACCGTGGGGGCAATATATCTTGCTTTTGTAGCTTTTGTTCCGCAGGTTCTCCTGAGTGGGTTTAAGGTTGCTCGCCTGCCATTTATAGGCACGGCACTTGATAACTTCTTTTCATCTACACCAGGGCTTAGCTGGATTCCAACAGGATTAGGTTATCAATTTTATTTTGGTGGGACTTCACTTCTTATCTTGGTTGGTGTCGCTATGGATACTGTTGCTCAGATAGAAGCTCAATTAATCATGAGAAATTACGAAGGTTTTCTCGGAGCTGGTTCGAGGCTACGCGGGAGAAGATTCTAGATATGCACAAGATAATAGTTCTTATTGGGGCTCCGGGTGCTGGAAAAGGCACTCAAGCACGTTTGTTAGAGGAGCGCCGCGGGATCCCTCAGATTTCTACAGGTGACATGTTTCGTGAGATGAAGTCATCTAATACGCCTCTTGCGCTTGAGATTCAAAGGATAATGAAAGAAGGAGGTCTCGTTCCAGATGATCTAACTTACAAAATGGTGAAAGAGAGAACTGAAAAGGAGGATTGCAAAGGAACTTACGTTTTAGACGGTTTCCCAAGAAATGTTATTCAAGCTGATATGTTGGAGGAGCTGGCAAAGGAGCAGAATAAGAAGGTTAAAGCTTTTTTGATTGATGTTGATAGTGACATTTTAGAAAAAAGGCTTACGGGAAGAAGAACCTGCAAAGTATGTGGCGAGATTTTTAACATTTATTTCAAGCCACCAACAAAATGCGATCGTCCCGAGTGTGATTTGGAGAAGAATCTTGTGCAGAGAGAGGATGATAACCTTGAAAGTGTAAGAAAGAGGTTAATAACTTATGAAGAAAGCACAAAGCCTTTGATTGAATATTACGAAAAAAGTGGAAGGCTTGTTAAAATAAACGGGGATCGAGAGGTAGAGCAGATATATTCGGAGATCAGTCGTAGCATAGATGATAATAGCTAAGTCGCAAAAAGACCTTGAAAGGATGCGAGAAGTGGGCGAGTTGGTAGCTGAGGTGCGCGAGGAGCTTCGGCGGATGATTCAAGTTGGAATCACCTCGCTTGAGCTGAATAATGCCGCAGAGAAGATGATTCGCGAGCGAGGTGCTATACCTACTTTCATCGGTTACCGTGGTTTTCCTTTTGCAATATGTGCTTCAGTTAATGAGCAGGTTGTGCATGGTTTTTCTAACTCAATCCCGCTCAAAGAAGGTGACATTATCTCGATAGATGTTGCAGCAACTTACAATGGTTTCGTTGGCGATACTGCTTTTACAGCTCCCGTTGGAAAGATAAGTGAAGATCTGGAGCTTCTGTTAAAGGTTACGGAAGAATGTCTTTATTTAGGAATACAGCAGTGTTATCCTAACAAGCATATAGGAGACATTGGTTACGCTATCCAAACTCATGCTGAGAAGCACGGATTTAGCGTTGTCAGAGATTACGTAGGTCATGGCATTGGAAGACGAATGCATGAAGATCCTCAAGTTCCAAATTACGGGAGACCGGGAACGAGAGAAAAACTTCGTGTTGGTTATTGTCTTGCGATCGAACCGATGCTGAATATGGGAACGCATGAAGTGGAAGTTTTAGAAGATGGTTGGACTGTAGTAACGAAAGATAGAAAGCCATCGGCGCATTTCGAACACACGGTTGCGATAACGGCGGAAGGTCCTGAGATTTTGACCTTGACAAAAGAGCAAAAAGCCCAGAGAAAATCCGTTGTAGGTTTGACTTAAGTTTTTGAAATGGCTATCATTGATATTTTGCCAACATAGCAGTTATGCCGAAAGAAGATGCAATAGAAGTTAACGCAATAGTTTTAGAAACTTTGCCAAATGCAATGTTTAGAGTTGAGCTAGAAGATAGTAAGCATCAGGTGCTAGCTCATGTTTCGGGTAAGATGAGAAAGAATTTTATTCGTATTTTGCCAGGTGATAGAGTCGTTGTTGAGTTGTCACCTTATGACTTAAATCGTGGGCGAATAGTTTATCGCCATAAATGACTGTGAAGGAGTGGCTTAAGAGATGAAAGTTAGAGCTTCAGTAAAAAAGATTTGCAACAAATGCAAGATAGTGCATCGCAAAGGGGTAGTTCGCATCATCTGCGAGAATAAGAAACATAAACAAAGGCAAGGTTAATTTTCTTTTGAAGGAACAGGAAAGATGGCTCGTATAGCAGGAGTTGATATACCAGCGAATAAACGCATTCAGATAGGTTTGACTTACATTTACGGTATAGGCAAATCTAGAGCGACTGATATATTAAATAGAGCACAAGTTAGCGTTGATAAAAAAGTAAAGGACTTAACAGATGACGAATTAAATCGGATCCGTGCGATTATCGAAGAGGAAGGCGATATAGAAGGTGATCTTCGTAAGCGTGTTCAGATGGATATAAAGCGCTTGATGGATATAGGTTGTTATAGAGGCCTTCGTCATCGTAAAGGCTTGCCAGTGCGCGGCCAAAGAACGCACACAAATGCACGGACTCGTAAAGGGCCTCGTGGTGCTGCTATAGCTAAGAAGAAAGCCCCTGGTAAGAAGTAGTTTTGACCTATGGCAAAAAAAGGAAAAAAGACTTTCAAGAAGAAAGAGAAAAAGAACGTTCCGATTGGGATAGTTCACATTTCGGCTTCTTTTAATAACACTATAGTTTCGATAACAGACCTTGAAGGGAACGTAATAGCTCAGTCTTCTGCTGGGATGGTAGGTTTCAAAGGGTCTAGAAAAGGAACTCCGTTTGCTGCTCAGCAAGCTGCGCTGGATGCAGCTCGTAAGGCGATGGAGGCTGGTATGCGTGAATGCGAAGTTAGAGTAAAAGGACCTGGCGCTGGTCGTGAATCCGCCATAAGGGCGATTCATCAAGCGGGGCTTCGCATCACTGCTATTCGTGACACGACTCCGATACCTCATAATGGATGTCGTCCGCCTAAAAGAAGAAGGGTCTGAGATTGGGCAAAAAAGGAAGAAGGGTCTAAAGAGACCTGTAAACTTTTTATCTAGTTTTTGGAGGAAAAATGGCAAGATATAGAGATGCAGTATGTCGTCTGTGTCGGCGAGAAGGCATGAAGCTTTTTCTTAAAGGAGATAGGTGTTTTAAGCCTTCTTGCGCAATAGAAAAGCGAGGAACTCAACCTCCTGGTCAACATGGTGCTTTGGCTAGGAGAAAGGTTCTGGCTGGTTATGGACAGCAGCTCAGGGAAAAACAAAAGGTAAAAAGAATGTATTTTGTTTTGGAAAAGCAATTCCGTAATTATTTTGAGAAGGCTGTCAGGCAGAAAGGCGTCACTGGCGAAAATCTTCTAATTTTACTTGAGAGAAGATTGGATAATGCCGTTTATAGAGCAGGGTTTGCAACTTCAAGACGTCAAGCAAGACAGCTCGTCAGCCATGGCCATATTTTGGTAAATGGGCGTAAGGTTGACATACCTTCTTTCCAAGTAAAGGTAGGAGATGTTATTTCCGTAAAGGAAAAGAGCTTGAAAAATCCGCATATAGTAACAGCCTGGGAAACAGCAAGCGGTCGAGGAAGACCGCAATGGCTGATGGTAAATGGCGATCAAATGAGTGTTACAGTTACGGCTTTGCCGAGAAGGGAAGATATTGACGCAAACATAAACGAGCAGCTCATCGTTGAGCTTTATAGCAAGTAATAACCTCTTTGTTTGAGAGGGTGGTGTAAGATATGGCAGTAATAAACAACAGCATGTGGACTAATTTTCAAATGCCGAATCGTCTCGAGGTTGACAAAGAGACCTTGAGTGATACCTACGGAAAATTCTATGCACAACCTCTTGAGCGCGGTTTTGGGACAACGATAGGCAATTCCTTAAGACGCGCGCTTCTTTCTTCGATTGAGGGAGCAGCCATAACGGCTGTGAAAATTGAAGGAGTGGAACATGAATTCTCTTCAATTAAAGGAGTAGTGGAGGATGCTATTGATATAATTTTGAATCTCAAACAGATTCCTTTCAAACTTCATGGGCAAGGTCCGAAAACTCTACTTATAAGCAAGAGTGAACCAGGAGATGTCACAAGTGCAGATATTCAACATGATTCAGATGTCGAAGTATTAGATAAAAACGTTCACATAGCAACGATAAGCCCGGGCGGTCAGCTTAATATAGAGATGCGTTTGAAAAGAGGGCGCGGGTATGTGCCGGCAGAATTTAACAATGATGATGATCTTTCTTTGGGTTACATTCCAATAGATTCGGTTCACTCACCAGTAAAAAAGGTAAATTACACGGTTGAGGCAGCCCGTCAAGGATCGAATACAGAAATGGATAAGCTCACGATAGAAGTTTGGACTGACGGTTCTGTAAGACCGGAAGACGCTATTGGAATGGCAGCAAAGCTCATAAAGGATCACATGTCAATCTTTATTAACTTTGAAGAAGAAGAAGAGGAAGAAAAGCAAATAGAAGAAATTACTCGCCCGCCGCTGATGCGTCATGATGTCCTTGACAGGTCAGTTGATGAGCTAGACCTTTCCGTAAGAGCTTATAATTGCTTGAAGAACGCAAATATTAGAACCATCAGGGAACTTGTAATGAAGACCGAAAAAGAAATGCTGCAAACTAAGAATTTTGGAAAGAAGTCGCTCAATGAGTTAAAAGAAATTTTGCATGGTATGGGGCTAGATTTCGGAATGGAGTTTGATGAACACGGCAACCCCATACCAGGCTCTGGTGGTAGAAGAATTTGAGGAGAAGGGTTTATGCGACATCTAAAAGCACATCGCAAGTTAGGTAGAAAAACTGAGCATAGAATATCAATGCTTAGAAACCTTGCTACTTCGCTTATAAACTCAAAAAAAGAGTACATAATAACAACTGTTCCAAAAGCGAAAGAATTAAGGTCGTTTGTGGAGAAGGCAATAAATTTGGCGCGTAAAGCTCAAAATCTTTCTGGTGAAGATGCAGCAGTCAAAAGGCTACACTTAAGACGCCTAGCAGCAAAGTATTTCCATGCCGGAAATCATGAATACAAACAAAAAATGAGCGTTTACAGGGGTAAAAAGGGTGAGGCAAAGGAAAGACCAGAAAGGACGGCTGGGGTTAAAGCTCTAAAGAGGCTTTTTGAAGAGCTAGGTCCTCGCTACAAGGATAGAAACGGAGGATACACCAGAATTATCCGTTTAGGAAAAAATAGAAAGGGCGACGGGGCTGAACTTGCTCTTATAGAATTAGTTGATAATCCACGTGAAAAAGAGCAAAATTCTTAGTTTCTAAGCATGAAGCAGTAAAAAGTAGGCGATTGAAGCTACTTCTTCGGCATACTTAGAATATCTGAGCTATATCTCACTTTTAGGGAAATCATAAACCCGCGCCGAATTAGACTCGCGGAAGGGGTAGTAGTTTTAGGATTGGTTTTTAATACTTGCAAGCTACCTTGAAGAAATAGCAAGCTTTACATTTGAAGTGGAGTAGTATTGCTTTTTGGTAAATTGAGGAGAGTAAAAATGAGTATTGCTTCTAACAGAAAAAAAGGCGCAAGGTCTCGAGTGGAGTCTTCCTTAAACATTAGCGAGATACACGAGATAGCAAAACTCGTAGAAAAGTATGGATTTACTGAATTCGAGTTTGAAAACGAAAAGATAAGGATTCGTTTAAGCAAATCTTTGCCTGCTCAATTTATTTCGGCTATTCCTACGCAGACTCCAACCGCAGCTGCCACTTCTGCCGTTGAAACTAAGGTTTCAGCAGATTCTAAAGAACAGGCGGTTCAGGAAAAATCAGACATAGAAGCAACGCTTGATGATAATCTTCACAAGATTACATCTCCGATTGTTGGAACATTTTATCGTGCCCCTGCGCCAGATAAGCCGCCTTACGTTGAAGTGGGAGATAAGGTTACGCCTGACACGGTAGTTTGCATTGTTGAGGCAATGAAGCTGATGAATGAAATAAAGGCTGAAGTGTCTGGCGAGGTAGTAAAAATTTATGTGGAGAATGGACAACCCGTAGAATATGGTCAGCCGCTTTTTGGGATAAAACTGTCTTAAACGAAATGAGGAAAAGAGAAATAAAAAAGATACTGATAGCAAATCGAGGTGAGATTGCCTGTAGGATCATCTGGACATGCAAAGAAATGGGTATAAAGACGGTTGCTGTTCACTCTGAAGCGGACAAAGAAGCTTTGCATGTTCGGTTTGCGGATGAAGCTGTTTGTATCGGTCCAGCACCTTCTGCTCAAAGCTATTTGAATATTCCTGCTATCATCAGTGCTGCTGAAATTACAAACGCTGATGCTATTCATCCGGGATATGGTTTTCTTGCCGAATCTGAGACCTTTGCTAGGGTTTGTGAAGAGTGCAACATCAAGTTTATAGGTCCACGTCCGGAAGTTATAAAAGCGATGGGCGATAAAGTAGAAGCTCGACGGACAATGAAAGCGGCTGGTGTTCCTATCCTGCCTGGTTCATCTGAGCCGATAAAGTCAGTTGAAGAAGCAACGAAAATAGCGAAAGAAATAGGTTTTCCAGTAATAATAAAGGCGGCTGCTGGCGGTGGTGGACGTGGTATGAGAATAGTTCGTAGCCTAGACGAGTTAGCCAGCAGTTTGGAGCTTGCGCAATCCGAAGCACAGGCTGCATTCAAGAACAGTGCGGTTTACATTGAAAAATATATCGAGCGTCCTCGGCATATAGAAATTCAGGTTTTGGCGGATGAAAACGGAAATGTAATTCACTTAGGAGAAAGAGAGTGTTCTATTCAGCGTCGCCATCAAAAGTTATTAGAGGAAGCTCCGTCACCCGTAGTAACGCCTGAACTTAGAAGACAAATGGGAGAAGTAGCCGTAAAAGCTTGTAAGCAGATAGGTTATTCTAGTGCTGGGACATTTGAATTTTTGCTTGATGAAGATGGTTCGTTTTACTTTATGGAAATGAACACCAGAATTCAAGTTGAACATCCTGTTACTGAGATGGTGACGGCAATAGACATAGTGCGTCAACAGATAAGGGTAGCGCAAGGTGAAGATTTAGGTTTCCGGCAAGAAGATATTCAACTTTTTGGACATTCAATAGAGTGCCGTATAAATGCAGAAGATCCTGAAACCTTTACTCCAAGTCCTGGCAAGATAACGGGGTTAAATATACCGGGTGGACCCGGAGTCAGAGTAGATACAGCAGTTTATTCAGGTTACGTTGTGCCACCCTTTTACGACTCAATGATTGCAAAGTTAATCGTTCATGCTGGGACTCGTGAGTTTGCCATAGCTAGGATGAAACGGGCACTTGAAGCGATGGTTGTTGAAGGAATAAAGACAACGATACCGCTTCATCTTAAAATTATGAATGATGAAAGTTTTCAAAAAGGAGATTTTTCAACCAAGTTTATGGAAGAGTTCACCCATAGAAAAGGCTCTGCGGAAAATTGACAACGAAGACCTAGCCAATCAAAATGTATTCTTTGGAGTAGTGTATGGCAGTTACAAAAGAGACAAAAGAAAAGATAGTTAAGGACTTTCAGTTACATGCGACAGACACTGGTTCACCGCAAGTGCAGATTGCACTCTTGACGGAGAGGATAAAGGAACTGACGAAGCATTTTGAGGTTCACAAAAAGGATAATCACTCAAGGCGTGGGCTTTTGAAGCTGGTAGCTAGGCGCCGAAAACTACTTGAATATCTGAAAAGAAGAGACATAGAGCAATACCACAAGATAGTTGACCAGTTAGGGTTAAGAAAGTAGCTAAGATTTTCAAAGGACAGTCGAAATGTGGCTTCATAGTTTAATTTTTTGAATGGAGAAAAGAATAAATGCCACAAAGAAAATATTTGAAGGAATCTATAAAGGTTGGCGAAAGAGATTTAATAGTTGAAACCGGAAAGGTTGCTAAACAAGCAAACGGAGCCGTTGTAATTCGTTATGGTGAAACAATGGTTTTAGTCACTGCTGTAAGCGGTGAGATGATACGGGAAGGTATAGATTTTTTCCCGTTGACAGTCGAATATCGTGAGTCAACATACGCCGCTGGAAGGATTCCTGGAAACTACTATAGACGTGAAGGCCGCCCAAATGAGAAAGAAACCTTGACAAGCCGTCTGATTGACCGTCCATGCCGTCCGCTTTTTCCTGAAGGATATAAGAATGAAGTTCAGATAATAGCAACGGTGATTTCGGCTGACGATGAAAACGATCCAGATGTGATTGCAGTTACTGGAGCTTCCTGCGCCCTCTATTTCTCGGACATTCCTTTTTATCATCCAGTAGGGTGCGTTCGAGTAGGACTTATTGGTGACAAATATCTAATAAACCCCACTTATGAGCAACGCCGCGAGTCAGTTCTTGATTTGGTCGTTGCTGGAACCGAAGATGCCATCGTCATGGTCGAAGCTGAAGCAAAAGAAGTAAGCGAACGAATAATGGTCGAAGCGATGATGCTCGCTCATAAGGAAATAAAACGTATCTGTATATGGCAGAAAGAGCTTTTCAAAGTTTTAGGAATAACGAAAAAGGAAGTAGTAGCTCCGAAAATAGATGAAAAAATGCTTGGTGAGATAACTAGAAAGTATGAAGAAAGGTTGCGTCAAGCTTTGGATACTTCCAAGCAGGATAAACTAACCTCATACGCTGCAGTTGATGCCTTGAAGAGAGAAGCCATAGAGAGCTATCCTGAGGAGGATGTAGAAGCTAGGACGATGGCGAGTCGAGTCTTCAATTATTTGAAGGAAAAGATCTTTAGAGAAGATATTCTTGATCGTCGTCGCCGTCCCGATGGTCGAAGATTTAGTGAGATCCGACCAATTTCCTGCGAGGTTGGTTGGCTTCCACGAACACATGGTTCTGCTTTGTTTACAAGAGGAGAAACTCAAGCGATTGTTACTACAACGCTTGGAACGAAAGAAGATGAGCAGTTTATAGATGACCTTGAAAAGGGTGAAGTAAGAAAGCGTTTCATGCTTCATTACAATTTCCCGCCTTACTCAGTCGGAGAAGTTGGCAGAATCGGTAGTTCAAGTCGCAGGGAAATAGGGCATGGAAACCTAGCACGTAGAGCTTTAGAGGCAGTTCTTCCCGATGAAAAAGAGTTTCCTTATACGATCAGAGTTGTTTCTGAGATAACAGAGTCTAATGGTTCTAGTTCAATGGCTACTGTTTGCGGTGGTTCTTTGAGTTTGATGGATGCGGGTGTTCCGATTAAAAGAGCCGTTGCAGGCGTAGCAATGGGGCTTGTTATGGAAGGGAACCGTTACGCAATTCTTTCGGACATTGCCGGTGCCGAAGATCATTACGGCGATATGGATTTTAAGGTTGCAGGAACAACTGAAGGAATAACTGCGTTGCAGATGGACATAAAAATAAGCGGTGTGAATGCGACTATTCTACAAGAAGCACTTGAACAAGCAAGAAGAGGAAGGCTTCATATTTTAAATGTAATGTCTCAAACGATTAGCCAACCTCGCGCTGATATTTCCAAGTATGCACCTCGAATTTTTACTATTCGCATTAATCCTGAAAAAATACGTGAGGTGATCGGTCCTGGCGGAAAGGTTATAAGGTCCATTATAGACGAGACCGGAGCAAAGATTGATATCGCAGATGATGGGACGGTCAACATAGCTACTTCCGATAAAGAATCAGCGAGAAGAGCCGCCGAGATGATTCGGGAAATTACTGCAGAAGTCGAAGTTGGAGAAGTTTATCGTGGTAAAGTCTTGAAGGTGGTTGATTTTGGTGCTTTTGTAGAAGTATTCCCTGGCGTGGCAGGGCTACTTCACATATCAGAGATTTCTGACAAAAGAATAAGAAATATCCGCGAAGAACTCAAAGAAGGACAGACCATTTTAGTTAAATGCATTGGAAAAGAAGACAACAAGATAAAGTTTTCTCGTAAAGCAGTTTTGAAGGAGGAAAGGGAAAAGCTGGAGGGTGTGCAAAGTAAATAAAACGAGCGCGCGCTTTGAGGAAGAATAAAGAGGAGCTTTTGAAGTTGAGAGAAACGAAATTATAGAATATCGACTTTAGTTATAAAGTGGCATTAGAGAGGCTACAAAAGTTAATAGCGCAAGCGGGCGTTGCTTCGCGGAGAAAAGCAGAGGAGCTTATACGAAGTGGTGCGGTCACCGTCAATGGAAAGACGGTTACTCAGCTCGGAACGAAAGCTGATCCGGAAATTGATCACATAAAAGTCAATGGTAAGCTTATAAATCCGAAATTAAAGAAAAGAAAAAACGTTTATTTGTTGTTGAATAAGCCGAAAGGAGTGCTTTCTAGCACTGCTGATCCACAAGGACGAAGACTTGTAGTTGACTTTGTGCCGCTTAAATACGGCAAAGTTTTCCCAGTTGGAAGGTTAGATTACAATACAGAAGGCTTAATTATTTTGACAAATGACGGTGAGTTAGCAAATCTAATTGCATCATCGAGGGTGATACCGAAAACTTATCGGGTCAAAGTTAAAGGTATTCCTCCTGAAAAAGCTATCGAGAGTTTAAGGCGCGGAATCCGTCTTGAAGACGGTTATAAGACTGCACCAGCGGAAATAAATTTAATAAAGACAACTGAAAAAAATGCTTGGTATGAAGTAATTCTTTACGAAGGGCACAATCATCAGATACGTAAGATGTTCGATGCGATTGGGCATTCGGTTGTGAAACTTCGTAGAACGAGAATAGGTCACCTGACGGATAAAGGTTTGTCGGTCGGAAAAGTAAGAGAGCTTTCGCCGGAGGAGGTTCAAAGATTTTTTGCTTTTTCAGCTGAAAAATCAAAGAAAATGAAATATTGAACTTTTTCTCTGGATTTTCCCGTGCAAAAATTGTTAAATTATCAAAGACAATAAGTTATTTTGGGAAGAAAATGAGCAAGAATACAGCTTATTGTTTGATTGTCGAAGGAAACTATTTCGATGAATCGGAAGCTGAACACGCTCTGCGTGATCCATTTATTGAGGAATGGGTTGAACAGACCGGAAATTTCAAGATAGACAATTTTGATGAAATTTTAGTTGCTGAAGGGATTTCACTCGGTGAGCTTTCCGTTGAAATGATAGATGAAGGAATTTTTAGAATTACGGGAAACGGCAGAAGACCCTTAACATGGCATACAGCAAAGCAGCTTGCCGAAACTTTGGAAAGACAAGGAATGTTTGACGACATAAAGGTTGAACCTGTAAGTTAGCAAATGACAAAGCAGTATTTAGCAGGACGCATCGTCGTTTCCGTAGGCGACATAACGCAAGAAGACACGGAAGCGATAGTAAATGCGGCGAATTCCTCGCTGATGGGTGGCGGTGGTGTAGATGGGGCTATACATCGAGCCGGGGGTCCCCTTATACTGGAGCAATGCAAGCTTATCCGGCAGACTTCTTATCCTGAAGGTTTGCCGACCGGAGAAGCTGTTGTCACCACAGGAGGAAATCTAAAGGCACGATGGGTTATTCATACTGTAGGGCCAATTTATGGAAGACACGGTGGACGTGAAGCACAGCTTCTAGCTTCTTGCTATAAAAACTCTTTACGGCTCGCCGTTTCAAAAGGTATTAGAACAATTAGCTTTCCGTCAATTTCAACAGGCGCATACAGTTATCCAAAAGATGAAGCGGCGATTATCTCTTCCAAGGCAATTTTAGAATTTTTGTCTCAAGATGAAACAATCCAACTTATCCGAATGGTTTTCTTTTCCAAATCAGATGCAAAAATTTTCATAGAGAATCAAAAATTTGAGGCTTGAAGGAAGATGAAACCCTTAACTGAAAAGCGCTTCTTAGACCTTTCTGAAGGTGTATTTTTACCCGAAAATCTAGCTTGTTTGGATGCTATCTCGAGCAATTTCTATTGGTCGTGGCATCGGGAAGGTGCCGAGCTTTTTCGTGATCTCGATCCATTTCTTTGGGAATCGGTCGAGCATAATCCTAGACAACTGCTTAAAAAGATTGACAGGTTTTTGCTTTGGCAGAAGGCAAGCGATCCTGAGTATGTTGAGAGGGTTAGGAGATTTTTCGAGGAACAAGAGAAATACCTGGCCGAACCTTTACGTAGCTTCGGCAGAATAACACCACAAAATCCTGTAGCTTATTTTTGTGCAGAGTATGGAGTGCATAAGTCGCTACCTTTTTATTCGGGAGGACTCGGGATTTTGGCAGGTGATCACCTGAAATCAGCAAGTGACATGAGTTTACCGCTAGTTGCAGTTGGGCTTCTATATCGCTTTGGTTACTTTAGGCAGAAGATAACTCATGACGGTTGGCAGGAAGAAAGATATGCTGACGTTTTTGGTTTAGATTTGCCCATATCAAGAGTTACAAACGAGAAGAAAGAGCGCATCATTGTAAGCGTGCGTATAAGGCAGCGGGAGGTTTTTGCTCAAGCATGGCTTGTAAGAGTTGGGAAGGTTAGGCTTTATCTTCTTGATACAAACATACCGCAAAACAACGAAATAGATAGATATATCACGGGACATTTATACGGCGGTAATGGTGAGACCCGAATTGTTCAGGAGAAACTTTTGGGAATAGGCGGAGTTCGACTTTTGAAAGCTTTAGGCATTGAACCTGCTGTTTATCATCTTAACGAAGGTCATTCTGCTTTTTTAACGCTTGAGCTTGCAAGGCAATTTCTTCAAGAAAATTCGGATAAGACTTTTGATGATGCCGTTCAATATGTTCGCCAGAAATGTGTTTTTACAACTCACACGCCCGTAGCAGCTGGAAATGACGTTTTCCCACCAGAGCTTATTGACGCGTGTTTTGATAAGCAGTTTATTGATTCGTTAAAACTCGACAGGGAAAGCTTTTTAGCGTTAGGAAGGGTAAATCCTGAAGACAAAAACGAATGGTTTGGGATGACTCCTCTTGCCTTGAAGATGTGTGCTGTATCAAATGGTGTAAGTAAAAAGCATGGTGAGGTTTCGAGAAGATTATGGGTAAGGGTTTTCAAGAACGAAAAAGTTGAAGATGTGCCTATAACTTACATTACAAACGGGGTTCACCCTTTGACATGGATTGCACCTCAATTTCAAGCTCTCTATGAGCAATACATGGGGAAAAACTGGTATAAGCTACTCGATGAGCCTGAAAGATGGAAAGAAGCCGTGTCAAGCATTCCTGATGAGGAAATATGGAAGACGCATCTTTTACTGAAGAATCTGCTCATTTATTACATTCGCAGAAAGGTTTTCTCGAGTGATACAGGTAAATTTGAAACCATACATGAGCATTCCGATATAAAAGACTTTTTCTGTTCGGAGTATTTGACGATTGGATTTGCGAGGCGGGTCGTTGGTTATAAGCGTTGGACCCTAATTTTAAAGGATTTCGAGCGGTTTTTGAGAATAATTGATAATCCAATAAGACCCGTTCAGATTATTTTTGCCGGCAAGGCACATCCACAAGACAGAGAAGCAAAAATAATGCTTCAGAATTTAATAAGCCAAAATCAAAATCGCATTTGGTTAAAGCGTGCAGTTTTCATTGAAGATTATGACCAAGACATTGCTCGTTATTTGGTTCAAGGCACGGATGTTTGGCTGAATGTTCCGCGCCGACCGCTGGAAGCTTCTGGAACGAGCGGCCAAAAGGCAGCAATGAATGGAGTCTTAAACCTTTCGATACTTGATGGTTGGTGGATAGAAGGTTTTAACGGCGAAAATGGTTTCTCGATTGGAACACTTGACGATCCGCAAGGGCTTTCAGACGAAGAGATTGACCATCAGGAATCGAATTCGCTTTATGAAATTTTAGAAAATCGAGTTGTTCCGCTTTTTTATGAAACGAACGAACATGGGATTCCGAAGACTTGGGTAGCAAAAATGAAAAATGCTATTCAAACTGTAACTCCTCAATTTTCAAGCTATCGAATGTTGAAAGATTACATTGAAAAAGCCTACACAAGGTTTACTGATTGAGTCCTTGCTTAAGGCGTTCAATTGCTGGATTTTTAGGATTGACCTTTTCTAGCTTTGCAAGGGTTTCTTTCAAACTTTGCTTGTCGCCTTTTTCAAGATAAGCAACGCATAAGTTTTGAAGGGTAGGCTCGTAATTCGGCTTTATTTGAAGCGCAATCTTGTATTCTTGGATTGCTCGATCAAGGTCTTTTTGTTGACGTAGAAAGAAGGTTGTTGCATAGTCGGTGCGGACGTCAACATCGTTAGGATTTATCTGAAGAGCTTTCTCATACCATTTGGAAGCCTCTTCATATCTTTTTAATCCGTAATTGGAATTTCCCAAGCGAACTAAAGTTTGGTAGTCATCAGGCTTTAGTTTATGTGCAGCTTCGTAATACTTTATAGCTTCCTCGAATCGGTCTATTTGATAATACATGCTTGCGGCAGCAAATTGAGCTTCGAAGCTATCTGGCTCTTTTTTCGCTCTCTCGATTGCATCAATTACAATGGGCAAAGCTCCTGTGAGAGCTTGCCCATCGTTTTGTGTTGCCAAAGAAACTGCACGATTCATCGCACTACGATTAAGGCTATTTGCCAGAAAAAAACCACCAAAAAAGCCAATTATCAGGCCTGCAGAGGTAAACCAAATTATTTTGCTTCTACCTTTCATGCGTAACTATGTAGCCCCGGAAGTAAATAGCTTACGCCAAGATAGGTGAAAATTATAAGCAAGAAACCAATTATTGCAAAATAGGCAGAAGCCCTTCCTGTCCATCCTCTTGAAATTCTTGTGTGCAGGAAGGCAGCATAAGTAAGCCATGCCACTAATGCTCCGGTTTCTTTTGAGTCGAAACCCCAAGGTCTTCCCCAAGACTCGTTAGCCCATATAGCTCCTGTGATCAGCAACATCGCAAGCCCGGCAAAGGTGAGCCCTGCCGTCTTATACATCAAACCATCAAGTGTTTCAAGGCTTGGGAGCCTTTCGCGTAAATGTTCGGTCTTGAAGCTAAATAGTGCAACAAATCCGAGGGCTACGAGCGCAGTTATTAAACCCGCAAGTTCTACAGGGTTTGTGTTCAAGCTTAGATACATTTTTGATTTGTTTTCTTGCAGGAATTGCCTTCCCATTCTCTCGAATTGAAAAGGAGTGATTTGTGCAAATTCTTGAGCTGAAAGTTGTTGTCTTTCAGCGATGGCTTTCCCAGCAGTTATGTAACCGGCAGAATTTGCGGCAAGTTGTGCTTCTAGTTTTTCACCAACATTTTCCGTTGTTTTTATCCCGTAAACTAAAAAGCCGATCGACAAGACGAGCGTAACTATGGATAGTCTTAAGAACCAGTGTCCTATTAGAGCAGCTTTTTCGATGTTTTTGTAGATGTAAGCTAAAAAGCTTGCAATCATTGCCAGGCAGAAAATCCCAGTCATTACGAGCAAAGGTCCAACGAAGGGAAGTTCTAGCCTAAAGGGTGTCAGGAAAGGCTTTGGTGAATTCGGTAGGAAAATACCTGCACGATAGACGAATTCTGTGAAAACAGAAAACTTGCTAACTGAGGCAATTACGCCAACAGTAAAAAGACCAACCCAAATAGCCATTGCTTCCACTTTGACATTGTCCTTCAGAAGGTAGGCAACCGCAATCGCAAAGCAAACCAAAGCTATGCCGTAACTAATGCTTGCTACTCCGACGTGGATCGGGCGCCAATAAGAGTCCAAAATAGGCATTAAGTTTGTGTATTCACCGCCAATAAAACGCGCAAGAGTTAGAATTATAGCAGCAAGCGGAAGACTAAATGCAGCTAAACTCTGAACACTCGGACGTTTGATAATCAAAATGGTTGCAAGACCAGCACCGAAAGCAAAAGCAAGACTTAGATCGTATAGATTTGAAAAAGGAATATGGCGGAAAATCCATGGCGTTTCCATGTTTCCACTTGCTCTCAGCTGTGCTATCTCGAATTCATAGAGATTAACCCAACGAACAAGCCAGCTTGAAAGGTTAAAAAAGACTCCAAGAACCGCGCTAACGAAACTTATTTTTCGAGCTATCTCCGATGGGGCATACAAATCAGTAAGCTGCAAGACAGCCGCTAAAACGTAAAAGGCAAGAGCTATCATCATCAAAGCAGTGTCCGAAATAAAGCTCTGACCAATCTGAAGCCTTAAAAACAACATTAAGAATGCACCTACGATCGCTAAAATAGCAGGAAGATAATAACTTACAAACTCCGATCTTTTATCCGTCGAAGTGGTTACGTTTTTCGCCGAAATCGCTTGTGACATAGTTTTCTCCTTTCGTTATTTCTTTTATCTTGCTGGCTATTTTCTTAAATTTTTCCTCAAAACTTACATGATTGCGGTTTGTATCGGCGGCGATGATTATTTCATCTTTGCTTTTTTCAATCAAAGCCCAGAAACGCTGATGCGAAAAGAAGAACACAAACGCCAGAGAAGCTAAAAGTCCAAAGCCACCGAAATACCAAGCTATGAAAGCCCCGTGATAGGGATCATATTTGATCGAAAGAACGTGTGCTAATGGAACTTTTTCAAAATCCTTCAGGCGAAATTTGTAGCCTGCAACCGGCGCTCCTATGGGAATTCCGTCAGGCAAGCGATTAAAGAATGCATAAGCTATTTTTCTTTCACCTTCTGGTGTTAGAACATTTAATCTAACGGCTGGGTTATTATATTCACCTGAACGAGTATCGGGTTGACCGTTTGAAAGAACAAAATCCGGATAAAACGAATCATATTCAATTACCGTTCCATCTGGAAGTGATGTGAAGCCGTTTCGTTCGAGTAAAACTTCGGTTACGCTTCCGTCCTTTTGCGATGTAAGCTCCAAGGTCATTTTTCTTGCGTTACCGACGGTTATTGCGCTAGCTTGAAAGAAGCGGTAGCCTCTGTAACTAAAAGGTTTATTCAATTGAATATCTGCAATGGTTGTTCCGTATTCGGGGTCGTCAATTCTTATCTGTGTTCGCCAGTCAATCGTATTGTTGATGTCTATTGAACCTTTCGGGTCAATGAGTTTCTGTTCAATATCTGTGCAGGTAATGGTAAAAGGCAGATCAACGTTATATCTTTCCACACTTAAACCTTTTTCAAGATCGAGGTTGAACTCAATGAGTTGAATTTGGTTTGTTGTCTGTCCCGGTATTAGTCTTACATCGGCGTCGAATCCTGTTTGAAGAGAGACGAAATGTCCGAGAAAAAGAATAAGAAGCGCCAAGTGAACTATGTAAGCACCCATTCGATTCCATTTTCCTTTCTCTGCAAAAACATAGGTTCTAGGACCGCGTTCGGTAATTTTAGCTTTTAGTCCATTCTCTTCAAAAATGGCTTTTATTGCTTCGGCTAATGAATCGTTTGACACAGTTTTCAAAATTTCCTTATATCTTTGCTTTAAGAGCCATGCTCTAGTTGCTTCCAGTTTTGGTTTTACAATGTAAGACCATGCTTTAGGGAACCTGTCTATCGAGGCTAGGATAATGTTAAGCGAGAGAATTAGTAACAGGAAGTTATAATACCAGCTATGATAAACATCAAAAAGGCCTAAAGTGCCAAATAACCATCTTTCAGCAGGCGTAAGCGAGGCAAAGTAAGTATCAAATCCTTGAACATTCTTCTGCATTATCACCATGCCGAGAAAAGACAGGACTACAAGAAGGCAAAGAAGAAAAATGCCGAAACGAACAGAGCTTAAGAAATCAAGTGCTCTTTCCCACAAGGGTTTGCCCTTTGCTAGCGAAATGGCAGTTTTTGTCGCTGTCTTTGTTGTTTCAGGTGACATAAAAGAATTGGTTGAAATTTAGATTCAGTTTACTTTCAATTTACATGATAACCTTTAGCTATTTGGTTTGTCATCTCTTAGAGATATTAGTTGTTCTAAAAAGGATAATTTTAGAAACTTTGATTGTTTTACCAGATGAAGGTGAAAAGCCTAGGTCTTCCGTAGGCTATCTTGTTGAATGAGTAATTTCACCATCGCAGCAAAGCAGCCATTCCACCCATTTCTTTTATGAGTTTTTCTTCGGCATCGCCTCTTACAAACTCTAAACGTGCGCCAAATTCGGCAGCAAGTTCCCAAACATAATTGCGCAGAGCAACTCTTTCTGGCTGTTTGCATACGATTTTTGCCATTTCTTCCGTAGCCGCTATGAACTTTTGCTCCTTACAATACCAAGCTTGTTCTCTAAGTGACCATGGGAGAATCCATAAATTGACCCTTGCATACTGTAAAGCATCTAAAACTGAAGCCATGCCCCATAGCCCGCCTTTTTGCTTGACCTGTTCTAGGAGTTCCATCTCAGCTTCCCGCTCAACCTTCTCTAACACTGGGAATATATACTCTTCAAAATCTTTTCTAGTGAGAGCCGTAGAGTTTGCTGGTCTCGGAATTCTAGCAACTATTCGATTTCTTGATCCTCGACTCATATAATTTTCAAAGTGATTAACTTGCCACTTTTCTCCCATTAACACGATTCTTTCTATTGCGAGGCTGTCAACAGCTTTGTCAAGTAGATAGGAAAGCCTTTTGTACTGTTTATGAAGAAGAGTATCTATTCTTGATGAAGCACGCTCTTTTGGACTCATTTCATCATAAAGCCCGCCAGGACGAGCACCACGCTTTTCAAACATTTCATTAACTTTCTGAGCTGCACCGTGTAACTCCTGCCATTCTTTGTCATCTATTTCACTAAAAACTTGCTCTTCTTCCCTGATCTCACCTAAGAAAACCTCGAAAAACTTCCAACCTTTTCCGGCAAGGTGTAATATACCTGTGCGTTCGTACTCATCTATAGCGAATAGAAGAGGATTTAAGTAAGGTTTGCCATAGTGCACTTCAATATGTCCTGATGCTAGGTCAACCACCGGCAACTCAATCTGTAGGTCTAAGCGTTCAAGCATCAGATCTAAATTAGCTTTGCTTGCAAAAAGAACCAAGGTCCGGGCACTCGGGCGATCAGTCTCTAACAGCTTAACTACTTCATCACACAGAGAGATTAGGTTTTTATCGGCAGGTTGACTGTTTGATAACTCTCTGAGGGTAGTTTTTATGCGAGTAATCCATGCCCGATTTGTATTTTCAGGTTTTGCCGGGTTTACATCACAGTATATGGAGAGCGTAGGGTTTGATTGATCCTGGAATCTTTCGCGTATCACTTTTATTCGATTTTCAAAACCTAACATGATTTAAAATGCTAAATCTAGAAGATTGCAAAGTCAAACTTTACTTCGGTTGACTTTTTTCATTCAAGTTTTTAGCATATTCTCCATGAAAAACTTACTTTTGCTTTTCGTTGCAATATTAGTCCTAAACCCTTTGGTTTTGGCAAATAACAAAGGACAAGGCAGCGGCTGTCCTTACGTCTGTCGTGAGGAGTATAAACTTTGCATAAAAAAGAAAAGCAAAAAGAAATGCAGGGTTGAATATAGAAGATGCATGCGTGGATGCCCTAGATAGAAGTTTCTGAAAGCCGTTGGAATTTAGTATAGCAAGAGTCACCGCCGCTATGATGCCGTAAACGGCGGTTTATCCAGGTTTTTTCAAAAAGTCTCCTAGATTTTGCAAACAGACTCTTATCATCAGTTCGCCTAATAATCCCTTCGTAAATAAGTTTGGGTGTTTGAGGTTTGTCTAACCATTTTTCTATAAAAATCTTGTCAAACTTCTTTTAACTATGCCAAAATACTATTAACTTTCTTTTTGTGGGGTTAGCAAAATGTCGGAAAAATTGATAGCGCAAACCGAGAAAAATGAGAAGGGATATTTTGACCTAAGCAGTGAAAGTTTTAGGAAAAACGGTTCGAGTCGAAGGCACAATCTTATAAGCACAAATACTTTGGTAGGGATAGGAAGTCGCGTTCGCGGTGGCAGGTGTGAAATTTATTCAAAGGACATGTGCGTTAGAGTCGGACGCAACTTTTTTTCTTATCCCGACGTTGTCATAGTTTCTGGTGAGCCAAAGTTCTTGAATGATGCGTCGGAAGTTCTTCTAAACCCAACGATTGTTATAGAGATTGTGTCGAAGGAAACAGCTCTTTACGATAGAACTGCTAAACTTGAAAGTTATCTTGCGACCGAAAGTGTAAAAGAGGTGCTACTTATAAATGAAACCGAGATGCGTGTTGAGCACTATTTCAAGCAAAATCAGAAGCAGTGGATATATCGAATTTATGATTCAGGCGATGATGTAGTTAGCCTTGATTCGATAAACTGCAAGGTATCGCTTTCGGAAATTTATTCGCAGGTAAGGCTGGAATCGTCTTCGATAGATTCGCAAGCGGTAAATTAGTTTTTAGGGCTCGGAGAGTGAATGAAGCAGTAATCTTTAGGTTCGTCGCCTTGATGAAAAGACACAAGTTTTTTATCTGGACATGAAGCCGTAGCACGAAAGCCTGTCGTAGAACATACAGTAACTTTTACGATTGGTTTCTGGATTTCTTCTTCGGGTGTTGAAGTTTTCAAGACGGGATCGTTTTCTTCTTCTATCCAAGGCTTAAATGGAGTAGGTGAGTCGGAAGGTTCCGTTTCTACGGGTTCTTCATTTGTAAAAGTAAAGTTTGGTATTGTGCCACTTATAAAAAGCTCTACTCTTCTAAATTCTGATGGAACATGATCACTTTTAGTTTCATTTTCACTTTGTTTCTGACCTGACTCCATAGCTTCTGATTTTCCTAGCTCGCGTATGACCTTACCGGTGCGGATGTCAATTTCGGCTTTTACGATTGTATCGGGCATGTGCCAGTCGCCATTCCACTCGGGATAAAGTTCTAAGGCTTCTTTCATAAAATCTGCCCAGATTGGCAAGGCTGCATCAGCTCCTTTCAAACCTAAGTCCGAGCCATCATCAAATCCTACATAAACGACACAAACCAGATTTGGTGTGAATCCAGCAAACCATGCGTCGCGTGAGGTTCCAGTTTTACCAGCAAAAGCCCTTCCAGGCGAATTTCTAATCCCCCAGCTTTGAACTGCGGCACCTGTGCCTCGATTTATGACATCTTTTAGCATATCGTTTACTATGTAAACCACATCAGGACGAAGGACACTAAGTTTTTCGGAACTGGGTCTGATGAGAGTTTCGCCGTTTCCTGTGGCTATCGCACTTATAGGTTTTGGAGTAACTCTTTCGCCTAAATTTGCAAAGACTGTGTAAGCAGTTGCGATTTGTAAGGGAGTAGCTTCTGCCGTGCCTAGCGCCATTGAAGGGTAAGCTTTTTCGACTTTAGGTAAACCGAACTTATGGGCTAGATTCATTACTTTGCCGATGTTTAGTTCCATTGCAAGCTCAACCGTTACCGTGTTCTTTGATTTAACTAGTGCGTCGCGAAGGGTGATTTCCTTATTTGTAAAAACATCTCCGTAGTTATTTGGAGAATACATTTCACGTCCGTAGGTAAAGACTTTCTTTTCGTCTTTAAGTGTTGTGGCGGCGGTGAAGATTCGAGAGGAGGGGTCATAGACAGAGTTAATGGCTGCGGCGTAAACTATTGGCTTAAAGACTGATCCGGGTTGGCGCATTGCGCTGGTTGCTCGGTTAAACTGATTCTCTAGAAAGTTCCTGCCGCCTATCATAGCTACGATGTCGCCTGTCTTGGGATTCAATGCGACAAGCGCTGCTTGAAGTCCGCTTTTATCCTTTCTGAGAAACAGTTTTTCTAGCCTTTGCAGTTGTTTGGTTACGGCTCTATATGCTGCTTGTTGAAGGTCAACGTCAATAGTTGTGTAAATTCTCAAGTTTTGCAATGCTTCCGGATCGTTTACATACTTTGCAAGTTCTTCTTCGACGTATTGAGTAAAATATGGAATGTTTAGAAGTTCGGGTCTATTGGGTGGGATTATTTTCAGTGGTTGAAGCTTTGCTTGGTTAAACTGCTCTTCAGAAATCGCACCTTCTTCTAGCATTGATATTAGCACCTGATTTCTTCGCTCAGTTGCTCTTTCGAGACTTTTGTAGGGGCTATATCGGTTTGGGCTTCTTATAAGCCCTGCAATGAATGCAGACTCAGCAAGATCAAGCTGTGATACATCTTTGCCAAAATATGCATTGGCGGCTTCTCCTACGCCGTAAATTGCGACTCCAGCTTGTTGACCGAGATAAATCTGATTTACGTAAAGCGTGAAAATTTGCTCTTTCGTAAGCCTTGTTTCGAGAATAATTGACATATAAGCTTCTTGAAGCTTTCTTTTTATGGTTTTTTCGGGCGTAAGAAACAGGTTTTTAACAAGCTGCTGAGTTATAGAAGAGCCGCCTTGATAAGCTATCGGGGAATTCTCTTCGCTTTCATATCGTCGCCATAAAGCTCGAAGGATTCCACGAAAATTGATACCATAATGCTCAAAAAAAGCACGGTCTTCAGTTACCGTGATAGCCTTAATTAAATGCTCCGGTAGGTCCTTAAAACTTACAACCTTTCTTCTTCCATCGCCCTCGGCTGCTAACGAGCTTAAGATTTGCGGCTCAAGCTTTGTCCGTTTGATCTTTCGTGATGTTCTCAAATCTGTAATTGACTCTACTTTTTTCCAATCCCTAGAAAACTTAACAGAAACAGGTGTGAAAACCATTTCTCCGTCAATTACTGCCGATGAGCCTGGCTCTATTAAGAGATTTTGTTCGGTTACTTGATAGCGGCTACGAGATTCGTCTGCTTTGCTATTTTTTTCAACATATCCAGCGGATTTCAAATACCTAGTGAGCTCGTCGATAGATATATTTTCGCCTTCATAGAGTGTTTTAGGGGCAGAGTAAATGCCGGCGTTTCTAGTGAAAATCTCTCCTTTTAGCATCAAATCAATCTTTGCCGAATACTCTAACCAAAAATAGATGGCGGTTAAAAATGCAGCAACTGTAACCGAAGAAAGAATGCTTACTGTCCAGGGATTAAGAATAAGTCTTACCAAACGATCAAATAAACTTGGCTTATATGCTCTAAAAACCGCAACCTTTTTTCTTCTTGGATAAGGCGAATATCTTTTATAAGGGCGATTTTGCATTGCTTTGCCTTTGATAGTTTATAGTTTTTGGTTTGAAGTTGTCTAGGATGACAGAGCACGAGAGACACGAAGATTTATGCTTTTGTCTGACCCGTGATTTAAAAATATTGGGATGAGATTCGGAGTTATCGGTTGCTGTGAAGTAAACAAAGATATTTCACGGAAACTTCGCTGCATTTTAATAAGAAGTATCGTTGTTTTTGATGAAGTCAAAGGAGCTTCCGTTACGCTTGCATGACCTTTCTATTTATGCTCCATGAGCTTCAAGAGACTTTGGGCGCGAGTTTCTCGTTTTCAGTGCTGCAACAATCCTACCTCTAGGGAAAGCAAGAGAATTCGAGAGATGAGATGGATTTGGTTGCGTCAAATTTCGGTCTAGCCACCGCAAATGCAAGTGGCATTGATTGGGATGTTAATTTTGTGTTTGTCTTTCTGATTTAAAAACTGGACGAGTTAGTTCCGGATTATCTGGTGATGTGTGAAGGTGAACAGCTTTCCATTCTTTACCTATCCGTTTGAAGATTAAGGTCATTCTACCGGAGGCGAATTCCAGTTCGCCATCGAATTCTTGTGTTTGTTTCCACTTACAGGTTAAGTAAGCTGATTGAGGGCTTAGCATTTCTATTCGCAAACCTGTTATTTCTAAGTTTACATTCTTTGTTCTTGCGTAGAGTGATTGCCGGTTTTTGAGCATATTTTCCCAACCGATGGTTACTGTGCCATTGTTATTAAAGAAGAGTATTCGGTCGCTTTTTTCATAGACGCTCATAACTTTTTCGGCGTCAAGCTGTCGGATGCCTTCTATTAAGCGGTCGAATGCTGCTTTTATTTCTTGTTTGGGATCTGATGGCTGTTTATTTGGTTTTTGGGCGAATGCGGCAAAGCTAAACAGAAGTAAAAGTATCGGGATCAGATATTTTCTCATAATGCTTCCTCCTTTTCTTATTTTACCAGATTGCGCAAGGTTAGTTCTGCCGTAGCTTTTGCAACCATATCTTCAGCTTTTTGATTTCTTACCCATTCGAGAAGTTCCTTCAGTCCGTCTTCTAATTTAACTTTGGGTTTGTAGCCGAGAAGATTTCTTGCTTTCGTTATGTCGGCTACGCAGTGCCGAATATCGCCTTCGCGGTATTTACCTACGATTTCGGGTTGTATTTTTTTACCGAGTCCTTCGGCAAGCATCTCAGCTATTTGTTTTACTGATGTTGGTCTGCCAGTGCCGATGTTTATTGCTTGATAGTTAGCTTTGTCGCTTTCTAGAGCGAGGAGATTTGCTTGGACTATGTCGCTTACATGGACGAAATCACGGGTTTGATTCCCATCTTCAAAAATCAATGGTGGTTGGTCATTAAGAAGCCTGGCTGAAAAGATGGCACAGACGCCAGTGTATGGATTTGATAAGGCTTGTCTTGTTCCGTAAACATTAAAGTATCGAAGTGCAACAGTTGGAATTTTGTAAGCTCTGCCGACGGCAAGACAGTATTGTTCTTGGTCTTGTTTGCTGACGGCATAGACTGAGGTGGGGAACAGAGGTTTATCCTCTGGGGTGTTTATTGGTTCCAAAACGGTGCCGTCTTCGTCAATCAATTCCCAATTGTGAGCAGCAAGTTGCTCGTCACGGCGAAGTTGCGGATAGACAATTTTCCCTGATCTCGGATTTCTGTAGGCACCTTCTCCATAGATTGACATTGAAGAAGCGACTACAAGCTTTTTGAATTGGGTAGGACGCTTTGTCATTTCTTCAAGCAGGACAGCAGTGCCGAGATCGTTTGCACGAACATATCGAACGATTTCATACATTGATTGACCGACGCCAACTTCTGCCGCTTGGTGGTAAACAACGTCAATGCCATCAAGAGCTTGCCTTATTGCATCTGCGTCGCATATGTCTGCTTTGATGAATTCGGCATTTTTGTTGAGATGATCAGGTATTTTATTGCCGTGAACCTGTGGCACAAGCGAGTCCAATATCCTGACTTTGTGACCGCGTTCGATCAAGGCATCAACGAGGTGTGAACCGATAAAACCTGCTCCACCTGTGACCAAGATGTTATACTTTGACATCTAATCTAGCCTTTCTTTCTAGAAAATCGCAAAATAAAAAGATAGCTTAACAAGCCATTGATAGCAAGCTGAGGTAAGCTTCGAAAGTCCTTATTCGCAGGAACTAGATTTCAAAGCGGACTCGAAGACCTTATAAACTCTTGGTGCTTGAGCTTTCGCTGAATAATTTTCTTCAACCGTTTTCCTTCCAGCAAGCCCTAAATTCTTGCGCAACTCAGGAGAATGCAGAAGCTTTTTCAACCTTTCAATCCATTCGTCTTCGTTATTAGCTAAAAAGCCATTTTTGCCATCTTGAATTATAGTCGAATTTACGCCTACAGGTGAGCAAATTGTTGGTATCCCTAAAGCCATGTATTGTAGTGCTTTCAATCCACATTTCCCTTTGCTCCATTCATCGTCAGGCAAGGGCATAACACCGATGTCAATGTCGCTTAAGTCTTGAATTTCTGTTTCTGAACGCCAAGGCATACTTTCGACTTCAACCCCTGGAATCTCATAATTCGATGTTCCTATTACTCTGAGTCTAAAGGTTTCTGTCTTTGCAAGTTCTCTGAAAACGTTTCTAATGGTGTCTAAGTGTTGAACCGTACTGAAGCTGCCGCTCCAGCCTATTGTAGGCTTTTGCTTATCGGCATTCTTTTTTACTACTTTGTATTTTTCCGTGTCAATTGTAGTAGGAATTATGGTAACGTTTTTGTTGAACTTAATAGCGTAGTCAGCTAGATACTGGTTACCTACGATTACTTGTGTGGAAAGCCGACAAATCTCAGCTGTTTTGTGGGGGAATTTCAAATAGCTTAAATAACCGTTTGCAGGACTTTTGTAAGGGACGAAAATAGCATCATCAAAGTCGAAAACAATGGGAACTCCTGAGCGAGCAATCTTGCGTTCAAACCAGGGCGGTCCTAAAATAGCTGCCTCACGAAAAACGTAAACTAAATCATATTCCTTAACAGATTGAACGTCTCTTAATCTCTTTTTGAAACTTTCCACTATTGCAAAAAACTTTTTTACGGAATGGGTTGGCTTGTACAAAACTTTTCTTAACCTTTCTGTTTCGAACGGTGCATAAGTTATTTTTACACCTTCTTTTCTCAAGATTGTCTCCCATTGCTCTAGTCGGAATCTTTGCCCGGGTGATGTATCATAAACAGCGGGGACTATAGCTAAGACTTTCATAATTCTACGGAGTCAGGTAAAATTTCTTTGAACCTATCAAATCTTCTAGGGTGAAGAAAAAGATAATTATCTTCGACAATGTCACCGGTTTCAACTTGTTTAAGTTTTTTACCAGCTTCATTTGAATAGAAGAATATTTTGTAACCTTTTTTATAATAGGTGTTTTGGCAAAACTTTTCCTATCTATCTTCGGACATTTCGACCAAAATTTTCGCACTCTTATAATGTGCCTCATGCTTGTCAGAAGTGCTAGAGAAGATTCTTTTCAACTCTTTTAGGTATCTTTCAAGCTTTCTCATAATCTTCAGCTTATTTTTACAAGAATTACTTCCCTTTTCAAGGAAGATTCAATTCTTTTTCTGGGGAAGGCTGAATAAGTGGGTTTGAAGTGTTTTTGGTAAAAAGTTGATTGAATTTTTTATATAGTGATATTTAGCAGTCTTGCATACAGTCTTCTATATCTTTCCCCGCCGACTTTTTCGAGATCAAATCTTTTCTTTGCACTTTCGACGCAACGTCTTGAAAGTTCGTCTCTTTCCTTTAACATTTCTTCGATTTTCCTTAATACTTCTTCGTAACTTTCCTTTGAGAAATCCTTCATGATAACACCTGTTTTGTCTTCGTTAATAAAGAGAGAAGTATCGCCTATGCCATCATTTGAGACTATGGGAAGGCCACAGATCAGATATTCAGCATTTTTCGTAGGAGAGGAGGCTTGTTTTGAGTAACACGGTTTTATGAAAGAGATAGCAACATCACAGGCAGAAAGATAACTTGGGATCTCATTCACAGATACTTTTCTTATCAAAAAATCTTCTTCCTTAAAGCCTTTTTCCAGTAGAAGTTTCTTTATTTTTTCCGGGTTACTTTGTGTTAAGACCATTGCAAAAACATTTGGGTATCTTTGTTTTGCGGTCTCAAAGAAGCGGGCTGTTTCTTCAGTCATATACCAGCCGCCAAGAGCGCCAGCATAGACGATTACAAAACGATTTTGAAGGTTTAGTTTTTGACGCATTTTTTGCCTTAAGTTTTCATCTACCGAGCTGAAGCGATTGAAATCGACACAGCAGGGGATCACTTCGACGGGCCTTCCTTTTATGTCGTAGCCGGTTTCTTTGCTTTCAGGAAAAAGTATCTCTCTAGCTCTTTCCGTTAAAACTACAAAACCGTCAGATTGTTTAATTAGCCATCTTTCCACTTTTTTTGCTGATTTATAGATTAGTCCGTTTTCTTTCCAGATACCAGCATCAACGTATTCTTCTGGGAAAAAGCCACGAATATCAAAAAGCAGTTTAGGTTTTTTCTTATCGAGAATAAATAAGCGTGCAAGTGCACCCATCATCGCAGGCACGTGAACTCTTGCATGGAAAATATCTATTTTCTGCTTTCTTGCCAAACGCCATGCGTAAAAGGCTCCGCAAAGAATATCGAAAAGTGTTGCGGGAACAGAAGGTTTTTTGTGGTAAGTCAGAAAGTCCCAATAAATTCCCTCATCTGCCAATTTTCTCTTTTCGGCCTCTAATTGTTCTTTTGTCCAATTTTTTTGCGGATTCGGCTCGAAGGTTAATAGGAAAATCTCTATCCCGCCTTTTTTTATTTCACGCAAGTATGGTAAGACTTGCGTTTGCACAAGTGGTTCGCGTAAGCTGAAGTAACACAAATAAAGTGCTTTAGGCATATTATTGAGTCTTTTTTCTACCAACTAGATTCAAACCCGGATTTTTTAACCTTAATATTTCCTCTATGTCGTTTTCTTTCAAGATCGTAAAAGCTTCCTGTTCGGTCATTGGCAAATCAAATTCAGGCGAGAGCATGTCAAAAGTGTCAAGAATTGCCCAATTGTATCTTTGCTCGCGAGTCAATCTTCTCTCGTTAACGTAGTTTGCAACTGGAATGATAAAACTGAAAAGTTTTCCAAGAGCCGGGAGGCGAAAAAGTAGATCAGTGATTGGAAAGAGGATAGGCATTGCGATTTTTATGAGTCCTAGAAGCTTTTCTTTTTTATCCTCTTGGTTATTGGTCGAAGCCAGTATTTTGAATAAAGCTTTGTCCATGGCTTTCTTTCGTAAGTGGTAACTGCTATTTTACCTTCTTTCTTCATTGTTTTAGCAACTAACGAAAGCGCTTTTGGAGGATCGGGGGTGTATTGAATGATGCCTATACAGTAGCAGAAATCAAATGTTTCTTCGCGGAAACGTAGGTCATATATGCTTGCTTGAACGAAGTGGACATTGTCTCTGTCTTCTAGATTTGCTTTTGCTGCATCAATTGCTGAGCTTATATCAACTCCGGCGACTTCAGCCTTACTTTTCGAGATAACATCTAAAAAACGACCTACCCCACAACCAACATCTAGAATCCACTTTCCTGTCAATTCATCTCTTGTCCAGTTAGTTTCTGACCAGAATCTTTCGGCAGAGATACTAGTGCCATTGTGGGAGTCCAATTGTTCTTTGCGGAAAATTTGCCATTGATACCCGAATGAAGAAGCGTAATTTTCGGTTTTCACGAATCTCGGTATTCCATTCGTTATCGGATATTGTTGATTACACTTTTGGCAAAATAGTATTCCTTCAAATATATCTCCACTTTCATCTCTTTGCTTAGCTTCGCAGCTTAGTGAAGCTTTACACCTTGTGCAAATGAGTAATTCGATCAATTTAGATTTCGCTGTAACTACCCAAAATGAATTGATGACCTAATTACTTTTCAATTAGAAAGCTTCCCATCGCTAAAGCGTCTAACCCTGAGCTATAGAAGGTTCTTATAGCATCTCTGGGCGAATTAACGATTGGCTCGCCCTTGAGATTAAAAGACGTATTCATTATGACAGGAACCCCGGTCTTTTCACCAAAGCGCTTTATCAGGTCGTAGTAAAGTGGGTTAACTGAGCGTCTGACCATTTGAGGTCTTGTAGTTCCGTCTATGTGAACTACCGCTGGAATTAAATGCTTCTTTTCTTCCTTGACTGGAAAAGTCATTATCATGAATGGCGCATAGACAGGATTTTCAAGATATTCTTCAGCTACTTCCTCAAGCATGGAAGGTGCAAAAGGACGCCATCCATCACGGTATTTGACAGCGGCATTGACTTTATGGAGCATCTCTCTGTTTCTTGGATCAGCGAGGATTGAACGTGCACCAAGTGCACGTGGTCCCCATTCGGCTCGACCTTGAAACCAGCCGACGATTTTACCCTGAACGAGTAAATCACTTACAGTTTCAATAAGTTCTTCTCTCGAAAGCCTCTTATACTTTACTTTGACTATTTCCAGAGCCTTTTGTATTTCTTCGTCCGTGTAGCCAATACCCCAATACACGTGCTCTAGTTCTTTAGGTTTAAGCTCGTAGCCTAGATTGACATACCCCATATATGCCGCGCCTAAAGCCCCACCAGCATCACCAGCTTCGGGTTGTATGAAAATTTTATCTACGAGTCCTGAACGGGCTATTTTGCCATTCATTGTGGCATTTAGTGCTACGCCGCCTGCAAAAGCCACATTACGGCAACCAGTCATCTCCAGGGCTCTCTTAAGATAGGTAAAGCCGAAGTCTTCTACTAATTTTTGAAGATCTGCCGCTATAGTCTTGTGCCGTTCTGTTATTTCTTCATGTTCTGCTCTAGGTTTTCCTAGCCATTTGGTTAATTCCCAGCAATATCCCATGCCAGGAGCTACGACTGGACGGCTTATCTTGCTAAAATCAATGTAGAGCTTTTCAGGAATAGCAACCTTATCAAAAGTGCCCTTTGGCGTTCCATAGCCTGCTAATCCCATTAAGGATCCTTCATCGCTAAGCTGAAGGAAACGATGAATCGCCCAATAGACTTCACCAATTGAAAAATCTCCTCTCTGTTCTAGAACTTTTAGCTTCCCATCTTTACCGTAAGATATTGTCGCGCTTAAACCATCACCACTTCCATCCCAAGTTATGACCGTTGCCTCGTTAAAACCACTTGCATAATAGGCTGATGCAGCATGGGCAAGATGATGATCTATACAAAAGAATGGAATTTGATCGATACTGGTTTGAAACTTTACTCTGAAACCGGTTTTTTCATTTTCTTCTTCTATCCAAGGTTTAAGCGAAAGATCAAAGAAGTTAAGCCCTTTTTTTATACCGTTTTTCGAGCGCTTGAGCATTTTAGCAAAGCTGTATGCTAAATTTTTAATAAAAGTATTGTTAGCTTTTATCCAGCGTTCAGTAGCAAGATAAGGATTGTTTGACCATGCTATTGCGTCTAAATCCTCAAGGGATATACCGGCTGTGTCTAGGCAGAACTTTATTGAATGATAAGGAAAAAAACCTATTGCGTATTTTACGCGCACGAATCTTTCTTCGCTTCCCATAGCAACTATTTCACCGTCTTTGAGCAATGCTGCTGCCGGATGATGAGCGTCAGCCGCTCCACCTAAACCGTATTTTCCGCTTATTCCAAGAACGTAGACATGCTTTTTTGATTTCGAATTCATAATTTTATATCCATTTTAGAGTTTAGAGACTTGATATTTCAAGATTCGCACTTGATTCTTGAGTATAAGTCTATCCATTCTTTTATAAGATTGTCGCCGAATTTTTCAGTGACCACTTTAAAAGCTTCTCTTCCTAGAGATTCTCTGAGCTTTTCGTCAAGATATAGTTTTAGCATTGCTTCCTTAATTTCCTCAGGTGAGTTTGGGTCAACAAAGATAGCTGATTTTCCATCTTCAACTATCTCCTCAAAAACGCTGATGCGGGACACAACGCAGGGCACCCCTTTTGACATTGCCTCTATGAGTGCAATTGGTAACCCCTCGAAAAAGGATGGAAAAACAAACACATCGGCGATTTCTAACAATGCACCAATGTCGCTTCTTCTACCTAGAAATAATACTTTTTCTTCGATTCCCAGCCCTTTTGTCAGTTCTTTCAGATTTTCTTCTAAATTACCAACACCAGCTATGAGTAAGACCAATTTTCTTTTATCTGTTTGTTCGAGTAGCTTTGCAAAAGCTTTTATTAAGTTTTCATGATTTTTCTGTGGTGATAGCCTTCCTACGGAAAGGAATACAAAACTTTCCTGAGCTAACCTAATTTCTTCTCTCAGTTTTTGTATTTCCTCAGCACAAGTTTTAAGACGAGTTTCGTCGTATGAATTGTAGATAACAACCGCTTTTTCTTTTCTAAGACCATAATGTTTTTGGTAAGAATCTTTAGTTGAATAAGAACATGCTACAAAATAAGGGTTTGTAAGAACGGCAGTTATTTTGTCGATAAGTTTCAGTGCAAGAATTTTTTTGCTATTCCAATTAGAACTTTTAATCGTTTCTGGATCGTAGTCCAGACATTGAAGAGAAGTTAGTATTGGTGCTTTACAAGGGTAGAAGAGCTTAGCTAATCGGGAAACTATATTTGCGTCGTAAAGCCATGAGTGAATAATATCAGGATTCTCTTCCTTTACAACCTTTGCAAATTTTCTCGTAGCAGTAAAAAAAGGTGTTTCTGATGAAGATTAAACTCTATAACCTTGCATCCTAGGTTTCTCAAAGTAGGTCCGAAAAAACTCGCGTCTGAGATTACGCAGACTACATGTTCCAGTTTTTCTTTAGGAGAGTTTTTAATTAGGTTTACGAGCTGACATTCAGCGCCCCCGCTTTGTAAAGTAGGAATCAAGTGAAGAACCTTGATTGCTTTCATTCTATCCTCCCTATCCTCCATAATTTATTTAGGTCTGTATACATACATCATCATGTTTGCTACCAGGAACCGCATTCAACTTAAGAAGGTGCCTGCTAACGGAATGGTTTTATCTTCACTTACGACTAACCTTTTTAGTAAACTTGGATGTTGTTCTTTTACCAAAACTTCCAAGTCAACTCGTGAGGATTGTGCCTTTTCTGGTAAGATTTCCTTAGATTTAGTAGTGTTATAAGTGGCGAGTCTTTCTAGAACCTTTTGCAAAAATGGAATGTCATAGAGTCCCCAGAGAATTGAATAACCTTTTGTTTCGATGACTTCGAAACCTGCATCGGATAAAGCATTCTTAAATTCCGAAGGACGATAAACATATTGAAAAAAGCTTTTGCCCTCAATTTCTTCTAGATCAATCTCCTCTTTTTTCACCTTTCGCCAAGTGTCTTTCTTAAAGTAGTATAAAAACTCTCTAAGAGGATTAAGGTAAGGAACACTTACGAGTAAAATTCCATTCCTTTTAAGGACGCGTCTTGCTTCCGACAGGGCTAATTCTGGACCACTTTCAAAGTGTTCTACTACACCGCCCGAATAATATAGGTCAAAAACTTCATCACCAAATGGAAGCTTTGAAACATCTCCTACGCAAACAGGTAGATTGGGTTGATATTCGCGTAGTCTCTTCAATGTTTTTTGTGCGAAATCCAAACCTATCACGCGCCAGCCACGTGCAGTATAATAAGCTACATAGTTTCCTAAGCCGCAACCACCTTCAAACATTATTGCTCCTGGAAATAGGTATTTCTCAAAAAGTGGACGCAACGGATCAATAACGCAAAATTTTACTGCTTGCTCAAAATCGCTTTGTCCCCAGTTATCCTCCCAATAGTCGGGTGTATTTCCTGAAAACCGTTTGTTGTGATACATCTTGAGCATAATCTTCTACTTGTAGATTACCTTGTCAGAGGTAGATGATACATTTTCTTTTTAGGACCTTCGAAATTACATTGCTTCTTTTGTTGTTATTTTTTTGTAGTTAATTATTCTTTCTAAAAGTTTTAAATCAGAGAATGAGATTTTGCAAATCGAAAGCGCTACTATAGATATGATCATATTGATAATTAAAGAAAACGCGTAATTTTCGGTCATTAATGCGTAAGTTAAGCTTATGAAGCTAGGCAGTGGCATTACTATTGCTATGTTACTTATTGTCGGAAATTTAAATTTTATCAAAAGAAATGCGATTAAGACGCTTAATTCGTAAGATATTGCTGTAGCCCACGCAGAGCCTAATATGCCGTATTTCGGTATCAAAATCATATTTCCCAGAACGTTTGCTGAAGATAAGGCTATACCGGAGAACATTGAAATATAGGTTGCTGAGATAGAATTTGTAAATGGAGCGTAACCTAGCAAAAATGGAGAAGCTGAACAAGCTGACATTCCTAAAACCAAAAGAACTTTCCCTAACTCTGTAAATCCATTCTTGAAAACCACGGGCAGTAAAAAAGCGAGAAGAACGACGATAGCAGTGTAGAAAAAGCTGAAGATAAGCACCAGCAAAGGGAGAGCCTTCTCGAAATAAAGCTTTGTGATATCGAAACGATCTTCGGAATGTATAGTTACGAAAAATGGCATCAGTAAAGTGTTTGCTATTACAAGGAGTTGCATGAAGATACCGTTTGCTTGATAAGCTACTGAATAAACCCCTGCTGCGGCGATATCTAGGTATTTAGCAATGAGAATAGCGTCTAAGTAGTTTGTTGATAGATAGCCAACGATTGAGACAGGGAGAAGTGGAAAAGAAAATCTTAATACTTTCCTGATGTATAAAAAATTGAGGTCTATCCTAGATAGATACTTTCGGAGTGAAAATAAACCTGCTACTCCTACACAAATAGCAGGAAGAATGTAACAAATAAGAGCTGAGTAGATGTTTAGATTTTTATTTGCTATAAAAGCTGCTAGCAATAGAAAGATAATGATTCTTTCCAATGCTAGAAGTCTTCCTTGCAGTTTTAATAACTTAGCACCTTGTAGAGCATGTTGGATATGCAACCAGAAAGCTTGACTTAAGAAATGAAGAGCAACAAATACGTAAAACTCTAATGGTAAATTTGTCCATTCTGATATCAAAGGTATTAAGAAGGTTAAAGGTAAAGCTACCAAGAATATGTTTAAAATCAGAACTGCACTTCTTGCCCAGAATGAGTAGTTAATATTGCCTGTTCTTACGAATTCTTCGGCTGCATGACGCGCTAATGCAACTGCCGTCCAGTTGACGGTAGTCTGAATTAATTGGGAGATTGAAATAGCTAAGACAACAGATCCATAGCCTTCAGACCCTAGATAAACGGTTATTAGCCAAACGGAGGCAAATGAAAAACACATAGAAATCGCTTGCGTAAAGACTAATGTTAAATAGTTACGAAAGGCGTTTCTTATGTCCCAGTCTAGGCTTTGACGCTCATTTTTGTTTTCTTGCAAATCAGAACTAGTCGTCTGCACAGTCTTTGAGATTAATTCAAATAGAAGAAAATATCAAGCTAGACAATTTTTGAGATTTTAACTCACTCTTTTTATGATTTCTGAACTTATGACCTATTTTTGATTTACCTGCAATTTTCATTTGACAAGTCTTTCCAGAAAGATCTTCTGGCAGACTTTATCTTCAAATTCGCTAGTATCTCCTACTCAAAAGACAAGTTTCGATTTAAGTTCGTTGTTGAAGACATTTTCAAAGAGTTTGTACCGACAAAATAATCAAAACCTTCATCACGCTTACTAGTCTAACTAGTTTAGTAAAAGAGAAAGCAATCCTTTTGTCAGTACAGAATACAGCGGACTTTTGAGCCATTGAGTTTTTTTAAGTTGATCTGGCTTGTTTCACATTCTTTTTGTTTGAATTTGCATCTTGGAGCAAAATGGCATCCACTCGGTAGGTTTAGTAAATTCGGAACATTTCCTTCGATTGTTTGCAATCTTTTCTGCGCAGACTCAGAAAGCCTCGGAACCGAACTGATTAGTCCTTGAGTGTATGGATGTTTGGGGCTTTCAAAAATTTCACTTACTTCAGCTTCTTCGACTATCTTGCCGGTGTACATTACGCAAACTCTATCGGCAACTTCTGCTACGACTCCTAAATCATGAGTTATTAGAAGTATTGATAGTTTTCTTCTTCGTCGAAGCTCGTTTAGAAGGTCGAGTATTTGAGCTTGGATTGTTACATCTAGTGCTGTTGTGGGCTCGTCTGCTATGAGTAGGTCAGGATCGCATGCAAGAGCCATTGCTATCATTATTCTTTGACGCATTCCGCCTGAAAGCTGGTGAGGATAATCTTTTGCTCTTTTCGACGGGTCGGGAATAGCTACTTCCCTCATTGCCTCGATGGCAGCTTCTCTGGCTTCGCGTCGGCTCATTTTTCTGTGTAGTCTTAAAGCTTCAGCTATTTGCTCGCCTACGGTATAAACAGGATTTAGTGAAGTCATCGGGTCTTGAAAGATCATAGCTATTGAATTGCCTCGAATCTCCCGCATACGTTCTTCTGTGGCTTCTACAAGGTTTTCACCTTTGAAAATTATTCGACCGTTAACTATTTTTCCCGGTGGTGGCACGAGTCGAATTATTGAGAGAGCAGTTACTGATTTTCCGCATCCTGATTCGCCTACAAGACATACGAGTTCGCCTTCTTTTATCTGGAAACTTACATCGTCAACGGCTTTTATCGTGCCCTCGGAGGTAAAAAAGTAAGTTTTTAAGTTTTGGACTTCTAGTAAATTCTCAGGCATACAACTTTTGCTTTTCGTTCTACCTCAAAAATGTTATCATTTTCTAGCATAAATTTTGAAAAATCACGATTGTTTATTGAAAAGGAGTTAGCATCGGTGGAGAAAATGAGAAGGTTTTTGGTTGTTGCTTGGATCTTCTTTTTAATTGTTGGAATTCCTGCTCAAACAGCTACGAAATCATCAAAAGATGAATCTATTTCGGTTACTTCCGGTAAAAAGAGTAGTGTTACGATTGAGAAGATTGAAGCTGATGTCGCCGAAGCCTTGACCATAATTCAGGAAAAACACGTTGATGGTAAGAATCTCGATTACAATGAGCTTTTCAAAGTGATGATAGATTCGATGCTTCACACGCTTGATCCGCATTCAAATTACCTTGATGCGAAAGAGTTCGAACAATTCAGGACCGAGCAGCAGTCGCAGTATTTTGGGATTGGGGCCACAATAGGTGATTTGAGAGATAGCTCTGGCAAAATCATAGCGACCTACATAAAGTCAACCTTTGATGGTTCACCAGCTCACAGAGCTGGCCTGCGTTATGGGGACAAGATAGTTGAAGTAAATGGCGTTTCTATGCTAGGCAAGCCTTTCATCGAAGTTCGCTCTCATCTGCGAGGACCGAGGGGCACAGTTGCAAAAGTGGTTATTGAAAGACACGGGACCGGCAAGCGAGAAACCGTTGAGATAATTAGAGATGTCGTTTCGCAGCCATCAATCCCAGAAGCCTATATGATAAAGCCCGGTGTAGGTTATATTGCTATGACCGTCGGGTTCAATCAAACTACCTACAACGAATTCCGAAAAGCAATGGATGAACTCAAGAAAAGAGGGATGCAGTATCTTATACTGGATTTAAGAAATAATGGCGGTGGACTTGTTAATCAGGCTTTTCGTGTTGCTTCCACATTTCTTGAACGAGGTCAAGTGGTTTTCATGCAAAAGGGACGATATGAGAATTCCTTCGGTAGTTTCGCTTCTGACAATGCAGAACCTGACAGAACTCCAATGGTCGTTTTGGTGAACAGAAATACTGCTTCAGCATCTGAAATTCTCGCGGGTGCACTCCAGGATCATGATAGAGCCTTAATCGTAGGCGAAGATACCTTTGGAAAAGGACTTGTTCAAAATCCTTTTCTTTTAGAGTATGGCTCAATGCTGCTTTTGACGATAGCCAAGTATCAAACACCTTCAGGTAGGTTAATTCAAAGAGATTATTCGGATGGAAGTCTTTATGATTATTATACAAACGGAGGAAGCTTGAGAGAGGAAAGGCAAAACAAACCTAAGGGCGAGGAAAGTAAAACCGATCTAGGAAGAAGAGTTTACAGCGGCGGAGGCATTCAGCCTGATGTAGTTGTAAAGCCGGAATCTGTGCCTATAGAAAGAGCAAGACAGCAGTCGAGACTTCTTGATCCAATATTTGCCTTTGCTATGGATTTGGTTTACGGAAAAGTGCAAGGTTTTGAATCCTATAAAGTAGATCGACCGATAATTTTCGGTTATGTTCTAAAGCCAAGCGATTTTCCTGTAACTGAGCAGCTTTTCGAGAGATTTAAGAAATTTGCTTCGGAAAAATATGGCATACCAGCATCAATCGTTGACCAAGAAAAAGAATTCGTAAGTCGGAACCTAAGATCGGAGCTTGTAACTGCAGCTTATGGCTCAGTTACTTCGTTTCAAGTCGCAAACGATTATGATATACAGTTAAAGCAAGCTCTTGAAATGCTTCCGAAAGCAAAAGAACTTCTAGCTGCTTCTCTTGAAAGGCGAAGAGACGCTTCCTCGTACCGTTAGTTTTTCCGAGTTAACTACTTATTTTTTGAAAGCCACCTCTTATTGAAAAACTCGAACTAAGGTGGCTTTTTTCTTTTATAATTACCTTTCGCCGAGAAACCATGATTTTTTGATGGGTTTTTGGTTGAGTTTGAACCTTTTTATGGAATGTTCAGATATGTGACTGATTGCTTCTTCTATCGAATCTGTAATTAAAAGTAGCTTTAGGTCTTCTTCAGATATGCTTTTCGCTTTCGCCATGTCTTTTAGGAGTTCTCTTAAATGATGCCAATATTGAGTGTCGAAAGCTACTACAGGGAAGTCGAGAATCTTACGAGTTTGAATCAGGGTAAGAGCCTCGAAAAGTTCGTCGAGTGTTCCGAATCCGCCAGGCATTACCACGAATGCATAAGAGTATTTAACCAAAGCCACCTTACGAACAAAGAAATACCTGACCGTAAGCCAGTGATCGAGGTAAGAATTTGGTTTTTGCTCAAACGGAAGAAGAATGTTGCATCCAACGGAAATGCCACCGGCTTCTTTTGCTCCTCGATTCGCTGCTTCCATAAGACCTGGACCGCCGCCCGTCATGACTGTAAATCCAATCTTTGCAAGCTCTGCTCCAATCTTTCGAGCTATCTCGTAATATTTGTGCCCTTCACAAAAGCGAGCAGAACCGAAAACAGTTACACAAGGTCCTACAAAATGCAGAACACGAAAGACTCTGAGAAATTCCCAGCCGATTCGCAAAATCGTCAAGAATTCTTTTGTCCTCGATCTAGGTCCTTGAAGAAAAAGAACTTCTTTTTCGGTTGTAACAACATTTTGAGTTTGGCTTTGGAGTGCTTTCACAAAGATAATAATAAGATTGTTGTGTCGTTTTTGAAATTATGCAGAAGCTAAAAGTTATAATAGCCGATGATGAACGTCCAGCAAGAAATTTCTTGAAAAATCTGCTTGCTGATTTTGAAGACGTAGAAGTTATTGGAGAAGCGGAAAATGGAGCAGAAACTGTTGAGATAATCAAAAGAATGAAACCTGATTTAATTCTGCTAGACTTACAAATGCCAGAAGTTACTGGTCTTGACGTTGTAAAACTCTTGAATAAAGCTCAGCTTCCCTTAATAGCTTTCGTAACCGCTTATGATGAATATGCGGTTCAAGCATTTGAGATAAATGCCATTGACTATCTGTTAAAACCTGTTGAGAAGTCAAGGTTACGAGAAACTATACAAAGAGCACACGAAAGATTAGAAAGAAACGATTTTCGTCAAGCACAGGTGCAACGCTTGGACTCTGCGATCAAGGTTTATGAGGCGACGGCTGGTCAAGGCTATTTGGAGCGAATACCTGTTAAAAAAAGAGAAGAAATTTTTTTAGTTCCAGTTCGAGAAGTCGCTTCGATAGTTGCTGATGGAGAGCTACTTAATATTACGACGATCAGCAATAACCGTTACGTTATAAACTATCGCCTCAAAGAAATAGAGGCACGTCTCGATCCTAGTCAATTTATTCGTATCTCAAGAGGCGCTTTAGTTAATTTAGAAATGATTGCGAAAATCAGCCCGATGCCCGGCGGAACTTACATCCTCACACTCAAAAATGGGCAGAGCCTACCGGTAAGCCGACTACAATCAAGAGTTTTACGTGAAAGGTTTTTGAAAATGTAATGAAGCGTGCGGATTTTCAAAAAATCAAAAGGAAATTGAGCAGGCTTGCCTTATTTCAAATAACGCAAAAGTTTCTTCCCTTGTGAGATGGATATAATGGATACTAAGGTTTTCAACTAAATATCTCTGTGATTCTGGCTTAAAAAGCGATGCCAAGATGCGAGATTTATCTTTTTTGAATAATAATAGTTTTCTCCTTTCATTTATTCTGAACTCTTTATTTAGAAAGCTTTGGTTAATGTTTTTCTCTCCAAAGAGATGGAGAATCAGATGAATCAATCTTTCTACTTTGCGAAAACCCTGCCCAAAAACTTGCCTGCTAGTACATTGCTCTTCAGAGTCTAATCATTATCAGATTTCGGGCAAAATTTCTGTTTAATTATCGGTGACGTTTTGGCTTGTAGAAGACGAAAGACTTTTTGGAATTTTTCAAGCAAAAAGCGAGTTTTTAGTAGAGAAAAAAGCAAATTGTTTTAATTCTTTCGTCGTAAAAGTAGTGACTAAGTTTAAGAAGTTAGTGCTCGTCAAAAGTTACGAAGAGGTCGAGTTTGATTCAGATTTGACTTTTAAAACAAGGAGAAGGCGCGTATGACAGATATAATGAAAAAACTTGGCTCGGAATTGGGATTAAAACAGGCGGCATAGCGATTGTTACTGGACTAGAAAACACCATAGGTAGAGTTTTTAATGTAAGCAACTTTTCGCGACAAGCAAATTTCAATTTAACCAATATTCGCCTCGGATTAGGGTTAGGTGGTGGTACAGGATTAGTGGCGATGTGCGTTTTTAACTGTATTAATATTCACGAATTAAATGGGCAACCTAACAATGACTGGGGTGTAAATATTTCACTTGGCGTAAAATGGGATAAAGTGGTTAAAGCTTTACGAGGTTACAAGTTTTTTTCTACTGTTGCAAAGATTGGCCCAAAATTACTTATTACCTCGGGTAATGATATCGAAAGCATTCGTAATTCGCTGCACTATCTTTACAATTCGTATGATTTGGATCGACGGGAAATGCGCCTAAAGTTATTTGCATAGATGTCCCCGTTGGAGCCGGTCTCGAAGTATCGGCATTCTATGCCTTCGGAGGAGAAATAGAGATTTGGTGAAATTCTAAAGAAGAAAGTTAAAGAGAAAATAGAATGATATTAACTGTTTAGTTTTGGAGTCTCGCACTAACTCTGGTGAATGTAAAAGGAGCGTAAGCATGCTAAGATATGCCTCCCATTTTGATAGATAGACAAGAAGAAGGAAAATTCAAATCCTTATCGGTTAAGCCTAAGGGATAACTGATTCTCTACGGTTTAGGGAAGAATTTCAACTCTTTGTCATCGTGAAAGGCTGTTTTTCACTTAGCCTTATTGCGAAGCTATATTCTTGTAGGTTATTTCATGACGCTAGAGCGAATTTCGTTAGGCAGCTATAGATTTTTCACAAAGCGGTTTCCCGGCAGGCTACGGATGAGTCCTCTAGTCTCGAGAGCTAATAAGGCTATGGAAAGATCGGCAACGTTTGTTTGAGCAATTTCGACTATGGTGTCAAAGTGAGTAGGTTCATCTGCGAGAAGAAGCTCATAGACTTTTCTTTCTGTTTCGGTTAGATCGGCTGGCATAAGACTTGTTTGTTGTGGTCTTTTCTCTTGTGTTTTTTCAGACAAGAGTTTCAAACGGATTTCCTCAGGTAATTCAACTACAATGTCTTGCCATTGTTGCACGAGTTTAGCTCCTGTTTTTATTAGATAGTTTGTACCGAAAGAATTACGAGAAGTTATATTTCCGGGAACAGCGAAAACCTCTCTGTTTTGCTCGAGAGCGTGATAGGCTGTTATGAGGGATCCACTTCTTTCCGAAGCCTCAACAACTAAAACACCTAAACTTAAACCGGAAATAATGCGGTTTCTGTAGGGGAAGTTATCCTTAAGTGGCGGTGTTTTCAGTGGAAATTGTGAGATCAATGCACCTTTGTTTTGCAGAATCTTCTCAACCAAAGATTTGTTTTCTCTCGGATAGACTTCATCAATGCCTGTTCCTAAAACAGCAATCGTCTTACCTTTTACTTCGATGGCGGCTCGATGTGCCGCTGAATCGATTCCTCTTGCTAATCCTGAAGCTATGCATATACCTCTTTTTGCAAGTTCGCGAGTTAACATCGAACAGGCATTTTCTCCATAGGTTGAGCATCTTCTTGAGCCAACTACTGCGATGCAAGGCATATCTAAGCACTCTTTCCAATTGCCCTTCACATAAAGAACTATTGGTGGATCTAGGATTTCTCTTAAGAGAGCCGGGTACAAACCATCGTCGAGAGTCAAAACTTCACCACCGATTCTTTCAACCTGAACTAATTCCTCCTCCGCCTTTTTGTGAAATTCCTTGTTAAGAATGCTCTCGATAGTTTCGGGTTTTAGACGAAGGTTTTCGAGTTCTTTTCGCCTTGCAAGAAACACATTTTCCGCAGAGCCGAAACGTTCAATCAACTTGATAGCTACTCGGGGCCCGACTCCGGGCGTCATATTCAAGGCAATCCAGTCTATCATCTTTTTGCCGAAAGAAGATACCAAATAGCCAACAACGATTTCAAGCGAAAATTTATTTTTTGGCTTTACAGTAATAGAATTATTTATGTGATGGAAAGTTTTTCTTCAAACTATGCAGAAGTTGCCTTGCCAGTTCCAATAAGAAAGACTTTTTCTTACATTTTGCCCTCTGATTTTCGAGATAAAGTGAGACTTGGATCAAGGCTAGTTGTGCCATTTGGTAAGAGGAGTTTGACAGGTTATGTTGTTGCGCTTTATCAAAGTCGTGATGAGATGGGTGAATCTACTGATGAAGAAGCTTTAAAAGAGGCGGTAGAGCTTTTAGATGAGGAACCACTTTTAACACCGGAAATTTTGGAGCTTACGCGTTGGGCTGCTGACTATTATCTGACTTCTTGGGGAGAATTTCTAAAAGCTTCTCTTCCTGCAGGTGTTAATTCAAGAATTGAGCGCATAGTCAGTGCAACACAAGAAGCAATGAAAGAATTTCCTAAAATGAGAGATTCTTTGAAAGCGAAAATTTTGAGATTTCTAATTGAGAATGGAGAGTCTGATGTGTCGAAGATTTATAAAGTTTTTGGTAAAAAATCTTCGCAAAGAGTAATAAACGAACTTGAGAAACAAGGGCTTATTTTGAGCTCTAACAGAATTTTACAAGCAAGGACTAAGCCGAAATTACAAAAGATGGTTAGGCTTATCAGGAGTGATGGGCGTTTTACAGAAGCGCAGCAAAGAGTAATTTCGATTTTGGTAGAGGAGAAGGAGGTATTTTCAAAAGACTTAATTAAAAGAGCGAAAATTAGCGCTTCTGTTTTGAAGGGCTTGGAAGAAAAAGGATTTGTAGAAATTTTTGAAAAAGAAGTTTATAGAGACCCTTTGAGAGATAGGACTTTAAGGGGGTTAGAAGACGTAGTCTTGAATGAAGATCAAAAGAATGCTTTAGCTGAAATTTGCAAGCCATTGCAGAAGAATGAATACGGAGCTTTTCTTCTTCATGGGGTTACTGGAAGTGGCAAAACGATTGTTTACATTCGGGCTATAGAAGAGACGTTGCGGCTTGGGCGATCTAGTTTAGTGCTTGTTCCTGAAATTGCACTTACTCCAGCTTTTTCAGAAAAACTTGTTTCTGCCTTTGGAAATCAAGTAGCCTTGCTTCATTCGTCTCTATCTGCCGGCGAAAGATTTGATGAATGGCGACGAATAAAGGCAGGAAAAGCTAAAGTTGTCATCGGGACAAGATCGGCAATTTTCGCTCCTTTAAAAAATATAGGCTTGATAGTTGTAGATGAAGAACATGATAGCTCCTATCGTCAACAGGAGACTCCTCCATACAATGCTCGTGATTTAGCCGTAGTTCGTGCGAAACTAGCAGATGCAGTCGTGATTCTCGGTTCGGCGACTCCTTCTTTAGAAAGCTTTCGCAATGCAGAACTTGGTAAGTATAAGTATCTTTGCTTGCCTGAACGGGTAAAAAAGCGCTCTTTGGCAAAGGTTGAAATAGTTGATATGGAAAAGGTTTATCAAAAAGAAGGCGAGGCCGTTGTTTCTACTCATCTGCTTTCCGCTATTGAAGAAACTCTCAATAGAGGTAACCAAGTCATAATTTTATTAAATCGCAGAGGCTTTTCTCAATTCGTTCACTGCGTCAGATGTAAAGATGCAATTCGTTGTAAGCATTGCGATATTACGCTTACTTACCATAAAAAAAAGAACATACTGTTATGTCATTACTGTAACTTTCACATACCTGTTTCTTTAAGGTGTCCGTCTTGCGGTTTTGATAGGCTTTTCTTTGTTGGAAGCGGAGTAGAGAAGATAGAGGAAATTTTGAGAAGTCGTTTTCCAAAAGCGAAGCTTGCCCGACTTGATAGAGACACCGTTCAAAACAGAGAATCGCTTGAAAAGACTTTACGTGACTTTGCCGAAGGTAGAATAGATATTCTTGTTGGGACGCAGATGGTTGCAAAAGGGCATGACTTTCCGAAAATAGCATTGGTCGGTGTGGTTTCTGTGGACAACATTTTAACTCTGCCGGACTTCAGGGCTGGTGAGAAAGCCTTTCAGCTACTGACTCAAGTGGCAGGTCGTTCCGGCCGCGGTGACGTTTCGGGCAGAGTTATCGTGCAGACATTCTATCCTGAAAATTATGTGATCAGATTTGCTTCGGAGCAAAACTACGAGAAATTCTATCAAAAGGAAGCTGAATTTCGGCAGAGATTCATGTACCCACCTTTTTCATCACTTGCTTGCGTTTTGATACAACACAAAGACTATAATCAAGCCTTGCGGACAGCTCTTTGCTTTAAGTCATGCCTTGATGAAGCTAACCTGCAGAAAAGGGTGCAGGTATTGGATGTATCTCCAGCTCCTATATCCAAACTCAAGGATAAGTATCGTTTGCAAATAATAGTCAAGGCGCCAAGTGGGACCTTGCTTCATCAAACTCTAAACACGGCTCTTATGCTTGCAGAGGAGAAAAAGTGTGATTCAAACTCGGTTCAGATAGATGTCGATCCTGCTTCTCTTATCTAAATGCCATGTATTTTGAGATGAAACTCATCATTTATGATGGAAAATTCTGGTTTTTTCCCTGAGAACATCTGAGCTTCACGAAGCATGCTCGGAAAGTCACGACTTCCTAACTCAATTTCATAGGCAGGACTTGTAAATATAGCCGCTATTTGAGGGTTTATGCGCTGGGTAATCCCATAGCATATAGCCTTTGAAACAAAAGGTACAAAACCAGTATGGCGACGCGAGTTTATGATTTCGATTGAGTCATCGAATATACAAATGCGGGTTTTGGCTTCCCTCAGGGCTAAGTCTCTGTGAATGAGGGCATTGGTGATGGCTTCGCGAATGACGTTTTCGGAATAGTTCTGTCTTGCTGGTATTGGTGATGGCTGGATTCGTAATTTAGGCTTTTCCTTCATTAAATCGCAGTATTTTTTTATGAATCTAATAGCTGATTCAAACAGTGTTGTTAGGTTACCTTCTAAGACCTTCTCTTCTACTACGGGTGAGGATGGGGAATTTCCAGAGTAGCGCGTCACAGTAACGGTTGAGCGAGGAAGAAGCTGCGAAACTCTATCATTCTTGCCAAAGAGTAAAATGGCGGCGACCGTAGGCGTAAAATCTTCTCCGCTTCCTGTTGCTAGAAGTAAATCTCTTTTTAAGAATTCTTCGGTATTGTAAGAGAGGCTCGTTTCAGATATGTCTTCAAAAGCACGCGCAAAACTCCATAGAAGAGCGTCATCAATATCATCCTTTGTCGCTCCCGGAACGGGTAGATTTTCATAGTTCATAGGAGAAGATTCCTGAATCAAGTCAGATAATTCTTCTCTTGTAGCCTCTCTTTTTTGAGTTCCTATTCTTAAAAAGACCCTTCCTTCTCGGGTTCTATAAGGGCGGTGTTTTCCCTGAATTTCTAACACTACAATTCTTCTACCATTATCAAATGACACAGTGTCGATTATGGGAATAATCGGTGGTATGATTTCCTCTCGGCAGATTCTGACTATTTCGCTTATTACCTCTTCAGGATAATCAACACCTTCGATACGAAGTTTATCGGTTACGCCGAATATTATGAAACCTCCAACCGTGTTGGCTATCGCAACAATTTCCTGTGAGATTTTTTCGGGGTTTGAAAGTTTGACCTTTAATTCAAGATAAGTATCTTCGCCACCACGAATCATTCTTAAAAGATCATTTCTTGAAATCTGTAAGGAAGACTGATTTATAAGGTACTCCTGCAGGGATCGTTCAGAGGAAGGAAACCATCGTTCGCCATAACGAAATTTCTTGCGCGTCATTTTCAAAATACCTCTAGAAAGCTTTCAACACTTAAATATATTGAATCACTTTATGAACGAAAAGTAAAAGACATGTTTGCAGAGGAGTTTACTGAAAGACGTTAGATTTTACGATTATTTGAATTCTTGATCCATTTTTCTGGAAATCTTAAACCCTTAAAGGTCTTGGGCGTTTGGTTAAACTATTGAAAAAACTGATTTTTACATTCTGGCATAAAAGTTGCAAAGCAGACTAAACACGAAGACTATCTTCATTCTTTAGAAAAAAAGAGGTTATGTGTATGAGGGTAAAGAGCTTGTTTTTAATGTTAACTTTGTTTTTGGTCGGTTTGGGAACAAGTTTTTCACAAACCACGACGGCTTCTCTTTCGGGTGTTGTTACCGATGAGAAAGAGGCAGTAATACCGGGAGCGACTGTTACAGTTCGTAACGTGCAGACCGGGTTTACGAGAACACTAGTTACGGATAGCGAAGGTCGCTATAGCTTCGTTAACTTGCCGATAGGGCAGTATGAATTAACGGTTGAGGCGCAGAATTTCTCCAAGTACGTGCAAAGCGGGATAGTGCTTCTGGTTAATCAGAACGCCGTAGTTAATGTTGCGTTAAAACCAGGACCGATTCAGGAAACTATCACGGTTACGGAAAACGCTTCTCTTTTGAACACTTCGACACCAGAAGTTAGCACTCGTTTTGACGAAAGAAGGCTTTCTGAGCTTCCTATTGCTCCAAACCGCAGTGTTTACAACGTTTTGCTGTCAGTCCCTGGCGTAAGCCAGCTAGGTAGCGGACAGACGGGGTTTGCGAACGGTATAAGCTTTTCATCGAACGGAGGACGCTTGCGCTCGAACAATTTTATGCTCGATGGGCAAGATATAAACGATCCGTCCATTTCTGGTGGACAGATAGGTTTGAATAACCCGGATGCTATCCAGGAAGTAAGAATTATTACCAATCAGTTTCTTGCAGAATACGGACGAAACTCGGGTTCAATTGTCAATTTCGTAAGCAAATCCGGAACGAATGAATTCAGAGGGACCGCTTTCATATTCTATAACAACGAAAACTTAAACGCTTGTAGCAATTTGGACAAGAGAGCTGGTTTTTGCAATCCGAACGCTACAACAGAAGATAGAAGAAAAGCGCCTTTTCGTAAAGAGCGTCAGCTAGGATTTACGCTTGGTGGGCCACTTGTGATGCCTTGGTTTGGGGATGAAAACAAGCCCTATATTTGGATTGGAAGAGACAAGACGTTTTTCTTCGTTGACATGCAGCAGTGGAAAGATCAGGCACTCGGGTCCGGGTTTACCTTAAGAGGTGCTCCAACTGCTCAAGGAAGAGCCATATTGCAACAAATAGCTAATGGTTCGATAGATGGAATTGTTAGACCTCAAGTCCAAGCCTTACTTGATTTTGTTCCTGCGGGGACTCCAAATGGTCAAAGCCGAACGGTTACAGTTGGCTCGAGCAGCTTTACCATTCCACTCGGTGATCTTACGGGTTCATCAACTTTCAATTTCAAGAATCACCAAGGTTCAGTCAGGATTGACCATCGCTTTAATGATAAAAACCTAATCTATGGGCGGTATCGCTTCGAATGGGGTAAAACCTCAGGAACGGGTCAAGTTACTCCTCCAGGACTTACGACAAGAAATCGTTTGAAGACCCAAGCTGCTACAATTGTATGGAATAGCGTTCTGACAAGCAGGTTAAGCAATGAACTACGTCTTGCCTGGTCGAGATTCGATTCTAACACGAGCGCTGAGGACCCACGTTCGGAAACCATTCCTTCAATCGAAATTGCCGATCTTGGAATGACAGGGTTTAACGCTGCAGCTAATAGAACCGCTATAGGTTTAGCTGTTAACCTACCTCAGTTCCGTATAAACGATACATATCAAATTACAAACAATCTTTCTTACGTAACGGGAAGACATACGATGAAGTTCGGCTTTGATGCCCGCCGAATTGATGTAAAAAGCTTCTTCTTCCCAACTGTTAGAGGAAGATTAGTTTACACCACACTGCAAAACTTCATAAACGATGTCGCTCAAGTGGCAACCATTAACCTCCCGCTTGCTGGTGGTGACGTGATTGGATTTTACCGTTGGTATGAATTTTATGCTTTTGCTCAAGATGAATGGAAGATTACCCCGAATTTTACCTTAACTCTTGGCTTAAGGTATGAATATCCGGGTGATTCTTTCAGTTATCTGAAAGACCTCAATCAAAGAATTCTCGCTGCCAATGGGAACAATCCTGCATTTCGCTTGAACCCTGTTCCGAAAACTGATAAGAATAACTTTGCCCCAAGGATTGGCTTTAACTGGAATCCTAAGACCAGTAACGAAGGTATAATCGGATTCATTACGGGTGGCGATAAGCTTGTCATAAGAGGTGGTTTTGCAAGAGCCTTTGACGCTAACTTTATCAATATAAACCTTAATATCTTCAGCTCGTTCCCGTTTGTTGCGGCACAGAGCACATCTCTTACCAACGCTTTTGTAACGATGCGGAATACGAGGGTGCCCAATGTGACAAATCCGAATCTTTTGACGAGAACAATAGTAGCTGAAGATTTCCAATCTCCTTACACGGATCAAATCTCCCTTGAGGTGCAAAGAGAACTTTCCCGTGACCTAATTTTGCGTGTAGGATACATCAGGACCAGAGGAATCAAACTCTTTCAAACGGTTGATGGCAATCCAAGAAGGCCATGCCCGTTCGATCCAGCAGCGACCCCTACTTCTGGAACTTGCAACCTAGCAGCTGGGATTCTAGCACCTAGAGTTGATCCAAATCGCGGTGTGATCCGCACTCGTGCAAACTCGGCAAGTTCAACTTATGATGCGCTTCAAATAAGCCTTGACAAGCGCTTGAGCCGTGGCTTTAGTGCGGGTTTCCACTACACTTACAGCACGTTTATTGACACAGCATCTGAAATTTTCAATCCATCGGGGGCAGAGGTTGCAATTCCTCAGGATCCGTTTAATTGGGCAGCAGACAGAGCGCGTTCAAGCTACGACAGACCTCATCGATTTACAGGTAACTTTGTCTATGAGTTTCCATTCTTTAGGTCGCAAAAAGACTTTGTTGGAAAGCTTTTAGGTGGCTGGCAAGTTAACTCATTCTTCACTTTCCAAAGTGGTGCTCCTTTCACACCATTGTTAGGAACTGATCCTGCCGGCACTGTCAACGGTATTGATGGGCTTGTCGGAAACTCTATTCGGCCGAATGTGAATACCACGCTAAATCTCTCTCAGATGAGCATTCCCGAAATTCTGAGAGCAGGTGGTGCAAGTCTGTTTAGAACTCTCTTCCCAGGTCAACGAGTTGGAAATGCTGGTAGAAATATTTTACGTGCTGACAGCATACAGCTAGTTGACTTTGGTATAATCAAGAATACGCTTTTTGGGGAAAAATATCGCCTGCAAATTCGTGCTGATATGTTTAACGTCTTCAACAATCGCAATTTCGGTATCCCTGAAGGACGTATATCAGCACCTAACTTCCTCGATCAGTGGGGAACGAATGGCGGTAATCGCCGAATCGTTCTTGGAGCTAGATTCGTCTTCTAGTCTGAGCCTAACAGATTAGATCAGGGCGGGGCGACCGATGCAGGTCGCCCTTTTTAGACTCAATCTGTTGCTGTCTGCAGTTTTTTAGCTTGAGAGAAAATTTCCTTTATTGTAAGTCCACGCTTTACTATTAGAAGAACTCCTATCATTGCCCAGAAAAAAATTCTTCCTTTGCGAATTATGGCTACTGTAACGCCTAAACCAGCACCTAGTGACAAAACTTCGGTCACAAACTGCGCACCTGCCTCGTCAATGCCTATTAGGAAAGGAACAAGCTTAAAAACGACAGTAATCAGGCGACTTACGGATTCAAGAAGAAAAGCGGTATAGAAGGATAGCTCGCCGGTAAGCCGAAACAAAATAAATGCGATTTCTAAAACTCCTAAAAGGTGGAAACATCCCTGAAGAAACAGTATGGGAAGAAGATATTTAGGATATTGCCTATAGTAGCCATAAACTAGATTTTCAAAAAACCTTGCGTGAATCCTACCACTTTCCATGTATTGCCGTAGTATGCCTTTTCTATAGAGCCATTCGCAGAGTCCACTTAAAAAATGCCATTGTCTGATGACCATTAAGACGAGAAAAATCATTATTGAAAAGGTTAATACTATCAGTAAATCAAGTGTCAAATACCATCCTTCACTAAGTTCAAAACTTCTTACAAAAGCAATTGCGCCGCAAGCAACGAAGAAGGCTGTCATAAAAGAGTAGAAGAGGTTTTCCGTTGCAACGCTTGATAGACCGATTATCAGAGGAACTCGGTGTCTGACGGCGATTGCTTTTGATGTGCCGCTTACAAGAATCCCTAAAGGTATCATGCTGCTCATCGCTTCGCCGATGATTACTGCTGGTAATGTGTCGCGTAGTTGTAGTTTGTAAGGCTCAAATACCGATAGTTTCCAGGCTATTGATCGGACCATAATTCTTAAAAAGTAAATTGAAATTATCACCGCAAAACCATCTAATCCGATTTTGCCGATACCTTCTAGGATTTCATAGATTCCCACTGACCAAACAAAATAACTAAAGAGCAGGATACCGCAAAGTGTTAACGAAAATCCTATAATGCGTAGTCTTCGGGTTTTATTCTCAGTTTTTGCTGTTTTTTCTTCTTTGAATTTTGAGTTCATTACTTTTATGATGATTTTAACGAAACTATTTTACAAGAACGTAACGAGGTGTTTTTATGGAAGCAAAGGTTTTACAAGTGCAAAGCTTACATCCTGCTTTGACGATGTTAAGCGAAGAAGAGGCTCTTTTTAAGAGCTCTGTAAGGGAATTTGCTGAAGGTGAAGTTCGCCCGCGCGTTGAAAAGATGGAAGAAGAGGGAAAGCTAGACCCTGCACTTATTAAACAATGCTTTGATCTTGGACTAATGTCAATCGAAGTTCCGGAAGAGTACGGTGGTGCTGGCTCGACGTTTTTTAACGCTATTTTAGCTATCGAGGAGCTGGCCCGTGTTGACGCTTCAACAAGTGTGTTTGTAGATGTTCACAATACGCTTGTTCTAAATGCGATGCTTCGTTGGGGAAATGAACAGCAAAAAAAGAAATACTTACCGAAAATGGTCACAGAAAAGGTGGGAGCTTATGCTTTGTCAGAAGCTGGCAGCGGCTCGGATGCTTTTGCCCTCAAGACTCGCGCCGTAGATAAAGGCGATCACTATGAGATAACAGGCAGAAAACTCTGGATTACTAATGGAAACGAAGCTGATATATTTATTCTCTTTGCGAATGTAAATCCAGAGGCAGGTTACAAAGGTATAACTGCTTTTATTGTTGAAAGAGGCTTTGAGGGCTTTTCTGTTGGTAAAAAGGAGAATAAATTGGGGATTAGGGCTAGTTCTACGACGGAGCTAATTTTAGATGCCTGCAAGGTGCCGAAAGAGAATGTGCTTGGAGAAGTAGGCAAAGGCTATAAAGTTTCGATCGAGACCCTTAACGAAGGCAGAATAGGTATCGGTGCTCAGATGGTCGGAATAGCTCAAGGTGCATACGAGGCTGCACTCAAATATACGGCTGAGCGTGAGCAATTCGGTCAGACGATAAATAAGTTTCAAGCCGTGCAATTTCAGCTTGCTGAGATGGCTCTTCAAATCGAAGCTGCAAGACTCCTAGTTTACAACGCTGCTAGGCTGAAGGATGCAGGAAAGAACTTTGTAAAGGAGGCAGCAATGGCAAAGCTTTACGCTTCACGCGTTGCTGAAAGGGTTTCTTCAATGGCAATAGAGCTTTTCGGTGGATATGGATACACTAAGGATTATCCGGTTGAAAAATTCTGGCGTGACTCGAAAATCGGTGCGATCTATGAAGGAACAAGCAATATGCAGCTTCAAACTATAGCTAAAATCATTATCGGTGGGAAGTAGAATTATGAAGGTTTTGTTACTGTTTTTTGTTTTGGTTTTTTGCTTTCAAGCAGTGTCGCAAACAATGCCACCTGACTTAGACCCGAAGCTATGGGAAAGGGCTCTTAAAATCCACAAGGGAGCCATAATTGTTGATGGACACAACGACATCACAACACCGATGGCTGATGAGAATTTGGATTTAAGAACAGATACGAGAGGAAAGTTTCATCAAGACGGAACGCCTTTCCATACGGACTTAAATCGCTTAAAGCTTTCAGGAATTACAGGTGTTTTCTTTTCGATTTATGTTTCAGGAAGTTATTACAGGACGGGCGGTGCGATGCGGCGAGCTATTGATTTGATTGATGCCGTTTATCGTGAAGTTGAAAAAAACCCTGATGCTTTAACGATGTGTTATACTGCTGCGGACATTCGGCGTGCGAAGCGTCAAGGAAAAATTTGTGCATTGATGGGGATTGAAGGAGGTTACGCAATAGAAAATTCACTTTCAGCTCTCAGAACTTTCTATAGACTGGGTGTTCGTTACATGACCTTAACTCACAATGTCACACATGATTGGGCTGACGCCCATAGAGACGAGCCAAGAAACAATGGGCTTTCCGAATTTGGAAAGGAAGTCGTTCGGGAGATGAACCGATTGGGAATGCTTGTTGATATCTCTCATGTTTCGGATAAGGTGATGAATGATGTGCTTGACATTTCAATTGCACCGATAATTGCTTCACATTCTTCAGCTCGTGGCGTTGCAAATCATACTAGGAACATTCCGGACGACATTTTGCGGCGCATCGCACAAAATGGTGGCGTGGTAATGATAAATTTTTATCCTGTATTTTTGGACGATAATTACAACAAGGCAGACAGCGAACGTCGAGAAAGACTTAAGTTACAGTTAGAGGCTTTGCGTGAGAAATATAAGAACGATCAAAAAGCCTTCGTTGAAGCGGAGCGACGTTTGTTGGCTGAAAATCCTATACCCGTGCCGAGTTACAAGCGAATTGTTGATCATATAGATCACATAAAAAAGACGGTTGGAATTGACTATGTTGGCATAGGCTCAGATTTTGATGGGATTCCATTACTTCCTGACGGGATGAGAGGCGCAGAAGATTTGATTTTGGTGACTTACGAGATGCTAAGGCGTGGATACACGGAACAAGAGATAAGGAAAGTACTTGGTGGAAACTTTTTGCGGGTTTTTGAGCAGGTTGAGCGAATTGCAAGAATAAATAGGCGCCAAATCAGTGGGGAAGGTAGCTTGAAAAAGTTTAGCAGATGAAGATTTTATGCTCAACGGGCAGAAAATAATAGTAGTTATGCCGGCTTACAATGCTGCGCGGACACTTGAGCGGACGGTGTCAGAAATTCCTCGCGACATTGTTGATGAAATTTTACTTGTTGATGACAGAAGCTCCGACGAAACCGTGAAGCTGGCCAAGGAACTAAGATTGACCACTTTTGAGCATGAGCAAAACTTTGGTTACGGTCGTAATCAAAAAACTTGCTATCGCGAAGCCTTAAAGCGAGGTGCTGATATTGTTGTAATGTTACATCCTGATTATCAATACTCTCCTAAACTTATTGTTCCGATGGCGGGAATGATTGCCTATGGTGAATATGATGTTGTTTTAGGATCGAGAATTCTTGGCGGAACAGCACTAAAAGGCGGGATGCCTCTTTACAAATACATTGCCAACCGATTTTTGACTTTTTTTCAGAATATTTTGATTGGGCAAAAGCTTTCCGAATATCACACAGGTTTTAGGGCTTTTCGGCGTGAAGTCTTAGAAAATCTGCCACTTGAAGAGAATTCAGATGATTTCATCTTTGATAATCAAATAATATGCCAAGCTATATTCTTCGGTTATAGGATTGGTGAGCTGAGCTGTCCGACTAGATATTTCCCAGAAGCTTCTTCCATAAACTTCGGTAGAAGCGTAAAATACGGAATCGGCGTTTTAGTCACTTCCCTTGAATTTCGACTGCAAAGGATGAAACTGGTGAAATTTAGAATTTTTCGTCGCGAAGGACAGAAACTACTTCCAACATACTACAAAGAAGTTCTTGATAATGTCTTTGGTGAGGAGCTAGAAAATGCTGACAGCAAGGTTTTTCGATGACAACAAAGAGATACTGGCTTTTTTATTCCTCGCCGCTTTATGCATTGCTATTTACGGTCAAACTGTAAAGTTTGATTTTATTAACACGGACGATAATTTATATGTTTATGAAAATCAAAAAGTTTTAAGCGGGCTTACTTGGGACTCTATTTATTGGGCTTTTACGGAATTTCATTCAGCAAATTGGCATCCTTTAACTTGGATATCTCACCAGATAGATGTATCTCTTTTCGGAGTGAATCCAGGTGCTCATCATGCGACGAACGTCATTTTTCACCTTCTAAATTCTTTTCTTGCCTTGATAGTTTTCTTTAGGTTTACAAATGATTTCTGGAAAAGCTTTTTTGTGGCATTGATTTTTGCGGTTCATCCGACTCATGTGGAGTCAGTAGCATGGATTTCTGAGCGGAAAGACGTTCTTTCTACGATGTTTTGGCTACTGACTATGCTGGCTTATTTAAGTTACTGCCAAACGAAGACGCGAATTGCTCTTAAGTATGCTATAGTTGTTTTACTTTTTGCTTTAGGTTTAATGGCAAAGCCTATGCTTGTCACTTTGCCTGCTGTTTTGCTTCTCTGCGATTACTGGCCGCTTGGAAGATTAAGGGCTCTTAAGGATTTGCGATGGTTGATTTTAGAGAAAATACCTCTGTTTTTATTAACGGTTATTTCTAGTTACATAACACTTTTAGCTCAAGCTTCTGCAGGGGCGGTTGAAACCTTAGAGCGGTTGCCTTTAGAAGTTAGATTGATGAATGCAGCGATTTCTTACGTAAGTTACATTGGCATGTTTTTCTATCCAGTAAACTTAGGACTTCAATATGCTTACAGAAGAGTCATAGATTTTGGGATATTAGGCGTTGCATTGGTTGTTCTTGCTGCAATTTCAGCTTTTTGTATCTGGCAGTGGAAAAAGCGGAAGTATCTGATAATTGGGTGGTTATGGTTTTTAGGCACCCTTGTTCCAGTAATAGGAATTGTTCAAGTGGGCGCTCAGGCAATGGCTGATCGCTACACATACATTCCGTATTTTGGTTTATCGTTGATGGTCGTGTGGGGAATAAGTGAGCTAGCAGAAAATCTTAGGCTTAAAAAAGCTGCAGTGGTTTTAGGATTGATAGTTTCGCTAGCTTTTACCGGTTTAGCGTATCGTCAGACTTCTTACTGGAGGGATAGCGAAACTCTTTATCGTCACTCATTAAGCGTCGTAGGTGAAAGTTTTTTGATAGCTCATAATCTCTGTCATACGCTTTGGTTAAAGGATAACTTGGATGAGGCAAAGCAATATTGCCTCAAAGCCATTGCTTGGAACAAAGAGCATGATAAATCATATACGCTCTTAGGTTACATAGCCGTGAAGCAGAAAAAATATGAAGAGGCTTTGAATTATTTTAGTGTGGCAGCAAGGTTCAAACCCGATAGTCCTGAAGCTTTCTTAAACTTTTCCAATGTGCTTTATCTTCTTGAAAGATACGAAGAGGCAGAGGAAAACTTGAGAAAATGTATCTCCTTGATAAAGGAAGAGGATAAGCTTCGATATGTAGGCTCTCTAACTAAAGCTTACAAGGATTTAGGGGTGGCTTTTCTAACAAAGAAGGAGCCTGAAAAGGCTGCAAAAGTCTATGAAAGATTTTTGGGTGCATTTCCTGAGCAAGCCGAAGCGATCAGAGCGGAATATGCCTTTGCCCTTTTTTTGGCTGGAAGGTTAGATGACGCGGAAAAGCAGATTCAACTGGTCCTTCAGCAAAGACCAGATTATGCGGATGGCTATAATACTTATGGTTTGATTCTATTGGCGAAAGGAAAATTTGAAGAAGCCGAACAGAAGTTTAAGAAAGCACTTGATATAAATCCAGAATTTGAAAGTGCAAAAACTAATCTTGATAACGTAAAGAGGATGAAAAGATGAGAAGAAGAGAGTTTTTAGTTTTTTCGGCGCTTGGAGGTGCGGGATTTTTTATGACAGAAGGTTTAAGAAAAGATTTTGTTTTAGAAGAAGCTTCTATAGCCGAAATGCAAGAGGCTATGGTTTCGGGAAAGATTAACGCAGTTGAATTAGCAAAAAGGTATGTTGAGCGGATAGAACAAATAGATCAGAAGCTACTTTCGGTAGTTGAAATAAATCCAGATGCTTTTAAAATAGCTGAGAGTTTAGACAAAGAGCGTCGTTCAGGACGTGTTCGTTCGGCTCTTCACGGGATACCAATTTTGTTGAAGGATAACATTGATACGGCAGATCGTATGAAGACCACTGCCGGGAGCTTGGCTTTAGTGGATGCTCCGGCGCCAAAGCGAGACGCTTTCATTGTAGAGAAGCTGCGTCAAGCAGGAGCAGTTATTTTAGGAAAGACAAATCTTTCTGAGTGGGCGAATTTTCGTTCTGAAGATTCCTCGAGTGGTTGGTCTGCTAGAGGAGGGCAAACTCGGAATCCATACATTTTAGATAGAAATCCTTGCGGATCGAGTTCGGGGTCGGCCGTAAGCGTTTCGGCTAATCTTTGTGCAGCTTCGATAGGAACGGAGACTGATGGATCTATAGTTTGCCCTTCCTCCGTAAATGGTATAGTTGGGTTGAAACCAACAGTCGGGCTAGTTTCACGTAGTGGCATAATTCCAATAGCACATAGTCAGGATACGGCTGGTCCTATGACAAGAAGCGTAGCAGATGCAGCGATTATCCTGACCGTAATAGCAGGTTTTGACGAAAGAGATAGGGCGACATCTCAAGCTAATAAAATGGCTCAAGACTATACGAAATTTTTGAAAAAGGATGGTTTACGTGGCAAGAGAATAGGAATTGCCAGGCAATACTTTGGTCGCAACAGTCGAGTTGATAAATTGATGGAAGAGCAGATTCAAGTTCTCAAATCAGCAGGGGCTGAAGTTGTTGATATAAATTTCCCCGGCTTTGGAAAGTTTGGTGAAGCTGAATTTGAGGTTCTTCTCTATGAATTCAAGCATTATATAGAGCGCTACCTTCAAGAAAGAGGTGGCAAACATCGCACTTTAGCCGATCTGATAAAATTTAATGAAGAAAACAAGGAAAAGGAGATGCCATATTTTGGACAAGACATTTTTCTGAAGGCAGAGGCAAAGGGTAGTCTTGAAGATAGAGCTTATAGGCTTTCGTTGTTACAAAGCAAGGTTATGACACAAGATAGAGGTATTGATTCAGTAGTTCAGCAATACAAGATTGATGCAATAATGGCGCCTTCAAATGCCCCTGTTTGGTTGATTGACTTGATAAATGGTGATAGCCCAACGAATTACATATCCAGCTCTTCTATTCCTGCTGTTGCCGGTTATCCTAACATCACGGTTCCTGCGGGATTCATCAATGAGCTTCCTATAGGGGTTTCGTTTTTTGGACCTGCCTTCAGCGAGCCTGTTTTGATAGAGATTGCTTATGCTTTCGAGCAGATAACGAAAGCAAGGCGCAAGCCTAAGTTCTTAACGACTTATCCGTAACTGTTTGTAAAAGGCGAATTTTGCTTTGAGTTTTTTTGTCTTATGATATTATTTTTGGTTGATTTTTAAGGGAGAAAGATTTTATGAAGAACATGAAAATTCCATCATACGTAACAAATGAAGCGCTTATTGAATGGGTAGAAAAAACCGCTGAGCACTGTAAGCCTGAAGAAGTTTATTGGTGCGATGGTTCACAGGAAGAATACGATCGCTTGTGTGAAGAGATGGTTCAGAAGGGAACTTTTATTAGGCTAAATCCCGAGAAAAGACCGAATTCTTTTCTAGCACGTTCTCATCCGAGCGATGTTGCAAGAGTCGAGGAAAGAACCTTTATCTGTTCATTAAGTAAGGCTGATGCAGGACCGACGAATAATTGGATGAATCCAAAAGAAATGAAAGCTATTTTGAACGCCAAGTTTGAAGGTTGCATGCGTGGGCGGGTAATGTATGTTATCCCATTTTGCATGGGACCTATTGGTTCACCTATTTCGTTATTTGGGATTCAGATAACTGATTCGCCTTATGTTGTTGTAAACATGCGAATAATGACTCGCATGGGGCGAAAGGCTCTCGAAACTCTAGGCAATGGCGACTTTGTTAAATGCTTACATTCTGTCGGGATGCCACTTTCTCCAGGACAAAAGGATGTTCCATGGCCATGCGTGCCTGATCTTAAGGACAAGTACATCGTTCATTTTCCCGAAGAGCGGACAATTGTAAGCTATGGTTCTGGCTACGGTGGAAATGCTCTTCTAGGTAAAAAATGTTTGGCTTTGAGAATTGCTTCTGTAATTGGTCGTGATGAAGGCTGGCTTGCCGAGCACATGCTAATCGTGGGTATTCAATCTCCTGACGGCAAGAAAGATTATATCTGTGCTGCTTTTCCTAGCGCTTGTGGAAAGACGAATCTAGCTATGCTTATTCCGCCTAAACCTTTTCTTGAAGAGGGCTGGAAAGTTACAACCGTGGGTGATGACATAGCCTGGATAAAACCTGATAAAGATGGTAGACTTCGCGCGATAAATCCCGAAACAGGCTTTTTTGGTGTAGCACCAGGAACGAATTACAAAACCAATCCCAATGCTATGGAAACCATAAAGGCAAACACTATCTTTACTAATGTTGCTTTAACCGATGACGGCGACGTTTGGTGGGAAGGTCTTGAAGAAGACGGACCGATGCCTTCACACTTGATAGATTGGCAGGGGAATGATTGGACACCTGGTTGCGGAAGAAAAGCGGCTCATCCGAATGCAAGGTTTACAACTCCGATAGCTCAATGTCCATCAGTTGATGAGAATTTTGACAACCCCGAAGGAGTTCCAGTATCTGCCTTCGTTTTTGGAGGGAGAAGAAGCACGGTAGCGCCTTTAGTTCTACAGTCATTTAATTGGGCTTTCGGTGTTTACATGGCGGCTACTATGGGTTCGGAGATGACTGCTGCTGCTTTTGGAAATGTCGGTGAAGTGCGTCGCGATCCGTTTGCAATGTTGCCTTTCGCAGGGTATCACATGGGAGATTACTTCTCACATTGGTTGAATTTCGGGCGAAGCATCCCCGAGCCGCCCAGAATCTTTTCCGTAAATTGGTTCCGAAAAGATGAAAACGGTAAATTCATCTGGGAAGGTTTTGGTGAAAACATGCGTATTTTGAAATGGATAGTTGAGCGTGCTCGCGGAAAATCAGTAGGCATTGAAACTCCTCTTGGCTGGCAACCTAGATATGAAGATATTGATTGGCGGGGATCGGAATTTACTAAAGAAGACTTTGAAAAAGTTATGAGCATAGATAGAGATATATGGCTAAAAGAAATAGCTTCTCACGATGACCTTTTTTTCAAGCTTTACGATCGATTACCAAAGGAGATGACCTTCATAAGGGAACTTTTGGTTTCTAATCTGTGGAGGGCGCCAGAAAAGGGGAAAGCTTATCCCGAAAGACATGAAATTACAAAAGCTGCAACAAAATCTGAATAAAGCTTTCCGGCTTAGGCTTTGCCTAGCCGGAATAAATAGACTATGCAGGAAAAATTAAGTGAAAAGCTATGGTTTTTAAGGCGACCACTACAGGTTTTCGCAGATTTTTTCATCTTATGCCTGTCGTTTTTCTTTTCTTATCTCCTTCGCTTTGATTTTTCACTTCCGCAGTATTATCTTGAAAATGCTCTAAATCAGCTTCCTTTGGTTGTCTTAATTCAATTTCTATCGCTTTTCTTAGTCGGAGGGTATTCAATTCTATGGAGATACATAAGCCTTGATGATGTGAAAATTTTTCTTAAGGCTGCTGCGATTTCATCTTTTGTTCTGGTGAGTTTAAGACTTTTGCTACCGTCGGATTTTGTTCGTTGGCAGGTTCCACTTTCGATTACTCTTATGCATACAGTTTTTGCCTTTTCGGGGCTTCTTGCGTTAAGGCTGGCTAGAAGGCTTTTTTATGAAATTTCCGAAAAGAAAAATTTTTCGAGAAGACGTCGAGTGAAGGCAAAACCTGCTTTGCTAATTGGAGCCGGTAGAATAGGTTCAGCGATTGTGAAAGAAATTAGCGGTCGAGCTGACGCCGAAATATCTATCAAGGGATTCGTTGATGATGATAAGCGAAAAGTGGGTGCTTTGATAAACGGAATTAAGATTTTAGGCACTACGGCTGATCTCCCAAGGTTGGTTAATGAGTTAAAAATCGAGTTAGTAGTTATAACGCTGGATGAAGCTCAAGGAAAGCAAATCAGAGATATTTTAGAAGTATGTCGGCAGATTCCCGTGAAAACACAGATTGTTCCTAGTTTGAATGAGATAGTAGGGGGGCGTGTAAGCATCAATCGCATAAGAGATGTTCAAATAGAAGACTTGCTCGGACGAGAGCCAATAAATCTTGATTTGCAGAACTTGCACGAATTTTTAAGCAAAAAAATAGTTTTGGTTACAGGTGCAGGAGGTTCTATTGGTTCAGAGCTTGTTCGGCAGATAGCTCGGTTCTCACCTTCGCTTATTTTGCTTGTTGAAAGAGCGGAAGGTGCGCTTTTTCAGATTGAGCGGTCCTTGAAGAATGATTTTCCTGAGCTTCGTTATGAGCCGTTGGTGGCTGATGTTGCGGATAGATCAAGAATGTATGATATTTTCTCGAGGTTCAATCCGCAGGTGATTTTTCACGCTGCAGCTCACAAGCACGTCCCGTTGATGGAAAAAAATGTTGTAGAGGCTATTAAAAATAATGTATTTGCGACGGTTTTGCTTGCGGAGTTAGCTGGTAGAACTGACGCTGAAACTTTCGTTTTGATTTCGACCGATAAAGCAGTAAATCCAGTTTCGGTTATGGGAGCCTCAAAACGCCTTGCTGAAATAGCCGTTCAGAGTTTTCATGAGCGTTATAAAACGAGGTTTATTTCCGTTCGCTTTGGGAACGTCCTTGGCTCAAATGGTTCGGTAGTGCCAATTTTCCTTGAGCAAATACTTCGTGGTGGACCAGTTACCGTAACCGATCCGAATATGAAGCGATACTTTATGACAATATCTGAAGCCGTGCAGCTAGTTCTTCAAGCTGGCTCAATCGGAAAAGGCGGTGAAATTTTTATACTCGATATGGGTAAGCCTGTTAGAATACTCGATCTGGCTGAAGATATGATAAGACTGTCAGGACTTAGACCTTACGAAGACATAGAGATTGTTTTTACAGGACGAAGACCTGGTGAGAAGCTTTTTGAGGAACTCGAGGTACTGGGTGAAAATATGGTTAAAACTGGACATCCAAAGATATTCATCGGGAAAATCAATAAATATCCGTCATCAGAGGTCAAAAAGATGCTCGAAAGTCTTCAAGTTGCAGTTTCTGAAGGAGATGAGCGAAAAATAAGGCTTTTGATTAACGATTTCTTGCCTGAAGCAAACGTCGAAGTTTGTGAAGAAGCTGCTGAAGTTTCTTGAAGAACAAAAGCTAGCCCCATCAAGAGAAAAAATATCATAGCGACTTCCTGATCTCCGAGATTGTAATGAACTAGCCCGCTTAGGATAAAGCCTACAAATCCTCCGAAAATACCGAGCAAAGCGCCTTTTTCTAGGCCTGCCTTTTTCCTTATGGCTTTTAGCAGCAGTTTTGTGTATGCCCATATTATCCACAGCCAGATCAAAAGAGCAGGCAATCCGCGTTCAACCAGAATCTGAATGGGAGTCGAATGAAAGTGTCCTAAGGGGAGTTTTCCATCGTCAAAGAGTCTCCATTCTTTGGCGTAAACTCTTACTGAATCCATACCGATGCCGAAGATTATGTGCCGAGGAGACTGGACCCAAAGTTGTAATGCTTCTCGGTAAACCGTTTGTCTATATTTTGTTGAATCATCGTTCGGATCAATAAAACCTATCTTGCGGCTTTCGTGTAGATATATCGAAACGACAATTATTGCCGGTATTAGAACTGACATCAAAGCAAATATCATTTTTTTGTTTCTGCTAAGAAGAACTATCAAAAGGGCGGAAAAAGCAAGTCCTGCCTGTGGAGCTCTTGTTCCACTTAGTATGAGCGCAAAAGCCATCAATAGAAAGCAGATAAGAAGTGTTGCAATTGCTTTGAGGTCAAAATTCGTAAAGTTTGATGAATTTTTTGAGAAAACAGGCAATCTTTCGGCGAAAATTACAAGGAAGCCAAAGGTTAAAGAAGCTATCAGTTGCAGAACATCTGCATAAGTTGTCCAGTGGCCGAAAAAACCTGTTGAACGCCAGTTGTGGCTCTTTTTCCAAGATTGTATTCCGAGTTTTTCCTTTGCACTTTCGCCTTCAAGTAAATCTTCACGATTTACCTGCACGGAGTAATAAAAGTCGGGGCGATAGAAAAAGATAGTAGTTTTTTCATTTTTTGATATTTCTTCTACTAATTCTTCAGGCGTCTTTAGCACTTTATCATTAGCTTTAAGAAGAGTATCACCATCCATAAGAAGGGCTTTTGCAAGGGGGCTTTCGGGTTTTAATCCATGAATTTCAACGCCTCGACCGATTATTCTTTCAACAGGAACATAAAGGACGTTTATCATGCAGGAGGCTATCAAAACAAAGCAAAGAATTAGTGAGGTTTTAGAACTTTTAACAAGAGCGATTACAAAGTAGAAAACTAAGAATATAGCAACCGATCGGAGCTTGTCTATTGAAATCAGGGGTGTATAGGAAAAAACTGAAGAAACTACAGACCATAAGAAAAAAGCAAGAAGAGGTAAATCAAGCGGAGTTCTTTGAAGGTAAAGTTTCGGCTTGACTAAAAAGCGTGCAAGTAGAAAAAACATGCCTATGAGCCAAGCGGTTTGTGAGGCAGCGATAGAGTGAGGAGAAAAAAGAACCATCAAGAAGAGGCATGAAAAAGCGATGATTTCTAGTCTTGATTTTTGTTGTAGCTCTTCAATGGCTCTTACCATTTTTAATAGAGCATTTGGAAGGGCTTATTGTAAAGTTCTTGGTAAATCCAGCCTAGAATGCGTGCTTCGGCAGTGCAGATTGCCTCAAGCCATGCGCTAGTTAAGAACGCGCGTTTTTCGGCTTCTGTGGGGAGCTTTTCAGATTCTTGTATGAATGAAACTTCCTTAGTTTCTAAGTCGTAGGAACTGACAAACTCCTCACGTATCTGCTTTGCTTCGCTGAGAACATAAACAAGATAGGTTATCCATTCCTGAAGCTTGACTTCACTGTCGTTCTCTCTTAAGGCTTCAAAAACACCTACGGCAAACCTTGTTTCTGCATTCTCAAAGACATATTCTTGATTTCCGCTTTCGATTTCATCTTTCTGTTTCCATTGGAAAAGTTCTTCTACTTGCGGATGACGCATTATTGCTGTTTTTTGATCGTATTTTAGAAACCAATCAATCAGGTTGATCAAAGAATTGATTTCTAGTTTTCCGTCAGAAAGAGTTTCAAGTTTTGGTGGAGTTATCTGTTGTGACATGATCAAATCTTACTCAAAAACTTCGTAACTCCAAAAAGAGAAAAAGCGATTTTCCCGTTAAGCGAGAAAATCGCTTTTTTGAAATGTTTGGTTTACTGAGTTATGTGAATTTCTTCTTTCTTGCTAAACTTTTTGGCTAAGAATATCCCGCCGAAAATAATCAGTGAAAGAACGAATACAATAGTTAAAACTAACATCAAGGTGTCCGCACTTGATTGATAGCTCCTAAAGGAAAAGAATGCAATTATAGCCGAAGCCACTGCAATCAACGCAAATATCCAATCCTTCATGTTCACACCTGTTTAACTAAAGTGTCGAGACTACTACACTTTAGGTCAGCGTATTTATACCCCGCCCTTTCAGGCTGACCCAAGCTGACTGGCGGCTTTTGGTCAGCCATAGCCCCTGCATCAGCAGGAACTAACCCTCCTGCTTTCCTGTCTCCTAGTATGAAGAACCCCCTCTCAAAGGATTCCTCAAGAATAGGAAAGCCGAAGGCTACCTCAGCAGATTGCCATCTTTTCTGGACTCCAACCACTGCCCCTTCCCTCCTAAACTCCGAAGTCAATGGCTCACTGCTAAGGCTTTTCAGTAAAATCTCATTCATCCCCCCACAGTCTCTCGCTTGTATCTACTACCTCCTCGTCTCAACCTCACTACCTTCGTTTCACCCCTCTCAGCCCTTAATGTGCAAATTAATGCACAAGGGTTATTTTCTCATTCGGCTCTCTAGAACTCCAGTTCCTCTTCTATGCCGTGACTTCATCATGGTTTTTAAGTCCTCTTTTTGTTACAGGGTAGAGTTAATCTCTGCATACATGGCAACATAACATGTTACCCAAGTTTCGTAAACTTAGCCTCAGCTTTCTCATGAAAGTATGTATTTTGCCAAAGCATAGATCTTAATTAGAGTATTGTCAAGTAGCGAATTCTTTTTTGGTTTTTGCAGAGATATAATAACCTTAGAGAATTAGAAAAGCAAGAGTTTTTATATGTTCGAGAAGAAGGCAGTTTGTTTGGTTTCTGGTGGCATGGATTCTTGTGTGACCGCAGCAGTAGCTCATCGGGAAGGTTTTGAGCTAGCATTTTTACATGCCGATTACGGACAAAGAACGCTAGAACGTGAGAAAAAGGCTTTCGAGGATATAGCAAACTTTTACGGTGTTAAACAAAAGCTTTGTGTAAATCTCGAATATCTTGCGAGGATAGGGGGCTCGGCTTTGACAGATTTCGATATAGAGGTTCCACGTGGGCAGTTAAAACGCCAAGGAATCCCTATTACATACGTGCCTTTTCGCAACGCAAATCTACTTGCTGTTGCCACTTCTTGGGCTGAAGTTATAGGAGCGAAGAGCATATTCATTGGAGCTGTTGCAGAAGACTCAAGTGGTTATCCGGATTGTAGGCAGGAATTTTACGAGGCTTTTCAGAGAGTTATTAACATTGGCACCCGTCCCGAAACTCAAATAGAAATTCGGACACCGATTATTCATTTAACCAAAGCTGATATAGTAAGACTTGGCGTTCAACTAGGCGCACCACTTAATCTGACGTGGTCTTGTTATAAGCGCGAAGATTTAGCTTGTGGTGAATGCGATTCTTGTCTTCTCCGTCTTCGTGGATTTAGCCAAGCAGGATTAACTGATCCGATTCCTTATGCAGTAAAAGAATTTATTTAATCGGTTTCTTCGGTTTTATCTTGCAGAAAAGATTCAGTCATGTCGCGCCTTGGAGGCAAAGGCTGGCGGAGTTCTTCTTCTGTGATTTCTCGATACGTGCAAACTCTATTTCTTCCTTCTCGTTTGGCTCGGTAAAGAGCTGAATCTGCCATTTCTACAAGTTCTATCGGGTCGGTTGAATCTGTTGGAAAACAAGCAACGCCTATGCTTACGGTTATTCTGTGGAAAGAATCAGATTTTTTGCCGTGGCGTATCACACTGAAATTAGTTTCTTCTATGGTTTTACGAATTCTCTCAGCAGCGATAATTCCTTGAGCTAGGTTTGCATCGAGTAAAAAAGCAGCAAACTCTTCTCCGCCGAAGCGCGCTGCTACGTCTCCGCTTCTTAGGACACTACTGATGCAGACGCCTATTTCTTCAAGAGTTTTACTTCCCGTTAGGTGTCCATACGTGTCGTTTACTTTTTTGAAATGATCAATGTCTATCATGAGAACACAAACAGGGCGTTTTTCAGCACTTGAACGCGCAATTTCTCTTCTAAGTTCTGAAAAGAAGGAACGACTTGAAAGTAATCCCGTAAGCTCATCGTGTGAAAGAAGTCGTCTTATTTGTTTCTGATATTCTTGGTCAATTTCATCTAAAAGCTCGAATTTTAGTATGTGCTTTCCGATGGTGATCTTGTCGCCATTTTGTAATATTTCTTTCTCGATGCGGTGTCCATTTAAGAAGGTTCCATTTCTTGAATTCAAGTCTTTTATTATGTAGGTTGTTTCACCAGTTTCTGTATTTTGTTCTAAAGTAATAGAGGCATGAAGTCTTGAAGCTTTCGGGTCGTTTATTCTAATGTCGGCTTCTAGAGAGCGTCCCAAGATGATTTGTTGACGTTCGAGAGGAATCGGTGCGGCAAAAAGGTCACCATTTAGGAAAACTAAAACAGGTCTTAGCTCTCTCCCCAGGCGTTTCTGAACAGACATACAAATCCTAACTGAAATATAACTTATAATTCATTTATCGTCTAGTTTCTCTAGGACTTATAGCAAAATTTTTTAGACTTAAAGTTTAGCCTTCGAGCAAGATTTTTTCAATTGTTAGATTGATTTTGTTTGAGTTTTCAAAGCCTGGGAGAAGACGAATCTTGCTACTGATATTCCTGTCAATCCAGTTCATTGCTTGCTTATCATTGAAAAGGGTTTTTATGACGTAATGAGTTTCTCTAGCAGGTTTTGCGCCTTGCCCAACTGGTTGCCAGAAGTTTTCTACTACAAATCGGGCAAGCTGCCGTGAAAACTTCGATCTCTGAAGCTCAAGTCTTGCAACGCTAAAATAAAATTTAGTGTGTATAGATTCTTCTCTGATGATGCCCTTAATGATTTGAGTTAAGACGGGATGTTTTGCTGTTTCCATAAGCTTTCTGTAACCTTGAGCAGTTGACATTTCGTTAATTGCACCGAAAGTCATATGCGTAGCGACGAAATTCTTTCCAAATATGTTTGTTAGAGCTGTCAGAATGCGGGTGGTTGTAGTGTAGGACTTGGGAACTGAATTTCTAGTTTTGATTTTCCAATCTTTCGGAGTTTGGAAACCTATTTCGTTTAAGAATCTATCAATTAACTCTCCATGTGTGATTTCTTCTTCACGCCAGCGTTGCATAAACCTTTTGACGACAGGGTCTTTACCTGTAGGAGTTTGCATCATTTCCTGGTAGTACATTTCGGTAAGAACTTCTACATCACGCATATAAAGAAGAACTGGAATGAAGCGTTTATCTAGCGGATAGGCTCTGGCTTCTCTCCAATTGATTGTATTTACAAATTCGCTTGTAAGGGTGCGAGGCTGTTTTTCATACCATTCCAGAACATCCATTTTAGTTTCAAACATTTCAGCAATCTCCTAGATTTGATTTCATACAATTTTATTCGTTAATCTTTTAATAAATGGTTTCATAAAAGCTTTCGGGTATGTCTATGAAAGTAGCATTGATGCTTTTTTTCTTTTTTTTTGTAATGTTTCAAAAGGCTTTTAGTTGTAGTTTTTTTGAGAGTCTAAGGAGTCCCTTAGATATTTTACGTGAAGAGGTTTTGAGGTCTGATGACAGATTACTGTTTCCTAATGAGCGCAGACTTAAAAATATCAGACAATTAACTTTTGGAGGTGAAAACGCTGAGGCTTATTTTTCATTTGACGGCAAGCGGTTAATTTTTCAGTCTAAGCGAGATGGTCGAGGCTGTGACCAAATTTATGTGATGAATGTTGATGGTTCAAATCTTAAGATGGTTTCAACAGGATTTGGAAGGACTACTTGCGCTTATTTTCTTAAAGGCGATAAGAAGATTTTGTATAGCTCGACACATCTTGCCGATAAGGCTTGCCCGCCGCCACCTGACTACTCAAGGGGTTATGTTTGGGCTATTTATCCAAGTTATGATATTTTTGTCGCAAATGCGGACGGCTCTCAGTTGAAAAGATTAACCGATACGCCCGGCTATGATGCAGAGGCTACCGTTTCGCCGGATGGTAAGCGAATAGTTTTTACTTCGATGCGTGATGGCGATCTGGATATTTACGTGATGGATACAAACGGAAGGAATGTAAAAAGGTTGACTAGTGAACTTGGTTATGATGGAGGCGCCTTTTTTTCACCTGACGGAAAGCAGATAGTTTATAGAGCCTATCATCCGAAAACACCCGAGCAAATAAGCAGATACAAGAAACTTTTAAGTGAGAATCTGATAGAGCCCGCTAATTTTGAAATATGGGTAATGAATGCCGATGGAACGAATAAGCGTCAAGTTACAAATTTGGGCGTAGCTTCATTTGCACCTTTTTTTGCGCCTGACGGCAAGCGAATCATTTTTTCAACAAATTACTTTGCTACAGATCCAAGGAAGCGCAATTTTGAATTAGCTATTATAAACATTGATGGAACTGGTCTTGAGAGAATAACTTATAACGAAACCTTTGATGGTTTTCCAATGTTTTCACCTGATGGCAAACGGCTAGTTTTCGCTTCAAATAGAAATGCCTCTCAGCCTGGAGAAACGAATGTTTTCATTGCGGATTGGGTTGAATTCTAAAAAGGAAGATGATTTGGCGGTGTGATTATGAAAGCGGTTGAAGGTTATTTTAAGTCACCTCGTCGTTTACAAGGTGTTCAGACGACCCTGATAAGGCAAATTTTTGAAAGGGCGCTGCCGGGCTCGATAAATTTTGGTTTAGGCGAGCCTGACTTACCAACACCAGATTTTTTGCGTCGTGAAGCTGCTAGAATCGCACTAGAAGAGCAAAACGGTTATACTTCTCATGCTGGGCTATTGGCTTTAAGGGAAAAGGTTGCTGACGTTTACTCTTATCTGAATCTCACGCCGAATCATGTCTGCATAACCGTAGGTTCGCAAGAAGCGATGACGGCAACCTTTCTCGCTGTAATCGAAGATGGGGATGAGGTTTTGATTCCGAATCCTTCGTTTCCTGCTTATGAAAATTGCGTTAGGTTGGCTGGTGGAGTACCGGTTTTTTACAGAATGCCGAAAGAAGACGGGTTTGTTTTTGATCTCGAAGAATTTAAATCAAAGATAACACCTAAAACAAAAGCTGCAGTTATAATTTCACCCTCAAATCCGACAGGCAGAGTTTTAACTGAAAATGATCTGAAGGAAATAGCAAACGTTCTTGATGGAACGGGGATTTACCTTATCTCAGATGAGATATACGCTGATCTTTATTTTACAGACCGAAAACCTCCTTCTGCCTCCATGTTTTATGATAGAACGCTAATAGTTTCTGGGCTTTCCAAGTCTCTAAGCATGACTGGTTGGCGCGTTGGTTGGCTTGCTAGTTCTCAGTTAGAGGTGGTAAAGGCGGCGCTCGTGGTTCATGGGTTTTTGACAGTTTGCACTTCAACGATTTCACAGAAAGCGGCTTTACTTGCATGGAGCGAAGAAGCTGAAAGAGCTAAGAAAGAAGCAAGAGAAACTTACAAGAAGCGCGGAGAGTTTTTGACAAATCTGATTGAAGAAGAATTAGGTATAAAATGCACAAAACCTGAAGGTGCTTTCTACACAATGGCTGATGTTAGAGATCTTGGTGACGATTTGGAAATAGCCGAGAAATTCTTGCAAAATCGTGTCATAACTGTTCCTGGTATAGCTTTTGGTTCTGAAGCTAAAGGCTTTTTGAGAATCTCTTTTTGTAATGATTACGAGCAGATGCGCGAAGGAGTTAGAAGAATGAAAGAGGTTCTAAATGCCCTATGAAAAAATATAGAGTCGGCATACTTGGTGCCACAGGTACTGTAGGTCAGAGATTTGTTCAACTTTTAGCAAATCATCCGCAGTTTGAGATAACAGCACTTGCTGCTTCGGAGCGTTCCGCAGGAAAAACTTATCAAGAGGCAACTCCTTGGAAGTTAGCAGAGCCGATGCCCGAAGCAGTAAGAGAAATTGTGGTTTCTACAATAGAACCGCCGCTTGATTGTGATTTTGTGTTTTCTAGCCTTCCTTCAAGCATAGCTCGTGAGGTTGAAGAAAGTTTTGCGCGTGCCGGTTATCCAGTCATAAGCAATTCATCTGCTTTTCGCATGGAAGAAGATGTTCCACTTCTAATTCCTGAAATAAACCATCATCATCTTGAAATCATAAAGATACAGAAGCAAAACCGAGGGTTTGACGATGGCTTTATAGTTACAAACCCAAATTGTGCCGTAACAAGTTTTGCTCCACCACTTGCAGCTTTACATGAAAGATTTGGAATTGAAGCTGTTATAGTTACTACCTTGCAAGCTATTTCAGGTGCAGGTTATCCAGGTATATCAGCTTACGATATAACCGACAATGTATTCCCATACATTTCAGGTGAAGAGCCAAAGGTCGAAACTGAAGCTCAGAAAATACTTGGGCGGTATGAAAATGGCGAGATTATAAACGCTGATTTTAGTGTTTCAGCACAGTGCTTTAGGGTTAATGTGATTGATGGACACATGGCGTCCGTCAGAGTTAAGCTAAAGCAAGACGCTACTTTAGAAGATGTAAAGCAAGCGATGATTGAATATCCTAGCCTTAAACTGCATTCTTCACCAGAACCTTTTATACACGTGTGCGACGAGCCAGATAGACCGCAGCCAAGGTTGGATAGAGACCGTGGAAATGGTATGACGATAACCGTTGGAAGACTTTTTCCTGATAACGTCTTTCATTATCGTTTCGTCTGTCTCAGCCATAACACAATTCGTGGTGCTGCTGGTGCAGCAATTCTAAATGCAGAAGTTCTAGTTCAGAAAGGAATGATAAAACACAAATTCTAGAGACGGCTCCTTTCTAAAATGGGCGAAAATTCTCTCATTTGGCGGACAGCCTTCGGTAAAACCTCAAGAAGATAATCAACGTCGGCTTCGGTGTTAAATTTACCAAAGCTAAAACGTATAGCACTTCTAGCCAATTCATCGTCTCTTCCCAAAGCCCGTATTACTGGCGAAGGTTCTAGGCTTCCTGAGCTACAGGCTGAGCCGGTCGAAACAGCGATGCCTTGCATATCTAGATTTATTAACAAGCCTTCACCTTCGACATAGCGAAACGAAATATTCGATATATGAGGCAGGCGTTTTTCGCGATTGCCATTAAAGACTATGTTTTCTATTTTTTCGGCAACCTCATGTTCAAACCTATCGCGTAAGTTTTTTAAGTAAGAAGCTTGGCTGTCTAGATCAATTTGGGCTATCTCACATGCCTTTCCGAAAGCGACAATACCTGCTACATTTTCAGTTCCTCCACGGCGCTCTCTTTCTTGCCTTCCGCCAATGTTCTGCCTCTGAAGACGGACACCGCTTCTTACATAAAGCGCGCCTATGCCTTTCGGTGCGTAAAGCTTATGAGCTGAAATCGAGAGAAGATCACACTTTATTTGCTCGACGTCTATTGCGACTTTACCGACAGCTTGAACAGCATCTGTGTGAAACCATATTTTTTTACCGGTTTTGCGAAGTTCAGTTACGAAATTTCCTATCTCTTCAACTGGTTGAAGCGTTCCAATCTCATTGTTTGCAGTCATTATCGAGATCAAAACAGTTTCTTCTCGGATGGCTGATTTCAGATCCTCGATCCTAACAATTCCATCCTCATAGACTGGTAGATACGTAACTTTGTAACCTTTTCTTTCTAAATCGATGCAAACTTCTTTGACAGAAGGGTGCTCTATCTGACAAGTAATTATGTGCTTTCCATATTTTTCATTCGCTTGAACTAGTCCGCGAATGGCGAGATTGTTTGATTCTGTCCCTCCCGAAGTGAAAACAATTTCGTTAGGTTTGGCATTTATAAGACTTGAAACTTGATGACGGGCTTTATCAACTGCTGCTTTTGCCTGTTGGCCAAAAAAGTGAATGCTTGAAGCATTGCCGAATTTATCGGTTAAATATGGCATCATTGCTTCTAGAACTTCTGGGGCTATCGGCGTAGTAGCTGAATTGTCTAAATAAACACGCCGCATAAGCTTCTGATGCCTTTATAACACGATACTAGACTGTCATCAAGTTTACTTTTCTTTCTATTTCTGCTCAAATTTTCCTAAGATGAGATGGTTTGATTTTGTCGGATTGATTGGGGTGTTTTTAATTGTTCTGACGTATTTTCTTCTGCAAATTGGGAAAATAAGAAGCGATGAAGTAAGCTACTCGTTTTTTAATGCTTTAGGTGCAGGATTGGTAATTATTTCGCTTTGCTTCGATTTTAATTTTTCTGCTTTCATCGTAGAATTTTTTTGGATGCTCGTAAGTATTTACGGATTGATAAAGAATTTTGGAAAAAGATGAAAGTAAAAGTCAATTTGAAAAAGCCCGTAAAACCGCTTTCTTGCACGAAGGAAACTTCACTTAAGACATCAGACCTGATTCGGCTTTATTACTTTCTGAAATTAACACGAATGTTCGACGAGATAACCGTCAGACTCAAGCGTCAAGGAAAGATAACAGGAGGAGTTTTTAGCTCGCTTGGCCAAGAAGCAACGGCAGTAGGAACTGCTTACGCCCTAGAACCTCAGGATTTTATAGCTCCACTGATAAGAGACATAGGTGCCTGTTTTGTCAAAGGTATCTTACCGAGAGAAATTTTCGCTTCTTATCTAGGCAGGGCTACTTCGCCGAATCGCGGGACTGATCTTCAGTTTCATTTTGCTCGTCTTGAAAAGGGTTTTATAGGACCGATTTCTCATCTAGGCGATATGGTTTCAGTCATGGCAGGAGTGCTTTTAGCATCGCGGATGAAAAAGGAAAACCGGGTGGCGGTTGCTTATGTTGGAGAGGGAGCGACCTCAACAGGCGCCTTTCATGAGGGTATAAATTTTGCCGCAGTGCAAAAGTTGCCTCTTATAACCGTGATTGAGAACAATGGATATGCTTATTCTACGCCGACTTATAAGCAATGCGCAGCTAAAAGTTTTGTAGATAAAGCTATCGGATATGGAATCTTAGGACTGCAGGTTGATGGCAATGATGTTGTTGCTTGTTATGAAGTCATGAAGAAAGCGGTTGAATATGCTAGAAGAGAAAGTCAATCGGTTCTCATAGAAGCGATTACTTATAGACGAAAAGGTCACGCCGAACATGATAATCAGGCTTACGTTCCCGCTGGAGAGATCGAATGGTGGGCTGAAAATAACGATCCGATAAAAAGATTTGAGCTTTTTTTGGTCGAAGAAAAAGTTGCTTCTAAAGAGGAATTAAAAAAAATTGAGTCTGAAGTTGCAGAATATCTTGAACAAGAATTGGAAATAGCCGAATCGGCACCTCCTCCTGAGCCGATAACTGCGGCTTATGAGGTTTTTGATAATAGTGTCGTTCCACCTGCTATCAAGAAAAAATTCTTATCTTAGGACTAAGAAAAAATGATCCAGAAAAGATTAACTGCGAGCTTTAAAGAATTCTTTGAATCGGAAAAAACGGCTGGTCTTTTAATGATTTTTTGCACCGCCGTCTCGATTTTGCTAGCAAATTATTTTTTAGGCGAGAGATATACAAATTTTTGGCACAGCTACATTGGCGGTTTGAGCATAGAACATTGGATTAACGATGGCCTGATGGCAATTTTCTTTTTGCTTATAGGATTGGAGCTTGAAAGAGAGCTTTACAACGGTGAACTGTCAAGCCTTAAAACTGCCCTTTTACCTATATTTGCTGCTGGTGGTGGCGTTCTTGTGCCTGCCTTGATTCATTTTTCATTGAATGCTGGAACAACGACGCAAGCAGGTATAGGTATTCCAATGGCGACCGATATAGCCTTTGCTATCGGAATTCTCTCGCTTCTGGGGAGTTCTGTTCCTGCATCTTTGAAGGTTTTTCTAACGGCTCTTGCTGTCATAGACGATCTTTGTGCGATCATTGTCATAGCCGTTTTTTACACTTCTGAGCTTTTCCTTTGGTACTTTGCAGGTTCTATGCTAGTTTGGCTGGCATTATTGTTTTTGAATTTTCATTTGCGAGTGATGAGTTTGGCACCGTATTTAATTGGCGGCGTTTTGATGTGGTTTTTGATGCTTAAGTCGGGCGTTCATGCCACGATTGCCGGAGTTTTGCTTGCTTTTGCGATTCCATTTTCTAAGAAAGAAGATGACGAAACTAGTCCGTCTCATCGGCTCGAGCATTTTTTACATAAGCCAGTTGCTTTCTTAATTCTTCCTATTTTTGCTATTGCGAACACGGCTATTTTGATCGATGCGGAAGCTATTTCGGGGCTTTCGGAAAATAATGAGCTAGGCATAATTGCAGGGCTTTTCGTAGGAAAGCCTTTAGGAGTGGTGCTGCTAACGCTTGTTGCTGTAAAACTTGGTTTTTCAAAGCTGCCACTTGATCTAAACCTAAAGCATGTAATTGGTGCAGGAATGCTGGCTGGCATAGGATTCACAATGTCAATTTTTATAACTAATTTAGCTTTTTACGATAATCCTGAAGAGATAAACGGCTCAAAGTTAGCAATTTTGATTGCTTCTCTTCTTTCTGGAGTTACTGGTTTTGTTTGGCTCAAACTCTTTGGAGAACCTGAACCGATTGACACTGATCCTGAAACGATGGATTTAGAGGAGATATGAAGGATCGAAAAGTGACGTTTATAGAGGCGATAAGGCAAGGTCTTTGGGAGGAGATGAAGCGAGACAAAAGTGTCTTTATTATAGGGGAAGATGTTGGAACCTACGGTGGGGCTTTTAAGCTCACGGAAGGGTTTATAGATGAATTCGGGCCTGAAAGAGTAATTGACACGCCTATAAGTGAAGCTGCGATCGTTGGAGTAGCTTGTGGCGCCGCGCTAATGGGAATGCGTCCTGTGGCTGAATTTCAATTTATTGACTTTATTTCTTGCGGATTTGATATGCTGACTAATTACGCAGCAAAGTCGCGCTATCGAGGTTGTGGCGCCATTCCCGCCGTATTCAGGGGGCCTTGCGGGGCAGGAGTCCGTGCAGGTCCGTTCCATTCACTGAATGCTGAAAGTTTCTTTCTTAATACAGCAGGTCTTAAGATGGTCGAGCCTTCAACACCTTACGACGCTAAGGGATTGATTAAAGCTGCTATACGCGATCCCGATCCTGTCTTGTTCTTTGAGCACAAGAAGCTTTATCGCTTACCTAGAATCAAACAAGAGCTTCCCGAAGAAGATTACATAGTGCCTATAGGCAAGGCTCGAATTGCAAGACAAGGACGAGACCTTTCAATAATAACTTTCGGCGCACAAGTTTTGAATGCACTAGATGCAGCAGAAATACTTGAAAAACAGGATGGGCTAAGTGTCGAAGTGCTCGACTTAAGAACTCTATCACCCTTAGATAAGGAGTCAATACTTGAAACAGTTCGAAAGACTAATCGCGTGGTCATCTTACACGAAGCCAGCATAACAGGTGGAATAGGCGGCGAAATCAGTGCCATTATTGCTGAAGAGGCTTTTGAGTGGCTCGATGCTCCAATCATCAGAATTGGCTCAATTGATACACCCGTTCCATTTGCTCCGCAACTTGAAGATTACCATCTTCCAAGTATCGAGGAGATAGTCAGTGCTTGTAGAAAACTTGCGGAGTATTAAAGAGGTAAAGGTACTTCTAAAAGATTTCCGTCGTGAACTATGTAAGCTGTTTTTTGAGTCTCATCTACCCACATTCTCATGCTATTAAATTTTATTTTCGGTATACTTAATACTATCTTAAGCTCTTGTGTTTTAGCATTAAGTATGCCGATATTGGTCTTCTTTTCTTTTTCATCAAACTCTGCTACCCAGAATTCAGCTTCACCAGTGGAAGCTTTTTGAAGAGGTCTTACAGTCTGATGAGCAAATAGTTTTATTTTAGACGTTGTTTTTTCGAGCTTCCATGTTTTAGCATCAAGCAAAAAGCTTTCGCAGCAATCTTCGTCTGGGTCTATTATCTCGCTACCTAAACCTGAAGAAAAAATTTCCTCTTCAGTTTTTTCTGAATAGTCTTCTAAATTGTCCTTATAGGCAGCTAAGAGAAACTTATCTAAGGAGCTGATGTAGTATGTTTGTGAAAAGAGATATTCTTTTTGAATTTCATCGGGGATGAAAATAGGAGTTTCTCTTCCTGTTACTAGGTTTAATCTGAAAAGCTTTCCTTCATTTATGCTCAGTCCTACTGCCCAACGACCATCTGAGGAAATAGACAATGTCCCGCCGTAGTTTTTTGATGAAATTTTCTTCCTCCTACCATCTTTTGATACTTTATAAAGTCCGTCATCTTCTTCAATAAGATGAAACGCACTGCTTTGCAGCTTCCATTGGCGAAAGTGAAAGTTAGGTTCTTGTATAATTGGGATTTTGCCAAATGAGGGCGAGAAAATAGCTGGCGTAGCCACTTTTTCCATAATTTTACCGTCTGAAAACCTCCGCCACGGAGAGTTTATCCATTCTTGGCTCATCAACTCTTTCGCAATTGTTTCTTTGATGGTTTTCTCGTCAACACCTGCTTCCTCTAATTCGCTAATTTTGACATTTATTTGCTTGAGTGCTGACTCTTGTGCTTTCGGGTTAACTACGAAAACTCTGAAATCAGAACCATTTTTCCAGACATTTAGAATTTTTATGTCGTCACTACTAAATGAAATCTTTAGTTGAGGGACAAAAGTTTGAGAACGGTATTTCAGAACGGCTTTTTTCTGTCGGAATTGCTCAAATATCTTTTCCAAATCCTTGAAGAAAGGCACCTTGGAAAAGTCTTTAGTTGTTGAAAGAAAAACTCTTCTTCCACCATCCTTGTTTATTATGAGAAGCTCAGTATTTATGGGTAAAGGTCCACAGCACGAGTCTTCTTGACAAGTGCCTAAAAAAGGCGGTAAATCCCAAGCTTGATTTTCTATCAAAAAATTTCTCAGTGTTTCAAACTCTTCTTTTTCTAACTCTCGTTCTCTATAATAGTCTTCGCTGGTTTCCCATTGAAAGATTATTCTATCTTTGTAAACCTTCACATAGTTATTGTTCCACGCATAGATGGTTAAGTCTTTTTCTTTCAAAACTTCTTCTTGCAAAGATTTTTCTATTCTTTTTAGCTTTTCATAAGAGCCTGTAAGATGAAATGGATCGTAATCTTCATAAACACTTTCAAAAACTTTGCTAAGCCAGATGGATTCACTGCTTGTGTTGCCAAAATATCCTCTAGCTCCCGTTACATACGCCTTTCCTGGGTATTGCGAATAGATAAAATTTCTTGCTTCTCGGGAATCGTCTGCTTCTAAGAATTTGAGAGCTGCTATTTTGAGGTTTTCGTTTGCAGACATTTGAATGACGTCGGCAACAGGCAGTTTTGCACGAATTAACCTTGCACAGGCGAGCATTGCTAGCTTTGCTTGGTTATCATTGCTGTTTATTACTGGGAAATAGTCTTCTAGCAGACAAGATGAAATTCCTAAGGTAAGGGAATTCGCCGATCTTAGGGAATAGATTTCGCCTAACTTGCTTTGACGAAGCTCATGTCTTTTTGCTAAAAGTCTTAAAATGCCCTCGCTTTCTAAAGAACCTTCTTTCAGTTCTGACAAAAGTAAGGAATCGATGAAATCTCCTTTCCATTGAAGAAGTCTTTGACGTATGTTAAAAGAAAGCTCTGGATCGGTTTTAGACAAGGTTTTACTTCTAAGATAAAGCAAATTGACTGTTTCTGTGTTTGCATTTTCTCTTTCGTATAGATAATCAATTTGCTGACCTACTATTGTTTCAAAAGTTTCAGGGTAATTCCCTTTTACTTTAAGCCAAGCTTCGATAAAAACGGCTTCTTCTTGAGCGGAAAACCCGCGGCATTTTACTATGGCTTCCACGATTATGCCTTTGAACCAGATTTCGTCTCTACCTATGACTTCCGTCAGAAAGCTTCTCAATAGAGGTGCTGCTTCTGAAGCTCTCTGATTTCCTAGAGCACTGATAGTATGCATTAGCATCAGTAGATCCTTGTTTGAAAGTTGGGTAAGACTTCTTTTTTCTTGAAATTCTCTTATTAGTCCGGGAACACTTTCAGGTAGCCTTATCTCACTTAATTTTGTTATAAGCCAGCTCTTGAGACTTTCCTTCCATTTTTCATCTACCCAATCTGGTTGCTCAAGCAAGTTAAGGAGTGCCTTTACAATTTCAGGATCAGAGGTTTTGCTGTCTTGAATTTCTGTTAAGCATCTTGCCGCGATTGTCCGCAAGCTTTTGTTTTCGCTCTTTAAGAACTCCAAGAGCTTGCTCTTGTATTTGTCAGGAGACGAAACTTTTACGGGAGTGATCAGGCCTGTAAAAGCAATCTCGTCGTCTCTTAAATCATGAAGCGTCTCATCGCTGAAAAGACTTAAATACCATTCGTTTCTGCCGGGAAAATCATCGTTGAGAAATAAGGCATCAATGGCAAGGTCACGACTTGCTGCTTTTTTGGTTTTATCTTCAACTACTTTTTTTAATTCATCTCGCCATCTTTTGATTTCTAGGTCATTTTGTTCATAGATGGCTCTTTCATAAAAAGCGTATTTTGCAAGAGTTTGCAAAATTTCTTGGTCGCTTGCAATGAGTCTATTTAGAATCGGCTTTGCCTTGCTCCAGTCTTGTCTTACTAAAGCTAACAGCTCTTCTTTGCCTTCGACATATCCATAGGCTTCTTTAAGTTTTGCTTGAACTAATGAAACCAATTTGTCTGTAAAATAAGGGCTATTAAGGACAAGCCAATTGAGAACTTCTTTTCTCCAGAAAGCGTCTATATCGCCTTTCTGGGTCTCTTTTTCGTAGATATCTTTTACAAAATCTACGTCCTCTTTTTTGTATTTGAAAAGATTGAGCAAAGAGAGGAGTTGATAAGGGTCTTTTTCGATTTCAGCTTTTATTTTTTGAATTATTTTTTCTGAGGGTCTTTTTTTATGCCAATTTTGTCCTACATTTTCAAAGTAGGCTATTAGGTCTTCCGGATTGCTATCCTCATCGGGTGGATTTGATGGGTCGAAATTCACTACGTTTATCTTGGATTCTTTCCAGGCAGGATTAGGTGGCGGTGGTGCTGGCAGTTTTAAAAGCTCTTCGATCAAACCCTGAGATTTTACAAAACTTGCAAGCAAATAAAACGAAAACATCAAACTGATAATTTTTTTCATGGTTGCTTTGATCATAATCTACTGACACAATTAGTAAACAAATTTTGCGGGAAAAGTTTTTGCTGTGTTCGGACTTAGAAAAACGAAGGACTCGCTAACGATAAGATGCAGTGTATTTCATAGAAGAGGTGTTTCATGGTGCAGCTTCTACTAAGCTCGGTATTAAGTTGTTCAAAGAAGAAATTCTGTTTTTAGTTGCTTTAAGGTAAACTGGGTCTTTCCTTTCCCTGTATAAATGAATCCTTTTTTTCTTTCTTTTCGGCTTCAGTAAGGATTTCTTTAATTGCGCCGACGCTTGAAAGAACGCCGGAAGTTTCCATAGGCATAAAAACGACCTTTGAGTTACTCGATCGAGCCATATCACGCAAAGAATCAATATATCTTATGGTTGTAAGATACTGAACGGTTTCTTCTGAAGAACCAATAGCACGAGCAATTTGGGCAATTGCCTGTGCTTCGGCCTCTGCTATTTTTAGTCTTGCTTGAGCTGCGCCTTCGGCCTGAAGTATGGCAGCTTGTTTTTCGCCTTCTGCGCGGGCAATTGCTGCTTGTTTCTCACCTTCGGCGCGAGCGATTGCGGCTTGTTTTTCGCCTTCTGCTTGGAGGATCATTGCGCGACGATTTCTTTCAGCAGTCATTTGCTTTTCCATTGTAACGCGCACATCTTCCGGCGGAGTTATATTTTTAATATCAACACGTGTTACTTTTACTCCCCATTTATCTGTTGCTTCGTCAAGAATCAATCTAAGCTTAGAGTTTATTTGTTCTCGGCTCGAAAGCGTATGATCTAAGTCCATTTCACCCATGACAGCGCGCATACCTGTGATAGTAAGCTGAATGATTCCGCCAACAAGATCGGCAACTTCATATACGGCTTTTACGGGGTCCGTGATTTGCCAATATACGACTGAGTCAACTTTGACAGTTACATTATCGCGAGTTATGACTGGTTGGGGAGGAAGATCAATATACTGTTCTCTTAAATCAATTTGACTAGTTCCTAAATGACCTGACCAATATACTCTTCTTGGTTTGTCGAGAAAGGGAATAATAACATTTAGTCCACCTTGAGCAACTTTGTGAAATTTTCCGAGACGTTCTATTAACAAGACAGTTGACTGTGGAACTATTTTGATAGATTTCGAAGCAACTATCAGCAAGGCGATCCCTATGAAAAGCATAAAAATGCTAAAACCGAAAACATCTACTTGAAATGCAATCATCTCGTCTTCCTCCTATCTTGATTATCAGGAAAAGTATACCAGAGAAGTTTGAAAAAAGTAACTGAGTTTTTGCAGAAAACCTTCTTTGTCGATAACAGTAAAAATCCCGAAGGGGATACCTTCGGGATTTTCTGGCCATCTCGTTTTGATTCTTAGTTAGAAGATAATTCTCAATCCGAACTGAATGCGTCTACTGCTAAGTTCGGCTTCCCCTTTGTCACCGAAAGAAATACCTGCGTCTTCAAGAAATGTGCTTCCTGGCAAGGTTGAACCTGCTGAGACTCCATAAGAAGCATTAGGATGATTTAAAAAGTTGAATGCTTCAAACCTAAATTGCACTTTCAGTCTTTCATTAACATTAGTGGTCTTGAAAATACCAAGATTCAGGTTATTGAGTGTAGGACCGCGGAAGCCGTTTCTTGGAGTATTTCCAAACGGTGTTCCGAAAATTCTAGCAGCCCCTGGACCATTAAATATAAACCTTACATCGTTGGGAGTTACAGGGACAATGCTACCGTTTTTGTTTAGCTGAGTTAGTGAGATGAAACCATTTGGATTGGTTACTGATGAAATGTAACCTAGCAGGAAAGCATCTATTTGACTAATTCCGACTGCAGTTATGGGAGCTCTTGGATTTCCTAGGAATGGTCGGAAGTTGTCAAAACCCAAGAAAGTCTGGGCGAAAGGAGCATCGAGATAACTGTTCAAACCAAGTCCAAAGGCGTTTAGGAACTCCGAAGGGGTATATGGTCTTCCACTAGCCAAAGTGTAAATTCCATTTATTTGGAATCCACCAAGCAATTTTCCAAGAAAACCTTTTTGTTCTCTATAGAAAGGCACATCGTAGATAAAATCTACTGAAAGAGCATGCCTGCGATCAAAACCAGAGAAGCTTTTTTCGCCAGCCTTCACATCGAAAGGATTCTGTGCAAAAGCACTTTCGCCAAAAGAGAAAATTTCGCTTGCGTTATCAAGTGTTTTACTCAAGGTGTAAGAAGCACCCAAGATCAAATTTCTGTCGAGGAACCTGCCATTGTAGCGAATTTGCAAGCCATCGTATTGTGATTCACCTGTATTGGTTCTTTCTCTGATTAACCCTCTTCCAGCTAAAAGTCTTCCTGCACAGGCAGCTTCATTGTCTGGTGTAGATGGGTCGTCTACACAGTTTTGAGGTGCTGGAGCACCGAAGCTTTGCATTAACGATTGGAAGCTTGGGAAATTAAATCCTCCGAATGAAAAGCCATTCCACAGTCTATCGTAACGAGGGTTTCTATTAATGCTTTGGAAGAGACTCTTTCCGCGATTTCCAACGTATCTAATTTCAAATACATTGTTATTGTTGATTTGACGTTGGAAGCCAATCGAGTACTGCATTGAATAGGGTGAGTGGAAATCAGAAGAAACTGTGGTTTGTGTTAATAGTCTTGGATCAAAGGTATTCCTGCGTAACCTACCCGAACCTACTTGGCGCACCTGTGAGCCAATCGGAGTACTAGGCAGAGCAAATACACTTGCTCCGGTAATGGTATCGAGGAAAACCGTAGGAGCGGAAGTAGATATATTAAGCATTATGTTGTAGAAGACAGGATCGTAAGCAATCGAAAAACCACCTCTAATTACAGAGCCATCTTTCCCCCCAAAGATAAACTTCGTTATGGGACCTTCACCAAAATCAGGTGACCAAGCAAATCCGAGACGAGGTGCCCAGTTGTTTTTGTCCGAAGGAAGTCTAGGAACGACTCTTGCTTCAAGAGGTAAGCTCGTTCTAAAGAAGGCTGTGCTAGCACTACTTTCTCTCGCTGTAGTTATCTCGTTTAAGAGATTTATCGGCTGTCCAGAATACTCATACCTGATACCTAGGTTTAGAGTCAGATTTGGAAGAACTTTCCAGTCGTCTTGGAAGAAGAGAAATCTGTCAAGCTGTGTGTACTCTATGGTGGGTTGTCCGTCTGCCAACGTTATTGATGAAGGGGTATTGCTAGTTACTGCGGCTACGCTATTGTATCGGAAAACACCGTTGTAATTTGGTAAGAAAGGAACCGCATTCTTCAGGTATCTGATGTCTCCTCCAAAAGTCAAAGTGTGACGACCTATTAACCAGGTTACCTTATTGTTAAACTGATACACATCAACTGTTCTTCCTTGTGGAAGATTAGTAGCTATACCTATCGTCTGAACGGTAACGTTAGTTGCTTGTCCTCTCAAACCCGCAAATTGAATATTTGTGAAAGCTTCGCCAATTTTGGAGGGATCAGGAATGCAACCCTTCAAAGTGTCTTCACATCCGCCACCAAACTTTACAAACAGTCTCTGGAAAGTAGCTTGGAAGTAATTAGTTATCTTACTTGAGATTTGCCTAGTATAAAAACCGCTAAGATTTTGACTTTTGAAAGGTATATCTCCTGTAAAACCATTTGAACTTGCGAGACCATTTTTGCTGACACCTTTTTGCCAGAAATAAAAAGCAGTAAGGTTGTCTTTGTCGGTTATATTCCAATCACCTCTGATGGTGAATTCATTCTGGTCGTATGGAGTAGAGAACTCTATTTCCGGAAAGGCTGCAGCATACCAACCTGGTCCAACTCCGGAAGCAGGACAATCTGCAGAAGGATTTGTAGAAATACAAACCCTATCGACAGGACGGTCTGAACGTTGGCGGGTTCTACCGTTGGAAAGGGCGAAGGCACTCTGAGTTGTCAAAGCTTGGACAACTGCGTTGCCTGGGAACGCTGCCCTCAGTCTTGAAAACTCAGTCGGTAGTATCGCTAAATTTCCGGCCCTCAAAGTCGTGTTTTCGCTCTGTCTTATTCCCTGATAACTTCCGAAGTAAAAGAGTTTGTTTTTAATTATTGGACCTCCTAAAACTCCACCGAAGACATTGCTTATAAATTTATCTCGCTTGCTTCTGTTAGGATCTCGGCGTTCTATGTTTGTCATCGCGTCTAAAGCGCTTGAGTTTCGATGGTAGATAAAAGCAGCCCCTGTTAGCTGGTTGGTTCCTGCTTTCGTCACTATGTTAACTATGGCTCCTTGGTTACGTCCATACTGAGCTGAAAAGTTGTTAGTTATGATCTGAAATTCCTGGACTATCTCGTTATTACCAACGAAAAAGCTAGGCCCACCTATCGTAAGATCGTTGTTGTCAGTTCCGTTTATTGTGAAATTGTTAGAACGTGCTCTATTTCCGTTAACGGAAAGAGTTATGCCGTTTGAATTGACATTTCCAAAGCCCGGGGTAACACCTGGAACGGTAAGTGCTAGAGTGTCAATTCCACCGCCTGCAGCATTGGAGGGTAGATCTAAAACCTTTCGGCTGCTTATGCTTGAAGATATCTCTGAAGTGGTTTGCACAATTTCTTCATTAGTTAAAGTAACGGTGACAACTTCTTGTGGTTGCCCGATTTCAAGCTCAACTCTTACTTCCGTGTCAAGTCCAAGTTTGACTTCAATATTCGAGATTGTTTTACTCTTGAAGCCTGAAGAAGGAGTGACTATTACAGAGTATAACCCTGGTATCAAGTTGGTTATAACAAAAATCCCTTCCTGATTTGTGACCACGGAGGGAGAAAGCACACCTGTTCCTTCGTTGCGTGCTCTAACTGTTGTTCCTGGAACTACTGCACCTGTTGGGTCGGTTACGACTCCTCGAATGCTACCTGTTGTAACCTGTCCGAAAATTGAGGTGCACAATAAGAAAAAGCTCAGAACGGTTAAAATACTTAGTAACTTAGTCTTCATAATCTCGTTCAACCTCTCTTTCAGAAAATAAAGATAATTGCTCATTCTATTAAGCAAAAGTTGTGCCATTCAATTTTCTAATTTGTAAATCCTTTTTTTTCAGGTGTTTAGGGTGAAGAGAAAAACTTCGTCGTTTTCTGGAAATTCGGAAGCAATCCAAAATTTCATAAAGCAAACAAACAAAAATACCCTTTACAAGTTTTACTATTTTGTCGCCTTGCTATTATTCAGAGATCGAGATGAAGCTCGATTCTAAATTGTGGTTTGAGTGAATAGAAGCTTTATAAAAAATTAAGGTGGTTTCCCGTCTGGATAAACGAAAATGTGAAAACAAGCATTCTGGTTGTATTCAATTAGAGCATCTATCAGTCCTCGTCTTTCCATTTCAGCAAGTTTTTGCATCAGGAAATTTTGTTCTTCTGCAGTCATGTGTTTTCTTGCAAGATCAAAAGCGCAACCAGAGGTGTGTGGTGGGAGGCTACCAGCGCCTCGAACCCTAAATGAGTTGGGATTTGTGCGGTTTAGAGCAATTTGATAATCCATTGAGCGTGTGAGACTAGTGACGCGAAGTGGCCTTCCAAATTTTCGGAAATAAGCATCGGCGATTTCCTTCAAAATGGGTTTTGCTTTCGGATGAAACATTCTCAACAATCTTATCCGCATTTGTTTTCTATCTCTTGGGTTGTTGAGATCATATCTTTGACCGTCGAAGTTTTCGGCAAGCCTTTTTAAGACTTCGAATTTAGGTGTTCCAGGTATTATAGGAGCTTCCCCAGTATCGAAGCTGAAACTTGTAAATGGTTCCTCGGTAGCGCTGCCACCGACATCAAGAAAAAAGCTTTCCGTAGCCATAGGAAGCTCTATAAGTTCTTTATTGAGCTTTTTTTGGGCAAGATCGGCAAAGTCCATCGGTTGTTGATAACCAAGTCGTAACATTTGGGCTAGTTTTGCCTTTTGTTTGACGACGCCATCGCCGAAAAGCTCCGGTGGAACTTGTAGGCCTTCGGGAATAATTCCTGTAGGACCGTTTCTTGGAGCGAGGGCGATGCTGCGTTGCCTTTGCCAAAATGAAACTGAAACATTAAGCTCAGAAGTTTCGGTTGATATTTCACTTAAATCCTCGGCTCGAAGTTCTTTTTCTTCTACTTCCCATGAGGCTATTAGATCGTCCAAGTCTTCTGGGTCTTCACCACCTAGGGGATCTATTACTCGAACAGGTATTGAAAGACTACTTCCTGTAATAATAGTTGGTGTGCTTTGCCGGTCTTCGTAATGCTTTGCGATTAGGATTGCAATAAACGCCGAGAAAATTATGAGAAAAGCGAGCGCTCCAGCAGTTAGGAAAATTATTTGTGGATTTATTGTCTGGGACTTACTTTCCTTAAAGCCGGTTTTTGGGAGAGTTGTATTGGGAAGGTTTGGTTTTTGATCGAGATTATTTTCTGCCTCGATGCGGATGAAGGTATTAAAGCCAAGTTTTATTTCATCGTTTTCGGTTATTCTAGTAGGTTCGAATATCCGTTTGCCATTTACATAGGTTCCATTTGTCGAATTTTCGTCCGTTATCCAGACTTTGCCATCTTCTAGCCATATAGTTGCATGAAGTCTAGAGATACTAGGATCATCTACTGTGATTCGGGCCGAGGCGGAACGACCAATTGTTAACTCATCTTCAAGATTATAAGATCGACTTTCTCCATCAATAGAGCTTACTAAAAGCCTCATTTGTTGAGATTTTAGCATAGCTTTTTGTTTTTGCATCTTAGTTTTATTGACATGTTTTTTGACATTTAAGCCGTCTTAGTTATAAAATCATAATTCGTTTCATAGGTTTTTGAAATGCTCCCGTAGCTCAGCTGGATAGAGCAACAGCCTTCTAAGCTGTGGGTCGCACGTTCGAGTCGTGCCGGGAGCAATCTCAATGGCGGCTATAGCTCAGATGGTTAGAGCGCAAGATTGTGGCTCTTGAGGTCGTCGGTTCGAGTCCGACTAGCCGCCCCACCCCATAAAAAAATGAAGGCAACCTTTCTAATCATCATATTGTTTTCTGTTTCTTTTGCTGAACAAAAAGCGTTTGTTGAAGACGAGATACTTGTGAAGGTAAAGCCTGACAGCAATTTTGTCTCATTGGTAGAGAGCTTCGGAGACGAACTTTTAGAAGTTCTAGGCGATTTGAATTGGGTTAGAGTGAGATTGAGGGAAGGTTTGTCTGTTGATGAAGCAATAAAAATTTATAAAAATCATCCTGAGATAGAGTCGTCGCAGCCAAATTTTTATTATCGTTTGCAGGCTATACCAAACGATCCGAGTTTTACAAGTCTATGGGGGCTTACTAGAATATCAGCACCTTCCGCATGGGACTTGACTACGGGGAGCAGCAGCGTTGTTGTCGCCGTTATTGACACTGGCATTCGTTATACGCATGAAGACTTGTCAAGTAATATGTGGAGAAACACTGCAGAAATTCCGAATAACGGCATAGATGATGATGGAAATGGATTTATAGATGATTATTACGGTTACGATTTTCGTTATAACGATCCTGATCCGATGGACGAAAACGGTCATGGCACACACGTAGCCGGAACAATCGGGGCTGTTGGTAATAATTCGCTAGGTGTTGTTGGAGTCAACTGGACAGTAAAACTGATGGCAATAAAAATCTACAGTGCAACGGCAAACGATACAACTTCAGCAATGCTTATAAACGCTTATAACTACGTCAGAATGATGCGAAACCGCGGCGTTAACATTCGAGTAACGAATAATTCCTATGCTGATTGTCCAGAAGCTTGTGGTTATGATCAGGCAACTAAAGATGCTCTTGATGCTTTGGGAAATTCTGGTGTTTTGAATGTTTTCGCAGCGGGCAATAACGGACGAGACATTGATGTTTTGCCTATATATCCTGCAAGCTACGACTCTCCTCACATTTTAACTGTTGCATCTTCTACGTCTAGCGATGCCCGTTCTAGCTTTTCAAATTATGGTGTGAGAAGTGTTGACTTAGCAGCTCCTGGTTCGGGTATTCTGAGCACTTATCGAAATTCGGATTCTAGCTATGCTACATTAAGCGGGACGTCTATGGCAACACCTCATGTGGCTGGAGCAGCAGCACTTCTTTCAGGCTATAATCCCAGTCTTTCTGTGGCTTCGCTTAAAGCTACTCTGATGAACACGGTGGATTTGCTATCTGCTTGGAACGGGCTTGTAAAATCAGGTGGAAGGCTAAACGTTGATAGAGCCTTAAGAAATCAAACGATTTGCAACTTTACTCTTTCAACGGACACGCTCGATGTTCCAACGAAGGGTGGATTGTTTACTGTGTCTGTAAGTGCCCCTCAGAATTGTGATTACGAAGCAAAGAGTAATGCTAGGTGGGTTAGCATCCTCGGCGAAAAAGTATTCAGCGGAAATGGCACCGTTGCGTTTTATGTGAGAGTAAATAACACTGTATCCAGAACGGCAACAATCAGTATAGCTGATAAAACTCTAACTATAAGGCAGAGAAGAAATCTGAAGAATTAAACTTTTTGTTGGCTTGCATCTAAAAAGTTTGAAATTTGCTCCGTAATTTTGTAATCTTACTATTGTCTTTTAGGTTGGGGAAGATTATTGAAGAAGAGGAAGTTTTTGATATGAAAAATAGTCTCGTTTTATTGATCTTCGTTCTTGCTACGAGCTTGGCTTTTTCGCAGCAAAATCCGCATAGAAGATATCTCGATTTTGACAATGATGGAAAATCCGACTTTAGTGTTTTCCGTCCTAGTAATAACACATGGTATATCTTAAACAGCGGAAGTGGTGGGTTCGTAGCTCAACCATTTGGTTCTTCGAGCACGGATTATATGACACCTGGAGATTATGACGGTGATTCGAAAGCCGACATATCTGTTTGGAGAGATACGGACGGTTTTTGGTATAGGATAAATAGCTCGAATAATACTTTTTCAGCAACACAATTTGGGGCAACGGGTGATGAGCCTGTGGCTAGAGACTACGATGGCGACGGAAAAACCGATCTTGCTGTTGTGCGTCGCACGGGTGGCAACATGATCTGGTATGTGCTTAGAAGCTCTAATAACAGTTTGGTTGCAACTCAATTTGGGCTTGCTACTGATTACACTGCTCCAGGAGATTACGATGGTGACGGAAAATTTGATTTCGCAGTTCAAAGACCAGGCTCAACTTCAACAAGTGCTGCAACCTTTTTCATACTAAAAAGTAGTGATGGCAATCTTCAAAGTGTTACTTTCGGTTTGAGTAATGATTTAGTTGTTCCGGGAGACTATGACGGTGACGGAAAAACCGATATTGCCGTTGCGCGCGAGGGTTCTACTTCAAATTCCAACATCTTCTGGTATATTCTACGTAGCTCAAACGGGACCTTGCTTTCATATTCTTTCGGCATAACAGGAACTGATTTGACCGCGCAAGGTGATTACGACGGAGATGGAAAGACGGACGTTGCTGTTTGGCGTGATACAAACGGGACTTTTTATGTTTTGAGAAGCTCGAACGGTAGTTTAATGATCCAGCCATGGGGTACTGCAAACGATTTCCCGATACCAAGTTTTGATACTCATTAATTGAGCTGCTTGATGTAATTTTGTAAGAGGGTTGGAGCATGGATTAGCTTCCAACCCTTTTCTTTCAGAAATGAATAAGCTAATAAGAGCAGTCGAAGAGAAGTTTCCAGAAAGAAGGATAGTCGTCATAGGTGATTTAGTTGCCGATCAATTTCTTCATGGCACTATTGATAGGGTTTCGCGTGAAGCGCCAGTTTTCATCTTAAAACACGAGAAAACGATCACTTTGCCGGGAGGAGCAGGAAATGCTGCGGTTAATGCCGCAAGTCTTGGAGCTAAAGTTTTCTTGATCGGTTTGGTTGGTGATGACATAAATGGAAAAAAGTTAGTCGAAAGTTTGAAAGATTCAAAAGTAGATTGCACGGGTGTTTTAGCTTCTTCTAAGCATGAAACCGTGACTAAAGTCCGAGTCCTTGCAAGCCGACAACATGCTACTAGACAGCAGGTTATAAGAATTGATTACGTAGATAGCAAAAAACCTGATGAGGAAGTTCAAAAGTTACTTTTAGGAAACTTTTTCAAAGTAGCTGAACAAACCGAGATTATAATTATTTCCGACTACGGATATGGCGTAGCTTCTGGAGAATTTCTAAAAGAGGTAATGCGGTTTGCGAAGAAAAGGGAAATTCCTATTTTAGTAGATTCTCGTTACAGATTAGGAGAGTTTATGGGTGTGACTTCGGCTACGCCCAATCAGGAAGAGATCGAAAATTTGATAGGAAAGAGTATAGAAAGCGAAGAAGAATTTATAAGCGAATGCTTAAGGTTACGTCGTAGTCTTAATCTTGATGCTCTTTTAGTTACACGTGGTAGCAAAGGAATGACTTTGTTCGAAAACGGCAAGGCCACTCATCTTGAGGCTATAGGTTCTAAGGAGCCTGTTGATGTGACAGGGGCAGGAGATACAGTAATAGCTACTTACTCTCTGGCTTTGGCTTCTGGATTAAGTTTTCTTGAAGCAGCCATTATAGCAAATCATGCCGGAGGTATTGTGGTAATGAAGAAAGGAACGGCTCGTGTTGAGCCCGAAGAGCTTATAGAATCTCTTAGACAAAATGAGAAATAGATCAACGGAAAAGCTTGCACCAATTCTAGGTCGTGAGGAACTCATCAAAGAAGTTGAGTGTTGCAGAAACGGTGGGGCTACTATAGTCCTAGCAAACGGTTGTTTCGATCTTTTTCATGTTGGCCATGTGCGTTATCTAGCCGGTGCGAAGGCGCTGGGCGATGTTTTAGTTGTCGGAGTTAATTCCGATGAGCAGGTTAGAAAATTAAAAGGTAAAAACAGACCGCTAATGCCTGAGTTTGAAAGAGCTGAAATAATCGCCTCGATAAGATTTGTTGATTATGTAACGATTTTTCCTGAACCTACGGTGGAAGAACTTATCAAAGCCATAAGGCCTGATTTCCACGCAAAGGGAACTGACTACACCGCTGAAACTGTGCCTGAGCGAGAGATAGTTCGACGGTATGGTGGACAGGTTGCAATAGTAGGCGATCCAAAGGATCATTCTTCATCGGAAATGATAAAATTACTTCTTGATGAGCAATGTAAAGACTAAAAAAGATGTAATTTTAGAGGTTTGGCGTAAAAGTGGCAGAAAAGTCGTCGGCGCAAAAGAAATCATTAAAATAGAAGAAGAACTGAGGAAAAGCTTTGGCGAAGGAGCTGTTGATATGCCAATGCGCATAGCTAGAGTTCTGGCGGATGCAGGAGCAAACTTGAACTATCCGGAAATAATGAATCTTGATTTTCGTCGTCGCTCTGAATCTAAGTATGAACCGATGTTTCGTAACATTCTAAAATTTGAGACTTTCGGACAAGCTTTGAGCTCTATAAGGCGTATCGAGGCATTAAGGAAGAATTTTCTGGCTCAGGGTGATAAAAAGGGTTTGAGTTTGATAAAAGAAACTATTTTGCGTGGCATAGAAAGGGCGAATATGATAGCCAAAAACAAAAAAGTAAATCCGAAAAAGCGAGCTGAAAAAGCTGAGATCGCACAGTGGTTTAGAATTTATCTTCAAGCGCCTAAAATTTTTGAAAACTGGATTGAGCTTAGACTTTTATCTGAAGATTTTAAGAAGAAATTTCCAGAAGGATGAATGCATAGGTTCTACGCTCCACCGCAAAGTTTCGTGTCGAAAAAGATTTTTCTTGAAGAGGAAGAGACAAAACACTTACGTAGTGTTCTAAGGCTTTGCAAGGGAAGTATTGTAAGAGTTTTTGATGGTAAAGGCAGAGAATTCTTATGTAGAATAGAAAAAATAGATAGAAAATACTCAGAAGCGTTAATTCTTCAAGAGTGTGAGCCGAAATCTCCAGAGTCAAGTTTTGATCTGCATCTTGCCGTTAGTTTGATCAAAGGTGAGAAGTTCGACGTAGTCATCCAAAAGGCTGTTGAGCTCGGAGTGAAAAGCTTAACACCACTGATCACCAAAAGAAGTGAAGTTAAACCAAGTGAAAGGAGACAAAAAAGGTGGCAGAACATAGTCATTCAAGCAAGTAAGCAATCCGGTAGAGCTAAGCTTATGGAAATACATGCTGTCTCAAGTTTCAGAGATTTTATTGAAAAATCCAGTTCAAAACTTATTCTTTTTTCTGAGCGTGATGGGAAGAGCTTTTCGGAGGTACCTTATTTTAGCGAATTAACCGCAATTATTGGTCCGGAAGGTGGCTGGGATGATGAGGAGTTAAGACTTGCTCGAAACAAAGGAGTGTTAGTAGTAAGCTTAGGTGGAAGAACTCTTCGAGCAGAGACGGCTTCTATCGTTGCGGCAACAATATTGCAGCACAGATTCGGAGATTTGCGTTAAATGAGTAACCTTCCGCTGATACGGAGATGTTCGTCTGTAGTTTTTGCTGATTCATTAGATTTTCGGTTTCCAAAAATTCTGCCTCGCTTATCTTTTTTGTTTAAGGTTTGGCATTGAGTATTAGTTAAGTCAAGATTCTGAAATAGTTGCGAAAAGGCTTTTTGGATATTTACTTTTTGTATTGATCAATCAAAGCAACGTAATTTTGCCAGAACTTTTGTATGTCTTTTATTTCTTCTTCGGTAAGCTCTCTTCTTACTTTTGCAGGTGCTCCGAGGACGAAAGATCGAGGTGGAATTTGTGTGTTTGGTGTGACGAGGCTTCCTGCCGCTATCAAGGAGTAAGCTCCGATTCTTGCTCCGTCGAGGATTATTGCTCCGATTCCTATTAGTGAGCCGCGTTCTATGTAGCATCCATGAATTGTTGCGCTATGTCCGACCGTAACTTCATCCTCGATGATAGTTGAGAAACGTTCGTCGCGTGAAACGTGAATTACCGTGCCATCCTGAATGTTTGTTCTTGCTCCTATGCGGATGAAGTTTACATCACCACGGATTACCGTGTTATACCAGATGCTTGCTTGTTCGCCTATCTCAACATCACCTATAATTACCGCATTTTCTGCTATGAATGCTGTTTTCGAAATTCGAGGGGTTATGTTGCGGAAAGGTTTAATTATCATAGTTTTCAAATTTACCAGAGTAGAACTTAATTTAGAAAAACTGGAAGTGGAATTTTGTATTTACTAAGAGTTCGTGGCAAACTCATTTCTTGTTATGAGAAAACCTAGAATTTTAGCTGTCGCCGGTAGTCTTCGTCGTGAATCTTACAACAAACGAGTTCTTAATGTAGCAATAGAGGGAGCCGTCAAAGCGGGGGCAGACGTTACCTTGCTTGACCTGAACGATTATCCTCTTCCGCTTTACAGCGCTGATCTAGTTGCGGAAAGCGGTTTTCCAGAGAATGCAACTCGGCTTCAACAGATTTTGCTTGAGCATGACGGTCTCTTAATAGCCTCGCCTGAATATAATGGTTCTCTTCCGGCAGCACTCAAAAATACGATAGACTGGACTTCACGAGCAAATGGCGAATTAAAAACAGGTGCTTGCTACAAGGGCAAATGGGCTGGCATTATGACGGCTTCTCCAGGAAGTTTTGGTGGTATTCGCTGTCTCGCGCATTTAAGAGATGTGCTTTCTATACTGCTAGTTCACGTTTTGCCCTTGGAAATAGCTGTTGCAAAGGTTGATACGATTTTTGAAGGGACGCAGATAAAAGATGAAAACATGCGTTATCTTCTTGAGATGCTAGGGGAAACCCTTGCCAAGACCTTAAAAAAACACGTTGCAGAAGAGGCAAGTCATGCTTGATTTTTACTCTGGTTGTCCCTTGCAATTTGGACCAAAAAGAGCCGGCTGCTTTGTTGAGATTATCGGGTAATTTACAGCCTCCTTATTTTTTTCAATCCATTCTATGTATTCTTCAGGAATAGACATGTCCGAATAAATAGCTTCTACAGGGCATTCTGGAAGACAAGCATCGCAGTCTATGCAAGTATCTGGGTTAATGTAGAGCCTGTCTGGCAGTTCGTGAAAAGCTTCTACAGGACAAACTGCGGCGCAATCTGTGTATTTACAATCAACACAAGGTTCAGTTACGATATATGCCATCCTTTTCTAAATTCTCCTTTTCGAGAAAGCAATTTTCCAGGTATCAAATTAACATTATACTTGCCAAGGGCATATAGACAAGTGTTAGAATGCTTCATTAACAAAAATTAAGTCAGGGTAAGAGTGAAGATGAAAAAGACAAGGGTAGAAAGAGATTTAGCTTTGGATTTTTTAAGAGTAACAGAGGCAGCAGCGATTGCTGCGGCGAAGACCATGGGACAAGGCGATCGCAAGCGAAGCGATCATGTAGCCGTCGAAGCTATGCGAGAAGTGTTAGATTCTGTTCCGATTCGAGGTCGCATCGTAATAGGTGAGGGTGAGCGTGACGAAGCTCCA
>JANWYH010000012.1 GCA_025054715.1 Pyrinomonadaceae bacterium
TCCCCGATTGAATCAACGCTCGGATATGCTTGAATAGTTAGATTTGAACCTCGATCTGTTATGTCGGCACCATCGATCGTAAAGGTGTTTTGGCTTGCGCGCGCGCCGTTTACAGAAATTTGAACCGTGTTTGCCTGCCCTTCAGGATTTGTTGTTCCTACATACACCTGATCGGCAAGATTTGATGAAACGCCTGGAGCAAGTGTTACTAACTGAACGAAATTACGGTTATTAATCGAAAGCTCTCTGATCTGATTGCCTGTAATAATAGTTCCACTGGTGGAAGACTGAAGATCAACAGCTATAGGGTCTGCTTCAACTGTAACAACTTCTTCTACAGAGCCTGCTTCTAGCGTTATATCAACCGTTCGGCGTTGTCCAATATCAATTTTCACGTCCGTTTTTACCGTTCGCTTGAAGCCTTTTGCCTCAACGCTTATTTCATATACTCCGACAAGAATATTCGGAGCATTATATTCACCTTCTGCGTCGGTTGTTACAACACGGACCACTGCTTTACCCTTCTGCTGATCTCTAACTGTTATGGTCGCTCCGGGAATGACTGCGCCGGTTGTGTCGCGCACTGTTCCTACGATCGTTCCCGTAAGCTCCTGACCGATTGCGGCTACGGACAAACAAGTCACTACTAAGATCAACCAAATAAGGGACTTCATCTTTCCTTTCTCCTTTCCAAAATTTCGTATTTCAATTATTAGAATTGCTTAGATTTTTGTAAATTTTGTCAATTTTTCCTTATAACTAATAGCACAAAAACTTAAATGAGAAAAGCTAAAAAGCCTTTTCTGCCGAAATTTTTGTAAAAATTCTTGATGGAAATAGCAAAGAGTAAGCAGCTTTTTCTTATTTGTATAGCAAGTACTGTGCCCTAATTTTTTTGAACTCTTCGAGTTTCTTTTCCCACTGAGATTCTATTGTTTCTGGTTGATTTGCGTTGCGTATGCTTTCAAAAGTTTCTTCATTTGCTAAAAGGCGGTTATAGTTGTCAATTTTCCAATATTCTGGAAATAGCCTTCTTAAGGCAACGGCGATTTCGATCCCGACTCTTAAGGGTCGGAAGGAATTGCGGTCTGTTATGATTATGTTAATTCCGTTGCACTTTTCGCCTTTGAAAACGGAGGCTTTTGGAATAAATTGCACTGGAACGAAGCGAACACCCGGAAGATTCTGTTTGTTTAAATAGGAAGCCAACTTTTGAGCATCAATCCAAGGAGCACCAATAACTTCAAAAGGTGTATCGGTGCCACGTCCTACGGAAATGTTAGTTGTTTCAAGTAATCCTATGCCAGGATAAAGTGTTGCTTGCGTTAGGCTTCTCATGTTTGGTGAAGGGTTTATCCAGATTTGGGAAGTTTCGTCGAACCACATTGAACGTCGCCAGCCTTGCATTTTTATTACTTTAAGTTCTGCACCTATTTTTTTTTCTGCATTAAAAAGTTGTGCAATTTCGCCTACAGTCATGCCATGACGAACGGGTAGGGCGTAGGGAACAACAAAGGAAAATTTGTCAAAATCGGCTATTGGTCCTTCAACGTCAAGTCCGTTGATGGGGTTGGGTCTATCTAGCACAAAAACTTTTTTGCCGGTTTTCGCTGCTTCTTCCATTACGTAAAGAAGCGTGGAAATATAGGTGTAAAACCGAGTTCCTATGTCTTGAATGTCGAAAACCAAGGCGTCTAAATTACTTAGTTGCTCTGGTTTAGGTCTGCGTGTTTCTCCATAAAGCGAGTAAATGGGTAAGCCTGTTTTTTCGTCAATCGTGTCGGCGATTTTTTCCTCGTCAAGTTCACCGCGAATACCATGTTCAGGTGAAAATAACGCAGCCAATTTGAGATTTTTTGCTGCAAAAAGGATGTCAATAGTTGATTTACCTGAAAGATTTCGCCCCGTATGATTAGTAACTAGTCCTATTCGCAAGCCTTCCAGGGGCTTGAAATTGTCTTTTTCGAGAACGTCAATTCCGTTGAGAACGACTGTTGTTTGTGGTGCTTCTGCTTGTTTTCTTCTGTGGGTCGGGTTTCGAAAGGCTTTTATCTGTGCATTTACGATGGCGGAGTAGTTACTTTCAAATTGATTTCTGCTTTCAATTGATAAGTCCTCAATTGCTGAAGCAACTATGGTTGAAATTTTTGCACGAAGCGCAGTAACGTCTCCTTTTCCGTCAGGATGCACTCGGTTTGAGAGAAAGATGACAAATGTTTTGCTTAAGGGGTCAATCCAGATGCTAGTTCCTGTAAATCCAGTGTGTCCGAAAGAGCCGAGCGGGAAGAGCTCTCCGCGATTTGCTGAATATGATGTGTTCATATCCCAGCCAAGCGCTCGTGTCAAGCCATTTTCGGAGACTACGACAGGTGCTATCCATCGTGCAACAGTTGCTGGACTTAAAATTCTATTTCCATCGAGGCTACCTTCATTTAGGATCATCTGACAAAATCGGGCTAAGTCAACGGCTGTAGAGAAAAGCCCTGCGTGTCCTGCAACGCCGCCCATTCGCCATGCAGTCGGATCATGCACCTCGCCTCGAAGTATTCTGCTTCCTGTGGTCTCGTCTAGATCAAACTTTGAGCCTAAATAGCTTTGCTGTCCCTTGAAGGTTTCGGTTGGTGCAATTCGAGCGATCGGCTTTTGCTGATCTGTGTTCTTGAAAAACTTGGAATCTTTCATTCCTAGCGGTTTGAAAATGTTGTCATAGACGAAGTTTTCAAAGCAGTTAGAACGACAGCCTTCCTTTTGAAGAACTCGATTGATAATTTCACCAAGCACTATAAAGCCAATATCGGAATATATGAAGCTGGTCCCTGGCAAATTACGCAACTTTTCTCGATAAAGCTCGTTAAGCATCTGGTCGTAGCCTATCCACTTACGAGACAGATCAAAATCAGGTGCATAGCCAGAAGTATGAGTTAGAAGCTGTTGTATGGTTACTTGGCGAGCTTGCTCATCATTTATTTCGGGAATGAATTTGCCGATCGTGTCGCTTAAACGGAGTTTTCCACGTTCGACGAGAATCATTATTGCTGTTGACGTGGCTACAGGTTTGGTCAAGGAAGCAACATCAAAAATCGTGTCAGCAGTCATTGGTTCAATAGAAGGAACTAGAGAGCGGTTTCCGAAGGCTTTAAGATATACGATTTTTCCATTTCTGCCGACTAGAACTACGGCACCGGGGAGCTTTTTGGCAGCTATTTCTTGTTTTATCAATTCTTCAATTAGATCTAGTTTCTCGCCTGAAACTCCGACCTTTTTCGGAGAAACAAACTCTAACGAAGGCTGGGCAAAAGCAGTAAACGCTATGCAAGCTAATAGAAGCAGTGCTTTCATAAAATTAGAGATTTTTTCTGAAAGACAGCGTATTCTTTTTCCTTTTCCTTAAAGCTTTCCTTGCAGAGCTTCTTAAACTCGTTTAATATTGGTGAAGAGTAACTTCCACGAACTTGGGCTAATCCTAGTTCTCGATTCATTGTTGCTCCTTCGATCCACCATGTGACTAATTTTCCTTCTGCTACTTCCTTGGCTACACTTTTTGCACCAGCTATTCCCACACCCATATTTTTTTCGACCATTCGGTTAATTGCTGATTGTCTTGAAAGCTCCATTATAATGTTTGGCTTAACGCCAACTTGAGCGAAAAACTCGTCAAGTAGACGCCTCGTATTGCCACCTTTTTCGCCTAGAATTAATGGTTCGTTTGCTAGTTCTGCAGCCGTTATGACTTTCCTTTTTGTTAGTGGATGGGATGGATGTGCAATTGCCACTATTTCATCTGAATAGAGAAGCTCGGTCTGGATATTGTTGTTTTCTATTGGCAGCGAAACGAAGGCTATGTCTATTTCTCCATTTAGGAGTTTTTCAGTTAAAACCTCACTAGTGGCGGAGAATACGGTTATCTCAGCTTTAGGGAACTTCTTTCTAAGTTTTTGCAAAATTTCAGGAAGTTGTTCGGTTGCAAAAGAAGAAGATGAAGAGCCAATTCTAAGCCTTCCGTGTTCAGCTCCACGAAGTTCAGCAAGTTCTTCTATCGCCATGTCATGCTCTCTGAGTATTTTACGAGCTCTTTCTAGAAGCTTTTCGCCAGCTTCCGTTAAAATTACTCGACGCGGCGTGCGTGTGAAAAGAGGTATTCCAACTTCTTCTTCAAGCTGGCGAATTTGCATCGAAATCGCTGCTTGCGTGACGTTAACGCGCTTGGCTCCTGCCGTAAAAGTTCTAGCTTCGGCTATCGCAACAAATGCTCTTAACTGTTTTATTTCCATACTGTCTTAGCTTTTTCTTGCTTAACCAATTATTTGAAAATTGTCAAGAGATGTTTTTACGAAAATATAAGAAAAACCTATTGTTTCAATAAAATCTTTTAGTTTTCATTATAAGTTAAAGTTCGATAGAATGGAATTTGGGAGATGAGAGAAGAGAAAAAAATTCCAAAAAAACGCTTGAAAAGTTCTCGGAATCTTTATATTGGCATTGACGGTGGAGGGACAAAGACACAGGCAGTAGTGATAGACAATAGTAGAGAAATCTTAGGGGAGGGTTTTGCGGAAGCTTCAAATCCTTTGCGTGTAGGTGTTGATAGGGCTTTGAAAAACATTTTTACTGCTGTTGAGAGAGCCTGTGATAGAGCAGGTAGAAGTTCTAGCGATATAGTGTCTATTGAATGTGGATTGGCAGGGGTTAGAAGGGAAGATTTGAGGTTACTTATTCGCAAGCTTATAATCCAGAAGTTACGGATAAAGAATGTAGATGTTTTGACGGACGCAGAGATAGCTCTTTATGGAACAACTTTGGGAAAGCAGGGCTTGGTTGTGATAGCTGGGACGGGTTCTGTTTGCATAGGTAGGAACAGTGAAGGCAAGCAATTTTCGGCTGGGGGCTGGGGACCACTTGCTGGTGATGAGGGTGGTGGAGCTGGTATTGCAAGAAGGGCTTTACAGGCTATAGCTAAGGCTTCAGATGGTCGCGGAAAAGCTACGGCGCTCAGTCGGGTTGCCGTTGATTATTTTCGTGCTGGAAAGCTTGAAGATTTGTCGGTAGCGATTTATGCGCCACAAGTTGACAACGTGAAGATTGCAGGTTTTGCCCGGTGCGTTATCGAAACTGCAAAGGCAGGCGATGAGGTTGCGGTTGAAATTTTGCATGAGGCTGGCAGAGAGCTAGGACTTGCGGCTGTGGCTGTTATTCGCAAGCTAAAAATGCAGCGGCGAAAGTTCCCTATTGGCATTGTAGGAGGCATTTTCAATGCTGGTGAGTTAATAATAGAGCCTTTCTTTGAGTTTGTTCAATCGGTTGCTCCTAAGGCTTATCTCGTTAAGCCTAAGCTTCAACCCGCTCATGCAGCGGCAGTAATGGCTTTTGAGAATTTTAGGAAAAATGGTTATACCAATAACGGAACAGGAAAATCCTAGAACTAGGAACATAGACAGGGTGTCAACGCTTGAGGCTGTTCGGCTTATCAATCAAGAGGATAAGCTCGTAGCTGAGGCGGTTGAGAAAGTCTTACCGCAGGTTGCCGAAGCGATTGACCAGATTGTGGATAGGCTGAAAAGAGACGGTCGGCTCTTTTATGTCGGGACTGGAACAAGCGGTCGGCTAGGTGTTCTGGATGCCAGTGAAATGCCGCCTACATTTGGCGTTTCTTCGGACTTGATTCAGGGCGTAATAGCCGGTGGATACGAAGCTCTTTACAAAGCTACAGAAGCTTCCGAAGATGACTTTCAATCGGGAAAGAAAGATTTAATCGAACGTGGCGTGTCTTCTAGAGATGCAGTCATCGGACTTGCGGCATCCGGCCGGACGCCTTACACAATCGGTGCTGTAGAGTATGCGAAAAGTATAGGCTGTTTTACTGCATGCATTACTTGTGTGCCTGATTCTCCGATTACAAAATCGGTGGATGTCTCGATCGTGCCTGTAGTAGGTCCAGAAGTTATTGCAGGTTCAACTAGGATGAAGGCAGGAACTGCTCAGAAAATGATTTTGAATATGATCTCGACTGTTTCAATGATTAGACTGGGATATGTTAAAGGAAACCGAATGACGAATGTTCAGCCGAGGAATAAAAAGTTAAAGGAGCGCTCTTTAAGAATTCTGATGGCTGAAACTGGTATCGGTGAAGAGGAAGCTAGGGCATTGCTTACTCAGGTTGGGGATTTACGGGTAGCTATTGTGATGAAAAGAGCTGAAGTAGCCGAAGAACAAGCTATTGCTGCTTTGCAAAGATCAAATTTCGTGATAGAAAAGGCTTTGCAATTTCTCGAAAAATGAAAATCTCAGCTTGCATTATAACTTTTAACGAAGAGAAGAACATTTCTAGGGCGATTAACTCCGTAAAATGGGCGGACGAAATAGTAGTAGTTGATTCAGAAAGCACAGATAGTACAAGGCAGATTGCTGCTCAGCTAGGCGCAAAAGTAATAAAGCAGAAATGGCTTGGGTTTGCACTTCAGAAACAGCTTGCCGTTAATCTTGCTGAAAATGATTGGATTTTTAGTCTAGATGCTGACGAGGAAGTTTCCGAAGAACTAAAAAACGAGATTTTAAGGCTGAAAACGGAAGAAAATTTAGCTGATGCCTATAAGATACCTCGTCTCCCGATTTACATGAACCGCAAGATTCTTCACGGCGGATGGTATCCGGATTGGCAAATTAGACTTTTCAATCGAAAGAAAGGCAGATGGAGAGAGGTTTTAATACATGAATCTGTGCAGATGGATTCAGATGCAAGAGTTTCTAAACTCAAAGGAGAGATTTTTCATTACAGCGTTGAAAACTTTTCACATCATAATCAGATGATTGCCGAGCGTTACGCTCCTCTTGCTGCTAGACAAATGTTTGAAGAGGGAAAGAGAACGTCCTTTTTGAAAATAGTTTTTTCTGGTTGTTTTGCCTTTATTCGGTCATATTTTTTGAAGTTAGGTTTTCTTGATGGTTTTCCGGGGTTTTGCATTGCATATTTTGCTGCTCACCATGCGACGATGAAACATCTTTTGCTTTGGGAGATTCAAAACGGGCTTTACGGTCGAGATTCAAGCAAATAATCTTTTGCCCAAATGAGATAGCTATCTGAGACTCTTTCAGCTTGAAAAGCTATGATCTCGGGAACGGTGTAACTATGATTTTCTTTGATGAATTTTTCAAGATCATCATATTTTTCTTGTAAGGTTTTAATCAAAATTAGATGCTCCTGCTCTTTTTGAATCTCTCCCTGCCAAAAATAAAAGGACATCATCTGTGGCAATACTTGGACGCAGGCGGCAAGTTTTGCTTGGACTATTTTTTCAGCAAGCTTTTCAGCTTCTTCTCGATTCGGAGTTGTTGTTAAAACCATTAGCATAAGCGTTATTTTACTTTTGATTCACTCATAGCTCAAAGCTTCAACCGGGTCTAGGCTTGCTGCTTTGATGGCTGGGTAAAGTGCCCCAATGGCTCCGCCGACTAAACCAACGATTCCAGTTATTGCAAGTAGCTGCGGAGTTATTTCAACTTCGAGTGTGGTTATTCTTGTGAGTATAAATCTGAGTGCATGGGACAAAAAGATACCAGATACGACGCCCAGAGAGCTTATTAGAAGAGATTCTTTGGTGATAGTCATGGCGATTTGAAACTTTGACATTCCTAAGGCTTTCAATATACCGATTTGCCGGGTTCTTTCGCTTACGGTTGTATGCATAGTAAGAAGAATGACAAGGGTTGAAACTATGCCTGCAATTGCGATTACTACATTCAGGAACACATTCAATTGTGGGATGCTTGACATGTAAAGCTCTTCTAAGTCTTTTGCAAGGATTATTTGGTTATCAGGGAATTTTTCATGTATTCTATCTGCGACTTCTTCGGGTGTAAGTCCTTGCTTTATTGAAATCAGAAAGGTTGTGCATTTTCCTTCTCCGCCGAGTTGTGCTTGCATTGTTTCTAGCGGGATTTTAACTCTTGCTCCGGTAGCCGGTTCATAGGTGCCTACGATTCTAAATGGACGTTCCCAAATTTTCAAGGAGTCGCCAACTTTCAATTTTTTCTGTATTTGAAAGCCTGTATCTATGATTGCTTCGTCACCGCTTTTTATGGGACGTCCTTCAATTATTTCAAGTCCGGACATTTCGGCATAATCGTTAAAATTGACACCATCAATGAGTCGGCTTCCGACATTACTATCTTCGGCAGATACTGAAATTTGTCCGATTGGGATTGCCTTTTGCACGCCTTCGATTTGTTCAAGTTTATCAGCGAGTGAAATGTCGAGTCGGAATGATTCCGAACCACTTAGTCCAAGCGTGCCTGATGCGCGAAAGATGATTTCTGCTCCGGTGTTTGCCTCTCTTTTTGCACGCTCACGAAGCGTTCCATTTGAAAGTCCGATCGTGAAAACAATTAAAAGGATACCAACAGCGATTCCGCAAACGCTGACAAGCGTTCTTGTAGGGCGATGTAAAATGTTGGAAAAAACTAGATTGTTTGCTATATCGAACTTCATTTCATACAAGCTCCAGAAGTTTACTTTTTAGATATTTTATTCGATCTCTGAGCTCGGCTGCCTTTTCAAATTTCATTTCTCTAGCAGATTGTTTCATTTCTTCTTCAAGCTTCTTGATTGTTTTTTCTAAATTTTCCGGGCGATAATCTTCTATTTCGTCAAGAGAAGTGGGAATTTTGAAATAGTCAGCCTCATAGGCAGTAATGAGAGTGGATTCGATAGCCTTAACAATCGTGGTTGGCGTGATGTTATGTTTTCGATTGTATTCTTCTTGTAAATGCCTGCGGCGTTTTGTTTCTTCGATTGCGCGGCGCATCGAATCTGTAATTGTGTCGGCATAAAGAATTACTTTTCCGTTTACGTTTCTTGCAGCGCGACCGATTGTTTGAATCAGCGATCGTTCAGAGCGCAAGAAACCTTCTTTATCGGCGTCTAGAATCGCAACTAAAGAGACTTCAGGCAAATCCAAGCCTTCACGCAAAAGGTTTATACCAACTAGCACGTCGTATTCGCCACGTCTCAAGTCGCGCAAGATTTTTACTCTTTCGAGCGTGTCTATGTCTGAATGAAGATAAGTAACCTTAAGACCGACTTCTGCGAAGTATTCGGCAAGGTTTTCAGCCATTTTTTTCGTTAGTGTCGTAACTAAGGTTCTTTCATTTCGGCGGACTCTTATTTGTATTTCGTTTAACAGATCATCAACTTGACCGTGGACAGGGCGAACTTCGACCTCTGGGTCAAGTAGACCCGTAGGACGAATAATCTGTTCTACGACGATGCCACCGGTCAGCTTCAATTCATAATCGCCGGGGGTTGCTGAAACGAAGATCGTCTGTCCACGTCTAGCTTCAAATTCTTCAAAACTCAAAGGACGGTTATCTTTTGCGCTTGGTAATCTGAAGCCGTAGTCAATCAAGGTTTGTTTTCGAGACTGATCGCCTCTATACATCGCGCCGAGTTGTGGAACTGTTTGGTGTGATTCGTCAATTATAATCAATGCATCCTTAGGCAAATAGTCAAGCAAAGTTGGCGGTGGCTCGCCTGGTTTTTTGCCAGTCAGATGCCTTGAGTAATTTTCAATTCCTCGACAAAAACCCATTTCTTTTATCATTTCTAGATCATAAAGCGTTCTTTGTTTAAGTCTTTGAGCTTCTACTATTTTACCTTGCTTTATAAGCTCGCCTTCCCACCATTGGAGTTCTTCTTTGATGGATTTTATTGCGCGTTGAATCGTTCTTCGGGACATGACATAGTGAGTTTTGGGATAGATGGGCAATCTCGAGTCGTGGCGTTTTTTAGCTTCTCCTAGGAGTGGATCGATCGTGTAAATGGCGTCAATCTCGTCGCCCCAGAATTCGATTCTGTAGGCATCGTCTTGGTAAGATGGAAAAATTTCTACTACATCGCCTCGAACGCGGAAAGTCCCCCGCACGAAATCTGTATTAGTTCTTTCATATTGAAGTTCAACTAGCCGTTTTAGTAACTCCTCGCGCTCTATTTTTTGACCTGGTTCTACAAATATGATCATTCCAAAATAGGCGTCCGGATCGCCAAGACCATAAATGCAAGAAACTGAAGCGACAACGATGCAATCACGTCTTTCAAAAAGTGCTCTTGTTGCGGAAAGTCTCAGGCGATCAATCTCATCATTTATAGTCGCTTCCTTTTCGATGTAAGTATCCGTAGAAGGTATGTAAGCTTCGGGCTGGTAATAGTCATAATAGGAAACGAAGTATTCGACGGCATTGTTCGGAAAAAAGCTTTTGAATTCTTGATAAAGCTGTGCCGCAAGAGTTTTGTTGTGGGCTATTACGAGCGTAGGTCTTTGAACTGCCGCAATTACGTGCGCAACTGTAAAGGTTTTACCAGAACCGGTAATACCTAGCAGAACTTGATCTCTAACTCCGCGTCTTAATCCTTCTACTAGCTGCTTAATGGCTTTAGGCTGATCGCCTGCAGGTTTGTTTTCAGAAACTAAGGAGAACTTCATCTTGAAAGCTTCAAACTTACATTGTATTTCAATGCACGGGTGTTGCTCAAAGGCAGAGTTTGTTCTTGAGAAATTAAGCGGTTTTGAAGAATTTGCTTTTTGAGTTTCAATTTGACATCTTTGTTTTTTGGAATTTCTTTGTAAGGAGTTAAAAAAGATGAGTGAAATCGTAGGTGTAGTTGGTGCAGGAACGATGGGCAGCGGCATTGCTCAAGTTTGTGCTTCTTCGGGTTTTCAGGTGGTTATGTGCGACGTTAGTGATGAACAGCTAAAAAAAGGTATTGATGCGGTGAGCAAAAGTCTCGATCGTTTCGTAAAAAAAGGTGTAGTTAACGAGACTGAAAAAAGCGAAATTTTAGATCGTATTAGAACATCAAGGAACCTTAAAGACATGAAGCAAGCTTTTATAGTGATCGAAGCTGCGACAGAAGATTTACAAGTTAAGAAGCAAATCTTTGAAGGGCTTGATTCAATAGTTTCCGACGATTGTATTTTTGCATCGAACACATCTTCCATTTCAATTACAAAGCTAGCCGCCGCAACTAAAAGACCAGAAAAATTTATCGGAATGCATTTTTTTAATCCGGTTCCTGTGATGAAATTAGTAGAAGTGATACGCGGAGTTGCTACCTCTGACGAGACTTTTGCGAGGGTGAAGAACTTGTCAGAAAAGCTCGGGAAAGTTCCTATCGAGTGCAATGATTCACCCGGCTTTGTTTCGAATCGAATTCTAATGCCAATGATTAACGAAGCTATCTACGCACTTTACGAAGGTGTGGCAACACGCGAAGCCATTGACGAGATAATGAAACTAGGAATGAATCATCCGATGGGACCATTGACGCTTGCTGATTTTATCGGTCTTGATGTTTGCTTGGCTATTTTGAATGTCCTTTATGAAGGACTTGGCGATCCGAAATATCGTCCTTGTCCTCTATTGAAAAAATATGTTGATGCGGGTTGGCTTGGAAGAAAAACGGGTAGAGGGTTTTATGAATATCAAAACTAAAAAGGGCAAAAATTTATGAGAGGTTTTCTTTTTTCTGGTTTTCTTTTTCTGATTCTTTTTTCATTTTCTAATTCCCAAAGAGTTGAGCCAATGAAGATAAAGCAGAGAACTTTGCCGAATGGCTTGCAGGTTGTATCGCTTCAAGATAACTCGACTGCTACGGTTGCAATTCGCGTTCTTTACAAGGTCGGCTCTAAGGATGATCCAGAAGGGCGTTCCGGCTTTGCTCATCTTTTTGAGCATTTGATGTTTAAGTCAACAAAGAACATGAAAAGTGAAATGATTGATCGATTAACTGAAGATGTTGGCGGATACAACAACGCCTCTACGTGGGATGACTTTACGAATTATTACGAAGTTGTTCCGTCAAATTATCTTGAGACGCTTTTATGGGCTGAAGCCGAAAGAATGGTTAATCTCAATGTCGATGAAGCAAATTTCTTGTCTGAACGCGATGTCGTAAAGGAAGAATTCAGGCAGAGGATACTTGCTCAACCTTACGGAATGCTCTTTGGTCAATACATTGAGAAGCTTTCATTTACGGTTCATCCTTACCGCCGACCAGGCATAGGGAATTTGGAAGAGCTGGAAGCTGCAACGCTTGAGGATGTTCAAAAATTCTACAAAACCTTTTACCGCCCAGATAATGCAGTTTTGATCGTTGTGGGAGATTTTCGTCAAGAGGATTTGGATTTTTGGGTGAACAAGTATTTCGGGCGGATACCTAAACCTGAAAGTGAGATTCCTCGAGTAAGAGTTATCGAGCCAGAAAGAACCGAAGAAAAGCGTTTTGTTAAGACTGCTCCGAACGTTCCATTTCCGGCTGTAGCAATAACCTATTTAGCACCGCCTTCAGACAGCAAAGATGTGCCCGCTTTAAGGATTGCCGAAATTATACTTTCTGAAGGTGAAAGCTCTAGACTTTATCAATCTTTGGTTTATCGGCAAAGGCTCGCTCAAGAAGCTGCTTTTGACGCCGATATTAGAGTAGATAAAGGGCTTTTGATTTTCTACTCGATTGCATCCGAAGGAAAAACGCCTGAACAGCTTGAAAAGGCTTTGATGGATGAGCTGAAGAGAATACAGCAAGCAGGCGTTACTCAAAGAGAGCTTCAGAAGGCAAAAAATCAGCTGATTACGCAGGTGTTGAAGGAGCGCGAAACTAATGACGGTAAAGCAAGCGCGATTGAAAGAGCTATTGCTTTTCGAGGTAATGCAGAGGCAGTTAACCTAGAAATACAAGAAATTAAGTCCGTCACTGCTCTCGATGTGCAGAACGTTATGAAGAAGTATTTTGCCGATAACAAGAGAGTTGTAATTTATTATGTGCAGGAGCGAAAGGAGTAATGAACAGGGTTTTATTGTCTATTTTTCTAATCGTTCTTATGTGTTCGAGTTTTTCTCAAGAGCTACCACCGTTGCCGTCTAAGCCAAAGCCAATAAAAATTCCGCCATTTAGAGAAGCAAAGCTTGACAACGGACTTAGAGTCGCTGTCATTGAAAAACGAGGCGTTCCGCTTGTAAGCCTATGTTTAGTTGTGCGCGGTGGGGCATCTATGGAGAGTTCGGAAAAAGCAGGGCTTGCAAGAATGACCGCTGAACTGCTGACAAGAGGCACTACAACCAGAACAGCAGAGCAAATAGCCGAAGAAGTCGAGTTTTTAGGCGGCGAGCTTAGTTCTTGGGCTGACTGGAATGCTTCTTACCTTTTACTGGAGATTTCCAGCGATAAGCTTGACAGAGCAATGCCAGTTTTTTCGGATGTTGTCTTAAATCCTTCCTTCCGTCAGAAAGAAATTGAGATATTGCGTTCTCAGCTACAGGATTCTTTATCTTACAATCTAAAGCAGCCTGGCTTTCTGGCAAGCTATGTAGCAAGCGTTTTTGCCTATGGAGAGCATCCTGTCGGGGGAACGCCAGAAAGTCTTAAAAGCATAACTAGACAAGATATAGTTTCTTTTTACAAATCCAGCTTTCTACCACAAAATTCTGTTTTGGTAATATCGGGCGACATTTCCTATGTAAAAGCTACTACGCTGGCAAAAAGATTTTTCGATCGCTGGAGTAGCAGAAAAACACTTGAGAAAAGTGAAAAAACCATTTCTCATGACGCTCGTGGAGGCGAAAATAACTTTTTGATAGTGGATTTACCTGGATCTGGTCAAGCTGCGGTATTTTACGCAAAGGGAGTTGGAGTTGAAAGAAAGCAGCAAGATAAGTTTTTTGAAGCTCAAGTTGCGAACTCAGTTTTGGGCGGTGGTTATTCTTCTCGACTCAATCAGGAGATCCGCATCAAACGCGGTTTAAGTTACGGTGCAGGAAGCTCTTTTGCTTGGCGCGCGAACAGAGCAAATTTTGCCGCAAGGGCGCAGACAAAAAATGAATCTGCTGCAGAAGTTGCAGAGCTTATTTTGAGCGAAATCAAAAGGTTATCAACTGAAGATGTACCCGAAGACGAGGTGAAGCCGAGAAAAGCAGCTCTAATAGGAAACTTTGCTCGACAAATAGAAACCAATCAAGGGTTAGCGCGATATTTTGCTGAACTCCACGCTTTACAAGTGGAGCCACAACAAATTCAAAGCTTCGTTCAATCAGTTGAGAGTGTAAAACAAGCTGATCTGAAAAAGTTTGCTTCAGTTTACCTCAATGATGGCTTTTTTGTCATCGTAGGCGATTACTCGAAGATAAGAGGCGAACTGGAGAAAAGATTTCCGCAAGTAAAACCTTTGGTAATTCAAGCAGATAAACTTTCGCTCGAGACAATTCTAGGCGTAAATAGATAACTTTATGCACCGAGATTTACGATCTTTTCTCAAGCTTTTGCGCCAAGAAGGCGAGATAACTGAAATTGAGGCCGAAGTTGATCCTTACCTAGAGATTGCAGAAATTCATCGCAGAGTTATTTCTGACGGTGGAAAAGCTCTTTTTTTTAGGCGAGTTAAAGGATCTAGTTTTCCCGTAGTTACAAATCTTTTTGGGACGGTAAAGAGAATAGAGCTTGCTTTTGGGAAAAAGCCTGAAAATTTTGTGCAGCGCGCCGTTGAACTAGTTAAAGAAGCTTTACCACCGAAGCCGTCGGTTTTATGGGAGTATAGAGATGTGCTCTTATCGGCACTTAAGTTTGGTCTTAAAAAGGTTGGGAGGCGCAAGGCGCCGATTCTTGAAGTTTGTCAAAATCCGGTTGATCTTGAGGCTTTACCGCTTCTTCAGCTATGGCATGAAGATGGTGGGCATTTTATAACATTGCCGCTGGTTTATACGGAAAGCCCCTTAAACGGGAAACACAATCTCGGTATGTATCGAATTCAGAGATATGATAAACGCACTACGGGCATGCATTGGCAGATCGGTAAAGGTGGCGGGTTCCATTACTTTGAAGCTGAACAAATGAGCCAGTCACTGCCGGTTACAATTTTCATAGGAGGTCCACCAGCATTGATTCTGTCTGCGATTGCTCCACTACCTGAAAATGTTCCCGAACTGATGCTTGCTTCTCTTCTTGCGGATGGTCGTATAAAGATAGTGGAAAATCCTATCAAAGGGCATCATCGTTTGATTGCTGAAGCTGAATTTGCAATATGTGGGCAAGTTCCGCCGCATAAACGTCTTCCTGAAGGACCTTTTGGCGATCATTACGGATATTACTCACTGAAACATGACTATCCGGTTTTTCAAGTTGAAGCAATTTTTCATCGTAGAGACGCAATTTACCCTGCAACCGTAGTGGGTAAGCCTCGTCAAGAGGACTTCTTCATAGGAAATTATCTACAAGAACTGCTTTCGCCGCTTTTTCCGCTCGTAATGCCTGCGGTTTTGGACCTATGGAGTTATGGAGAAACAGGATTTCATAGTCTTGCTGCTGCGGTTGTTCGCGAAAGATACGCACGCGAGGCTATATCGGCTGGATTTCGCATTCTTGGAGAAGGACAGCTTTCACTTACTAAATTTTTGCTTTTGACTGATAAGCCTCAGAACTTGCGCAATTTTAAGTCTGTTTTCGAGTATATTTTAGAGCGCGTGAACTGGGAAAGTGACTTTTTTATTTTTGATAGAACTTCTTTTGACACTCTAGATTACGCTTCAGGAACGATTAACTTAGGTTCAAAGGCAATGTTAATAGGAGTAGGTGAGAAGCGTCGTGAGCTTAAGAGGGATTTTCATTCGGATAGGCTTCCACTAGGTATCAAGTCAGCGCAGGTTTTTTGTGGGGGCTGTCTAGTTCTTGAGGCTGAAAGCTATGAAAAGGACAAGGAGTTGCCGACAAGAGTAGCAAAAGCGAGTGAGTTCGATGGTTTCGAGGTTATCGTTTTGCATGACAAGATCGAATATGCTAGTTCGACAGAAAAGTTTTTATGGGCAACATGGACAAGATTTAACCCATCAACCGATGTGTACGCTAGGAGTGTAGAGGTTAGAAATAATCATATCTGTTACACATCTCCCATCGTAATAGATTCTAGAATGAAGCCTTGGTATCCAAAAGAAGTTGAAGTCAGGGAAGACATTGCTAAATTGGTTGATCGTCGTTGGAAGGAGTATTTTCCCGAGTGAAGAGATGGTTGTTTTTTATTTTGAGTGGAGTCGGTTTAATAATCTCCTGTCTTTTCTACGCTTATTTTATTGAGCCTCGCCGATTAGTTATTCGTCACAAGGAAATTAAGGTCAAAAACTGGAATGAGCGGTTAAATGGTCTAAGGATAACTATCTTGAGTGACATTCATGCAGGGTCAAATTACGTTACCGAAGAGCGTCTTCAGCAGATAGTAAAGGCAGTAAATTCGACAGAGCCAGATATAGTGGTTCTTCTCGGGGATTTCGTATCTCCCAGCAAGAGAGAATTCCAAATTGTTGAAATGCCTGAAAGCAAGATAGCCGAAAACTTGAAGGGGTTTCGGGCAAACATAGGTGTATATGCAGTTTTTGGGAATTGGGACCTTTGGTCAGAGAGGATTTTGAAAAGGGAATTTGAAAAGGTCGGAATAAAGGTGCTTGAGAACGAGGTGGTAATCCTAGAAAAAGATGGCGTTAGATTTAGATTGTTTGGGCTAGAAGATCACACAAAGTTTGGTAATTGGAATAAAAAGGTTGAAAAGTGGAGACAGATATTAGCTCCGACAGAGGAAGCGGGTGATTTGATTGTGCTTGAACATAGTCCTGATGTATTGCCTATAATTACGGGTGATAGGCTTATTTCACCGAATCTTCGTCTAATACTTGCCGGGCATACTCACGGAGGGCAATTCTGGTTGCCTCTAATAGGTTCGCCGATAATTCCTTCAAGTTATGGGCAAAAATATGCTTACGGACACATAAGAGAAAATGAAGTTGATATGTATGTTACGACTGGCATTGGAACAAGTATCCTGCCTTTTCGTTTTTTGGTTCCTCCTGAGATCGTAGCTTTAAGAATCTTCGCTGAAAACTAAATCTTGACTAGAGAATGTCTCTACTTTTTCAGCTTCTTCTATGCCCTTCGAGACGTTAGTGAAAAGGAGAATTAAACCGCCAGTGAAAAAGAAAAATATGAGTGCTAGAATTGCTTGTCGGTATGATCCGGTAAGGTTTACGACCAAAGCGAAAATGAGCTGTCCAAGCCAAGAAGTGCCCTTTTCAGAAATTTCGTATAAGCCGAAAAATGACGATTCTTTTCCAGCAGGAATCATCTGAGAATAGAGCGATCGAGACAATGCCTGCGTGCTTCCAAGAACAAGGCCTATGAATATGCTCATTATCCATGCTTGATAGGTTGTGGTCAGAAAACCGTAGGCATAAGCTACTATTGCGCACCATATCGAAAGGCAGATGAGAATGGTTCTCTTTGTTCCTAAAATTCTTGAAACACGTTCAAAAAGTAGCGATCCAACAAGAGCTGCAACTTGTGCTACGAAGAAGATACCCAACAGAAAAGATTGATTTGTTTTTCTTCCTTCTTCATCAAATAACTCCTGTGACAAGAATACAGATGAATTTAGAATAACGGTTTGAATACCGTCGTTGTAGAAAAGATAAGCTAAAAGAAAGAGACTCGTATATTTGAGATTTTTAAGTTCTTTGATTGTTTTCCAAAGCTCTGTAAAACCTATTATCAAAAGATGCTTGTTTTTCGGCTTTTTTTGAACAGTTTTACGGGGTTTTATGAGTGCGAAGGTTATCAAGGCGAAAATGCCCCACCAAAGTGAAGCCATAAGCATGGAAAGTCTTACGGCAAAGCCTTTCGTCATTCCAAGATTTTCGGCGTATTCTATCATTGCTAGGTTAGCAATTAACATTAAAATTCCGCCAGTATAACCTGCTGCGAATCCGTAGCTTGAGATTTTGTCTCGATTTTCTTCTGTAGTTATGTCAACAAGAAAGGCATTATAGAATACGTTTGCTGCGGCAAAGCTCATATTGGCGATAATCATCAAAAAGCAGCCCCAGAGATAGTCGTGTCCGCCTGAAACGAAAAATAGAAGGCTGCTTGTCGTAACGCCCAGATAACAGAAAAAAGCCATCATGGGTTTTTTAAGATGCGTGTAATCAGCAATCGAGCCTAAAACAGGAAGTAGGAACACCTGAGCCGCTACAGATACGCCAAGAGCAGCTGGTACAAGAGCTTCTGCTGTTATATCGCCTATTACAAATAACCTTAGAACTACGCCTCTTTCACCTACATCTGCCTGAGCAAGCGAAGTTAAGTAAGGACCTAGTAGAACGCTTATTACGGTCGTGTAAAACGCAGAATTTGCCCAATCATACATCAGCCAGCCAAAAATTTCTTTGCGATCGTTTTTCTTTACTTCTTCCGTCGTCATATTTCTAAGATTTTAAGAATTGTCGGAGTAATATCGGTTAAGCTTTTTATCATATTTACTGCAAAATCTTTTTCTCTGCCCCAGATGACAGTTGGAACTTTGTTTGTTGTATGGTTACGAGTTGAAAGGTCTTCGATGTTGCCGTGATCGCTTGTTAGGATAACGGTTGTTTCTTCGAGATTGACTTTTTTAAGGAGCTCCCGTAAAAGTTCTGCTAGCTTTTCTAGATGCTTGGTTGCGAGAGCAAAATCCTGTGCGTGTCCGATTTTATCAGTTATGAAGTGTTCATAAAGAACGAAGTCGTAAGATCTCGTAAGCCTTGCAAGTATTTCAGCAGCTTGCGATGTTGTAAACAATGGAATATCAAAACCTTTGTTTCTTAGTGTCTGATTTGTAAAGTCGTGATAAAGGGCTTTGCCTGCTAGTAGGTCCTGTAATTTTCGAAACTCAATACCTGCGGCTTCAACGGCAAGTGTGGTAGCAGACTTCCATCGAGGTTTAGTCGTGAAGAATTGCGGCGTGTAGGCGTTTGCAAATGTAGCCTTTCCTAGATTTGCTTTCTTTATTTGCAGGAATACGGAGTTTTCATCAATGATTTTCTTTAAGGCTTCGTTGGGGAAGCCGTTTTTGTGGTAGCCGATCTTTTGTGGAGCATTTATACCCGTCAAAATAGTTGTTTGTCCTGAAGCGCTTTGTGGGCGTCCCTCTACACCTAGACAGGCATCGGTTGGAACCATTACGCCGTTTTCGATTGTTTCAGTTATGTAATCTCTGAAGTAGGCAAGCGGACAAGCCTTCTTGTTAAGGTAAGCAAGTGGATTTGAATCTTTTTGTTCGCCTATTCCGAGACCATCAACGAAAAAAAGTAAGATTGATTTCTTTCCTTTCATTTCCTAGACACCAAAGTTTCAAGATATCTTGCTCTAAGCTTTTTTTCTATCAAAGCCTGAAAAGTCATCTCATCGGCTGCAAAAATTTCCATTTGGCTTAATAAGTCCGATAAGTCTTCTCTGAAAAGTAGCTCCAAAATAAGCGTTTCTTCAGGTGAAGCAAAAACAATGGCATCTATGGCACCGCCTTTTACGAGAGTTTTTAATCTCAGAAGTTCCTTCCGATTTTCTAGTTTAAGCTCGTAAAGTGAAATTTCTGTAACTTTTGCTCTTTCTTTCTCAAGAAGCTCCGCTATCTGTAGTTTTTGGTTTTTTTCCTTAAAAACGGCAACGTTCAGACCGCCGAATTGTCTATCAACGTAGTCGGTTAGGGCATTAAAAATGCTCTGCACTGTTCCATCCGTTGCCACAAGATCAGAATGAATCTGGTGAAGTCTCAACAGATCAAAGACGCTTTCTGTGCCGGCGCAAATTTTAATTTCGTCTAGATTAAACAAGTCATAATTATCAAGCTTGAGCTTTTCAAGAAAAATTTTGGTCGAGAGATAATCGTTCAAAATGAGCCAGTCAAATCGGGATGGTTCAAAAGGCTTGAAAAAATCCTCAGTTTTGGCTATTTGTGCCTCGGGTAGTGGGATGACCTTAAATCTTTCCGATAGAAGATTCAAAATCCATCTGTTTTCTAGGAAAATAGCTACACTCTTATCCATTAAGCTTAAATTTTATCCTTCAAAATCTTTTGTGTAAATTTGCGTTTTCGCCATCAAACTAGTAATTTTTATGATTACTGCTATTGGAAAAACTTATGAAAGTAATGATTTTAGCGGCCGGGTTTGGAACACGACTTTTCCCATTAACTATAGACAGGACCAAGCCTGCAATTCCATTTTTGGGAAAACCTTTGATTCGCTACGTAGTTGAATATGTCACAAGTTTCGGTTTCAAGGAGATAGTTATAAATCTTCATCATCAACCTAAATCGGTTATTGAAGCTTTGGGTGACGGTAGCGATTTTGGAGTAAATATTCACTATACGCTTGAAGAGCCAAATATTTTAGGTACGGCGGGCGCGCTTGACAATGCAAGGCATCTTTTGGGCGATGAAACTTTCGTGGTCGTAAACGGTAAGATAATAACTAAAATTAACATCCTTGAAGCCATAAAGAGACACCGAGAATCTGGCGCAATAGCTACGATGGTTTTAAGGCATAACATAAAGCGGGAAAGGTTTACGGAAGTCTATGTTGAGGATGGGTTTTTGAAAGGTTTTGGGGATTTTGCGAAGCCGCTTACTGCGGAAGAGCTAAAAGACACAACGCGCGATCTTTCTGCACCATTAATGTTTACAGGTATTCAGATACTAGAACCGAAGGTCTTTGATTACATACCAAGAGGACGCTATTCGGATATAGTTCCTACCTTTTACAACCCAGCTTTGAAGAAAGGGGAGCCGATAGCGGTTCATATTACAGAAGAAATGTGGTATGAGCTTTCAACGATTCAACGCTATCTTGATGTTTCTTTGGAACTGATGGATGGGGCTAACATTCAAGCAGGTCGTAATTGCACGATTTCGGGCATGGCCTTTGTAAAGGACACGATAATGTGGGACAACGTGACTGTTAGCGAAGGTGCACATCTTTATCGAACGGTTATAGCTGATAATGTGGTCATTCAGCCAGGAGAGCATTTTGAGAATGCTGCGATTGTTCGTGCCGACATGGTTAGAAATTGCAAGGAGATACCAGGGAAAGCACCGGCAGGTTACGTTCAAGGAGAAAACTATGTCGTTCCGTTGATTGATTATGTTGACGGGGTTATAAGATAAGATTGCTGTTTTTAACTACTCAAACTTATATTCCGTCTCCTGCTGAATCTTCTGGGTTGTAAGGTAAGGCTGTCCTCCTTGACTATGCTTAAGGCATAGCTTAGGATCATAGTTTGTGATAGATTTCTCAAGAACTTGGAGTTTATCTGAATGTTTCATTTGAGCGATTACCTGCCGATTTTGATAATGTTCTTTGTTGCTGCCGGTTTTGCGGCAAGTCAGATAATTGCGACTCAACTTTTCGGACCTAAGAAGAAAACTCCAACTAAGCTGATGCCCTACGAGTGTGGTAAGGACCCGATCGGTTCAGCACGGGAGCGTTTCTCGGTAAAGTTTTACAATGTTGCAGTTGATTTTCTGTTGTTTGACATAGAAGTGCTTTTTTTAGTGCCTTTTGCGGTTGCATTCAAGAGTCTTTTGGTTGAGGAGGCAGCAACTGGGATAGCATTCGGAACGACGGCTTTCATTGCGGCACTCATTTTTGTTTTAATGGTTATTGCAGGCCTTGTTTATACCCTCAAGAAAGGGGTCTTGGATTGGAGCAAGCAAGCTAGAATTGAAGCGCGTGCTGAAGCAAAAGCTTTAAGTTTAGCAGAAAGAAAGGCCCGTGCTAGAGCGATAGCAGAGAGGATTGGAGTTTAGAGAGGAGGAAAAGATGGGATTAGAAAATAAAATAATCGAGGCGCTTCCAGACGTTTTAACGGTAAAATTGGATGCTTTAATAAATTGGGCGCGCAAGTCTTCGTTGTGGCCGGCTACATTTGGTTTAGCTTGTTGTGCCATAGAAATGATGAACAGCGTTTCGTCTAGAAATGATCTTTCACGTTTCGGAGCTGAGACATTCCGTGCAAGTCCTCGTCAGGCGGACGTTATGATAGTTTCGGGTAGAGTTTCAAGAAAGATGGCTCCTGTGCTTCGTAGAATTTACGATCAAATGCCAGAACCAAAGTGGGTTATCTCGATGGGTGCTTGTGCGACCTCTGGTGGCGTCTTCGATAATTATGCAATCGTGCAAGGTGTTGATAAGATAGTTCCGGTTGATGTTTACATCCCAGGTTGTCCGCCGCGTCCTGAGATGTTGGTTCATGCGATAATGATGCTTCAAGAGAAAATTGAAAGAGACTCTGTAAAATATAGAAAAGATACTTTTGAAGAAGAATCACGCAAAGCGGTTTTACCAGGAACGTTGCCTGTAACTCAAGGGACTTCCTTAGAAGAAGAAATCGAGTTAGAAGTGGCTCAACAAAAGCTTCCTCGGCCATACACGGTTCCGTCTAGGCACGAGAAAAGAAGAACATCCTAAAAATTATGTCTAACACAGAAGTCTTACTTGAATTTGCGCAAAAGTTGAAATCAGAAAAGCCCGAATGTGTAACAGAGATAGTAGAAGCTTTTGGCGAAGTTACGATTTTTGTTCCTCGTGAGCGAATCGTCGAAGCTTGCCGATTCATGAAAGAGGAACAAGGTTTTGACATGTTAGCCGATCTTTGTGGCGTTGATAGAGGGCCAGAAGAAGACCCTAGATTTGAGGTAAATTATCATCTTTTTTCCACGAGGCATCACAAGAGAATTAGGTTGAAAGTGCTTTTAAGTGAAGACGACCCGCATGTCTCAACTGTAACTATGGTGTGGAAGACAGCGAATTGGCATGAACGGGAAACCTACGACATGTTTGGAATAATTTTCGACGGACATCCGGATTTAAGAAGAATTTTATTGCCTTCTGATTTCGACGGGCATCCACTTAGAAAGGACTATCCTTTGCGTGGATATGAGCCTTATAGTTTGACCTGATATTTTAGAGTGGCTGAACTTAGTAAAAGGGAATTAAAGCTATGGAAGTAGAAAAGGTGGCGCTTGATAAACCACTCGAGTCGCACATGACCATCTCGATGGGGCCGCAGCATCCTTCGACTCACGGAGTTTTGCGGCTTGAGCTGGTTTTGGATGGGGAAATGATTGTTAAGGCCGTGCCCGATATTGGTTATTTGCATACGGGCATGGAAAAGCTTTTCGAGTATAAGAAATATCAGCAGGGAATAGTTATTACCGACAGAATGGATTATCTAAATCCTTTGGGAAATAACCTTGCTTATGTGATGGCTGTCGAAAAGTTACTTCAGTTAGAAATTCCTGAAAGAGCGCAGGTTATTCGTGTGATGATGTGCGAGCTACAGCGAATTGCCTCACACATGGTTTGGCTTGGAACTCATGCGCTTGATATAGGTGCGATGAGTGTTTTCTTTTATGCGTTCAGGGAGAGAGAAAAGATTCTTAATTTAATTGAAGCAGCTTCCGGCGGGCGAATGACTCCGAGTTATTTTCGTATTGGCGGATTGATGATGGACTTACCTGCCGGATTTGAGCATCGCGTGAGGCAGTTTTTAGATGAGTTTCCTGAGGCTTTAAGAAGATTTGAAACGCTTGTTAGCGAAAACACTCTTTTTCAGGCAAGAACTCAAGGAATAGGATACATTTCACGCGAAGATGCGATAGATTGGGGGCTAACGGGTCCGTGCCTTCGTGGAAGTGGCGTTGATCTAGATTTGCGGCGTGATAATCCTTATTCGGGATATGAAACTTACGATTTTGAAGTACCTGTAGAAACAGGTGGAGACGTTTGGGCACGTTTTCGGGTTCGCATGCGCGAGCTTTACGAATCTTACAAAATTGTAAGGCAAGCTTTAGAACGATTAAAGCCAGGACCCATAAAAGCGGATGCTCCGAAAGTGGTTTTACCAGATCGTAACGACATGAGAAAGCACATGGATGCACTGATTCATCACTTTTTGATAGTCGCTGAAGGTTTCAATGTTCCGCCCGGTGAGGTTTATCACGCTATTGAGGCTTCGAAGGGTGAACTCGGTGTTTATGTTAAGTCAAATGGCGGTCCAAAACCAGAAAGAGTTCATTTTCGCGGACCAAGCTTTGTTAATCTTTCGGCTTTGCCAGTAATGGCTGAAGGTGAAATGGTAGCAGATGTTGTAGCCATCATTGGCTCGATTGATATTGTTTTAGGTGAGGTTGATAGATAAATTATGGCGACAGCACTTCCTACGGATTTTACTAATCAAGTAAACTATACGGACGAGGTGGCAGAGTTTCCTCCCGAAGTAATTGAAGAAATGAAATCGCATCTTAAGAAGTATCCTCCTGAAAGGAAAAGATCGGCGCTGATTCCGATACTTTTTATTGTTCAACGCGAAAGAGGTTATATTGACCCGCCTGGAGTTAATTTCGTAGCTAAATTTTTAGATTTAACAGTTACGGATGTTTGGGAAACTGCTACCTTTTACACGATGTTTCATTTTCGACCGATAGGCAAGTATCATATTCAGATTTGCCGAACTCTTTCATGCAAAATAATGGGTGAGCCTGAAATTACTGAGCATATTTGTCGAAAACTTGGTATTCGTCCAGGTGAGACAACGCCTGATGGTAAATTTACCGTTTCGATGGTTGAATGTTTGGGTAGTTGCGGAACCGCTCCGATGATGCAGATAAATTTCGATTATTACGAAAATCTAACGCCTGAAAAGGTCGATCAAATTTTAGATTCTCTACAGTAGAGAGGTTTTTATGGAAATCAGAGCCATAGGATGCGAGCCTTTGCAACTAAAGCGAATGCACATAAAAGATTCGCACACGTTAAAGGTTTATTTAGAAACCGGAGGATACAAGGCGCTTCGCAAGGCTTTGGAAATGTCGCCAGAAGCAGTGATTGAGGAGGTTAAGAAGTCGGCGCTTCGAGGTCGAGGTGGGGCAGGTTTCCCGACAGGCATAAAATGGGGTTTTGTTCCTCGTTCGTCGCCTAAACCGAAATATATTGTCTGTAATGCTGACGAGTCTGAACCGGGAACTTTCAAAGATAGATACCTTCTTGAAAGGGACCCACACGCCGTAATCGAAGGAATGCTCATAGCGGCTTATGCGCTTGGTGCAAAGACAGGATACATCTATTTTCGAGGCGAGTATCGTTATTTGATAGAGATAATGGACAAGGCACTTGAAGAAGCGCGAGCAGCTAATTATCTTGGTGAAAATATCTTAGGAAGCGATTTTTCTTGTGAAATATACACTCATACAGGCGCTGGGGCTTATATCTGCGGAGAAGAAACGGCGCTTCTTTCTTCGCTTGAAGGTTATCGAGGGCATCCTAGAATGAAACCACCTTTTCCAGCGGTCGAAGGGCTTTATGGTTGTCCAACGGTTGTCAATAATGTTGAAACCCTAACAGCTGTTCCACAGATTATCGAAATGGGTGGCGAAGAATGGCGAAATTTAGGAACGGAAAAGAGCGGTGGAACAAAGTTATGGTCCGTAAGCGGGCATGTAAAGAAACCGGGAGTTTATGAGTTGCCTATGGGCTACCGTGACATGGAAAAGTTTATAATGGAAGATTGTGGTGGCATGCTTCGACCCGACAAGAAGCTGAAAGCCGTAATTCCTGGTGGCTCTTCCGTTTACATAATGAATGCTGATCAGATCATCGGTAAAGGCGTAACGATGGATTATGAAGGTCTTGTTGCAGCTGGTTCGGCAGTCGGTTCAGGTGGGTTTATCGTGATGGATGAAACGGTTGACATAATGGAGTCAACGAAAAATCTTACAGAGTTTTACAAGCACGAATCGTGCGGCTGGTGCACGCCTTGCCGTGAAGGAACAGATTGGCTAGTTAAAATTTTTAATCGAATAGCTGAAGGTAGAGGAAGACCTGAAGACGCTCAGCTTCTTCTAGACATTTGCGATAATATCGAAGGTAAATCGTTTTGTCCATTGGGCGATGCTGCCGCTTGGCCAATTCAAAGTGCGATTAAAAGGTTTCCGGAAGATTTCAAAAAATGGCTTTTTAAGAATGTAAACAAAGACGAGATCGTTGCTAATGTCTATGCTGAATAGATGTTTGTTTTGAGTTTTTCTTGAAAAGCTGGTAAAAAACTATAATTTTAGCTTGCTTGCAGGGAGAATAAACTATGGGAAAAGGTGATTTAAGAACGCGTAGAGGGAAAATCTTCAGAGGGACTTTTGGTAAAACCAGACCACGTAAGAAGAAAAAGAAGCAACAGGCTCAACAGGAAGAAAAACTTCAATAGGGTTTAGACAAAAATGACTCAAGAGATGATTAAAATCACGATTAACGGGCAGGAATTTGAAGTTCCGAAAGGAGCGAGGCTTATTGATGTATGCCGCGAAAAAGGTTTTGGAGTTCCGTCCTTCTGCTACTACAGTGATCTAGCCTTGCAGGCTTCGTGTAGGATGTGTCTAGTTCGGATTGAAAAAATGCCGAAGCTTCAGACTGCCTGCACAATCATTTGCTCGGATGGAATGGTAGTTACAACCAAGAGCGAAGAGATTGAGAAGGCTCAACGGGCGATGGGTGAATTCTTACTTGCAAACCATCCACTTGATTGCCCCGTTTGTGATAGAGGCGGTGAGTGTGAGCTTCAAGAAATGATTTTCGATTGGGGCGATCTCGAAGAGCGTTTTACAGAAAGAAAAAATGCTCAGCCTGAAAAGTATTTATCGCCCATGATTGCGAATGACCCGCAACGCTGTATCCTCTGCAAAAGATGCACTCGGGTTTGTGAAGAATGGATGGGTGAAGAAGCAATCGAAGCTGGTAATCGCGGCGTTAATACCGTAATAGGCACTTACGGTGGATGGCTTAATTGCTCGCAATGTGGAAACTGCGTTGAGGTTTGTCCGACAGGGACTCTACTTGATGGAGTTTATCGTCACGAAACGCGTCCATGGGAGCTTGATCAAACTGTCTCAACAGATATTTATGGCTCCGATGGAATGCAAATTTCAATTGGCTCTCGTGGTGGAAAAGTTCATCGAATAGTTGCGCGCGATCGGTACGTCAATGGTCTAAATGGAGAATTTCTAGATGTTAAGGCTCGCTTTGGTCATGGGTTTATAAATCATGAAGATCGCCTTAAAACTCCTTTGATAAGATACAAAAAAGGTGGACGACTGATTCCGGCAACTTGGGATGAGGCAGTTTCTTTTGTTGCTGAGAAGTTAAAAACTTATGGTAGGAGCGCAGGTGTAATAGCTTCTTGTCGCCTAACAAATGAATCTATTTACACGTTAAAGCGATTTGCTACGGATGTTTTGAAAACAGACCTTTATGCCGTTTCTGACAAATATGATCTTGCGCCGTTCTTTGATAACTTAAGTGCTCCGCTTTGCACGCACAAACAGATTCGCTATGCTTCGACCATAATTTTAATAGGTGGTGAGCCTGAAGAAGAACAAACCTTTACGGCAAAGCAAATACGTCAAGCCGTTCGTAATGGCGGTGCGAAATTAGTAATAATAAATGACACTCCAATTCGTTTGAAGTCGTATGCTTCAAGGTTTATTCACATAAATCCGAAGTCTTATGATGCCTTTGTTCTTGGATTGATAGACCCTACGAGCCGAAGGGAAGCATCGGCGAAACTTGGTATTGATGAAAAAGAATTCGATGCTTTGGAACGCATTTTACGGGAAACAAAAGGTGACTTGATAATAATGTTTGGTGGCGACCTGTCGGCTGAAGCGCAAGCGATACTGGCGAATTCAGCTCATATTTTTGCCAGTGAAGATTGCCAAGTTCTGTTTCATCCGTTGCCGCTTTACAACAATTCAGTTGGTGCAAACGATATAATGCAGGGTAAAAAGCCACTTATTGAAGTCCTACAAAAGGCAAGTGCGCTTTTAATTGGCGGTAGCTTACATGAAGAAAACACGAGATACCTTGAAAGTAAGGAGTTCATAGTCGTTCAGGAACTTTTCGAGACTGAAACGACAAGGTATGCTGATGTTGTCTTCCCTGCATCTTCTTTTGCGGAGGTTGATGGAACATATACGAATAACACTGGATTTGTGCAAAGAGTCAGGCAGGCGATAGAGCCGTTGCATCAGTCGAAACCAGATTGGATGATAACATTTTTGATTGCTCGTGAAATGGGAGTTGATTTTGGATATGATTTTTCCGCTTCATCAGTGTTCAGGCAATTAGCTGATTCCATCGATCCCTATAATGGAATTCGTTATCCTCATCTGAAGGACGAGTCGAAACCGGTTCAAGTCAAACATAAGATTTGGCCAAAAAGAGACCTTTCTAGTGAAATTAACGTTTTGCGCGAGAGAATGTCTAAAATGACTGAAAACACGCAGAAAATTAGTGAAACTCCTCGCGTCGGACATAAGCTTCATAGATTGACGACCCTGACGAGTAAAACACCAGAGTTCCACCTTTTGGCACACGGTAATCCAAAACCAGATAATGTCTTTGTTTCGCCGCTTTTGCAGTTCAACCTTGACGGAACTCCGAGGAAAGAAGAATGGGTAAAAGCGGTCAATGTTGGTGATAGAGAATAATTTTGCAGTTTTCTTGTTTTTTGCTAAAGTTTAAGATTTTATGGAAGAAATTATAAGGGCGATCTTTCCTGTAATTGTTTACTTCGGAGCTATTTTTCTTGCCTTCAACGGTGTTTTAATAATCGTTGCCTATACTGTTTTAGCAGAGCGAAAAGTTTTAGGCTGGATTCAAGGGCGTATAGGTCCAAATCGCGTTGGACCTTGGGGATTGCTTCAACCATTTGCAGACCTTTTGAAGTTTATCTTCAAAGAAGAAATAGCGCCTGATAAATCCACAAAATTTGTTTACTACCTTGCGCCGTTAGTTGCGTTGATATGCGCTTTGATGCCAATAGTTGTTTATCCGTTTGGTCCGCCAATCAAAACGATTGATTGGAGTTTTTTACCTTATGGGCTTGGCGAAGGTATCAGAGAATTGCCCCTTAGAATAGCAGATTTCGATGTGGCACTCCTTTATGTGCTTTCGATTACTTCAGTTGGCGTTTATGGAATTGCGCTTGCCGGCTGGGCTTCTAATTCAAAGTATTCGTTGATGGGTGGACTTCGTTCATCGGCTCAGATGATTTCATACGAGCTGGCAATGGGAGCATCTATTTTGGGTGTAGTAATGATGGCAGGAAGCCTTAGCATCGGTAAAATAATCGAGGCGCAGACACAGTATCCGACAAAATGGTTTATTATCCCGCAGTTTGTAGGTTTTATTGTATTTCTAACAGCGGCTTTTGCTGAGACGAATCGTGTTCCGTTTGATTTGCCAGAAGCAGAAACAGAGCTAGTTGCAGGATTTCACACGGAGTATTCAGCGCTTAAGTTTGCGCTTTTCTTCATGGCTGAATATGTCAACATGTTTACAGTTTCCGTAATGTGCTCGACACTTTTCCTTGGTGGCTGGTATGTACCTGGTCTTAGCCATGTTTTTGAAGTTGGGTCTATTCCTTACGCGATAGTAAGTCACGTAGCTTTCTTAATGAAGGTATTTTTCTTTTTATTTCTCTATATATGGGTTCGCGGGACTTTGCCGAGATTTCGATTCGATCAACTAATGAGTTTCGGTTGGAAGTTTTTGCTTCCTGTAGCAATCGGTAATCTAGTTTTCACGATGATAATGGTTTATTTTGGAATCTTTTAAGGTGTTTATGGTGTCTTTGCTTTTCTTTGTGTTGGCAGGTTTGGCGATTGCTTGTTCGATTTTGATGGTATATCACAAGAATCCTCTTTACAGCGCTATATCGCTCATAGGTGTTTTCATTGCGCTTGCTTGTATTTACCTTTTGCTTGCTGCGCCTTTTATTGCAGTAACTCAGGTTTTAGTCTATGCAGGCGCGATAATGGTGCTTGTTATTTTCGTGATAATGCTTTTAAATCTTGAAGAAGACAAACCGCTTACAAGGCTTCGTTATCTTTATCTAGTCGGTATTGTATTGGGACTAGCACTTTTTTTGCAGACACTTTTTATTTATCAAGCTGTCAAGAGTGTAAGTCGGTCGGCGCCGGCAGAGGCGACGGCGGGGCTTACCATGAATATCGGGCGAGCAATGTTTACCGAATACCTTTTGCCCGTGGAAATAGTCGGTGTGTTACTTTTGATGGCTATAGTCGGTGCGATGATTTTATCTCGCAAAAATGGTCAATTTCAATCTGAAGAGAAAAAGGAAGATTAAGGCTTATGGAACCTAGTCTTGAGAGTTACCTGGCTTTATCGGGAATTTTGTTTACTATAGGGGTAGTTGGATTAATTGTCAAACGCAATGCTATAGGAATGTTTATGTGCATTGAGCTTATGCTCAACGCAGTCAATCTGACTTTCGTTGGGTTTTCCCGATTTTATAATGACACTACGGGGCAGCTCTTCGTTTTTATGGTGATGAGCGTTGCAGCGGCGGAAGCTGCAATCGGACTAGGGATTATAATAGCCTTTTTTAGAAACAGGATTTCGGTTGATGTTGATGATGCAAGTATCTTGAAAAATTAGTTTGAAGTGATGAAAGCTCTCGTTTGAGGAATTTTAAAGCAAAAGGGAAGTCTAAATTTTCGGGGTGAAAATGATAGAGAATAATTTTCTAAGCCTTATAATTTTTGCGCCTCTTTTAGGAGCCATAATCAACTGGTTGATAGGAAGGCGTCTAAGAAGCGAAGCTTTTAGTGGGACGGTTGCCTGCTTGGCAATCGGTGTTTCCACCGTGGTTGCCTTTATGATTGCCTTCGGGATAGGAACACCGCACGAAGGCGCTCTTTTTATGCCTGAAGGTAAGCCCGTTTTCGATCATATCTGGACATGGATCGAGGTTGGGCGTTTTAGAGCAGATTTCGGGCTTGCTATGGACCGGCTTTCTGGTATTTACTCTCTTTTTGTTACTTTTGTAGGCTTGTTGATACATATTTTTGCGACCGGCTACATGCATGGCGACGGCGGTTATTATCGCTTTTTTGCCTACATGAATCTTTTCATGTTCTCAATGCTTACGCTTATTCTCGCCGATAATTTCCTGCTGATGTTTGTAGGCTGGGAAGGAGTAGGGCTTTGTTCATATCTTCTAATTGGCTACTACATCAAATGGGACACGGCACGCCGTGCTGCTAAAAAAGCTTTCGTAATGAATCGAATCGGGGATTGGGGCGTGATAATGGGGGTTTTGCTGGTTTTTACGCTTACAGGTTCTATTTCCTTTTTTGATAAGGCGATTGGCGAAGATAAGATAGAAAGCGCATTAAGAATAATAAGCGAGATGCCAGCAGAGCCTTTTACCTTTGCTGCAATCTTTGCTGGAGGAGTCACTTCAGCTGCTATTTTGCTTTTTATTGGTGCTACTGGAAAGTCGGCTCAAATCCCTTTATTTACTTGGCTTCCGGACGCTATGGCTGGACCAACGCCAGTATCAGCTTTAATTCATGCAGCTACAATGGTGACGGCGGGTGTTTACATGGTTGTTCGTTGTAATGCGATTTATTTGAATGCGCCTTCGGCGATGCTAGTTGTTGCGATAATTGGCTGTGCAACGGCTGTTTTCGCTGCAAGTATCGGTCTAGCTCAAAACGACATAAAGAAAGTATTAGCATACTCAACCGTGTCTCAACTTGGATACATGTTCTTGGCTTGCGGTGTTGGTGCCTTTATCGCTGCTATATTTCATGTGCTGACTCATGCGTTTTTCAAAGCACTGTTGTTTTTAGGTGCTGGTTCTGTGATTCACGGGATGCATCATGAACAAGACATGCGACGGATGGGCGGGCTAAGAAAATACATGCCCATAACCTTTGCAACTATGGTAACGGGCTGGCTAGCAATCGCCGGGATACCTATTTTTGCAGGATTCTTTTCAAAGGATGAAATTCTTTATAAAACCTTCATAGCCAAAAATTTGCCAGCAAACTTAAACTACATACTCTGGGCTGTAGGGCTTATAACTGCCGTTTTAACTGCCGTTTACATGACCAGAATGATGGTGATGACTTTCTGGGGTAGAGAAAGATTTGACCTTGAGCTCCCTGAAAGGCCGGATACTCCTTTCGAAGAGGAGCACCATGAAACTCATCATAAACCTCACGAATCTCCTTGGGTTATGACTGTTCCTTTGATTGTTCTTGCATTTCTTTCAACTTTTGGCGGGCTAATTGGAGTTCCTTATGCTCTGAGTTCCCTTGTTGGCTTAAAAGATGTAAACGTTTTTGAGCATACACTTGAACCTGTAATAGTAAAGGAGAACAAGCATCAGACAGTCTCTAGTGAGGAGAAAACAGCCGTAGAGCATTTAACTCAGAAACATCATTCACCTGAAGAAATTCAGACAGAGAGGCTTTTGGCAGGACTTTCCGTAATTTTGGCGGTTATAGGCATTGGAGTAGGCTGGGCGGTGTTTAGTAAGAATCCGTTGCTTAAGATGCCAAAGGTTCTTGAGCGTAAATGGTATGTTGATGAAATTTATAATGGTTTGATAGTTGATCCATTAACGAATCTTGCGAGACGTGCTCTTTGGAAGGGATTTGATCTAGGTTTTGTTGATGGTGTTGTAAATGGCGTAGGTGCTTTTATTGTGGCCATGGGTGGGCTAATTCGTAGGATACAAGTTGGGTTTGTTAGATTCTATGCTGCGGTTATCTTACTTGGTGCGTTGCTGATAGTCGGATATTTTCTTTACTATGCGTTAAAGTTATGATGATGGTAACTGGGAGGTCAAACATGACAGTTCGTACCAGAGTTTATCGCGTTCCTATAGTTTCTGAATCGGAGTGGAGATTTGATACTTCAGCAGGGGTTGATATTTCAATTGGTCTTTCTTCTTTTTTGTTTTTGGCAGGTACCATAGGTGGTCTTTGGGTAAAGAGGGACTCAGATCGAGATCCTGTTCGACTGACTTATGGGGGATTAGGTGGCGGATTAGGGTTGAGTTTAGTTCCGTCTCCAGTAAATATCTCATTTTCATTACCACAAATGCCAAGTGAGGGCAGGATTTACAAAACAATACATGCTCGTGAAACGCTCGACCTAAATGAAATAAGGGGGCCTTTTTTGCTAATACAAGGTTCGGCAGACGCTGGACCAGGGTATAGTGGATCACTTATGTTTCTTGGAGGAAGCAAACCTGATCCTTTGCTTCTTTTACAAAGATCCAATATAGTGGGTTTCATTTTAACATGCTATGGATGTGTAAGGTTTGGTGGTATGACAGCGACTCTGCTACCTTTTAATCTGAATCTCTCGGTGTATGGCGGTCTATTACTTTGAAGTAGGATTACATGAGATAGTCATTTTTTTGATGATTTTCAATCTTTTTGCTTTAGTGGTGTTGGGAATATTGACCTATAAGTGGCAGCACGAAAAAGCTGAGTTTATGCTCGAAAAGTGGGCTAAGATGAATAAGTACGAAATCCTAATGAAATCATACGCTAATCCTATAGGAACAGGTCCAGGGGTTGGTTCTAGAAATCCACAAATCATGTACAGAGTTGTGGTTAAGGATAGTAAGGGTGAAAGAAGATCTGGAGTAATTAAAGTAGGAAGTAGATGGCTTGGTGTTTTTGAAGAAAAGATTACAGTGGATTGGGATGGTGATCAAGAAAATGCTTTCTACCGAAAGAGTAACTGACTTTTTTTTATTGGTTCCATTGGTTGGTTTTCAGATACTGTTTTCTACCTTACAATTCCTCTGGCTATACTACTTAAATAGAAAGAAGGCAGATCTGTTGTTGGAGAGATGGGCGTTGATGAATGACTACGAAATTTTGGAGAAAAGAAAGATATGCTCGCTAAGAGAAGGTTTTATGCAAACTAAGTATTTGGTTTGCTTCTTAGATTCAGAAAAGAGAAAGAAAAGAGGATTAGTAAAAGTCGGGAGTAAATATCTGGGAGCTTTTTCTAAAAGAGTAGTTTATGCTGAGTGTTAGAGATTCAGAATATTTTTTTGTATAGCAAGAATAAAGTTAGAATTAGGAAATTTAGTCTATGAGTTTTCTTACGAATAAGTTGCTTACGATTTTAATATTGTTTCCTATCTTGGGTGCAGTCTCACTCATTGTATACCAGCTTTTTTCGAAGAGAAAAAACCACCTGAAGTGGTTGGCATTAGGTTTCGTAACGATAGAGTTTTTAATTTCACTTTTGCTACTGACGTATACGGGAAAGTCAGCAGGAGGATTTTATTTTGAGGAGAATGTTTCCTGGATTGCCACGATTGGTGCAAATTACCATATCGGAGTTGATGGTTTAAGTCTTTGGCTCGTGCTTCTTACGACCTTTATAATGCCGATAACGGTGCTTTCTACATGGCATGCAGTTGAAAAGCGTCCGACGGCGTTTTATGTGTTTTTGTTGCTTTTAGAGACGACTATGATTGGAACGTTCGTCTCGCTTGATCTTCTGCTTTTCTACCTATTTTTTGAAGCTTCGCTCGTTCCGATGCTGTTTTTAATTGGAATTTGGGGAAGCGACAATAGAATTTACTCGGCTATAAAATTCTTTATTTATACTGCTGTGGGTAGCCTATTAATGCTGGCAGCGATTTTGGCGCTTTATTTTATTCATCAAGACGCAACCGGCATCGGCACTTTCGACTATGTTACGATTCTAAATTCAATGCGTGTTGGAAATTTAGTTATTGCGGGGCAAACGGCGGCTTTATTGTTTTGGGCATTTGCTATTGCTTTCTCGATTAAGGTTCCGCTGTTTCCTTTTCATACATGGCTTCCTGATGCACATACGGACGCTCCGACGGCTGGTTCAGTCATACTTGCTGCGATTTTGCTTAAGATGGGAACATATGGTTTGATGCGTTTTAATTTCATGCTTTTTCCTGAAGCATCTAGAGAATACGCCTACATATTCATTTTGCTTGCTATTATTGGGATAACTTACGGTGCTCTAGTAGCGATGGTTCAGCCCGATATGAAGCGGCTTGTAGCATATTCGTCGGTGGCTCACATGGGATTTGTTGTTCTAGGCATGTTTTCATTTACGGAAGCCGGTATGCAAGGAGCCTTGTATCAGATGCTAAATCATGGAGTTTCAACCGGGGCACTCTTTTTGTTGGTAGGATTTATTTATGAAAGACGTCATACTCGGTTGATTGAAGAGTTTGGTGGGCTGGCAAATGTGATGCCGATTTATGCTACCATTTTCGTCATTACGGCAATGTCTTCGATAGGACTGCCTTTTCTAAATGGATTTGTGGGTGAATTTTTGATATTGCTTGGTATGTGGACTTCTGTAGCGGTATCTCATCCGTGGATTATAACTATGATTGCAGGCACAGGTGTAATCCTAGCCGCTGTCTATCTACTTTGGATGATTCAACGCGTGTTTTTCGGGAAGGTTACAAATGAAAAGAATAAAATTTTAGCGGATTTGAGTTTGAGAGAGATTGGACTAATAGCTCCGCTTGTATTTTTGATGGTTTTTATGGGTGTTTATCCTTCGCCTTTCTTAAGTCGCTCGAAAGATACGATTGTTTCAATTCAACAACGCGTGATCAGCGGTGAAAAAGGCGGCAGCTTCACTGCTAAACAAGAAGATAAAAAATTTGATTGAACTTTGTTAGCCTATGATTCTGAGTTTAATGAATCCTGATGTTAATTTGTGGGTAATATTGCCTGAAACAATACTGGCAGTTTTTGCAACGGTTGTGATGCTTTATGACTGTTTTGCTCCAGGGAACAGAAAGGTTACTGGTGTAGTTTCAATAGTTGGTATAAGCTTGGCAACGCTTGCTCTAATTTGGTTATGGTTTTTTGCTGGAGTTCCCGTTTCTGCATGGAACGGGATGATTGTAACTGATACTTTACGATTTAGCTTTTCAATATCTTTTCTCATAACGGCTTTTATCACTATTTTAGTTTCAAGCGTTTGGATTGAAAGAGAGGATGTTCCAGCAGGCGAATACTATTCGCTAGTTTTATTTGCAACGCTTGGGATGCTTTTGATGGCTTCTGGAAATGACCTTGTGGTTATTTTCTTAGGACTTGAAACCTTGTCGCTTGCAAGCTATGTAATGGTTGGCTTAAGAAAGGCAGATTTACGTTCGAATGAGGCTTCTATAAAGTATTTTGTGCTTGGTTCGTTTGCATCGGCATTTTTGCTTTATGGCATAGCCTTGATTTATGGTGCTACTGGTTCGACGAATGTTTCTGAAATTGCATTAAAAGTAGCAAATGCGAATTTTCCAGGGCTTCTTTTCGTTGGTGCTGCAATGATGACGGTTGGGTTTGGATTCAAGATTGCAAGTGTTCCATTTCATATTTGGACGCCAGATGTTTACGAAGGTGCGCCAACGCCAGTAACTGCTTTTATGGCTTCTGGGTCGAAAGCAGCAGCTTTTGCCTCTTTTTCAAGAGTTTTTATAATGGGACTCCCACTTGTTGCAGGTGTTCAAGCATCGGAGCTATTGCACAATTCATGGATTACAGTTGTCAGCTTGATGGCGATTTTGACGATGACTTTTGGGAATGTAGCTGCGATTTTACAAAATAACATAAAACGCATGTTGGCTTATTCTTCAATAGCACATGCGGGCTATGCCCTTGTGGGATTTGCCGGTGCTGGAATGGCGAAAACAGCGGGGGAAAGAAATGAGGCAATTGCGGCCATAGCGTTTTACATGCTCGTCTATTCGATAACCACGCTTGGTGCATTTGCTGTGATTAACTTACTTGCTCAGAAAAATGATCGCAGAGCTGATTTTGAAGACTACAACGGAATAGGTTTCGAATCGCCTGTGCTTAGCTTTTCGCTTGCTGTTTTTATGTTATCACTTCTTGGACTTCCTTTGACAGGCGGATTTATAGGCAAGGTGTTGGTCTTCCGTTCAGCACTTCAAGCTGATACTCCTCTTTTAACTCTTCTCGTGGTGATTGCCGTTATAAACACTGCTATCTCTGCTTACTATTACTTAAGGCTTATAGTTGTAATGTTTTTCAAACAAAAGACTGTGGCTTTACCGCTACCAAAGATTTCGTCCGCTATGTCGGCAGTTTTAATTTTTACGATTTTAGGTGTTTTCTATCTCGGTTTATTCAGTGATAGAGTCATAAGGTTATTTAAAGAAGGTGTTTCTGTGGAAACTTTGAAAGTTAATAAATGAGCTTGCCGCTTTACAAAAGCTAGGTAAGTTTTTCGTTTGCAGAGCGAAGTTTTTGACGAGTTTGATGATAAGAATTTCAAAATCCTGCCTTTTTTCGGTCTGCGAGTTTCTCTAAAGCTCATAGTCTTTAATTTCCTTCGTATAGTATTTGGTCACTAGCATTCGATACTACGGTCATAACTTGACGAATAAAGATGTTTGTTCACAACTCTTATCATGAAACTTTCAGATTGAGCAATAAACTATCGTATGGCAAAAAAGAGAACTAAGAAAAGAGGGCAGTGATGAAGAAATCGGGAGATTAATAGAAGAAGACAAAGCAAAGCGTTTAGAGGCAGAAAGGTTTGAAAAATTATAGATAACCTTAAGCAAGATCTCAGGAAATGAGGTATTATCTGCATATCAAATTGAAGGATTTAGCTCGTTAGTAAAGTTCCTAACTGGTGGCTATATC
>JANWYH010000013.1 GCA_025054715.1 Pyrinomonadaceae bacterium
GGGGAAGAAATGTATGTGATAGTAGTCTATGACATTCAACAAGAGAGAGTGAACAAAGTTTGCCGATTACTACGCCGATACCTACACTGGGTTCAAAACTCAGCCTTTGAAGGAGAGATAACAGAAGCAAAGTTTGAAAGACTAAAGAATGAAATAAGAAAAATCATAAACGAGGAAGAGGATTCAGTGTATTTTTATCTACTTAGCGATGAAAAATGGCTGAAAAAGCAGACTTTGGGTAGATCAAAGGGTTCTACAAAAAACATACTCTAACCTAAGAAAATACTCCAGATGTGCCGTCGTTCTTCAGGCACTTGATATTTACTGTAGATCGACTGCATAATAGTTATACTTGGTCGTTAGTTTTAGGCAAGGAAAAGGGGGGGTTTTAATCGAACCGTCGTGGGATTGAAACGCTGCCGTCAAAAAAGAGAAATGTCGCTCGCTCCGGCAGTTTTAATCGAACCGTCGTGGGATTGAAACGCAGCGCCCATGCTATTGACAAGCTCTTTGGCGCCGCCCGTTTTAATCGAACCGTCGTGGGATTGAAACGCCTTTTCTCTCGCTTTATATATCGTCATAATACCGTTTTAATCGAACCGTCGTGGGATTGAAACTATTGCTCCCAAGCGGCGTCCCACTCGGGGTTTCCTGTTTTAATTGAACCGTCGTGGGATTGAAACGAACCGGCAGATAGCATATCGAGCCGAGAATAACAAGTTTTAATTGAACCGTCGTGGGATTGAAACATTGATTCGACAACGTATGGGTTAATGGCTGATGGGTTTTAATTGAACCGTCGTGGGATTGAAACTAAACTTTCCAATCCGCATGGGGGTATTTTACCAGCTATCAACTTCCACGAGAAGGTTTTTCAGCCTTGCTGGTTTGAGCGGCAGGTGGCGCGCTAGCTCACCTGCAGGGATGGGCACTGTTGCAGTCTTCATCATGTGGAATTGCAAGCTGAAGCTCTTAGGAAACCCAGCCTCTGCTATTTCCATATTGCTTCTAAAGTCTTTAATGAGAGCGGATGGAGAGATGATCTGAACCTCGCTTCTGTCCAGTTTTAGTCTGTGCTTCTCGGTGTTAAATTGCAATTGCACCTCGGTGCTTTCGAGCGCGGTCAGCAGAAAGCACTACGAGTCAATTCTTCCGTATATGCTCTCTCCCTTGATGCTGATACTGTACAGATATGAAAAGCTGATGTAGGGGGGACTGTCTTGTCAAAAGGGATCCTTATCGAAGCTATGCGGGTTCTCTTCTTTTTGAAACAGCACAGATCATCCGCGCTAGCGACGAAACGGTTACGTCTTTAATCTAACCGTTGTGAGATTGAAACCCCACTGCGCTTGTCTGTTTTTCTGTTCTTAAGTAGCTTCACTGTTTTAATCAAGCCATCTCAGAATTGAAACCGCATTTATTATGTGCTACACTCGAAAAGCTATGGTTCTAATCAAACCATCTTGGGATTGAAACTTCCTAGAGCAGAGGAGAAAGGCTAGAAGGTGTTGTCTTTTTCTTACTGGCGACGCTTGCAGTTACATGATTGATCAGGCAATCATCTTGACGGAGAATTAACTAAAGGTAAAGGAGAAAAAAATGAATCACGGTGCTACAGTTCTTAACTTAGCTTCGATAATCGAACATCACGCAAGGTTGACACCTGAAAAGGAAGCTATAATTTGTCTTGATAAAAGATTAACCTATGGAGAATTAAACTCTTATGCGAATAAGGTTGCAAATGCTCTGCGAAAACTCGGAATACAATATGGTGACAAGGTTGCTTTGTCCTGTCCAAATTTGCCTTTCTTTCCTATAGTTTATTACGGAATTCTAAAGGCAGGAGCGGTCGTTGTGCCATTGAATGTTTTATTCAAGCCGCGTGAGATTGCTTATCACATCGCTGACTCAGACTCAAAAGCTTTTTTTGTATTTGAGGGAACAAACGAACTTCCAGTGGCTCAGATGGCTAAAGAAGCTTTTGATAAGACCGAAACCTGTAAGGAACTAATAATAATGACCTCGGAGTCATCAGCAAAAAGTCCGTTTGAAAGTCACCCAACCATTTGGCAACTGATAGCTCAAGAATCAGCTGACTTTGAAACTTACCCGACCGCTCCTCACGATACCTGTTCCATCCTTTACACATCCGGAACAACAGGACAACCAAAAGGTGCAGAGCTTAGCCACATGAATGTTTATTTTAACTCAATAGTTGCTTGGAACTTGCACATAACAAGTATAGGCATCGAAAAAGATAAGCAATATGTTTGCCTTATAACTCTTCCGCTATTTCATACGACAGGGCAAACTGCGCAGATGAATGCTCAGTTTTATGCCGGCAACAAAATAGTTCTTCTTCCTAGATTTGAGCCACAAGCCTTCCTTGAAACAGTCAGAAAGGAAAAGGTAAATTTCTGGACTGGTGTTCCTACGATGTATTGGGCTATTTTAAAGCATGTTGAGGAAAACAAAATTGATGTTTCACCTTACGCTGAAACTATGTTAATTATGAGTTCTGGCGGTGCTCCCATGCCAGTTGAGGTGATGAAAAAGTTTGAGCAGACATTCGGCGTTCGCGTCCTTGAGGGATATGGACTTTCGGAAACTTCACCGATTGTAAGCTTTAATCACCCTCAACTGCCATCGAAACCAGGTACTGTAGGACAACCTGTCTTCGGTGTCGAAGTTAAGTGTGTTGACGATAACGATAATGAAGTGCCTCGAGGTGAACGTGGTGAGATTGTCGTAAGAGGCCATAATGTTATGAAAGGATACTATAAGCGTCCCGAGGACACTGCTGAAGCAATGAAGAATGGTTGGTTTCATACTGGCGATATAGGAATAATTGACGAAGAAGGCTATATAAGCATCGTCGATCGCAAAAAAGAGATGATTCTACGCGGCGGTTACAATATATACCCACGTGAACTTGAGGAGGTTATAATGACACATCCTGAAGTATCTCTTTGTGCGGTCATAGGCGTTCCGGATGAAAGGCTGGGAGAAGAAATTAAGGCTTATGTTGTAAGAAAACAAGGTTCAACGCTCACAGAAGAAGAGTTTATCGAATGGTGCAAAACCCAATTTGCAGCTAACAAATATCCTCGCTATGTTGAATTCCGAGATAGCCTTCCTATAAGTGGAACTGGTAAAATTCTTAAACGGATGCTAAAAGAAGAACTAGCCGGAAAATGATTATGCAGATAAAAGTTTTGTTCTTCGGTGCCACTGCTGACATTGTTGGTAGTAGAGAATTGGTCTTATCGCTACCGGAAAATTCTAAAGCTATTGACGCTTTTCAGAAGGTGATCAAAGAATTTCCATCGCTTGAAAAACATAAGCTTCTGTTTGCTGTAAACGAAGAATATTCAAAAGGTGAAGAGCTTCTCAAAGAAGGCGATGAGTTGGCTATATTTACTGCGGTAAGCGGCGGGTAAGTTATGGAGAAAACATTTGGCAAAAACTACATAGCTTTAACAACTAGCCCAATTGACCTTGGAAAAATTGCTCGTCGAATAACGCCAGAAAATTGCGGCGCTATCGTAACCCTAGATGGATTTGTTCGACGATTTACAAACGGAAGAGAAACTCTGTATCTGGTTTATGAAGCATACGAAAGCATGGCGATAAAAGAAATTGAAAGACTTGTCAGGCAAGCTCATGAAAAGTTTTTTATAGAGGCAGTCTCAATCGTTCACAGACTTGGAAAACTCGAAATCGGGGAAACAAGCGTTGTAATTTCAGTTGCAGCGCCGCACAGAAAAGCCGCTTTTGAAGCTTGTGAATGGTTGATAAAAGAGTTAAAACGCACAGTTCCGATTTGGAAAAAGGAAGTTTACGAAGATGGTGAGGTTTGGATAGAAGGAGACAGACAATGAGAATTTTCTTAAATTTACCGACTTACACGGCGAACCTAAAATGCACAACATCGCCTTCTTGCATTACGTAATCTTTTCCTTCAAGTCTTATGAGTCCCATCTCTCGAGCTGCTTTTTCCGAACCTGCACGAACAAGATCGTCAAAAGAGATGACCTCAGCTCTTATAAAACCTCTTTCCATGTCGGAGTGTATTTCTCCAGCGGCCTGCGGGGCTTTCGTTCCGATAGGAATCGTCCAAGCCCTTACTTCCTTTTCTCCTGCTGTCAAGAAACTTATTAAACCCAAAGCTTTATAAGCTGCTCTTATAAGTTCGTCAACTCCGCTAGATTTAATGCCTAAGCTGTCAAGATACTCCTTTCTTTCTTCTGGTGATAAAATTGAAAGTTCTGCCTCTAACTTCGCACATATGACAACAACTTCTGAACCATCTATCTTAGCTATTTCCTTTACTTGACGAACATATGCATTTTTGTCTGGATTGGAGAGCCACTGTTCGGTTACGTTGGCTGCGTAAAGATTTGGTTTTGTAGTCAAAAGAAACAAACCTCTCAGAACTTCTGTTTCTTCTTGCGTAAGAGAGATACTTCTCGCTGGGCGTCCATCTTCTAAAACAAGCCTTGCCTTTTCAAGAACTTCCAGCTCAAACTTTGCTTTTTTATCGCCGGCTTTAGCCGATCGAATTACCTTTTCAATTCTCTTTTCAACGGACGCCAAATCAGCCAAAGCAAGTTCTATTTGAATCGTTTGAATATCACGCGATGGATTTACCGAGCCCTCAACGTGAATTATATTATCGTCGTCAAAACAACGAACTACTTGAACAATCGCATTCGTCTCACGGATATTCGCCAAAAATTGATTTCCTAAACCCGCCCCTTCTGATGCTCCCTTTACGAGCCCAGCAATATCAACAAATTCTACCACTGCCGGAACTACTCTCTCAGGTTTATAGATTCTTTGCAACACGTTCAGGCGCTCATCTGGAACAGGAACAACTCCGACATTCGGCTCTATTGTTGCGAAAGGATAATTTGCAGCTAAAGCAGCTTCTTGTGCAACTAAAGCGTTAAAAAGCGTGGATTTACCTACGTTCGGAAGTCCGACTATCCCTACTCTAAGCATCTTAACATACCTCAAAATTTTATTATTTTAACTCTCTAACCCTCGTTTTAGAAACCTGTTTTGAGGGACTTGTCAAAAAAAATCTATTTTGCCAAGCTTTCTAATTTAGAAGCTATGTTTACGGCAGTAGTCGTTTTATCAGGAATAACCGTTGGGGGATTAGCGTTAAGCTATCTTTACAAAGGTCGGCGTCTTGATTTTTTCTTTAGACTTGCCGCTTCACACATTATCGGCTCAGTTCTTTTCTCTACAGTTTTGTTTATTTTAGCTTGCGCGATCGGATTTTCAAAAATCACTGTGATTACCTCGTTTCTAATTACTCTTGCGCCAGCACTTTTATTTACTAAAGGAAAGTTTCTACTATGCCTGAAAGAAGACCTAAGAGAAATCAAAGAAAAATTAAAAGAACTATCGCCGAAGCGAATCGTCAATGCAACCTTTTACTTTCTTTTATTCCTGCTAATGTTTTTCTTCTTTCAAAGGGCAATCATAGAAAGTTCAGAAGGAATCTTTACTGGTGCGGGGCATAACTTGGGGGACCTCCCGTTGCATCTTGGGATAATCTTCTCTTTTACTGAAGCTAATAACTTTCCGCCAATTAATCCTTCGTTCACTTACACAAAACTTACCTATCCTTTTATGTCTGATTTAATCGCTGCTTCTTTATTTAATCTGGGAAGTAGCATAAGCGAAGCCTTCCTAGTCCAGAATCTATTCCTCATTTTCTCAACGATTTTGCTTTTAGAGCGCTTTGTTTATCTTCTTACAAATAGCAGCGTTGCTGGCAAAGCCGCAATCTTGATTTTACTTTTCTGTGGAGGCTTAGGGTTTGTTGACTTCTTTAGAGATTATTGGACCGATGGACGGAGCATAACAGAATTTTTATGGAATTTAAAAGAAGACTATACGATCCGCTCAGAAGGACTAAGATGGGGTAATTCTTTGACAACTCTTTTTATAACCCAACGTAGTATACTCTTTGGGTTTCCATTAGCACTGTTTATTCTAATTCATTTGTGGGAAACTTTTTCATCTGAAAATAATTCAGGCTTTTCAAAGCAAATTTTCGTAGGTTTTTTAACTGGCTGCCTGCCACTCATTCATGTTCACACTCTTTTGGTTATCTTCGTTGTTTGCTCATTCTTATTCTTTTTTAGTCTCAACAAGTGGCATTCATGGATAGCTTTCGGGTTAACGGTTTCAGTTATAGCAATTCCAGAGTTGATATGGCTAACTGTGGGAAGCGCAACAGACGTAAGCAAATTTTTTGAATTTCACTTCGGATGGGATAAAGCAGATGAAAATTTTTTCCTATTCTGGGTTAAGAATTTAGGGCTTTTTATTCCTTTGCTGATATTTGGTTTATTCTTGGCTTACAAAGAAGGTAAAAGAAAGCTTATCATCTTTTATGCACCTTTCGCTTTCTGTTTTCTTCTTGCAAACTCTGTAAAGCTAGCACCTTGGGAATGGGACAATATAAAGGTTTTGATTTATTGGTTTACAGGTTCTATCGTTTTTGTCTTTTTTGCTTTAGAAAGAATATGGCGTATTTCAAGGATTCTTTCCTTACTGTGCTTTACATCGCTTATTTTGGCGGGAGCACTTGATGTATGGCGAACAGCTTCTGGACAAATTCTATATGACGTTTTCAGTGCTGACTCTGTAAAAATTGCAGAGATAATAAAAAAGGTCACGCCGCCGCAATCTGTCTTTCTAAATGCTCCGACATATAATTCAGCAGTTGTTTTATCAGGCAGACAGTCACTTATAAGATACACAGGTCACTTAGAATCATACGGAATTGACTACAAGCAAAGAGAAGAAGATGTGAAAAAGATGTATAAGGGTGGTTCTCAAGCAGAAGCTCTGATGAGAAAATATGGTATCAACTATGTGATAGTATCACCAGAGGAATGGGCAAATCTGAGTTTGGTAAACGAAGACTATTTTGCCAAGTTTCCAATCGTTGCGCAATCTGGAGCTTATAAGGTTTATGAAATTCGTAAAGACGAAAATTCTGCAAGATAGCAAATTCTTCATCGCAAGTGTTTTGATTGTTTTCGTAGCCACGCTTTTTCGCTTCTATGATCTGACGCTAAAGCCACTTCATCATGATGAAGGAGTGAATGGATACTTTTTGACAGAGCTTTTTAATCAAGGAGTTTACAAATATGACCCTAGTAATTACCATGGTCCAACGCTTTATTACATAGCTTTGGTTTTCACGAAGCTCCTCGGTCTAGAAACCTTTGCCGTTCGCGCTTCCGTTGCCATTTTCGGTGTTTTGATGGTAATTTTGGTTCTGGCTCTAAAAAATCATCTAGGTAACATAGGGAGTCTATCGGCAGCAGCCTTCGTTGCCGTAACACCTGGCATGGTTTACATTTCTAGGTATTTTATTCATGAAATTTTCTTTGTGTTTTGTAGTCTCGGTTTCTTCACCGTCTTTGTCTTTTTCATAGAAAATAGAAAGCCTGGTTATATAGCCATTCTGACGCTGGCTTTGATTTTATTTGTGTGTTTTCTACCGTCATTAAATGTTGTAAGACTTCTACAGTTAGACAATGACTTTGCGGTTTTCATAGTTAAAGTGATCATACTAGCACTTGGGTCAATTCTTGTTTACTTACTTTTACGCATCATCGTAACATACAAGGATGGTCTTCTTATCTATCCAATGATTGGTTCAGCCTTTATTGCATTGTTTTTCGCAACCAAAGAGACTGCTTTCATAACGATCGGCACGATGATAATAGCCGTTTTCTGTATTTGGTTATGGGAAAAGCTTTATAAAGGCGCGTCGAGTAAAACAAGCTTAACCTTTGATGGTCTAAAGGAAAGATTTAGTTCAAAGAGGGAGCTTCTATTGACTCTTACCATTTGCCTTATAACTTTCACTTATGTAGCTGCCGTATTCTTTTCCTCTTTTTTTACCTATCCAAGAGGGATAATAGGTGCCTTTGAGGCTTATAGTTTTTGGACCAAAACTGGCATCAAAGACCATATAGGAAGATTTACACTCTATTTAGAGTGGCTTTGGAAACTAGAATATCCATTAGTCTTGCTTTCGCTTTTAGGCATTTTAATAGCTTTTTTTAGAGCAAAAAGCAGGTTTGCGATGTTTGTAGGTCTGTGGGCTTTTGGGCTTTTTCTAGCCTATTCATTGATTCCATATAAGACGCCTTGGTTGATGTTATCTTTTCTTTTGCCCATGTGCATCGCTTCAGGATACTCAATCAATGAAATGGCCTTCAGTCAAAGGAAAATCTTGAAATTTCTAGCTTTCGTTTTGCTGTTTCTTTCGTTGGCAATACTTTCTTATAATTCTTACGACTTAAATTTTCGTAGATACGATGATGATTCTTTGCCTTATGTTTACGCTCATACGCGACGCTCTTTTTTGCAGATGGTTGAAAAAATTCACTATTACGCTGAAAAAAGCGGGCGTTCTAAGAGTGCAACTATTCAAATAGTTTCTCCCGAGTACTGGCCGTTGCCATGGTATCTGAAGCAATATGATCATGCAAATTTTTACGGTAGAATAGTTGATGCAAAGGAAGCTGAGATGATAATTGCAGAAAAGGGAAAGCAGGACTTAGAAACGTTCCGCAAGTATCGCACAAATTACAGGATTGTGGACGTCTACTCGTTGCGTCCTGGTGTTGATTTAGTTCTTTTGGTTCGCAAAGACCTTGCCGATGAAGATACGAAATCCTACGAAGAGATTATAAGGATTAAATAAATCAAAGTCTAAAGTTTTTCTTCAAGCCTTTCCAACACTTGTAGTAATCCATCTGAAGAGCTGGCGTTTGCATTGCAAACTTTGTTGGACGTATGATATAACGAGATTCAAACATAAAAGCCATAGTACCTTCTAACTTTTGCGGCTTTAATTCAGAGTTAGTAGCTTTTTCAAAAGCGTCGCTATCTGGACCATGTGCTGACATCGAGTTATGTAGCGAGCCACCTCCGGGGACAAAGCCAGTTTCTTTAGCGTCATAAACACCGTAGCAAAGCCCCATATATTCACTCATGACGTTACGGTGATACCACGGTGGGCGAAACGTGTGTTCTGCCACAAGCCATCTATCTGGGAAAATGACAAAATCAACATTTGCAACCCCCTGTTCATGCGAAGGAGAGGTCAACACGGTAAAGATCGATGGATCAGGATGATCAAAGCTTATGCTTCCTATTGTGTTGAATCTTCTCAGGTCATACTTATAAGGCGCGTAGTTTCCGTGCCATGCAACAACATCCAAAGGTGAATGGTCAATTTCACAAACCCAAAAGTTTCCGCCAAACTTTGCTATCAACTCAAACTTTCCTTCTCTATCTTCAAACCATGCAACCGGAGTTTCAAAATCCCTTGGATTTGCTAGCCCATTTGCACCTATCGGACCAAGTTCTGGAAGCCTGAAATAGGCTCCATAATTTTCACAAATATATCCTCTTGCCTCTTTGTCGGGAAGCTCGACACGGAATTTCAACCCGCGTGGAATGACTGCAATCTCGCCGGATTTAATCTCTAAAACTCCGAGTTCGGTAAGAAATCGGACTCGATTCTTTTCTGCAACTATTAGCATTTCTCCATCAGCATTGTAAAAGAATCGGTCTATCATGTCTTTATTGCATGCGTAGATATGAACAGCCATTCCCGTTTGCATGAATAGGTCGCCGTTGCCAGCTATCGTTGTTATGCCTTCTATAAAGTCCTTACTTTGTTCAGGAATTGGCAGTGGGTCCCATCTAAGCTGATTTGGAGTTGTCGGAACTTCGTTAAATGGTGAGGATTTGAATAATTCAAAACTTATTTGCTGAAAGGGCTCATGAAGAACTGAAGGTCGAATTCTATATGTCCATGTTCTTCGATTCAAAAGCCTCGGCGTTGTAAAGGATGTGCCGCTTAGCTGCTCTGCATATAAGCCGTAAGCAGGCTTTTGAGGTGAATTTTGTCCTATAGGTAAGGCTCCTTTTATCGCCTCTGTTGCGAACTCATTGCCAAAGCCTGTCTGATACTTCAGTTCTTCGATAACTGTTGGTTTCATAGTTACCTCTCCGTTAGAGAAGATTTCCTCTTCTTCTTTGTTCTTCTTCTATTGAAATGAATAAAGCTTTGAAATTTCCTTTCCCAAACCCCTTACAACCTTTACGTTGAAGAATTTCAAAAAACAGGGTCGGACGGTCTTCGACCGGTTTTGTGAAAATTTGCAAAAGGTATCCGTCTTCATCGCGATCAACAAGTATTCCGAGTTTTCTTAAATCCTCAACGTTCTCATCGATCTTGCCTACTCTATCAAGTAAGGATTCATAGTAAGTGTCGGGAACACGTAAAAACTCTACTCCATTCTGCTGCAGTTTACTTACTGTTTCGATAATATTTTTGCACAAAAGCGCTATGTGTTGAACTCCAGGTGATTTGTAGTAATCCAGATACTCCTGTATTTGGCTCTTACCTCTACGTCCTTCGGCAGGCTCATTTATAGGAAACTTTATGTTGTGACTTTCGTCTGCCATAACTATTGACATAAGTGCAGAGTATTCAGTTGATATGTCATTATCATCAAATGTGATGTAGCGATGAAAACCCATAACATCACGATAAAAGTCGCACCAATAATTCATCTTTCCTAGCTCGACGTTTCCAACTATATGGTCAATCAACTGAATTCCAACATTTTCACCTTCAACCCTTTGCTCAACGTATCCCGGTAAGAAAACACCATTGTAATTATGACCATTTGTATTATAGGAAATAAAGGAATGGATTGTATCTCCGTAAGTGCAAATTGCCGCACGGCGTACCGAACCAAAGTTATCGCTTAGATCATGCGGCTCCATGGCAGGTGTTGCACCTCGCTTTACCGCTTCTTCAAAAGCCTTGTCAGCATTCTCAACCAAAAAGGCTATATCACGGACACCATCACCATGAAGTTTTATATGCTCTGAAGCATAGTGATCAGGTTCAAGAGGCGTCGTAAGGACAAATGTTACTCTGTTTTGCCTTAAAACGTAACTTGTAGTTTCGCGATTGCCTGTTTCTAGACCTGAATAGGCTATTCTAGAAAAACCAAAGGCCTTTCTATAATAAAATTCTGCCTGTTTCGCATTACCAACGTAAAACTCAATGTGATGAATTTTTTTTAAACCCAAAGGATTTTCTTGCTTCATAAGTTCTCTCCTCGAAAATTAAAAATTTCTAAGCAGGCAAGCCTATAAAACTTTCTATGTATTTTTTAGTTTGTTTCTTGAGTTCATTGTAACTTGGAATAACGAAGAGAAGAGGTTGCATGTCAGAATAATTATAAGGCGTATTTATAACCTCTTCTAGATTAAATGGTCGCCACTGGACTTTGCCACTAAATGCGTGTTCAAGTTCGCCGAAACTAGATAGTAACCCTGCACCGTAAGCCTTCACTTTTCCATTTTCTTCAACTAATCCAAATTCGACCGTAAACCAATAAAGTCTTCCTAATTCTTCTATCTGCTTATCTGTAGCAAGACGCGCTCCATGACCAATGAATTGCGAGAAATCTGCAAAATCGGGATTAGTAAACATTGGAATATGCCCGATAGCTTCATGAATTATGTCTGGCTCTGGCGTGTATGCCGGATGTGAATGATGACGAACATATTGCGTGCAAAGCATCACTCGATAAGAAAGCCAACTTAAAAAAGCTCTAGTTTCTACGAGCCCTTCAATTGGAGCTAGTCTAAATCCAGTTAAAGCCTTAAGCTGCCTGTTCATCTCGCTAAGTTGAGGTATCCTTTCACTGGTAATACCAAGATTCTTTTTAGCTTCGAGATAGAAAGAGCTTGCGTATTTTTGATGAAGTTCGTCTAGTTCCTCAACAACATATCGCCAGACGCGCTGCTCGCGAGGAGTATATTCAACATCAGTGATTTCGCCCGTTTCTCTATATTTCCGAGCAAGCGAAGCTATGTAATCGCGGCGTTTGCGATATTCGGGATCATTCGCTCCGGGATGATCAAGCTCTAGCTGATCAATATGTTCAAAATTCATGTCAGTAAACTCTGGTAGCTCTTCGTCTCTAACATGAAAGTTCTCTATCGGGAAGGAAGCCGTAAAGCTAGGTTTCATTGCTCACTCTCCTCAGTTGAAGTACATAGTAATTATAATTAAAATTATTCGCCGCTTAAATACATATCTTTTCTTTTTTTGGCTAATTTGGCTAAAAATTTAAGATTTTGTAATTGTTTTGCCACAAAATGTAAGATCAGCAAGCTCAATCGATCCCCGCATCAAAATTTGGTGTTCTAAGACGCTTTATTTAGCCTCCGAAATTTACTATGAGAGATTGACACTTAGCAAGAAGAGTCGTAAATCCATCAAAATTCGATACGCTGATTAAGATCGACAGAGCGAAAGAAGGAAAGTACTAAAAACCACCAATACAATTCAAGCTCTCTGCTAAACATTCACTTCTGATTACAGCATGAAAATAAAAGGAGAGATAAAAAACAAACGGAGATTATAAAGGAGAAATAAGTTCAAATCTAGTAAGTCAGAAGCTAAGCTTATGATCTGAAATTTCGCTAGTTGTGGCAAAATTAGTTACAAAGCAACAATGCTCTGACTAGAAGAATCTGCAAGTGTCTACTTCCGCTTAAACTTTTCCGAAAAAATAACCAAATTACGACTCACATTCTTATGAGAAGATCAGTTCAGAAATAAGAAACGCAAGGCATCGTCATTTCAGCTGGAAAACTTCGCACAAGCAGAATCTACTATTCTTATCAGCGAAAATAAAAACTGTTTTCGGAAAGTTATCATTGAAATCAACAGAAAAGATTAAGTAGCCACGTTTTGAATCTAGTTGCTTCGGTATGCTTACCTCTCGCAAAGTTTCGTCTGCGGAACGATCTCTTAACATACGAGTTAAAGATGTAGGTACCAGGAACGAGACGGAGTGAAAACGATTTCTAGTGAACTATCAGAAACATGCTTCGAGGCAGAGAAATTGACACTATAACCTTTGGCCAGGACACTCAAAGGTGATAAAGTATACTAAAAAGTTGTAATTACTCAGCTTCGGTTTTGTGGGCGAAAGGCTGACTGTTGGACCGGGACTACTTTCCACTTAACTTAAAAGGATAGTATAATTGATTTTAACTGGCTCGTCATTAGCATAAGCGCTGATAGCTAAAATCACTTTTCTCTAAATTCAGCACCTACCATACAGTAATCTTTTTCGCTACTTCTAGATAGTAGATAAAGATTTCCTACGCACCAAGCACTGTCTTTTAGAGCTTCGTCAACCCAAACGAAAAACCTGCCAAAAGAAAACAGCTACTTTGTTCTCTTTAGGCGATATTTTTACATCGAGAAAAAATTTGTCTGGTCCAGCAACAAAGGTAACGTAATGTTTCTTCCTGTTAGTTTCCTTAGTTGGAAGTATTTCACCCGAAATCGTTCTGCTTGTTGTTGGTGTTGGGTTTTTCGGATCAGTAGAGAACACCTGTGAATAACTCAGATTCGCGAAGATAAACGATAGAAAAAGCAAACTCAAAAAAGAATTGTTTCTCATGAAAGCTCCTTTCTGAAATTAGATGGTACTGGATTGGTTGCTAATTACGGGTCCTTTCCAATCTACAAAAAACTCATCAACGTCGATCCATCCCATTACACCCGTATCCATGGGCCGAAGTTCGCTGAGTTTTATAGCATCGTAACCTAGCATAGGACCTCCTTGACCAGCTTCTGCAACTTTCCAGTAAACCATTCTTCCAAAAAGATACGCAGAGAAGCTATACTCATCTTGTTGTTGAATCTCATAAACTATTCCAACATGCTTGTACATGCCTCCACGGGTGCCGATTTGATAGAAATCTCCTACTTTTGGAAGTCTTCCCCCGGATGCCCACTTCCACGCACTTCCGCCTGCCTTTGGTAAATTAAAAGAGGGAAACGTCCTATGAGCTATGCCACCAGCTTGACGAATTTTCCAAACCACAATATTCAAAAAAGAATTACAGGTCGTTGTTACCGCTCCAGTTCTACTCTGTCTTTCTTCTTCCCATCTTTTTACCAACCAACTATGCGTAGCACCAGTCCATTCGGTGAAAGCTTTTGCATGTAAGTCAGAACGAATGAAGGTTCCGTTTTTCTCAAAAAGCTCACTTAGCAGGACTTTGATCCATCTTCGCAAAGGTGTAATCTCATTCATAACTGCCTCCTTTACTTAATCAAAATCTCCCTAGTAATCCTGAGCCAATCTTCCAATCAGGTTAGATCCGTATTTGACATACGCATATCTTTTTTATTTCCGTAATCCACAGTAATTCTCCAATTCGTTCCCCAGGAGTTTTGAATTATCCAAGCTTGTTTCGAATCATTCCAACCAATGATAATAACCGCGTGATCTGTACTTTTATTTGCTCCCTCATCGAGTACACCTTCAACGTAGTTCTTAAAAGCATCAGTTGCATTTGTTGCTGCTGAAACAAGACCTTCGCAAATATAAATATCTTCTACATCCGGTGCCTCTTGCTTACTAATAGACCCGAACATGTAAATAGGTGGAAAGTCAGGGTGTAAATTCTTTAAGCTCTTCTCGTGTGTTCCATTAGTCACAGTGTCTGGATACTTGAACTCTTCCATGACTCCGAATTTTTGTAGAAATTCACTCGCTAAAAAACGATTTACGCCCTTACAATCACCAGCCTTTGAATTTGAAACCACAAATTGCCCTGATCCATCCCAAGGTTTTGGATTTTCGGTTATCCTTGATACCCAATCATAAACGCCTAATACGGCATAAGCCCAACAGTTAGCACATTTTTGCGACTCGACTTCAGGAACCATAAAATGTCCTCGCCAGTCAAACCTTTTGTTTAGGACTTCTTCAAACTTAGGCTTAGACTTATTTTTGGTGGGTTTGAATTTAATAAAGTCATGAGCAAAGCTTTGCCTGAGAGCTCTATCTTTTTTATCTTTATCATCTCGGCAGAGACCTTCCTTTGATGCAAGACCTTTACTAGTTGCTGTAAAACGAGATTATTGTGCTTAATAGCTATTTCCTTCATATTTGAAGGGATAACATCACCAGTCATTTCTTTTAAGCTCCTTCCTGAAACTTCTGTAAGTCCAACTCGAAAATTCAGATTTCTCTTCTTGATATCACTTCTAACTTTGAGCAAAGCATCTTGAATTTCTTTTGGTGCTCTTTGCTCTGCTTCATTTATTGATCCATCATCGCGCTTGATCTAACCATGCACCGACATGATTAGCAGAAGACTGAGAAGAATAAACAAACCTTTTAAATTCATTTCCTTCCTACTTCCGCTTTCTATTTCTGATTTCAGCTTCGCTTTAGATTAAAAGGAAGAATAGCCTGGAAGGATAGTCCGAAGCATAAATCGGAAGTTTTGCTTTGCAATAGAGCTTAGCAAAAACCTACAGACTCAATTTTCTTCTTTCTAACCTCCTCAACCTATGAAGGTTGATCTGATAGAAGCTTTCTATCTTGTCAATAAATTCCACTTAGTTTAATTCTTTAGGGAGTTTATCAGCACTGCAGATTTGTGTCAAGAAAAATTTTGAAAAAGTTACTTTTTGCTGTGTCGGTAGGATTATCTCATAAAAGAAGACTATATATTTCCCACAAAACCATAGTTGTCTCATGCTTAATAATAAGACTCCATATCGTCCGATAGTATCTTTTTTACAGTTGTATATCTGAATAGGTAACTGTAACTTAGTTGTCTAAGACTTCTTCAGCTTCGACTACTCCCTTAATAAACAACCTGACTTGTCCTTGGGGAGCTTTCTTAGAGCTTCCATTAGAGTCTTGTACTCTTTTAATTCAAAGTCGTAGGCATCTCTATAAATTTCTAAGATTTTCTCGAGTATCTTTTTTAGTTCTTCTCCCTTTAGACGAGTTAGCTCCAGCTTTTGAGCGTCGTCGGCAAAATTCTCAAGTAGATTGTTTTCAGTTTTAACAAGTTTTTTAATTCTGAGAGTTCATCTACCATACCTAATTATTAGGAAAAGGGTATCGCAGCAAGCAATTATAGATTTTCCTCTTGTGTCTTTGCAAGTGTTTTTTGAGAAATGGTTTAGGAAGTATTAATTTTGTGGCTAGCTTGGATATGGTAAAATTTTCTGAAAAATAACTCGGATTCTAGAAAAGATCGTAGAAGCATCATGAAAATTCTTATTTTCGTTCTATTTTTGGTTTCTATAGCTTTAGGTCAATCACCTAACAAGTTAATAAGTCAAGCTAACAAAGCCTTTGGCGGCGAGGGAAGATTACGCAAGATTTCGTCGTGGGTAGTGGAAGGTAAGATAAAACGCCTTTCTGATGGAGCTGAAGGAAAATATTCTGCATATGCTACCTCAGAAGGTTTTTATGGAAGCTTCTTTGATCTAGAAGGTTTCGAGGTGCAAGTTGGATACAATGGAAAGTCAGGGTGGGTGAGGAATAGCCGGGATGGGCTTAGAACCCTGACTGGAGATGAGGCAACCTTTTTTGAGGCTGAAGCTTACTACAGGGTAAACCGTTGGTTAAACTACAAAAAAGATAAGTTGAAACTTTTTATGGCAAGTTCTGAAACTATAGATGGCAAGAGAGCAGATTGTGTTTTTCTTGCTAACCTGAAATTCGTGCGGATAAAGTTATGCTTCGATTCGGTGACGGGTCTGCTTCTAAAGGAAGAAATACCGCAAGTAAACGGGACAAAAGTCTTTTATTATCGAGACTATCGTGTTGTGGATGGCATTCAAACTGCTTTCTTGATAAAGGTGAAGACAGAAGAAGAGTATGAAATAACCCTGGAAAAAGTAAAGTACAGTCAACAAGTTGAAAAGGCAAAATTTGATTTTCCAAGACTTTCCGAAGAACCCTTACCTGATCTGAAGATTCTTCTAGATCAGGTTCGCTCAAGTGCAGAGAATCTAGAGGAAGTACTTGATAAGTATAGCTACAAGGAAACGGTAATCGAGCGTGAGTATGACGAAAAAGGAAATGTGATCGAAAAATCATCAGAAAAGCGACTTTTATCATTTTACAAGGGTTATAGGATAGTAAGAGTGATAGAGAAAAATGGCAAAAAGCTTTCACTTGAGGAAGAAAATAAGGAGAACAGGAAAGTTGAGAAGCAGATAGAAGAAATAGAGGAACTAATTAGAAAAAACGAGAGAGTTATAAGAACTGGAGCAGGTGGACAGCCAAGTAGCGGAGGTAGTTCTCGCCGGATTCTGCTTTCTGATGCTCTAAAAGGGTCTCTTTTGGTAAATCCAAGAAGGGAGCGCTACAGGGGATTCAACGTGATAGTTTTTGACTATGAACCTAATCCAAACTACAAGCCAAGAACTAGACTTGAGCAAGTTTTTGCTCTTTGTAAGGGGACAGTTTGGGTTGATGAAAAGTTAGGTCAGGTAGTGCGTTTAGAAGCTTTTTTAACGAAAAATGCAGGGAATTTCTTTGCAAAATTAAAGCGCGGTTCTTACTTCGTTTTTGAGGGTGAGTTTGTAAATAACGAGATATGGCTTCCTAAAAGACTTGATATAAATATTTCACTGAACGTTCTGTTTGCGGGATTTAGTTTTAACAATCTAGTAGTTTATGAAGACTACAGAAAGTTTGATACACAAGTGCAAGAGGCAAAAACTGAAGGCTGGTAAGATATAAAGAATTGAAAAAAGCCGTTGTGGAAGAGGGCTTTGTTTTACTAGCTTTACAATAGAAGGCATCATTTTTTGGCGGGGTTTGAAATTTTGAAGATTTAGTCAATAATAATAATGACTAAGAAGGGAGGAATATGGGTGATGGGCAAAGAAATTTTTTTTCAGAGCTTTGGGAGGGTTTGGAGAGGTTACTAGGGTGGACTCATGGACCTAGCAGTAGAGGGGAAAGTCTTGAGAATCTGAAAACTGGTCTTGAATATGCTAATAAATGCTTAGCTGTTGCAGAAAGCGTTCTGGAATTCAGGCAAAGACCAGAGGCGTTGCAAAGGCTTAGAAAGTCGAGAGAGGCCATCAACGCCACTCTCCGAGTGATTGATGGAATACAAGTTTTCAGAGGGGTTAGTCGTGTCAGAGAAGCCATTGAAGAGCTTAGACGAATAGGCAACATTAGCCGAAATCCACAAAGAGCAGCTAGGGCATTTGGAGAACTTTTAAGTGGTCTCGGCGAACTTAGCGATTACCTACCCTATCCAGCTAATACTTACTCTAAATTTCTCAAGGAGTCTGGTGGATTTTTCAGCAACATGTTGCGCGCGCTGGATCCAAACTTACGTTGGCAACATAGAGAAGATTGGAGAGAGATATCAAGAATAATCAATAGTGGGTATCAGTGAAAAATAAAAGTATTAGCTGTTGATTACTTAATGTTACGGGGTTGGCTTGTAAGATTAAGGTAAGGAGTATTATGAAAAGGTATTAGTAAGCGCTCTTGATGTAACTAGTTTCGTCAAACATCAAATTATCAGCAAAGTGTCAAGTAAATGGCAATTTTTTAGAAAGCTCAAACAAAAGTCTCAAATCAGGTTATAAGCGTCTGGCTGCTAAGTTGAGAGATGTAGATTCAAGGCTTGTTAAAGGATTTCGAAAGAAGGTGAAGTATAGCTTTGGCTCTACTTTGAAAGTTTTGAGCACGAAGAAGCGTGTCTAAAAGAACTGCGAAAATAGGTCTGAGTTTTTGTGGAGCAGGTATTTGCTTTTTTAAGTCTTCGTCCGAGTTAAAAAGAAGAAATCCCTTCTTGCGAGTTTGTTCGACTTCATTTAGATAATCTAGGATGTCCTTTTTTGTTGGGAGAGATTCTGGTAATGTCCATTCAAAAGGGTCATCCCATAGTCTTGTAGTAATTCCACCAAAGGTCTGCTCTACAGCGCCGGCTGATCTCAAAATACACTCACCGCAAGAGTTATAAGGAAAAACGTGATTATCAGGGTGCCAGTAGAGCTTATTTTCTGGAGTCTTCTCTATCAATTCGCAAGAGCGTTCGTGGAGTCTTAAAAACTCATGGTCTAGGCTTTCAATGAAAAATCTGTCTTTCATAGGGACTCTCTTTTTATAGTATAACGAAAATAACCCGTCGTTTGGATAAGGTGTTTTAGTTGAAACTTTCAAACGGTTTTCACTATCAATTCAGGTAGGGATGCTTTCGAGTAGAAATTCTCTATTAACCGAAATTTCTTCGCTTTGATGTTAGCTGAGTTATCGAAACTAATTAGTTAGGTATCTAAATCAGCCAAGGTATGTTAAAAAGGATGTAGCGCAGGCTTGAGGAGGGGAAAACCTGCGCTACTTTTCTGGGTATGAGGAGAAAATTGAAGGAGGTAGTGAGGAATTAAGGAGCTAGTCTGTTTACTTGTAATGTGAGGCGCGATTTGTAGCGGGCTGCTGTGTTTTTGTGTAGAATACCTTTTGTGACGGACTTGTCTATCTTGCTAATGGTTTCATTGAGCAATTCTAGACACAAACCTTTGTTTCCGCTGGCAATCGCCGCTCTTAATTTCTTAATTTGAGTCCTTAAAGCTGAACGAAGAGCGCGATTTCTTTCTCTTCGCTTTCTGTTTTGTCTCGCTCTTTTTTCTGCTGATTTATGGTTTGCCATCGTTCTTAGTAATCTTATTAACCAAAAGAGCTATAATACATGTCTTTATAAATTGATGTCAAGTTGAGTCAAGATTTTAGTGAAAATTTTTTCATAGCCGAGGGGTTCTCTTTAATTCTTTGACGCTTTTAGGCTTTTGGAAGATTTGCTCAGGTACTGGTTTGTTATAGACAACTTCTGTGAAATTTATTCTTGAGACTTGAATACCGTTTTTGTAGTGATCAATTATAAAGGGAGTCAATACGCCTTGAACTTCGATAAACTGGGCATATCGGTCTTCTTCTACTACTTCTTCGCCTTCTGAGCTTTTGGTTTTGTATAGGACTTTCACAGGCAGACCTTCACTGGAGAATTCAAATTCAACTTCAAAGCCATCGGGATAAGAAAGTTTGACAACGTCATTTCTTTTGCCTACACTAGCTTCTCTTTTTCCGATGTAAGAAATTTTTGCGCCCTCTGTTTTCCAGTTTCTACTTAAGAGATTATGTATGCTAGTTCTTATAGATTTTATGAAGTTTTTGACTTGTTCTGGTGATTGATCTCGCAAGCTTTGAGTCGCTGTGTCACCGATCCAACCGCTGTTTCCTACATTTACTTGAACTATTTTTTCACCTGAGGATTTGAAATCTGTCCTTTCTTTGTTCGGAAGAACTACTATGTCAATAAAGGTTTGGATTAAAAAAGGGGTACCGTCGCGAAAAATTGTAAAGTTTCCTTGGCTGAAGATTGTTTTGATTTGTAGGTATTTCTCTCCACCTAAGTTTGTTAATGACTTTTCTAGTATTGCTTCAGCTTGTTCTGAAGAGTTTATTTGACTAAAGCATGAAAATAAAATCATGCTGGTTTTAAGTATAAAGAGCATCTACTCTATATCTGTTTGAAGTCCATCAACTTTATTTACAGCTTCTTGGTAAATTTTTATTTTGCCTTCTGACTCAAGTTTTTGACGGACGCTTGCTATATAGTCAGCAAATACGGCGCTTCTTTTTTGTAAAAGAGCTGATTCGATAAGTATCGTTCTTTGTTTTGCAAATTCTTCCATATCAGCATCTTCTTTTTTAACTAGTCCAACAATATACCAATTTTCACCGACTTTTATGGGTTTTCGAGTAACTTCGCCGGGCTTTAACGAAAGGATTGCCTGCTCAAGTTCACGGCTTGTGCCAGCAGTTGGCCCAGACCCAAGTGGCGAGCCTAAAATAAAACTTTTCGCCTCTTCTGCTTTCAGTCCTTTTGACTGCGCAACTGAAGATAGCTGACTTAAATTAGAAGAGTTTTGTGCTATTTCTTTTGCAACTTGCTCGAGCGCAGAACGTGCTTTTTCTAACTTTACGGCTTCGGTAACTTTTTCTTTAACTTCTTCAAAGGTTGCATCGCGCGGGTCTCGTTTCTCTACTAGAAGGGGGATGCCAAAGCCGTCTTTGATTGGAATTGGGTCGCCGGTATCGTTCGGTTCGTTCAGTCCCGCTATTCCTTCTTCAAACTGTGGAGAAATACCTATATTTGGAACGTCGTCTCCTGGTTTTACAAAATCAGTTTCTCTTATCATCTCTTTTAAGCTGAGGTTTGCCTGCGATAGGAACTTTTTAGCGGTTTCTTCTACATTTTTTGTTTGCGCTAGATCCTCGGCGATTTTTTTTGCTAAGTCAGAGGCAGCGGCATAGGCTTTACGGTTTCTGAGGCTTACTTCTAACTCCTTTTTTGCCATTTCAAAAGTTTTAGGAACAGAAGCACCCCTTCTTAAAATGTAGTATCTTTCGCCATATTTAATGGGTTCAGTTATTTCACCTTCTTTCATTGAGAGAAGCCGTTGATAAGGGTCTGACGGGTTATTTGGGTTTCTTTTTACAATTCCCGGGAGCTTTCCGCCGTTTCGAGCTGTGACTGGGTCTTCAGAAAATCCTCTAGCTAGACGGGCAAAGTCTTCTTCTGAGACTATTTCACCTTTTTCACGAGCTTGCTTGACTAGATTTTCTGCTCTTTCTAAAACTTGAGTTTCAAACTCAGGTTTGGTGATTCTGAGAACGATTTGTTGACCTTCTACACCTGCTTGTTTTTTGTCTTCTGGAAGTTTTTCGTATTCTGCTTTAAGTTCTTCGTCAGAAATGTTGAGTTTTTCGCCGATTTTTGAGGTGTTAACAAAGATGTATCGTATTTTCTTTTGTGGTTGATCAATGTAGTAATTAGCCTTGTTTTTTTCGTAATAATCTTTTAGTTCTTCTTCTGTCGGCTTTATAGTTTTTGCTAGGTCGTTTACGTTTACGGAAACGAATCTTAGTTCAAACTTTGTATTACGTCTTTTGAAGTCCTCGATAACTTCTTCTTCTGAAACGGTTACGCCTGCCGTGATAAATGCTTCTAATTTTCTAGCGCTTAATTCGTCTCTTACGGACTCCTCGTAGGCTTTTATGCTTCCGTATCTTTCTATGACGTTCTGCTCGTATTGCTTGAGATCGAAAGGTCTGCCGTCTTCGGGTGTATTTCTTCTTTTGATTTCATCTGCTACCTCTGCATCACTAGCCGTTAACTGGAAGCGCCGTGCTTCTTGTCGAAGGATTCTTTCTTTTATAAGCATGTCAAGAAGAATCGAAGTAGCAGGAGCTTGACCGCCAAATATAGAAAAGAGTTCTTTTTGACGAACAAGATCGCCAACGGTTATGTATTCGCTGCCTACTTTTGCTGCTGTTTCAGTGCTCCTGGCATTTACTGGAGTGCTCCTTAATTCGAGGACTGAAACACCAAAGAAAATCATGCTTAAGACAAGGACTATTCCAAAGACAATGATAATCAAATTTCTGGTCTTTTCTAACCGGCTGAAGAACTTAATCATACCTTTTGCCTCAGATTTGGTTTTTGCTCGAACCTTTTACTTAAAATCAAAATTATTATGTGTTAATGTCTCAGTGTCAATTTTGTTTTTCTGGTTTTGTTGATATGCTTACTACTTTAGCTATATGGAATCGATACAATATCCTTTTTGGGCTTGGTTAGTTTTTTTCGCAGTTGTTTTTGCAGCTCTTGGAATTGATTTAGGGATAGTTAATCGTAAATCACACGTTCCGACAAAAAGAGAAGTTTTTGCATGGAGTGCTATTTGGGTTTCGCTAGCTCTCAGCTTTAATTTGTTTATCTACTGGATGATAAACGCCCATTTTGGGAATCATAAGCTAGCCTTGATAAAAACGCAGGAATATCTTACTGGCTATCTAATAGAGCTTTCTTTATCAGTAGACAATCTTTTTGTTTTCTTGTTGATTTTTTCTTATTTCAAGGTTCCTAAGGAATATCAACATCGTGTTTTATTCTGGGGGATAATGGGAGCCTTAATGATGAGGATGGTGATGATTTTTGCCGGCGCTGAGCTTGTAGAGCAGTTTCACTGGGTTATATATGTTTTTGGCATCTTTTTAATTTATACGGCGGTGAAAATACTTGCAGGCAAGGATGAGGAGTTTGATCCAGAAAAAAGCACCTTAGTTTCATTTATAACTAGATTTGTAAGAATTTCAAAGCGGTATGAAAAGGACAGGTTTTTTATTCGCAAGAGCGGAAAACTTATGGGCACGCTTCTTTTTCTGGTCTTGATTGTAGTTGAGGCTTCTGATCTAATCTTTGCTGTAGACTCTATTCCGGCAATTTTTGGAGTAACTACGGATAGGTTTATAGTTTACACGTCGAATATATTTGCCATTCTCGGTCTTAGGACATTCTTTTTTCTTTTGTCAAACATCGTTGACAAATTTTACTATTTGAAATACGGTTTGTCTTTTGTTTTAGGGTTCATTGGAATTAAAATGTTATTGCCTTTGGTCGCAGAGTTGATTATTTGGACAGGATTGACAAATGCTCGTGCGATGCAGTTTTTGCAGGATTTTCTCGACAAGAAATACAATGAACATTTGATAACGATTTCTCTTAGCGTTGTAGTATTTACTTTGTTGGCTTCGATATTGCTTTCGCTACTGTTTCCGCCTGAAGCCGTTAGGGAAGGTTCTTCAAGAGGATAAAAAATGCAAGAGCCTAGATACAGAAAATTTTACATAGATTGGTGGAGGATAAAAAAAAGCACCGTTTATGGGTTTTTGTTTGTCTTAGGTTTCTTGCTGATTTCTGTTGGAAGTGTTTGGTTTTTGGTTAAAAGTGGTTGGATTGCAATAGGAAAGGATGAGTTGAATTTCCCAGCGAATGCGGCAAGGGTTTTATCTTTTGAAGGAGATGTTAGAATTATACGTGCTTCTACGCGATCTAGTGAAAAGGTAACTGGTCGAACTTTTGTGCTTGCAGGTGATACGATACAAACGGGTGCGGACGGAAGAGCAGAAATTTTAATGATAGATGGTTCCACTTTGTGGATTCGACCCAATTCTACGGTCATTATTCGTGATAATAGTTCGGTCATGGGTGGAACTAATGTGCGCGTAAATCTTGGAGGCGGACAGATCAATGTAAGAACTGAAGATCAAAGCGAAGCTTCCCAAAATATAGTTGAGGTTAGGGATTCTCAGAATCGGCTTTTTGCTCAAACGGAAGCAAGTTTCAATATAAACCAGAAGCTTGGAACCGGCGAAATAAGGATAAGTCGAGGAAGTGTTGAAACTACCATAGGAGACGAAAGAATTATAATTCAAGCAAATGAGTTCGCCTCAATTGGAAATGGAAGAATTACGGCTAAGGAGAAACTTTTACAGCCGCCCAAGTTGCTATCACCGGCCGCCTTAGAGCAAATTTTAGCAAATAGCGAAGGCAAGGCAGATGTTACTTTTCGTTGGCAGGAAATAGATGATGCAGCTGGAGTTTATGATTTTCAGGTTTCTGTGTCTCCATTTTTCGTTCCAGAGGCGGTTATAAAAGAAAGTGAAGGGTTGAGAACAACAGATTTCGTGTTAGCTAGTTTGAATTTTGGAACTTATTATTGGCGGGTTCGTGCGACATCTTCTTCTGGACAGATGAGCGAGTGGAGTGAACCTTGGCGATTTACTGTTGTAAAGCGTGAAGAGAGTAAACTTTTAAAAGTTACAGATTGGAAAGTAGAAAACCTCGGCGGCGGAGTTTACAGAATAAGTGCGCGGACTGAACCCGGTGCTACTGTTAGAATAATGGGTAGAGAAACTTTTGCGAGAAATGACGGCCTTTTTACGCTTCAAATCAGAACCTTTTCTGATGAAATAAAGGTTGAGATATTAAACGAAAGTGGTTTAAGCTCAGAATACTTGTTCTCACTTACTAAAGGGAAAGTTTTGAATTGAAAATTGGGTAGCAACTGTGATCATAGAAATAGAAATGAGAACCTAAGGCGTGTTAAGGTCGCGCTTGGGCTTATTTTTGTCTACATGTTAATTGAAATCTTGGGAGGATACTTTGCAAATTCACTTGCCTTACTTGCTGATGCTACTCACATGTTTACAGACCTTGTAGCTCTTTTACTTACTTTGGCTGCTTTTTGGTTTGCTTCCAAGCCGGCAAGTCCTGAGAAAACCTACGGATATTACAGATTAGAAATTCTTGCTGCTTTCATAAATGGTGTGTTTTTGGTTTCGATTTCACTCTTTGTGATCTATCAGGCACATCTTAGGTTTAAATCAGAGATTGATGTTAAGGGTGATCTGCTAACTTCAATTGCTTTCGGAGGACTTTTAGTTAACCTAGTTTGCGCTTATATTCTTCACAGCGGAAGCAAGGATAATCTAAATTTGCGTGGTGCTTGGCTTCATGTTGTGGCAGACGCATTAGGTTCTATAGCAGCCATTTTGGCGGGTGTTCTTATAGTTTTTTTTGGTTGGTTTTGGGCAGATGCTGCGATGAGTCTTGTTATAAGCCTAATCATCATTTATGGCGCATGGAATCTAATAAGAGATTCAGTCAATGTTCTGATAGAAGCAACACCATCTCATATTAACTTAAAAGAAGTTAAGAAAACGATTCTTGAAACCGAAAAAGTCAAAGATGTTCACGATCTGCATGTGTGGACTATAACTTCTGGAATCTATGCTTTAAGTGTTCATGTAGTTTATGAAGAAGGAGTTTCGCAAAGAGAGTTATTGAAAAAGGTATGCTCCAGCTTAAGGGAAAAATTTGGTATAGGACATCTGACGATTCAGATGGAGACGGAAGGTGACAGTTTCTGCTTATGCACCTTTGAAAACGGTTACCGAAAAGGCTTTTAATGGCTTTCGTTAAGCTTAAATACGGTAAAAGTGAGCTTGTTTTTCAATATGATGCGACGAGGTTTGACGTTCTGGGTGAAGGGGGAAACTTCTTGCCACTTTCGGATGTTCAAATAAATCAGCATTTTGATAATCCGTTTTTCTCCTCTCCAATAGAAGACCTAATTCGTTCGGATGAAAGTGTGTTAATAGTTGTTCCAGATGCTACAAGGAAAGCGGCTTGCGGACAAGTTTTGAACTTACTGATTAGAAGACTAATAGTTAGCGGTGTAAAGCCTCATAAAGTGGGCATAATTTTTGCTACGGGGATTCATCGGCCTGTTACAGAAGATGAAAAGAAAAGGATTCTAACTCCTTTTATTTATCAAAGAATAAAGCACTTTGATCACTCGGCAAAGGATTTTCTAAAGTTAGCAGGAATAGGCTCAAGTTTTGCTCATTACGGATACACAAGCAACGGAATAAGAATTGAGCTGAATAAATTGCTGCTTGAATATGATCATATTGTTTTAATTGGCGGAGTTACCTTTCATTATTTTGCGGGGTTTACTGGTGGTAGAAAACTGGTTTGCCCCGGGCTTGCTTCGGAACACACGATTTCAGAGACACACAAGCTTGCTTTTGACTTTGAGAAAAAGACGAGACGTCAGGGGGTAGGTATAGGGCTTTTGAAAGGTAACTTGGTTCACGAGACATTTGTAGAGATTGCAGGCAAGGTTAAGCCTACATTTTCGGTAAACACGATAGCAAACGAAAGAGATGAGGCAGTCAGCGTTTTTTGTGGGGATTGGAAATTAGCGCATGAAAAAGCCTGTAGTTTTTATCTTGAGAATCATAGCTTAAAAATATCTGAAAAGAGAGATTGCGTAGTTGTAAGCTGTGGGGGCTTTCCGTTTGATCTTAACTTGATTCAGGCTCACAAGGCTTTAGAATCTGCTTCTTATGCTTGTAAAGAAGGTGGAATGATAATTTTTATTGCTGAATGCGCTGATGGGCTCGGAAGAGAAGATTTTCTCAAATGGTTTGAAGTTAAGGATTCTGAAGAGCTAGCAGAAAGGTTGTGTCAAAACTATGAAGTTAACGGTCAAACAGCTTGGAGTCTTCTTAAAAAGGCAGAAAACTTTAACATAAAAATCCTTACTAACCTCAACGAGGAAGCTTGTCTAAAGATGAGAATGGAAAAAATTGACGACTTAAATCGTTTTTTACCGAACGGTACTCACGGATACATTTTGCCTTACGGTGCAAAGTTTCTTACATTTATGACTTAATTTTGAAAGTTCTGGCGATTATATCGAGCTGATTTCGGATTAGACGAAGCTTGTCTCTTTCGCCTGTAAACCTCAAAACATAAACGGTTGTGTCATCTGCACGTAGGAAGTAAAATCTTCCGCTCATCGTCCTACCTGAGCGCACAAATTCGAAGTTGAACACTTTTCCTTTAAGTGCGCCTGAGAAATTTTCTTCTCTTCCTGCTACATAACCAGGCATAAATTGTAGCCTTTGTTCTTGTTCACGGGCTATTATGTCCGAAATGGGCTCATTGGGCGAGGTGTTGAGTTTACGTATCTCTAAAAGCCCGTCCATGCGATCTCCATAGACGTATTCGACAGTTGGGTTTTGTTCTGTTGGTTTTACTGTAATTCTCCATGTTGATTCAGGTATCTCAAACGTGTAAGGAGCGTTTTCATCGTTGAAGGTTTGTTGTCCTAATGATGAGCCGAATGAGGCAAACAAAATAAGAATAATTATCACTGTTTTCTTCATAACTTCTCCTTAGCTCTACAAAACAATCTTACACCAGATTGCTTTTATGCTGAAATTCTATGATGTTTTCATATAAAGTTTTTGTTTGCTGGCATTTTTCCGTCCTTAAATTATTAGTTTTCGTCTAAATTAAGGTTTGATGTTTTGGAGGAAATTATGATGAGGCAAATAAGGCGATTAATTTGCTGGCTGATTTTGTTTTCCTTTTTATTGTCGGACGTTGTTGTTAAATCATCTGAAAAGACGGAAAAACTGAATAACGAACAGAAGATAATTCACGTTTTGAATAGACTAAGTTTTGGGCCGCGACCAGGCGACATAGAAAGAGTTAAAGCAATTGGAATAGACAGATATATTGAGCTCCAACTAAATCCCGAAATGATAGATGATTCGTCTGTCGAAGCAAAGCTTAAGAGTTATGAAGTTCTGAGAATGACTACTGCAGAGCTTTTCATGAAATATCCGAATCCTGGCGCCGTCTTGCGCTATCTTGCTCAAAAAAATGGGCTAAAAAGAAAAGATCTAGAGAAAGATACAAGTGCAAGTGAAATGCGTGATTACCAGCAGCAGGTTGCTAAGATATATCGAGAGCATGGTTTAGGTCGCCCAAATGAAATAATGCAGCAAGTGATTGGTGCAAGGCTCATCAGAGCAATCTACTCAGAGCGTCAGCTTTATGAGGTAATGGTGGATTTTTGGGCGAATCACTTTAACGTTTATTCGGGTAAGGGTGCTGTTAGATGGTATATTCCCAGCTACGAACGCGACGTGATTCGCAAGCATGCTCTCGGGAATTTTAAAGATTTACTTTTGGCAACAGCTCAACATCCGGCAATGCTCTTTTACCTTGATAATTTTGAAAGCACATCACGAAATCCTGAGCCGGAAGCAGGGATTAGAAGGTTCAGACAAGTAGGCGGGCAATTGAGGCGGACTCGTGGAATCAACGAAAATTACGCTCGTGAGCTTTTGGAATTACACACTTTAGGAGTTGATGGTGGTTATACACAACAAGATATTATAGAAGTTGCAAAATGCTTTACTGGTTGGACGATTGCCGAACCGCGAGGTTTTCGCAAATCTGTGTCAAAGTTACTTGATGACGCTGAAAGCAAGCAAATAAATCGGATTCGTAGGCTTATGCCTGAGTCGGTTCAGCCGGGTGAGTTTTATTTTAATGAAAGGTGGCATGAAAAAGGCGTTAAGTATGTTCTAGGGCATAAGATTAACGAAGGTGGTATTAAAGACGGGCTAAAAGTTATAGAAATACTTGCTAATCATCCTTCTACTGCGAAGCATATAGCTAGGAAGCTGGCAATAAGATTTGTGTCTGACAATCCGAGTGAAGCGATAGTTAATCGAGTTGCAAAAGTTTTTAGAGATTCTAAAGGTGACATAAAAGCTACTCTTCGAGCACTTTTTACCGATCCGGAATTTTTCTCAAAAGAAAGTTACAAGGCAAAAGTAAAAACTCCTTTTGAATTTGCGGTAAGCGCAATGCGCGCTGTAGGTGCCGATGTGACACCTAATCGGATTTTAATTGCTTTGTTGAACAGGCTCGGTGAATTGCCTTATGGTTATCAAGCTCCGACAGGTTATCCCGATACTGCTGATGAATGGGTGAGTGCAGGAGCTTTGCTTGAGAGAATGAATTTTGCCATTGCGCTTGCAAGCAATAGAATCCCGCAAGTTCGAGTAAATCTAGAAAGATTTTCTGCGCAATCGCAAACAGAAATTCTCAGTAAGGTAATTGCGGAGATAATAAATGGAGAAATATCTGAAAAAACTAGAGATATTTTGTTTGAGCAAATTAAACTGCCGTTAAAGGATGTAGACTCGATTGAAAGCATTGATGAGCAAGAAGTCGGCAGGCAGAAATTAAGGCTTTTGGAGGCAAGGGGCAATCCGGAAGTTTTCAAAGCTGTAAGCTTAGTTCTTGGAACACCTGAATTTCAGCGTCAGTAGGGAGGTTTTTATGAATAGAAGATACTTTATAAAATCGGGAGGAGTCTTTTTAGCTAGTTTTGGACTAATGGAGCTTGCGCCTTCTATCTGGCTCAAAGTAGTAGAGGCGAGCGCAAAAGCGTCTGATAACGGTAATAAGAAGATCCTAGTTGCCATTTTTATGCGTGGAGGCGTTGACGGGCTTAGCTTAGTTGCACCTTATCAAGAGAGTCAATACTACGAAATGCGTCCTAATATAGCTATTCCAAGACCAGGTAAAGAAAACGGATTAATTAATCTGGATGGTTATTTTGGACTCCATCCTGCACTAAAGAATCTTGAAGGCTTGTGGAGAGAAGAACGGCTTGCGATAATTCATTCAGTTGGATTACCTAACAACACTCGCTCGCATTTCGACGCGCAAGATTATATGGAATCAGCTACTCCCGGAATAAAATCTACTCGTGATGGATGGCTAAATAGAATTTTACAGATCAAAAAAGATGCAAGCGCTTCTTACTTTAGCGGGGTCTCCTTTACAAGAGAAGTGCCGCGTTCGTTTATGGGAGGCGCATCAACGATAACTATCACGGACTTATCTGATTTTTCTATTCGTGCAGGAGTTTTTACGAGAAATGTTGAGGGAGGTTTTGAATCGGTTTATCAGGGATTGCAAAGCAAAGATACTTTAGCTAAAGCCGGAAAAGAAGCTTTTGAAGCAATAGATTTGCTCAAGAAAGTAAATCCATCCAGATTCAAACCTGAAAATGGAGCTGTCTATCCAAACGTGCCTTTAGGAAGATCTCTGATGCAGATAGCGCAGCTGATAAAGGCCGACATAGGATTAGAAATAGCCTTTACTGACACACCGGGAATGAACTGGGATACTCACGCTAATCAAGGTGGGGCAAATGGACAATTGGCAAATAACCTACGGATATTTGCTGCTGCTATAAGTGCATTTTTTACGGACTTGAGTAAAAGAACTGAAGACGTTTTGATCTTAACCATGTCTGAATTTGGTAGAACCGTACGCCAAAACGGTAGTGGTGGCACCGACCATGGTCATGGTAACTTGATGTTTGTGATAGGTGGAAATGTAAAGGGTGGTAAAGTATATGCTGATTGGAAAGGACTAAGGCAAAGCGAACTATATGAAGGAAGGGATCTTGCTGTGACTACGGATTTTCGTGATGTTTTCGGCGAGATAGTTTATAAACACCTTAAGGTAAAAGAACTAAACAGAGTCTTCCCGAATTATGATTGCCTGAAGTCAAAGTGGAGGAATTTTTTGCCTTGAATTCTCGAACGAGAGACAAGAAGCGCTTCTTTCCATGGGTAGGTAAGGGTCATTGTTTTTAGAGCTTACCTATCACGAAGCCGTTGGGTGTGAAGGTTATGTAGATGTCTTCGGCAATATAAACGGAAGCCGTCGGGAAAG
>JANWYH010000014.1 GCA_025054715.1 Pyrinomonadaceae bacterium
CGGTCACATCTCCACGTTGCACATCTGATGGGCGTGGCGATCGCTGGTAGCCTCTTGCGCAGTGATGCTAGCTGCCGATGAAGGCGAATTTGCCAGCGCCCGCCAGAACCTCAAACGTCTTTTGGCTCTTCGTGCTATCCGAGAGGACAGAGCGATATGGCCTCAGCTTTCCGATGAAAATCGCAGGATGCTAGAAAGCAGACTCAAAGATGTAGAGGGAGGCATCGTCCATCGCTTGATGAGTGCCTACCGTCACCTTGCTAAAGCTGATGAGCAAGGATTGAAGTGGTTGGACCTCGGCTTACCCACGGTCGGTTCTATGCCTTCTCTTGCTCGTCGAGTGTTCGAATATTTGCAGACAGAAGACCTTTTACTCGGCAGGATTTCGCCTCGACATGTACTGGAGAAGGCAATAGGGACAGTAGAACCGGAGAAACCCGTGGACGAGATCTACGAGGCGTTTCTGCGCTATCCGCACCTACCCCTACTGGAGAACAAACAGGTCTTGCTCAATGCTATTGCGCAAGGTGTCAAGGAAAAAACTTTCGGAGTAAAGGTCGGCGAGCGCATCTACTATGGACAAGAAATTCCGACGGCAGATCTCGAAGCTGGCGCCACTGTGGTTCGTGAGCCTGAGGCAGCAACTCAAAGGCTGCCGGAATCGAAAGAGAAAGGGGCAAGCGAAGAACCTTCTAAAGCAGTGGTTAGGGGAGTAGCGGGGACTTCCTCTACACCAACCTCCACCATCGCTACAGCGGGTATTCGCGGGTATAGGCTGGTAGCCGTCATTCCTTGGGACAAACTTTCTGAGTTCGTTCGCGGTGTGGTGACGCCACTTCGCCACGATGGAGCAGATATAACATTGCAGATAACCTTGGAAGCTCGAAGCGAAAAAGGAATCCAACAGACAACTCTTGACCAAAAGGTGCGAGAGACTCTCCAGCAAATTGGAGCAAAGGTTGTCAAGGAAGAAGTATAGATAGCACTCTTAAGCGTAGATTGATGTCAATGCCTTTGGGTGGATGCGTGAAATCGTCTCTTTCCCCTGCAGCCAATACCAGTGGATCGCGGTGGAGGTGATCGGTTTTTGTGGGGATAATGTGGTGATTGTAGTAAAATGCAAGAAAATCATGAATGCTCGGGCTCGCTGACAACCATTATCCTCAACTCGCTCTTCGAAGAGTTAGAGTGCTGCTGGGCTTGCGAGGGTGGATGGGTAGCGGCTGGTTATCTACTATCTCAAACCATGCACACATGACCCGCAACGGTCCTTGTTCGAAGAGTACGGTTTATCTCACCGGTTCGACGTCGGAAGTCCTTCTCTGTAACTTTACGTTTCATCTTCGGCACTACAAAAAGCAATATCAGTCACGTGGTGACGGATAAACCTACGTGGGAACAGGTTTTGCCTATCTACTGAAGTGCTTGTCCGAGTTGATCGCCTACGCGCGTAACGATCGTCTCGATTTCCACCATCTCTTTGGGAAACGCTCGGCATTAGTACTGCCTAGACTACTTAGTCCACTTGCGATGCCTAGACGAATGTGAGATGAAGGCGATCTTGGAAGTCAAAGACTTTAAAATCGTGCAGGATCGGCAAAAGGAAGTAGCTACACAACGGTAGATGTAAATGGTGACTCATTGCGGTTAGTTCAGCCGATGAGCCTTTTGTGCACGTAGAGATCCGAGGGATATTAAATTACAAACTGTTTAGTCATAACTTAATAAAAGTCGAAGCTTATCGAGCTATCTCTAAGTCTACAGTTTCTCTAGTGCTTTGTAGCGAGATTTTCCGCTATGCTTCATTTCAATAAACTGTCTGTTTTGAACTTCTCCGCTACTCCGCGGCGGAATCCTAAGTCATATTTTTCAGAGATGATCCTCATCCAGTCACTGCTTTCGTTCTTTTTGAGTATGTCAGTTTTCATTTCTTTAAGCTTTTCTAGTTCATTGGAAAGTTTTGCTCTTTCGTTTCTAAGGTTGTCAACCGTATCAATCAAACCGTTTCTGGTAGCTCTGGTGATCTTTGTATCAATATCTGACAGAGCTTCTTCAATTTTTAGAATGCTATGTTCAATCAGGATACGTAGGTCTTGCCTTAGAGCGTTTAACCTTTGATTTCTGATACCATCTTCTGCTTCAGCCTCGTTTATGGCATCTCTATATCCCATCTCCTCAAAATCCGTTTGCAGAAACTCAAAGACCTTTTCCAAAGGATTTATCTTATTTTTTCTTGGTTTTTCTATAATAATCTCATCTGGCTCTTTTTCTTCGATGAAAATCTCCTTTGGAATTGGCATCTTAAAGCCATTATTGTTGGAAAGATTGTTTTGCGAATGATCTGAATTTGAGTTCCTTTTTTTGAATAGATCAAATATTCCCATACTCACTTTACCACCTTTGTTGGAATCTTGTAAATTTTATTCGCTTTTTTCGATAACGATGCTTGAATGTTACAAGAAAGAATCATATCCCGCAGCCTTTTGAATTAGTATAAGCAAACACAAGAAATGATATTGACGATGATGAAACTCCAAGTCTCTTCTAGACTTGCAGATTAAACATCTTCCGCTATCTCTAATTTGGCGGCGTTTTGCAACCGCCTTTTGTCTTGAAACAAACATAAATAAATCCTCTCATTTCCTGAGTTCTTCTTGAACATATTCGTTTCGTATAAATGTCAAGAAAACGAAAAAGCAGAAAAATTTTCTGCTTAACTGTGACTATATTGCATCTTAACGCCAAATTGCCACAATGGTCAATTAAAGCAATCATCTCTAAAGTGTTGATAAATAATGATTTATTCAAGACAGACTTTTGGCATGGTCCTTGCTAATCAACAATAAGTGAAAAGAGCTCTAATAAACGCTCTTTTCCTGAAAAACTTAAAAAAGGAGACACGGAGATATGAAAAAAGTATTAGGACTATTGATAGCTTTGATTCTTGGCTTTGCGGCAACGGGTTCAACCTTTGCTAGCCAAAGCACGACGAAACAGTCTGCTAACCAGAAGCAAGAACAACAGACTTCTAAAAAAGAAAAGAAGAAGAAAAAGCATAGCAAGAAGAAAAAAGAATCAAGAACTAAACAAGCTCCCTCCTCATAACGAAAAGCGCCGAAAATACAAGGGGGAAATGGCGTGGCTTTCGGGTCACGCCATTTTTTTAGAATGTGACGTTCCGATGTTCCAGAGTAGCTCCTATTACCCGATAAAAGTTCGATATTGCCTTACTTAAGTCGGTTTGGGCTTGAAGTTCTCTATTTTTTGCTTGTAGAAGGTCATTTTGCCTTTGAAGGACCATGTAAACGGTGGTTAATCCGGCATTAAACTGTCTTTTTTCGCTTTCGTAAAGTTCTTCTGCAGCGACGCGAGCTGCGGTAGCGGCTTTTAATCTGGCTTCTGCTGAGCGCAGAGATTGAAGAGCATTTCGGACTTCTGCTTCAATCATTTGCTCGGTTTGAAGCTTTTGATTTTCAAGCTTTTGTTTTTCAGCCAAAGTTTTTCCTAATTCTGCTTCTGCCACAGTGTTTCTAAATGGCAAAGAAATTCGCACTCCTACTCGGTAGGTTGGGTATCTGTTTGTGAAAATGTCGGTAAGTGAAGAAAAATAATTGCCGACTAGAGCATCGGGTGGTCTTGAGATAGTCGTAGTTGTTGGTGAAATGTTAAGAGGTGGAAGATTTTGAAGCAATGAAAGTTGGTTGACTCGGTTAAGAAGCTCTGGGTTTATGGTTGTAGTTGTTCTAGTTACTTCGTTTGCTGCTCCGGCTATGCCGGTTGCGGTGTAGGTTGCGACTAAGTCCACTTGCGGTTTTAGCTGATCGCGGTAAAAACGTTCGTCGATCTCTTTGACTTCTTTGTCGGTTTGAATTTGTCGAAGTTCTAGACGATTCTTAAGAGCTTGATTTATGGCTTCCTCAACCGGGATTTGTGGAACGAAAATTTCTACCGGTGAGATGGGAATAAGAGACGAATACCAGAGACTTGAATTTCGATCCTTTAGTATGAGAGTTTTCAGGTTGTTTTCTGCTCTTGTAACCGCTTCTTGCGCTAGATAGACGTTTTGCTCGAATGTAGTAAGCTGGCTGCGGGCAGCGACGATCTCTATTGGTGCGAGGACACCTTTTTCAACTAATCTTTCATTACTTTCGAGTTGGCTTTGCGCCTGTTTTACTGCTTCTGTTTGGGTTTGGAGATTTTTCAATGCGAAGGCTAACTCCCAATAGGCTTGCTCGACTTGACTTATTATTTCTATAACCTTTTGTCTGAATTGTGTGTCGCTTAATGAAAGATTCTTCTTCGCTATTTCTATATTTCTTTTTCTTGCGTCAAAACGAAGACCGCGTATTAGTGGTTGAGTATAGGAAAATGAGAATGAACTAGGGAATTGAGGATTAAGCAAGGCATTTTGGTTGGTTGTATTTGTTCGAGAAGTTGAAAAGTCAAGCTGATAGGAACCACCACCTACGGGTGAAAATCCCGATACAGATATTGATGCATTCAGGTCGCTTTGGGTGAATTTACCTAAAGCTCCGGCACCGCCAATTGCCGAAGCAGAGGGAACGGTTCGGCTTTCATAATAGTTTTCTACTGCAATGATTGGATCATAAACGCTTTGGGCAATTCTAAGATTTAGTTCAGCTATCCGAACGTTTATCTTCGATGAATCTACTTCGGGATTATTTTGCAAGGCTAGCCTTATTGCATCTTCCAGCGTAAGAGATAGCTGATTGATTACGTTTACGCCGACTCTTTCAGATGGGAAAGATCGAACAGAAGGTTGAAAACTGTCATTAGTTTCTGTCCGTTGTTGAGATAAGCCAGCACTAGCGATTAAAGCAAGCAAAACTGGGATTAAAAATGCAGTTTTAGTCAACATATTTATTTTCTTCCGAACGACGTTTTGAGAATAAGGTAAACAAATCGGCTAATTTTGAGCCTATTGGTTTAAGAATCCTGCCCATGAAGGCAAAATGGGTTGCTATTCGCTGCCAGACGGTTGACTGTTGAATATCATCAAAAATTGAGTAAAAAACAGGAACAGCTAACAGTGTAAGCAACAAGCAGAGAGACTGACCACCGACGACTAGAATACCAATGGAGCGATTTGTAGCAGCGCCAGCGCCGCTACCGAGAGTAAGCGGAATCATGCCTGCCACTAGCGAAATTGTGGTCATCAATATAGGTCGCAATCGGTCTCGATTTGCTTGAATGATTGCCTCATAGCGACTCATACCCTTTTCACGCAGGTTGTTTGTATGATCGATTTGCAGAATTGCATTTTTCTTTACGATGCCAAAGAGTAGCAGTATTCCGAGTGCTGAAAAGATATTCAATGTTTGCCCAGCCAGAGCAGTTGAAAGAAGAGCGAAAGGAACGGCTATTGGTAAAGTTAATAGAATCGTAACCGGATGAATGAAAGACTCAAATTGGGCTGCGAGAACAAGATACATAAAAACAAACGAGAGCAAGAATGCCAGCATAAAAGCGTCGTAAGCCTTTTGTAATTCTTTCGATTGTCCAGCTACGCCCGTTCTATAACTTGGTGGAAGGTTCAGCTCCTTAACGTACTGTTCGATTTTTTTAAGAGCATCGGCTTCTGAAGCGTTTGGGGGGAGACCTGCCGAGATAGTAACCTGTCTTTGGCGATTCAGACGGTTTATTGAGGCGGGACTTACGCCTTCTTCGAGTTTTACCAGCTTTTCTAATTCTACAGGATTACCGTTTGCTGATGCTACGGTAAAGAGCTTTAGGTTGCTACGGTCTCTTCTGAAAGGCTCATCTGCCTGGACGACAACGTCGTAAAGATCGTTGTTTTGATTAAAGCTAGAGACGCGAGCTCCAGCAGAAAGTATATTCAAGGCTTGAGCAACGTCACCTGCTTTTACGCCTAGGTCTGCCGCTTTTTGTCTATCAATCAGAACCCGCACTTCAGGCGAACCTTTTTCGATTGAAGCGTCTGGGTCACGGAAGATCGGATCTTCCTTCATCTTTTCAACCAAGAGATTGGCATAATTGGCTAGTTGTTCCATATCAGGACCGGTTATGTAGTAAGCAACACCGGTTCCGCCTCTTCCAAGTCCGAGACTTCCAGCAATAGAAGACGGTGCAGAAACGCTTATCTGATACTCCTTTGATTGGTATTTCCTTACCAAAGCGCGGGTTTTCTGAATAAGCTCATTTTGCGAGAATTCACGTTCGTTTACGGGTTTTAAGCGGACATTTATAAAGCCATTGTTTGGTCCTGAGCCTCGTCCGAAGCCTGCTAAAACCAATGTGCTTTCAACTCCAGGTATCTGCTCACGAATATCACGTGCTATCCTTTCGAGTATTGACTGCGTGGCAGCTAATGATGTGCCTTCCGGAGCTCGTAAGTTTACTTGATAGAGCGATTCATCTTCTTCAGGTAAAAATGACATTCCGACGTATCTATAAAGCGGATAAGTAGAAGCTACAGTTAAAATGCAGATCAGCACTATTAGCCAGCGGTGGCTCAGAGAAAAGTGAAGCAATCTCGTGTAAAAGGTATCGAGTCTTTTGTAAAACCAAGATTCTTTTGATTCCTTATGTGAGCTTTCTTCTTGTTTTGGTTTTATCCACCTTGCTGCAAGCATCGGTGTCAGCGTAAACGAAACGATGAGCGAAACGACTATGGCTGCTGCGCTCGTCAGACCAAACGATGACATAAAACGACCGACTATTCCGGTCATAAAACCTACTGGAATGAAAACAGCAAGAAGTGAAAGCGTTGTTGCGAGAACGGCAAAGCCAATTTCACGCGTTCCTTCAATTGCTGCCTGAAAAGGACTCATGCCTTTTTCTTCCACAAAGCGATAAATATTTTCCAAAACGACTATTGCATCGTCAATAACGATGCCGACCATCAGAGTTAAAGCCAGCATTGTCATCTGATTGAGTGAGTAGCCAAAAGCTGCAATAACCGCAAAAGAAGCAATTATTGAGACAGGAATTGCTAAGGCAGCAATTATCGTAGATCGAAGATTCCACAAGAATAGGAAAACGACTATTGATGCTAATATGCCGCCTATAATCAGGTGTTCTTCAATTGCAGAAAGGCTGTTTTGTATAAATTCGGATTGATCACGTATGATGGCAACTTTCATGTCAGGTGGCAACGTGGGTATGATTTCTGCCATTCTTGCCTTTACGTTATTGATTACAGCGATCGTGTTTGAGCCGGGCTGTTTGCGAATGCCGATTGAAACAGACTGAACGCCGTTTAGAGAAGCTGCTGTCGTAGGTTCAGCACCACCTGCTTCTACTCTACCAATGTCTTTTATTCTTACGGGGAAGCCGTTTCGATTAGTTATCACTATGTCGTTGAATTCTTCCACGGAAGTTAGTTTACTCATCGTTCTAAGGCCGAAGGTTTTGGCTCCTTCGATTAGGCTTCCGCCGGGCAACTCTTGATTTTGCGCTCTGACGGCATTTGTGACATCTGTTACTGAAAGGTTATAAGAGCGCAGTTTTTCGGGATTTATTAGAATTTTTACCTGTTTTCGCCTTGCTCCAAAAAAGAACACTTCGCCGACGCCATCGGCTGATTCGATTCTTTCTTGGATTAAATCTTCAACTAGCGTTGTTAACTCTACTATATCGCGAGGAGCGCTGATAGAGTATTGCAAGATTGGTTGAGAGTCTGGGTCACTCTTTTGAACTATTGGAGGATCAGCATTTTGCGGCAAACGATTAGTTACAGATGAAACCTTTTGTTGAACTTCCTGAAAAGCTTGATCGGAATCTTTTTCTAGATTGAAGGTTATAGTAACGTTTGAAACGCCGCGCGAAGAAGTAGAACGGAGTTCTTCTATTCCAGGAACCGTGTTAACGGCTGCTTCAATTACGTCAGTTATTTCAGTTTCTATCTCTTGGGGCGAAGCTCCCGGATTAGTTGTCCGAACTGTAATTGTCGGCAGATCAATCTTAGGAAAGCGATCTACGCCGAGAGTGAAAAATGAAAAACCGCCAACTACCGTTAAAAAAAGTATTATGACGGTTGCAAAAACTGGGCGATGAACACAGACTTCTGCTAGCCATTGCATAGTTAAAACTCCACTTTTGCGCCTTCGTAAAGCTGATCGAGATTACTTGTGGCAACTATCTCTTCAGGATTTACGCCTGATAGAATCTGAATCATTGTATCTTCTTCGCTGCCTAGTTGAACTACTCGAAGCCTTGCCACATTTTCCTGAATGACAAAAACTCTATAACTTTGAGTTACCTTGTCGTTGTAAACTGCTGATTTTGGAACGAAAATAGCAGTTTCAGTTCCTTTAAGGTTGATTCTAACGTTTGCAAACATGCCGGGTTTTAGAAGATTTTCAGCGTTTTCTATTTGAGCTTCGACTATTGCTGAGCGGGAGCTTGGGTCAATCGAAGGTTTAATCGCGGTTACTGAACCTACGAATTTCCTGTCTTTGTAAGCGTCTATTTCAACCGAGACTAGACTTCCAATCGAAATAAATGGAACATTTGATTCAGGAGTTTGGATTTGGACCTTTATCGGATTTGTTCTTACTAAGGTCACAATGGGTGTAGCAGATGTTACGTATTCACCTACGGCGACTCTTTTTTCGGCAATGAAGCCAGAAAAAGGTGCTCTGATTATAGTATCTTCGAGTGCTTGTCTATACGTTTCGGCTTGTGCTTTAGCAGCTTCAACGGCAGCCTGTGCAGATTTTATGGCTTGGTGATTTTGCTTTGCCTGATTTATTGCCGCTTCAAGGGCTTGCTTTGCGGCATTTGCTCTAGCGCGTGCTGTGTCAAGAGCAGTTCGATATTGCTCGTAAGTAATGCGTGCAACATCACCTGTTTCAAGGAGCTCTCTATAACGTTTTTCGTTTGCTTCCGCTTGGCGAAGCTCGGCCAGTGATTGCTCGTAGTTCGCATTTGCTAATCTTACTTCGGGTATTTCAGAAGCGTTAAAGTTAGAATTTGGGGTAAGACCAAGTCTTGCTTCTGCTTGTCTGACACTAGCTTCGGCTTGTTTTATGGAAGCTTCAGCTTCGGCTAATCTTAGTCTAGCTTCTTTATCGTCTAGTTTTGCTATAATGCTTCCAGCCTGGACAAACTGGCCGATTTCGACATAGATATTTGAAACTTTGCCGGAAACCTTCGGAGCTACATTTGATTGTTCGAAAGCAATCAAGCTCCCCGTCGCTTGAATGCTTAATGATACTTGTCGAGTTTCGGCCTTGGCAACGCTAATCCTTATAAGAGGATTTGATACCTGATTTGCATTTTCGCCTCTAGCTTCTGACAGAGTCTTTCCCGTGCAACCAAAAGAAAAAGCGATAAGGACAAAAAGAATAAATTTTTGCGTAGTGTCCATAAAAATTACCTGTAAAATTTTAAGACAGCCCATGCAGCGAATGGGTTTCACAGAACCTGTAACTATTTTAGCCATTGTTTTGTCTATCTAAATGTGTGATAACTTTAGCTTCCTTGGATTTTTAAATGCAAAACGCTAGTATCATTGTAGTTAGGAAAACTGAGAGGGAGCGATTGTTGAAGAGTTACGAACAACTGTCTGATGACGAATTGACAGTAAGAAGTTGTGCTGGCGATGAAGATGCCTTTGCTGAAATAGTTCGTCGTTATACTCCTAGAGTTTTCATGTTTGTTGGTAAATTTTTTCGTCAGCGCAGTGTGATTGAGGAAGTAGCTCAGGAAGTTTTTTTGCGAGTTTACGTGCAGCTTAAAAGTTATGCACACAAAGGCTCTTTTGAAGGATGGTTGACTCGGGTAACCGTAAATACTTGCATAAATCATTTGCGAAGTAAAAAAGAAGGAATTGAACTGACAGCATCTTCTTCGAGCGAGGAAGAAGAATTTAACTGGATTGAGAAAAAACTAAACGATGCTTCCTTGGAAAATTCTGATGAAGATAGGCTCGTCGCCAGCGATCTCGTAAATAAAGTTTTAGGTAAAATGTCTGCAGAAGAAAGAATAATCCTAACCTTAATTGATGCTGAGGGTCACTCGATTAAAGAAGTTGCTAGGATGATGAATTGGAGCGAAGCAAAAGTGAAGATAAAAGCTTTTAGAGCAAGACGCAAGATGCGCGAGGCTATAGAAAAGCTTTTGCGAAAAAGAGGTAATCAGGGTTATGCGAAATAAACATATCTACAATCTACTTGACAGTAAACCTTTTAATGAAATGACTGTGGAAGAAAGACAGCAAATTCAATTGCATATAAAAGATTGTGAAAGGTGTTGTCTTTCTTATCAAGCGGCGAAGCTATCGCATATTCTCCTAACAAGTCAGCAAGCGGTTGAACCTTCACCATTTTTTCATACGCGTGTGATGGCGGCTATTCGGCAAAGGTCTGAGGAAACGGTCTATTCTCTATTTTCAAGATTATGGCAAGCTGCGGCACCTTTGGTTTTTGCAATGATGGCATTTACGGTTTTTTTAGCCGCACTTAGCTTAACTTTGTCAAGCTCTTCTGAAACAGCATCTCTTAATGCGAATTTTGTATCAACCGAAATGGTCATAATGGACGAAAGATTATCGAAGGAGATAACTAATGAAGAAGCCCTCCAGATTGTTTATGCGGGTGATTCTCAGGCTAAGAGGTAAGTTTCTATGATAAACGGACAGAAGTACAACTGGCAGATAAGATTAGCGGCTACCGTTATTTTTCTCTTAGGATTTACGGCGGGTGTGTTAACCTCAAACGTTTATAGCGTTTTGTTTACTCGAAAGCCTATGGATAAACAAGCAAAATACGAAAAAATCTTTGATCAGCTTTCACTTACTGAACAGCAAAAAGAAGAAGTCAGAAAAATAATTGCAGAGACAAGAGAAGAAATCCAAGCCCTCAGGAGAGAAAATGAGCCTAAAATGAGAGAAATCCGCTCTAGAACCTCTGAAAAACTCCAAAAGGTTTTAACTCCAGAACAGTGGGAAGATTTTCAGCGCCTACGCGATGAAGCCTTTAACGACAAGAAGTAAAATTAGCCGTAGATAGATATTTTCTCTTCAAATATAGACATATCCGAAAGATTTGCAATAAAATTTACTTATAGATTATGATTCAACCGAAAAGGGAAACTTCTGACGTTCGACTTCCTTCTTCTATAACTTACGATAAAAGATTTCTTTTCAATCGGGAGTTAAGCTGGTTGGAGTTTAATCGCAGAGTTCTCGAAGAAGCCCTAGACCGCTCAAAACCTTTACTTGAGAGATTGAAATTTCTTTCTATTTTTTCAACTAATTTAGATGAATTTTTCATGATAAGAGTATCTGCTCTAAAGGAGCAGATTCTGCAAGGTATAGATGAGCTTTCTCCTGACGGAATGACACCTGCCGAGCAACTAAGAGAAATCAGAAAAAAGCTTTTGCCAATGCTTGTAGAACAGTCTAGGTGTCTGATGGAGGAAGTCTTACCTGGGCTTGAAAAAAATGGATTAAAAATAGAAGGTTACGAAAATTTAACAGCCGACGAGAAAAACAGAATCAATGAATATTTTTTAAAGCAGGTTTTTCCCATATTAACCCCGCAAGCCGTTGATGCAAGTCATCCTTTTCCTTACATTTCAAACTTGAGCCTTAACATAGGGTTGATGGTTGAGCCCAGGAAAGAATCGTCTTTGCCAAATCAGATAAGGCATTTGTTTGGTCAAAGACGGTTTGCCAGAATAAAACTTCCGCCTACTTTACCTAGATTGATACCTGTTGAAGAAGGCAAGAGATATATTTTGCTGGATGATTTGATTGCAGCTAACATTTCGCTTCTTTTTCCAAACGTAGATACCGAGCAGTGCTATCTTTTTCGGGTTACTCGTGACGCTGATATAGAGATTCGTGAGGATGAGGCAGGTGATCTATTGAGAAAAATAGAGTATGAACTTCATCGTAGGCGTTTCAGCTTTCCAGTTAGGCTCGAGATTGAAAGTGAGATGCCCGAAGAGATGGTATCATACCTTACACGTTCGTTTGCTTTGACGGAAAATGATGTTTACAGAATTGAAGGGATAATGAACATACCAGGTTTGATGGAGCTTTATAGTTTAGATAGGCCTGACCTTAAGGAAAAACCGATGACTTACTTCATCCCTAGAATCCTGCGCAAAGGTACGAGAAGTTATTTTGATATTCTAAAGTCGCGTGATTTGCTGCTTCATCATCCATTTACTTCCTACTCTACGGTTACGGATTTTATTGATGAAGCAGCCGAAGATGAAGACGTGCTCGCAATCAAAATATGTCTTTATCGAACTGGTAAGGATTCGCCAATAATTTCCTCGCTTGTCGAAGCGGTGAGAAATGGCAAACAGGTAGCAGCACTTATTGAGCTAAAAGCAAGATTTGATGAGGAGAATAATATAGAATGGGCACGACATCTCGAGTCTGAAGGAGTACATGTAATTTACGGAATTCGTGGTCTCAAAACCCACTCGAAAGTTGCTCTAGTTGTAAGACGAGAAGGAGTTGGTCTGAAAAGATACATTCACATAGCTACGGGAAACTATAATCCCTCGACTTCTAAGATCTATACGGACATTGGTTTGCTTACAAGCGATGATGAAATAGGTGCTGATGTGACCGATCTTTTTAATTTCTTGACAGGGTACTCTTATCAGCCAGAGTACAGACAGCTTCTTGTAGCTCCGATAAATATGAGGCAAAAAATAACAGAGCTCATAAGGCAAGAAGCAAAAAACGCCCGAGATGGTAAACCTGCCAGAATCATTATCAAGATCAACAGTCTTGCCGATGTTGAAATGATAAAGGAGCTATATGAAGCTTCAATCTCGGGCGTTAGAGTTGATCTTATAGTTCGAGGAATTTGCATGTTGAGACCAAAGCTGAAAGGTGTATCGGAGAACATAAATGTAATTTCCATAGTTGGAAGGTTTCTTGAACACAGCCGCATATTTTACTTTGAAAACGCAGGCAAAAGTAGGATTTACATAGGAAGTGCTGATTTGATGAAGCGAAATCTAGATCATCGCGTCGAGGTATTAACTCCCATAAAGAGTGAATCTTTAAAAGAAGAGTTGAAGGAAATTCTTGAAATTTATTTGAAAGATACGGCTCAGGCTCGTTTACTTTGTTCTGATGGGAGTTACAAGCGACTTCGGAATTTGGTTAGAAAAGAAAATCTATTTTCTGCGCAAGACTTCTTTGCGGAGCGGGGATATTGATTTTATGGCATTCAATTTGCTAACAACGGGATTTGATGAAAGGAATTCCGCTACACATAAGAACAGCAGCTTTTGCTTCGCTCATTTCCTTAGTTGCGCTTGTTTTAAGTCTTTTAATTTTTAGTTTCAGTGTTGCAGAGAGGTTCCAGCAGGAGCAGAAGCAGCTTGCGACATTACAAGCAGAAAATCTCGCCGAGCGACTTTCGTCAAATAGGGGACTTATTGAGTCAGAATCCTTACAAGAGTTAATAGAGATAGCAAGCAGATCCGGCACAGCCATGACAATCAGGATATGGAGAGTAAGCTCCGATAGCATTACAGGAGTTACTTCTTCTAAGGAAGAAGGAAGTGTTTCTGATGAGCAAATAAAAGACATTCTAGGAAAAATTCAAAAAAACACGCGTTCAATTCCAGTGGAGTCTTTTTCGGATGAAGGAAGGCCAGTGTTTCAAGTCTTTGCTCCCGTGTTTCATCACAACAAGCTAGTAAGTGTAGTAGAAGTTGTTGAAAAGTTAGATACTATTTCTTCGATTACTTTCGGATATTTACCGAGCCTTTCCTGGATAGTTTTGGTTGTTTTTTTGATGATGGGGCTGGTTTTTTATCTGTTTTTTCAGAGGTCTATTTATAAGCCACTTGAAGGACTTTTGAATATTTATGATGGCGGGGATGAAAAGCAAGTTTTCGGAAATGAGTTTAGAATCTTGTCAGATAAATTTGCTTCGATGGTTAGCCAAATAAAGCAAATGAGCCAAGAAAGAGAAAAACAGAACGAAATTTTGCAGCAGAAGATTTCCGAAGCGACTGCCGAACTAAAGAAGAAAAATGAACAGCTGGAGAGCGCGAATCTAGAATTATTTATGGTTTATAGAAAAATGCGTGAAATGGAAAGGCTTGCCGCAGCAGGTCAAATAACTGCTGAGCTTGCTCACGAAGTTGCCACTCCGCTGAATTTAATCAGTGGGCATGCTCAGCTATTAAAAAATAGCTTGCCATCGAATTCAAAGCAGGCTGAAAGGCTTGATCTAATTATCGGGCAGATAGAAAGAATTGAGCGAGTCGTTCGTGAAGCTTTAATTCGCACTAGACTGGGTACTAGATTAGATATCAACTACCAGAAGGAAATTGATCTGAATTCTCTTCTCAAACAGATTTTCCAGATTGTTGATCCGATACTACAAGAAAATAAGATAGAAGTCGAATTTTCATTGGAAGAAAATTTGCCTAACATTACAGGAGACGCCGATCGCCTTCAGCAGGTATTTTTAAATCTGGTAAGTAATTCTCTTGATGCAATGCCGGAAGGGGGACTTATAAAGATTGCTACCTCTTCGTCTCACAATGAAGTTATAGTAGATTTTGCTGACACCGGTTGTGGTTTTTCTGAAGAAGCAAAAGCAAATCTTTTTCAACCGCTTTTCACTACAAAACAACCCGGTAAAGGGACAGGTTTAGGTTTGTTTTTAGTTCGTGAAATCTTACAAGAACATAATGCCGAAATTACTCTTGAAAGTCAGCAAGATCAAAGCGCCCATTTCAGAATCAGGTTTAAAATCTGATTGTGGCATTTTTGTTCCTTCCTTCATTTTTGTCTCACCAGTCTTCCTTAAAACTCATTAGTTTTCAGTCCTTAATTTAAGGCACGAAATTTGCTTTTCAAGGTTAAGAGTATGAAAAAGCAGGTTTTTTACGAGTCAAGTGGAAAAAGAAAAAAGTTAATACGATTTACTTTTGGTATCTTTGCTTTTGTTTTTACAGCAGTTTCTGGGATTTTTCTTTACAGTCTCTTTAGTTTTCCGAGTGTAGGTGCGAGCAAATTAAACGATAAACCCATACATGCAACTAGCACGGAAAATACAAAGACTCATCAAAAATCTTCTGATACCATCTTTGCCGCATTTTATGTAAACTATGATGATTCGAGCTATGCTTCCTTAAGTCGTAATCTTGATGAAATAACCTGGATTATTCCTCAGTGGATTAGCCTTCAAAAAGAGCGAGTAGTTTTTGATCCTGATCAAAGGGTATTTGAGCTACTTTCAGAGAAGAAATCTGACATTGCAGTCTTACCGATGGTTCAGAACTATACGGATCAAAAATGGAATATTCAGGTTTTAGAAAGCTGGATAAAAAACAAAGATTCAAGAGATGAGCTTGTAAGCACACTTTTGGGAATAGTAAAAGGAAATAAGTTTGCAGGTGTTGTCATTGACTTTGAAGAAGTCCCTTCATCTTTGCAGCCTCACCTTAAGGATTTTATGAGCGTTTTAACTAAAAGATTTCACGAAGAAGGACTTTTAGTAGCTCAAGCTGTTCCTTTAGATAATCCCGATTGGGATTACAAGTTTTACGCTGAAAATAGTGATTATTTGATGTTAATGGCTTATGATGAGCATTGGAGCGTGAGCAAACCAGGGGCTATTGCTTCGCAGAAATGGTATGAAAGTAACATAAAAAAACGCCTATCAGAGCTAGATACTCGAAAAACTATTGTTTGCATAGGTAACTACGGCTATGATTGGTCAGACAAAGAGACCGAGGCGAAGGAACTTTCGTTTCAAGAAACCGTTTTATCGGCTCGCGACTCTGATGCAGCTTTAGAGTTTGATAGTGAAACTCGGAATCCTCATTTTGAATTTGAGGAGGAAGATGGTTCTTATCACAGGGTTTGGTTTCTGGATGCTGTTACTGCCTTCAATCAGATGAAGCTAGCCAGTAGGTTTAAGCCAGCTGGATTTGCAATCTGGAGATTAGGTTCAGAAGATCCAAGTTTGTGGAAGATAATTGATTCGGATATATCGGAATTGAATCCCGAGAATTTAAGATACATAAGATATGGATATGACATTGATTTTGAGGGAACCGGTGAAATTTTAAAAGTTGTAGCTCAGCCTGAAGAAGGAGAGCGTTCTTTTGAGCTTGATCAAGAAGGATTTATTAAAAACGAGATTTATGTAAAGATACCATCAAGCTATGTTATCCAAAGAACGGGTGATCATCCGGGGTGGGTAGCTTTGACTTTTGATGATGGACCCGATCCAATTTGGACGCCTAAAATACTCGACATTTTGAAGCAAGAAAATGTTAAGGCGAGCTTTTTTATTGTAGGAGCAAACGGTGAGCAAAATCCTGGGCTTGTCAGAAGAATCGTAGAAGAAGGTCATGATATTGGTAATCATTCCTTTACCCATCCAAACATGGGTAAAGTGCCCTTGAAGATAACGGATTTGGAGTTGAATGCTACTCAACGTTTGATTCAATCTTTGACGGGGCGCGGAACGATACTCTTTCGTCCACCGTATTTTGGCGATGCTGAACCTCAAACTCCTGATGAAGTAGAGCCAATAGTTGAAGCTAGTAGGCTAGGTTACATTGCCGTAGGATTGCATATAGACCCAGAAGATTGGAAGACGCCGGGTGCAGAAACAATAACCGAAAGGGTTATTGACGCTATTTTGAATCCTTCTGAAGATGAGAACAAGCGAGGTCAGATAGTCTTGCTTCATGATAGTGGTGGTGACAGGTCTCAGACGGTAGAAGCTTTGCCGAAGATAATCGAAACCTTAAAGTCAAAAGGTTATAAATTTGTTACTGTTTCCGAATTAGCGGGAATATCGCAACAGCAATCAATGCCAGAAGTTCCACCTCACGAAACAGTTATTACAAAGGCTGATGAATTAGCTTTTTCTAGTATTTGGATTTTTGGAAAAGCACTGAACGCAGTTTTTGTTTTAGGGATTCTGCTTGGTATTGCTAGGCTAGGTTTAATGCTTATTTTGTTGTTGAAGAAGAAGTATAAGGGGGGTGAAACATCCGGATATCTACCGCTTGTTTCTATAGTTATCCCTGCTTTCAATGAAGAGAAGGTTATTGTGAAAACTTTAAGGAGCATTTTCAGACAGGACTATCCGAATTTTGAGATTATCGTGGTTGATGATGGTTCAACCGATAGGACTTCAGAGGTGATAAGAGAAAGTTTTTCTGATGAGAGGCTTTTTGTCTTCAGAATAGAGAATTCAGGGAAGGCAGAGGCCTTAAATTATGGCATAAGAAGAGCAAAAGGTGAAATAGTAATTACTTTAGATGCTGATACTGTATTTGCTACAGAAACAGTTAAAAATCTCGTTTCTCATTTTAGGGATAAAAAAGTCGGAGCAGTTGCCGGGAATGCGAAGGTTGGTAATCGTATAAACTTGATGACTAAATGGCAAGCAGTGGAGTATATCACGGTACAGAATATGGAAAAGCGAGCCATGAGTGCCGTAAACGCGATAACTGTTGTTCCAGGTGCTGTTGGGGCGTGGAGGCGCGAAGCTATAGAGGAAGCTGGTTTGTTTCAAGCAGATACACTAGCAGAGGATCAAGATTTGACCATACGAGTAAGAAAGCTTGGCTACCGGATCGTTTATGCCGAAGATGCAATAGCTTTTACCGAAGCGCCCGATAGCTTCAGAGGTTTTATCAGACAACGTTTTAGATGGTGTTTTGGAACACTTCAATGTATGTGGAAGCATCGGGAAATTCTCTTTAACAAGACCTACGGAACTTATGGGCTGTTGGCCATGCCTAATGTTCTCATCTTTCACATTATTTTCCCTCTGATTGCACCGCTGATGGATTTTGTTTTCTTCGTTTCTCTGGCGTTTTGGGGTTTTTATTGGATTTTTCACTCGAATGAATTTTCACCTTTGGATGTCTCGTCTTTGTTTTTCTATTATGGCTTTTTCCTGATTGTGGATGCAGTATCAGCGTTGCCCGCTGTTTTATTTGAGCCTTCAGAAAGAAAGGGTATAGTGCTGAATCTATTTACTCAACGTTTTGGTTACAGACAGATGATGTATTTTGTAGTTCTTAAATCTATCAAGATAGCTTTTGAAGGTGTTTTAGTAGGCTGGAACAAACTAGAAAGAAAAGCAACTGTTTTGGAAAGTTATGAAGCAGGAAGTTAAGAAAATTCTTGTTATTGATGACGATAAAGCTTCTTGTGAGCTTCTTGAGGAGATTCTAAGAGCCTGCGATTGGGCGACCTCTTCGGTTCAGTCTCCTGAAGATGCATTTGAGATTTTCAGAAAAGAAAAGTTTCATCTGGTGATTAGTGACGTTAATCTCGGTTCGACTTTGTCGGGTATAGACATACTTAAGCGTTTCCGCGAAAGCGTACCAGTTATTCTGATAACAGGTTTTGGTTCTCTAGAATCCGCGATTGAGTCAATAAAGGAAGGGGCTTTTGATTTTATATCTAAGCCTTTTAAGGTTGAAGAGATTGTTTCTGTTGTAAAAAGAGCTATGGAAACCAGCTCTCATGCGAAAAAAATTGAAAGCGCAGAATTTTTATCTGGAATGCTTGTTGGTCGAACCCCGATTATGATCGAACTCTACAAGGAAATAGCAAGAGCTGCAATGACAAGATCAACAGTGCTTATCACCGGAGAAAGTGGCACTGGAAAAGAGCTGGTGGCAAAAGCAATACATCAGCATTCCTTAAGAAAAAATAAGCCATTTGTAGCCGTTAATTGTGGAGCTTTAACGGAGACTTTACTTGAAGCGGAGCTTTTTGGTCATTCGCGCGGTGCTTTTACTGGAGCGGTTTTCGATCGTAGAGGTTTATGGGAAGAGGCTGATGGTGGGACGCTTTTCTTAGATGAAATTGGTGAAACTTCTCTTGCAATGCAGGTGAAATTGTTGAGGGCGATTCAAGAAGGAGAAATAAGACGCGTCGGATCTTCGCAAACAAAGCGAGTAGATGTTAGAGTCATTGCAGCTACTAACAAAAATCTTGAAGAAGAGGTAAAAAAGGACAATTTTCGTGAAGATTTGTTTTATAGGTTAAGCGTCATAACCATTCACGTTCCGCCTCTTCGAGAAAGAGTTGAAGATATACCTTTGCTGGCCGAGAAGTTTTTGCGAGAGATATGCTCTGAGCTAAAAAAAACTAATCTTAGTTTTTCAGAAGAGGCCATTAAAATCATGCAGTCATATGAGTGGCGGGGTAACGTTCGAGAGTTGCAAGCTGTGGTTGAATACGCTGCATTGAGATGTCGTGGGCAAGAAATTTTGCCTGAGGATTTGCCAGTTAAGCTACTATCAGAAGATTTGAAAGTAGAGAACCAGTTCTTTTCGAATTTGTATCTTGATTTGCCAAGTCTTGACGAGCTAGAAAAAAGATATCTTATCTATGTTCTTGAAAAGACTGGTAACAATCGAACAAAAGCGGCTGAGATTCTGGGTATCGATAGACGAACTCTTTATCGAATGGCAGAAAGATTCGGAATTCAGCTCTGAGGTTTTTATCTTTATTTCAAGATTCCTGTTAAACTAAAGTTGTGAAGACTCTGAAAGCGGTTTTCTTCGTTTTATCGGCGGCATTTCTCACTACGAGCTTATTTGTTTTCTGGATTTACACAGAGCTCAACGAACCGAGCGCACATGATAAATCAAGTCAATACGTTGAGATACCAAAAGGCGCAGGAACGGATAAGATACTTGATATTTTGGTTAGCGAAGGCATTCTGCGTAGCCGTTATCCTGTGTTGATTTATCTTAAGTTGTGGGGCATCGAGGGAAAGCTAAAGGCCGGAGAATATCAATTCGCTTCGCCAATTACACCGCTGCAAGTTATAAGTGAATTGGAAAAAGGACAGGAAAAGATTATAAAACTCACAATACCTGAGGGCTGGACAAGGTTTGACATTGCAAAACGGCTTGCCGAAAAGCTTCCAACAGAACCGCCGATGAACGAAAAGCAGATCTTAGAGCTAATGAACGACGTAAGCTTAATAAAAGATTTTGATCCACTGGCTCAGAATCTCGAAGGATACATGTATCCTGATACTTATATTCTACCTGCAGGAGCGAAACCCTCAGATGCGATAAAGAGAATGGTTGAGCAATTTCGCAGGGTTTGGCGTCCTGAGTGGACAGAGAAAGCTAGACAGATGGGGTTTGAGCCTCGACAGATTGTAATCATAGCTTCGTTAATTGAAACAGAGACCAAAATCGAATCTGAGAAACCGCTTGTGGCTTCTGTAATATACAATCGTTTAAGGCGTAATATCCCCTTGGGAATAGACCAAACGGTTGTTTATATTGCAAAGATGGAAAATCGCTGGGACGGAACGATTCATTTGAGCGATATTGAAGTTAACTCGCCCTACAACACCAGAAAGTTTGTAGGGCTTCCGCCCGGACCTATAGCCTCGCCTTCGAAAAGCTCTATCGAAGCAGCATTAAATCCTGCTCAAACCGACTATCTTTACTATGTTCTTGATGCAGAACGACGTGACGGATCGCATAAGTTTCACGCTTCTTCTCAAGGGTTTGAGCAGGATAAAAGACTCTATCAACAATGGCTCGAGGAACAAAGAAAGCAGTTAAGAAAAGAAAATGAATGAAGACGCTTTGCCACCAACTCAAAAGGGTCGAACTTATGAATTAAAAGCTATGGCAATTCGTGATTTCGCCGGGCTTAAGGAAGACGATCAGCCACTTAATCCATTTGAGCTCGCTCGTTATGCTCGTCTTGTAGTAGTTCCATTTGCAGAGATTGAGCAATTTCTGTCTCCACAAACAAGGGAATACCTTCTAAATGAGGGCAAAAATGTCTGGTCTGGTGGGGTTTGCTCCAAGTCTTTGCCAACAGGGGAAAGATTGATAATTTTAAATCCAACCCATAGTAGGGCTCGACAGAACGCAACCTTGATGGAAGAAATATGTCACATTTTTCTAGGTCATAAACCTTCAAAAATACATGCAAATAGTAAAGATGACTTGAGAGAGTACAGTTTCGAGGTAGAAGAAGAGGCTTACTCGGTTGGCGCTGCGGCACTAGTTCCTTTTTCTTCTCTTAAACGCATGATAAACAAAGGTTTATCTTCTCAACAGATAGCAAATCATTTTAAGGTTAGCCGAGAGCTTGTTGAATATAGAATAAAAGTTACTGGTCTTTGGAAGCGCTATCAAGAAATGAAAGAGGACTAAGTAGAGGTTTCGGCTCTAAAGAGAATTTCATAAAGGAGATTCTTTTCCTCTTCGGAAAGAGTTAGGTTATTTTTTCTGTAAACATTGGCTACGTAACCTAAGCAAACCACTCGGAGAGCTTCATTGCGCATTTTCAGGCTCATTTGCAATGCTTGTTTAGCAAATTTGATTCCTTCTTCTATTTCACCACACTCGATGAAGCGCTCAGCTAGGTCACAACAAGCCCTTACTTGTAGTGAATGCTGAGGTATAAAGTCCACAGAGTCAGCGGCTAGTTTCAGAAAACGCGTTGCCTTTTCGCTTTGCCCGAGCGAGGTTTTTATGTCGAAAAGATTTATGAAGGTTTCTGCTCTGTTGAGTTCGTATGGGATCATTTTTGTAATTTGTTCAGCAAGCTCATCTTCTTGCCTTAAAGCTAACACCTTTGCCATTTCCGAAAATGCTGCCTTTTGTTCTTGGTCGTCGTTTATGGTTTCTGCTGCTAGGATTGCTTTTTCGATTTCTGTTAAGTTTGCAAATCTGACGGCGACGAGTGTCAAAGCGTGATTACGCATTAAAGTTGAGCGAATTTCCGATTCAGTTTGCGATCTTAAAATTTGCAAGGCTTCTTCTAGCGCTTCTGCGGCCTCTGTGTTTTCCTGGTTTTTCAAAAAGACATCTGAAAATCCGACTAAAGTCGAAGCAATTAGAGTCTTGTCTTCTATAAAATCAAGTGCTTCATCGGCTAGCTCGATGCTGCCATTTTTAAGAAAGGCAACAGAAATTGAAGAAAGTAGGTTTTCGCGGTCTAAATCGTCTAATTTTTCGGCTTCTCTTTTTGCTTTTTCTAGAGTCTCTATTGCTTTGTCAGTGAGTTGCAACACGTGAAAAGCTTCGGCTATGTCAATAAGTATTTTGATTTCATCTATTTTGTAATCAATTTCAAAAGCAGCTTCTAAAGCCTTTTCAAGAAACTCGATAGCTTTCTCTTTGTCGTTTTTTGCGAAGATAAGACTAACATTTTGTAACGAGAAGGCTTTGATTGTTGGAAAGCAGATCTTATTTATTATTTCGCTTATTTGCTGTTTGTTCTTACCTTTTTCAGCAAGATAGGAAACTAGTGCTGAGTAGATGCTGTCAGGATGCGACAGCATTTCTGCTATCTGCATGGCTTTTTCTACTTGTCCTAATTTTATTTTTTGAAAGGCTATCTGTTCTAAAGCTTGAAGGTATAGGCTATCGTCTTCTATCATCTGAGAAAGTTCTAAAGCGTAGTTATCTTTATCCATAGAAGCACATTTTTCAGCTATTCTCAGAAGAATTTGATCTTTGACAAATGGGTCAATTATTTTGTTTGCTAATTCGACTGCGGTTTCTATTTGATTCATTTCAAGATAGAAAGGAACTATTTGAGTGATAGCTTCGGAACGCCCTTCACTACTAGTGATTTTTTGAGCAAGATATGTTGCTGCTTTTAGTAGATCATCTTTGGCTTCTTGTATGTCGAACATATTTTGCTTTGGATTTTAGCATTTTGCATGGCGAAAACAAAAACAGGCTTTCCTCTTAAGGAAGAAAGCCTGCTTTTTGAGAGGAGGGGTTGATAGTTTATCTAGAGGCTACTGGGACATCTCCTTGGGAGCCGAAGAACTCAATTTCTAATGAGTTGTCTGAGCTTCTTAAAATATACCACGCTCCTTGAGAAGGTCGAAAGACAGCTACGTCAGTTCTTAAATCTGCGTCAAAATCCGCGGCAACAGGAATATCACTACTAATTCCGAACCGCATAGCGCTAAATGTGTTATCACTGCTTCTTAGCCAATACCAGGTGCCGTTTGATGGACGGAATACTGCGATGTCATTGATGCCATCAGCGTCAAAATCAGCAATCAGAGGTATGTCGCCATAAACTCCAAATTGTATTGCACTGAATGCGTTGTCGCTGCTTCTTAGCCAATACCAAGTGCCATTTGATGGGCGGAATACAGATACATCGCTTCGTCCATCTCCATCAAAGTCTGCTGCTATTGGAACATCTCCATTTGTTCCAAAACGGTACGCTACGAAGGCGCCAGATTGGCTTTGTCTTATATACCACATTCCGTTAGACGGGCGAAAGACAGCAAAATCGCTAATTCCATCTCCATCGAAGTCGCCTCGAATTGGTGTATCGGTACTAAGTCCCCACTGGATATTCATTTGAGAGCCATCGTAACTGCGTCGTATTTGCCAGATACCATTTCTAAACACGGCTGCATCAGTTCTTCCGTCGCCATCGAAGTCACCTGCAACGATCTTATCACCAGGCTGGCCGAGGCGGACGGCTTCGTAACCAATGCCATTGCGGAAATACCAGGTGCTGTTCCATGGGCGGAAGACTGCAAGGTCTTCGTTAACTTCTCCTGAGAATGAAGATGGACGAGAGAAGTTGCGAATTTGACCGCGTATTTCTCCATTCGGATTATTTTCGCTTCCAACGACGACATACCATAGGCCAGTTTGCAACTGCTGAACTTGTTCAGAGGTTACGTCAAAAGTTGCAGTTATGTGACCAGACGTTGCGCCTACAGCTCCCAGATCAAATATGACGGGGGCATTTTCACCGGGTATAGCTGGTCCATTTATGCTAGCGGATGTTTGATTGCTGCTTAAGTTCGCAAAGAAGAGCGAAACGTGAATTCGATTTTGTGAGCTATTTAGTTTTAACAGAATAGCTCCTCTTGCTTGGGTAGTAACGGGTGGCACAACTTGATTACCATTCAACTTTCCTCCGAAAACCTTAATTGTTGGTCTTGGCGCAGGACTTGGTGTTTGTGGTGAGAGGAAGGAACCTGAAAGAACGAGGCTAGTTCCGTTTCTTACTTCGATAGATGTTCCTGCAGTTACTGTTGGAACATTGTCTCCGTTTGCTGTATCAAGACGGATACTGCCGTCTTTAGTTGCTCTTAAGACTATCTGCCCAATGTTTACATTTCCGATGGTTACGTCAAGAGCCGTTCCGGCTGGAAGGTTTACTTGACGGACGAAAACTCGAAGTGTTTTTCTTCCACCATCAAACTCTGTATATTGTGCCATTCCACGCGGTGTTATGCCATCGATTGGCCCACCGGTAAGCGGAGCAAAAAGCGCGGTTGCAACCGTAGGCCTTGGCGATGGAGAAGGCGACGGACGAGGGTTCATAGTCGGAGAAGGTGAAGGTGTTGATGGAGCGACAAAAGTACCTGAAAGAATGGTAGAAGATGCGTTCGTTATTAATATGGAATCGCCTGCATTGACGGTTGGAGCTGAGCTACCTTGTATTAAAAGTCGTCCATTTCGCATTGGACTTAGAGTTATCTGACCAATGTTTGTGTTTCCTAAAATTACGGATAGTTTTGTGCCCGATGGGAGATTAACGTTTGAAACTTCAACCGAAAAGTAGCGATTTCCTCCCGAGTTATTATATCTAGCAAAGCCTTTGGGAGTTACGTTTCCGATTGCAGGACCAGTTAGATTCGCGACTAAAGAACTTCCATTTTGGCTTTCTTCTTCGGCTTGAGTTACATCCTTCAGACTTATGAAAATCGAAGAGAAAGCTATAGTCAAAACCGATAGAAGAATTCTTATCGATTGGCTTTTCATCATGATAGACCCCCTATTTTTGAACTTGCAAAACCTAAATTTAGACTTCGGAAGAAACTAAATGGACGAAAAAAATCTAAAAAAATTTTAAGCCACAACAGGTGGAGGCTCCATGACTGCTCCGCACTTTTTGCAAGTTCTTAAGTCAAGATCTCCATAAAAGCGTTTGAAGACTTCCTGAAATTGTTTAGTTATGTCTGTTAGTTCGAAGTATTCTTCATACAACTTTTCATTGCAATTTTCGCAAAACCACATCAAGCCATCTTTTTCTCCGGGTTTCCTTTTTCTTTCAATTACTAGACCGACCGTGTTTGGGCCTCTTACGGGATTGTGCGGAATTCGTGGTGGAAGCAAGAAAACTTCGCCTTCACGGACGGGGACATCAACAGGCTTGCCATCTTCCTGTATTTTCACGACAATGTCACCTTCGAGCTGATAAAAGAATTCTTCGCCTTCGTCGTAGTGATAGTCTTTTCGAGAATTGGGTCCGCCGACTACCATTACTATAAAATCTTCATCATCGTATATGCACTGATTTCCAACGGGAGGTTTAAGTAGATGTCGGTTTTCTTCGATCCATTTATGTAGGTTGAAAGGTCTTTTTATCATTTTCTTCAGCCCCTTTTTCTTAAAATATTAGAAGGCAATATGTTACAGCAAGAAAGCTCTAAATACAAAAATGCTGGTTTTGTGCTTTTTGAAGCTATTTTGCATTTTGCTTGTTTTTTCGTGAAAATTTCATTATGAAAGAGGGAGATTTTTTGAGCGAGATTCTAACGCTAAAGAAGCAAAGAGTTGACGTAGCTAAAAAAGATTTTGCGTTCGATGATGGACTGATTAAGAAGAAAACTTCTGACTATCTTTTGCGGAAGGCGCTTTCTTCTCCGGGTATTAACATAATAGCTGAGATAAAAAGAGCTTCGCCGTCGAAAGGTATTATAAACGGTTCTGTTGACGTTGAAAAGCTTGCAATCGAATATAAAAATTGTGGAGCTTGCGCAATTTCGGTTCTTACGGAAGAAGACAAGTTTTTGGGAAGTATTGTTGATTTGAAGAAGGTTCGTGAAGTAGTTGACTTACCGATATTACGCAAGGATTTTATTTTTGATGATTTTCAAGTTTACGAATCTAAACAAGCCGGTGCTGATGCTATTTTACTGATAGTTGCCATGCTTGACAAAGCTAGGCTTAAGGAACTATATCAGCTTGCGGATTCGTTAGGCATGGACGTTTTGGTCGAGGTACATACCTTTGAGGAAATGATGATAGCAGTTGAGATTGAAGCAAAAATAATCGGTATAAACAATCGCAATCTTCGCTCTTTTGAGGTTTCGCTCGATGTTTCAAAAAATCTGATAAGGCATGCTCCGAAAGAGGTTTTAATGGTTTCTGAAAGTGGAATTTCCCGAAAAGAAGAAATTTTAGAACTCAGATCAATGGGGTTTTCTGGATTTTTAATAGGTGAGGCGTTGATGAAAAGTGAAAATCTTAAGGAAAGCTTAAGGAGTTTTTGTGAAGCCGAAGGTTAAGATTTGTGGAATAACAAATCGAGAAGATGCAGTTGCTTGCGTGCGCTTTGGTGCGGATGCTTTAGGCTTTAACTTCTATTCAAAAAGTCCGCGTTATATTGAGCCTACCGATGCAAAAAGAATAGCCGATAGTTTACCTTCTGAAGTTCTTAAAGTAGGTGTTTTTGTGAATGAAAGCATTGAAAAAGTGCTTCAAGTGGTTGATTGTGTTGGTCTTGATGCTATTCAGCTTCATTCGGAAGAAACCCCAGATTTCATTAAGGCTCTTAAGGCGAAAACAAACCGAGTTCTGATAAAAGCTTTTAGAATAGGCGAGGAGTTTAGCTTGAAGATGCTTGATGAGTTTGATTGTGATTATTTTCTTTTGGATTCTTATAGCCATGATGCTTTCGGTGGAACTGGAAATACTTTCGATTGGGAAGTTGCTAGAAGAATAAGCTCTTCTTATAGCAAGGTTTATCTTGCAGGTGGGCTTTCTGTTATGAATGTTACCGAAGCTATCAGAAAAGTCGAGCCTTATGGTGTGGATGTTTGTAGTGGTGTTGAGAAGCAGAAAGGGATAAAAGATTTAGAATTAGTGCGATGTTTTATAGAGCTTGTCAAAGGAGGGGGCAGCGATGAATTTCGAGCCCAATGAAAAGGGTTACTGGGGAGAATTTGGCGGTAGGTTTGTTCCTGAAACTTTAGTTTCAGCTCTCGAAGAGCTTACACAAGCGTATTTTAGTTTTAGAGATGACGCTGGCTTCAGAGGTGAATATGAAGCTTTGTTGAGGGAATTCTCTGGGCGTCCTACCCCGCTGTTTTATGCAAGAAGGCTTAGTGAAGAGCTTGGTGGAGCAAAAATCTATCTTAAGCGAGAGGACTTAAATCATACTGGTGCTCACAAGATAAATAATTGCATCGGGCAGATTCTCCTTGCTCAAAGGATGGGAAAACGGAGAATAATTGCCGAAACCGGTGCAGGTCAACATGGTGTCGCGACTGCAACGGTCTGCGCTCTTTTTGGAATGGAATGTGTTGTTTACATGGGTAGCGAGGACATGCGTCGGCAGGAACTAAATGTTTTCCGTATGCGTCTTCTAGGAGCAGAAGTCAGAGCTGTCAACACTGGTTCAAGGACGTTAAAAGACGCAATAAATGAAGCCTTACGAGATTGGGTTACTAACGTTCGGACTACGCATTATCTTTTAGGTAGTGTTCTCGGACCTCATCCTTATCCGCTGATGGTTAGAGATTTCCAAAGTGTAATTGGTCGAGAAGCTAAACGGCAAATCCTTGAAAAGGAAGCGCGGCTTCCTGATTATTTGATTGCATGTGTAGGTGGTGGGTCAAATGCAATGGGACTTTTTTATGAGTTCTTGAAAGATGAAAAAGTGAAAATGATAGGTGTAGAAGCAGGCGGAAAAGGAAACCAATTAGGTGAGCACGCTTCTAGGTTTATGAATGGCGGACGCATCGGCATTCTTCAAGGCACAAAGAGCTACGTTTTACAGGATGAAAGAGGACAGATAGCGACGACTCATTCCGTCTCGGCAGGGCTTGACTATGCTTCAATAGGACCTGAACATGCCTTTCTTCACGATGTTAAAAGGGTTGAATATGTTTCAGTAACTGACAGCGAGGCTTTACATGCGTTTAGTTTTCTATCAAAGGTCGAAGGAATTATTCCAGCTCTTGAAAGCGCTCATGCGGTTGCCTACGCAATGAAAATAGCACCGAAACTTACTCGAGATCAAATCATCGTAGTCAATCTTTCAGGGCGAGGCGACAAAGATATAGCAACTTACAGAGAGTTTTCAGGAATTTGATGAAAGTCTGTCTTAGATTGCGATGCTTGTAAAGCCTTGATTTTTTATAAAGCCCAAGCGAAAGACGAATGAATTTCAGTTTCGATAATTACCGGATTCGTGGGAAATAAACTATAATTGCCCTTTTATGAGTGAGCGAATACAACCTGCCCGTGGAACACGTGATTTTCTTCCTGAAGACATTCGCCGTCGAGAATATGTTGTTAGGATAATAAGGGAGGTTTACGAGTCTTATGGATTTGAACCTTTAGAGACACCAGCAATAGAAAACCTTGAGACTCTTTTGGGGAAATATGGAGAAGAAGGCAATCAGCTAATTTTCAAAATTTTGAAACGGGGAGAGAAGCTAAGAGAGGCTCTTCAAGCCGAAGAAATTAAAGAAAATGAGCTTGCAGACTTGGCTTTAAGATACGACCTGACGGTTCCATTTGCGCGGGTCATTGCGAATTACAGCGATAAATTGCCGAAGTTTTTCAAGAGGTATCAAATTCAACCTGTTTGGCGTGCTGATCGTCCGGCACACGGGAGATTTAGAGAGTTTTATCAGTGTGATCTTGATGCTATAGGTTCAAGGTCTCCGCTAGTAGAGGCAGAGATTTTTCAAGTAATCCGTGATGTTCTGGAAAAACTTGGTTTTTCGGATTTTGAGATAAGGCTTAATCATAGAGAAGTTTTAAGAGAGGTAGTAGCTCGAGTTGGCATACCGCAGGAAAAGCAATTGGATGCAATCATTGCAATTGACAAACTAGACAAAGTTGGATACGAGGGCGTTCTTCTTGAGATGCTGAAAAAGGGTATTTCAAATGCTTCTGCAGAAAGATTGCTAGGTTTTTTGAGGTCTTGCAGTCAAAAGGAAGATAATGTCGAGATACTTGCAAGCGTGAAAGACTTTATTGGTGAGAAGGGGGAAGGACTTAAGAATCTTGAAGAGATCTTAAAGTTAAATGATGTTGAGCAACTGAAACTAGATGTTTCACTTGCACGAGGGCTTGATTATTATACGGGTGCGATAATGGAGGTTTCGGTAGGCGATTTGAAAAGCAGCATAGGTGGTGGTGGAAGATATGATAATCTAATAGGAATGTTTAGTCGCACTCCGATACCTGCATGCGGATTTTCTCTCGGGCTAGAAAGAATTTTAGTGGTAATGCAACAAAGAAGGCTTTTTCCTGATGATGCTACAACCTCAAACATAGATGTAATGGTTACAGTCTGGAGCGAGCATCTAATGAAGCAATCTTTACAGTTAGCTTCTGAACTTCGTTCTCAGGGGGTTAGAGTACTTGTCTATCCGCAAATTGATAAGCTGGGAAAGCAGTTAAGGTACGCATCTCAAATAGGTGCTCGCTTAGTTTGCATTTTAGGTGAGAACGAAATCGCAGAGGGCAAAGTTTCGATTAAAAATCTATTGACTGGAATACAAGAAATCGTTAATCGTGATGAATTGAAAGAAAAACTAGCTGTTTAACTTTTTGCCTCGGCTGTTATTTTCTTTTTAGAGGGATCAAGTTTTCCACCTAGGCGACAAAATTCTTCGTAAACTTCTTTATGCTCGGGAGCAATGCTTAGGATTTTGGCACCGATTAAGTATTTTGAAGCCGAATCATGAATATTTATCTGTTCGTATCTAACTCCTAAAAGCTCCATTGTAACCTTGCTACTCGGTAGATCAATCTCAGCATAAAGTTTACGGTCTTCTCCTACCAGATAATATTCTCTTAGTCTTATGGAAGGAACTATGAAGGCAACTCCGTTAAGGCTTAGATTGAGAGTTTCTCCTAAAATGGACAGCTCTAGTCTTTTTGGATTTTTTAAACTTCCTGTAGGAATTTCAGGGCAAATGGTGATTTTTATCGGTAAGCTGGCATTTATTCTTCTACTAGACAGCTTCTCCGAGATAAAACAAGACACTTTGCTTAAAAAGTTCCTTAACTTTTCAGAAGACATTTTTTCCTCGAGATCAAAGAGTGGTTTTTCGTTAAATTTATAACTCTTTTTGTAAGAAATTGCAAATGATTTCTCAATCAAGTAAAGAAAAATTTTTCTAGACTTTGTGTAGGCTTTCGTAAAATGATATTTTCGAGCTGATGAAGGTTTTAGTTACAGGTGGAGCTGGCTATATCGGGAGTGTTTTAACAGAAAAGCTCCTGAAGAATGGTTTTAGTGTTGTAGTTTACGATAATCTTTCGACTGGTAGCTTAGACAATCTATCCGAAGGAGTGGAGTTTTTTCACGGTGATATTCTAGACAGACAGAAGTTGAGAGAAATTTTCTTGCGGCATAAATTCGAGGCAGTTTTTCATCTCGCCTCTTGCTCAATTGTTAGTGAATCGGTGGAAAACCCTTTGAAATATTATAGAAATAACCTCGTCGGTGGAATCAATCTTCTTGAGGCTATGATGGAATCAGGTGTTGAGAAAATAATTTTTTCTTCAAGTGCAGCCGTTTACGGTGAGCCTCAAATGTTGCCGATAGATGAAAATCACCCAACAAACCCAATAAACGCTTATGGTAAAGCGA
>JANWYH010000015.1 GCA_025054715.1 Pyrinomonadaceae bacterium
GTTTGATTTACATCCTCTAGAAAAGCTTCAACTCTATCTCGCCATAAGCCTTGTGGAAAGGACCTTAAAACCCATATTCGAAAGGAGTTGGCGTCCTTTAAGAAGAAGAAAGAAAAAATCGGTATTATAACTAACCAAGGTAAGTAAGTTACAACGCTTATAGCAGTATCTCCTATAAAGCTAGTTATAGATTGAGCTAACTCCATGCCTAGTTCATTTACTTTTTTGTTTATTTCGACCTGGATTTCTTCGGGTATTCTGTAACTTTCGTAACGTTGGTTTATTTGCGAGATTTCTTGACGAATCGTTTCGGCGTAAAAAGGAATGTTTGAAGCTAATTTGCGAGCTTGCTCAGCGACGCGAGGCGCAAACCACGAAATCAGAATGCCTAGAGTAGAAAAAACAAAAAGATAAACGATGAGAATAGCCAAAGTTCTAGGCATAAATTTTTCTATGTTGCGATTCTTGAAGGGTAAGCGAACGTAGCTAACCAAAGGATTTAGAAGGTATGCAAAAAAGACTGATAGGATAAGCAAAAAAATTAGTGGCTTGAGTGAAATCACAATGCTAACAAGAAATGAAGCCAGATACCAAGCAACGAAAGCTACTAGAACAATCCGGACTACAGCCCAATTTGAGGGCGTTGAAGAATCTAAGAATATTCTTCTTGTTAGTTGTTTCATTTGACTAAGTTTTTCTGACATAACCTCACCTGTCTAATTTCCTTAGTTGTTTCAAAATCATGTCGGCATACTTTTTTGGTTCATCTACGTTTTTTAGAACGATCTTTCCTGCATCTTCGCTTGCATTATCTATCAAGATACTTCCATATCCGAGAAAACGTTGAAAGATTGACGATTCCACTGAGACGTCTTGAATCGATCGGAGCGGAATGTTGCGAGTTTTCTGAAAGATAAAACCTTCATCTATTTCAATCTTCGAGTCTGTCAGCGTATAGCGGACTATGTTTCGTCTGAAGTGATGGTATGCAGGGAATAGGAGCATCGAAAGCCCTGTGAGAACATAAAACGCTGATGGAATGTTAATACCTAGAATGCTACTAAAAATGTGAAGCAAAAAAACCAGAAAAAAAGCTCCTAGTACGGCAAGTGCGTATCCAATTTTAATTAACAGCATCGTAGGGCGAATAGAGAAGATTTGTTTTTCCAAATCCTCAGAATTTTTCGTGGCAAGAACCGTTTCCTGTTCGTCTTCTAGCCTAATTCCGCATTTGTTGCAATAGAAGGATTCGTCTGGGTTTCTTGCTCCGCACCTTTGGCAAATCATAAAGTGACTCCAAGACGAAAACAATTTTACTTTAGAAGCTAGCAAAAACTCTAATTTGCTATTAAGAAGTGGCAAATTTTAATGTATTCACCTGCGACTACTTTCCAACCGAAAACTGACAGCCACCAGAATTGCGGCTGTGGCATTTGCCAGCCTGTTTCAGCATGTAAAATGCCAACTCGGACGTTGACTGCTTTGTGAGAAAAAATCACCTTTACTCTGCGCGTATGATACGCGGAAGTTACTACATAAATTGAGGTTAAGTTTTTGTCGCGAGCTGTTTTCAATATTAGTGTTATTTCCTCGGAGGTATTGGTTACTTTGGGCGAAAGAATCTGTATATCTTCTTCTCGCACGCCGTTCAGTATTAGATTTTCTTTTGCTAATTCTACGAAAGTAGGGTTTCGCTGCTTTATTTCAGACCATCCGGATTCTTCACCATCATCAGTTAAGAAAATTTTTCGTGCAATGCCTTGCTTATAAATAGATGCAGCTTTTTCAGTTCTTTCAAGATACGCTGCAGAACCACCCAAAACGAATATAGCCTCAGCTCTTTCTAAAGGAGTTTCTACTATTAGCCACTCGGCTAGAAATGGAGAAACTAGCGTCCAGCAAATAAAAATTAAGAAGAAAAGCGTTGCGGTTTTCCAAAGTCTCATCTTCTCTCAGAAATGATTTTATCTAACTCTTCTACCCTAAAAGTCCAACTTTCATTTTTTACGGAGTCGGATATTTCTGAGCGTGATACAGGATTTGCGAGTACTTCTTCGATTTTTCTAATGAATTCGTCGTGGGTTCTTGCTATCAGGCAATATCTTAAGTTTTCAACTTCTGGGATAGCTGTTGACACGACTTGCAATCCAGCCGCAAGATATTCTCGCACTTTCAGGGGATTGGCTGCTAAAGTAAGTTCATTTATAACGAAAGGATTTATGGCAACATCGAATCCCCTACAAAACTTGGGAAGCTCGCTGTAAGGTTTTCGTCCAAGAAGATAGATGTTCTCAAAGTGTCGCAGTTGCTTAACCTTTTCTTCTACTTCTAAGGTAGCTTTTCCTATTAAGACAACAGAGCCACGGTGAAAGCGCTGAGCTATTTTCTGAATGAGCTCAAAATCAATCCAGTCGGCAAGAAGCCCATGAAAGCCTATGACTGGATGCGGTAAGTCTTTTAGCGATGAATCGGCTATTCCATCAACCGCACTTCTGAAATGTTCCCAATCAACTCCATGACGGATCAAAAAGGTTTTTGGATTTAGATCACGTTTCGACTCTAAAAGTTTTGCTGCAGAAACTATAACCAAATCGGCCTTTTTGCATAGCTCTTCCTCTATTTCTTTTAGGCCCACTGCTGCGCCTGTAAATGCCGTATATTCATCAACACAGTAATAAATGAGTAAACTTTCATCAAGCTTCCTAGCAATAAGTCCTGCCGCTGGGTTGAAAGTCAAATTTATGAATTTACCAAAATTTAGCTTTTTAAGTGCGGTTTTTATTTGCCATAGAAGGAATTGCTGGTTAAATTCTCTAATGATTTTGCTTCCGTAAGAGGGTAGAGCAAGCGGATTTATTACAAAGATATTTTGTTCAGCCTCAAAGACTCTTTCTAGAACGAATGATCTTACTTTGTTTAGGATTCGGGACAGGTCTTTTTTTGAAATTGTGGGAGTACGATTTGCAAGGGAGTTAACCCATAGGATGCGATTTTCTTTCGACAGAATGCGTACGATGTGAGTTTTTGACAACGGATCGCTTGTCCAGTCATGCGAAAAGCAAACAATATCTTTTCCGCTTAAGAATTTCATGCCAAGCTCGCTTCAAGTTTTTCAATCTCTCTTTTCTTCTTATCATAAAATACACTTGCTGCTACGCCGACCACAACCAGCAACATTCCAGCCAAAGAGATTAGGTTTTGAGATTCACCGAAGATTAACCAGCCGAAAAAAAGCCCATAAATCAGACCAGTGTAATTAACTATGGCAACACTTGCAGCCTTTTCCTTTTGCAAAGCATTCGTAAGAAAAATTTGTCCTAGTTGTGAGAAAATACCTATCAGAAAAAGATAAGCTAAATCTAAAATTGAGGGCGTTTTCCAGTTAAAGAATGTGAAAACTAATCCGATGATCGCCCCAACCATCTGAAAATGTAGAACTACGATCAGTGGGTGTTCCGTTTGACGGAGCCTTCTTACAAGGTTATAAGCTACGCCAGAACAGAAAGCTGAAAATATGCCTATGGCAAGAAAAAAGGGTGAAACTCTAAAGTCAAACTGTTGAATCAAAAGAACACCTGAAAATGCTATCAGATAAAAAAGCCATTGAATTGCCTTCAATGATTCTTTCAACAGAAAAATAGCGATTACGCTTGTGAAAATTGGCGAGAGGTATTGAATTGTCATTGCAGAAGCGAGAGGAATATTTTGGACCGTAACAAAGAAGAAGTAAAGCGCTGCAGTGCCAAAAATGCCTCTTAGCAGGAGTAGAGTGTAATTGTTGCCAAACTGACCTATTAAGCCTTCTCTTTTCAGTCCATAAAGGCAGAAGATAATTCCAAAAAAGCATCTAAAAAAAACGGTTTCCATGGCTGGAATGTGACTTACTTGCTTTACAAAAACGTTTGCAAGCGAAAATGAAAGCGTAGAGAGAAACATAAATTTCACGCCTTCGCTAAAGAGTCCTTCTGATAAACTTAGGTTTTTCATAGTCACAGCCAAAGTCTTAGGATAGCAGAGTCAGTAGTTTTGTAACGAATACAAGTGATTTGTTTGCGTGCGTAGCTGGAGTGAGGTTTTGATCAGCTAAAAATCTCGGATAAACTGAAGTTAGAGATGTTTAGCATAAACCCAATAATAGATACCGATAGTTACAAAGCTTCGCATTGGTTGCAGTATCCGAAGGGAACGAGTAGAACATTTTTTTATCTTGAATCTCGTGGCAGTGAGCGAAGTCATTGGGAGGAAACAGTTTTTTTTGGTCTCCAATACATTCTAAAGCGATATTTTACCGTGAAAATTACCAAAGAAATGGTAGATGAGGCTCGTTCTGTTATTACTTCTCATGGGCTACCGTTTAACTATGACGGCTGGCTTCACTTGGTTGAAAAACACGGCGGCTCTCTGCCTTTAAGAATTCGTGCAGTTCCAGAAGGTCTCGTAGTGCCACTTAAGAATGCGTTGATGACGGTTGAAACTACTGATGATGAATTTTATTGGCTTGCGGGATGGTTTGAAACTCAATTGATGAGAATTTGGTATCCTATCACAGTTGCTACTCAATCTTACTACATAAAGAAGGACATATACAAATTTCTTCAAGAAACAGCCGATTCACCCGATGCTGAAATTCCTTTTAAGCTTCATGACTTTGGTGCTAGAGGAGTTTCATCTCAAGAGACTGCTGCCATAGGAGGTGCAGCTCACCTAGTAAATTTTCAAGGAACAGACACAATGGCAGCACTTCTTCTTCACAGAGATTTTTATCACTCGGAAATGGCTGGTTTTTCTATACCGGCTGCTGAGCATTCAACGATGACTGCTTGGGGTCGCGAAGGTGAAGTAGAGGCCTATAGAAATATGCTCCGACAATTTGCAAAGCCGAACGCTTTAGTTGCGGTTGTTTCGGATTCTTGGGATATTTTCAATGCCGTTGAGAAGGTATGGGGTGAGATCTTACGTCAGGAAGTTGTAGATTCGGGGGCTACGATTGTCATTCGACCTGATTCAGGCAATCCTGTCGAAGTGGTTGCAAAAGTTGCCGCCATTTTAGCCGAAAAATTTGGTTATGAAATTAACTCCAAAGGTTACAAGGTTTTGAAATACGTTCGCATAATTCAAGGTGATGGCGTAAATGAGCAGTCTATTCATGATATTCTCTCAAGGCTAAAAGCAGACGGGTTTTCAGCCTCCAACATTGCTTTCGGTATGGGCGGTGCTCTATTGCAAAAAGTCAATCGCGATACCTTGAAGTTTGCCTATAAATGTTCGGCTGTTGTAGTTGATGGCAAATTAAGGGAGGTACACAAGGAACCAGTAACTGACAAAGTGAAGGTAAGTAAAAGTGGGCGACTTGACCTAATAAAAAACGAAAAAGGAGAGTATGAAACCGTAAAGATCAGAGGACTTGAAAAGATTGCTGAAGAAGGTTCCGTTATGCGGACTGTTTACGAAAACGGCGATTTGCTCGTAGATGATAGCCTTGATGAGATAAGAAAGAGAGCTGAGATCAAATTAGAAAGTTTGTGAAAGCCTAAAGTGTAACTGATTTTGTTTAAGACGGTAGATAGCATTTGAGCCACCCGTTTGAGGAATCAAGAATTTAGGTGGGTTAAGTAGGTAACCAAAGTCAAAAGCTATCGAGCCGCCTATCGGAGTTTTTATTCTAAGTCCTAGTCCGATTGTATTTGTCCAAGTAGCCTGCAGATTTGATCTTAAAACATCACTGGGATTAACAGTTGGCGGTTTAAGAATATCTTTGAAGCTACGAAACACGTTTCCGCCGTCGTAAAATGGCACCGCCTGTATTGCATTTGATAGATTCATTCTCAATTCAAGATTCAGAACTGCTAAAGCATTGCCACCAAGCGGTGTAGTAAATGGCAGAAGGGAAACCGCTCTACCATCACTTGTTCTGAAAATTCCTGTTGGAACCGTTACAATTCTAGGACCGGCTGCTTCAAAATCAAATCCTCTTAAAGTGGTAGAACCACCAGCAAAAAATCTTTCACTGATTGGCAAAATACCACTTAAAGCGGAGAAACTGCCAGAGAATCTGTTACTGCGCTCGTAGAAAACTTTTCCTGCTCCTAGAATTAATCTTCCGGCAAAAGTAGATTTGATTGTTTCAGATGTGTAGTAAGTTTGATAGGTAAGCTGAAACTTCTGAAAGCCTATGTTCGCTCCTAGAAAGGGTATTGAAACATCGTAGTTAGCTGCCAGATACTGTCCGTTGGTAGGCTCAGCTGGATTATAACGGCAAGGGTTTAGGACGTCTCCTTTTTGTATAAATTCAAGCAAGCTTTGTTTCTTAGAACAATAGCGGCGCGTATCGAGAATAAAATTAAAGCCAAAACCTGATATTCTCGTTTTTGAGTCCGGTTCTAAAAGGTCCTTTATTAGCAAGCTTTCGGTGTTTAGCAAATCAACTTTTTCAAATCTGTATCTTAGGAAGAAAAAACTTCTCTTTGCTCGACTTACTTCTTTCTGGGTTTCGACCATGAGGTTTAAGCGGTTGATCATCGGATTTTCAACTCGGTTTCCGAACGTGTCTATTGGATTGCCGGTTGGATCGAGTCTTTGAACAATCCCAAAAGTTCCTCTGTCGAAAGCTGATCGGAAAAATCTAGTTACGGTTGAATCTCTTTGATATTGAGCTGTAAATCTTAGAGGCGAAAATCCTCCACTTGATTCTCGAAATAGACGAGGTTCAAAAAAATCCAGCTGAAACAGTTGTTGAAGCCGGCTAACTCTGGCTAAAAATCCACCTTGTTGCAGTTTTCCGAAAAGATTGGTATGTCGAAGATTTATAAAACCAAATGCACCTGTATCGGTTGAAAATCCACCGCCGTATTGAATATCTCTCGGTTTTTCTTCTTCAAGGTTTATAATTATGTTTTTGACTGTTTGTCCCTGAGCATTTTCGCCTGCTTCTTCCGCTTTAATTTCTACTCTTTTGAAGGCATCGCTAGCGTAAAGATTTTGCTCGCTTTCTATAATGTCAGAGCTTTTCAATAGAGCTCCACTCTTAAGGCGAATTGATTTCAGAATCGCTGAATTATCAGTGCTTTCATTTCCGTTGATGAAAATCTTGCCGATTACGTTTTGTTTACCTTCTTTTTCTATCTCGTAAACGACTTTAACTTTCTCTTCATTTGAGTTTGATTCGGGCATTTCTATTATTCTGTAAGAGATTTTAGTGTCAAAATAACCGTTGTTTGAGTAAAATTTTGCTATCTCTTGAAGTGCATTTCTAAGTCTTGCAGGAGACAGTGCTTTTCCTTCAATTTGAGGCATAACTTTTTTTAGTTCTTCAGTTGAGAAGACTTGATTGCCAGATATTTCAACTTCTGAAATGCGAGTAATAGGACCTTCTTCTACAACGAAAGTTACTATAAGATCGTCACCTTCAATAGACACGCCTTGTCGAACACGCACCTTTGCACGGCGGTAGCCGAGTTGGTACATTAGAGTTTCTATTTGCTGTCGATCGTTTTCAAGAATCTCGTTGCTTGTATAACCTCGACCGTAGCCAAGGTTAGGAATCAAGCCGACAAGGGACGATGTTTGAGTTTCTAATATTGGAAGGACGTCTTCGGGTTTTATTTTGTCAGTCCCTTCAATCCGAATTTCTCTTAAGTTAAGCTTGCGATTTAGGTTTACCCGATAAATGATTTCAACTTTTCTATTCTCAAGGTTTGCTCCTGAAAGAAAGCCGCACAGTGACTCGGTGTAGTTTTTGGGTGCATCTATTTCCTGCTGTGAAAATTCTGGAGTTACAACGCAAACGGGGCGAACTTGAGCAAAAAAATATCCTTTTTCTTGGAAGTGATTTCTCAATCTTCTAGCTCCTTCAATTATCGCCGATTGTTCTAAGGTTCCTTCTCGTTTTACTGGAAGTAGTTTTCTTTGGGTTGTCTCGCCTATCTTCTCGTTACCTGCCTGAATTTTTATTTCGACTTGCGGACCTAGATTTCCTCGGATTTCGATCGAAATTTTATTTGTATCAGGGTCAAATGTAACTTTAGGTTCATCAATTGTTGGGGCAAGGTATCCTTTCTTTAGAATTTCCTCTTTTATTCTAGCAACATCTTCATCGAGTTTTCGGTTGGAAAAAAACTCTCCCGGCCGAAGCTTTAGTTTGTGTTCAATGATAGAGGAATTCAGGCCTTTTATCAAAACCTTAAACTCTTCAATGCGTGCTTGTTCATTGGGGTTGACTTCATACTCGATTTTTACTTGATTTTTACTTCTTGTACCTGGACTTATCTTCCAGCTTACTTCAGCATTATAGAATCCTCTTTCGCGCAGATAGTTCTGAATAGAATCGGCATTTCTTTTCAATGTCTGCTCATTTACAAATGAGCCTACAGATAAAAAATTTGCCTTTGAAAGTAATTCATCTTCCGAAATTTTTTCCCCTCTAGTTTTACCAACTTTTATGTTGATTTCCTCTACGACCTGCTTTAGTTTTATTATGTATTTAAGCGCTACGGAGTCATTTCCTGTGTGGTTAGCTTCTACTTTTACCCAAAGGATTTTTCCAGTATTGTAAAGTTCTTGTAAAGAGTGGCGAATTTTTACCGTAGAATAAAGTTTACCTAGCGAGTTTTCTATAATCGGACGAAACTGTTCTTCAACTAGCTTATCTTCCTCATCTTCAAAGATGATGTCTAATTTAGAAATGCTTTTAGATTCAAAATCATTTTGCCCTTTGGCTTGCAGGGCTAGAAAAACTATAAGTAATAAGATAAAAATCCTCGTGTACATTTCAAACACTAAAATCTTTTTCTTAAGCGGATTTCAAAGCTAAAGCTATCGCGATTACGGACAAAGTTGTTAAGGCTTTTTTGCTCATATTGGGCTACCAAAGATAATCGATTAGAAACTCTATACTCAAAGGCTAGTATTTGTCTCTGATCCTCTGATAAGTTTGTGGAATAAGTAACGAGAAGATTTCGGTTTATCTGCCTTCCAACGGTAAGGCGTGCAGTGGGAGTTTGTTTGATACCTGAGATAACGGGGCTAATTTCAAATCTGTTGAGTCCGAATAGTCTATCTGTTGCTCGACGAATAGGGGAGTTGACGAATGCGTCTGTTAAAAGCTCAGCAGCAGTATTTATGCCTGAAGTAGCCGTCGGAATGCCGGTTTCGGTATTTGTAAGGCTTCCAGTTGTGATCAATGAAACTATATCAGCTTGCGGTAAAGGCGGATTTGAGCGGACGTTCAATGAAAGAGAACTGGTTTCAGAAAGCTCACCGGAAAGATCAACTTCTATGCGGTAAGTTTGAATTTCAGTTTCTGCTTGTAAACTTAAGAAAGGCTCTCTATCAATCTGAGAAGGAAATTCTAGAGAGCCTCTTCTTATCGAGTACTTTTCACTTCTATAAAAAAGTGTTCCTTCGTTTGTTGTTATTCTGCCGATCAAAACCGGTGAGTTTACATCTCCAGTGACTTTCAAATCTACCGAAGCAGTCAAGTCAGCGATATTATTTCTAACTATCAGTGCGTCGCGTCCTATTAACGTAAGGTCTAATTTTGGAGCGGCGAAACTGGTGCTTGTGCCTTCAGTGATTGAACCTTCGCGACGACTTCCGATTATATCTGCTAGATCAATGTCTTTTGAATAGATTGATCTTCTGGCATAGATAGTTCCAGCTATTAGAGTTTCGAAGTTATCACCTGAACGCTTTGATGCGACTATTATTTCGGCATTGCCAGTAGTTATGAAATTCTTTGGTAGTGGAGCCGTTATGTTCCTTCCGATTAGTTCTAATCTTAATCCTTCTAGCCTTAGATTTTTCAAAATTGCGCCGCCCTGAGCTTGAACTCTTCCTCCACCGAGAAAACCTGTAGCTTCTTCTATCTGAATCTGATTTGAAGTGAAAATAATTCTTCCGTTGATCTTTTCAAAATTAAGCCTTTCACTACCAATGAAAGTTGAGAGAGTTGAATTTTCAATCTGTGCCCTTCCTGTCAATTTAAGGTCTTGATTTGTTCCAGTAAGTCGCACAGACACATTTGAAATACCTGTAAGAAAGGTGTCTTTCAAAAATATGTCTAAAAGTCTAAGGTTTACTCTTCCTTCTATAGAAAGATTGTTTGCGGTTTGTTCTTGCAGGGCTTTATTTCCGGTTATGACAAGCGTTGAGCCAGCGCTTGCAAATACGGCTTTTTCAAAGACTACTTCTTTACTGTCAAAGCTGATTTTGACTGGTTCCTTGTTTGTTATTGGAATCTCGTTTATCTGCAAGGATAAAGTTTGTAAATCCAGTCTTCCTCTTATGTCGTGGAGACCAAAAATTTTATTTTGGTTGCTGTCTGTAGCAATCAGATGACCTTCAACTTTTAGGTTACCGGTGGAAAATCCTGAAACATCAATTCCTTGAGTCGTAAGCAAAGCCAGATAGGGTGAAAGATCTGCCGTTTCTAGATTGCCGTAAATTTCAAAAGGTAGATTTTCATCTGCAAGGTTTACTGAAGCATCTAGTTTTTGCTGTTGATTGCCAATGTCTATGGTAAGCGTAGAAATGACTTTTTGTTCTTTTGTGAAGGTATCTAGGGTCAGACTGCCAATAGGTTTTTGATTGATTGAAAATTCTTGTGTTGCTGCTTTTGCTGCGATTTCGTAAGTAGTAGTTTCCGTTAGTTCACCTCTTATTTTTACAACGAAGTTCAAAGCGCCATCAAAATCTGGCAGATTTTGTCTTTCTGGAAGGAAAGCCAATATTTTCGAAACCTGAAGATTTTGTCCTTCGGCTTCTAAATCAAAAAGAGTTGTTTCTCCTTCATATCTTCCCCTTACTGAAAGAACGGAATCTTGATGACGGATGAAGAATCTGTCTAAGTTTACAAACTCCTCCGTAATGCTTAAAAATGCGTCGAGAAGATCAAAGTCTTCACCGGCAAACTTTCCATTTTTAGAATTTAGCTCCAAAGTTCCTTTTGCTCTGTTGGGAAGACCATTCAGAAGGACCTTTCCTGAAATCTTCGCTTCTACTTTCCGAAGGGCTTCTAGGGAGTCTGGAAGTGGCAGTGCTGCTATTAAGTTTTCAATGTTGAAATTGCTAATAGATGCCTCGATCGAAGCGTTATTTTCAAGAGGCTGTGGAATTTCGATTTTGAAAGCTACAAAACCTGATTCATTTTCGATCTTTGCGTTGTTTACGCGAATGGCTTTTGGTGAGATGAATAAATCTGCCTGTAACGAGCCGATAGGATTTTCTTTTAATGAGAGGGTTTGCAGGCTTACTTTTCCTTCTATCGCAGGGTTATTCAGGTTGCCAGCAAGTCTGCCTTTAAAACTTAGCTTTCCAGCCATCTTTATTTTGTAGTCTTCGAAGATTTTGTTAAGTTCCGGCGAAACCTCAAGTGCTGCTACGAGATATTCGATTTCACCAGCTTCGTTGGAATCTAGGAAAATTTCTAAGTCTGAATTTTTGCTTTTCAGATCAAAAGTTCCAGCAATGATCAGAGAACTTGTTTCAGTTTTCAAGTTTCCGTTTTTTAGTGTGAATGTACCTTTTTCTGCTAGGACATCTATTCGGCCGTTGACAGGAATTGAGTCACTTGGCCCGGCGCTTGCTTGAAGGTTTGCCCTAATTGCCCCGCTTGCTTGTTCAAAGTTTGTTTGAGGGAAGGTCAGATCGAGTGTTCCATTTATTTTGCCAGAAAGAGGTAAAACCCTGCCGTTTTGGGTTAAAAGTAGCTTGGAGAGATTAACTTCGGAAAAGCTAGCGTTGATCTTTGAAGAGTTTTTTGCAGAAAAAGAGATTACAGCACTTGCTGATAGAGTTCCGTCTAGGACTTCTGCCGAAATGTCTTTTAGTTGTAACTGTTCGTTTGTCAATAGGATAGAAGTTTTGGCTTTTCCGAGTTTTACTGAAGCAATATCGCCATTTCCTATGCTTAAATCTAAGCTTGCACGATATTTTCCTGATGGTTCAAGCACAAAAAAAGGTTTTGTTATAACTATGTTTTCTAGTTTCCCACTTTGAGAAACTGTTTGATTTTTTTTCAAAAGAACTTCGCTGATTTTAATATCATCAGATGTAGCCGTTAAAACTTGCTGTTTTATGGCAACTCTCACGCCAGCAATATCGAAGGCTGCTGTTTCTATTTGTGCGTTTTCAAGTTTGTTTAGCTTGATAAGCTTTGCGTTTATTGTTGTTTGGTTTTTGGCGTTTTCAGAATTTATGTCAGCAGCGCTGACACCTGAAGCTACTAAGTCTTTGGCTTTTAATTTTTGAGCAAAGGCACTTTCAATTTTGAAATTTCCTTTTTGATCTGCCTTTAATCTGTTAGCTTCAAGATCAGAAACTTCTGTTTCATCTGACCTGATTCTTTGAATTTTTATCTTGTCGGATTCGATATTTTCACCAGTTTTGTAAATTCGGACTTTTTCAGCCTTTAAGTTTTTGGCAATGGTTTGACCTACTTTGAGATTGCCGACACTAAGAAAGGGAGTTTGTAGGTTGAAACCGTCAAACATTAAATTTTTTGTTAGAAGTAGATCAGCTTGAAAGTCTTTCGTAGATGCTTTTTGAGCTTGTAATGAGCCGATAGAAGCTTTTATTTTTTTTTCTTCATAGTCAATCAAGGCATCCTTCATGTAAAGGCTGACGATACTTCCTAGCGGGGAATTGACCGCAGCACTTTGTAGATCTCCGAGCCACGTGATACTATCACCACGCCCTTTGATGTTGCCGTTTAGTTTAAAGAAATTAAGCTTTAGATCGCCGGCATTTAGCATGTCAACAAGAACTTGTCCACTGGCTTCATAAATGCCTTCCCTTATTTTTAAGCCTCCATAGCCTTGAAGAGTTTTCAGACTAAAAGTAGAAGTTGAGATAGAATCACTGAAAACCTCGCCTTCGATTTTATATTTTTCGCCTTCTCCTGTAAGTTTTCCTAAGAAAGTACCATTTCCTTGTAGAGCCGTTTCAGGCGTAAACAAAATTCCAATTTTTTCAAGAGAGATTTCTGCTCTGACATCGAAAGAATATCTGAAGTCTTGCAAATTTTCGATTTCGCCTATTAGCTCGGAATCTATAGCTGGTGACTTTATCTTAGCTTTTGTAATTTTCGCTGCGTTTTCACTCAATACGCCTTCAAAGCTTAAATCGATTGGTTCTAGCTTTTTACCGTTGTAAGATAAGAAACTTTCCGTTGAGTTAATCCGAAATTTGTATTCTTGATCTGAAACAGGTCGAAAGTTGAGTTCTAGATTATGCGCTTTTGCTTCTATGGGGCGGCTTAGGCTGTTGAGGTGAATTATACCGTTTTTAATTTCTAGGCTTGCGCTGCTATAGCTCAGCTCTATGTAGCCGCGTTCTTCTGCAAGTTTCAGATCGGAAAAGTTAGATTTTCCTTCCTCATCAAATTCAATCCAAACTTCCAATCCGTTAATTTCAGTGGCGTTAACTTCTATTTTTCGGGCCGGTGAAAATAATTCACCTAAAGAAACTTGTATGACAGCGTGTTGAATCTTAAAAAGAGGCTTTTGTTTGCTTTTATTGATAAACTTTGCATTTATCAATTCAAGTCTAAGAGGAAATACCTTTATAGTAAGGTTTTCAGAAAATAGCTCTATGCCCATTCGATCAAGACTTTCGATAAGTCTTTTTTTAACTAAAGCATCGAAGACACCAAGATTGTAGGTTACAAAAATCAGAAAAAAGGTGACTGCTAGGGAAGCTACTGCAAGTAAAGATATTTTTTTTAAGTAAACTTTCATAAGCTTTACAAAGAAACGATTTCTGTGATTTCTAATCCGAAAGCATCAATTGCTGCGACACGTGGAGGATGATTCGTAAGCAGGCGGATTTTCTTCAGTCCCAAATCTTTCAGAATTTGAGCGCCGATTCCATAATCGCGGTCTTTTCCGTAGCCAGTTATTTGTTTTGCTCTTTGAAAGTCTAAGCCTTGCTCCTGCATTACAGCATAAGTTTTAAGCTGGTGAATTAAGCCTAGATTATGTTCATGCTGTCTTAAGTATAAAATCACGCCGCGGCCTTCCTTTGAAATTTTCTCAAGTGAGCTACTCATTGCTAATCCTGCTTCGCCAAGTTCGCAACCGAACATAGCAAAAGTAATGTTTTCAGTTTGGACGCGCACTAAGACAGGTTCGGTTGTCGTCCAAATGTCGCCCATTACCATTGCTAAATGTATTTCGGAATTTATGATGTTTTCATACAAAATCGCTTGAAATTTTCCATACTTTGTCGGCAGGGGTGTTTCAACAATTCTTTTAACGAGTCTTTCCTTTTGTATTCTGTAACGGACGATGTCCGCAACAGAAATTATTTTTAAATTATGTTTTTGAGCGAATTTCTCTAGGTCAGGAAGGCGTGCCATGGTGCCATCGTCGTTCATTATTTCGCAGATGACGCCTGCTGGATAACAGCCTGCAATTTTTGCTATGTCAACACTTGCCTCTGTTTGCCCGGGGCGAACAAGAACCCCTCCTCGACGGGCTCTCAATGGGAAAACGTGACCGGGGCGGACTAAATCGCTAGGTTTTGTTTTAGGATTTACGGCTGTTAAGATTGTGTGAGCGCGGTCTGCAGCAGAAATTCCAGTTGTTACTCCTTCTCTAGCTTCGATTGAAACCGTAAAGGCTGTCCCAAATTTGGAATTATTATCATAGGTTTGAGGCTGCAAATTTAACTCTTCGCATCTTTCTTCAGTTAGGGACAGGCAAATTAAACCACGTCCGTATTTTGCCATGAAATTTATTATTTCTGGTGTGACTTTCTCGGCAGCGCAGGCTAAATCACCTTCGTTTTCTCGGTTTTCGTCGTCAATTATGATTATCATCTTGCCTGCAGCAATGTCTGCTGCGGCTTCTTCTACGGTTGCAAAAGCCATATTTTCTTCTAAAGATTTTATCACAAACTTGAGAATTGTTAGCTTTATAAACAGTGCTTGTAATATAATCTGTCGGAACAAACACTCTTAGCAAGGATGAGTTTTTCAAAAGGTGATTCCTGAAATCAAACTCTCATTTAAGTATTCTTTTTTAAAACGTGCTTCTTTAGTGCGGTTTACGACTTTTTTGGCAATTTTCACGACGGCTTTCGCCGTTGCTGTAATGATTCTGGCAATGGCTTTATCGAGAGGTTTTTCGCATCAGATTCAGAAGGCAATACTGGAGAATGAACCTCATGTAAAGATTTTTCGCAAAGACGGCGAGAGTTTAGACAATTGGCAATTCATAAAAGAAAGGCTTGAATATGAAGAACAGATTGTCTCTTTAGAACCGCTTTTTTATCAGGGTGCTTTCGTATTTAGCGATGAGACTTCTTCTTACTGTGTATTGAAGGTAACTGACTCAACGAAAGATGCAGTAATTGGTGCGGAACTGGCAGAGAAGCTGAAAATCCAGCCCAATCAAAAGTTGAAAATATTTTTATTTCTGAATGGGCAAGTGAAAAGCTTCCAAATGATTCCCAGTAAATTCATTAAAACCGGACTCTACGATTATGATGCAAGTTTGATACAGGTTCCGGTAGATTTCCTCAAGGGCTACGGTTTTAAGCCAAATGTTTTGGAGGTGAAGCTAAGGGATGTTTTTTCTTCCGATGAGGTAGCTTCCGAAATTAGGAAAAAATTAGGAGATGATTTCAAAGTGCTAAGCTGGCAAGAAGCAAACCAGACTCTTTTCGAAGCCTTATCTTTAGAGAGAAAAGTAGCTTTCTTAACTGTTCTGTTGCTCTTTTTCATAGCTGGTCTGAATGTAGCTACCGTTCTTTCTCTTCTCGTTAGTGAAAGAAAACTAGACATAGCCGTATTAAGAACTTGTGGGGCAAAGACAAAAAGCTTACTGTTGATTTTTTTGTCTGAAGGTTTGATTTTAAGCTTTTTGGGAGCTGTTATTGGTTTAGGGATGAGTTTCTTTCTAAATTTTCTTGTAAACTATTTTGAGCTTTTACATCTTCCTGCTTCCGTTTACACGGTTTCTCGAATTAGTTTAAGAATAGAATATGAGGATGTTTTACTTTCGGTAGGAGTGGCCGTTGGTTTTGCAGTTATTGCGAGTTTTTATCCTGCTTTTACAGCATCTAGGTTGAAGCCGGCTGAAATTTTGAGAAGATTGTAAATAAAAAGCTGATAGGAGGCAAGAAAACTCTGGAAGAAGCTGTAGAAGATAATTTATAATTTCATCAGTGCAGTTTAGGAGCCTTTCCGTTATGTTTGAAAAATACACAGAAAAAGCCAGAAGGGTTATATTTTTTGCTCGTTATGAGGCACTTCAGTATGGTTCGCGTTTTATTGCTCCTGAGCACTTGCTTTTAGGTTTATTGCGCGAAGATAAAACAGTCATAACGCGTTTTTTTCCTTTTCCTTCTTCTGCTTCGATTGATGTTATACGTCGAGAGATAGAAAATCGCATAGTTTTGCGAGAGAGGATTCCGCAAACGACTGAACTTAGGCTTGCGCCAGAGACCAAAAGAGTTCTTGCCTATGCTAGCGAGGAAAGCCAACGCTTACACGCCCAAAGCGTCAACACAGAACATATACTTTTGGGCATATTAAGAGAAGAGACCTCACTTGCAGCTGAAATTTTACGCGAATATGGTGTTCGGCTTCAAACTACCAGAGAAATCATCCTGAGAAACAATAGTTTTCAGAATTTTCTTAGCGAGAGCAAGAAAGAAGGCTCGATTCTTGCAGAATATACCAGAGACCTTACACAGGAAGCGGTAGAAGGTAAGCTCGATCCTTTAATAGGTCGAGAAGTAGAGCTAGAACGCCTGATTGAAATTCTCTGTAGGCGAACTAAAAATAATCCAGTGCTGATAGGAGAAGCTGGTGTTGGAAAAACAGCTATTGTTGAGGGATTAGCACAGAGAATCGTAGAAGGAAAAGTTCCTTCATTTTTGGAAGGAAAGCACATTCTCGCTCTTGACTTATCTTTGGTAGTGGCAGGCACGAAATATCGAGGTCAGTTCGAAGAGCGTCTAAAAGTAATCATAAAGGAGCTTAAAGAGGACAAGCGAAACATAATTTTCATAGACGAAATACATACACTTGTGGGAGCGGGATCGGCAGAAGGTTCGCTAGATGCAGCCAATATCTTAAAACCGGCTCTTTCACGTGGTGAAATTCAATGTATAGGCGCTACCACACCTTCTGAGTTTCGTAAGACTGTAGGAAAAGATAGAGCTTTAGAGAGGAGATTTCAGGCAGTCAACGTAATGCCTCCAAGCGAAGAGGAAACTTTGAGAATTATTGAAGGTTTGGTTGAAAGATACGAGGTTTTTCACCAAGTTCGGTATTCAAAAGAGGCAATCGAAGCAGCTGTTTATTTGTCTAATCGCTACATAACTGAGCGTTTCTTGCCTGACAAAGCAATAGACGTTCTTGATGAGGCTGGCTCGCGAGCGAAGCTAAGATGTCAGCAAATGGAATCTGATCCCGAATGGAAAGAAACTGTAGAAAGTTGGAAGCGAAGCAGTGCTGGCGATGACAGAGCTATTGCTATTGAAATACAAACATTGAGCGACTCTTTCCTTAATGTTGAGGTCACTAGGGAAGATGTCGAGGCCGTGGTAGCTCGACAAACTGGCATTCCAGTTCAAGCAGTGCGTCAAGATGAAGCTCAAAAGCTTCTAAAGATCGAGGAATACCTTCACAAAAGGATTATTTCGCAAAGGGAAGCAATATCGGCACTCGCGCGTGCTATTCGGCGTTCTCGTGCGGGCTTAAAGACACCGAATAAGCCCATTGGTAGTTTTCTGTTCTTAGGTCCTACTGGTGTCGGGAAAACAGAAGTTGCACGCTCTTTGGCTGAGTTTCTTTTTGGCTCAGAAAAAGCACTTATAAGATTTGATATGTCGGAATATATGGAGCGTCATTCCGTAGCGAGATTAATTGGCTCGCCTCCAGGATATGTCGGCTACGAAGAAGGTGGACAACTTACAGAGAAGCTACGTCGTCAGCCTTACGCAGTGGTTCTATTTGATGAAATCGAAAAAGCCCACTCGGACGTTTTTAACTTACTACTTCAGGTTTTTGATGACGGAATATTGACTGACTCACAAGGAAATACTGTCGATTGTAAAAACGCGATTTTCATTCTTACCTCAAACATTGGTGCTAGAATAATCCAGAAGGACGCTCAGCTCGGTTTTAGAGGAAAAGCCAAATCTTCTTACAAAAATCTTGAGCAAGAAGTAATGAGCATAGTCAAACAAACGCTTCCGCCAGAGTTTTTAAATCGTCTTGATGAGATAATAATTTTCGATGAGTTAACCGAAGATGACCTTATGAAAATAATCGATCTTCAAATTGGAAAGCTAAATGAAATCCTCTCTAACCGTGCTCTTGAAATCCAGTTAACTGAAGATGCTAAAAAATGGCTTATAGAGAAAACCTGCTCAGATAGAAAACTTGGTGCACGTCCCTTAAAACGTGCACTTCAAAAGTATGTTGAAGACGAGCTTTCCGAAGCTTTAATTCGCGGTGACATTCTAGAGGGAAGCCTTGTGGAAATCTTTGTGGAAAAAGGTAAACTCAATTTCCGAACCGAAGTTAGGGTAGATGACATTATTTCGATCAGGTAGTTTCACTTCTTTCGAAGCTTTCTAAAACATCTAAAAGTGTTGCTTTTTGAGTTTCTATGTCTTTTATTTCTGCGCCTTGTCGAATGAGAAAAGAAAGAACCTGACTGAGAAGCAAATCACTGGTTTCACGAACAAAAGAGATTCTTTTCAAAGAGTTTCTTTCTTCAAGTTCTACCTCTTTTAGCATCGGTGGCGGTGCAAATTCGTTAGGTGAGTAAAAAATTATTGTGACTTTTTCTGTTTGCTTATGTTTTCTGCGTAGGTTTTCTGGAGTGTCAATATCCTTAATTTCGCCTTTTGCAATTACGGCAACTCTGTGGCAGAGCTGCTCGATCTCTGAAAGATTATGAGAGGTGAGCAAAATGGAAACATTCTTAAGGCTGGCAATCAAGGCGCGCATTTGAGAAGCAGCGAGTGGATCTAGTGAGCGCGTTGGCTCATCTAAAAGCAAAACTTGCGGGTTTGAAAGCAGGGCGCGTGCTAAGGCAAGGCGTTGCTTGTTTCCTGTAGAAAGCTCCGAGAATCGTCTTTTCGCTAGATCGGTAATTCCTACCTTTTCAAAAAGCTCATAAATTCTCTTTCTGGCTTCTTTATCTTTCATACCGTAAAGGCGAGCAAAAAACATCATGTTTTGCTCACAACTTAGGCGCCAATAAAAGGATCGTTCTTCAGCAACGGCAAGCCCAATGATAGAACGAACTTGCACGTCGTTTTTTACCGTATCAAGGCCTTTAACCAAAACTTGCCCGCTTGTTGGTTGGATAAGTGTTGCGATTATCTTTGTCAAAGTAGTTTTCCCAGCACCGTTTTTGCCTATAAGTCCGAAAATTTCTCCTTCTTCAATTTCAAAAGATACATTACGTAGTGCTTCAACTGGAGGATTAAACTTTATTCGTAGGAGTTTTTTTAGACGAGGAAACGCGACAGGATAGGTTTTCGATAAGTTTCTTACTACGACAGCAGAAGGCATATAAAGCAGGGACGGTTAAAAGGCAAGGCAAGACTAAAAAGTGGTGGCCAGGGACGGAGTCGAACCGCCGACACGTGGATTTTCAGTCCACTGCTCTGCCACCTGAGCTACCTGGCCGCTTTTTCAAACTATCGAAAATCAAATTATAGAAAAAAATACTTAGTTGATGCAAACGCCGCTTGGAAATTTAGCGATTACATCTTGCAAGTTTCCGTATCTTAATGTTTTCTTGCGCATTTTTCGGCGACGATTTGCTTGAAATAACTTTTGTGGCGTTATAAGCCTTAAAACCATACCCGCAAATTGACTAAAGCTCGTAGCGCCGCCAATGTTCTCGAAGAAAAGCTTAATTGCCTCATTCTTATAACCAAATCGAACAAAATCGGCAACGCTTTTGAACCGCAATTTTTTCTGAATCGCTGCTAGCTCTTCTTTTGGTATTGCGTCTTTTAGCACTCGATTCTGTGCTAAAATCCATTCTTCAAACATTTTCGGAAAATTTCGGCTTGTGTTTTTCGAGTGCACTCTCCACGCCGCAAGAATTGTCGGGTCAAAGCAGAACTCACTTTCTAAAGAGAGTTTCAGATAAAGCTCGTAGTCTTCCAAAACAGATTCTTCGTTCCACCGATGCCGTTTTAGATATTCGGTTCGATAAACTACGGTAGGACTAGAAAAAATTTCTCCTCTTAGCAGATGATCTAAAATTTTGTTCTGGTCAAAATCAAACCAATCTGCAGTTGAGTCAATTATGTTGCTACTTTCGTCTATCAAAAAGGCGTTACCAAATGCAAGGCTGGCTTTAGGGTTGCTCATGAGAAGATTTATTCTTTTTTGCAAAAACTCAGGAAACCAAATGTCGTCTGAGCCGATGTAGGCAAAAAACTCCGCATCTTCGAGCATTGACAGCGCTTCATTGAGCGTCTTAGTAAGTCCACGGTTTTCTCTTTTAATAAAATAGTATTCAAATGGACAGTCTTTTA
>JANWYH010000016.1 GCA_025054715.1 Pyrinomonadaceae bacterium
GTTTCCTTCATGCACGGTCTCAGCCACTGGAACTTATACGATCAAAGCGACAGCAGAAAACCCTGGCGATCAAGTCCCATCGAATGACGAAATTACAGGAACTACAGTGGCAATTAATCCTCTTTCAGGAACATACACTGTTGGATCTGGTGGTAACTTCAGTAGCTTAACTAATCCGGGTGGAATTTTTGATGCAATTAATGTTGCGGGAGCAACGGGTAACATTACGATTGAGATAATTTCTGATCTTTCAGGAGAAACTGGTCAGATAGGGCTGAATCAAATCAGTGGTGGACATTCTGTTTTGATAAAGCCTTCAGGTGGGGCAAGAACAATCACTAGCACGGCAACGGCTATTAGACTTATTTTCCTAAATGGGGCGGATAATGTAACGATTGATGGGAGCTTATCCGGTGGGACTGATAGAAGCCTAACATTGTCTTTGACTAACAATACAACTGCTGGAACTACGGTTATTTGGGTTGGCAGCCTTGGTGCTGGACAAGGTGCAACGAATGTTACCATAAGGAACTGCATTATTCAGAACGGAACTAACTTTGGTTCCAGCACTAACGCTAATTTTGGCATTTTCGTAGGTCACGCAAATGGTTTACCCAATGGACCTGACAACGACAATCTTACGATACAGAATAATTTGATTCAGAAGACATCAATAGGGATTCAAGCTGTGGGTGATACTACTGGTCTAAATGACAACATGCTGATAGCCGATAATACTTTGGGAGGGACTGCTACGGCAGATTACTTAGGTCGTAATGGCATTGTCATAGGTCACACTACTAACTCCACTGTAACAAGGAACATAGTAAGAAATATAGCAAACTCGACACCCATCAATCTTTTTGGCATCGTTGCTTCTACAGGAACAACTAATACTAGCATTACTCGCAACTCTGTATCGAATATGAATGCTTCAAATTCCAGCGGATACGGTTCAAATGGCATAACTATAAGCACTGGCAGTTCGAGTAGTAACGTTACGGTAGCGAACAACTTCATATACGACCTTCGTGGAACAAGTTATACGGCGAGTATTCTAGGGATACTATTGCCGGTATAAGGATAACTGGAACTACAGGTGGAGTGAATGTTTGGCATAACTCGGTGAATTTGTCTGGTAATTATGCTGGATTCAATGGTGCGACCGTGACAGCAGCATTTATGGTTAGTACAACGACGGCGACTAATCTAGACGTCCGTAACAACATCTTCGCGAATAGCTTCGATAACACTACGGTAACGACGGATAAGAACTATGCAATATACACTGATGCTCCAGCTACTACTATGTTTTCTCAGATTAATTACAACGACTATTATGTAAGCGGCGCTCAAGGTGTTCTTGGTGCAATCAATTCAACTGATAGGACTACTCTTTCTGCGCTACAAGCTGCAACGGGACAAGACTTGAATTCTATGGATGTTGACCCGAGTTTCACATCAAGCACTGATCTGCACTTACTTCCATTAAGCTTAGTTAACGGAATGGGGACAGCGATTTCTGGAGTTGGCATAGATTATGATAATGACGCACGCTCTGCTACGGCACCCGACATTGGTGCAGATGAGCTAGTGGGTTCCACAGGTGGGGTTTTCCCAAGCGGGACGTTTTATAATGCTTCTGTATCGAGTGGTGATACTTTTAGCGGTAATGTTACGGTTACGGGAGTGCTTTACATTAGTGGACCAGTGGATGTAGGCGCAAATACTATAACATTAGGTTGCGATGCCAATTATAGTTTTGTTGTAGGGCCGCCTATTTCATACATTATAGGCAATTTAGCAAAGCAATTTTGCACGACTGGAGCATTTACTTTTCCAGTTGGAACAGCTGATCCTTTAGAATACACTCCAGTAGATGTTAATGTAACAGCTATCGGAGTTACGCCTTCAACGCTTACTGTTTCGGCTACTGACCAAGCGATGACTGGGCTGGTTCCCTCAAGGTCAATAAGCCGATACTGGAGCTTAACAGAGACAGGAGACATTACTGCATTTCTCACATTTAACTATTTAGATAACGCAGGTGAAGATGTTCCTCCAACGGCTAATGAGAGCGATTTTAGAATCTATCGAAAGAGTGGTTCTATTATCACGAATTTGTGTCCTTCTTCGCCATGTGTGAATACAACTGCTAACTCGGCAACGACGCCGACCGCAGTAACTGATTTTTCAGACTGGAGTATAGGCGAACAAGTTGCGACATCAGAACCTGTAAACGTAAGCGGGCGAGTCATCACTAGAGAAGGACGGCCAATAGCAAGGGCGAGAGTTACAGTGACGAACCAAGAGGGTGAGACGATAATAACCCACACGAATCATTTTGGCTACTACAGATTTAGAGAATTACGCTCTGGTCAGGTTTACGTCTTCACAGTTTCGCATAAGCTGTATCGCTTCAGTCAACCTTCGCAAGTAAGATTCATCAGCCAAGATGAAGATGGTATAGATTTCGTTGCGGATGGAATGAATGAGGGCGTAAATCCTGCAGAAACGTATTTTGACAGAGCACCGTTTGACTTTGACGGAGATAGGAAAACAGACTTGTCTGTCTGGCGCGCTGAAGAAGGTGCGTGGTATATTCGCAGAAGCTCAGATAATAAATGGCAGATGCAGAAATTTGGATTGTCAACAGATGAGATTGCTCCTGCAGATTATGATGGTGATGGGCGGACGGATATAGCCATTTTCCGCGCTTCAGAAGGTAGATGGTATGTTTTAATGTCTGAAAGTGAGGAGCTTTATGTTGAAAATTTTGGTCGTATAGGCGATTTAGCCATGCCGAGCGATTACGATGGTGATGGAAAAGCTGACATAGCAGTTTGGCGTGAGGAAGAATCTAGCTACTACATAAGAAGAAGCTCAGATGGTAAGCTTATCGTTCAGCAAATAGAGCTTAAGGGTAAGGTAAGACCCGTTGTTGGAGACGTAGATGGAGACGGACGAGCTGATCTCGGAGGATATACTACATCAGGCGTCTTAAAGATATTTTTGAGTAGAACCGGTGATACAGTCACCGATACAGTTGAAGGTGGAGGAACACTAATACTGGCGGACTTTGACGGGGACGCCAGAGCAGACAAAGCTGTTTACCTAGCGAAAAGAGGTGTTTGGAAAGTCACTACTTCAGGTTTCACTGAAACCGTAGAAGCTTTTGCCGGCGGAAGGGCATCTCCAGGTGACTACGACGGTGACGGAAGAGTAGATGTTGCCGTGTATCTTAATGGAAAATGGCAGATGAAACAAAGTGCATCTGGAATAGTAAGGAACAACGTTTTTGGCTTAACAACTGATATACCTATTCCATCTGCTTACAGTCGCTAAAGTAGAGGAGGCGGTGAGAAAGGCTTAGCTTATGCGCTGCTGCAAGCTAAGCCTTTTTTCTTAAGCTACAGAGTTTTTAGAGAGTTTAGTTTTGGATAGGCTTTAGGACTTGATGAACTTGACAATTACGTCATTTGCGAAGGAGATTACCTGACTGAGAAAAATTTTTCAATGTAAACGCTGCCTATTGCAAAATGAGCTTTTCTCTTTCAACGGGAAATTACTTTGGTTTTTTCTTTTAGGATAACTCAAAGAGCTTTTATGGGTTAGGTTTCATCTAGTATCTCGAAATTGACCTTGCCTTGTTTAATTTCTTCTAGGGCAATTACCGTAGGTTTGGTTTTTCTGGGATTTAAGTTTACTCTTGGATGAGCGCCCTTTTGAAGCTGCTTAGCGCGCTGAGCTGCTATTATTACCAGTCTATATTTCGAGTCTATTTCAGGAATTTTATTTTCTTTTTGGGTGTCTAATGTTTCTTTTTCTATCATAGCTTTCGATTAATTTATTGCAGTTTCAGAAGCAAAAATGAAGAAGCGGCGTCTCCCACACCGCCGCCTTATTTGGTCACAAGTCCTCATGCCTTGCGACCAAACCGCCCACCGGGGAGGTGGACACTTATTTATTATGCAAACAAAGAAATCTTTTTTCAAGTCGAAAACCAACAAAATTCAAAAGATGAAAAAATTTTGCGGTACTTCGGTTTGAAGATTTGAAATTAAGGCTGCTACAAAGAAGGTTTTTTCGCCATTTTCGTTTTCGAAAATAAGACTATATTCCCCGGCTGGAAGATTTGAATCAGCTTCTACTCCGAAAGAAATAGCTTGTATTTCATCATCAAAGGCATGAATCGAGAATGTTTCCGGAATAACTCTAAGGTAGGGCGAGTTTGTGCTTACCTTTATTTTCTCGGTCAAAAAACTTTTACCTGCTATGTAAAGAAGATAGTTTCGTCCAGCACTTATGCCTATCGCTGTTTTTGCGATCTGACCGTTAAAGCCAAGATATTCTGGATAAGGCTGTTTTATTTTGTAGGCATAGACAGCTTTTTCGAAGGTATATGTATTGTTGGCTTCTAAGGAGACCAATCCTAATTCTTTTGCTATGCGCTTATTTCTTTTCGTGCCCTGAACGAAAACTTTGTATGTGCCAGTTCTGATGCCACCTATAATAAAACTTCCCGATGAATCTGTCGGTGCCAAGGCTTCAACACGACCTGTTTCTTTTTCTTCGAGCCAAATTTGCAGAAGGAATCCTTTTTCATTTTTTACCGATATTCTGCCCTTGAAAATGGCACAGCAGCTTTCAGATACGGTTCCATAAAGTGCTCGAATCTGAGATATATCACTTTGAGCAAGATTTCTCAAGAAAATTTGTGAGATGCCGTAAACGCCATTTTTAGGAAGATTCGGATTCATTATTGAACCATTGGCAAACACATGTTTCAACCCTAGCAAATGTCCCATCTCGTGCAAAATTATAGTTTCTAAATCAAATGTGCCGAATCTGCCATCTGAGGAAAACTGCACATAAGGATTTAGAACGATGTCAGCTTCGACTATTTGGTTTCGGTTGTAAAAGAGTTTTGTCTTTGCTGGTATTACAGACAGATTTTTACCTAGAAATTCGAGATTCTCAGGTATAGGTGAAATCGTTATAAGGTTCACTCCATCTGGGTCACTTAAAGATACAGCTTTTTTGTCAGAGATGTAAAATTCGAACTTTACATTTGCAGCTTCCTCCCATTTTTTAGCACTTTTTTCGATTGTTTCGAGCGGATCAAGGTCCTTGATTAACTCGAACAAAGAAGATGACACAGCAATTCTTATAGGCTGTTTTCTCCACTTTTGTTGTGATGAAATTATGCTAGTGGAAGAAAAACACAGTATAATGGCAAGAAGAAGAGTCCGAAGTTTTTTGATGTATGGAAACACTTTTCCTTTACATTTGAGTTCCAACTTTCTCTAAATCAGCAAAAGCAGTAATCAAGAGTAAAACAATCAAACCGAAGGTAGCTATGATATAAAGCAGAGCAATCTGTTGCAGGACTACCAAAGCTCCTAGCATGCTGCCGACTACGATCAAAAAAAGTAAGGCTTTCATTCTACGACTTAAGTTTTTCATATCTTACAGTTTAGTTTTAAGAAATCTTCTTAGCAAGTTCGTTAGTTTATTATTTTAAGAGGTAGCTCCGAGAAATTTGGTCTTTCCTCTGGTTCTATGGGTTGAATCATCACCTTAGGTTTACCTTTTTCTCGCACTTCTATTATATCATGAGCTTTTAGCGAGATGCTGCTATCGAGCTTAGCTTCAATGACTTTCGTTTCTCCTGATTCTTTACGGAAAATCAAAACCTCGCCGGTAGCTTTTTTAGTTACTCCGCCTGCAGCTGCGATTGCCTGCGAGAGTTTCATGTTCATTCGGAAGGGAATGCTTCCTACTTTTGCAACTGCACCTAATACGTAAACGGGCAAAGCCTCTGTAACTTCTATAATGTCACCAGATAAAATCAAGGGATTGCTCTCTTCTTTTGCAGATAGCAGATCGGGTATGCTTATTTTTATTTGAGTAGAATCAGAAGACATTTCGAGTAAACAACTTGAGGATTTCGACCTAAAAATAGAAATTTCTCCACTAGCCTTTTCCGTTAAACCATCTGCAAATGCAATGACTTCACTTAGGTTGACTGGCCTTTTGATGATAAGCCTCATGGGTTTTCTAACTGCTCCATAAATTACTACTGCTGGTCTTTTTGAAGTATCAATGATTTTAACTTTCACCTTCGGTTCGCGAATGTATTTTGAATAGACTTTTTCAATTAGCTCGGCTAGTTCCTTTTCTGTTTTACAGAGAGCATATACAGGTTCTTCTATAAGCTCTAGACTATCTAAGAAGCCATCAGGGTTTAAGCTTCCAGTCCAATCGTATTCTGGAAAACCAATGAGTTTGACTTCGATCACATCTCCAAAGTGAACCTTATCAGTCTGCCCGTTTAGCTTAACATGGCCAAGTAAGAGAATAAGAGTTAAAAAGAACAAAAGCCTTTTCAAAGCTGGCAGGCTTCTACGAAATCTCATTAGATTTTTCGGCAATCTTCTTTCGAACGCGTTTACTTCTTCTTTTAAGTAAGGGGATAGCAAAGCCTCGAAATTCCCAATTGCAGTTATCGCAAAGTAGGTTGTGTTGAAGAATAAGCTTAAGAAGAAAAGGAGTAGGGCGATAACCTTTTCTGGTTCTATAACTTCCGCATCTTGGACACTTTTGACTAATCATCTGACTGCTCCTTGAAGAAGTTTATTTTCTCCCCACTCCTCTTAAGAGACAGCAATTTTTCAAGTTCGCTCTTTATGTTTTCTAGTAGCAATTTTTTTTCAGGATTAGTTGAATCCTGAAGTTGCTCCATGGCTCTTTCGTAGTGTCTAATAGCTTCGCTTATTTGGTTTTCCGAGAAAGCTTTCTCTGCTTTTTTTGTTAATTCTGAAACTTTTATTGAAATGATTATATCACGTATGGCACTGATTGAGTCAATAAGGCAAGCTTCTTGCGGATAGTAAGACAGGGCAAAATTGAGTTTTTCAACTGCTTTTTCCGCGCTTCGCAGTTTGTCCTTCGTTGTTTTTTTTGCTTTTAAGGATTCAATCAAAGATTTGGCTTCTAATTCTGCCCATGCAAGAAGGTGATATTTACGGAGTTTCATTACATAACTTCTGCCTCGTAGAATTGGGCTTAAACGAGGTGAGTTAGCAGATATTTTCTGAAGTTCCTTTTCTGTAACGCTTAAGTATTCGTTGCAAGATTGAAAAACGTTAAAATGTGCATCCGGTATTTTCTCTAAAATTCTAGCGGCTTCTGCCTTTCGTTGAATTTCTTTCAATAGGCGAAAGTTCTCTTCAAGCGTGAGTTTTTTTGTTGAGTGAATTTTCGAGCTTGCAGGTGATTTCACGCTAGAAGGCTTTTCAGCACCTATAAGCCCTCTCAAGTAAGCTTCTCTAAACAGAAAACAAGCTGTAAAAAACATCAATGAAATGAAGATACCAGTTTCGTATTCATCGGTTATTAGGCGCGACAGAATAGGAAAAAGCGAACAAAAAATCAGGCAAGTTAAATAGTAATAAAAGGCCCTTAGATGCCAGAATAATCTTTTTGGTATTTTTCCGATACCTCTCGACGTTGTCACCTTTCAAAATTTCCTGATAAGAGCTTTTATTTAGCAATTTTTTAGTTTTTATGTAAAAAATGCAAATCTAGTTAGCAAAAATGTTTTTTGAGCTATCTTAATGGTTGGTTAAGATTTTCTTATGGAAGAGAAAAGAAATAGATGGGCTAGACCTGGGATGAAAGTGGTTTTCAAGGCAGAGGTAATGCCCGGCAAAAGTCGTGAGGAGCGAACTTTTACCGTTGATAAGGTTTTGTGGAACGATAGAGTGATTCTAAAGGAAATTCAAGGAGAACATAGACGAGAGTCTTTTGAAGAGCAGCGTTTTGTTTGAATGATTAGGCTAGAAATTATATGTCTTTCCTACTTCTAGCACTTTTATTCTTGGGTTGTTTAGCTTTTTCAGTTCTGAGATAACTTTTTCTCTATGCATAGGTTTTATATTTATTATGTAGATTGGACAAGGTTTATCCAGCTTTTTCAGTTCTTTTTCTAGTAGATTTGGTGTTAAGTGATATGAGCTAGCAGCTAGTTCTGCTAATTCATTGGGGAAAGCGCACTCTATAAAGACAGCACTCAGATTTTCTTCTGAGTTTACTACGTTCCAAAATTTTTCTGTATTTGCTGTGTCACCAGTTATGGCAAGTTTACTTTTGCTATCGCTAATGACAAGTCCTATAGAAGGCACTTTATGATTTACTTCTATAGCCTTAACTGTGAGATGTTTAACTGAAAAACTCTCTTCAGGATTAAAACATCGATAAGTTAAAACTTTGCCATAACTATTGGTCAATTCAGAAAAGCGCGGATAAAGCTTCCAGTTGAAGAGATTTTCTTCTAAAATTTGGATAACCTCTTTTAGTCCATAAACTCTTACAGGTTCTGAGAGGCTCATAAAGAGATCATCGATGAATATAGGAAGTCCTGCCACGTGATCTAAGTGTGCATGCGTTAATATGATGTCACGAATAACTTTTTTTTGCTCAACGGTGGTTGCTGTAGCAAGGCTGCCCGCATCAATCGCTATGCAATCGTCAACCAAAAAGCAGGAAAGATGCTGGCTTGAGCAAGCTTGTCCTTGGTGATTAAAAGTCGTTGGTAACAGTTTTATTTTCATACTGATCTATCTTGCGCAGGTTTGTGCTCTACCGCCGTCGATTTCGTAAGTTGCACCAGTGATCCAAGAAGCTTTGTCAGAAGCTAAAAAGTAGATTAGCTCTGCAACTTCTTCTGGTTCACCGACTCTTCCGAGTGGATGAGTCGTTTTTGATCGCTTCAAAAACTTTTGATATTCTTCTTCGCTCATTCCACCGCGACGGTGTAGATTTGTTATTACAACGCCTGGGTTTACTGCATTAACTCTTATGCCTTTTGGAGCTAGTTCTAGAGCAGCACATCTTGTTAGTTGATCTAGCCCTGCCTTTGAAACGCAATAAGCTAAAACATTAGGAAATGCTCGCTCACCAGCTACGCTGGAAACATTGACGATGTTGCCTTTGGTTTTCTCAAGATGAGGTATGCATTTTTGCATCAGTAAGAACACGGCTCTTAAGTTTATATTCATGACTTTGTCCCATTCTTCTAAAGTGGTTGTTTCTATCGATCCGTTTGATATGATGCCTGCTGAGTTAACTAAAACGTCTATTCTTCCGAAGTGTTCAACCGTTTCATTTATTAGCCTTTCGATCTGAGTGGTTTCACGAATATCTGCTAGATAAGTTTTTATTTGGCCATTCATTTCCAGAGTTCTTTCACGCAGTGAGCTTAGTTCTCTTTCGTTCCTACCGGTGGCTACCACTTTAGAGCCTCTTTCACAAAATAAGATAGCCGTTGCTCTTCCTATGCCTGAACTTGCTCCAGTGACCAGAACTACTTTTCCTTCCATAACATCAATAACACACAAAATAACAAAATTTTGCAGATTTGCAAACAGGTTGCATTTAAATAAAGGACAGGATTTTAGTTAGGTTTTTGCAAACTGCAAAGCCGAGAAACCGTTTTCGCTCTTTGCTAAATCTATGAAGAGTGAAAGCTGCAAAATTCTTGAAAAACACGAATCGGATACATTGGCATCCAAGTTGCTGATAAAAGTCTAGCGTGACGTTTTACGAAGCTTTGCTGATATACATTTCTATCGGGTTTCCTTTCGGAGTGCATTACGTCTTTAGTGAGCGCAAGGTAGAAGGAAAGCTGATTTTTGCCTTGAAAGCACTTTTAGTAGTTCTGTTATGGTTTTTGTACGCTATGGTCTTGCTTTTTAGGCTCACAAATGATGAAGGCGAAAATCGGTGGAGAAAGCTGTCAAAGCTTCAAAGTGAGCTTGAAATGATAATTGCTGAAAAAGCAAAGGATCAGAACTTCTCAAGAATAAGGGAAGTTTTAGAAGCATACGTAGGTTTGACTGAGGCTGTGAATGCTAACTTTGATTTGAAACCTTGGCAAGAGCTTATGAAAATAGCCAACCACTCTGATCCCGGAATTGGCACAAGATGTTTACAAAGGCGAAATCAGGCACGGATTCAAAAACGCCAAGCGGAGGCTTCAAGAGCATTTATAGCCTTAATCGCTCAAACAGGTTTCGATGATCGCATATGCGAGAAGTCGTTGGAGCTTACTAGCTACTTAAAAGATGAACAAACCTTATTGAAAATAGAAGCCCTACTTCAACCAACAGAAAAACTTTTGGAAGGTGCAGAATTAGAAAGTAAACAGCTTGTTTCAAGATGACTTTCTTACTTCTTTGTACTCTGAATCTACTTGCTCGTTTGACAGAGCCACACGGTAGTTTTTAGACTGCTTTTGTTTTGTAATTAGTAGATCATCTTTTGTTTTCAGAAGATCAGCGCGATTGTAAACTGAGATTTCAAAGTTATAACCGTGAGTTATTGCATCTTTTGGGCAAGCTTCGACGCAGAACCCACAGAATATACAGCGTCCGTAGTCAATATTATAGACTTTTGCATAGCGTTCGTCTACACCAATTCTTTCTTCATAGGGTCTCGGATCATTTGCTGCCTCTATGTATATACAATCGGACGGACAAGCTGCAGCACAAAGATAACAAGCAACGCATTTTTCCTTTCCGTTTTCATCAACGTGCAAAAGGTGCATTCCTCTGTAACGAGGTTGAACTGTTACAGGCACATCTGGATATTGAACTGTCCATTTTTCACTGGGTATCTGAGAGAGGGTAATGCTCATTCCCTTTATGATTGCTTTTGCAGACCTTATAACCTCACTTATTATTGACATTCTTGCCTCTCAACATCAAAGTTCTTCAAAAAATATTTTAGTAGAATTCGTTTAGCGTGTCATCTTATACCTGCTGATAAAAATCCCAGGAGAACATAGATTAAACCAATTAGTCCTAAGATAGTCGACAAGGCACCTAGAATAATGCCGGCAATTGCCATTCCTCTTCCGCCGTAAAGCAAGGGTTGCGATTCAGCCCTGCTTTTAGCCATGAATCCGATGATCATGGCTGGAATTCCTGTAAGTAAACCACAACAGAGAAGTCCAAGTATTCCGAGAATTAGGGATGTTATGGCTAGAGTTTGGTTAGTTTCTCCAGCTGGTGGACGAAAAGGAGTGCCTGAACCTATCGGTTGTTTATGCCAACTTGGAGAAGGAGGAGGCGGTGGTGTCCAACTTTGCTTTGGGGTAAATTCTTTAGGTTTAGGTGCTTCATATAAAGGTTCTCTAAGTGGTTGCTGACTCGATTCAAAGAAAGTGTTTGGTTGATCGAAAACCTGTGTTTTGGGAAGATGCTGCTCTTCAGTAAAGCTTGGCTTTATTTCAGGTGGTTTGCTGGCGAAAGGCGACGGTGGTTCGTAAGGGAATTTTGGTTCCACTGAAGGCTCAATTATTGTTTTAGGAGGCTCTTCTTCTATGTTGCTTGAAAAAGGAGCGTGAGGCTCGTAAGTTGGCGATATTACGGTAGGAATTTCTGGTAAGGTTTCAGAAAGAGTCGAGGGTTTATTTTCTGGCAAATCGATCGGGGACTCTTCGGTTATTGAAGGAGAAGTCTTAGGTTGAACAAGTGATGACTCTTTGTATGGTTTTTCTATGTCTTGATAAGGGCTAGGCGGTTCGGAGGGTTTTGATATGCCGGGTGCTTTGAGTTCGCCAGATTCTGGTATATCAAATATTTTTTCCTGCTGTTCAAAATAAGGTGAAGCCTCTGAAGAGGCAATCATAGTTTTCATTGGGTCAAAGGGTTCTTGTGGTAGCTGGAGTATGTCCTCCGGTTCGTTTCTGGCCTCTTCGCTCGAAAATGTCTTTTTTGATTCTAAAGAACCACTGCTTATCACAGTTTTGAAATAATCTTCTTGACTTGTTTGTTTGGCTTCAACTAAAACCAAAGGAGCCCCACAAAGATTACAGAAATTTTGCTTTTCTGGGAATTCTTTCGGGCAGTTTGGGTCGGTGCAACTTGGATTTGTTTTCATTCGTTTTTCTCCTTAGAACTCAAAATTTTGCTTTCAATCAATTCCCGCGTTCTATAAAATAACCGCGTTTTTACAAGCGTTACGGCCTTTCAATCTCAGGGCGCTTTTGTCCGGCACCAGAAAGAAGTATAGGATATTGTGAAAATTTGTCAATCATAACTTATCTCCATTCTCTAAGGATGGAGATTTCTCATGTAAAAGTCTGTTAAAAAGAATAGCAAAATTTTCCTAAATGTAAAACAGATGGGACAAGTAAACTAAAGAAACTTGAGTTTACACAAGAGAATAGGTTATGAGGCTATAACCTATTCTCTTTTGGGTTACAAAATTTCAAGTTGGTTGAAAAAGTATGCTATTTCTATTTTTGCATTTTCTTCCGAATCTGAGCCATGAACGGCGTTTTCTCCGATAGATGACCCAAATTCACGCCTCAAAGTTCCTTCTTCTGCATCTGCTGGGTTTGTAGCACCCATCACTTCTCGCCATTTTTTTACTGCATCTTCTCTTTCAAGAACCATGACAACGCAAGGGGCGCTGGACATAAAAGTAGTTAGCTCCTCGAAAAAACCTTTTCCAGCGTGAACTTTGTAAAAGCCTTCTGCTTGTTTCTTGGTTAAATGAACTAATTTCATAGCTCTAATTTTGAATCCTTCCGACAAGATTCTATCAATGATTTTACCGGTAGCCCCTTTAGAAACTGCATCTGGTTTAATGATTCCAAGTGTTAAGTTCATATTTTACTCCTTTATCTTGAGTTTAGTTATAAAAACTCAAGTATAATCGGAGGGATAGTTAATCATCAAGTTTTGTAGCTTTAGAAAGAGTATTTTCCTTCTTGATCTGATTGGCGGAAGGATTGTAGTTGTGCCAGCCTTTGGCCGACATCTCTGTAATTTACATTTATCGCATAGATTTGTTCAAAAAACTCAATAGCCCTGTCCTTTTCTCCGCTCATTTCATATGCGTTTGCGATTTCGTAACGTAAACCTTGCAGCTCTTCTTCTTCTAAACCTTGAGTTTCCATTGCCTTTTGATACCACATTAAGGCTATGTTTGGAAGCCGCTTTTCCATAAAACAGATACCAAGCATGTTACAGCAGTAAAAATAACGTTTAGTTCCGTCGTCTGGGGCAGTTAGCTTCACCGCTTCTTGAAACTCGCTTATTGCTTCTTCGAGAAGTCCCATTTCCTTGTAAGCTATTCCCATCTGATAGTGTGTGTCGTAATCGGCAGCGCTATCGGAGAGTTTTTCTCTTTCTAATCCAAGTTCTTCGATTATATCCTCGAATAGTTCTGAAGTGTCGATTTTTTTGGGTTTCTTATCTAATTCAGGTTGTTTCTTCTGAGTTTCTACTGCCTCTTCTTGCTGTTTAGTAGCTATGAGGTTTTTTTCTATTTCAGCTTTGAGGCTTTGAATTTCTTCCAGTTGACCAAATTCCTCTTCTAGCTGAGAAAGAGATTTTAAGGCTATATCGTAGCAATTAAGGCTTAAGAAATATCTGACTGAGCTGAGTTCATCTTCAAGCCTAGACTTTAGAGCTTCTTCCGCAGTGCTTTGTTTTTGTATTTCTTCGTATAGTAACTCTCCGTAACCATTTGATTCTTCTTGCTGTAGTTCATCGTAGGCTGTAACAAACTCATCAAGCTTTTCTTCTTTTTGAACATCAGATTGCTGGTAGAAAGTTTTTTGAAATTCTTCAAACGACTGTTCTTGCTCTGAATGAAAAGAGTTAGCTTCTTGAAAATCTACCAAATCGAAGCTTTTTGCAGTTTCTACCGTTGTTGAAGCTTCCGTCTTTGATGTTATTTGCTGTAGTCTTAGTGAGTATTGTGTTTCGTGAGGTGATATTTTTATAAGTTCTAATAAAGCTAGTTTTTCTTCTTCGATGTTGTTATTTAATCTTGCAGCTTCTGCGAGTTGTTCTAAAGTGTTTTTCTTTGCTTTTTCGTCATGCAAATAAGCATAATAACTAACCAAGAGTTTCAAAGCCTCTATTTGTTCGGGGTTTTTTGCAAGTATCTGTTCTATCCAATGGTAAAGTTCTTGAGATTGACCGCTTAGCAAGAGGTGTTCAGCAATAGTGGAAAGCGCTCGAGAAGCGCCAGCTAAATCTGATTTTTTTAAGTAAAGCTTGACTACATCAAGTAGCCTTAAATAATTAGAGGGCTCTAGCTCTATTACTTTAATAGCGGCCATCTCAGCCTGAAATGGATTTTCCATTTCTAAATAGCAATCAAGTAGAAGGATTAGGAATCGCTTATTAAAGGGTTGTTTCTGTAGAGTAGCCTCCAAAATCAGGGCTGCTTCATCAGAATATCCGAGTTTAAGTTGGGTGCGAACTAGTCCAGCAACTATATCTTCACTTTCTGGCTGGATTTCATAGGCTCTACGATAGGCTAAAAGGGCTTGCTCGAATCTTTCCCTTGCGAAAAATCTATTGCCTGCTTCCACGAATGCTTTCAGAGCTTCTTCTATTTGTTTTTCCTGAAGGCAAGTTTCGGCTATTTTCAGATAAACCTCAGCGCTATTTGGGTCTATTTCGGCAATTTTCTTCCAAATTTCTAAGGCTTTTTCCTTTTTACCTGATTTTCTGTAAGCTTCTGCCGCATTTGAGTAGTAAAGTCTGGCGTCGCCGAGAAGTTTTTCTTTTTCGTATAGTTGAGCTAGTTTCAAAGATATTTCTATCTGTTCGGGTTTGTTTTTTAGGATTTTTTGATAAAGGGCGATAGCTCTTTTGTTAAATCCTTGCTTTTCATGTATCTCAGCTGCACGTAAGAAAGACTCTATAGCCTTGTCTATGTCAGGTAACTTCAAATATAAATCGCCTATTAGATTTAGCGTATTGGAATCGTTAGGGTCTTTTTCAATGATTTTTTTGTATTCTTCTAGAGCGGCTTTTATGTTTCCTTGTGATGTCCACTTTTGAGCATTCTTCATTATGTGCGATTTATCGAAGGACATATGCAAACTGTTTTTACCTAACTGAAACTTTTAAGCGCAGAACAAAGAAAGCCTGCATTCATAAGCTAACATTTTTTAACAAAAAGTGTCAATGGTTTTTAACAAATTTTGTAAGGATATTTATTAGAAATTTTCGCTTTCGAGCGTAAGGTTTTGAAGTCAGGTTTGGGTTTGATTGTTGGGTAAGAATTTTATGGCTTAAAGACCGTAATTGTTTCAGTGGTAGTTTTTTGAGTTCTAGAGAGGTTTTCCTTTTCAAGAAAGCTAATTACTAGCAGTAGAAAGTTTATCCAAACAAGGTCAGCTAAAAGTAAGTGCATGACTTGCATTAAGATAGGCGAGAGAGTCAGAAGAGTTATCGCGCCAGAAACTAACTGCGCAATGATGAGTATTGATAAGGATTTGGCCCAAAAAGAAACGACTTCAGACGGCTTTGCATTTTTAAGTAAGTCTGCAAAAAAGATAAGATAAACACTTACCAGAATAGATGCTATAGGATGGCTAACTCTAAGTCTAACAAGTAGATGAGAGGTCGAAGAGAAATCTTTGGCAATGCCTTCGGCGATTGATTCAGAAGGGAAGATTAGATTACTTAGCGCAGCTATTGAACCAGTTATACTTATGAATAAGATTCCAAAAATAGCTATTAGTATCATTACAATGAACTTCGTTTCTACCTTTAGGGAAAACATTTCTCTGCCATAGGCAAGCCAGACGGTTAAGGTTAAAAAGGCTATTAGAATGAAGGTATTTAAGAGATGTCCTGCCATCCAAAGAGGGCGTGTTGGTGTTAGGTTTTCAGCAGTGTTACCTGTTAAAACCAAGCCAGCTCCGATGAGTGCTTCTGTAATTATAAAAACAAAGGCACCAAGAGAGGTTCGTCTGATAGCGTTTCCCTTATCATATTTACGGAATGCCCAAATTAAAAGTCCTAAGACAAGTAGAAAAGCTATAGCGCTAGTTACTCGATGTGAAAACTCAATTAAAGTTTTAAGTTCAGGTGCTGATGGTATGATTTCACCGTGACAGGTAAGCCAATGTTGACCACAACCGTCGCCTGATCTTGAGGCACGTAAAAAAACCCCCCAAAGTATGACTATAAGATTATAGGCAAGAACCAAAAGAGAGTATCTTCGAAAAGATAGCATATCTTAAAGTTAGCATAAGCGTTTGTTTAGATGAAATCGAGTTAAAATTAGAAGTGTTAGAATGATGATTGAGAAGATTTTATATGCCAAGAGGTGATCGTAAAGAAAGAATTGACTGCTTGTTGGTTGAGCGAGGATTTGTAGAATCTAGAAGCAAAGCTCAAGCCCTAATAATGGCAGGACTAGTTTTGGTTGATGAAAGAAGGGTCGAGAAGCCTTCCGAGGTTTTCCAGTGGGATGCGAAGATTCGCATAAAAGCTTCTTTGATGAAATATGTTGGACGAGGAGGAATCAAGCTAGAAGGGGCTCTTAATGCATTCTCAATTAGTCCTAATGGATACGTTTGCTTAGATGTTGGAGCTTCGACAGGCGGATTTACCGATTGCCTGCTTCAACACGGAGCTAAAAGAGTAGTAGCGCTTGACGTAGGGCAAAATCAGCTTGCATGGAAGCTTAGAGCCGATCAAAGAGTAGAAGTGAGAGAGAAAACAAATGCAAGATACATAAAACCTGAAGATTTCGGCGAGAAATTCGATCTAATAACCGTAGATGTTTCCTTCATTTCAGTCAAAAAAATAATTCCCGCTCTAATTTCACTTCTTAAACCTAATGGTAGGCTCTTGGTTCTAATAAAACCGCAGTTTGAAGTAGGTAGGAATGAGGTGGAAAAGGGCGGTGTAATCAGAGACGAAAAAAAGCATAAGCGAGTAATTGAAGAAATAAATGAATTTGCTTTAGCCAAAGGTTTGAAAGTTTGCGGAGTTGTGGAGTCTCCAATAACAGGAGCTGAGGGAAATAAGGAATTTTTTGCTTTGTATGAGCTTTTAGATTTTAAAGCTGTTTGAATTACCGTTTTGTTACCTGAAAAAGCAAAATTTATCACCAACAATTGCAAAAGTAAGCTTTAGGTTTTCATCAATAGCAACTAGATTTGCTGTTTTGCCAATTTCTATTGAGCCCATTTGGTTTTGCAAGTTTAGTAGTTTTGCCGCATTTGTGCTAGCCATTTTTGCTACTTCTTCTATGGAAAATCCAAGTGAAACCATGTTTTTGAAAGCATCGATCAGCGTTATTACGCTTCCGGCTATATTGCCTCGAGCATTTTTAGTTTTGCCCTTTAAGACCTGAATCTTTTCACCCCATAATTCAAAAATACCGTCACCAAGACCGGTTGGAGCTATAGAATCGCTTATCAGCAGGACTTTATCGGGAGTTTTAATTTCGCAAGCAAGCTTCAGTATTTCGGGGTGAACGTGAATTTTATCAGCAATTATGTCGAAAGTTATGGTTGGGCTGATAAGTCCCCAGCCTGCAACGCCGATTTCTCGGTGGTGGATGCCACTCATCGCATTGAAAAAGTGTGTAAGGTGTTTCGCTCCTCTTTTCAGTGCTTCGTCCAAAGTCTCTTTGTTTGCCTTTGTGTGTCCGATTGATACGATCCAGCCGCTTTGCTTTAGTTTTTCTATTAATTCAAGTCCTCCTTCGATTTCTGGGGCCATTGTCATCATCTTTGCCCCTTTTCTAGGTGTTGGTAGCGATTCAAGTTCTTTTCCTGTAAATGTTTTGAAGAACTCAGGTCGTAAGGCTCCGCACATTTGGCGATTTGCAAAAATTCCTTCGTAGTGAATACCTAAAACTTTAGCGATTGGTTCTTTTGGCTCGAATTCGGTTAGCTCATCAATTGCCTGAACGAGTCTATGATAGACCTCGTCTTCATCTGGAACCAGCGTAGGAAGCCAAGCTGTGACACCTTTTGAAATTAGGAATTTTGAGATTTCGTACAATCCTTGCGTATCGGCTTGATTTACATCAATGCCAATAGCGCCGTGATTGTGAATATCAATAAAACCTGCAAGTAAAAAATTTCCGTTTAGGTCAATTTTCGTTTCAGCTTCAATCCTATCGCTTGAAATTTTGGATATTTTCTTGTTTTCAACTAAAACGAATTGTTTTTCCAGCTTTTGATTTTGTAGGACCAAAGTTGCGTTTTCTAAAGCTATTTTCATAAGTTTGAAGAGTGAAAAAGACTCGCAGCCCAGGCCTGGCTGCGAGTCTTCCTTCAAAAGATTTCGTTTAGAAGTAGAATTTAGCTCCGAGTTGAATTACACGCGGGTCACGGGTTGATGTTACTTGTCCAAAGGCCGTTGAAGAAGCGGTTACGTTCAAGCCGGCAAAGTTTGTTCGGTTGAATACATTAAAGGCTTCTCCGCGTAGTTGTAGTCTCATTGTTTCGCTAAATCTAATGTTTTTCATCAGTGTAAAATCAACTCGGAAGAGGTTGGGACCAAATATAGTTCCGCGACCGGCTGAACCAGGCACATTCGCCACGCCTGAAGTTGGGAAGGTTGTTTGGAAGGCTGATGTGTTGAAATATTGTTGTTGAGTTTTCGCTCCACCCCGGTTTGGATTACCGAATTGATTTGGGCGAGAGCCAGAAGCCGATGTTCCGAGAAAACCAATACCAGCTGGGTCATATGAGCTTGCAACAGCTGTAAAGGGTATGCCCGTCCAATAAGAAATTATTCCTGAGGTTTGCCATCCACCGAGTATTTTGCCAACCAATCCCTTTTGATCTCTATAGAAGGGAAGCTCATAGACATAGTTGATTGTCAATATGTGTCGGCGATCAAGAAGTGCTCTTCCCCATTCTGACTTTATGTCATAAGGATTTTGGGGAGCTGTTGTGCGGTCGGTTTGGTTGTT
>JANWYH010000017.1 GCA_025054715.1 Pyrinomonadaceae bacterium
GAGAAAAGATTTCCTCAGTCGTTCTTGCAAAATCTTCTATTATCTTTTCCATATTTGCGTTTAACTATACAAAAAGAGGTTCGCTAAGTCAAGTTCTCACGAATCTTGTCGGTAACTAGCAATAAGTTTGGTAATAGATATTCTCAAGGTTCCGAATAAAAATCTGCCGACGAGATTTTCAGGGGATAGATGAGAAGCGCGAGGACGATGAAACCGTTCGAGCTTGCAAGAAGTACCCTATTTGTTGGGGTTAATCAAAGTATTCTGTTAATTCCAAACCAAGTTTTTCTTTACAACATCTGCCAGTAAGCCGTAATTTGACGATTTTAATTCAAATCATCCTTCTTGCGAGGCTGTTAAAGGCTTTTCTATAATTTAGTTTTTTAGGAGGATAAATGCTATCGTGAAAAAAGTCTTAAATCTACTAGTTTTGATTCTAGCTTTTACAGCGGCTTGCAAGGATCAAAAAGATCGTAATCATGGCTCACACGACGTAGGTAATTCTTCTGAGGTAAAGCGTTATGAGCTGCGTGGCAGGGTTATTTCAGTTGATAAGGAAAAGAAGAAGGCTGAAATAGAGCACGAGGAGATACCTGGTTTTATGCCGAAGATGACGATGAGCTTTCCAATTCGCGAAGATTGGGTTTGGGAAGATCTGGTTCCGGGTGTTGAAATAAAGGCAGACTTGGTGGTTGATGAAAAGGCTAAAGAACCTTACTGGTTGGAAAATGTGATGATAATTGCAACGAAGCTCGACGATTTACCGAATCCGCCTGTAAAGGAAGGTACTGCAACTATCGGAACGAAGATGCCCGATTTCCAGTTGGTTAATCAAGATGGAAAAAAAATCTCGATGAAAGATTTTCTAGGTAAGGCTTTTGCGATAACTTTCATTTACTCACGTTGCCCGCTTTCTGATTATTGTATAAGAATGTCTATCAATTTTAGTGATTTGAATAAAAAGTTGATAAATTCGCAATATCGAGACCGAATAAGACTTCTTACAGTATCTTTCGATCCAGCCCATGATACTCCAGAAAAGTTGAAGCAATATGGCATTGGATACATGGGTAAGGACGCAAATCCCGACTTTACGGTATGGCAATTAGCAGTGGGAAAAGAGCAAGAAGTTAAGAAACTTACAGACTTTTTCGGTCTTCGTTATGAGATAGATGCAAACGATAAGACGCAATTTAATCATTCGCTTCGCACGGCAGTTATAACGCCCGACGGTCGAGTAAAGAGAGTATTTACTGGAAATGATTGGACTGTTGATGAGTTAGAGCGGGAACTTATATCAGCTCTGCAGTAGCGCAATAACTTCATTTTCAAGCATCTCATCTGCTTTCAAGAGTTTTTCTTTTATTTGGTAGAGCTTTGACTTATCTTTCGAAAGAAGTCTTTTTTCGTCTTCTATAGAAGACTTTACTTGTTCAGAAGATGTGCCTCCGTAAGCTTTCCTTATCTGAATAAAGTTTTCAGCCGATAAAATCTGCCTAATTTCTTCTTCAGCCATGACTATTTCTTTGCCTAAGACTTCACGTGATGATACTTTTAGGATTTCTGCGTCTATTGGCTTATTGATTTCTAAACTTAATTTTACGGCTCGGCTTACTACTTGATGCGAATCTTTAAAAGACAAATTAAATTTTCTAACAAGCTCGTCGGCAAGTTCGGTTACCGTTATAAAATTTTCTTCGGCGCGGTGGCGGAGTTTTTCGGTATTGAATTTTGCATTTTCAAGAGTTGCTCGCAGCAAGTCTGTAGCTCTATAAGCATTGTGTAAACCTGTAAAGATCAGCGGTTGAAGATCATCTTCTACATCATTTATATCGCCAAATGGCGTGTTATGGACAGCTATCATAACACCTGTTAATTCGCCTAAGGCACGGCTAGAAATGGCTCTTGTATGTTCGAGAGCTACAGGGTTTCTTTTCTGGGGCATTATTGATGATCCTTGAACAAAGCCGTCGGGAAGCCAAATTACGCCGAATTCCTGCATTGACATCAGGAGGAATTCATAGACGAATTTTCCTATATTTATCATCAAGATCGCGCTTGTGCTAACAAGTTGCGTGAAATAGTCAACCGAAGCAATTGCGCCATAGGAATTTCGCACAGGTTCGTCGAATCCTAAAAGCTCTGCGGTGCGAAAGCGGTTTATCGGAAAGCCGCTGGTGGTTATGGCTGCTGCTCCCAAGGGACACATGTTAAGGTTTCTGTAAGAGTCAAAAAATCTGTGAGTGTCTCGTCTTAAGGCTTCGATCATTGCTAGTAGGAAATGCCCTATGGTTGTGGGTTGGGCTGGTTGAGTGTGAGTATATGCTGGCATCGGCGAATCTGAATATCTAGACGATAGCTCTAAAAGAACGCTTCGCAAGCCTAAAACAGAATCAATCAATTTTAGTGTAAACTCTCTGAGTTTTATTCTGTAAAGTGTAACGTCTATGTCATTGCGACTGCGTGCCGTGTGTAGTTTGCCTGCTACATCGCTTTTTACCTTTTGCTTGATTTTTTGTTGAATCAAATAAAAAAGATCCTCGAAACTTCCGTCATATTCTGTTTTCAGTATTTCTTCTTTTGAGATGCTTTTTATGGCTTCAAGAAGCGTTTTAGCTTCAGGTTTCGTTATTATGCCTTGCTCGGTGAGCATTACTAAATGAGCAAGGTCTATTTTTAGCATTGCGTCTAGGAAAAAACGTTTAGCGTCGTCAAAGCATTCTTTGAGAACGAGACGTTTGTATTCTGGATGCGGAAATTCTGTCATATTTACTTTGCCTTTGGTAAACTTAACATGTTTGCAAAAATCCGATAAGCGCCTACAACGCCTGCTGGCAGTTGTCTAAACCACGAATAAGCCGTGTAAATGTATTTACCTTTTCCGATTTCTGCATACAACATTCCACCGTAGTTTGGCGGCTCGCCTTCGTCATGCGACTCAAGAAGGGGCGTGTAACGAGAGTCGAATTCGGTAAAGCAATAAAGATTTCTTTCTTGAACCCAACCTTGCCAGTCTTCATCGGTTATTTTGTTTGGAAAGTTGAAAATGGGATGCTCTGGAACCAAAATCTTTACGGGAGCATTCTCATCAGTAACTCTCAAATTCGATAGCCTTTGATTTCCTCTCACGATGACATCCATTTTAGCTGGAAAAGGAGGTAAGCCTTGTCTGACGTAATCTTGCTGTTGATACTGCACTATGAGAACGCCACCATTTTTTACATATTCGATAAGACGGTTATGATTTTTAACAAAGTCGCTCCTGGTTTGAGATGCTCTGATACCAACGGCAATTACATCAAATCTTGAAAGATCGCCTAAGGCAAGATCTTCCTCACTTAGAAGCTCAACATCAAGTCCCATTCTTCTTATTGCTTCCGGGACTTCATCTCCGCTACCCATTATGTATCCGACCTTTACCTGTTCAATCTTTAGGTCGAAAACTTTGATCACACTTTCAGCTTTTTTATAGTAACGGTGAGTTTGAATATGGGGATAAGATACTTCGATCAAAGTTTCATTAAATAACTTTCCGCCTGTTTCTACTTCAGCTGATATTCTATAATCTCCTTTTTCCTCGGGCAGGGGTATGTTGAGAGAAAAAGTTTTTTGTTCTCGAGGTTTAAGGGAGATTGAGGCAGTTTCGACAACCTTTGTATCCTGTATCTTCAATCTAAGCGTGCCTTCTATTGATTTTGACGAGTTGTTAGTTACTACTGCTTTTAGTTTTTGACTAGAGGCTGGACTTGATACGGATGAAATCAGAAGATTTTTGTCTAGTTTTATGCTAACCATTGGGACAATATCAACCTTGCGTCTTAATTCGCCTCTTACTGGGTCTTGAAAGCGATACTCGACTTCTTTTTCAAAAGGAATCAGAATGCTACCGATTTTTATCGTGCCAATGACTTTGATGATCGGATCCTCAAAAGGCATTCCCTTTGGAACATTGTCATCCCAAGCAAAGACAAAGCCTGAGCGTGGTTTGCGAAGCCAGTAAGGTTCGCTTTTTGGAGTGTTTTCGGAAGTTTTTACTTTGAAAATTTTATTTAGACGGCCACGTTCACGTTCTAGCAAGAAAACCCTCGAAGCCTCCCTTTCTGGTAGCTGTGTGGCAGACCAACCTTGAGGTGCTAAAACACTGAGGGAATCTAAATCAAGAGCAACAGATTCAGGAGCAAAGATTTTCACAGCTACTTGAAACTCGTCGCCTGCTGTTAAGGTTTCAGTTTCGCTTAAGGCATCTACTTTTATGCCATGGGCTTTTAGCAAAGCGGCAGCGAATTCTTTTTGCTTATGTCTTAAAAGCTCTTTAGCATCCTGATTTTCTGTCATTTGCAGTGCTTCTTCGATCAGACTAAATCCCGCTGAAAGTGCGGGTATAATTCTTTGTGGATAAAAAGGAGAATAAGATTTCAGAGCTTCTTCTGCGTACTTTTGAATCTCTTTTAGTTTGAGGACAAACTTTTCGTTGTGCTCGGCGGTTATTTGTGCGATTCCCGATATTGAAGTGTCTATGCCATCAAATACACTTGCTTCCTTTTGTGGAGTTTTAACCAAACTTTCCACAAGTCTTAATTCGACGAGCTGTTTGCCGCGTAGCTCAAGCCCGCCCATCTCTTGAGACTTGTGCTGACTTCTTCCTTCAATAGCTATTTCGTAATAGCTTTTGCCAAGCAGAAAGTCATATTCGCCTGCGTCTAACTGCAAGCTTGGCTGATTTTCAGGATCTGGAAAGAACCCTCTTGATACATAAAGTTTAAGCGGTTGCCATGGTCTTAAGCCTTCTCGGATTTGCTCGGGAAAAGCTTTCGGATCGGCTGCTAGCTTAAATGCCTTAAGAGTCAAGTATCCGGCTAATTGATGATGACCGTGTCCATCTGCTGGGGTTCCCGTAAAACGAGAGATAAGCACAAGCGGGCGATATAAACGGATTATTCTTACGACATCGGCTAGGACTAAATCCTCTCCCCAAATTCTAGCAGTCTCTTGAAGAGTCTTTGAAAATCCGAAGTCCATTACTCGTGTAAAAAATTGCTCGGCTCCATCTAGTTTTCTTGCTTGTAATAGCTCTTCGGTGCGGATAATGCCTAATGGTTCAAAAAGTTCAGGACCTATGACGTTCTGTCCGCCTTCACCACGATTAAGCGATAAATAGGCTGTTCTTGCTCCTTGTCGTCTTGCTAGGTAAGCGAGCAGTGCTGAATCTTCATCGTCAGGGTGTGCTCCAACATGAAGAGCGCTAGCCGTTGTTTGTAAGCGTCTTAGGAGTAACCCTAATCCAGCAGCACCTTCATCATAGACAGGACGAACCTGCGAATTTACGCTAAAAAATAGAAGAAGTATGAAAACTAAGACATTCCTTTTCATAATTCTAGGACCTCTTCAAAGCTAGACTGATTAAATAACCTGTACTAACTGTTACAAGGCAGCCGAGGACGTTAAACCAAAGGAATTCTACTTTTGTGAAGTTGGAGGCTAGATAGACAGCGGTAAGACCAGCTAATATGCCTAAAAAAGCACCATTTCCGTTTGCTCTCTTAGTGCCGATAGCAAGAACAAAAACTCCAAGAATCGGACCGTAAAAGAATGAGCCAAACTTATTTACTACTTCGATGAGTGAACCCAAACTAGTCGAATAAGTCGCAACTATGCAGGCAAAAATACCCCAGAAAAGAGTTGCAAGCCTTCCAAACATTACATAATTTTTGTCGCTTGCATTTTTGGCTATATAACGTTGATAAAAATCTATTGTAGTAGCTGTCGAAAGGGAATTTAGCTCAGATGAAATCGAAGACATAGCCGCAGCAAAAATAGCAGCAATTATTAAACCTATAACTCCTGCAGGCATGTTTTCAATGACAAATGTCGGAAAAACGTAGTTTACGTCATTAAAATTTCTGTTGCCGCTTTCCTTTACTAGGTTTATCGCTTCTTCCCTTGCTTTGATGAAATCTGAATGAGCTAGCTTATATTCCTCTTTTGTTAGGTCGTTTTGATCTTTAATGAAGTCTATTGCCGATTGCTGGCGCTTTTGATGAGCTATTTCGTATTTTTGCAATGTGCTTTGAAATTGTTCGGATTTTTCAACTTTTTCTAGCTCGACACGGTTGAATATGATAGGCGGAGTGTGGAATTGATAAAACACAAAAACCATCACGCCGATTAGAAGAATGAAAAATTGCATCGGGATTTTTAAAAGTGCCGACATTAAAAGCGATATTCTGCCTTCTGAAACAGACCTTGCTGTTAGGAATCTCTGTACTTGACTTTGGTCACAGCCAAAGTATGAAAGGAAAAGAAAGAGAGCAGCAAAAAAACCTGACCAGAAGGTGTATTTTTCTGATAAATCAAATCGCCAGTCGAAGGTTTCGAGTTTTCCAAGCGATCCTGCTAAAAATAACCCATCACTCACGGAAACTTCTTGCGGGAATTGAGAAATTATTACAAAAAGACAGACACCTAGCCCAAAGAAAATTACGAACATCTGTTTTACGTCGGTCCACGTAACGGCTTGGACTCCACCAAACATTGTGTATATTGTGGTCGAAAGTCCTATGACAAAGATTGTGAGAACTTCATCCCAACCAAGAACGATTGATAGTATTACGGAAGGAGCCGCTATAATGACGCCGACACTCATTCCTCTAGAAAGCAAAAAAGCAAAGCTTGTTAAAGAACGGGTTTTTGCGTCGAATCGCTTTTCAAGATATTCATAGGCTGTATAAACTTTTGCTCTGTAAAAGAAAGGAACTACGGTGACGCAAAGGATAATCATTGCAAGAGGCATCCCGTAGTAAAACTGTAAAAATCGCATTCCGTCTGCGTAAGCTTGACCAGTAGTTCCTACTAGAGTTATGGCTGAAAGTTGTGTAGCCATTACTGAAAGCCCGACGGCCCACCAAGGTAAGCTTCGACTTCCCAGGAAAAAACCTTCGGTGCTATCGCTACGTTTTGTTAAGCGTATTCCATCCCAGATAACAAAGGCAAGGTAGGCTATTACTATTACCCAATCTATGGTTTTCATTGTTTTTCAAGAAGAAAAGTATTTGGAAAATACCCACAATAAGAAAAAAATCACTGCATTAGTCAAAATGACGAATAGATAAATTCTAAACCATTCATTTTCAGGGATTTCTTTATTTTGTTTTTCCTTTTCCATAAGAAAACAGGTGGCAGATAGCCTAGCGGCTACCTGCCATTTTAGTTAGAAGGTAAACTTAAACCCAAGCTGGAATTGGCGGCTATCTAAGGAAGTTGCACCAAGTGCCTTGAAGTCAGGTAGCGGTCCTCGTAATTCGCCAGTTAGAGGATTTACGAGTGAAGTGTTGACGTTGTTTGCTGTTAGTGTGGTGTTATTGTATTGGAAGATGCTATTTACGTTAAACAAATTGACAAACTCGCCGAAGATTTCAAGCTTGTATCTTTCAGTGAAGTTTATGAAGCGAGAATAGCGCATGTCAACATTGAACTGTTTTGGTGTCCGGTATTGATTTCTTTCGATTCCGACGGGTCTGTCAACACCCAAAATGCCATCTCTATTGAGGTCGAGGTTGGTTACTATGTTATAGACTTCGCCGTTGTTTGCGGTTACTATAAAGCCAAACTGGTTATTGTTCAGGAGGATGCGCAAGAATTTATTTTCCAGATCGAACTTTGGCTGTCCTACAAAACTCATTACAAATGTGTGAGTTTGATCGGCAAATGATTTACCTTTGTCGAACTTTCTATTCGAGGGATCAGAGAGAGTCAATGAAGGAGCTACCACAAGATTTTGTTCGGGTGCATCGTCAACTGATTTTGACAGTGTATAGTTAATGCTGAATTGATAACCCTGTGAAAAGCGTTTATTAAGCTGGAAAGTTGCAGCATTGTAGTTTGAGTTACCGACAGATTCGACCATAAGGATATTTTGGAATTGCGGATAGACTCTATTCGTGCAAGGAGTTACTGTGACAGCTCCTGTGCCGCTTACCGTTGCGGTTCCATAAAGCGGTCTTCCGTCAGCCAGTGTTCCGCCTACGGGTAAGCAGTTTATGTTTCTGTAAACAGGAATATGCCTTCCGCTAGAGTGAATGTATCCTACTGTAAAGGAAAGGTCTTTGGTCAAAGCTTGTTCTACCTGAAGATTTGCATGAACGGCATACATGTTTACAAAATCGGGCGACACGGTTTCAATGCTTTGCCTAGGTAGTGTCGTTCCCGGAGGGAGTGAGCCAAGAGTATTAGGAAAGTTAGGAGCGCTAGGATTTGATGGCGTAAATGTGAAATTAAAAAATCTGGGATTACCATTATTTTGGAGTGCACGCGCATAAATATCAATCTGCGGAGGATCGTAATAAATGCCAGCACTAGCGCGTATTATGGTTGGGTAATTTCCTTCGCGCAAAGCATAGGCTAATCCTAGCCGAGGTGCGAAATTGTTTTTGTCAATTTTGAACTTTTGTGACGCAAAGAATGGCGCATTAGGGTCGGCGTCCGGAACATCGTAAAGGTCATATCTTACTCCGTAGTTAATCTTGAGTTTTCTCGTTATTTTCCAGTCGTCTTGTATAAAGAAATTCCAGAAGTTCGATTTGTATTCTATTTCTGGGTTTCCGAAAGCTTCGACATACTGAGAATAACTGCGAGGATTCACACCTGTCCTAGCATCTATGTAAGCTTGAATGGAAGGAAAGACATATCTAGCAAACACGGCAAAACGACGAAAATCGTAAATTTTATTAAATCCACCGCCCACTTTAATCGAATGATTGCCGATTACGTAGGTTAGGTTATTTTGAATTTGAGTCATTTTTTCTATCGGAACGATCGAGTTTTGGTTTTCAGGTGCACCAAAATTTGCGATGCCTGAGATCACGATAGATGGAACCGGACCAGAATTTGAATTTGGCAAGAATCTAGAGTCACGCTTGGAGTATTGGAAGCGGAACTCATTTATTATAGAAGCCGAGAATGTAGAAGCTAGCTGAACACCGAGAGAATAGGATTTGTCCTTAAAATCAATACTTCTTTGAAGCGTGTTAATTCCACCACCGATGTTGTTTGGAGAATTGTTGTCGAAGTAGTTGTAGCGAGCGGTTAAGCGGTGAACTTTATCAAGCTGCGCATCGCTACGAATAATGAAAAAGTTTGCTCTTTGAGATACTGGTATCGCTGGAACGAAAGCCGAAGCGGGGACGCCTGCTGCTATAAGCTGTGATTGCGTGCTTGCTGGAATAGTGACAAGTCTTCCCGGTTCTGAGGTAAGATCTCTGTCTATGAATTCGTAGCCACCGTAAAAATGCCAACGATCCTTAATTATTGGTCCACCGATGGCAAACGTAAAATTATCAGCGTTGGTTTTTGGTAAATCATTTGGCGAAGTATAAAAGAAGGGTCTTGCGTAAAAGGGAGTTCTTCTGAAGCGATAGCTTACTGAACCGCGTAAGTTATTTGTTCCTGAGGGAGTTACAACGTTCATTATTAAACCAACTGTATTTCCAAACTCTGGAGCAAAGCCGTTTGTTACAAGTTGAACTTCGCTTACGAAAGTGTCAGAAATAGGTATTAATCGAATGCCTGAGCGATCGGCTTGAGTGTTGACGTTGCCATCAAGTTGATAATTTGTTCTTCTCGCATAACCGTTTGCGTTTATTCTCGGAACGCCAAATTCAGAGTTTGGACGCCCCGTTACGTTTGCTTGCAGGAGAGCGAAATTATAAGGATTTCTTGAAACAAGAGGCAAATTTTGAACTTCACGAGTATTCATGACACGTCCAACGTCTATTTTGGCTGGATCGGCAATCGGAGCATCAGAAGTCACAGTGATGGTTTCTTGTATTTCACCAGGTTCAAGCGTTAAGTCAACTGTAGCGGTTTGTCCAGTGGTAACAGATACTCCTTCACGAACAAGCCTTTTGAAATTTGGTGCCTCAACCGTTATGCGATAAGCTCCTAAGGGCAACAACGGCACTCTATAAAACCCATTGGTGTCAGTAGTAACCACTCTTTCGGCACCAGTTTCTACGTTTCTAACTGTCACGGTCGCATTAGGAATTACAGCTCCAGTTGAATCTGTTACTACGCCTTCTATCTGAGCGTTTAGAGCTTGGGATTGAGAAAAAACTTTTGCCGAAAACAAGGCGATCGCCAACAGCGATGCTAGCAGCAATGCGAAATTAGAAAAAACCCTATTTTTCATGCTTTCTCTCCTTTTGAAAAATTTGGACTTGGTAGTGCTAGATCATAAATCTACCAGTTTGGCAATCTTTTTTCATCTCTGTTAAGACGTTTTTTAAGTTTTTTTGTAAAATTTTTAAGGTTTGATTTATGGGAAGAGAGCTTTTGAAGGAGTATTTTACCTACTTAAGAGCTGAGAGAGGACTAGCTGACAATTCAGTGGAAAGTTACAGGTTTGACCTAGCAAAGCTGAAAGATTGGGCAGAAAGGCATGGGTTACAGCTAGAAAAACTTACTCACAAAGAGCTGCGAGAGTTTTTAATAGACTTAAGTTATCTTTCTCCTACTTCGGTGAACAGAATCATTAGTTCAATACGCGGATTCTATGAATTTTTACAGATAGATGGTCTGATAGAAAAAAATCCAGCCGAGAATTTACAATTTCAAAAAAAAGCAGAGAAACTGCCGACATTTTTGTCTTATGAAGAAATTGAAAAGCTTTTTTCTGTGCCTGATGTTTCTAAGGAAGTAGGATTAAGAAATCGCACGATTATGGAGCTAATGTATGCTTGTGGGTTAAGAGTTTCTGAGTTGGTAGGGCTGCAGATCCAAGATGTTGATCTTGAGATGATGATAGTTACTTGTCATGGCAAAGGTAGCAAGATGAGACGGGTTCCATTTGGAAAGAGTGCTGCAGAGTGGTTAAGTAGATATTTGAAAATTAGGCTCGAAAAGAAAACGAAAAGCAGAGCTTTGTTTGTTTCTAGCTTAGGTAATCCAATTACAAGACAAGAAGTGTTTTCTTTTATAAGACAATATGCTGAGAAGGTGGGTCTTGAAGGTGTTTCTCCGCATACTTTGAGACATTCGTTTGCGACGCATTTGGTTCAAAATGGTGCTGATTTGCGTTCGGTTCAAAAACTACTAGGACACTCTGATATTTCCACAACGCAAGTTTACACGCATTTGAGAAGAGACGATCTCAAAAGAGCTTACGAGAGATTTCATCCTAGGGCAAAAATAAAGTGAAAAATTTTTGAACTTTCTGCTAAAATTTTCTTTGCTGACTTGAAAGAGTTGTTGTTTATCTGCTATTATCTGAATTTTGCCAATCAGCCTTGATGCTGATCTTGGAAGTTTGAGTGCAAGGGTGGTCGAGTGGTCAAAGGCACCAGGCTGTAAACCTGGCGGGATTCAATTCCCTACGTAGGTTCGAATCCTACCCCTTGCACCAGGTATTAGTGAGCGGGAGTAGCTCAGTTGGTAGAGCATCAGCCTTCCAAGCTGAGGGTCGCGAGTTCGAGTCTCGTCTCCCGCTCCAAAATTTTCCTTTTTTGAGTGCCCAAGTAGCTCAGGGGTAGAGCGCATCCTTGGTAAGGATGAGGTCACGGGTTCAATCCCCGTCTTGGGCTTAGAGCTATAAAAAATTTCATAAATGGAGAAGTTAGTCGAAGATGAGCAAGGAGAGGTTTGACAGGAGTAAGCCGCATGTGAATGTGGGGACTATAGGGCATGTGGATCATGGTAA
>JANWYH010000018.1 GCA_025054715.1 Pyrinomonadaceae bacterium
TTTACTTCTATCGTGAAAATAACCTTATTCGGCGGAGTTATTACATCTTCGGGATAAGGAAAAATCAAACTAACGACTCCTAGCTCATCCAATACTTTTTTAACCAATTTGCAAAGTATAGCTGAGCCAGAATGAAGATCACGCTCTCTTCTTGCTGCAGCTATAAAATCCTGAACCGGACCGATTTGGATTTGAACTAAATATTTTTTCATACTTTTCTCCTAATTTTCCCTCTTCCCAATCGAACTTTTCGGTAAATGCAAAGACCTATTAGTTAAAACAAACTCAACAACATAGAAATCCTCTAGATACTTGTCTTCCTTAATTTTGACAAATTTAGGCATCTTTTTTGCCACGTAAATGATTGTTTCAGTTTTTACTCGATATGCATTTCTACGACTCCTTCCATACAAAGTTTTTGCCAAACGATTTGCAGTTATCGCCTTTTTGGCAAGGCTTTCGACATTTGTTTTTTCTACTTCCTTTAAAATTTGTCTGAAAGTTACTTTGTTCTTCATATTGCTTTCTCCTCAAGAAGTGTAAAACAAAGTAATCCCTCATAAGTACTTGCGCAATCTTGCAGTCAAGATTGCCGGACAAAAACCCGCAAGCTTAAAGTTTTCTAAATTATACGTTGGGAAGAGAAAAAATTAGAAGAAAAGCATCCCATGGAAAATCAAATTTTCCATCTTCCTTGTAAGTAAGCTTCTGTACGCGTGTGATTCTTTTGACAAACCTCTATATCGTTTTGGCTCTTCCCTAGAAAGGGCAGATTTAACCAAAACATCTAAGCTGGCCACCGTAGTTGTAAATAGCTCGCTTATCGTTTTTACGGAAGAAAAGCACTCTGTCGCTAAAGTTCAGGCATTACGCTCCTGTAGCAGCTTCCCTGAATCATTCCTTACCTTTTTTCAATTCTTAAAGCCTGAAGCTTATTGCCACGTGCCTGATAAAATAAACCTTCTTCATCATCAATCACAAAATTTAGATCAGGATCAGAAACAGTTATGAACCTCTCATTCTTACCTGTGTGAACATTAATCCCAATCAGCCCTTTTTCATCGTACGGCTTCGGTAAATCCGTATAAAAGTAAATATGATTGTTCCTTAGCTTCGCAAAGTCTGCTCTTCGACTTAAATACCTGAAAAAGTTATCCCTAAAGACAGAACCACCCTCTACAACTCTACCTCTAACCCCTGATCTTTCAATCACCTGCAAGCCACTTATCTTATCCTTGAACCTAGCACCTACACCAAACAACGAAACACTTTTTGAAATTTGATTGTTAATCGAATTGGTCGCTAGAGTCGTTAAATCAAAAGAAGAAAAACGAAACTTCAAACCTGACCACCTTAAAGCCTTCTGACTAAGAGAAGCACCCCGAAAGAAACCTAGAAAAGAACTCGTAGGTGCATACCTAAAGTAAATAGCCGTTGCCCTAAGAGCAACCTTTGCTATCTTCCCCAAAATCCCTCGTGAGGGAGGAGAATGTTTCACTCGCCATGCTACGGCCAACTGTCCATCTGAACCAACCTTGAAAGCTGCTAATTCCTCACTCCCACCAACTACAAGTTCCCTACTCTCATTGACGAGAACAAACTGAGCCTGTTTAACCTTGTGGTTTATCTCCGCTTTCTTCTTACCCGTTTTCGCATCAATTACAATCAAATCATCCTTATCTGCAAACGAAAGCGTATCTTCATCAGCAAAAACAAAATTAGTTATCCCCTTGTCAGCACCCTTAAAACGCCAGAGCGTTTTTCCATCTTTAGTGTCAACAGCAGAAATTCCAAATGGACCTCTCTCCTCAACCTGACCATCTTCTAGGCGCGTAAACCTTCCGCCGGTACGAACATACAAGACTCCTTTTAGTAAAGCCATCTCAGCACAAACTCCTAAATCCTTTGAATCCCACTCCACCTTCAAATCAGCGCGCCTGATTGCCCTTATCTTACCTCTTCCAGAAACATAAATGAAGTTTTCATCATAAATCAAATCTGCATCTGTCAGCGCTAACCCTTCCTCGTTAACCTTAAACTTCTCTCTCAGCAGTTTTTTACCTTCTTTTGTATCATAAACAGTCACCCCTTCATAAAAGGCAAATACTTTTCCATCAAGAACAATCGGCGGACGATAGTTATCTAAAGTAAACAAAACTTCCGTCTTGTCAAAACTTGAAGGCATCATCTCTATGTTTGACTCTAGCTTTTCCTGCCAAAGCTCTTTTCCATCAGAAAGCCTCAGCACATGAAGCACTGGAGAACGCATTACTCTCTCGCCAAGCTTGCCCTTGGTTTTACGCACAGAAACAGCAACTAGCAAATCTTCCTGCGGCTCAACAGCAAGCTGAAGCACATCACCTTTTATTCTGTCCGAAAGCCAAATGCTATTACCAGAAAGTAAATCAACCGCTTCTATACGAGCTCTCTCACCTATGTCCAAAGAAACCAAAATCAAATCCGTACCAGGTACTATCGCAACAGAAGTCTCGTCAACCGATGAGTAGCTCTTCCGCCATAAAATCTCGCCCGTTTTCCCATCAATTCCATACAGCAAGCGCTCAGTCCCTGCTAAAACAATCCCAAAATCCGTCGTTTGATAAAACTTTATCTCTCCGTCAAGCTCAACTTGCCAAAAGCCTTGAACTTGAATAAAAAGGCAAAAGACCAAAATAACGGTTTTCACGATTGCTATCGAAGCCCTTTTGAAAAGAAAATTCATTCTTCTACTCACTCCCAAAGATTTGAATCTATTAGCTTCTGATAATTTTAAGCAAAACTAATTACAAACCTTGTCCTTGAAGAGCATCTTTCAGCACGGACTTCACATTTGCAGGTTATATTACACAAAGCAAAAACGAGAAAAAAGCAGGTATTTGCAATTTACGAGGATAAATCATAAATTAGAAAGGCTTTTCCCGATTAGTAGCCAGAGCTAAGAGAATTTAGTCAAAAAGACTAACATTTACTATGTAACCCGAGCCTCCTTTGTACGTGAGATCATATTCCGTTAAAGCTCCTGTTATCTCAGCTACGGGCCCGAATTTATTCATTCCATGCTCATTCAGAAACCGCGCTAAAGACCGCACAACAGAAAAGGCATCTTCGTTTGCTGAAAGCCTTATTTTGCAGAAGCCTCCTGTGTCGGGCCAAAGTAAATGTCTGCGTCTAATAGCAACATTTAAGTCACCATCACCATGATTAGCAATAAGTAAAGTAATTGTATTGTAAAATGTCTCTACCATAACGACGCGAGTTGCCGCAGAAAGGGTTTTTACTGCTGCTTTTCTCGTCAAAGAGTAAGGGTCGCGCACCCTAGCGAGAGACAAAAGAATTCGTTCCATCCAATTTAAATTCCATTCGTCGCCATAAGGAACATTATTTCTTGTGTATAAAAACCCTCCCAATCCTGCAACGTGTATATCGAAACCCATTTCTCTATCCCGTAAGTTTTCGCTTTAATAGTAGTATATTACAAGACTACAAAAGTAGATGACTTCTTTTTTGTATAAGTTTGCATAAAAAGGCAGGGAGTTTTTGATCTTGCAAAGCGCGGACAGTTCGAGAAAAAGTTTTATTTGAAACCTTTGAAACCTTTCGTTTTGAAGAGATAAAATGTTCGGTCATCAGTCGTTTCATTCAGAGTAGTCCGCAACTTTTCAGAATAATTGCCTAAATTGGCAATAAAAAACAGTAAACAGAAATTTTTTGCAAACTTCAATTTTTTGATCTGCTCTAAATACAAAGACAAAAAGCCTGGCAGAGAAAGTTAGTCACTATTTTGCAATAAAAACCCAAGCTTTCATCTTAGAACTTGAAGCTTTTTCACAGCTTCAAGTTTTTGCTTTTTACTTTGCATGAAAACTTTTGTAGATGCAGCCTTAAGCCAACTCAAGCAAATTTGAGAGCCCTTAGCCATTCAATTAGCCTCGGTAAAGAGCAATTTTAGCAATGAAACGATAAGTTTCACCTAATTTAAAGCAACAAAAATGCACTTCTTCATCACCACAAAAAGCGAGGGGAAGCCCTCACTTTTCATGGAGTTAAGGAGTCACTTGAACACTAAAATCAAAGAACCTTGCTCCCGCACCTACCCCTGTGTCTGGTAAATAAAAAGCGTACTCACCGTTTTCTAGTGGCTTTTTAGGGGTTACCTTAAAAATGCCTTTACCTAAACTCTCGTAGTCAAACTCTACGACATATTCGCCTGACACACCAACTTTCGCTCCGTAAGCATTCGCCTCTCCAGTAGAAACCTCCCTTTTGTCTGAACGTATGTGAAACTTTACCAAAGTAAATTCGGTTGGATAAGCTGGAACTCCCGCCGTGTGAAATCCTCCTGATTGCGAATACAGGTAGAAATAGAAAACAGGATTTGGAGTATCAACCACTACTTTTGCGGTCTTTCCTGGTATAGCCGCCTTGTGCTTAACTTTACCAAGCCCAAACGGAACAATTGCTGCAGTCAATCCGCCACCAACCCTAGCCTTTGCTATAACAGGTAGTAACTGAGTCATCCTTTTGGTACCATTCTTTTCTTCATACAGATAGATTCCGTAGTCTCGAGGAGTAAGAGGATCGTTAGGATCCTCTTTGCGAGCCTGATTAGATTCGCTATTGATAGTAAAAGTCTGTGATTCCGAACCTGACTTCGACGCAAACATAGCAGCAACTATTTTGTCAGTCACACCATTTTTCTTTAGTTCTATTAAGGCGTTAGTAGAAAGATCAAAATCGGTCTTTGAGTTTTTGATCTTCTCAATCACGACTGTCTCGCTTAAACCAGCTTTGACAAGCGCTATAACATCCTGATTACGGATCACTTCCTGCGCAAAGGCAGTAAGAATTGACAAAGCAAAAAACGCCACTGCAAAAATCCTTCTTTTCATATATCTTTATCTCCTTCTCGTTTATCTTTGAATATAGCTTTTCCTTGCTCTTACCACTAGATTAGGACGATAAACTCTCACTTTTATATAGTATCGACTACCCCTTTTTCTCGCACTTTCTGGATAATAACCCAAAATGTAAACCCTTCTCAACTCTTCAATTATCTGAAAAAACGCGGAACTTAAAACTTTATTAGATGAAGTTCTAAACTTGCGACCTCCCGAAAGCGATGCTAAATCATGCAAAAACTTATCGGCCAATAGATAATCATCCTCCCTTTCACCTTTCCTCGGCATACCTTTAACTAGAATAGGCTTTCCGTCTTCGCCATAAGTCGTTTCAGCTAACGCATTGCGGCTTTTCCGAACATCGTCATAAGTATCGTATTGAATTACGTAAACTAAAGAATCCGTTTGTTCAAGAAGTCTTAAGACGTCACTAGCAGAAAAATTCTTACTAGTGGTGTCAACTCCATCAGTCAGTAAAACGATTGCCTTTCTACCACTTATATTAGACAGTTCATCTTCTAAAATTTTGCCGAGAGCATCGTATAAACTAGTTCCGGAACCATTTTTCGTCGCTTCTATAGCAAGCTTTGTTGCATAACGATAGGTAGTAGGCTGACAAAGAACCTTAACCTCTCCGTCAAAGCTCACTACCATGACTCTATCATCTGGCTTTAGTTGAGCAACGAATTGCAAAGCAGCAGATTGAATGTCCGGCAGCTTAAAAACAGTAGAATAACTAGTATCAATCATCAAGATAACCGTAAAACTCTGCTCCTCACTAGAAAAATAAGCTATTTGTTGTTCTATATCATTTTCAAAGATCTTAAACTCGTGACGACGCAGGTCTCTAATTGCTCTCCCCTTTTTGTCCAAAACTTGAACCGGCACAACTACAAGATCAGTATTGATTTTTATAATTTCTCCATTTTCTTCCGCCACTGCTGTATCTTGTGTCTGCGATGTAATCGGTTTTTCAAACTCTGAGGTGCTTTCTGAGTAACTACGAATTCGACCTGATTGACCAGAAACGTTGTAGACAAGTAGAAAGAAGCAAATCAGTCTTAGAACTTTGTCCATTGCCCCTGATTATAGCATTTACAAGAAGGTATTGGAAGATTCTTTCTCTCTGAAGAAATAGGCTTTCAAAAAAGCATTTATCATTTTTGACCTTCTTGTAACTTTATGTAACGTCTGCAAGTTACTTGCAGCCTTTTTCGGAATTAGTTTTCTCTCAAAAACATCACTATTCTAGCAATTTTCTTTAAATGCAAAATGCAGAATCCCTATTTGACGCGACTTCTTGAATTTCGCTCTAAACTTTACTTTTAGTAAATACATGTTGGGATTTGCATCCACGTAAAAAACTAGTGTAAAAAACTAGTTTCGCAAGCCCTGTAACTTCAATTACCTCGGGCGTCTTAGTTTTCTAAGCCTCGCCTATGATGATTAAGCAGCGCCACGACTTAATCAAGCCACTTTCTAATACTTGTCAAAAGTCCTTAAATCCTTGCACACCCAAACCATCCCTTGCTGGCTTTCGAAAAACGCAAGCGGCCTTACTAAAATAGAAAAATGAAAAGCGTAACTTTGGTTTTTCCGCATCAACTATTTGAAGAAAATCCAGCCGTATCTTCAGACATTGAAGTCTTCCTAGTTGAAGAATTTTTATTCTTTAAGCAGTATAACTTTCACCGACAAAAGCTAAAATACCATCGCGCAACAATGAAATTTTACGAAGATTTCTTACGCAAGAAGAAACTTAAAACTCACTACATAGAAGCAAATAACGAACTTGCCGATGTTAGACGCTTGATTCCTTGGCTAATTAAGCAGGGCTACGATGAAATACGATTATGTGAAGTAGTGGACAACTGGCTAGAAAAACGAATCAAGAAGTACGGCTCAGAGATTAAAATCACCGAATACCAAACACCGATGTTTCTTAATTCAAAAGAAGAGCTAAAAGCCTATTTCTACTCCAAAAAACGCTATTTTCAAACCGACTTTTACATTGAGCAACGTAAAAAAAGAAGAAT
>JANWYH010000019.1 GCA_025054715.1 Pyrinomonadaceae bacterium
TGAGCTTCGACACCGATTAAAAACACAGTAAAAGAAACAAAAATGCTTAACGATCTCATAATAATCTTCCTCGATTAATTAAAGTGAGCATGATCACTACATTTTAGATTAGCGTGTTTATACCCCACTCTTTCAAGCTGACTCACGCTGACCGGCGGCGACTAACCATAGCTCCTACGCCGAATAGAAGTTTAATATCTCTCTTCTCCCAAGTTCTAATCTACACCGCATGGTTATCATCACGTCTTCTTTTGTATACCTAAAAAATACACCTTTACCTAAGTTTCGTCAACTACTTTAACCTTCTTTTTACTTTACCCGAAAGGCGAACTAACTACTATTTAATGCATTTTTAATTTTTTTGAGAGCAATCTCGAGAATGCTGTCCTCTCTTGCAATACAAAATCGCATAAAGGCATCCCATCTGCCGGAATCAGAAAATGCACTTCCTGGAACACCTGCGACTTGTTGCTTTTCCATCAACATCTGATTGAAGCTAACCGAGTCATCAAATTTTTCAGGGATTCCAGCCCAGACATAAAATGCTGAACCTGATTCATACACCTGAAATCCCAAATTCCTGAGTTCATTTGCAAAAAATTTCCATTTGCGCTCAAAATCCCTGCGTAAAAGTTCATAGTAATCTTCTTCAGATAGTAGAACCTCCGCCAGAGCCTTCTGCAATGGAGTTGCAGGACAGACATACACCACATTTGCTACAGAGTTTACTTGAGAGATAAGCTCCTTCGGTCCATAACAATAGCCAAGTCGCCAACCCGAAATGTTCCATGATTTTGAAAAGGAGTTAACTGTGATTGTTCGCTTCCGCATGTCAAAAAATGAGGCAATAGAAATATGCGGATTATTTCCGCAAACATAATGCTCATAAACCTCATCCGAAATCACCATCAAGTCAAGTTTTGTAGCAACTTCGGCAACTGCTTTAAGCTCTTCAAAATTCAATACCTTTCCAGAGGGATTTGCCGGTGAGCAAACAATTATAGCTGAGAGCGGATATTCTGAACGTCGCTTCAAGACTTGACACCTTTCAAAAAGCTCATTTTTATCGAAACTTAGGTTTTCATTTAGCTCAAATTTTTCTATCTTTCCGCCGAATTGCTCTACGATTCTGCAATGATAAGGATAATAAGGCTCGAAAACTAGAGCTGATCTGTTTTTGAGAAAGCTAACAGCTATTCCTACTAACGCTCCCGTTCCGCCACTTGTAATCATTACTTCCATTTCGTCAGAATTTAAGTCTATGTTGTTAAATTTTCTCACCTTCTCAACCACAGCTCTGCGAAGCTGCTGCTCGCCTTCTGAAGCTCCGTAATGATTTTGGTTTGCTGAAATAACCTTAGCAGCCTCTTCAGCAAGTCTAGGATGAATCGGAAGCTCCGACTGACCTTGAACTAAATTACCTTCCGGCGGAACAAGTCTAGTTATTGCACGAATATCAGGTTTTACTCTCTTCTTCATTTTTCTTTGCAAAAAAAATAAAATCTATAACCTCACGAACTGCTCCAAAACCACCTCTTTCTCTAGTTACGAAATCAACTAAACTCTTAACATCATAAACAGCATCCGCTACGGCAGCAGAGAATCCAACACGTTTGATCAAATCAATATCACCTACATCATCACCAATATAAGCTACCTCATTAGCCAAAAAGTTACCTCGAGTAAGAATCTGCTCAAATACTTGGACTTTGTCTTTAACCCCTTGAAAAAGGAAATTTATTCCCAACTCCTTTGCTCTTTGTTTCAGTATCCTTGACCTTCTACCCGAAATTATTCCTGAGGCAAAACCAGCATTTCTCCACAAGACAAGACCTTGCCCGTCTCTAACATG
>JANWYH010000001.1:0-55000 GCA_025054715.1 Pyrinomonadaceae bacterium
GTTTTTATTCTTTCAAGATTTTTCGGATTATCAAGATTTTTTAATAACTCGCGGGACTTTCTAACAGCTTCTCTAGAACGTAACATTCGTAGTGACTCAGAAAGTGCTTCTAAAACTTTTTTAAGTTTTTTCTCGTCGTGTCTTTGAAGAACTTCAGTTAAAAGCTTTGCATTTCCAGTTTCTTTGAACTGTCGCGTGGCAGTAATCCAGTCGAAAAGCTCAATAAATGGTGTAAGGTCAAAAACAGGAACTCGATTTTCTGCATCTTTTGCTTCAAAAGCTCCATATACGACTGCCTCGAGCTTGATATTCTTTGTCTCTCTTAGTAGTGCTATGACAAGAAGACAAATTAAAGGTATTGATCGAAAAGCGTGAGTGATGTCGAAAACAACTGATTCTCCTTCTTTAAGTGATGACGAGATCTTGTCAAAAATTTCCCAAAGCTCCTCTTCACTCTTGCCACCTTTTATCTCTTGTTCTTCGATATGCTTATTTTTTAGTTTCTCCTTTATTTGCTCAATGTAGGTTTTCGAATCAGAGTCTCTTTTTGCTTCTTTCGATTCGGCTGTGTAGAAAACAATGATTCGTTCAGGGTCGAAAAATTTGGCTGCAGCTTCTACAAAAAGATGAGTTTTGAGTTTCTCACCTTTGTAAGAGTATTCGCACTCTAGATAACTGCCTTTTCCTATAAAGCTTACTAGGGCAGTCATTAGCTTTGTTATAAACTCTTTCTAACTTAAAAGCAAGAACTTACGAACGGATGAGTTTTACATAAGAGGATCAAATTTCAGATTCTTTTTCTACGAGGGGTTTTTTGAATGCATCGATCGTGATGTCGGGACGATAAAGGTTTTAGCGCGGATTTATTAGGCATAGCTGTTTTCCCCATTTTTTGGTTCTTTTAATGGCTTTTGAGATAAATTTGGGAATTCGATCGTTACGGTAGTGCCTTTATTTTGAAGACTGCTTACATGAATGCTACCCCCGTGGTCTCGCACTATTTGATACACAATTGAAAGCCCTAGACCTGTTCCCCCTGTGGTTGATTTTGAAAATGGCTCGAAAAGGTTTTCAACTTGCTCGGGGGACATTCCACAGCCGGTATCACTGAAAGCTACTTGGATTCTTTGATTTATGAGTCTTTTGATTTGAACAGAGATTATGCCTCCATCAGGCATGGCTTTTATTGAGTTTTGTGCTAAATTCCAGAATATCTGTTTGATCTGAGTAGGATCGCCAAGAATATTTGGTTCTTTTTCTGAACAGGAAATTTCAAAAATATGTTTTGCAGTAACCTCAGGGCTATGTTTGATAAGCGCGAATACTTCTTTTATTGCCTCTGCGAGATTTACCTCTGAAAAATTTGTAATTCTTGGGCGGGCGTAAGCTAAAAAGTTAGTTATTATCTGATTCAGGCGATTTGATTCACGCAAGACTATCTCCATTAGCGAATTTTGTGGAGAATCTTTAGAAACGGTGGACTGAAGAACCTGAATGGCTCCCGAGATAGCTCCTAAAGGATTTCTTATCTCGTGTGCAAGCCCTGCAGCAATGCGACCAACAGCGGCAAGCTTTTCTTTGCGTCGAATACTTTCTTCCATTGCTCGGATTTCAGTTAGGTCTTGAAAGGTTATTATGAGTCCAGAGATTTCATTATCTTCTGAAAATAATGGCGAAAGGTGGTAGCCGACATGAACAGCAAATCCTTCTGGTGTAATTATATCACCTTCGAATCGGTGCAATTGTTCACCCTTTTCTATTGCTTTCAGCGTTAACGCAACTGCGTCTTCTAGGTTACCAAATAGCAATTCAATTCTTTTGCCTTTCATCTCGTCGGCTTTATAGCCAGTTATGTCTTCAGCCGCTTTGTTGAAGATGTAGATTTCTCCCTTTAAGTCAATTACGACTAAACCTGAACGTATTGATTGAACGATTTTTTCATGTAATGCTTTCAAGTCAGCTAAGGTTTTTGTGGTTTCTTTAAGTTTTAATGCAGAGATTCGGCGTTCAGCTAATCTTACTGAAAGAAGAGTGACTACAAGCAAGGCTATTACTTGGAATCCTATTATCTGAAGCGTTCTAGGATCGCCTTGTAAAACGCCAAAAGAGTCAATGTAACCAAGAAAAACTGCTAGTGAAAGGGATGCAAAAAGAATAGTTGAGAATAGAGAAAGAGTTAGAACTTCTTTGGGAAGCAAAAAGAAACTGGAGATGCTCATTAAAATAATGTAAAGAGCAAGATAAGGTGAAGTTGCGTCTCCTGTTTGCCAGACAAGCCAAGTTATGAGAATCGAGTCTATGAAAAATTGGATCAAGGTTTGCCATTTATAGTTTTCAACAAAACGCAAAATGAAAAAATAAACTATTGTAAGACATACGTAAATTAAGAAAAAGAAAAAAAACTCTCTGGGGAAACCATCAAAAGAAAACCTTAGGTGTCCGTTTCGCCAAAACCACGTAGTGATGAGGATGATAAGCGAAATCATTAAACGTCCGATTATGAGGTTTTGCAGCTTGTTCTTATCTTGCATAAATTTACATCAAGAAGTTATCAGAATTCGAAGATGTTTTGCAATAGTAGTTTGAATTTGCCTGGTTTCTAGGCAATAATGATTTTTAAATATTTTCGAAGTTGGGACTATATGAAGCATAACCTTTTCAAAACTAAACAAACTTTCAAGACTGGTGACGGACGGGATGGTCAGTTTTACTCGCTTCCGCAGCTAGAAAAAGAAGGCATAGGCAGAATTTCGCGTCTACCCGTTTCAATTCGCATAGTACTGGAATCGCTTTTGAGAAATTTTGATGAGGGTGAGAAGATAAGCGAAGATCACATCAGAAAGCTTGCAAATTGGGGACCTAATGATGAAAGGACTGATGAGATTCCATTTATTGTTGCTCGTGTAATTTTACAAGATTTTACGGGTGTTCCATTGCTTGTTGATTTGGCTGCAATGCGTTCAGCTGTTTCGAGAATGGGTCGTGACCCAAGGCTTATCGAACCACTTGTTCCAGTTGATTTGGTTGTCGATCATTCGATTCAGGTTGATTATGCAGGTTCTCAAGAAGCTTATCAAGCAAACTTGGAGAAGGAATTTGAGCGCAACGCTGAGCGCTACCGTTTCTTAAAGTGGGGAACTCAAGCTTTTAACTCATTTAGAGTTATTCCGCCAGGTGTCGGAATTGTTCATCAGGTAAATCTTGAGTATCTGGCAAAAGGAGTTTTTGAACGTGATGGAGTTTATTTCCCTGATACTTTGGTTGGCACGGATTCTCACACGACCATGATAAATGGTTTAGGAATTGTTGGTTGGGGCGTAGGTGGAATTGAAGCCGAAGCAGCGATGCTAGGTCAGCCAATGTATTTTTTAACGCCTGATGTCGTTGGAGTTCATCTGAAAGGTCGCCTGCGAGAAGGAGTTACAGCTACAGATTTGGTTTTAAGAATTACCGAGATGTTGCGTCAAGCAAAAGTAGTTGGTAAATTTGTTGAGTTTTTTGGTGAAGGTGCTAGAAATTTACCGGCGACTGACAGAGCCACGATTGCTAACATGGCTCCTGAATACGGTGCCACTATGGGCTTTTTCCCTATTGATGAAAGGACTCTGGACTATTTCCGTGCGACCGGAAGAAGTGAAGAGCATGTCGAAACCATAAAGAACTATTTTGAAGCACAAGGAATGTTCGGGATTCCTCTCGAAGGCGAGATAGATTATTCGACAGTTCTTGAACTTGATCTATCTTCGATCGAACCCTCCGTAGCAGGACCGAAACGCCCACAAGACAGAATTTCTCTTTCTGAAGTTAAATCAAAGTTTAGGGAGCTTTTTTCAAAGCCGATAACGGAAAACGGTTACAATAAGCCTGCTGAAGAACTGACAAAGCGCTTTAAGGTTGAACTAAGCACTAATGGGCAAGAATCTAGACGACTGCCGCTTTATGGCGAAAAATTGCTCAATGTCGCACAGACAGAAATTGGACACGGAGATATTTTGATAGCTGCTATCACCTCTTGCACAAATACTTCTAATCCCAGCGTCATGCTTGCGGCAGGCATTCTAGCAAAGAAGGCTGTTGAGCGAGGTTTGAAAATTTCTCCTAAGGTAAAGACTTCTCTAGCTCCTGGTTCTCGTGTTGTAACTAAATACTTGCAGAAGACAGGGCTTCAAAGCTATCTCGATAAACTCGGGTTCAATCTAGTAGGTTACGGTTGCACAACATGTATAGGGAATTCTGGTCCGTTGCACCCAGCAATTGAGAAAGCTATTGTTGAAAATGATATAATAGCCTGCTCGGTTCTTTCAGGAAATAGAAATTTTGAAGCACGTGTGCATCAGAACATAAGAGCAAATTTTCTAGCTTCGCCACCGCTTGTTGTAGCATACGCTATTGCAGGAACAGTCAACATAGACCTCGCAAGAGAGCCTATAGGAAAAGACGCACAAGGGCAAGATGTTTTCTTAAAGGATATCTGGCCAACAAGCGAAGAAATACAATCAATTTTTAACGAAGCTTGTAGAGCCGAAGATTATAAGGAAATTTACAGTAGGCTTTCTGAGTTTAATCCTTTGTGGAACAAAATTCCATCACCGACAGGGCTGATATATGAATGGGATGAGAACTCAACGTACATCCAAGAGCCGCCTTATTTCGAGGATTTCTCGATGGAAGACGGAGAGTTTGAAGATATTTTAGGCGCCAGAGCGCTGGCAATTTTTGGCGATTCTGTAACAACCGATCACATTTCACCTGCAGGTGCTATTAAGCCTGATTCACCTGCCGGGCGGTACTTGCAAGAGAAAGGGGTTCATCCGAAAGACTTCAATTCATACGGATCAAGGCGAGGAAATGACCGCGTGATGCTTCGTGGCACTTTTGCAAACGTTAGAGTAAAGAATTTAATGGTTGCACCAAAAGAAGGTGGATATACGATTTATCAGCCAGATGGGACCGAAATGACGATCTATGATGCAGCAATGAGATATAAGGCGGAAGGTGTTCCCACTTTGGTATTCGCAGGTCAAGAGTATGGAACCGGAAGCTCTAGAGACTGGGCAGCTAAGGGAACAAAACTTATGGGTATAAGAGCCGTGATTGCACAAAGCTTTGAGAGAATACACCGCTCGAATCTTGTCGGAATGGGTGTTCTTCCTTTACAGTTCTTAGAAGGCGATAGCGTTCAATCACTTGGAATCACCGGTCAAGAAACTTACGATATTCTTGGGCTAGCAGGAAATGAGGTAAAACCACGTCAGCTTGTTACATTGCGGATAAATCGTCCAGATGGTAAAACTCAAGAAACTAAATTAGTTCTTCGTATTGATACGCCTATTGAATTGGAATACTACAAAGCAGGTGGAATTCTACCTTACGTTTTAAGGCAGCTTCTTAAAGTTTGATAACCAGAATTTGATTGCTCGGTTTGTTTGAAGCGTTTGCAGAGTGTAAAATTAAGGTTTTATGAGTCAAGAAGAAAGAGAGCCCTTGAATCTTATACTTGAAGACTTCAAGCTTCACCTGGTATCTTCGGCCGAACTTGTAAAATCACGTGAGCCTTTAGGGGAGGAAAATAAGTTAAAATTTGCGCAAGAGAACGAAGAGAACGACTTACTCGAAGAGCTTGAATCTGGACAGCTACCCGCGCTTCCGCCGAGGAATAGAGCGCAACTTCAAATTCAATCACCTAATAAAGTGCGCTTTTACTGGTCTTTGAAATCTAACCCTTTTTCAACTTTGGAGAAAATATTAGGTGATAAAGCTTTTCATTATAGATTAGTCGCGAAACTTATAAACCAAACCGAAAAACTTGAAAAGATTTTTCCCATAGACGTTGCGGGTTCAGCATGGTTCGATGTTGATTCTGATTCGACTTATCAAGTTGAGGTAGGATTTTTTGCTCCTGGAAGACCCTTTATAAGACTTCTTTTTTCAAATGTAGTGCAAACACCACGAAATGCTCCTTCTAAGTTTTTCGATTGGTCAGCAGAGTTTGCAATTTCAACAAAAGACTTCGTGCGAGTTTTGGATGTGACAGGTTTCAAGCAAGATGCTATTGAGCTTGCGCTTTCTTCTGACGACTTAGATGACGCTTCTGCAAAGAATACCTTTATCAGCATATCAGGCACCGAGGATATGTCTTTCGATCCTTTAGAAATCCGATATGCTCTTTTTGCTTTAGCTTCAGGTTTGTCTCTAGAAGACTTACGTGGACGCGTTTCAGCGGAATTTTTCGCATTTTTGCAAAGATTAGCTCTAGAAATGGGCGAGGCGTCTTTGGCCAGCAGAATTAAAACCACTATTTCAGAAAGTTTCGGAATTTCGCAAATAGAGGAAGAGGAAATCTCCCAAGAAACTTTTGGGGCTAGCTTAGTCGAATTTCGTAGACGCAAACCATCAAGAAGATTACCGAAAATTTCTCCTGTTAGCTCGCTTCGTTAGGCTCTTAATGTAATCTTGAAAACTGTAACATAAGCACTTAATTAGCGAAGTTTTTTCTTTTTAGGCAAGAACGCTCTTTGCCCTGTGAGCTGGAGACGGCTTGTCTATTGAAAAACTACGAGGAATCAACGAGGAAACATCTCCTATAAAGTCAAATGTGATGGGTTATTTGCCTTAGGTTTTAACATAACCAATTTAGGTCAATTCTTGTGTGGAAAATTTCTAGTTTGCACAAGGCAGATTAGAAAATGAAGTTTTGTAGTAGTATTTTTCTTTATTCAACGGGCTGTGCTAGTCTTTTGAGAAAGATATGTCTGTTGGGTATTTCTGTTTAATTTTACATGCGCACTTGCCGTTTGTCCGTCATCCTGAATACCCTGAATTTCTCGAAGAGGACTGGCTTTATGAGGCCATAACAGAAGTTTACTTGCCTTTGATTTTTATTTTTCAGAACTTGCACAATGCGGGCGCCATGCCGCGAATTGCGATGAACATCTCTCCTTCACTTTGCGAGATGTTAGCCGATGAACTACTTCAAGAAAGATACACTCGTCATCTTGAAAATCTGTTTGAGCTTTCCCATAAAGAACTTTCAAGAGTCAGCCGGGAAGCACCTGAATTTTTGCCTGCAGCTAAGATGTATTTTGAAATTTTTAGCGTTTCGATAGATTTGTGGAATAATGTTTATAATCGCAATTTGATAAATGCTTTTCGACAACTTCAGGATGTCGGAGTTCTTGAAATAATAACCTGTGGAGCAACACATGGCTTTCTTCCATTGATGTCAACTACTCAAGCAAAACGTGCTCAGATCCAAGTGGCGGTTAGGAATTATGAAAAACATTTTGGGAGAAAGCCTCGAGGTATATGGTTGCCTGAATGCGCTTACGAGGAAGGACTTGAGAATTTGCTAAAAGAAGCCGGGCTTGAGTATTTTGTAAGCGACACTCACGCAATCCTTTACGGCACCCCGCGCCCTCGTTACGGTGTTCATGCACCCGTAAGATGCCCGAACGGGATCGCTACTTTTGCAAGAGATGTTGAAACTTCGCAGCAAGTTTGGAGTGCTGAGGTTGGGTATCCGGGCGATCCAGTTTATCGTGAATTTTATCGAGATATTGGTTGGGAACTACCTATCGAATATCTAAAACCTCATCTTCACAGAGATGGAAACCGCCGTCATCTAGGGCTTAAATACTATCGCATAACAGGGAAAACTGAGAACAAAAAGCCTTATATTCCGCAACTGGCGCGCGAAAGAGCGGCTCAACATGCTTCTCATTTTCTCGCTGAAAGAATTCGTCAGTGTTACGAACTTAGAAACTTATACAATGGGCATAAACCTCTGATAGTTTCTCCTTACGACGCCGAGCTTTATGGGCATTGGTGGTTTGAAGGACCGCAATTCCTCGACTTCTTTTTCCGAAAACTGCATTATGATCAAAAGGAAATCGAAGTAGTAACTCCTGGCGATTATTTAGACCTAGGCATACAAATTCAAACTCAACAGCCTTCGGCTTCCAGCTGGGGTGAACGTGGTTATTACAGGGTCTGGCTCAATGAGAGAACCGATTGGATGTATCCGTATCAACACGACGCAGAAAAGAAAATGTCTGAGCTTGCGCGCTATTACGTAAACCCAAGTGAACTTGAACGACGTGTTTTAAACCAAATGGCTCGTGAGCTTTTGCTTGCACAGTCAAGCGATTGGGCTTTTCAGATTTATCAAGGAACAACTGTAGAATACGCTAGCAGAAGATTTCGCTCTCATATTCATCGCTTTTATCTACTTGCAAAACAACTCGAAAATAAAGAAATTAACGAGGAACTGCTTGTCGAGATAGAAAGGCGCGACAATATCTTTCGGGAAATGGATTATAGGGTTTATGTCTGAAAAAGCATCTTAGCTAAACATTTTTACGTCTATTTAGAATATGCGGTTCAAGCTTCTTATTCTAATTTCAATTTTTGCGCTAACGTTTTCGGTCCCTGCTCAGGGAATAACGAAAATTAATTTGAGTAAAGAAGAAATTGACCGAATAATAAGGGCTTTTACGGAAAAAGAAAAAGAATTTCGAGAGGCTCTAAAAAATTACGTTTTCAATAGAAGTGTTACGATACAAACCATAGGTCTTGGTGGAAATGTTACAGGAACGTATAGAAGGGATTCATTTATGACTTTTACAGATGACGGAAGACGATTTGAGCGAATAATTTATTTTCCTGTTTCCACACTTAAAGAGATAAGCGTTACACCGGAGGATTTAGAGGATTTAGGCGGTGTTAACCCCTTTGCTCTTGAGCCGGATGTTATTCATCTTTACAACTTTACTCTCGTTGGTAAAGAAAAAATAGACGAGCTTGATCTATATGTTTTTGATGTTACGCCGAAGGTAATTCCTGATCCAAAAAAGTCAAAACAGAGGCTTTTCACCGGCAGAATTTGGGTTGACGATCGTGATCTTCAAATAGTTAAATCAAAAGGCAAAGGCATCCCTGAAACCAAAAACAACAAATTCCCGATCGTTGAGACTTGGCGTGAAAACATTGATGGAAAATACTGGTTTCCTGCCTTTTCTTCTTCTGATGATGAACTGGTTTTCGATAATGGGCAAGTCGTCCGAATCCGCATGCGTGTCAAATACTATAACTATAAGAGAACAAGAACCGATGTTAGAATTCTCGATGATGATACGGATAAATCAAGATAACTACTCATCATTTTCAACCGAATCTTCACTTTGCTCTGCAACTATTTGAGAAGCGTAGAGCCAGACTTTTTCTTCCCAATCTTTTGTAACCTCATTTAGCATTAGTGCGCATTTTGGATGCGAGACGTTGCGTTCAAGGCGCAAAACGCAAGCTTTTACATGAATAGGTTGTTTTGAATGCTCCGTCACTATTAGATCAACCTCGCTTCCGACTTCAGGCAACTTTTGCGGTAAATACACTAGCACGCCTTTTAAGCCTACGTTCTCTGTTAACCCTTCTTCCGTAAATCGCTGCCCATTTTCTATCCATTCGACTCTTACAGGAAAGGAAACGGCGTATCTTTGTCTTAGACGACGTTCTTGCATGAGAAAATAATAGATTAACAAGCGTTTGTTTCAAAAGAAAATCGAAATAAATTAAGACCGAGTTTCTGTAAATAATTGATTTTCAATGGTTTAATAACTGTTCTAGACAATACTGACTTGATTTGTTACTATAGTAAATGTTTTGTGAAGGCCGAAGGCTATCGGCTTAGAAGATTGAAAAAGGAGATTTTTGTGATGAAAGGTTTTGCTCGAAGAAGTTTTTTCATGAGCTTGGCGGTTTTAATCGTCAGTTTTTCTGGTGTTCAGCCGCAAGTTCAGGAAGGAGAGCTTCGAGAGAGTGGTGAAAAATTGGTTGTCGAAAATGTTTCTGCACCAGAGTCAGAAAGTAAAGAAAAATTAGAGGCAATTGAAAAAGCTGTTATGAAAGGCGATAGAAACGCCACTAGAATGTTTGTAGCTACTGCGTATTGCTTAAAGGGAAAAACTGCTTCTGGCAGTTATGTTCGTCGTGGTATTATAGCGGCAGACCCACGGGTGCTTCCGTTAGGTTCTGTAGTTCAGATAAATGCAGGAGCTTATAGCGGTTCATACGTTGTGGCAGATACGGGTGGTAAGATCAAAGGTAATAAGATAGACATCTGGGTTTCAAAATGCTCAGAAGCTTTGCGTTTTGGAAGAAGGCTTGTGAAACTGACTGTAATAAGCAAGAGAAAATAATCTTTACAAAGTTCCGTAATTCTAAGCAGCCGATTCTTTAGGATCGGCTTTTTTCTTACTTCGAGAGATGACAGAAGTAGCTTTTCTGGTTTTTGCAGTTTCAATATCCATTTTATGGCTTTTAGGTTTTTTATGGACTAGTTACACTATTTTGAGCCAGAAGCCCTTAGAACCAGAGCTTGATGAAGTCATAACTACGGAATTTGTTTCTGTCGTAGTGCCGGCTCGTAATGAGGCTAATAGAGTATTGGAAAAAAGTATTTCTTCAATGCTTTCGCAAGACTACAAGAGTTTTGAGGTTATAGTTGTCAACGATCGCTCAACTGATGGAACTGGCGAGATTCTGCAAGAACTTGCAAAAAGGGATTCAAAATTGAAGATAATCGACGGAAAAGAGACAGAATCGGGATGGCTCGGGAAGCCTTTTGCTCTTCAGCAAGGTTTTGAGAAAGCCCGTGGGGATTGGGTCTTAATAACTGATGCAGACATAATTTTTTCACCATACACCGTAAAAACTTCTGTTAAGTTTGCTAAAGAGAACAATCTTGATGCTCTCACACTTCTCCCTAGAATAGTTCACGGCTCTTTCTGGGAAACGCTTTTCATGCCTGTTTTTGGATGGTTTTGTTTATTGGCAATGCCGCCTCAGTATGTAAACGATCCGAATCGTAAAGAATCAATGGGAATAGGAAACTTTTTTCTTTTTCGCAAAGGTGTTCTTGATGAGCTTGGCGGCTTTGTGCTTGTCAAGGATGAGGTTGCTGAAGACCTCAAAATGGCAGAGATTCTAAAACGTAGTGGCTTTAAGATGAGATTAGAGTATGCACCGAATCTAATTGAAACTCGTATGTATTCCAGTTTGAAGGAAATTTGGGAGGGCTTTACGAAAAATCTTTTCTCAGGGGTAAAGTTTTCTTTTGTAAAGTCAGCTATTAGCTGTGTTTTTATATTGCTCTTTGGAGTTTTGCCTATAGTTTTTGCTGTCCTTTTTTTGTTGATGGGAAGTTATGCGCTCGCTTTCTGGTTCTTCTTGATATACTTTTTTCAAGTTTTAACATTTGCCGTCATACATTTGAAGTGGCAAGGAAACATTTTGTATGCTTTTTTAACGCCTCTCGGTCTTATGTTATTTTTGTTGATTCTTGCAAACTCTACGGTCAGAATTGCTACAGGTAAAGGTGTTACTTGGAAAGGCAGAAAAATTTATGAAAAAGGCGGTGTGAGACCGCCTGTTTTAAGGTGATTTTGGAAAGTTGATAGGCTGTGTAAGTTAGTTTGAAGCTGCGTTTGAAGCGGAGCAGAATTGTTCGAAAGCATCTATTAGTTCTTGTGCAATTTGCACGGGATGTTTGCCTTCTAAGTCTTTTCTTTCAAACATTTTTAGCAACTTACCGTCTTTTAGAAGTGCTATTGAAGGTGAAGATGGCGGGTAAGGTTTGAAGTATTCTCTTGCCTTTTCAGTAGCATCTATATCGGCTCCGGCAAAAACGGTTATCGCCCTGTCTGGCTTTACGCTTGACTTTTGCAAGGCTAGAGCGATGCCCGGACGAACGCCGGCTGCTGCACATCCACAAACCGAGTTTACTACCACCATTAGAATTCCTTTTGTATTTTCTATTGCTTCGACAACTTGTTCCGGTGTCCTTGTTTCTTCGATTCCGATCTGTGTAAGCTCTCGACGCATTCCTTGAATCATTATTTCTGGATAAGGCATACTTTCATCTCCTTTGCTTATAAAAACTTTACTTTTTTATAAAGTATCAGATTTTTTCAGCACTTACAAGTTTATTATTGACTTTGTTATGATTGGTTTCAGATATGAAAGTGGTTTTTGCGCTTGATTTAGGTGGGACTAATTTGAGAGCTTGTCTGGTGGATTCTGAAGGAAATATTCTTTGGCGGAAAAGAACGGAAACACCACGAGCTTCATTAGAAGTTTTAGTTGACCGAGTGGGTTTTCTGCTTAAGGAATGTAATCAGCACAATAACTGCGAAATTAAGGCAATTTCAATAGCTGCTCCAGCTGCTTTGAACGCCGAGAAGGGAATGATTTTGAAAGCACCTAACTTGCCTTATTTGGACGGAGTGAAAATTTGTGAAATTTTAGAAGATAGTTTCAAGCTTCCTTGTTTTCTTGAAAATGATGCAAACGCTGCAGCAATAGGTGAGCAAGCTTTTGGTGCAGCTGTTGGGAAGGAAGCTTTTATAATGATTACGATTGGAACAGGAGTGGGAGGAGCTATATTTGTTCGTAACGAAATATGGCGTGGTTTGGATGGAACGGCTGGAGAAATCGGTCATATCTGCGTTGAACCTTTAGGTGTGCCTTGTGGTTGTGGTTCGAGAGGTTGTCTTGAGCAGTATGCATCTACATCCGCTGTTGTGAGGATGACGAAAGAGATGCGGTTTAAGTATCCTGAATCCCGGCTTCATAGTCGGCTAGTTTTCTCCTCAAAAGAAGTTTACGAAGCTGCTGTCGGGGCAGATGAGTTAGCATTGAAGGTATTTGAAAAGATGGGATTTTATCTCGGGATAGGGCTTGCCAGTTTAATAAATGTGTTGAATCCTGAGGCTATCGTAATAGGTGGTGGCGGTAGCAACGCCTGGGATGTTTTCATTTCGCATACAAGAGAGCAAATTCAAAAAAGAGCTTATAATGAGCCAGCCGAGCGTGCCACGCTATTGAAAGCTACTTTGGGAGATGATGCAGGCGTTTTAGGCGCTGCGAGGATTGCTTTTGAAGAGTTGTTTTAGATTTTTTGCCATTTTCTGTGGTAAAGTTAGAATCTTCAGATTTTTATCGCTATTTTGGTGAACTCAAGATGGATGCTTATCGTTTCGTTTTAACGAAGCTTTACGAAGCGGCTGGTGGCAGAGATACTAAACCGGTTGATTTCAGAGAGCTACTCAAGCAAATCGGTTATTACAGTAGCTATGCAGATATTTTCGAGCGTCTTTCTCGTGAGGGCTGGATTGCAGAAGATGAAAAAAGGCCTCATCACGTCAGAATAACTCATTGGGGAATATCGGAAGCGAAAAAGATGTTGTCAGGTGCTGCTGAGTCTAATCTTGCTACATTAAAAAAGAACGTAAATCAAGCCGTTGCTACGGCAAAGGAGATAGTCGTATTGTTGGAAAGCTTTGACAATTCAAAGGATGCACTCATAGAGATTGAAAGAAAGTTAACCGAAATCAACAATCTGATTGCAAAGATCAAATCGAATATATGAAACCTTTCAAGTGGTTTCTTGAAGGAAGAGACCTTAGCTTTAAGGAAAAAGAAAGACTTTGGGATTATCTGTCTAGTTACTTGACCACGAGACGCCGCAGCCTTTTTGAAAAGGTTGTAAAAGAGAGAACTTTGTTCGTTACAGTAGCAGTTGAAGATGTGTATCAGGAAAGAAACGCAAGTGCTGTTGTAAGAAGTGCAGAATGTTTCGGCATACAGTCGGTTCACATAATCGAAAATAAACATGAATACAAGATAGCAAAAGGGATTGCGAAAGGCGCAGAAAAGTGGCTTGATGTTTATCTTTACGACAAGCCGGGCAATGATAATACGGCTACATGTTTAGAAAGGCTAAAAGAGCTTGGGTATTGTTTAGTCGCTGCTTCGCCTCATGAAGAAGATTGCTATATTGGTGATTTAGAGTTGAATCAACCTGTCGCATTCATAATGGGAGGAGAAAAGGAAGGACTTTCACAGACTGCTTTACGGATGGCAGAAAAGTTCGTAAAAATTCCTATTTATGGATTTACAGAAAGTTACAACATATCGGTTGCTACTGCAATAATCCTCTATGAAACAACTAAAAGATTGCGTAGTGGTGAAGACGATTCGTGGCGACTCAATAGGGAAAAGCAGTTGGATTTGATGATAACTTGGGCTTTGAAAAGCATATCAAATCCGACGTTAGTTTTAGAAAGGTATTTTCAAGAGCTAGACTCTTTCTGAAGTTCTAGCGGAAATGCAGCCTCGTAAGAACGAATCTTAGGGAAATGCTTTTGAAAAATTTTTATGGGCAGAAAGATGCCAGGATTTTCTGAATTTTTTGCGCTTGATATGTTCGTTTTTGCCTTTCTGCTATGAAGATAGCCCGCAAATTTTCTACCGCTTCGTTAAGCTCATCGTTTATTACAATGTAATCAAATCTTTCGTAAGCCTTTACTTCCTTTTTGGCATTTGCGAGCCTAGTTTTCAGACTTTCTTCAGTTTCTGTTGCGCGCGTCATTAACCTGTTGCGTAAGGTTTCAAAAGAGGGAGGCATTATGAAAATGCTTACCGCTTCGGGTTTTATTTTCTTTATTGAATCTGCGCCTTGAATATCAATTTCTAAGATAACGTCATATCCTTTTTGGATTTTATCTTCTACTTGTGTTCGTGAGGTTCCGTAAAGATGCCCGTGAACTTCGGCATATTCAAGAAATTCGCCTTTTTCAATCAAATTCAAAAACTCTTCATGGTTTACGAAAAAATAATCTTTTCCGTTTTCTTCGTTCTGGCGCTTTGGTCTGGTTGTAAAGGAAACGGAACAAGTTACTTTTGGGACGGTTCTTAAAATTTCGCGTATTAAAGTTCCTTTACCGCCACCTGAAGGAGAGCTTATGATGAAAAGTTTTCCGGGCATTTACATTCCTTTGTAATTCGGTCCACCGCCACCTTCCGGCGTAACCCAGTTAATTATTTGATATGGGTCAATAATATCGCAGGTTTTGCAATGAACGCAGTTTGTAAAGTTTATTTTTAGTTCTTTGCGTCCTGTTTTCTGGTTAAATTCCATTTCATAGACTGCGGCTGGACAGAAGCGTTCACAGGGGTTGCCGTATTCCTCGACGCATCTAGTCGCACAAATTTCGGGATCAAGTATGTGCAGGTGCGGTGGTTGATCTTCATTGTGAGCGACAGAGCCGTAATATACGTTTGTTAATTTGTCGAATGTGAGTTTTTTGTCAAACTTCAAATCTTCGTATCTTTTATTACCATTCTTTACTTGGTCGAGCTTTAGCATTCTTTCATGACCTGCTTGATGACTTTCGCGGTCAATGAAGCCCCAAGCGAAACCGCCTGACAAAAATTGCAAACCGGCATTTATCAATGCTGACCAGCGTCCTCGCTGAAAAGCTCCATGGAAATTACGCACCGGGTGAAGTTCATCGTAAAGCCATGAATTATTTACTTTGCGCTCGTAATGCCTTAAAACGTTGCTTGAAAAATCGTTCTTTATTAAAGCTTCTAGGATAGTTTCGGCTGCTAGCATTCCTGATTTCATTGCAGTATGAATTCCTTTTAGTCTTTGGCTGTTAAGAAAGGAAGCCGTATCGCCGACAAGCAAAACACCGTCCGCGTAAAGTTGTGGCATTGTATGCCAGCCACCAGCATTTATGGTTTTTGCACCGTATTTTATTAGTTTGCCGCCTTGCAGAATCCTTGAAATTGCTGGATGGGTTTTGAATTTTTGAAATTCTGCATGCGGGTCAATCATGGGATCGAGATAATCAAGCCCAGTTACATAACCTATGCTAACTATGTTATTTTTCATGCCATAAATCCATCCGCCACCGTAGGTTTGAGAGTCTGAGGGAAAACCAAGCGTGTGGACGACGTGTCCTTCTTTAAAGCTGCCAGCAGGCACTTCCCAAAGTTCTTTGATGCCTAGCGAATAAACAGCAGGCTCTCTATCTTTGTCAAGTCCTAACCTAGATATTAGTTGCTTTGCCAGTGAACCGCGCGGACCTTCGCCCAAAACCGTAACTTTTGCTAGTAAATCAACTCCTGGTTCATAGTTTGCCTTCGGTTTTCCATCTTTGCCAATACCTTTTTCTCCTATTCTTACGCCTATTACGGCGTCGTTTTTGTCGTAAAGAATTTCAGTTGCTGGAAACTCGGGAAATATATTTATGCCGGCCTGTTCGCATTTTTCGGCTAACCACTCACAGATGCGGCTTAAGCTAACTATGTAATATCCGTGATTACGAAGAGGTGGAGGCGTTATCGGAGATTCAAATTTCATTTTTTCTGTAAGATACCAAAAGGCATCGGATTTGACTTCTGTGTCAATCGGGCAGCCTTGTTCTAGAAAATCCGGCATCAATTCCTTTAGAGCTTTTGGGTTCATCACTGCTCCTGAAAGTATATGAGCTCCTACGGAAGAACCCTTCTCAACTATTGCTATTTCAACGTCTTCTATTTTCTCGCTCTTTTTGATGCCTGCTTCAACTTCTTCATTATGTTTTCTGATGAGATTCTTCAGATGAAGTGCGGCAGCAAGATTTGCTGGACCTGCACCAACAAAAACTATATCCATTTGGATTTGTTCTCTTTTGACCATTTCTTGAACCTCAATGAATGATGATTCAGTTTTTAGGTAAGTATAGCAAAAATTAGGTTATGACTTAAAGCATAAAAACTTCATTTTATCTTTCTTTGCGCCAATTGAAAAACTTCGTCAAAATAATTTTCAAGTTTTTCATTGGTGCCTCTTAAGCGTTCAACGACGCTTTTTGCCCATTCGATATAATCGATTTTCTTTTGTTTTGACCAGTTTTTAGGTGAAGAGTTCATTATGTCTTTTATGTTGCTTATCTTATCGGCTAATTTTATTTGTTTTGCTCCAGGAGAGAGTAGATGAGCGCGTTCTATCTGAAGTCTTTTTCGCTCGCTTTCTTTTAGAGTTTTATCGTCAGATACTTCAATAACGTAGTTACAGACTTTTTCGCCAAAAGTTTCTTTGATTTCTTCTTCTGTCGTTTCGGTGTCCTCGAGCGTGTCATGAAGTATAGCAGCAGCGAGTATGTCTTCATCCGTAACTTCACCTATGTTTGCTAAGATACTTGCCACTTCAAGAGGATGATTTATGTATGGCTCGAAGCCATCTTTTCTTTTTTGACCTGCGTGTTTCTTAGCTGCAAAGCTTGCAGCTAGGAGAATTTTTGCCATTGGATTTGTCTTCATCAGACCGTTGTTTTCCAACTTTCTAATTTTGCATTAGAATGATCAAAGAACACAACGAAAAAGGAGAGCTATGAAGCATATTTTCGGTTTTCTTTTGATTTTGTTTTTCGCTTTTTACGTTCAGTCGCAAAGATTTATGGCGGATTTGGTTGTTATAAACGCGAAAGTTAGAACTATGGACGAATCAAAGTCTGAAGCGCAAGCTCTTGCGGTTTCAGGCAACAAGATAATTATTGTTGGGACAAATGAAGAAGTAAAGCCCCTAGTAGGCGAAAAGACACGGGTTATAGATGCTCAAGGCAAGTTGATTTTGCCAGGATTTAATGATGCTCATCTTCATTTCATGGAAGGCGGTGCGTCGCTTGCCTCGGTTGATTTGCGAGATGCAGCAAGTCCAGAAGAATTTGTTCGCAGAATAAAGGAATATGCTGAAAAACTTCCAAAAGGAAGGTGGATTCTTCAAGGGAATTGGGATCATGAAAAGTGGTCGCCAAGCATTCTGCCGACAAAGGAAATGATAGATCCTGTAACACCTAATAACCCTGTTTTTATTCAACGTCTCGATGGACACATGGCTCTAGCAAATAGTCTCGCACTGAAATTAGCTGGAGTCGATAAAAATACTAAAGATGTGGAAGGAGGCGAGATTGTAAGAGATGCTGAAGGTAACCCTACAGGTATTTTGAAAGATGCGGCGATGAATTATGTTTATCGAGTTATTCCCGAACCGTCTTTTGAGGAAAAACTCGAGATGGCTGAGGCTGCAACTAATTATGCGGCATCACTTGGAGTCACGAGCGTGCAGGACATGTCTGCTGGAACAGACGTCGGAGTGTATCAAGAACTTTTACGGCGAGGAAAGCTAAAAACAAGAATCTATGCTGTTTCTCCACTTCCTGATTGGGAAAGGTGGAAACGGACAGGGATTCAATATGCTTTTGGCAATGAAATGCTTCGAGTGGGCGGACTTAAGGGCTTTGCTGACGGGAGTCTGGGCGCTTCGACGGCTTGGTTTTTCGAGTCTTATCTCGATAGACCTAATTATACAGGACTTGCCTCTGACGAAATGCCAAAAATGTATGAGAGAGTAAAAGGTGCTGACAAAGCTGGACTTCAGGTGATGATTCATGCTATTGGGGATCGGGCAAATGATGAGATTTTAAAGATTTACGAAGCAGTTGAAAAAGAAAATGGTAGTAGAGATAGAAGATTTCGCATCGAGCACGCTCAACATCTCAACGAAAATCTTATAAAGCGATTCGCCAAACAACGCGTTATAGCTTCAATGCAACCTTTTCATGTTATAGACGATGGTCGTTGGGCATGGAAGAGACTTGATGAAAAACGCCTAAAGGGAACTTATGCTTTTCGTTCTTTGCTTGATTCAGGCGCTATACTCGCTTTTGGAACGGATTGGCCTGTTGCACTCCTAAATCCTATGATGACCATATATGCAGCAGTTACCCGCCGAACTCTTGATGATAAAAACCCCAATGGTTGGATTCCAGAGCAAAAAATTACCGTTGAGGAGACGGTAAAAGCATATACGTTAGGCTCGGCCTATGCTGAGTTTCAGGAAAATGTTAAAGGCACTATCTCGGTGGGAAAGCTGGCTGATTTTGTGATGCTTTCTGAAGATATTTTCACTATAAATCCGGTTGATATTCCTAAAGTAAAGGTTTTGTTGACGGTTGTAGATGGTAAAATAGTTTACGAGGCGAGGTAAAAATTATGAGGAAATTGATCATTCTAGTTACGATTCTTTTTGGTTTTTCTCTTGGTTTTACGCAAGAGACTATCGAGAAGAAAAAGCCTACAGAGGCTGATAAAGTAGCAAATTTTGATGAAAGAGGCTTTATTAAACGAGGTGCTCCCATAGGAGATGCAAAAAAGGTTTCTTTGGGAGAATTGATTAAGAAGCCAGAGAAGTATTCTAATCAAACCGTTCTTGTGGAGGGTTTGATTGTTCGATCCTGCAAAAAGGAAGGTTGTTGGGCTGAGCTTGCACCAATTCAGAGAGGAAAATCGCAATCCGTGCGCGTAAAAATGAAAGATCACGCCTTCTTTATACCGCTTCAGTCCGAAGGTTTACTTGCAAAAGTTCAAGGTAGAGTTATTGTGAAGGTCTTATCAAAAGAACAGGTAAAGCACATGATAGAAGAAGACGGAGCTAGATTTGAAAAAATCAATCCAGATGGCACAGTTACAGAAATTACTTTTGAAGCTGACGGAATTGAATTAAGAAAACCCGATGCGAATACAACAAAAAGAAGAAGTAGGAAAAATAGCTGACTTTTAAATTAAGCAAAGGGAAGATTTAGGCAATAAACAAAGAATACAAACAAAGAAGCCTGAGAGAGATGAAACAGATTTTACTGAAAAGTCTTAGCAAGAATCCATTGACTCAAGAGCTCGTAAGCTGAAGGAGAGCAAGGCATGGGCGGGATGCAGAAAAGATGGCGAGTTTGCTTAAGGTAGCCCTTAGCTTTCCTGTTCTTGAGGGATATTTTGTGATAGGTTTTTCTTTAGTAGGGAAACGTTTAGCAGATTGGAATTAGCAAAAAAATTAGTTCCTGCCAATGCAGGGACTATGGCTGACCTTAATACCGCCAGTCAGGGAGAGGTCAGCTTAAAAATGGCGGAATACAAATACCCTGACCTAAAGTGTAGTAGCATTCGAGCACTTTAGTTAACTAGAGGAGATGAAAAGACGAGAAGCTATAACTTCGATTTTAACTTTAGGAGCAGGCGCTTTGGCTACTGGTTCTGGAATTTTTAAGGCAGAAGCTCGAGAGGTTCAAACTACTTATAAATTTAGCACTTACACACCTTTGACATATAATTTCGATGGTCTTAAGGGTCTCGACAAAGACATGCTCGAACAACATTACGCGCTTTATCGTGGTTACGTAAACAACACGAACAAGGCTCAATCAATAATGGCTGAGATGCTTGCTGCTGGAAAAGCTGATACTACGGAATTTTCTGAAGTTCGTCGCCGCCTTGGTTTTGAATATGCAGGAATGCGATTGCATGAATACTATTTCGGTATGCTAAAACCTGAAGGCTCACCCGTTGACGAAAAACTAAAAAGGGCGGTCTCAGCTTTTTGGGGAAGCTGGGAGAACTGGATTGCCGACATTACGAGAACTGCAATGATGCGCGGTATCGGTTGGGCAATTTTATACTATGATCCTGTTACTAAGGGGTTGCAGAATTTCTGGATTGATGATCATGAAAACGGCAATCCACCAGGATTTGAGCCTATTTTTGTTTTGGACGTTTGGGAACATGCATACATCAAACAATTTGGCGCTGGCGGGCGTCGTGCATACATTGATGCTCTTTTGAAAAACGTAGATTGGTCAGTGATAGCCAAAAGATTGCCTTGAATTTGTAGGGACTTTCTGAGTGAAAGTCCCTCTGAATCAGAAGACTTCTTTTTTGAATGGACTTATTCTTTGTGCATTTGGTTATGCCTTACTTAATTGATGGGAATAATTTGATGAGGTCTCTGCGAATCGAAAATCGTAGAGAGCTGTTGGAGAAGCTTTTTACGTACAGTCAAAAGAAAGGCAGCAAAATACAGGTAGTTTTTGATGGCTCTGCTGAAAGGTTTTTCCCTGATGGTTCAAGCTACAAGGGGATAAAGATATTTTACGGTATGAAGGATGCCGACGCCAGAATAAAAAAATTGGTCGAAGCTTCAAAAGATCGTCGGAGTTTTATTGTTGTGACTAATGATCTTACTCTTTCTGATTACTGCCGATCTTGCGGAGTCAGAACGATCCGTATCCAAGAATTTATCTCGATTTTTGAAACCGAAAGGCAAGAAGAACAAAAACCCGATTTTAGTTCAAAAGAGCTTAAGGAATGGATGAGATATTTCGGCATTGATGAGAACGAATAATTTTTCGATGTGAAAGCTAAGACAGTGCGCTGGAATTCTTTGCTTAACTGAAGTTAACTGTGATAACCTAACCCTTTCGTGGAGAGATTATGAGTAGCCAACCTACAGTTTCAGAGATTTTTCGTAGAGCATTGGAAATAAGAAGAGAAAAGCCTGAAGCATCTTACGATGAGATAAAAGCTCAAATCGTAAAGGAATTCAGTTCAGGAGAGTTTCCTCCCGTGTCAAAGCTTTCGATACCTGAGTATGATAATATCGCACCGGAAGAGGATTGGACTGCTGGATTGCCTGTAATACTGCGCGGTATTCAGATGAAAGATTGGAATGAGATTGCTCACGGAATCATCATTATTCTCGACCAGTTAGAAAATTATCCGAAGCAATCAGGTCGCGAAGATGATCCAAGAAAAGAATGGCGAAATCGCCAAAAAGGCATCGAAGAAGTGACCGAAAAAAACCTGTCTAAATGGATGCCTGAAGAGTTAATGGAACTTGCCCGAAAGAGCGTTATCAAATCGAGGCAATCCAAATAAACCTTTGCCTTTGTCGCTAAATCCAACAAGTTTAGTTATGCTTGGCGAGAAACTAGCAAGTTTTGTTGCTTTGCTGTTGTTCTTCTTTTCATTACCGTTGACAGTTTGCTGTCAGAAGAATTCTTCCGTAGAAGAACAAGAGCTTCTGAAACAACTAAGGGATTTTTCTTTGAAATCACAACTACCACCAGAAAGTTTGCTTGAGGAAATAGAGCGGAAGCTCAGAAAAAAGCAATCGGGTGTGATTGTTAATCTTCTGAGAGCTTATGTTCTTTTGCAAAGCAAAAAAACAGAGCTGGTTCTCAAAGTTTTAGACTTGGAGGCTATCGAAAAAAATACTTTGCTTGGAGATTATGGATTGTGGCTTTACGGGAAGGCTCTTAAAGAGACTGGAAGGATGAAAGAAGCTGTAGAGATTTTCAACAGATTGATAAAAAATTATCCTCACTCTTTACGCATAAAAGATGCAAAGTTGCTAGCATCTGAAAGTTTGCTGCAGTTAGGAATGCCGTCTGAGGCACTATCCTCGATAGAAGATTTGGTAAGAGAGAATGAGCCGTCAGCTCTATTGCTTGCAGCTAGAAGTTACAGGGCTTTGGGAGATATACAAAGAGCATGGAAGTTTTATAGGTTGACTATTTGGCAAGGTTTAGATAAGGACGAATCAATAAAGGCATCGACAGAATTATCTTCCATGGGACTTTCGTCTGATGTCCAAACGCAAGAAGAAGCCTTGATGAAGGCTGATAAGTTATTTGAGGCAAAAAGATATGAGGAAGCTTTAAGAGCATACGGCGAGGCTTCTAGTTTTGCGGAACTTCCCGAAGCGGCAAGGCTCAAAACGGTAATTGCATTGTCTAGTCTTAGAAGATTTGAGGAGGCTCAAAATGCTCTCTACAACCTTCCTTTATCAGTTAGGGATGAAGCTTATTATTACCTTGCAATCAGCTACGCATCAGCTAGGAGATGGAATGAGGTAAGAAGATTAGTCAGTGAAATGATGAATGCCTTTCCAAAAAGCATTTGGACGGCAAAAACGCTCGTGTCCTTAGGATTTGCCGCTCGTGATGCGAAGAATAAACTTGAGCAGAAATACTACATGCAGCTTGCGGTTAGTAACTTTGCAGGTTCTGCCGAAATAGCAAAGGCTCACTTTGAACTTGCATGGCTTGAACATGAGGCGAGTAATTTTCAAGTTTCATCGTCAATGTTTATCGAGCATCTTGCAAAATACGTTGACAAAGATAGCTCTTTTAGAGGTAAAGCAGGATACTGGGCGGCAAGAGATTCTGAAAAGATAGGGCAGCTGGCAAGAGCTTGTGCTATTTATGAAGCTTTAATTTACCGATACCATGCGAACTGGTATGGCTATCTAGCCGCGGCAAGGCTAGAAAATCTCAAGAAGTCAGCTAAATGCACTGCTTTTGCAAAAGACTCTCTTCTCGAACAAGCTCTTAGAAACCTTAAAACTGTTGACATAGCTTCTGAAAACATAACTCCAAAAGAAGAGCTACGAATAACTCGTTCTGAACAGCTCAGTCTTGTCGGCCTTTTTGATTGGGCGTTAGATGAGCTTCAGCAAGCCTCGAGAATGACTCCTAGAAGCCCAAAATTGAATCTTGCAATTGCTAATTTTTATCGTCTCAAAGGTGATAACACAAATGCGCTTTTAGCATTAGCCCGTAGCTATCCTGATTATGCTCAGATGTTTCCAGAGGAGTTAAGCAAACAAGAATGGGCTATTTTCTATCCTCTTGAGCATTGGGACAGAATCAAGTTCTGGGCTTTACAAAGAAACCTCGATCCTTATCAAGTAGCCGGTTTAATTCGACAGGAATCGGTTTTCAACCCTCGCGCAAAGTCTTCGGCAAATGCTTATGGACTTATGCAGCTTCTCATACCAACGGCGAGAAGCGTTGCTCGAAAATACGGAATAGATGCCGTAATAACCGAAGAAACTTTGTATCAACCCGATCTAAACATTGCGCTTGGAACTGCCTATCTTCGTGAGATGCTTGATAGATTCGGTCGAATTGAATACGCTGCTGCCGCTTATAATGCCGGTCCTGCTCGCATCCCGCAGTGGCGATCAAGGCTTCCTGCAGAAATAGACGAATTCGTTGAGGCCATACCCTTTAGCGAAACTCGTGGTTACGTTCAAGGTGTTATTCGTAACACGGCGCAGTATCGTCGTCTTTACGACGAAAATGGTAATTTTCGTCCAAACGTTGGCATTAGGAACTCTCGCGAACGTGTAGTCAGCTTCTAGTTACCGATCAAGGGAATGTAAAATAGTAAAAAGGGAGGTTAAGGATGAAAGTCTGTGCAGTGGTTTTTCTAGCGTTATTTTCTATTTCGGTTTTTGCTCAAGGCGAGAAGGCACCTATTGAAGAAAGGGAGATCGAGTATAAAAACTGGGTTTTTAGGTCTGTGGAGGATGATAAAGAAATTCGGCTGAGTGATTTCCTGAAAGGTAAAAAACTTGTTCTCGTTGTTTATTTTGCGCCGTGGTGTCCAAATTGGCGCTATCAAGCTCCATTTACGCAAAAAATGCATGAGAAATATGAATCGAAAGGCTTTGGTGTGATAGGTGTTGGGGAATATGATTCTCGAAAAGCCATAGAAGAAAATGTCAAAAGTTTGAATTTAACCTTTCCGGTGGTTTATGAGTCTGACTCTCGCGAAGCAAGGCAAAAAACGACGCACTACGAGTATAGAAAGAAAGCAGGTGATAAAAGAAATTGGGGTTCGCCGTGGAATATCTTTATAGATACTGCAAATCTGAAAGGTGACGGCGAAATTTTAGTTGATAGAGCATATGTCGTCAATGGTGAGCTTATTGAAGAAGAAACCGAAAAATTCATTCAGAAGAAACTAGGTTTGAGTGAAGAAAGCAAATTGGAGCGAGGAGCAAAAAGAATTGAAGCTTGTGAATCAGATAAGGTTCCCGTATTAAGAAAGCCCTAAATTTTCAAGGCGTTCTTTCCATTAGAAAGCTATTACTAGCGTTGAATCCGAGCCAACAGAGAAGACTTAGAGTTGAAACAGCCCAACCGAAATCTATTAGCCAATCATCGGTCAATATGCCGATGAGTATCGCTGCAAAGCCTAATAGAGCAGTTTTAAGGGAAATTTTTTTTGCCACTAAAACATTTTTTAGCCAGTTCATTCGGGCAATCTCTTTTTCTGCGTAATCATAATCAGTATCCAATCTAGAAAAGTATTTGGCTTCGCTCTCAGCCCACTTTTTCAAAGATTTATGTTGAGTGAAATAACTTGCCATTGAAAAGTAATGGACTGCTTGTTTTAACTTACCTTCTCTTAGCGCTATCTCGGCTAGTCCACAGGCAGATCGAAAATCTCCGTCAACAGAAAGGTCTAAAACCTTTTGGAAAGTTTTTCTTGCGTTTTTCAAATCTCCGAAAAGATAGTAGCTTTCAGCTATTAGGCTTAAAAGTCTTTTGTCTTTCTTGGCATGCATTTCTGCTAATTTCAGGGCTGCAATAGCTCGCCTTTTCAGTTTGGAATTTTTTTCAGAATCGGCGAATGAAAAAAGGCAGCGAGCATAATCGAATATGAGACCAGCATCACTTGGATTTAAAAAGAGGCTTCTTCTAAAGCACTCTAGAGCACGTAAGAGGTGACCCGAAAGCTTGAGTTGATTTCCTATTTTGCACAATCGGTCAATCTTTTCTGGCTCTACAGTTACAGGATATAAATTGCTACAGTTTTTTCTATGGTTTTTTTCACGTAGTATTTTGTCTATTAGTTCTTCGAGAAATTCATCCGAAGGAAGTCCTAGTCTTTCAGACTCAAGCTCCAGTCTTTTTGGATCGACTAAAAAATGTTTAATTTCTATGGTTTTCAAATCAAGAGCTTCCTCTGGTAGCTTTAAAGCCAAAGCCTTTATGAATTTCCTGTAACTTTTATTCGTGGAAAGAAGAACAAATTCAGCCTTTTCTCCTCTTACCATAGTTCTGTAACGATAAAAGACTTTGCTACCACTTCTAAAAACGCGAAGAGCTACGGTCTCAACTTTATTTATTTCCTCTAATCTTAGGGCTGTTCGTTTTGAGTTTAGAAAAGCCCAGATTTTCGGGAAAATGCCAGTTCGTCGAATTTTGTTTCCATCAAAGACAAATTTGTCAGTAAGTAAAAGAAAAGGCACGACAAAAAACGCCAGAGCCAGAGAGAGCAGTGCTAGTTGATCTCTTTCTAAGTAGATAAGGAAAGAAGCGACAAATAAAATTAAAAAAATGGAAGACAAATATCCATTTGAAGGGGCACAAAGCTTATAGATTTCGTTTTCGATTGCTTTTTCGTGCCTAAGCTCGCACCTCACAAATTTAAGAATAGACGTTTAACAGTTTCTGTGCAAGAAGTCGCTATCCTTTACAAGTTACAAGTGGATTGATACTTGTTTGGTTTTCGTAGATATATGGGAGTCGTTTGCTTATTCAGTAGAGGCAGTTTTTTCGTTGTTCAAAGCCGCTCTTAATGTATGCCAGCTTAAGCTTGCACATTTTACTCTTGCAGGAAATTCTAAAACTCCTGCAAAGACTTTTAACTTTCCAAGATGATTTTCTTCCACTTCAACATCCATCTTGCCTGTTACCATTTTGTGAAACTCTTCAAATAGCTTTTCAGCCTCTTTGATGCTTTTTCCTTTAACTGCTTGAGTCATCATCGAAGCGGATGCTTTTGATATTGCGCATCCTGAACCGATAAAAGAAATATCCTCTATAATTTCACCGTTTAATCGCAGATATAGTTTTAATTGGTCGCCGCAAAGCGGATTGTTTCCTTCTGCTGTTCTGTCGGCATTTTCAATTTCACGAAAATTTCTCGGATTTTTGTTATGGTCAAGTATAACTTGCTGATATAGTTCGTTTAATTCCGACATAGCTTTAAGAAAAAATCTCAATAGTTTTCTTGACAGCTTCTACTAGTTTATCAATTTCTTCTTTTGTGTTGTAAAAAGCAAGTGAGACTCTTGCAGTTGCAGGCACATTGTAGAAATCCATAACTGGTTGTGCGCAATGATGACCAGCTCGAATAGCGATACCGTATTTATCGAGAATTGTGCCTATATCGTGTGGGTGAATTCCATCAATGACGAAAGAAATTACGGAAGCTTTTTCTCTCGCATTTCCGATGATTCGCACACCTTCGATTTCACAAAGGCTTTTAGTTGCGTATTCAAGAAGCTCTTTTTCGTATTCGCAAGCGGCGTTGAAATCTATTGAGTCTAAGTAGTCAATTGCCGCACCTAGCCCAATTGCGGGCATTATTGGTGGAGTTCCTGCTTCAAATTTTTCGGGTATTGCAGCATATTTTGTCTTTTCAAAGGTTACGCGCCGAATCATACCACCGCCGGTTTGGTAAGGAGGCATTTTTTCGAGCCATTCTTTTTTTCCATAAAGAACACCTATTCCTGTCGGAGCGAAGACCTTATGACCTGAAAATGCGTAAAAGTCTGCATCTAAATCCTGCACATCAACTTTTAAGTGAGGCACGGCTTGTGCTCCATCAACACATACTGGAATGTTGAATTTATGAGCGATTTTAATCATTTCTTTTATAGGGTTTATTGTTCCTAATGCGTTTGAAACGTGAGTAATTGCAATTATTTTCGTTCGTTCACTTAGAAGGCTTTCGTATTCCTCCAAAATTAGCTCTCCGTTCTCGTTCATTGGTATTATCTTTAACTTAGCTTTGCGTTCTTCGGCAACGACTTGCCAAGGGACTAAGTTTGCGTGATGCTCCATTTGGGTAATTAAAATTTCGTCGCCTTCCTGGATAAAGGCTTTACCAAAAGAGTATGCAACTAAGTTTATGGCTTCGGTACAGCCACGAACGAATATGCATTCAGAAGGATCGCGAGCATTTATGAAACGTTTTACTCTTTCACGTGCTGCTTCGTATGAGTTGGTTGCTTTCTGAGAAAGATAGTGAACCCCTCTATGAATATTTGCATGCTCTTGGCTAAGGTATTTGCTGATTCTTTCAATTACTACTTTCGGAACTTGCGAAGAGGCTGCGTTATCAAAGTAAACCAATGGCTTTCCACCTACGTTTTCAGAGAGGATCGGAAAGTCCTGCCGAATTTTCCACACGTCAAAAAAACTTACTGCTTGCTTCATAGTCTCACGCTCAAACGATTCAAGAGTGCCTCATCTAGAGTCGCTTTTACAGATTCTAGTTCGATTTTGTTAATAATTTCTTCTGCAAAACCGTATGTTAAAAGGTTCTTTGCGAGCGAGGCTGGCAAGCCGCGGCTCATCAGATAAAAAATTTCTTCTTCTTCGAGCTGACCGACGGTTGCACCATGAGAACACTGAACATCGTCGTTGAAAATTTCCAGTTGTGGTTTTGTGTCAATTCTTGCATTGCTTGAAAGTAATAAATTTTTGTTCGATTGGTGAGCGTCGGTTCCTTTTGCTCCTTCACGGACAAAAATTTTACCATTAAAGACCACACGCGATTTACCGTCAACAATGCCCTTATAGTTCTGCCTCGATTTACAGTTTGGATGAAGATGGTCAATTACCGAATGAGTATCAGCAAACTGTTCTCCTGAAGTTAAGTAAAGACCGTCAACAAAAACTTCGGCTTTTTCTTTTGTGAACTTAGCGGATATTTCATGACGTGACCATTTTGCACCAAGTGTAATATTGGTTGAGTCATATATGCTTTCTTCACCAATTTCAACATCTGTCGTTGTGATATGGAAGGCGTTGTGGGATTCTCTCTGAATGCGATGATGCTTGAGAGTAGCTCTGTCTTCAAGGCTTATCTCTATAACGGCGTTTGTAAAATATCGGGCTTGCTCGCTCCTTAAATAAGACTCTATCAGTGTAGCTTCCGCTCCTTTTGCAACCAGTATCAAGATTCTGGGAGTTGCAATTACATTTTCAGTCGAAACAAAAAGTATTTGTATGGGGACGGATACTTTCTGATTTTCTGGAATATGCAGAAACAAGCCATTTTCAATAAAAGCAGTATTAAGGGCAGTGAATCCGTTTCTTTGATATTGAACCTGCTTGGTTAATTTTTCCTCCAGAATTTCGTTGTTTGTTTTTAGAGCTTCGCTGAAGCTAAAAATCTCAATGTTACTTGCAGCTTCTAAGTTTGAAAGTTCCCTTATAAATTGTCCATTAAAGAAAACGAGGTAGCTTCGTTGAGTTTCTTTGTAGATAAGATTCTCAAGCTGTGTACTAGGTTTTTTTTCAACGGAAAGCGAAAATTGCTCACGTGTAATGGGTGCAGTATTGGTATATTTCCATTCTTCATCTTCGGGGGTCGGAAAACCATTTTGAGAAAAGTACTCGAAGGCTTTCAGCCTTAAGTCTTTGAGCCAAGCGGGTTGGGTAGATTGAGAGAAACTTTTTTGAAAAAGCTCCTCGTAGAGATTTTGTTTCTTTACCTGCGTAATCATTTTTCACCTCACGCTGCTTCCTTAATCCAGTCGTAGCCTTTTTCTTCTAACTTTAAGGCAAGTTCTTTGTTGCCGGATTTGACAATTCTGCCATCGGCCAGAACATGAACGTAGTCTGGTTCGATATAGTTTAGAAGTCTCTGATAATGTGTTACCAAGATGATAGCGTTTTCTTTGCTTCTCAAGGAGTTAACTCCGTTGGCTACGATTCTTAGAGCGTCTATATCAAGTCCTGAATCTGTCTCATCTAGTATTGCCAATTTGGGTTCAAGGACAGCCATCTGCAAAATCTCATTGCGTTTTTTCTCGCCACCTGAGAAACCTTCGTTGACTGAGCGTTTTAGAAAGTCGGATCCCATTTCAACAAGTTTAGCTTTTTCCTTCAAGAGGTCATTGAATTCTATCGGATCAAGCTCTTCAAGCCCGAGATGTTTCATCTTTTCGTTGTAGGCTATGCGGAGGAATTGAGAATTTGAAACGCCGGGGATTTCAATCGGATACTGAAAAGCCATAAAGATTCCTTCTCTCGCTCGTTCGTCTGGTTCCATTTCGAGCAGGTTCTTGCCTTCGTATAAAATCTCTCCTTCAAAAACTTCATAACCGGGATGACCAGCTATGACTTTTGCGAGAGTTGATTTACCGGACCCATTTGGTCCCATGATTGCGTGAACTTCGCCCTTTTCGACCTTTAAGTTCAAACCCTTTAGAATCTTTATTCCTTCGATTCCTGCTTGCAGATTTTTAATTTCTAATAACATCTTTTTCAAACTCCAAAGTGACTTGAGTAAACTCTTGGTTTGCCTTCTTCAAAATGAGATTTTTGTTTTATCCTACCGAACCTTCTAGTTTTAATCCTAAAAGCTTTTGAGCTTCAACTGCGTATTCCATTGGAAGCTCACGGAAGACTTCCTTGCAAAAGCCGTTTATAATCAAGGAGACAGCGTCTTCTTGCTTAATGCCTCTTTGTTGCAAATAAAAGAGCTGTTCCTCACTAATTCTTGATGTGGTAGCTTCATGTTCGACTTTTGCTGTGTTGTTCATTACTTCGATGTATGGAAATGTGTTTGCTCTACATTTGTCACCTATTAGCATCGAGTCGCATTGAGTATAGTTTCTTGCATTCTCTGCCTTTGGAAGTATTTTAACAAGACCGCGGTAGGAGTTATTTGAGTAACCTGCCGCTATTCCTTTTGATACTATAGTGCTTCGAGTGTTTTTGCCAATGTGGATCATTTTTGTTCCTGTGTCGGCTACTTGTTTGTTGTTTGTGAGAGCAACTGAATAAAATTCACCTATGGAGTTATCACCTTGCAAGATTACGGAAGGATATTTCCATGTTATGGCACTGCCGGTTTCAACCTGCGTCCATGAAATTTTTGAATTTTTCCCTCGACAAGCGCCTCGTTTGGTGACGAAGTTGTAAATTCCACCTACTCCATTCTCGTCACCGGCGTACCAATTCTGAACAGTTGAATACTTAATTTCGGCGTTATCAAGTGCAATTAGTTCAACCACGGCAGCATGAAGCTGGTTTGTGTCAAACTGAGGAGCGGTACACCCCTCGTTATAGGCTACATAAGCACCTTCTTCTGCAATGATTAATGTTCGTTCGAACTGTCCGGATTCTTGAGTGTTAATACGAAAATAAGTCGAAAGCTCCATTGGGCAACGAACACCTTTCGGAACGTAAACAAATGAGCCGTCTGAAAAAACAGCAGAATTTAAGGCCGCATAAAAATTGTCATTTATGGGAACGACTGAACCGAGGTATTCCCGGACAAGATCGGGATATTCTCTTATCGCTTCCGAAATCGGCATGAAAATAACACCTATCTTTTTTAGCTTTTCCTTGAAAGTTGTAGCTACAGAGACAGAATCGAAGACAGCGTCCACAGCGACATTAGCCAACATTTTCTGCTCAGAAAGCGGTATTCCTAGCTTTTCAAAAGTGCGTAGAAGCTCTGGGTCAACTTCTTCAAGGCTGTTTTTTTTAGGCTTCTTCTTCGGCGCTGCGTAATAGGTTATGTCTTGAAAATCTATCTTCGGATACTCGAAATTACCCCATCGAGGCTCTTTCATCTTTAGCCATTGACGATAAGCCTTCAAACGGAATTCAAGCATCCATTCAGGCTCATCCTTTTTTTTGCTAATGAGCTTGATGGTTTCTTCATTTAATCCCTTTGGTATTGTTTCCGTTTCTATCTGGGTAACAAAACCGTATTTGTATTCTCGATTTGCTAATATTTCCAATGCCTTCGTCATAAAACTTACTAAAAAATTCGATGAATCCTTTGAATCTGATGAAATTTCTGGTCAACCATTTTTTCGGGGGCAATAAGCTCCGCCAAAGTAATCTGCGAAAGAACGTTTCTTATGATTTCGTGTAGCCCAACGATTACTGAGCGAATTCCACAGTCTTCTTTGTGAACGCAAATGTCAAGGACTCCTGTAAAGTTTTCACAATGGTTTTCTATTCCTTTTTCTTCAAGAACCTTTATAACTTCGCTTAGCTTGATCTCCGAAGCCGGACGCGCAAGACAATAACCACCTTTTGTTCCTCTAGTGGCTTTAACAAAACCGGCCTTGCTTAAAAGCCACATCAGCTTTCCAGCGTTAGCTACAGAAATACCTTCACGCTCAGCTATTTGTGTTAAGGTTAAAGTCTCGCCTTCTTTAAGCAAGGCAAGTTGAACCAAGCAACGTAATCCGTATTCTTCTTGCGCTGATATTTTCATTTTTCGGCCTCTCTTATAGAATCTCAAATCATTACTTTTATGTCAAGATTTGAAGTATCAATTGAATCAGTCTTTTTGTAGTTTTGAGCTTTTGATAGAATTTCCTAAAGAAAGATGGAAGAGATTAGATTTGAAGATTTCGAGAAGGTTGATATTCGGGTAGGGAAAGTGATAAGTGTGGAACGTTTCGCAAAGGCGCGAAAGCCTTCATACATAATGAAAATAGATTTTGGCCCTATAGGCATTAAGTGTTCCAGCGCTCAATTGACGGTATCATACAAACCGGAGGATTTATTAGGGAAGCTTGTGGTTGCGGTTGTCAATTTACCGCCAAAGAACATAGCAGGCTTTCTTTCAGAATGCCTAGTGACAGGTTTTCCTGATGAAGATGGTAAAGTTGTTTTATGTATTCCTGAAAGAGAAGTTCCTTTGGGGGCGAAGCTGTTTTGAATTTGTTTGGCTGAAAGTAGTCACTTTATTGTGGACTACTTTCAGCCTGTTTTTAGGCTAGGCAAAGCAATAATGGAAGTTTATTTGATTTGCTGAAGTTTGAATTTATATTCTTTTGGTGGTTCAGCTCCGAGGAGGTAGCGGACAAAATAATCCCATCGGCGACGCATCATATAAAAATTATCTTGCCCGTAGCTGTGACGGGCGTTTGGGAAGATTATCAAGTCAAAGTCTTTATTTGCCTTTATTAGAGCGTCAACTACAAGATAAGTGTTGTACGGCGGAACGTTATCGTCCATACCGCCATGGGCTAGCAGAAGTTTTCCTTTCAGATTCTTCGCATAAACTTGATTTGCCTGATCGTCGTAATTGGTTTTCCCGGTTTTTTCATCTTTAATCATCAGGCCGATGTATCTTTCGCCCCAGTCATCTTCGTAGTTACGATTATCGTGATTGCCGGATTGTGAAACTCCAACCTTGTAAAATTCAGGATAGCGAAACATTGCTGCTGCGGCAGCAAAACCTCCGCCTGAATGCCCCCAAATACCTACTCTTTCAAGATCAATAAATGAGTATTTTGCGGCAAGTTGTTTTATGCCTTCGATTTGATCAGGAATAGTGTTATCTGCCATGTTGCCATAACAAACGTCATGGAACGATTTTGATCTACCTGGATTGCAGGTTCCATCTATAACAATTACGATGAAACCAAGTTCTGCAAGTGCTTGATGATCTTGTCTTGCCGGAATAAAAGAACGTGAACCCACGCCGCCACCTTGTGGTCCAGGGTATATGTAGTTTACAACAGGATATTTTCGACTTGTATCTAGGTTTGTTGGTGTAAACATTAGCCCGTATAAATCCCATCTCCCATCGCGCGATTTAACCTTTATCGGTGTAGGAGGTTTCCAGCCGGCAGCTAAAAGTTTCGATATATCTGCTTTTTCAAGCGTCATTATCAGGTTTCCATCTAAATCGCGTAAAACTGCGATTGGAGGTTCATCGGGTTTTGAGTAACTATCAACGAAATATTTACCGTCAGGCGAGAGAAAAATCTGATGATTTGCGTTTTCTGGTGTTAACAGTTTAAGCCCGCTACCGTCGAAGTTCACACGATAGAAATGGCTAAAGTAAGGGTCTCTACCTTCTTCCTTACCATTTGCTTCAAAAAATATAACGCGATTTTGCTCATCTACTCTTAAAATGCGTGTTACGACCCATGAACCTTTGGTTATTTGATTTTTTAGGTTTCCAGTTTTTAGATCGTAAAGATAAAGATGCCCCCAGTCGTCTCTTTCTGAATACCAGATGAACTCATTTGACTCAGGTAAGTAACGCCAATTTGATTCGCCCTGACCTGATTCGTATTGTGTTGCAACGACTTCTTCATAAACAGTTCTAACTTCTCCGGTTTCTGCATCTGCTATCCTTAAAGTTGCGCGTTTGTGATCTCTTGATGAAGAAACGAAGGCTAAGGTTTTCGAATCTTTGCTCCACTGAACATCAGTAAACTCGCCATCACAGGCTATATCGTCACAAAGGGTTGATCGGCGGTCGTCAGGTGGCATTTTTAGCCGAATAATCTTGCCGCTTTCAACATCAATGATTACTCTATGGATTTTGATAATTTCTTTGTCTTGAGGAAGAGGATATTTCCATGCTTCTAGTTTAGGAGCTCCAACGTTTGTTGTCACGAGATACATATCGCTTACATGTCTTTGATCTTGTTGGTAAGTGGCTATTTTTTGGGAGTCAGGAGACCATAAAACAATAGGACGATCGCTTTTACGCCAACCTGCATTATCGGTTGCATAGCCGAAGTCTTTTATGCCGTCGGTTGTGAGCTGTTTTTCTTCTTTTGTTTGTAAGTCTCTAATCCACAGATTCCAGTCGCGGATAAAGACGGCTTTTTTACCGTCAGGTGAGATTGATTCATTTGGGGCTATTGATCTGGGTTGTTGCAGTGGAACAAGATCTGATAATTGTTTGCTAGTCTTTCTGGAAAGTTCCGATGGATTTACTAAAACGTATTCGGTGCCTTCAGGAGTTGAAACTTGATACCAGAAGCTTCCGTCGGGAAGCCAATTGGGCTTTACGTTGGAACGATAAACCAGTGGATTGACGTTGTAATTTAACCATCTTTCGGCTCTCTGGTAATCTTCGTTTGTTAATTTTTCAGGCTGATACTTTGTTTGAGAAAAAGAGGTAAAGGCAAAAAGGATAACGAAAACAGTGACTTTTTTCATCATTAGGCCACCCCTTATAATTTTATTGACCTTAGAATTCAAGCTAAACCAAATCTTTGTTAATTGCAAAATCAGATTTTCGTCTTCGTTTGAAAGACCTTATAATTTTTATTGCAAAAATCTTCGGTTTTTTTGGAGAGAAAATGAGCGTAGAAGTTGTAATGCCTCAGATGGGCGAATCAATAGCAGAAGGAACGGTGTCGAAATGGTTGAAGAAAGTAGGCGAGAAAGTAGCAAAAGATGAGCCGATACTGGAGATTTCAACCGATAAGGTTGATGCGGAAGTTCCTTCGCCTGCCTCAGGTGTGATTTTGGAAATTAAGGTTAATGAAGGCGAAACTGTTCCTGTCGGAACCGTCGTCGCTTTGATAGGTGAGGAGAATGAAGCACCTAAAACAGAGGCAACGAAGCAAAGTGTGGCTGTTGCTGCTATCGAAAGCGAAAAAATCAAGGAAGTTCCTTCAGAGCCACAACGATCTGAAAAAAGCTTTGGTGCGGTAAGCGAGGTCGTAATGCCTCAGATGGGCGAATCAATAGCAGAAGGGACGGTGTCGAAATGGTTGAAGAAAGTAGGCGAGAAAGTAGCAAAAGATGAGCCGATACTGGAGATTTCAACCGATAAGGTTGATGCGGAAGTTCCTTCGCCTGCTTCGGGCGTGATTTTAGAGATCAGAGTTAACGAAGGCGAAACTGTTCCGGTTGGAACTGTCGTTGCTGTAATAGGAAAAGAAGGTGCTCAAGTGACGGCGAAAGAGTCCAAAGAGGCTGAAATAACTGAATTTCATCAAGTCGCATCGGAGCAAGAAAAGGCAAATGTTGCTGTTGCTTCAATTAAGAGTGAACAGAAAGAACGCGTCGAAGGCAATGGCAGTCAGATGACAGTCGAGGAACTACGTCGCAAAAAGTCTTCACCGCTTGTCAGAAGCATTGCCAAGAAGCATGGTATTGATATTTCAAAAATACAGGGCACTGGCGCAAGTGGACGTGTAACGAAAAAAGATATTTTGGCTTACATTGAATCTGGCGCCGCATTTAAGCCGCAAGATTTGATGGCAAAAGCTGAAAAAGCGCCCGTAGAAGCACCGAAAACCTCACTTCAAGTGGAAACGACAAAAGTCGAATATACACCGCCAGCGATTACTGCTTCTGTTGGCGATAGAGTAGAGCCGATGTCTGTGATGAGAAAGAAAATAGCCGAGCACATGGTCTTTTCAAAACGCACATCGGCACATGTTACGACCGTTTATGAAATAGACATGACGAATGTTGCTAGATTCCGCGATCAACACAAAGCGGAGTTTCAGGCAAGATATGGGACGAAGCTGACCTATATGCCTTTCATCTTTCAGGCAGTCGTTCAGGGTTTGCGGAAGTTTCCCATTATAAATGCTCAGGTATCTGGCGATCAGATAATTTACAAAGGCGACATAAATCTTGGCATGGCTGTAGCACTTGATTGGGGTTTGATTGTGCCGGTTATCAAAAAGGCGGATACTCTTTCTCTAGCGGGGCTTGCTTTAGCAGCAAATGATCTAGCTGAAAGAGCTAGGGCGAAGAAATTGACTCCGGACGAAGTTCAAGGTGGCACATTTACTGTGACGAATCCGGGAGTATTCGGAGGACTTTTCGGAACTCCGATTATCAATCAACCGCAAGTTGCAATTCTTTGTGTCGGGGTCATCGAAAAACGTCCTAAAGTGATTACGACACCAGAAGGAGACGATGTAATAGCTATTCGCCAGATGGCTTACTTTGCCTTAACTTACGATCATAGAATCATTGACGGAGCGGATGCAGAGAAGTTTCTTTCTTTCATAAAAGAATATCTAGAAACGACGAAATTTAGTTTGTAAGCCTAGCAAAATGCTCAAGATTACTTGAAAACCTTGCATATTCGCAAGGTTTTTTACTTTCAAAGCACTTATCTAAAATCCAACAATCGCATCAATGCTTGCTTGAGTTATAGGATGATAACCTTTTCGAGCAACGGAATAAATTTCCTTTGCAAATTTCTTGCCGTCAGGCGTTTTGACGAGCTCGACATAGAGAGGGCGAACAAACTTTCTTCTACCTACGTTTGTCAAGAATTCCTTTAAGCGGTTTCGAGCGGGCTCATAGTTGTTACGAATTGACATGATAAGCCACTGAAAAATTATCTCAGAATTACCAGTGTTTGTTAGCTTAAAGGCTTTGTCTAGTTCTTCCATTTTCTCGAAACTTAACTTTTCCGGCATAGCTCTTAAGAAATGGAGCCATTCATGAGTTGACCATTCTTTAGTGCTAATTTGCTTAGCAGAGATTTTTCCTTCTACAAAGGATTTTGCGAGGTTTTCTACTCTTGCAAAGTTCTCTGAATAAGGATTGGGCGCATTTTTTGGAATTCCCGGTTTTTCGAGCCATTCGTTTACTTCCTCGATTGAAACGATTCCTGGATAAGTTTCGATTAGATTTTTCTTTAGGAAGTTGACGAAAGTCTGGGTTGTAATGCTTTGAAATGAGTGAGTGTTAAAGTATTTTTTCAGAAAAGGGTCGAATCTAGAGCGTCCAAACCTTTGTTCGAGCCAGCGCAAGAAAAGAGCCCCCTTTTCGTAAGGAACGCTTGAGAAGGCATCATCTGGGTCACGACCCTTTAAGTCTATATGAAGAATTTGATCGGAAGCAGGCAAGGATTTTAGTTCTTCTATGAGATTTTGTTTTCCAAGCATTGATTCCATTTCGCTTCTATTGCGACCGTAGATACTTTCGATTATTCGGCGTTCGATATAGGTTGTAAATCCTTCGTTAAGCCAAAAATCGCGCCAAGTAGCGTTTGTCACTAAGTTTCCAGACCAAGAATGTGCTAACTCATGTGCAATTACAGAAACTAAACTTTTATCTCCCGCAATAATTGTAGGTGTTACAAACGTTAGCACAGGATTTTCCATGCCGCCAAAAGGAAATGCAGGTGGAAGAACAAGGATATCATATCTTCCCCAGCGATACGGTCCATAAAGTCTTTCAGCTGATTGCATCATTTTTTCTGTATCAGCAAACTCGGTTGCTGCTTTCTGGATAACTTCAGGCTCGGCAAAAACTCCGCATCTTTTACCAAGGGATTTGAAGGCTAAATTTCCTACGGCTATTGCGATTAAATAAGGCGGTATCGGTCTTTGCATTCTGAAGCGGTAAATTCCATTACGAGATTTTATGCTTTGCAAGTTTCCTTCTGCGCTCATTACAGCTATCATTTCTCGAGGAGTGCGGACCGTAGCCGTATATGTGATACGGATTTGGGGAGAATCCTGTAACGGGATGAAACTTCTAGCATGTATTGCTTGCGCTTGTGAATACATAAAAGGAAACTTTTTACCTACGGTCTGGTCGGGTGTAAGCCACTGTAAACCAGATGCTTGTGGACTCGTAGAATACGAGATGCGGACAAATTTTGTGTCTTGTGCTAGCTGAATTTCAAGGGGAGTACCAAGTGTCTTATCGGTTTCTCCAAGTTGAAATTTTGTAGTAGTGAATTTAACCCTATCCGCCGAGATTTCAGCAGATTTTATTTCTAAATCTTTTGTGTCAAGCATCAAGGATGAGCTTTGATTGAAACGCTCAAGCGTCAAAACGGCAAATCCTTCTATCTTTTTCTTTTCAAAGTTGACTGTCCAGTCGAGGTGGACATGTTTAACTCTTACCTCGTTAGGTCTAGCGTATGAATGGACGTCATCAGCCCAGTTTTGGGCGTAGGATGAGTAGAAAGCTACAAAAATGAGAATGCTGCTTACCAGGCTCTTGACCATCTCTTCCCTTCCGTTTCTCTTAGTTTTGAGTCTATGCCGGCTTTTAGTTCAAGGTATCTGCCTATGAGCCAAATCAGATCTGAAAGCCGATTTAGATAGACTATTACTTGAGGGTCAACCTTTTCGCCTGATTCGCTGAGACGAACAACGCATCTTTCTGCACGCCTACATACTGTTCTAGCTAAGTCGAAAGCGGCTGAAGGTGTATATTCTCCGGCCAAGCTCCAATCTGACAAAATTCCTTCTATCTGCTCGATGCGGTGAACCTGATCTGTAAGTCTATCGAGCATCTCTGGTGTGACGTAAGGCGATGGGGCTTTATCAAAATCCGGATTAGCTACTGAGCCGGCGACTCGAAAAAGCTCGCGCTGGATTGATTTTACGAGCTCGTTTATTTGCTCGTCTTCACATATCGAACGAGCAAAGCCAAGACTAGCCCCCAGCTCATCAATCGTGCCGTAGGCTTCCACTCGAAGATTTGCCTTTGAGATTCTTTGCCCACCTATAAGCGAAGTGGTTCCTCTGTCACCTGTTTTCGTAGCAATGCTTCCCATACTTTTACACTATTTTTTTAATTTGAAAAAAGCAAATTTAGAGCACTGGAACAAACTTTTCATTTACCTTTTCCCATAAAATTCTTGCTAGCTCCTTTCTATCTGGATTGTGAATAGGGCTTTCGCCAAATTTTAATACTGCTTCAAATCTCGGGATTTGAAAAAGCTTCCAAATATGCTCGATGAAGTTTTCGTCTCCCCACCAGCAAATCGTGTTTGCTGGTGGATTATTATTTGGTGTGCGATAGGTTATTGCGACATAGTGAACTGGGAAGGCTGTTCTAGCAGGAAACTCCAAGAAAGAGGACCTAAACTTTAAAACTGATTCTCCTTTCGTGCTGGTTCCTTCTGGAAACACGATCACGCCTTCGCCGGCATTGAGTCGTTCAAGTATTTTTTCCCCAGCCCTGAGTATATCGCGACGGTTCTGGCGGTTTATGAAAATTGTCTCCATATCTTTTGCAATTTTACCTGCTAAAAACCAATCCCTTATTTCGCTTTTAGCAACAAAAACTCCATCAACAACCGATCGAAGAAGTGGTATATCAACGTATCCAAGATGATTCGAGATCAGAAAAAAAGGAGGTTTCGGTGGTTCTCCAATTACTTCTATTTTCATGCCTGCTATTTTCGCAAAAGACTTTGCCCAAAGCCTAAACATTATTTGTCGCCAGAAAGGTTTATTCGGAATGACTAACTTTCCTAGAAGCCAAATAAAGTAAAGCCCCAAGGTTACAGTAACAAAAACAATCAGGCGGATGATTACTAAAGCGTATCTCATAGGGAAATTACAAAAAAATTACACTCGAAAAGTTTGCCATAGTCTCCTAGAAGAAAACAAATCTGCCGGGTAGAAAGACGTTTGTGAATTATTTCAGTTGTCTTATTTTGCGAGTTTTTCGTAAAATTTAAGTTCAAAATGGTTCGAGAGGGCATACCTTTTGTTTTAGTTCCTTTGGGTTTGGCTTTTGTCTTCGCAGCTTTTGGGGTCTGGCTTGTCGTAGTGCCTTTGGTTATTTTGTCTGGATTTATGGCGTTTTTCTTCCGTGATCCGGAAAGGAAAACGCCTGAAGATGAGAATATAATCGTTTCAGCTGCCGACGGAAGAGTTACAAAAGTTGAGCAACTAGAAGATGGCAAGCTAGTAAGCGTTTTTCTTTCTCCTTTTGATGTTCATGTGAATCGTGCACCGATTAGCGGCAGGATTACGAAAATAAGCTATCAAAAGGGTAAGAAACTACCGGCGACAAGCAATCTATCGAGCAAAGTTAATGAAAGAAATTCCTTAACTATCGAGAATGAAAAGATGATTGTTGTTTGCACGCAAGTTGCCGGTATACTGGCTCGTCGGATAGTTTGTTGGAAACACGAAGGAGAGAGGGTGAGAATCGGTGAGCGTTTTGGTTTAATAAAGTTTGGCTCAAGAACAGATTTGCTGATACCTACTTCTACTGAAGTTCTGGTCAAAGTCGGTGATAAAGTAAAAGCTGGGGAGACCGTAATCGCAAGAATAAAGAATGACTAGGCGAAAAGGAAAAAAGATTTTGATAACAGGTGGAACAGGATTTCTAGGTAAGCATTTAGTTCAACGCTTTTTGGAGGCTGGAGCAAAGAATCTTCGAGTGATGGCCTCCCGTGTTCCTGAATGGATGAAAGATGCTGGAATAGAGCCATTTGAGGGGTCAGTCACTCGGCGAGAAGATGTGGCTAAAGCTACCCAAGGCGTAGAGGTGGTTTATCATCTTGCGGGCAAGGTTTCTTTTTCAAAAGACGGCGCAGCCGAGATGAACAAAATTCATGTAGAAGGAACAAGACTGCTTTGTGAAGCAGCTAGGGAAAATGGTGTTAAAAATTTCATACTTGCTTCTTCTTCGGGAACTTCTGCAATCACGGAAGACGGAAAATTAGTCGATGAAACCTATCCTCAGCCGGTTGAGATTCTGATTAAGTGGCCATACTACGCGTCAAAGTATTATCAAGAAAAGACAGCTTTGAGATATTTTGACGGTAAAGGTTTAAGATTAGTGATTTTGAATCCGTCGTTGCTTTTGGGAAGTGGTGATGATCGTTTAAGTTCGACAAATGTTGTTTTAGACTTCATGGCGAGAAAGTTTCCTTATACTCCTTCTGGCGGGATAAACTTCGTTGACGTAAAAGACGCTGCTGAAGCTTTTTTTAACGCTTTAGAGCGAGGGCGAAATCGCGAGCGTTACCTGCTTGGAGCAGTCAATTGGACAGTTGAGGAGTTTTTCGAACGGCTGGAGATTCTAACTGGCGTGCGTGCTCCTACATTAAAGGTTCCAAAGAAAATTGCAATAGTCGGGTCAAATGTGATCTCAAACATTTATAACGCTTTAGGAAGATCGGCTCCCTTTAATGCTTCCGAAGTTGAAATGGGTGAGTATTTCTGGTATTTCGATTCTAGCAAAGCAAAAAGAGAATTAGGATTTACAACTCGTGATCCGATGGAAACACTCCTAGATACCATCAAATACCTAAAAAAACACTTCCTAGCAGATGAAATTTTCTCAAACTAATTAATGTCTCGAGGTAGACTGTTTACAGACTCGTCTTTCAACTTAGAAGTGCGTCAAGTGCAAAAGCCGTTGCGGAGGACGGGGTGATGGAGCGTAGGTGTGTTTGATTGAGGGAAGGAAGGCACGTGTTTAGAGCATTTAGTGGGACTTTTGAGATGCTTAGTTGATGAATTCGTATAGCATCATGTGCTTGAGGGAGTAAAACGTTTAGGGATGAGAGCGATAAGACTCGGTCTAATGGAAAGAGTCAGAATTGTAGAAGAGTAGAAGAATAAATTGAAGTTAAAGGAAGTTAACAGTAGGAGCTGAAGGAGGTAAAAGGAAGGCTTCGGAAAGACAACTCAGGAAAGTCATATCGTTTCAATTTCTAGTCCAGATTTTCAGTCCAAAGTGCTATACGGTGTTATAAGAAGAAGGTAATTTGGTAGATTAAAATGCTAGTTCTTTGAATTGTCTTCAATTATATCTGCCCAGATTTCTTCTTCGCTATCTTCTATGATTTCAATGTCGAAGATTCTTGTTTCTTCGTTTTCGCTGAGACTATTTAAGATTTCTTCTTGCTGGGCAAGTTTTGCTTCAGCTTGCTTTAGTCGTTCTGTTAGATATACGCATCTTTTTTCTAGCTCGGCCAAACGCTTTCGCCTTTCTCTATCCATTCTTTCGATGTAAATCATGTAGAGGAACTGCATTCCGCATATACCGATTAGAGAAAAAAGAACGGCCATCAAAACATAAAAGGACATAAAAACTACGATACATTAGATTATACTCTTGACCTTATCAAAAGGAAAGCAGAAAATTTATGTAAAGTGAAGAAAATTTATCTCGGAGGGAAAATGGTAAATAGACGCGAGTTTTTGGTTACTTCCATTTTGGCGGCAGGGACTTATGCCGTAGCAGTTGAACCAATTCATTCACAGACAAAGATAACTACAGATTCAAAAGGTTTAATTACGGGCGAGGTAAAAATTCCTGTTTCCGGTGGTGAAATTCCAGCCTATAGAGCCATGCCAGAAAAAAGAGGTAAGAAGTATCCTATAGTTTTGGTCGTGCATGAAATTTTTGGCGTTCATGAGTGGATTCAAGATGTATCGAGAAGATTGGCAAAACTTGGTATGATGGCTATTGCGCCCTATCTTTACGCTCGTCAGGGAGATGTTTCCAAGCTTGAAAGCATACAGGAAATAGTTAGCAAGGTTGTTTCCAAAGTTCCAGATTCTCAAGTAATGAGTGATCTTGATGCAACGATCGATTGGGCAAAGGAGAATGGTGGTGATGGGAAGAAAGTTTCGATAACTGGGTTTTGCTGGGGTGGAAGAATTGTCTGGCTTTATGCAGCGCACAACCCTAGGCTTAAAGCAGGTGCGGCGTGGTATGGGCGCGTTGTTTCGCCGTCGCAAACTAATCCGCTACAACCTAAACATCCTATTGATGTTGCAAGTGAGCTTAAGGTGCCTGTTATAGGGCTTTATGGTGGTAAGGACGCAGGAATACCGCTCGATGGTGTTAGAAAAATGCAAGAAGAGCTTAAAAAAGGTAAGTCAAACTCCGAGATAATCATTTACGAAGATGCTGGGCATGGATTCCTCGCCGATTACAGGCAAAGCTATAACAAACAGGCAGCAGAAGATGCTTGGGGAAAGATGATAGAATGGTTCAAGAAATATGGAGCTTTGAAGTAAAATGACGAAACAGAGTTTGCAACTTGTTTATACGATTTTGTGTGATGATGTTAGGTTGGAAGTAGGGAATAAAATTTCTCTGATGGGGATCTTTCAGAACATAATGGTTGAGCGTCTTCCTGTGTCAATAATAAAATTTGCAGTGGTTAATCATTGGCAAGGTCAGGGAAGGCATACGACTGAAGTGAGGATTTTAACTCCGGATAAAAATAAACTGGTTGTTAGTTCTCAACCGACAGAAATTGAGTTGTCTTTAGGTGGTTTTACCGATAATGTGAGTTTCTTTGTGAATGTGGTCTTTCCAGTTGCCGGGGTTTATTGGATTCAAACTCTGGCAAACTCAGTCATAGTAGAGGAAAAGCCTTTAATTATTACAGATGTTCATTCTCTTTCAAATCAGCTGGAGGAGGCATCTCAAGCGGTTAATTGATGAGAATAGTTTTGGCGGGGTTTAACAAGGAGGGACTTTTCGACCGAAAAGAGTTCAAAGAGCCTTTGATTCGCATAGGACGAGATGCTACCGTTTGTCAGATAGTTTTTAGCAGTGTTCTCTATCCGATGGTGTCACGGCAACACGCCGAAATTCGCTTTCAAAATAACCAGTGGCTATTGTCTGACGTTGGCTCTAGTTTTGGAACTTTTCTAAATGGTGAAAAAATCTATGCGGATTCACCGCTTAAGCAGGGAGACTTGATTCGTTTAGGTGAAGGTGGTCCTGTCATCAAGGTTTTGCTTCTTGAAGCGGTTGATAGTTCTGGAAAGATTCAAGAGAAACATACACCAATTTTAGTTGCCTTAGATGGTAAAACTTTCAGCATAGGTGCGGATGATTTTTGGTTAGGACGAGATCCTTCATGTGATCTAGTTGTAGAAGCTTCTGTCGTTGTAGTTTCTCGCCGTCATGCTAGGATAATTCGCCAAGATGGAAAGTTTCTTTTAGCGGACAATAACAGTTTTAACGGGACATTTCTTAACGGCAGAAGGATTTCTGAACCTTCAGAGCTTAATAGTAGTGACGAGATTCAACTAGGTTTCGGAGGGCCCATCTTTCGGTTCTACCTATCAAAAGAAGAAGTTTCTTTTCCCGCGAAGAGTCAAGAAGATGCCCGAAAAACAGTCGTTTTTCGGGCAAGTTTTGTTTCGCAGGAAATCAGCAAAAGGGAAGTCGCTGTTGAACCGACGCTTTTAATGAAGCTGAATTTTGGCAAAAAGAAAGAGTTAACTATTGGGAGAGAGGAAGGTAGTGATATAAAACTTGATGGTTTGCAAATTTCAAAGCGTCACGCCCGTTTATTTCTCTCAGACGGAAAGGTTTTCATAGAAGACTTAAATTCTACAAACGGGGTTTTTGTTAACGGTCAGAAAGTTTCTCGTAAGTTAGTTCGGTCAGAAGATTTGATTCAAATAGGTGTATTTTTGATAAAGCTAGATCAAGATGGACAAATCAGCGTATATGACACGAGAGCTAAGACGAGAATTGATATTATAGGTTTAACCAAGGATGTAAAAAGTGGTTCTAAGGTAATAAAATTGCTGGATGACATATCGCTTGTTGTAATGCCAAATGAGTTTATAGGGATTCTCGGGCCTTCTGGTGCTGGGAAATCAACCTTCATAAATGCCTTAAACGGCATGAGCCCTGCTTCGAAAGGAGTAGTGTTAATAAATAATCTTGATCTTTACCAGAATTTGAATGTTCTGAAGCAATCAATAGGTTACGTTCCTCAAGATGATATTATTCATCGAGAATTAACGGTTTATCGAACCTTGTATTATGTTGCAAAGCTGAGATTACCTACGGACGTTTCGGGTCGAGAGATAAATGCAATAATAGATGAAGTGATGGAAATCACAGAACTATCTGAGCGACGTGATGTTCCTATAAATAGGCTTTCTGGCGGACAACGAAAAAGAGTTTCTATTGCTGTAGAGCTTTTAACGAAACCATCTGTTATTTTCCTTGATGAGCCCACGTCTGGGCTTGATCCTGCAACAGGAGAAAAAATAATGCTTCTGTTTCGTCAAATTGCTGAGTCAGGAAGAACAGTCATTCTAACGACTCATGCAATGGAAAATATACATCTTTTCGATAAGCTAATTGTTTTGGTAAGAGGGAAACTAGTTTTTTATGGAAAACCGAAAGAAGCGATTTCTTATTTTGGAGTAAAAAGTTTCAAGCAACTGTACGATAAGCTAGAAGAGCCTGCTCAAAAGGAACTAAATAATACAGGGCGAAGTCCTTCGGAAATAATGGAGGAAGTTGCAGAAAAGTGGAGACAAAGATTTTTGCAAACACCACAGTATAGAAAAAATATTTATGAACCTTTAAGTCGTATAACCGCTCCAAACCGTGGGTTTATAAAGCTGAGAAGAAACCTAGGGTTAGTGCGGGCTCTAAGACAATGGTTTTATTTGTCTAGAAGGTATCTTGATATTCTGTTAAGCGACAAACTAAATCTTGCGATTTTGTTCTTGCAAGCTCCGATAATTTCCTTCTTAACTTTTCTTGTTGTTGACGATAATCAAACCAGAGATTTTTTGTATTTCGTTTTATCGCTTGTTTCTATATGGTTTGGCACTTCCGTTGCCGCTCGTGAAATTATTCGAGAAAAGACTGTTTACAAACGTGAGAGAATGTTTAATCTGGGACTTTTACCCTATGTTTTTTCAAAAGTTTTTGTTCTGAGTTTAGTTGTTGGCTTACAATGCCTACTTCTTTTCTTACCTCTTAAGCTTTTTAGTTTTTTAGATTTGACGAGCATGCCTGGAGAATTCTTTGGCATACCACAACTTTGGGTTATGTTCTTGACGGCGCTGGTGGGAATAGCTTTAGGGCTTTTTGTATCAGCTGTCGTGAAGACTTCTGAAATGGCGACAAGTTTAGTGCCGTTGATTTTGATCCCGCAAATACTTTTTTCTGGGCTTGTTGGTGTTCCTAGCGGATTAAATAAGCTGATTGGAGTGGCAATGCCTGCAACTTGGTCTTTTGATGCTATTAAGCGTTTTTCTGGACTTGACACACTCGAGCCTGAAGGAGCGAAAAGTAATGGGGAAACTCTAGGAAAAGGTTATTACAAGTGGGTTGAAGAAGAAAATGAAAGAATCATAGAAAAAGCTCGTCAAGATATGGAAAAATATAAGATCGATGCAGAACAGGTCTTTCGAGAATACGAGCGTAGTCTGCAAGAAAGCTTAACCAGAGAACAACAACCGCCGGCCGCGCCTCGCCTTAATAAGCCTCCTGACATACCAAATCCAAAGAAAATCGAGGAAAACTTGAGTCGTTTTGTGGTTTTTCTACATCCGTGGATGAATGAAGTTTTGAGTCAGGTTATTCTGTTGGTAATGTTTTTTGTGTTGATAGCTGCAACCGTGTTAGCTTTGCGTTTACAGGATAATTTTTAGATTGGAAGAAGGGGATAGAAAAAACTCGAGAAGAAGCTGCAACGGATTGGTTTTAGCTCAAGAGTGGATATGATACTACCGAGCAAAAGAATAGGGTAAGAGAGGTCTGAAAACTGTGTGGAATTACCAAGAAATCAAGAGCGTATGAACTGTGCTACGGCGAAGTTAAAGGGAGAGAAAGAAAGACACAAAGAAAGGTTGAAAAAAGACAGTGATGCATACAAGCGAAAGCCCGTAAAGTTGTAACCTACTGAAAAGCCTTAGGTAATTCATTGGCTCGGGAGTTTGCGAGACGAAGAGAAGGAGCAAGCGATGAATGGAGAACAAAAAGAATGGCAGGTTGATAAGGTAGCCTTTACCTTTCCTATTTCTAGTAAGTTTTTCATCCCTGATAGGTTTTTCAACGGAGATTTCTTTTTTCTAAAATGGTTAAAGGGAATTAGGATAGGATGGTAGCTCTTGTGCTTGGTGCAAGGGTTACGACTAACCCTAATGCCGCCAGTCAGGGAAGGGTTAGCTTGAAAATGGCGGGATATAAATTACCCTGACTTAAACTGTAGTAGTCTTAAAACTTTATTTAACCAGGAGTTTGACAATGAAAAAATTAGCCTTGATTTTCATGGTCTTTTTTGTTTTTAGCTGTTCCACGAAAAATTCTATCAACGATAAATCTTTGAGTAGAAAGGGTGAGTATCCTTCTTTGCCGGAAGTCATTTTAAATGCGGGACATAGGGGACTGGAAGGACAAACCATCAGGCTCGCTGACTATAGAGGAAACGTCGTTCTCGTGAACTTGTGGGCTACGTGGTGCGGTCCTTGTCGAAAAGAGATACCTGTTTTGGTTGAGTTACAAGAAAGATACAAAGATGATGGATTGGTTGTTGTTGGGCTTGACGTTGATGAAAGTGAAAGCAAGGAATTAATAGAGGATTTTGCAAGACAGATGAAGATAAACTACACGTTGGGTTGGATCGATGCTAAAAGTCAGAAAGAATTTCTAAAACTGAGTCGCTTCGAGGGAGTTCCACAGTCATTTTTAATAGGACGTGAAGGAGAACTTATGGCAATTTTTACCGGTGGAAGTGCGGAAACGATTTCAAAACTTGAAGACTTCGTTGGAAGGGCGGTTCGGGAATAAAAATGCTTGAGTTAAGAAACATAACTAAAAGGTTTGGTAATGTTGTAGCAAATCGTGACGTTTCAATCAAAGTTAAGCCGGCTACGATTCACGCAATTGTAGGCGAAAACGGAGCCGGAAAATCAACCATTATGCGCATAGCCTTTGGTTTTTACAAGCCTGATGCTGGTGAGATTTTTTTCGATGGTAAAAGGGTAGAGTTCTCTAGTCCGCATGACGCTATTCGATTAGGAATAGGGATGGTTCATCAGCATTTTACGCTAGTTGAAAACATGACTGTAACTGAAAACATAATTCTTGGAGCAGAAACAGGCAATTCCCTAGGACTTGATATAGAACGAGCTGAGCGGGAAATATCGGAGCTTTCCGAAAGATTAAAGCTAAAGGTCAACCCAAAGGCTTTGGTGGAAGACCTTTCGGTAGGGGAGCAGCAAAGAGTAGAGCTACTCAAGGCTCTTTATCGAAAAGCGAATTTTTTAATTCTTGATGAGCCAACGGCTGTTTTGACTCCACAAGAAATTGAGGAGCTTTTTTCCATTTTGCGCAGAATGCGTGACGAGGGAAAGACGGTGGTTATAATTACTCACAAACTCGAAGAAGTTCTTGCCGTGTCAGATTATGTTACCGTTATGCGCGATGGGCAGGTGGTGGGCAATCTAAAAACCTCTGAAACAAATGCAAGGGAGCTTGCAAGAATGATAGTCGGTCGAGATGTTTTGCTAAGAGTTGAAAAAGTTCAATCAAACCCTGGAAATGAAGTTCTTAGAGTTGAGGATTTAGTAGTTGAATCAAAGCATGGCATTGCCGTTAGAGGAGTTTCGTTAAACGTTAGAGCAGGCGAGATTGTAGGAATTGCTGGGATAGAAGGTAACGGACAGACGGAGCTAATTGAGGCTTTGGCTGGACTTATTCCGGTCAAAGGAGGCAGAATTCTTTTCCTAGGCAAAGAAATAAGCAATCTAGGCGTTAGGGAGAGAATCGAATTAGGCATTGCTCACATACCTGAAGATAGACACAAGCGAGGACTTTTTTTGAATTTCGACTTAAGAGAGAATGCAATTCTTGGAATACACTATCGAAAACCGATTGTTTCAAATGGTTTGCTAGATTTACAGCGCATAGAAGAACATACTAGGCAAGTAATCCAAAATTTTGACGTTCGGCCTGCAAATCCGTTTCTAATTGCAAAGTCTCTTTCTGGTGGGAACCAGCAAAAGCTTGTTGTCGGTCGCGAAATTAGCCTTCAACCAAAACTTTTGCTCGTATCTCAGCCTACACGCGGTGTTGATATTGGAGCAATCGAGTTCATACACAGAAAACTGGTAGAGTTAAGAGACAAAGGGTCTGCAATCTTATTGGTTTCTGCAGAATTAGAAGAAGTAAAGTCCTTAGCTGATAGACTTTTGGTCATAAGACAAGGAAGAATTGTGGGTGAAGTTGACCCATCTACGGTTTCGGTTGAAAGATTAGGGCTCATGATGACAAGCGGTTGAAAATGAGGCTTCTTATTGGCTTTTGAAGATACGAAATAAATAGTAAATAGAAGGAAAGAGAACAATTGAGCCAATCATCAGACCTCCTATTAGAAGTTCAAGTGTTAGTCTTGGTGCGGCTGCAGACTGTATTGTGACGCTAGGTACTATTATGAAGGGGAATTGTGAAACTATACATCCTAGAATTATAAGGACAGTTTGCCCCGCAACAAAGATGCGAGCCTCACGAAATTTTCTCTTCCAGAGCGAAGCAATGGCTCCGAAAATGCAGCTTGCCGTAGTAATGTGAAAATAAGTAGAATACCAACTTGATGTCATCCCTTCGTAAATCCTGGGAGCTTCTTCTTTTGCTAAAACAAGAACTAGGAAGGCAATTGCTACTACGAAAATCTGTGATATCAATGCTCTAAGACGAAAGTCTTCCTGTAGTTGTTTAGAGTCTTTTGCCTCTAAGGTTAAATAAGTTGCCGCTAGAAGAGCGAACAGAGATAGAGTAAAAACGCCAGTAGCAAGTGGAAAAATTCCTAACCACGAATCAAAAAAGTTTGTCTTTAGTGTTCCTTCCTCATAGACAATCCTACCAGATACTATCGCTCCGACATTAACTCCTATGAAAATAGGTGTAATAATGCTAGAAATCGAAAATACGAGTCCCCAAAGTTTTTGAGTTCTTTCCTCAATGTTTCCGTAACTTCTAAAAGCAAAGCTAGCTCCTCTTAATACTATGCCAATTAACATTATTGTCAGTGGGATGTGCAAAGCAACGGATAAAATCGAGTAAGCTTTAGGGAAAGCAACGAAGAGGATTACCAAAGCTAAGATTAGCCAAATATGATTTGCTTCCCAAACAGGACCAATAGAATGTGAAATTAAGATTCTTTGTTCCTCTTTTCTTTCACCAAAAGCTAGCAAATCCCAGACGCCTCCACCATAATCAGCTCCACCTAAGAGTGCATATATTATTATGGATACAACCAAAATAGCTGCTACCACTATTTCAGGTGACATTGACAACTTCTCCTCCTTTCAATTCTCTTTCTTCAGTATTAGGACTGTTTGAGACTTCTTTGTAGATTAGCCACAAGACGACCATGAGAAGGAACACATACAAGATGCAGAAAAGCAAAAAGGGAACTACAAGATGAGGCATTGGAGTCACTGCTTCCGCCGTTTTCATAACGCCATATATTATCCAAGGTTGTCTTCCTACCTCAGTTACTATCCAGCCAGCTTCTATAGCTATGATTCCGGCTGGTGCGAGAATTACTAAGGTTCTTAAGAACCATCTGTTGTCAGGTAATTTCCAATTTTTCCAGAATAGAATTCCTGCCCAAATTGATGTGAGCATCATTGCTATTCCTAAAAGCACCATAATTTGAAAAGAATAGCGGACAATTCCAACCGGAGGACGATTTTCCTTCGAAAACTCATTCAACCCTTTAACTTCTGCGTTGGGATCGCCGTAAGCAAGAAAACTTAATAGATATGGGATTTCAATCGAATACCTTATTTCTTCCTTCTCTTCATCAACTATACCACCTATCCTGAGGGGGGCTGATTTTACTGTTGTGAACTGAGCTTCCATTGCAGCTAGCTTAATCGGTTGATGTTTTGCAACAGCTTTTGCGCTTAAGTCACCGCTTATGGGCATCAATAAGGAGGTAGTCCCACCTACGGCAAGAGCGATGCCTAAGGCTTTGCGATGAAAGATATTGTTTTTGTTTCGAAGAAGCATGTATGCATGTATACCAGCAACTAGAAAACCCGTTGCAGCATAGGCCGCTAGTGTCATATGTAAGCAATGTGTGAAAGCCATTGGGTTTAACATTGCTTTTATTGGATCTATGTTGATAAACTGACCATCTACAACTTCAAATCCTGTTGGTGAATTCATCCAAGCGTTTGCAATAACTACAAAGACACCAGAAAGCATGCCACTTATAGCAACCAAGATGCCCGAAAAAATGTGTGCTTTGGGAGAGATTTTGTCCCAACCGTAAAGATATATTCCGAGAAAAATAGCTTCCGTGAAAAAAGCAAATCCCTCTAGAGAAAACGGCATTCCAATCACTGGTCCCGCATGCTCCATGAATTTTGGAAACAGCAACCCTAGCTCAAAAGATAAAACCGTTCCTGAAACTGCTCCTACGGCAAAGAGTATTGCCATACCTTTTGACCATCTCTTCGCTAGCGTTAGATAAACCGCGTTTCTTGTTCTTAGCCAAAGCCATTCGGCAACTACCACCAGAACAGGCAATCCTATTCCAACAGCTGCAAAAATTATATGAAATCCAAGAGAAATAGCCATTTGTAAGCGGGCTGCTAAAACGTCATCGAGAAGCATTTATGTTAATCCTCCCCGTTTTTTGGTTCTTAATGTGCTTGTGAAAAATTTCACTAAATGCTACATACATACAATAACAAACTTCGAAGTTAAGTTTCAACCTTTAGAGGAAAATTTTTATTGCGGATTAACTACAAAGTGATTTGAGTTTGTAAGAATGCGAAATTATTTTCTAAAGCGTGTTACAAGTAATGTCGTTAGAAACGCCGTAAAACTTCCTATCAAAGCATACCAGGTCCAGGCTATTGGCGTTGTTTCTGGATAGAGTCCAAAGCGTTTGACAAATTCGAAGTAAAATAAAATGCTCATGATCAAAACGCTAACGATCATTCCTATAAGGGCTTCCCTTTGACCGGCTTTTTTGATAAAAGAGCCAACAAGGAAAACACCTAAAATGGGTCCATTTATGAGAGAAGCTACGGACAGAGCAGAGTCGAGGGCTGATCTTTGTTGATTCATAAAGGATAAAGCTACGAGAATTTGTGCGATTCCTACTGTTAGGGTCAAGACATGAGAAATGCGGAGGTAATGTTTGTCGTCTAGATTTGGTCTGAAAGGTTTATAGAGATCATTTACAGCGGTTGCTGCTATTGAATTCAGAGAACTTGAAAGCGCCGCTGCAAATATTGCGGCAACCACGAGTCCTGCAATCCCTGAAGGCATGTGTTTTGTTATAAAATCAGGGAAAACCCTATCGCTGTTTGCAAATGGAAAAGCTCCAGAAGCTGATTCGTATCCAGGTAAATTAAAAGGTTCATAAAAGGCGAAAAGCATAACTCCTATAAACAGAAATCCGATGAATTGTGCAAAGATTATCAATCCTGAAGATAATAAGGCTAAAATGGCTAGTTTGGGCTTATCAGTGCAGAGGTATCTTTGAACCAGATATTGATCGGTGCCGTGCGTTGACATAGTCAAAAAGCATCCACCTATCAAACCTGCCCAAAATGTGAAAGTTTTTGTTAGATCGAAAGGGATTGAAAAAGAAATAGTTTCAGTCAAAAACGGTATTGGAAAGTTGTATGTGGTATTTCTGAGTCCCCAGTCAATCAAGTTAAACTTCTGAAACTGCTCACCGATATTTATGACTGAATAGATTCCTCCATTTATTTGGCTTGCTATTACCAGTGCGGCGGCCGTGGCTCCGCCGATGTATATAAGAAGTTGTAATACTTCAATCCATATAACGGCTTCCATTCCGCCGTAATATGTGAAGATTATCATTACGACACCAAGAACTACTATAGAGGCGGCTGTTACAACATTAGGGTTTACATCCGGCTGAAAAGCAGTATAGACGGCTGAAAGAACTATTGCCGTTAAAAGTAGTCTAATGCCGTCTGCAATGTTGCGCATTATGACAAAAAGAGAGGATGCGAGCATTTTTACTTTTGTGCCGAAGCGCTCACCAAGTAGTTGATAGACAGTTTGGAGCTGACCTTTAAAGTATAGCGGAATGAAAAGAATCGAAATAACGATGCGCCCAAGCATGTAGCCGAAGACCACTTGTAAAAATTCAAAATTACCGCCTTTAGCGAAAACTATTCCTGGAACAGATATGAAGGTGATCGTAGATGTTTCTGTTGCTACAATTGACATCGCTATTGCCCACCATGGAACACTTCTGTTTCCGAGGAAATAGTCTTCAGTGGTTTTTTGTTTTTTTGAAAACCAAACTCCAAAGAGAGTGATTCCTATTAGATAGCTGAAGATAATTATTAAGTCGAAAAGGCTCATGTTTTTTCAAATTCTGTTGAAGATTAGAAAGCCAATAGGAAATTCTTATATTGAAGCGGCATTTTAATCAAACAAGCAAAAGCTTTTTCTTGCCAAAAAGAAAAAATTGAGCTATAAAAGATAACAGTTTTTGAAGATTTTTAGCTAGGCAAAAGAGGTTAAATCTTGGAAACGACATTGATTTCTGACAAGGCTAAGCAATTCGGTGATTCTAGACTTCTGTCTGAGCAGGAAACGGCTTTTAAACTAGGACTTTGGTTGTCTGGTTTGGATAGCTTCTTACGTCTTCAAAGCCATTCTTCTTCAAGGCAAGATGCGGTTTCTCGTGATTGGACTAGAGAGTTTAGCCTAGTAAATTCAGTCCTTTTGCTTTGCTCGAAGCTAAATCTACAGCTTTTGAGAAACTTCAATGAAGACAGCTACATAGGCTTTAATGAGCTTAATGATTTCTCGAGAGAGTTAATAGATGCGGCTTTGGTAAATGAAGCAATTTTGAGAGGGGCTCCGCTTAGGTTAGGTGAGTGGACGGCATGGAGTAACTTTCTGGCGGACAGGCTTAAAAGAAATGCTGCTTTTCATAAAATAATAGAGATAGCTGAAAAGGAAGGTGAGAAGTTTTTGCCAGAAAAGCTTGTATGGCTGATCGAAAATAAACCCATTCCCTTTGATTTGGAAACGGACTTAAGACTTCTTCTTCCTCGTTTCGCGAAAATTCTGAAATGGCTTGACGCAATAGGAGAAATTCTTGACAAAGATGAATTCTTAAAACCTACTGTTTTGCTTTTTGCTGACATACACGAAAAAACAAGAGAGTTGATGCGTTTCATTAACGAGTATCTTTTAAAGCATAGAAGCGAAGATGATGAGCTTTTTGCTGCTTTAGATTGTGCTGTTTATGCAATCTCAATAGAACTTAAAAAGGTTTACGATTACGAATTGGTTGGGTTTGCAGAAAGCCGTGAATCTCCGATAATATATGCTAAGGTCGAGACGGCTCATGGTTTACTAAATGATTCCTTTCAGCAAACTGCGGTTAATATAGCAAGACTGATTGATCCGAAAATTGAGGCTTCAGAGTTATTTCCGAACATAGATAGAAAACTTAAGCAATCTCTAAAATTAAGAGAAGACCTTTGGAGGGTTTTACAGGTTGTGAAGGCTGCTGAACAAAACTTGGAGAAGGTTGGGCTTCCAAAGCTTCACAGCACGCTTGATTACTTTTTTGACAATTCAATTAGATATCTTTTCTACAAAGATTTGGAAACTACAGAGAGATTTATAGAAGAAGTAATGAACACCAAAGAGGCTCGTGACCTTGTGCCGATACTTCACCGTTTTGGAGCTTACCTTGAAACTTTATTTGAGCAAGTTAATATGAGAGCTGTTTTGACAAACCATCCTTTTGTTCCGCCAAAAGATGAGCTCTCACTTTGAAGCAGTAAAAACTTTTGGCGACTGGTAAGTTACACCAAAATACACACCAGTTCGTGGACTGTATCGAGTAAGACCGAAAATTCCGGCAGTGTCAAATCTGACTTTAGAAACGGTAATCTGTGTTCCGATTCTTATCTCAGACAGATTCTCTGTTCCGAGAGGAACATTATTTCTAGTGTTTGATCTTCCATTTATTTCCATCACGAGGTTAGCATTTTTACTGATGCGGACTACACCGGCTAATCCATAAAGCAGCAAGTCATTTTGAGTAAATCTTTCCAAGGGAGCAGTAAAGATTCCTATTCCGATGTTACCAAAAAGATTGAAATCTGGGGATTCTTTCCTTTTCCCGAATTTTTTCTGGAAGAGAAGCTTTCCAAAGGTGTTTATTTGATTAGTTCCGATTCCTTTTGCTTGGTTTGAGTTTGGAAGCTGTACAC
>JANWYH010000001.1:60000-509945 GCA_025054715.1 Pyrinomonadaceae bacterium
GTGAGAACCACGCGCACCGAAAACCTAAGGTTTCCTGCGTAAAGTTAATCTGCGCAGGGTTAGTCGGTCCCTAAGGTGAGGGCGAAAGCCGTAGCCGATGGAAATCCGGTTAATATTCCGGAACCGAGTAGTAGTGCCGTGGGGGGACGCAACTGGGTAGGTGAGACAGCAGATGGATGCTGTTGAAGTAACCAGCCTGTTGCCTAGGCAAATCCGGGCAACACTAAAGGCAAATAAGCGGACGAAAGTACGCATCCTTCGGGATGCGGAAAAAGTCACTGACCCCAGTTGCCAAGAAAAGCCTCGTTCGGCTTCAACTACTACCGACCGTACCGCAAACCGACACAGGTAGGTGGGGTGAGAATCCTAAGGTGCTTGTGAGAACCCTCGTTCAGGAACTCGGCAAATTGGCCCCGTAACTTCGGGAGAAGGGGCGCCTCGGTAGGGTCTTAAGCCCGAGGAGGCCGCAGTGAAAGGTCCCAGGCGACTGTTTAACAAAAACACAGGTCTCCGCAAACTCGTAAAGAGGACGTATGGGGGCTGACGCCTGCCCAATGCCGGAAGGTTAAAGGGAGGAGTTAGCCGCAAGGCGAAGCTCTGAACTGAAGCCCCGGTGAATGGCGGCCGTAACTATAACGGTCCTAAGGTAGCGAAATTCCTTGTCGGGTAAGTTCCGACCTGCACGAATGGCGTAACGATCTGGGAACTGTCTTAACGAGGGGCACAGCGAATTTGTAGTACCGGTGAAGATGCCGGTTGCCCGCATCTAGACGGAAAGACCCCGTGCACCTTGACTACAACCTGATAGTGATTTCGGGCAAGCGATGCGCAGGATAGGTGGGAGGCTGTGAAGCCGAGCTTTCGGGTTCGGCAGAGCCGACGGTGAGATACCACCCTTCGTTTGCTTGGAATCTAACCTAGAGCCGTGAAGCCGGTTCAGGGACACTGTCAGGCGGGTAGTTTGACTGGGGCGGTCGCCTCCTAAAAGGTAACGGAGGCGCTCGAAGGTTGGCTCAGGCTGTTTGGAAATCAGCCGTAGAGTGCAAACGCATAAGCCAGCTTGACTGCGAGACACACACGTCGAGCAGGGACGAAAGTCGGAGTTAGTGATCCGGCGGTTCCGCATGGAAGGGCCGTCGCTCAACGGATAAAAGGTACGCCGGGGATAACAGGCTGATCCTGCCCAAGAGTTCACATCGACGGCGGGGTTTGGCACCTCGATGTCGGCTCATCGCATCCTGGGGCTGAAGAAGGTCCCAAGGGTTCGGCTGTTCGCCGATTAAAGCGGTACGTGAGCTGGGTTCAGAACGTCGCGAGACAGTTCGGTCCCTATCTGGTGTGGGCGTAGCAGGACTGAGGGAATCTGACCCTAGTACGAGAGGACCGGGTTGGACCGACCTCTGGTGTACGAGTTGTCGCGCCAGCGGCAGCGCTCGGTAGCCAAGTCGGGCATGGATAAACGCTGAATGCATCTAAGCGTGAAGCCAGACCCAAGATTAGTCCTGCCAGTGAGGCTCGTGGAAGACTACCACGTTGATAGGCCAGAGGTGTAAGCGCAGTAATGCGTTTAGCCGACTGGTACTAAATGCCCCATGGCTTGACCATAAAACTTGCCTAGCAGCAAAGATCTCTTTCCGAGGCTATTCAGTTGTCTAAAAGTTTTATGATTCTTGAAAAGAAATTTCCGGTGACCATATCGGCAGGGAAACACCCGTTCCCATCCCGAACACGGAAGTTAAGCCTGCTGGAGCCGATGATACTGCACCATAAGGTGTGGGAAAGTAGGAAGTTGCCGGGAATTTCTTAAAATTTTAGCCACCTTCTCCAAGGTGGCTTTTTTATTCAAAATTAACCTCCTGTTTTCGAGCCACATCGAAACTGTTCGAAAAGAAAGTAACTGTTTTACTCTAACGAAGAAAACTCTTTGCCTTGCAAGCAAGAAAAGATTGTCTGTCAAAAAGTTGAACGAAGAAATGCCTTCTACAAGGTGGAGTTACCAACAATCACCCGCTGAGAGAAACTACTCTTTGAAAAGTCGGCTTTCTTGTAGATGTTAAAAAGTCTCAAGTTTTTGCCGTAATGGGTTAAAGGCTTAACCTAAGCCTTGATTAGACTGTATGGATAAACTGGCTCGAACTAGACTAACGGAGAGAAAACCTTCGCTTTGGATGCGCATAGTAAGCTTCCTCGGTGAAGGAGGAGGAAACTTTAGAGGCAGGAGGAAGTCACCGGAGACGGATCTTTCCGATTCAAAGAAATTTTTCTGCAAATATTAACCAGGTCGTTTCTGTAGAGGCTTGGTGTCAGTCTTTCAAACAGAAAAAGGTAAAAGCCTATTCGCCTAATTTCTGTAGAAATCGGACTTGTAGTGATATAATTCTGTGTAGAAAATGAAAGGAGACTAGAGGTGAAAGTAGCTAAGGACGCAAAATCACAAGTGAAACTAATAATGGCTGCTGTTTTTGTGACGATGATCTTATGGTTTATACCTTTTGTAGATTGGATTGTTTATCCGCTAAGGCTTTTTGTGACTTTTATTCACGAAAGCTGTCATGCAATAGTCGGTGCTTTAACGGGTAGTTCAGTTAAAGGTTTAGTAGTCTTAGCTAATGGAAGTGGGTTTGTTCTAGTTTCATCGGACAATTGGTTTTCTAGTTTTCTTACTTCAAGTGCAGGATACTTAGGGACAACCTTTTGCGGAGCAGTTCTACTTGTTTTGCTTCGGTATAGAGCAAATCCTCAAGGCGTTTTGATAGGGCTTTCAGTTTTGACTAGTACTGTGACTTTTCTTTTTGCCTTCTTAATTCCTTCGCTAAATTTTTATGCATTTGTTGGATTTAAAGATGTTGTTTTTACCTCACTTGTAGGATTTATCTTGTCTTGCTTATTGCTTTCTGCCACTAAGCTTGATAGAGCTTGGCAGGAAGCCGGCTTAGCTTTCTTAGCTGTTCAACTCATTTTGAATGCCTTTTTGGATTTGAAAACCTTATTTTTTCTTAATGCGCCAATTTTAGGATCGGACATAAATACAGATGCTACGAATATGGCGCGGATAACGGGTTTGCCGGCGGTTTTTTGGATTTTGATTTGGATAGTAGTTTCCGTTTTGATTGTCTCGATTACGTTGAGACTATATGCCATAAGTCGAAGGAGAAACGAAAGCCTTTTTGAAGACTTGGATTAGCCCGTAAAAATCTTCTTATGGAATCAAAAAACCCGTTTAATGACGCAACTGTTGAGGCTTTGGCAGAAGAATTTGAGAAATTTCTAAACGGTAAGACTCTTGGCAAAATTTTCCAGCTTTCCTCATTTTCTTTCGCTTTTGATTTTCTTCTACCTTACGGGCTATATCTTTTCGTAAGCGTTGAACCTAATTTCCCGAGAGTTTACCTGATAAGGCGAAAATTGCGGGAATTGAAGGAGGTAACACCTTCAAACTTCTTGCTTTTCGTCCGTAAGCGTCTTTCAGGAGCTATTCTAGAGAGCATTTCTAAGCTAAAGCAAGACAGAGTCTTGGAGTTAGGTTTCATTAAAAGGGATGAATCTGAAGGTTTGAAGAAATACTTTTTGATCATACAGCTAACTGGTCGTTCTGCAAATTTATTTTTGGCAGATGAAAACAAAATAATTCTCAAAAGTTTGAGACAGAATCATGGTGAGGGGCAGGTAGTTGGCTCCAAATTTTCGCCACCTGAGAGGCAATCACAAGACAAGAGTGGATTATTTGATAAGGGGGACTTTGGGACTCTTTCGGAAGCTTTAGATGTTTATTGTAAAAGGCTTGAGTCTGAAAGGGCTTTTCAGTCAAAGGCAAAGAAGGCTAAAGGTATTGTAAGGAGAAGCCTTGAAAGATGTGAGCTTAAAAGAGAGAAGCTTTTAAGTGAGCTAAAGGAAGCTGAGAAGGCCTCTTTATGGAAAAAGTACGGCGATTTGATTCTAGCAAATCTCAATGACATAGTTCGCCTGGGTAGGAAATTGCTGCTAGTTGATTACTTTGACGAAAGATTGCCTACTATAGAGCTTGAAGTGGACGAAGAGCTTTCTTTGGTTGAAGCCGCAGAATTCTTCTTCAAAAAGTATGCGAAGGCAAAAAGAGCGGTAGAAAAGATAAATAACCAGCTTGAAGATTTAAGTTCAGAAATTCAGGAGCTAAAGCATAAGCAATTACAGCTTGAAAAAGCGATTGAAGAAGGAGATGAGGAATTTTTGGATAGATTCTTAGGAACGAGCGAAAGGGCTCTCGAGTCAAAACCAGTCAACGATAGTTGTTTAAAATACGCGCGGCGCTTTTTATCGTCTGATGGAATGGAAATTCTGGTTGGCAGAGGAGCTAAAGAAAATGATTATTTGACGTTCCGTATTGCTAAATCACTTGATTTTTGGTTTCATGCAGCGGATTATCCTGGCTCTCACGTTGTTGTTCGTAATCCGAGAAGATTTGAAAGCTTACCGCAAAAAACGCTAATTGAGGCTGCCGAAATAGCCGCATTTTACAGTCAAGCGCGCGGGCAGCCGAAGGTTGCTGTAAATTACACCCAGAAAAAATTCGTTAACAAACCCAAATCCGCTCCACATGGACTTGTAAGTTTGTCAAAGTTCAAAACCATCTTGGTCGAGCCGAAGGTAAGTTTGCAGAATTTGTCATAAAACGCGCTATTTGTTCTGTTCAAGCACTTTGCTTATAAATTCTACAGCATCTTTTGGAGAGTCTGTTAAGTAAATAATTTTTAGGTCTTCAGGGTCGATATTTTTTTCTTTGAGCATCGTTGAAGCTATCCATGAAAGAAGTCCACGCCAGTATTGTGAGCCGAAAAGAACTAGCGGAAAATTTCTTATTTTCCGAGTTTGAATCAAAGTGAGAGCTTCAAAAAGTTCATCTAATGTTCCGAATCCGCCGGGAAAGATAATGTAGGCATTTGAATATTTGATGAAAATGGTTTTACGAACGAAGAAATACTTAAATTTCAATGCCTTTGTTTGATAAGGATTTGGTATTTGTTCCATCGGAAGTTCGATATTGCAGCCGATTGAGGTTTTTCCGGCGAGGAAGGCTCCGCGATTTGCTGCTTCCATTATGCCTGGTCCTCCACCTGTTATAACTTCAAAACCTGCTTCAGCTAGAAGTCTGCCAGTTTCCATTGCAGCTTGATAGTATGGATCTTCTTCTGGAGTTCTGGCTGAGCCGAAAACAGCTACGCCCTTTGTAACAGTAGCCATTGCATCAAAGCCGCTCACAAACTCGCTCATTATACGAAGCACTCGCCATGAATCCGATGTAAAGTAGCTATCATCAGGTTCTGGTGATCGCAACAAAACTTCATCTTCTGTTAACTTCCAATAGGAAGTTTCGAGTTCTTTTTTTATATCTGCTATAGTTTTTTTTTCGTCTTTTACTTTCATAGTTTTTTATATTCCCATTATGTTGTAACCACAATCAACAAAAATAGTTTCACCCGTAATAGCTGAAGACAGATCGCTTACGAGAAAAAGGGCTGTATTGCCGACCTCACTTGCTTGAACGTTTCTTTTCAATGGAGAGCGTTCAGCAACGATTTGTTGCATCTTTCCAATATCGCCTACTCCCATTGCGGCAAGTGTCTTTATTGGTCCAGCACTTATGGCATTGACTCGGATGTTATATTTACCTAGATCGGAAGCTAGATAACGAACAGAAGCCTCAAGAGCCGCCTTTGCAACGCCCATTACGTTGTAATTTTGAACAACCTTTTCCGCACCGTAGTATGTCATTGTTACGATGCTTCCTCCATCTTTCATAAGTGGTTTTGCTGCTCTTGAGAGCTGCGTGAGTGAGTAGGTGCTGATTTCTAAAGCTGTGAGAAATGCCTCTCGGCTCGTTTGTAAAAATTCCTCGCTTAAGGCTTCACGGGGAGCGAAGGCTATTGAGTGAATCAAAAAGTCTAGCTTTCCGTATTTCTTTTCAATTTCAGCAAAAACATTATCAACTTGTGACTGGTCGGTGACTTCACAGGGTAGAAGCAACGATTCGGGTATGTTTGCTGTGAGCTTTTCGACCTTTTCCTTTAGCCTTTCGTTTTGGTATGTAAACGCAAGTTTCGCTCCGTGCTCAAGACATGCTTCTGCACATGCCCATGCTATTGAACGCTGGTTTGCAACTCCTACGATCAGTCCGATTTTATTTTCAAGAAGCATAAGACTATTCCGTATATTTTTCTTGTAGAGCTTCAAAATCAAAAAAGCGAATGTCGGTATCTACGATTGTTGAAGAAAATTTTTCTATCAGAAACTTCTTAAGTTTATTTTCTGAATCCTTTTCAAGCTGGGTTACAATTGCAAAGAGCAATTTTATTTTATGTTTTGATCGAATCTTTTCGAAGTTTTTTCTTGCTTTTTCGATTTTTTCAAATAGCTTTTTGATTTTTTCTTCTGAGATTGAAGGAGTCACGACGAAAGTTACTTCTACAAAGGTAAGGTATTTTTTATCTAAAAAGACGGCATCAAATTGAGCTTCGCCAAAGCTGACATGTCTTTTCAGTGGAACCCGGTTTTCTTGCTCAATTTGTCGTAAAGCGAGGTCTTCAGCCAAAACATAAGCCGCTCGCAAATTGCTCAGGTCATCTCCTGTTATTTCGAGGATCGAAGCCAGTTCATAGACTTGGTCGTTTAGTTTTTTTCGCTGTGCTTCCGGTGGCATTAATTTTACAACCTGATCAAATTTGCTGCGAACTAACTTTTCAATGTTCTGCCAAAGTATTAAGACAGCAACGGCAAAACCCAGTAGTGGCAGGAAAATGACAAGAAGAATGGCGTGTTTTTGCAGAGCAGGATCGGCGTATTTGTTTATCAAAGCGACGGAAAAAGCTATTAGGCAAAGCAAAAAGACTAAAAGCAGGAAGACAGCTATCAGCAGGCTTTTTGAGGAAAAGACAATTTGAAGAGTTTCAGTTGCTTTACTCATTTTCTCAGGCTGACGTCATCTTTTCAAAGGGAATATCGTCGAAATGAGTCATTTTCTTGAAATCACGGAATCTTTGGTTGATTTCGTGATATTCGAGTTTATCAACTCTTTCTGTTCCAAATTCTTCAACGTTGAATGAAGCCATTATTGAACCGTAAATCATGGCTCTGCGAAGAGCGGATTCATCAATTCGGTTTTGGCTTGCTAAGAAGCCCATGAATCCACCTGCAAACGTATCGCCTGCACCGGTCGGATCAAAGACTGATTCCAAAGGGTAAGCGGGACAGGCAAAGAAAGAATCTTTTGTAAATAGAATTGCTCCGTATTCACCGCGTTTGATGACAACAGCTTTTAGATCAGCTATTTTCATAAGCTGTTTTGCAGCTTTATGAATATTCGGTTCTTCGGCCAGTTGGCGAGCTTCAGCGTCGTTTATCACTATGCAATCAACTGTTTTCATCGTTTCAATAACGGCATCTTTCATCGAAGAAATCCAGAAATTCATAGTGTCCATGGCGACAAATTCGGCATTTGGACATTGATGGCGGACCTGCTTTTGCAAGGTTGGCATTATATTTGCCAGAAAAAGGAGCCTTGAATTTCTAGATTTTTCTGAGAGTTTTGGTTGAAACTTTTCAAATACATTCAATTGAGTTTCAAGCGTGTGTGCCACGTTCATATCGTAGTCATAGCGCCCACGCCAGAAAAAGGTTTTTCCATCTGGTATTACCTCGACGTCATTTACGTTTATATGATGGCGTCGGAAAACTTCCCATTCTTTTTCTGTAAAATCACCACCGACTACACCAACAATATTTACTTTGGTGAAAAAACTAGCGGAAAGGGAAAAATGCGTTGCTGCTCCCCCGAGAACTCGCTCCTTTTTGCCGAAAGGAGTTTCTAGAGAATCGAATGCAATCGAGCCAACTACTGTTAAAGACATAATTTACTGTCCTTGTCCAAGAGAAAATCCTGGTTTTCCATCGAAATAATATAGATTCTCCGTTTTGATGAAGTCAAAACCTGCTTTTTGGAACCGAGAAAGTAGATTAATGATTTGTTCATGTGTGACAACAGGATTTTCTTCGTTAGATGAGATGAATCGGCATCTCCAGTGATCTACACAGAAAGTGTCAGGAAGTCCTCCAGGATAAACTTTTGTGCCACGGTTAGTTATCATCTGCAGTTTTAGCCCATCGCCATTAAGTTGTTCAATCTTCTTGCCCAGCTCTTCAGCTGCGCCATAGAATTTTCCATTCCACCAGTGGACGAAAACATCAACACCAACAAGCTCTTTTCTTTGAGGTTCGGGAGCGCTATAGAGTGGCTTTTGTGGAATTTGTCCGAGTTCTTCTGTGGATTTATATTCAGCAGGTTTTAGAACTTCTGGTTTTTGTCCGAGTCTTTCAACAACTGCTTGCGCAAACTCTTTCGTTCCAACTTTTTGCTTTGATACGCCTTCTGTGTAAATGTCGTATGTGTGAATTCCATCTTCGATTGTTTTTAGCCAAGCATTGTGGCAAAGCTCAGCAACATCTGGCTGATTTATGTGAACCAACATCATGACAGCGGCGAGAAAAAGTCCCGAAGGGTTAGCTACGTTTTGACCGGCCCGTCTTGGAGCTGAGCCGTGAATTGCTTCAAACATTGCTATATTCTCACCGATATTGGCTGAGCCTGCTAGTCCGACTGAGCCGGCTATTTGTGCGGCGACGTCCGAAAGAATATCGCCGTAAAGATTTGGCATTACGACAACGTCGAAGTTTTCGGGTGTGTCAGCAAGTTTTGCCGCTCCTATGTCAACTATCCAATGATCAGCTTGAATCGAAGAATATTCTTTAGCTATCTCGTCAAAAACTTTGTGAAATAGTCCATCCGTTTGCTTCATTATATTGTCTTTAACAAATGCTGTTACGCGCTTTCGATTGTTGCGAACGGCGTATTCAAAAGCGTATCGAATTATTTTTTCACAGCCTGGACGCGTGATCAGTTTCAAGCATTGCTCGACCATATCGGTTTGTCGGTGTTCTATTCCTGCGTATGTATCTTCTTCATTTTCGCGTATGATTACAACGTCCATTATTGGGTGCTTAGTCTTGATGAATGGATAATAAGAAACACAAGGACGAACGTTTGCAAAAAGCCCCAAAGTTTTGCGAACAGTCACGTTAAGGGATTTGTAACCGCCTCCTTGTGGAGTTGTTATCGGCGCTTTTAGGAATACTTTTGTGCGCCTCAAAGATTCCCATGACTCAGGTGCGATGCCTGCTGTATTACCCGATAGATAAACCTTTTCGCCTATTTCGATTTCCTCAATTTCGATTCTGGCACCTGCTTCCTTTAGAATGTGAAGCGTTGCATCCATTATTTCGGGACCTATACCGTCGCCTCTAGCAACCGTAATTGGAACTTTACTCATAGTCTAACCTAGCCTCTTCTTAGTTACTGAAAGCAAAATAAAAAATATAAGCCAAAATGAGCTTTTGGCAAAATCTATTTTGACAAAAAGCTTTTAGTTTTGAAGTTTGTCTATTTCTTTTGCTAGAAGAAAGTCTAACTCGGTAAGCCCGCCTTCGCTGTGGGTTGTTATTAGAAATTCTGCATAGCCCCAGCCAAAAAATATGTCGGGGTGGTGATCTAGCTTTTCAGCAATTTCGCCGGCTTTGTTGACGAAGGCAAGTGCTTCAGCAAAGTCTCTAAAACTGAAGCGTTTTTTCAATCTCGACTCTACTACTTGCCAATTATTGAGTTCTAGAAGGTGTTCTTGAATTTCAGATTCGGATAGTTTCCGTCTTTGCATTCGTCTTTTTCCTCTTTTAAGTTATACTTTTCGATTCTAAAGTATATCATATTGGGTAAGGTTCTTATGAAAAGACTCTCAGTTATATTTTTATCTTTGTTTGTGTTTGCTTGTGCGTCTGAATCTGGGTCTGAGAAAAGTCCTGTTGAGGTTCTAAAGCAATATGTTGTTGCTTTTAAGAAGAGTGACACTACTGAGATGAAGAGCCTTCTTTCGAAAGAATCCTTGAAGATGGCACAAGAAGAAGCAAAAGCTCAGGGCATGACGGTCGATGAAGTTCTATTGAGAGAGACCTTTTTTGATAAAACTCAAGACAAGGTTGAGTTCAAAAATGAGACTATTCAAGGCGAGCAAGCAACTGTAGAAATAAAGGATAAATTTGGCATCTGGCAGAGGGTTTATTTTGTTAGGGAAGATGGAAGCTGGAAGATAGCAAAAGAAAAAGGTTTTCATCAAATTCTTCATGATGTGGAAAGGAAGATAGAAAGTTTAGAGAAAGAAATAAAAGAAAAATTTCCTTTTTCAGAATCGAATTCAAATCAATGAATCTTTCTGCAAAGGTTTTTTATAAGACTGCCGATACCTTCGAACCTTAAGGTTCTGTAAATCCTCATCAGAATGGATTTTTTAACAGTTGCCTCGTAAGTCATTAGTTCTTTTATGTAACGTTCTTGTTCTACAAAAAGATGCTCTAATTCTTGCTTTTTTCTTACGGCGTCAATTCTTAGCCCTAAGGTTTGGAAGAAGCTTCTTATCAAGGTGGCTTCCTCTTCAGTTGAATTAAAAAAATCTTTAAGGGCGGCAGGTATTTCTGTTCCGACAGCTACTACTCCGAGCCCGTGTCCGTGTAGAAACTCAAAATGCGGATATTTTTGTGATATTTCTCTCCATAGAGCATGAACACCAAAATCTCTTTGGCGTTCGTTAGTGTCATGTAGAAGAATTACGCCGTTTGAAGACATCTTTGGAAGCCAAGTCATAAAGTCATGTTTTACGGCTTCGTACGTATGTAGTCCGTCAATGTGAAGAAGATCAATTTCTCGATCTGCAAAATGTTTAACAGCTTCGTCAAATGTGCTTTGAATTAGGGTGGAAAAACTCGAATACAACGGATCGTGATGTTGCTTAAGTTTCAGAAAATCTTCTTCGATTAAGCTTCCTGCATGGGCATCGCCTTTCCATGTATCTATTGCGTAACATCGAGTATTTAGTCGTAATTCCTTAACTGCTTGGCAAAAGGCACAATAAGAAACACCTTTCCATGTTCCTAGTTCGACTATTACTTTTGGTTTCATGGCTGACACGATAAACATTGCAAATGGTATGTGTTCAGCCCATGCAGTTTCCTCGAGAAGTAGCGGAAATTGAAGACAAACAGGGTGTTCCAATGGGTTTAGCATCTAGATCAAACATTTACAGTTTTAGCAGATTCTTCTTCGACAAGATAAGGTGAGATAACCTTTTCACCTTCAAGGACTTTTGCAATCACAGGCAGTGTAAGTGATTTGGTTTTGCCTATTCCGGGTACTATTTTACCTTTTGCATAAATGGGATGGCGACCATGAGTTTTATACCATTCGGCAACAGTTGCTGTTTTGTGCATATTCTCGATTATTTGCCTCCAGCCTACACCAGTGTTGTATGCACAGAAGCTAATTTCTCCTTCTTGTGTGCCGTAGGGTATTACGCACATTTCTGTTCTTCGGAAGTCGTAGGTATATAGATCTTGAAACCACATTCCTTCTATGCAAAGGACACGCCAAACATCCTTTTCCGATAGATTCTGTTTCATCCGATCGTTTCGATCAGAGTTCGCATTTGTTGATGAAGGTTTGAATAAATTTATGATCTGAGAGATTGGGAAATCTTTCGGAGCTTTTTGCGGATCGTAGTTTCGCATTATTGCCATTGCAAGTTGCGCCATAGTTAGTTTTTTGCCTCTTGCTGTGTCGGTAATCACCGCAACGTCCTTCATGAATTGTTCATAATTGAAAAACTCAAACAAGGACTTCATTTCTCCAGTTTTCTTATTAACAACAACAAGTGTGAATATGCCGCAGTTCGGGTGGCAATTGCATGATGACCAACCCCAAGGTGCATCAGCACCTTGTAGCATATCCATTACGCTTGTGAAGGCTGAATATGAAGATAGCGGAAACCAATCTCGCAAAGGTTGAAGATCGAGGCAATCTTTTAGTTGCTCTTTCAAATCATGTGCCATTGCTGAAAGTGTATAACGATATTTTTTGCGGTTTTCGTCCGAAATGTCTTCATCTCGACCCGTGAAGCTTACAGGTTGGAATGCGATTGTCTGAATTTTATCAATGTTTGCAGCGGCAAATCTGACTATGTCACCGATAGTGTCGTTGTTGATAGTATTTACGATTGTTGTAACGAGAGTTACCTTGATTCCAACTGATGCAAGATTTTCGATAGCTTTTAGTTTGACGTCAAAGAGATTTCCGACTCCACGGTGCTTATTCTTTTCTTCACCGATGCCATCGAATTGTAAGTAGACACCGTGCTGTCCGGCTTCTTTCGCTTTCTTGCAGAACTCGATGTCTTCGGCATAACGGATTCCATTTGTTGCCACTAGAATTCGATAAAATCCTATCTTTTTCGCATAGGAAACAGCGTCAAAAAAGTGAGGTGAAAGCGTCGGTTCTCCGCCAGAAAAGAGAATGATGATCTGGCGACGAGGTTTAAAACTAATAGCGCGATCGAGAATGGCTTTAATATCTTCAAAAGATGGCTCGTGGACATAGCCAACCTGATTTGCATCCATGAAACAAGGATTACACATCATGTTACAGCGGTTCGTTAGATCAACTGTGAGAACAGCACCACGCCCAAATTTTATATCCGAAGTTCCATGATGATGAACATGTGCATCATCAGCTGTGCGAAAATCGCGACCGAAGAACAAAGACTCGATCCTTTTCAGGAAATTTGCATCTGTAGCTAAAATATCCTCGAAAAAACCATGTGTTGGGCAAGTTTTGCGAATGAAGATTTTACCGTCCTCTTCGACTAGTTGTGCTTTTATTTCTCCTGGATGTGAATACATCAGGATTTCAAGTGGAATGTCGCCCTTGATTACTCCTTCACGAACGATTTTAACGCATTTTGGACAGAGCGAGTCCGTTTCACGGGGAAAGCCTAAAGGCGGTCGAGTTCTTTCGTATGATTTTAGCAATGGTCTAGGAGCCCATTTAGGATGGATTGACTTTCCTTCTGGTAGAGCTGTATTTATCGTTTGAAAGACTTTCCAGCTTAAATCAGCAAGTTTAGAGATTATATTAGAGCTTGTCTTTATACTTTTACCTTCTTCTCCACGCCTGAAGTTATCAATAAACATACTCGACTCCTTTTCTAGAAAGAGTATCAAATTTTGGCTCAGAATTACAAGGTTACTAGATAATCTGATGGCTTTCTGGCATCATTGCTATTTCCGCGACTACACCCTCGCCGTCCTGAGTTGCAGCAAAGAAAATAGCTTTTGCGGCGTCTTCTACTTTTAACATTTTTGATCTATCGACTCGAATTGAAGTTATATTGTCCCAGAAATTTGAGTCAACACCACCGAAATACATGAGAGAAAACTTTATTCCGAATCGTTTGTATTCTTCCTTCAGACATTTTATCAACCCGGTTAATCCGTACTTGGCAGCACAGTAAACAGAAGCCTGGGCCATAGGAGCTTTGCCTAATACACCAGGAATTACTACTACTCGACCCGATCTGTTCCTTGCCATGTGTGGCAAAACTTCTTTTAGGACTACAAAAGCGCTTCTTAAATTGTTGTCTATTGAATTTTGAAAATCTTGTAGCGTAATTTCAGAAAAAGGTTTTAAGACCCCGATACCCGCTGCGTGAACGAGAATATCAATCGAATTGAATCGCCGAAGGGTTTCTTCTACTAAGGTTTTAACGTCAGACTCAACCGTTGCGTCAGCTTCCATCACAAGTACATTTGGATTACCTTTTGAGTTTAGCTTATATTCAAGCTCTGATAACTCTGCGAAATTTCTAGAGCAGATAGCTAAATTTGCTCCAGCCTCAGAGAAGAGTTCCGCAACAGCGCGCCCTATTCCGCGACCTGCACCAACTATCAAAGCCGTTGAATTTTCAAGTTTCATAAACCTACCCCTTGCTCGATTTTTTCTACATATAAGTTTAGCTAACTACAAAGCAAAGATCATCTTTACCGAAGATGAAATCATTTAGATTCTAAAGCCATTCTTGTTTAGTAGAGCCTCAAATCCTGTTTTATCAACGGCTTTCAGATAAGCATCGCGAGGTTCTACGAGTCCTTTTTTAACAAGTTCAAGTAGAGAATCATTTAGGGTTATCATTCCAATTGCTTTGCCAGTTTGCATTGCGGATGGAATTTGATAAGTTTTTCCTTCTCTGATCAGGTTTGAAATTGCGTGAGTAACGATTAAAATCTCGAAAGCTGCAACTCTACCACCACCTTTTTTCGGCAAGAGAGTCTGAGCTATGACAGCTTTTAGAGATTCTGAAAGCATGACACGTATTTGTTGTTGTCGATCGGACGGGAATTGGTCAATTATTCTATCAACAGTTGATGCGGCTGAAGATGTATGCAAAGTTCCAAAGACGAGATGTCCAGTTTCTGCTGTTTCTATGGCAATAGCAATCGTTTCAAGGTCTCGCATTTCGCCGACCAGAACTATGTCCGGGTCTTCACGCAAAGCGGCTCGCAAAGCGTCCTTAAAGCTTCTAGTGTGGCTATGAACTTCGCGCTGATTTACTAGGCAACGTTTATTTTCATGAACGAACTCTATAGGGTCCTCAATGGTAATTATGTGGTCGTCGCGGTTTTGATTGATGAAATCTACAAGTGAAGCTAAAGTCGTTGATTTACCTGATCCGGTAGGTCCAGTTACAACTACCAAACCTTTCGGTAAAAAACATAGGTCGGTTACTGCTTTTGATAAACCAAGCTCTTCAGGAGACATTATTTTTGTCGGAATTAAGCGAAATACACCGCCTATGCCCTTTCTATCCATGAAGATGTTTGCACGAAAGCGTGCTACACCGGGAATTTCGTAAGAAAAGTCCGTATCGTTTCTTTCTGCAAATTCGTCTTTATTTTTCTGAGGCATTATTGAAAACAGCAGTTCTCGGACTTTCTCAGGGGGAAATGGTTGACTAATTCCCGGAAAAGGCATCATCTTACCGTCTTTACGTATCATTGGAATTACTGAAGACGATAAATGAAGGTCAGATGCGCCTAATTCCTTCATCTGACGAAACAATGCGTCTATTTGTTCTTTCGGATTTGTAGTCTTTGTCTCATTCATTTTTTCTGTTTTAATTACGGTTTGACCTTTTAGAGATATTTCTTCATAAGAAGAATAAATTTCTTGAGGTCTAATAGGTGGCTCATAAGTTGCAGTGTCAGAAAATCTTGTTACAAATTCTGGATCGTTTACCGAAGTAACTTCAACCTTTGGTATTTCAAGTTCCGGTTCTTTTCTGTCAAAGGTTTCGATTACAATTTCAGGATTCTGCTCTTTTTGAACAAAATTATTTGTTTTTATTACAGTTTGTTTGTTTTGGTTTTCAAAAGAAACTTGAGGTGCTGATTGAGGTATTTGCTCCTGAGTGGAATTTGAAGATGGGCGGATTAGAACGTTAAAACCTAAAGGAGATTTTCTGACGATAAAATTGAATCTGCCAAGCTTATGTGGAATTTCAAATTCAACTTCTAATTTGCTAGTAAGCTCTAATCTGACGTTTTGTGGAATCAATGGAAAAACCATTGAATTTATCTGTGCTCCAAGTAGTGGCGCATTGTCAATTTCTTTTATCCCTTCATTGCAAGAGACATAAGGCTTTTTGTTCGGTTCAAGATAAATTTCTTCTGCTTGCAAAAGAACGGCTTTTTGCAAAAGTTCGTTTAGCCTATCCATAAGATCCTGATCTCTCAAAATCTAAAATAACTTGGCTGGCAAAGCCAAAAAAAGATTAACACAAAAAAGCAGGTTTTTCTACAAAAATTTTTTAAGGATTTTTAACTTTTTTGTTGACGAAGTCGCTCTAAGGTTTCATTTAAGAGCCACCACACTTTTTCTAAGTGTTTTTCCTGTGTATGAAGACTTCCAATAGAGAGTCTCAGAGAAAATTTTTCACCGATTTTCGTATGAGATATAAAAGCTTTTCCGCTGGAATTAACTTCGTTCATTAGTTTTTCATTTAGGAAGTTTAGCTCTTGTTCAGTTAGTTTTTCGTCGTAGGCTCGGAAGCAAACTAAAGCAAAATTGACAGGTGCTAGAAGTTGAAATTTTGGTGAAGCTTTGACCCAATCTGCGAAAAGTTTTGCTAAGCGACAGTCTTCACTTATGCGAGCTTGCATTCCTTTTTGACCAAAGTATCTAATTATGAACCAAAGTTTAAGGGCGCGAAAGCGTCTTCCAAGTTGGATTCCGTAATCCATCTGATTCATTGCATTTTCATTAGTTTTCAGATATTCGGGTACTAGCGAAAAAGTGTCTTTAAGTAACTGCATGTCCTTAACGTATAGAACCGATAGATCAAAGGGTGTAAATAGCCATTTGTGAGGGTTGATTACGATTGAATCTGCATTTTCCCATCCTGCAAAGTAGTGGCGCATCTGTGGTAATATCGCTGCAGCTCCAGCGTAGGCAGCGTCTACATGTAAAAATAGATTGTTTTTCGCGCAGATTTCCGCTACAGATTTCACGTCATCAATGCTTGTTGTAGAGGTTGTTCCTATAGTTGCGACAACGCAGAAAGGTAGAAAACCTTTTGTTTTGTCTTCTTTGATAACTTTCTCTAAAACATCAGTTTTCATTCGAAAATTTTCATCAGATTCGATCTTAACAATGGATCTTTTTCCGAGACCTATTAGGATTGTAGCTTTATCTATGGAAGAATGTGCATGCTCAGAGCAATATAATCTAAGAAGTGGCAGGGTTCTTCCGCTCATCCCTTCTTCCTTTGTGTCGGGTAAGATTCTATGCCTAGCCATTGCTATAGCGTGAAGACTTGACACGGATGCTGTATCGTAAATAATTCCGTTGAAGCTTTCAGGAAGCCCTAGCATTTTTCTAAGCCATGAAAGCGTTACCTGTTCAAGTTCGGTCGAGGCAGGAGCAGTTCGCCAAAGCATAGCCTTCATGTCGAAGGCGGCTGATAGCATTTCGCCAAAAATTCCTACAGCAGAGGATGAGGTTGAAAAAAGACCATGAAAATTTGGGTGATTCCAATGGGTTACTGCAGGAAGAATAAATTTTTCAAAGTCGGAGAAAATTTTATTGAAATCTTCTCCTTCTTCTGGTGCTGATTGAGGAAGAGAATCTTTTAATTGGCCAGGCTTATTTTGCGATAAGACTGGAAATTGCTCGATTTTTTCAAGGTAATCTGCTATCCAATCAATTATTTTATAGCCATGTTTTCGAAATTCTTTGCTTGGGATGTCTCCTAAACTCATATAAAACTTGACAAAATTTTCTCAAAAGCTAAAAAAATGTTATCTATTGGCTCGACAAATCTCAAATTAAAGTGTAATAATCTGAAACGATTATTTTGTTGAGGGTCTGAGAAGATATGTCAACCGAGGCAATCAAGCTTGATAAGGCTGAAAATGGATTTGTCCGCGGTTTGGGTTTGATAGATTCGACAATGATAGTTGCCGGTTCAATGATAGGCTCGGGCATATTCATTGTTTCGGCAGATATAGCAAGACATACTGGCTCGCCGGGTGGCTTGCTGCTTACGTGGATAATAACGGGTTTGCTTACGATATTTGCGGCTTTAAGTTACGGTGAGCTTGCAGCTATGATGCCCAAAGCAGGCGGACAGTATGTTTATCTAAGAGAGAGTTACTCTCCGCTTTGGGGTTTTCTCTACGGTTGGACGCTTTTTTTGGTTATTCAAACGGGAACGATTGCAGCTGTTGCTGTTGCGTTCGCTAGATTCTTGGGCGTTTTGTTTCCTTGGATTTCAGCTGAAAATTATTTAGTATCACCGATTCATATCTCAGCAAATTATGCCATATCTTTGTCTGCTCAACAGTTAATAGCCATATTGATGATAGTTTTCTTAACCTTCATAAACACTCGTGGATTGGCTTTAGGAAAGTGGATTCAGAATGTGTTTACTTCTGCAAAAACCTTATCGTTGATTCTATTGATTTTGATAGGGATTTTTATAGGCGGAGCTGCAGGAACTTTCGCTAGAAATTGGGAAAATCTCTTTGTTGCGCATAATCCCGTCGTGATAAAGCCCGATTATTTTGAATGGTTTTTGCCAGAGGTGACTGTGACGAGCGGACTTTGGGGGGTTATTGTGGCTTATTGTGTCGCACAAGTGGGTTCACTTTTTTCTTCCGATGCTTGGAATAACATAACTTTTACGGCAGGTGAGGTAAAAAACCCCGAAAGAAACATACCTCTTTCTTTGGTATTAGGAACCGGGCTGGTGATTACACTTTACATTCTGGCAAACTTTGCTTATTTGAGTACGCTTTCAATTGATCAGATTCAAAATGCTCCAGACGATCGGGTTGGAACGGCGGCTTTGCAGGTAATCTTCGGCGATACCGGAGCCATTATAATGGCAATTGCTATTATAATTTCAACCTTCGGTTGTAACAATGGGTTAGTGCTTGCTGGAGCAAGGGTTTATTACGCTATGGCAAAAGACGGATTATTCTTTAAGGCTACTAGTAAACTAAATAATTACCATGTGCCTGCCGTTGCGCTCGTTTTGCAGGGAATCTGGACTTGTCTTTTAGTTTTACCTCGCACTATTCAAACCGACTCAAGTGGTGTAATAAAATATGGAAATCTATATAGCACCTTGCTTGACTATGTAGTTTTTGCGGTTTTGATTTTTTACATATTGACCATCACCGGACTTTTCGTGTTACGAAAGAAAAAACCTGAAGCAGAAAGGCCTTACAAAGCTTTCGGTTATCCTGTGATTCCGATTGTTTATATAATTGCAGCTGGTCTAATCTCATTTGTTTTACTGTTTTATAAGCCTAAGACGTCATTACCGGGACTGCTTATAGTTTTGACCGGAGTTCCAGTTTATTGGATATGGAAAAAATTAAATGAAAAGCAGTTGTAGATTGACATCGAGTGAGAAAATTGAAAGGTTGACGAAACTCAAGCAAAAGTGTATGTTTTTCGTATGCAAAAAAAGAAGGCTTAAATGGTAACATTACAGCGTAAATTAGAGATCAAGAAAAGAGGTATTAAACTTCTGGGGAACCTAACGAAGAAAAAGGTTTCATACATTAGATATGCTTATCAGGGGCTGAGAGTGTGGAAGGAGGAGGTTGAAGTGGGGTTGGGACTAGGGGTTGAGGGGTACAAGCGTATGTCAGCGAGGGGGCGGATGGATAAGGTTTTACTGGAAAGCCTTAGCAGTGAGCCATTGACTTGGGAGTTTGTGGGGAAAGGGATGGTGGTGTTTGGAATGCAGAGGCAATGGCAATCTGCTGAGGTAGCCCTTAACTTTCCTGTTCTTGTTCTTGAGGAATTGATTGAGAGGGGTTTCTTTAAGAAGTTGAGGGATAGGGAAGTAGAAGGGTTAGTTCCTGCTGATGCAGGGGCTATGGCTGACCAAAAGCCGCCAGTCAGTTTGGGTCAGCCTGAAAGGGCGGGGTATAAATACGCTGACCTAAAGTGTGCCAGTCTCGACACTTTAGTTGATCAGGAAATAGATGTCACTTCTTGCTACGAAACCTGTAGAGAGAATAATAGCTGAAGCTCAAGAAACGGGAGAGCACACTCTAAAGAGAGCTTTAACCGGTTTGGATTTAACCTTTCTCGGTGTGGGTGCGATCATTGGCACAGGGATATTTGTTCTAACGGGGCAAGCTGCAGCAAAGCATGCTGGTCCAGCAGTAATTGTTTCGATGATACTGGCAGGCATTGTTAGCGCTTTGGCAGCTTTCTGTTACGCAGAGTTTGCCTCGACGGTTCCGATTTCAGGATCGGCTTATGCTTACGGTTATGCTACCTTGGGCGAATTTGTCGCATGGATAATTGGTTGGGATTTGATTTTGGAATATGCCTTTGGTGCTGCCACTGTTGCGGTTGGATGGTCTGGTTATGTTGTAAGTTTCTTGCGTGATTTTGGCGTAGAGTTTCCAGTTATGTTTCGAGCTGCTCCGGGGACTGAGTTTGTTCATCTACCAGCTGCAATAGCTGCGCAGTTGAATGAAGCAAAGACGATAGCTGTCGATCCGGGCTGGAACATAGTAAACGATGCTTTGAAGGCAGAGCTTACGAAAATAGGTCATAGTATTTCGCATTTTCCGGTAGAAAAATCAGTTTTTAATCTGCCGGGATTTCTAATAGCTGTTTTCGTTACTTTGCTTCTTGTAAAGGGAATAAAAGAGTCAGCTAACTTTAACACGGCGATTGTTATTGTTAAAACTTCGGTTGTGGTGCTTTTTATTGTAGCTGGCATCGGATTCATCAATACCGAAAACTTCACCCCATTTATTCCTCCGCAAAGAGTAGATTCTTTGGGTAATCCAATTTTTGGAGCTTTCGGCTGGAGCGGTGTGTTAACAGGCGCAGCCGTTATATTCTTTGCTTACATCGGTTTTGATGCTGTTTCTACTGCAGCACAAGAGGCGAAAAATCCGCAAAGAGACATGCCTATTGGAATTTTAGGAAGCCTTGCTATTTGCACGGTGCTTTACGTTCTGGTGTCTTTTGTAATGGTTGGTGTTGTCAGCTATACGCAATTAAATGTTCCAGCTCCGATTGCTGAAGCCATAAACGCTGCGCGAATCCGTGCTGAAGGAACGTTTTTTGAGAGCATTCTTTCTGCAATGCCCTTCATAATCAAGCTTGGAGCAGTCGTAGGACTCAGCTCTACCATGGTTGTTATGGTGATGGGTCAGCCTCGCATCTTTTATTCTATGTCAAAGGATGGGCTTTTGCCAGAATGGGCAGCAAAAGTTCATCCAAAGTTTAGAACACCTTACGTAACGACCATAATAACTGGTGCGATTGTTGCCATAATGGCTGGGTTTGTAAGGATTGATATTTTGGGAGAACTAGTTTCCATAGGAACGCTTTTTGCCTTTGTCATAGTTTCGTTGGGTGTGATAATAATGCGTTATACGCATCCTGACGTAGAGCGTCCTTTCAAGGTTCCACTATCTCCTGCCTTCCCGATATTATCGGCACTTGCAAGTGCTTATTTAATGAACGGGCTTCCGCTCGATACATGGATGCGGCTTATTTTGTGGATGTCTGTAGGGATGGTGATTTACTTTGCTTACAGTTACAAGCATAGTCATCTTGCCTTTCTAAGTTCTGAAGAGGCGAAGGTAAAAATTCCTGAGGGCAAAGTTCCTGTTTCGCCGATTGTAGGGGTCATTTTGCTGATTGCTCTTACTTTCTGGCAATTTGCTTTTACAAATCAGCCAGCAATGCAGCGCATAGTTGAAACTTCGATTCGTTTGTTCTTGTGGTTAACTTTAGGCGTAATGGTTTACTTTTTGACTTATGGAAGGAAGCAATTGACTTCTTATGCTCGCGATCAGAGAGTAGCGCTATATGGGTTAATAGCCTCTTTAGTTAACCTTGCCGTTTGGATAGGCGTAGCCTATTGGTTTTGGGAACACTACGCAGAATTACATGGTGGCATAAGGTAAAACCGCAAAGGGGCAACTAATGGGTTGCTCCTTTTTATTTATTTTCGACTAATGGAGATAAAAAATGAGTTGGGCAGGTTTGTTAAAAACGAAGTCCATTGAGCAAATTAAGAGGGATGCAGAAAGCGGAGAGTTTGTAAGGGTGACATTGCGCCGAACGCTTGGAGTATTTGACCTTACAATGTTAGGAATAGCTGCAATTATCGGTGCAGGTATTTTTGCAATGATTGGAAACGCAGCAAGTCGAGGTGGGCCAGCGGTAGTTCTTCTTTTCATTTTTGCTGCTATTGCTTGTGCTTTCTCGGCGCTTTGTTATGCAGAGTTTGCATCTAGAATTCCTATAGCAGGCTCCGCATACACTTATGCTTATGCTTCTCTTGGCGAATTGATAGCTTGGATTATAGGTTGGGATTTGATAGTGGAATATGCGATAGGAAACATAGCAGTTGCAATCTCTTGGAGCGATTATTTTACGGGAATGCTCAAGGGTTATGGGATAAATCTTCCGTCTTACCTTACGATGGATTATTTGAGTGCCTATCGTAGTTTTAATGAAAGTTCAGAAGCGGTCGTTGGAGCGCTAGCAAGCGGTTACACGCTCAGTGCGCTTCTTGAGATGAGTTCCGACAGTTTAACTGAAATTTCTGATAAGTTGACACCATCAGCAGTCGAAGCTTATGCCGCATGGACTCAAGCTCCAATGATAGGAAATTTGAGATTGATAGCAGATTTGCCAGCGTTAATGATTACTGTTTTGATAACAGCACTGGTTTACATCGGTATTCGTGAGTCAAAAGTAACAGCCAATGTAATGACAGTTCTTAAGGTTGCAGTAATTTTGTTGGTAATCGTGCTGGGCGCTTTTTATGTAAATCCAGCGAATTGGTCTCCGTTTGCGCCTAATGGTTTTGCGGGCGTTATGTCTGGCGCAGCGGCAGTATTTTTCGCTTATATCGGGTTTGATGCTCTTTCGACAACGGCAGAAGAATGCCGTAATCCACATAGAGACTTGCCACGCGGAATGATACTATCGCTTTTTATCTGCACGGTTTTGTATTGCCTTTTGGCTTTAGTCTTAACAGGAATGGTGTCGTATAAAAAACTTGCCGTTGGCGATCCGCTGGCGTTTGTTTTTGGCCCAGATGGTGCAAATCTTCCTTGGATTGCGGGAATCATTGCAGTAAGCGCGGTTATAGCAATGGCAACCGTTTTCTTAGTTTTCCAAATAGGTCAACCGCGTCTTTGGATGGCAATGAGCCGTGATGGTCTTTTGCCGCCGATATTTTCCTCAATTCACCCAAGATTTAGAACGCCGTGGTTTTCAACTATTGTTACTGGTTTAGTAGTAGCGATTCCGGCATTGTTTTTAAATTTGACCGAAGTAACGGATTTAACGGTTATCGGGACACTTTTTGCCTTTTCAATAGTTTGTGCTGGGGTTTTGTTTAAGGACAAAGAGTTCAGCTCAGAAAAGCGCTTCGTGCCTTACATCAATGGTAGATATTTTGTTCCTATCATCATGCTTATTGTTTTAGGTTTGGTTTACTATTTTAACAATGAAGCTTTCTGGGCGTTTTTAACCAGAATAGAACCTAAAGAAGGGGAAACCTTATGGCAGGCTTTTTCTCATAAAATTCCAACAATCGCTTTTATCATTTTAGCTACGGTCGTAACGATTCTTTCCGTTGTGAAAAAACTTTCGTTAATACCAGTTTTAGGGCTTCTTTGCTGCACTTATCTGATGAGCGAACTTGGTTGGACAAATTGGCTTCGCTTTGCTGTTTGGCTCCTTTTAGGACTTTCGATTTACTTTGGTTATGGTTACGTGCATAGCAAGATAGGTCGCGAAGAAAACCGTCCTGAAACTGCTACTTCCTATTTGAAGCTAGCTTCTTTCGGATTTTTACTCGCTGCTTTCGGCATAGCCATTTCTGCATTCGATTTTATCAATGGACTTATAATTTACGTGTTTCCATTTCTTGATGGAATCTTAAGGTTTATAGAAATAGGGCTAGCCTTTTTCGGTCTTTTGATGGGAATTTATGGTGCATTTTCACAAATAAAGAAACCTTCGAGTGTCTGAAAGTGTCTTTAGGCTATCAGGAGGTTTGTTTGATTTATGAAAAAAATAGTTTCAAGTTTTGCTTTGCTTTTGGCTTTTGTCATCTTTGCTTTTCCCCAGAATCAGCCTAATTTTTCTGGCGAATGGGAACTTGACATTCAGCTGTCGAAATTGGATGCAAGAAGTAGAATCGAATCAATAAGGATGCTAGTTACACAGACTGAAAAAGACATAAAAGTAGAAACACATGTAAAACGTCAACCAGGATCTGATGGACAACGGGGACGCTTTGGTGGCGGTTTCGGAATGATGGGCGATACACTCTACACATATACTCTTGACGGGAAGGAAACCGAGATCACACAAGAAACACCGATGGGAAGTGTTCCTGTTTCCTTGAAAGCGAAAATAGAGAAAGGGCAACTAAAGCTTAGCCAAGTTCGCAATCTAAATACACCGATGGGAGCTGTTTCTATTTCGGTAAAGGAAACTTGGAAACTTTCTGAAGATGGGAAAACCTTAACCGTAAAGAGAGAAATTGACAGCCCAATGGGAATTAACTCTTCTGAAATGGTTTTTGTCAAGAAGAATTAGTTTCTTTGAACTAAAAGGGTGGTAGAGGCTTCCGCTTTTAGGCGTGAAGTCTTTTTTATTTTGTGCATTCGGTTTTAGAGAAAGTGGCTTTTCGGTTTACCTCTAGCGGATAGAGTTTTGCTAAAATCTCTTTTCAAGTTTTGCAAAAACGGTGGAAGAGGCTATGGAGAAAAGAACAAGAATAGAAGTTGATTCTATGGGGGAAATAGAAGTCCCAGTAGATTTTTACTGGGGTGCTCAAACTCAAAGAAGCCTTCATCATTTCAACATTGGCGATGATCTGATGCCGAGAGAATTGATAAGAGCCTTCGGAATTCTAAAGAAGGCTTGTGCGATGGTCAATTTCGAGCTTGGGAAGCTTTCTGAAGAAAAGATGCGTTTGATAGTTCAAGCAGCAGACGAAGTAATCGAAGGTCGGCTCGACGCTCATTTTCCATTAAGAGTTTGGCAGACAGGTTCGGGAACGCAAACTAATATGAACGTAAATGAGGTTATCTCAAATCGTGCCATAGAAATTGCTGGTGGCGTTCTGGGAAGTAAAAAACCAATTCATCCTAATGATGATGTGAACATGTCACAGTCATCGAATGATACCTTTCCAACCGCGATGTATATTGCTGCAGCAGAACAGATGAACAAGTTAATACCGCAAGTAAAGCGGCTTTCTGATACAATAAAGGCGAAAGCTGAAAAATTTAAGGATGTTGTAAAGATTGGAAGGACGCACCTTCAAGATGCAACGCCTTTAACGGTTGGACAGGAATTCAGTGGTTGGGCAAATCTTCTCGATAGAGACATAGAAAGATTGGAAAAATCTCTGGATGGGCTTTATGATCTGGCAATCGGCGGAACAGCCGTAGGAACGGGACTTAATTCTCATCCGGAATTTGGCGAGCGAGTCGCAAAAAAAGTTTCTGAATTTACAGGGCTTCCATTCCGCTCTCATCCTAATAAGTTTGCCGCATTGTCGGCTCATGACGAAATAGTTTTTGCTTCTGGAGCGTTGAGGACTTTGGCTTGTAGCTTGATGAAAATAGCTAACGATATTCGTTGGCTGGCTTCTGGTCCAAGATGTGGGATAGGTGAGCTGATAATTCCTGAAAACGAACCCGGTTCTTCCATCATGCCCGGAAAGGTGAATCCAACGCAATGTGAGGCTTTAACGATGGTAGCTGTTCAGGTTTACGGTAACGATTTTGCTATTGCTTTCGCCGGTTCGCAAGGTAATTTTGAGCTGAATGTTTATAAGCCAGTGATGATTTACAATTTCCTGCACTCGGTCAGGTTGCTTCATGATTCGATAAGAAGCTTTGTCGAATTTTGCGCTTCTGGAATAGAGCTGAATTACGAAAGAATAAGGAAGTATGTTAATGAGTCTTTGATGCTTGTCACTGCCTTAAATCCACACATCGGCTATGATAACGCAGCGAAAATAGCCAAAAACGCCTACAAAAAGGGAATAACCTTGCGTGAGTCTGCAATAGAACTGGGAATTTTAGACGGTGAAACTTTCGATAAATTGGTAAAACCTGAAGAAATGGTACATCCGTAGCAGTTTCCCAAAAATAGACTTCGTCTCCGAAATTTCGGAGACGAAGTCTTTTATGTTTTTACATTCCCGGAACCTTTTCTTCCTTTTCTTCTGGGATGTCTGAAACCAGTGCTTCAGTCGTAAGCATCAGGCCTGCTATTGAAGCTGCATTTTGAAGAGCCGTTCGTGCCACTTTCGCTGGGTCAATAACACCTGCTTGAATGAGGTCTTCGAACTCTTCTGTAGCGGCATTGAATCCGAAGGTATCGCTATCGGCTTGACGAACTTTTTCGGCGATGATTGCGCCTTCTTTTCCTGCGTTTGCTGCTATTTGGCGTAAAGGTTCTTCAAGAGCGCGTTTTACAATGTTAACTCCGATTTGCTCGTCTTGATCTTCGAGCTTGAGAGTTTCAAGAACTTTAGCAGCACGAATGAAAGTCACTCCGCCGCCTGCGACTATGCCTTCTTCTACTGCGGCACGAGTTGCATGCATTGCGTCTTCAACGCGGGCTTTCTTTTCTTTCATTTCGGTTTCGGTTGCCGCACCAACCTTTATAACGGCGACACCACCGACGAGTTTTGCAAGGCGTTCTTGTAGTTTTTCACGATCGTAGTCAGAGGTTGTTTCTTCAATCTGATTGCGTATTGTCTTGATTCGAGCCTCGATTGCTTCGGCTGAGCCTGCACCTTCAACTATCGTTGTGTTTTCTTTATCAACCGTAACTTTCTTGGCTCTTCCGAGGTCATCAAGTGTCACGCTTTCTAACTTAACTCCAAGGTCTTCACTTATGACTTTGCCGCCTGTCAAGATAGCAATGTCTTCTAACATTGCCTTGCGACGATCACCAAATCCCGGAGCTTTGACAGCACATACACTCAATGTTCCGCGCAATTTATTGACTACAAGCGTTGCTAAAGCGTCGCCTTCAACATCTTCAGCAATGATAAGCAATGGTTTTCCTGCTCTTGCAACTTGTTCCAGAATAGGAAGCAGGTCTTTCATCGAGGAAATTTTCTTTTCATGAATCAAAATATATGCATCTTCAAGAACTACTTCCATCCTTTCAGGGTCGGTAACAAAGTATGGCGACAGGTAGCCTCTATCAAACTGCATTCCTTCGACTACTTCCAAAGAAGTTTCCATTGATTTTGATTCTTCTACTGTGATAACACCATCTTTGCCAACCTTGTCCATTGCTTCGGCAATAATTTTACCGATGGTCTTATCTCCATTTGCAGAAATCGTGCCAACTTGTGCTATAGCCTCGCCGGAAACAGGCTTTGATAAACGCTTGATTTCTTCAACAACCTTTTCAACAGCCTTATCTATACCACGCTTTAGCGCCATCGGATTGGCTCCAGCCGCAACCGTTCTCAACCCTTCCTTGAAAATGCATTGGGCGAGAACCGTTGCTGTGGTCGTTCCGTCGCCTGCGACATCAGAAGTCTTAGAGGCAACTTCACGAACCATCTGAGCCCCCATGTTTTCCAATGGGTCTTTAAGCTCGATTTCTTTGGCAACCGTAACTCCGTCTTTTGTAATTACAGGGCTTCCAAACTTCTTTTCAATAACTACATTTCGACCTTTCGGTCCGAGAGTAACCTTAACTGCATCGGCAAGCTGATTTACGCCTCTTAAAATTGCCGCACGAGATTCTTCACCATGAATTACCTGTTTTGCCATATAAACACCTCCTTTTTATGAAAAATTACTTTTTGGCGCTTGTGCTAGCGCGTTCGATAATACCAAGAATTTCATCTTCTCGCATTATCAAAAATTCTTCTCCATCAATTTTGATTTCTGAACCGCTATATTTTCCGAAAAGAACACGATCGCCTTCTTTTACATCAAGCGGCTGACGAGTACCATCTTCTTTATATCTTCCGGCACCGACGGCTATCACTTCGCCTTCTTGAGGCTTTTCTTTAGCGGTATCTGGAATATAAATCCCACCAGCCGTTTTTTCTACGGCTTCTTCTATTCTCTTAACCAAAACTCTGTCATGAAGAGGTTTTATTTTTACTCCCATTTTCTTAATCTCCTTTCTTTGAAATTTTCAGGCTAATTTAAATTTAGCACTTTCTGCCTGAGAGTGCTAATATACAAAAACAGAGTTTAACTTGTCAAGTCTTTAAGAAAGATTTTAGAATATCAAAAGCAGAAAATTTGATAACATTGTTATCAAAGCTATGTTTTTATCACAGATAAACGTTTATCCAATAAAATCGTTACAAGGAATAAGCCTAACTCAAGCTGAGTTTGACAGTAGAGGTTTAAAATTTGACAGGCGATGGATGTTGGTTGATAAGAATTTTCGTTTTCTAACTCAAAGAGAATATCCGAAAATGGCTGCGATAAAAACAGATATTTTAGACGATGGCTTGCGAGTTTCCTTTTCTGGTGATGAGCTTTTGATTTCTTTCTTCCCACGACAGCTTAGAAAAGCATCGGTTAAAATTTGGCAAGATAAGGTCGAGGCTTTAGTTTATGAAGAGCAAATAAACAGGTGGTTTAGTGATGTTATAGGGGTTGATTGCTTTCTTGTTCGTATCTTTGGTAGTCGTAAGGTTGATCAAAAGTATGCAGTTAGTGATTCCGACGAGGTTGCTTTTGCAGATGGCTATCCATTTTTGTTGACCAATCAAGCTTCGTTAAGGCTTCTCAATAAGTACGCTTCGACACCAGTGGATATGAGTCGCTTTCGCGCAAATCTTGTCGTTGAGGCTTCCGTAGCTTTTGTGGAAGACAGATGGAAGAAGATAAAGATAGGCGACAATATCTTTCGTGTTGTTAAACCCTGTTCAAGATGTGTGATAACTACGATTGATCAGATAAACGGGGAAAAACTCAATGATGAACCTTTGAAAACACTTTCGAAAATTCGCCGCTTTCGGCAGGAAGGTGAGAACAAAATTCTTTTTGGTCAGAATCTAATTTCTGAGCAAAAAAGTGGCAGCTTAAAAGTTGGCTGTCAAGTAGAAGTTTTGGCTGAGCAAGCCCTTACGAAAGGGTAAAACCACAGCTTGAAGGAGCAGATAGAATTACCGTTATTAGACTACCCTTTACGTTTGACGTTTCCGTTGCGATAGCGAAAATGGATATAAGAATTTGATTGAGATCAATGAAATAATTGCCATTCTTGGAAAATGATGTCCGACAAGTAAGATAGCTATACGCCAAGCCCCACATAAATTAGACTTATCGGTTTATTTTTCATCTCTGATTATTCCTATCTGCTAGGTCTAGCCAAATTTATGGATAAGTATTGTCGATGTAGTTTTGGCTTTCTTATTTGCTAGTTTCTGGAAGATGCGCCCACGTTCGGAAGAAGCGTGCCAGCTACTTCTGACTAGCGGACTTCATCGGTAAACTACTTTGTTAGTATAAGAAAAATCGGTAGAAAATTATTGTCAAGTGTGTTTTTTGAGTATTTTCAATTAGCTTGTTTTGTTTTTTCTTTTTTGGGAAGTTATTTTTTTTGACAGAGTGTTGCGGTGAATACCGAGAGCATGAGCTGTTTTTGATATTTGGCGGTAGCGCTCCAGAGCCTTTTGGATGTAGAGCTTTTCAAATTCGGACAAAGCTTCATTAAGCAGTATCCGACCGTCGAGCATTTCTTCAATCAAGCTTTCCATTTTTTCTCTTATTTGCATATTTTAAAGTTTCCTTCCTGTAAGTGTTTCATATGCTTGCAGGTAACGTTTCTGTGTTGCCTGGACTATTTTTGGCGGTAGCTCCGGGGCTGGGGGTTTTTTGTTCCAACCTATGGATTCAAGGTAGTCGCGAACGAATTGCTTGTCGAAAGAGGCAGGTGATATGCCCGTTTTGTAATCTTTCGCAGCCCAAAAACGAGAAGAATCTGGAGTAAGGACCTCATCAACTAAAATGATCTGACCACTTTCGTCAATCCCAAATTCAAGTTTCGTATCCGCTATTATTATGCCTCTTTTAAGGGCATAATCGGAAGCCTTCTGATAGATTTGCAAAGACAAAGATTTCAACTTTTCGGTTATGTTTCTACCTACAATTTCTGCCATTTCTTCTTCGGTGATATTTTCGTCATGTCCTTTTTGAGATTTTGTAGCGGGTGTAAAGATCGGTTCTGATAATTTTTCAGATTCTCTTAATCCTGGGGGAAGTTTATGCCCGCATACTGAATTTGTTGACAGGTAGTCTTTCCAACCAGAACCTGCAAGATAGCCTCTTACTACGCATTCTACAGGGAAAACCTTTGCTCGCTTTACTATCATTGAGCGACCGCGAAGGTATTCATGCATTCGGACTGAATCGGGCATTTCATCGAAATTGTCCGTTACGAGGTGATGAGCTGTAATATCCTCGAGAAATCGAAACCAGAAAGCGGAAATTGCCGTGAGAATCTCTCCTTTTCTTGGAATCGGTGTTGGTAAAACGCAATCGAAAGCGGAAATTCTATCAGTCGCAACGATTAGAAGATGACGTTCGTCTATCTCATAAATATCACGAACTTTGCCACGATTTACAAGTTTTATGTTGTCGATATCTGTTCGGGTTACTAGCATGATATATCTATGATGCAAAATTACTGGATTTATCATCAAGCTTTGGTATAATCTTACAGAACGTTTTTAAGGAGTGATAACTTTATGAGGAGGGTTTTTCACTTTGTTTTCTTGCCTGTTCTTATTGGATTTCTCTTTCTCAAGATTATCTTCGGTCAGATCGAATTAGAACCTGAGCGAGTCCATTATTTTCTTTTAGGGGCGGAAGAGAGAAGATTTTTCTTGAACTTGAAAGAAGGTGATTACGCGGAAATAAAAGTGTCTCAAAATGATGAAAACGGCCATGAGAACGATGAGGAAAACGGACCTACTTGTGTTGTTTATGATCCTTCTGGAAAAGATATTAGGCAGCAGTTGATACTTGTCTTTCCTGAAGAGTGGATCGGAACAGATTGCCAAGATTTCTATTTTGTGGCACCGGAAACAGGAAAATATATTTTCACGATAAAAGCTGATTCAAAAAGTTTTTCTGTCAACAAGGAGCGAAAGTTTTCTTTGAAATATTCGAAAAGGTTAAAACTTTCTGCTAATAGTGAAGAGAAATTTAGAAGAATTGGTGACTACACAGCAAAAATCGTAAGAAGTGAAGAAGACTTTGTAGAATCAATTTTCCTATTAGAGAAAAATGGCAAATTGAAGGCTGTATCAAAGGGATTTTTACTTTATTTTGGTGATGACGCATATGGTGGGAAGAAACATGCTAACTTGATTAGAAAGACCGTGGATAAAACTGGTGATGGTGTTCCGGATATTATGCTAGTGCACTATTCTGGAGGCGCTCATTGTTGTTTCGACGCTGCTTTCATCGAGTTGGGTGAAGAGCCTAGATTGAGGGAGTATATTTATACAGCCGACGCCCGTATCATTGCGATCGGGAAGAATCCACGAGGAGGCCTTAGATTTGCTACTCGAGATTACAGTTTCGCTTATTGGTATACAAGTTTTGCAAGCTCGCCTTTTCCTGAAGTCGTATTAGAGTTTGTTGATGGCAAACTTCGACCAAATATAGATTTGATGAAAAAAACAAAACCCCAAGAAGCTATCTTAAAAAAGAAGGCAGCAAAGGCCAGGAATAATTTGTTGAGGGCTATAAGAATCAACAAGCCCAGAAGTTGTGGTGATATTTTTGCACTTTTGGATGGAGAAGGTGTGGTGTTTTGGGGTGAGGTCTTGGACTTACTTTATAGCGGTAATGATCAAGCAGCATGGAAGTATTTCGATTTAGTTTGGCAAGGATTGAGGCAGGAGTGTAAAGAGCAGTTTAAGAAGAAATTTAACGAGCAATTGCTTTCGAGTCGCTTTTGGAACATGATTTTAGAAGAGAGAAAGAAAGCAAAGCAATAGATATCATGGGTTTTTCATTGTAAGCTCGTGCGATTATAATTTCACATAGAACGATTACTTTTTGGAGGGATTTGTAGGATGAAGTCGGAGACTTTTGAATTTGATACGGCGAACGGTAAAACTACGGCATACGTTGCTTTGCCTGATGTCGAAACTGACAAGGCGTTGATTTTGATTCATGAATGGTGGGGGCTAAATGATCACATAAAAGATGTAGCAAATCGTTATGCGGAAGAAGGTTTTATCGTCATAGCCCCAGACCTTTTTAGAGGTAAAGTCACGGCTGATCCGACTGAAGCCTCGAAACTGATGCACGGATTAGCTATTGAAGACGGACTTGATACCATCAAAAATGCAATTCAATCAGCTAAAGCGAAATACAATGTTAAGTCTTTCGGTATAACTGGTTTTTGCATGGGTGGCACTTTTGCTTTAAGAGCCGCTTGTGAGCTAGAAGATTTGAGGGCTTCCGCACCGTTTTATGGTGACATTCCTGAAGAGGAAGTTCTGAAAAAGTTGAAGATACCGACTATGTTCATTTCTGGTAAACGCGATCAATGGATAACACCTGAAAAGGTGTCAGTGATGGAGCAGATAGCCTCAAAGCATAATCTTCCCTTAGAGTCTATCAAATACGATGCGGATCATGCATTTTTCAATAACACGAGACCAGAAGTTTATGATGAAGCATCGGCTAGGGATGCATGGGAAAAGGTGTTGAAATTCTTCAAAGAAAGACTTTCTTAAATTTATGAGTTTAGAAGGCAAGGTCGCTTTCGTTACGGGTGGCACCAGAGGTATCGGTCGGGCTATAGCACGTGAGTTGCTAAAAGAGAAAGTGCTTACTTTCATCTGTGCTAGGAATCGAGAGGAGATTAGAGAGACAATCAAGTCCTTATCTGAATTTGGGCGCATAGAAGGCGAAACTTGCGATGTTACGGATGAAAAGCAAGTGAAGGTGGCTCTTGAGCATTGCGAAAAGATTTTCGGCGGACTCGATATTCTGGTTAATAATGCTGGCATTGGGATAATCGGAAAAACAGTTGAGGAAATGTCTTGTGAAGAGTTCCGAGCCGTAGTTGAGACAAATCTCTTTGGAGTATTTTATGCCTGTCACTACGCTATACCGATAATGAAAAGGCGTGGCGGAGGTTATATAATCAATATCTCGAGTCTTGCCGGGCAAAATGCTCACCCGAGAATGGCTGCCTACAATGCGTCGAAGTTCGGATTGAATGGCTTTTCTGAAGCACTAATGCAAGAAGTCAGACACGATCGTATAAGGGTGAGTTATATTTGCCCGGGTTCGGTTAATACTTCTTTTGGTGGCGATCTGCCTTCTGCTGAAAAATCTTGGCAGCTTCAGCCCGAAGATATAGCAAAAGTAGTTATCGAGCTTCTGAAAATGCCTGATAGAGCTTTGGCAAGCAAAATAGAAATACGTCCGAGCAGACCTCCAAAAGGATGAGCAAAGGGGACGAGAAAATCAGACTTGACACACCTATTTTCAAGCTTTGCGAGTATGGCGTTGCTGGATTAAGCAAAAGAAAAGCATCTAGTCTAGCTTATTCTGTCGCAGCTTTTGTCGAAAGAACGGATCCGAAACAAGCAACGGTCGAGGATTTGCTTTCATATCTTCCGATGCGCTGGGAAGATAGATCAAATCTTGTCAAGGTAAGAGACTTAAAGCCTGGTATGGAAGCTTCACTAGACCTTTATGTAAGAGTGGCTGGAGGTTATAGAGTAGGACGAAATCGCGCACCAAACCAGCTGCCTCTTTACATTTTTGAGATTTCTGCTTCTGATAAGGAAAATTTTTTCAAGCCTGTGGTTATTTGGTGGTTTGTTTCAGGCAAGAACGCAGAGAAGATAGTTGAGTATTATAAAAACCGTTTTCAGCGTGGAACCCGTCTTGTAGCTTATGGAAAATGGGAGTGGGACCCTAGAAGAGCTACTTTCTCGTTAAGAATAAATAAGCCTGATGAGCTTGAGCTTCTTCCTGGGGAAGCAAAAGATGACCTCGAGCTTTTTGTCGAAGAATCTAGTTGTAGCGAAGAAGAAAGCCTTGATGACTCGAATCAATTTCCGATGATTCACACGGCTCGCCGCGTTCCTGTTTATCGAAAGCTTGGGCAATTTCGAACAAAGGCATTGAGAGAAATTGTTTTTGACGTTCTACAGAAACTTGATTTTGAAAGCATAGATGAAAAGCTACCACAAGAACTTCTAAAAAAGTACAGTTTAATTCCTTTGGGGCAGGCTTATCGAGAGATACATTTTCCGCCTGAAGACTCTGATCTGGCTGAATACGAGAAGGCTCGTTCGAAAGCCCACAGAAGACTTATATTTGAAGAATTCTTCTGGATGTCTTTTTGTTTGCAATTAAGGCGTCGTGAAAGAATCAAGGAGAAGAAGGGCACAAGAATTTGCCTGAATGAATCTATCCGCAAGGAAATCTTTTCTATCTTGCCTTTTGATTTAACGAACGCTCAAAAGCGGGTTGTAGAGGAGATATTTAGTGATATGGTGTCGGATAAGCCGATGAATAGGCTTATCCAAGGTGATGTTGGAAGTGGGAAAACCATAGTTGCTCTTCTTGCGATGCTCTTAGCAGTTAAAAATGGCTATCAGGCGGCTTTGATGGTGCCTACCGAGATTCTGGCTGAGCAGCATGCTAAGAATATAAAAAAACTTGTTGAAGAAAAACTTCCTTACAAGATTGCGTTATTGACGGGAAGTTTGAAGGTCGCGGAAAAACGTAGGCTTCATCAAGAAATAGCAGAAGGAAAACACGATCTTATTATAGGCACACATGCTTTGATTCAGGAAGGTGTTAAATTTGCCAAACTAGGACTTGCCGTTATTGATGAGCAGCATCGCTTCGGAGTTTTACAAAGAGCGGAGCTTCAAGCAAGGGGTTACAACATAGATACTCTGGTTATGACAGCTACTCCTATTCCACGTTCGCTGGCAATGACTGTTTATGGTGATCTAGACGTTTCAATCATTGACGAGTTGCCACCGGGCAGAACTCCTATTAAAACGGTCGTTCTTGGTGAGGACAAACGGGCCGGCGTTTATAAGGGAATAAGGCGGGAAATAGGTCTTGGGAGGCAGGTTTACATTATTTATCCGCTTGTTGAAGAGTCGGAAAAGATGGATCTAAAGGCAGCAACTGAGATGTATGAAAGGCTTCGCAGTGAGATATTTCCTGAATATCGTGTAGGACTATTACATGGCAAGATGAAGCCTGCTGAAAAGGAAGCTGTAATGCAGGAGTTTGTTTCAGGAAGGTTACATATATTAGTTGCTACGACAGTTGTTGAAGTCGGCGTTGATGTGCCGAATGCCTCGCTTATGATAATTGAACATGCCGAGAGGTTCGGTTTGTCACAGCTTCATCAACTGCGTGGTCGAGTCGGTAGGGGTGCCGCGCAGAGTTATTGTGTCTTGATGACCTCTGATAAACAGACAGAAACAGCAAAAAAGAGACTGGGCATTATGGAAGAGACATCCGATGGATTTAAGATAGCAGAAAAAGATTTGGAAATAAGAGGTCCTGGTGATATTTTGGGAACGAAACAATCGGGACTGCCTGAATTTAGAATAGGAAACTTGGTTCGTGATCTTGAAATTCTGGACATAGCAAAACGTGAGGCAGCTTGTTATCTAAATAGACAAAGTTTGGAAAGTGAAGTTTTGAGGATGATTGAAACCGTAAAGTCTGATCCTCGATTTAGACTCGCAGGTGTAGGCTAGTTTTCTTGAATTTTTGTTACAAAATCGTTTATTATCAAACTCATGGCTATATCTAGATGGGAGATTCGAAAAAGGAAGTTAACCCGCCGATAAATCAAAGAGAGGAAAAAGTATGGAAAATAAAGAAAAGCAACCTACTTCTTCTGCATTATCTTACGGAAGAACAAGAAATAGAGAAGGTGAAAGAAGAAAACTAAAAAGAAGACACTCGCTCAGGCAGAATAACAAAGGGCGTTCAGCAAAAAGAGGACATTTTGCCGTTAAGGGAAAAAGAAAAGAAGCTTTCCGCGGTGACGGTCGTTCTAAAGCTCGCAAGTTTTTTGGAAAGCTAAACAAAAAAAAGAATCTAAGGCAAAAAAGAGCAAAGCCTGCAAAGGTTCGTACTCGTAAAAGAAGAGTTGAGTTAATAAAAAGTGATTTACAGATAACAGGCGGAAAGCATCTAGGAAAGATACTTGAGACGACAGCTTCGCCGAAGGTGCGCATAACTCCAGCAGCTGTTCGTCAAGCTTTGTTTCGGGCTTTGCGCCGTCGAATAAGGATGAAACGCTTTCTTGATCTTTGTGCGGGTGCTGGAACCGTTGGAATTGAAGCATTGTCGCGTGGTGCGCTTCTTGGAACTTTTGTTGAACGCTCGGCAAAGATGTGTAGCTTTATAAGAAAAAATATGGAAATTTGCGGGATTAAACAGGGTCATGGTGAGATTTTTCAAATAGAAGCCATACCATTTCTCAAGCGCATGAAGAAGCGTCGCCGATATTGGGATGTTGTGTATTTTAATCCTCCTTACGATGCAAATTACGATGAAGTTTTGGAATACTTCAAAAAAGGAGCAGCAGTTGCGCCAAAAGGTGGAATGCTGGTTATAGAACATCCAGCTGAGATGTTTTTTGATGAAAACTTAGGCGTTCTCAAGAGAGTAAATGTTCTTACAATAGGAGATGTTGGACTTACCTTTTATGAAAGGGTGTCATAACAGAAATTGCTTTGAAACTAAATGAGAATAATAGCAGGCAAATATCGAAGGCGCGTTATAAAAAGTTTGCCTTCGATGAAAATACGTCCTACCTCAGACCGGTTGCGAGAAACTCTTTTTAATGTTCTCGCTTCGAGAATTGGTGAAGATAGCTGCTTTCTGGATTTATGTGCAGGAACCGGTGCAGTCGGAATAGAGGCTTTATCGCGTGGGGTCGGGTTTGCTACATTTGTTGATAAGTCAAGACGAGCTTGTATTTTGATTGAAGAAAATTTGGACCTACTTGAAATTCCTGAAGAAAAAACGGAAGTTATTCGATCCGACGCTGCTGAATATTTGAGAAAAACCAATCGAACATTTGACTTGATTTTTTACGATCCGCCTTATCGGGATGAATACATTTGGGTTCTCAATGAAATAGGCTTTAGAGACGTGCTTTCTGAGAAGGGCATTTTAATAGTTGAACATGAGACCAAAAGAGGACTTCCTGAGACAATAGGAAAAATCCGTAGATGGCGAGTTATCAAACAGGGTAGTTCGTCGCTAAGCTTTTACGAATCACTTTAGAGCTTTGCGGATTTGCATTAGTAAGAATAAGAGGATTCCTTTGAAGGAATCCTCTTTTTTGTCTTGGAAATCTTTTAGTTAACCCTCTGGAATCCTGTGAGCTGTATGTTTTGAATGTAGGGTGTTCCAGGTGGTAATCTGGTTGGATCTAAGAACGAAACGTCGAATGTCCAGTCTCTTGTGGGTGGACTATAAACGCGACTACAGCACTTGAAAGGTCCGTTATTGTTTTGCGAGTTGTAGAGGTTGATTATAGAACCAGTATAGCAAAGCCTTGCGTTAGACCAATCTTCGAGAAAACGCTTAAAGTTATGAACTCCACCAGCCAGCCTCGGATCACCTCCGCCTTGATGAGGAGTCTGATTGCGGCTACTTATCGGATCGCCTGCTATCATTGCAAATCTCATATAAGTTGTCGTAGCTGGTCTTTGGCTTCTTTGGAAGGGATAACGAAAACTAAGAGAGTCAAGCCAGTTGTTTGAAAGAATGATTATGGCATCCGCTACTATTGAGGCAGGAATGTGGTTTGCTGTATTTTGAGGTAGATAGGCTGACGGAGGAGTTGGATTGCCAAATGCAGTTACCCCAGTGGTGTTGTAGTTTCCTTGCACATATATAGCATTTTCGGAGGCAACCGTAAAGCCCTTTGTGTTGTATGGATTTGAAGAGTCATATATTCCTGGTATGGTTTGACCGTTGACGAGTCGAACTCCGCGACGGTAGAAGCTATGCTCAAACAGCGCTGCTATATCAGGTGATACATGACTCCCCGTGCCAGTAAATCTTGGAGCTTCATTAGTATAATCGGCTTGGAGAACCCCATCAAAATTCACGTCTTCACCTCTTTGCAGAATACCATCGTTTGGTCCATAAACATCTTCCATATCATATTGACCGTCAAAGTCGTAATCGCCTCGCCTATCTGAGATGTATAGGACCCAACCGTTTGCTTGGGGTACATCACTGGCTCTAAGTCCACGCCCCATCGTAGTTGCAAATGGGGTCCCTGTATTAGGTGTTAGATTGTCAAAGTTTCCGTTGAGAAAACTCCTAAGGTTTCCAACATCAATTTCAACCATGCTCATTACACCGTTCCACGGCACATTTCCATTAGGATACAGAGAATTGAGATTAGCGTCTGTGAGGCTGTCGTTATAGAGTCCTTCACGGGTGTCAAACATCTCTATCGGGAAAGGAACGATTCTTCTTAGTTGTCCTGAGCTTGGTCCCTGAACTACCTTGTAGTGTGCAGTATGATCACTAAACCCATTATCTACGTTCGTCCACGTGGAGCCGTTATTTGAAGAACTTTGCTTGACTACTACGTTTTGGTTGGATATGACAGCATCATTGACAAAAGTGTAATGATTTGTATCACTGGCCATTATTTGAGTACCAGGAATTGAGAATCTTTGTAGCCTTATTATTGAACGCGAATCAGCATTTCCATAGCCCTGTATGCTGCTAGCAAACTGAGGCCTTTCGGTAACACCAAAACTTAGAATGTCTTCAGTTACATCCGTTGTCTGAATAGAGCCGGTAACGGGGTTATAATCAACAAGCTCGATTTTTATCCATGTTTCCCGTCCTGGAATATAAAATCTTTCACCGTTTATTCTGGTAGCTTGATAACCATCTCGCATCGGTTTAGGGAGATAACCACGAGGTTGTCCGGGGGCAGGCTCTGCTCCTTGACCACTTGCATCTCCGTCTAGTCTAACTCCGCAAGGAGTGGAAACGGGCTGTTGTCCCACTCCTGACGCACAACCGGGTAATCTAGCTTTACTGTCAGATAGACTAATTCGGATTCCCTTTTTGTTTGCGTATCTCTCTTTTGCTGTTATTTGAGTATCTGCAGTAGCTGTCGTTACGGGAACTACTGAACCGCTTAGATTATGTAAGTCGCCTACTTGCTTTCCTCTTTTGATAAGTTCGATGTAGCTTAATCCTCCGTGGCTAGCTATTATGAGAGGTAGGTGTAGTTGAGGAACGCGGGCATCTAGGTTTCCTTGAAAGAGGTTTTTGATACTACTCCAGTTAGCATTTTTGTATAGTACTGGAAAATCGGGATCACTAAATACCGGTGCTCCGTTTGCTGGACTCGACAGAACGCTGCCCATGTTGGCTTGGAGGTGGACATAAGTTCCTGAGGCGTTTCTTATATAAACATTATTTCCCCAGTTTGAAGAAGGACTCCAATTTCTCGCTACATCAGTTATAATTTCGCCACTTGCAGTTACTGCCGAAGAAAAGTATAAACCTGTCCCTGCCATTAGAAACATGTTTCCGTTTGAATGAACGCGGCCACCAAAGTCAAAACGAGGACCTGGGTGAAATTCAACATCATCGTTGTAGAAGATTCCAAATTGAAATAGGGGAATTCTATTGTTGTAAAACCAGCGACGTAAATTTACCTGAACTCCTGTTGACTGTTCAGTTACAGTCGTGTCAAGTTGCCATTCATCTCTTATTGCTTTTAGGCCTTTTAGTAGAGAACCTGTAAGATCAACCACTTGAGAAGCTTTAGTTTGAGTTATTTGTTGATTGAAGGTATATTCTGTAAAACCTGGAGGTATGGTGTTTCTAACGTTATCTAGGTCAATCGGTTCAGGAGATAACTTTTCTTCAAAAATCTTGTCAAAATTTCGGGTCATGATTTCTAGACTTGCTTGAGCAGCGGCAAAAGCCCGGGTTTCCGCTGCATCGTTTGATACGGCTATCGTTTCGTTTGTCGTTCTAGTTATTGCTAAAGCGACGAAAGCCGTAAGAAGAGTTAAGATCATCAAAGTAATTACGATTGCTGAGCCTTTTTCATTGTTTTTCATAAGGTTTACCTCCGCGATGATTTTACCCTGCGTCATAGAGAACATTTCTTGTGCTGAAAGAAGCCGTCAGGGTTATTCTCATTGGTTGTCTAGTTTGCTCGTCAATCTCAGGCGATTGAACGCGTATTGTTACATTTATTTGCCTAACATCATTCATCGCTAAGGGATTATCATCAGCATTTCCACGAATGCCGTCAGGTCCGGCTATCGGATCGTCTGATACTCTGCCGTTAGCCAATAGATACTGCACCTGAAAATCCTCAACATTGTAAGCTATAGGCATTTCTTGAATCTGTTGAGAGGCAGCTGCTCCAGTATTGTTGCCAAGAGATACTCTTACCAAAGTGCCATCAGGACGAACTCTGTAAAAAACCCAGAAAAATCGTTTTGCTGATGCAGGAGCATAAGTTGTGCAGTCGCTTACTATCAAGGGAGGATTACATTTTCTAAGAAGACTTCCGTTTATTCCTGAGCCGTTTAAAGGTTGGTTTATGCCGAGAGGATCGCCCGGTGCAGCAACGATTCTATTTAGTGAAGATAATACATTTGTCGCAACCACTGCAACTTGAGAAGAATCCGATTCTACAAGATAAAGATCAAAAACATTTGCATTGTTTGCTCCGCCTGGGTTAGTTATCAGGGCCACGTCTGTTGGTATGGTACCGGCAACAGCGTCAACTAAAGAAATAGGATTTCCATTATTAAATGCCATGTCACGATAAGCAAATGAGATGATATCTGTTCTTGCACTTGGGTTAGGATTTAAGCTGTTTGGATTGATGTTATTTCCTGCAATTATTGCTGTTAGAAAGTCTCGATTATTGTCTCCGTCAGGAGGCAGTCCAAGACGGTTTTGTATTAGATCGTCAGGCACAACAGCCCCTATTGCGTTGTAACTGAGGCCAGCGTTTAGCGCGTCTCTTCCAATAAGATGAAGTGCAACACGAGCGTTTTTCAAAATATTTGCATGACGGCTAGCACGGTTCCGATCGACAAATCCAACTTGAAGAAGTCCATAGACGGAACCGATAACAATAAGAAATATCAGCATCGTTATCATCATCTCAACTATCGAAAAACCTTTTTCATTTCTCATCGCTAAAGCACCTCACTGAATATTAGTAGTAATTTGTTATTATCGTTGAGACGGTTTGCTCCCTTTGTAGCTGGTTGACTCGATACCGAACGGTAACATCAATTCTTCTTATCATTATTTCGTATGGTGGACTGGGTCGTGTAGGATCATTTATGTTCGTTATTACTATTCGTCTTTCAAAGCCCTCGATTATGGGACTTGTATTCGTGTAGCCTCCAACCATACAAGGCCCTGGTGCAGGACAAGCATCATCAGCTGTTCCAGCTATTCCGTCAGCGCCTAAATCCTGACGAATTGGAGTCCAGCCGTTTAGAAAAATGCCTTGAGGAACTCCATTGGAATCTGGATTACTTCCTACGTTACCGATCGCTCCCCAATTTGTGATTCCGTAGGATGATTCTCTGCCAAGGTCACGAGCAGCAAATATAGATTCTATTGCCGAAAGAGCAAACTGCTTTGCCATTGCTTGTTTTTCAGACTCAAAAGCACGGACTAAATTTGCCGTAAGCGCGCCTGCTGCTGCAAGAACTCCTATCATCAATATAACCATGGCTATTATCACATCCATGTATGAAAAACCTTCTTCTCTTTTCATGGGAGACCTCCTGAACTAAATCTCCTGGAATCTTTCCATTTGTTTGGAGTTGATAGATTAGGGTCGTATTCCCATAGTCTAATAAACCCTGTAGTCCCTACAACTGTTATAGCTCTGGCAATCTCATATTGGCTTGGGTTGCCATTTCTAGGTGACCAAACAAAAATAGCTGCACTTGTTAGACTTGCGTTTGAACCTATTGGATCAGTTCCTGCATTTACGACACTACCATTTCTTAAAAAACGTAAAGTGCAAACATTGTGAGCTACACTTGGTGGATAGACGCTGATGGGGAATGTTGCCGGTGGGACGCTTATCATCTCAGGTGGATCAAAACTTATTCCCGGAGGGCGAGTATCAATTCTAACCTCTTGCGGTGGAAAAAGAGAAATTTGACGAATTAGCTTATCGTCGGTGTGAGTAGTAGGAGAGTTTTCATCAATTAGTCTGACTGAGTTATCTGTTAAATCAATTTCAACTCGCATGGTTTCACGTTGAGTCAAAGCTCTTTGCCTAGCTTCTTGGAGAATGTCAGCTATTTTCAATACCTGTTCGTCAGGTTTGAATAGCCTTTGGTGAGAAGTTAGTAGAAAAAAACTTATTCCTGTTAAAATAAAGGCAACGGTTATTACTATTATCAGTTCTATCAATGAAAATCCTTTTTGCATTATTTTCTCCTCCGCCAGTTTAAAGGCAATCAAATTATAGCATTTGTCCTAAAAAAAGCAAATAAACAATGTAAAACTTTTTCCAAAAATTTTTGTTAATGCAAGTTGATTAGCTCCAAAGTTTTTTCAGAGAAGGAAAGGCTCTATTATAATCTAGGGGAGCAGAATTAGCCGTGAAAAAAAGAAGTTTAGTTGATGTTTTAGTAAGAGGCGTTTTAATAAAGCTTGGTAAGGTAGTAGATAAGGTAACAGGTCGCGAGTGGAAGCCATCTAGTAGTCTTGCTACAAGTGAGCTGATAGAAAAGATTAAAAGAATGATGGATTTTGAAGCTGAGCAAAATGGCAATTGTCATTTAGTTCCTCATGAGATAAAAATAAAGGTGCAGTGGGATAAGTTCAGCGAAGCCAAAAGTTTAGAGAAGCTGAAAAATGAATTGCTCGTAGCCATTGTTGATCATATAAATGACAATCTTTATCATACTTATGCACCGCTAAGTTTAGAGATAGAGGCTGATTATTTTGTTGAAGGTGTGGTTTTAAGAGCTGGTTTCGGACGATTTGAAGCAAGAGAATCTGAAATAAGAATTCCTCTTGATGGCGAAATCGTGCAGAAAATTTCGAAAAGTTCTGATGAAAGTCTCTATTTACTTGAGTACGCTATTGAAGGAGATAGAACCTCTGTGCAACTTGAAGTCAAGGAAAAGGAAGTTTTAAGTATAGGTAGAGGGAAAGGCAACAGGATAGTTATCTCACATCCCAGCGTTTCAAATTTCCACGGCAGTTTAAGGGTGAAGGATGGAAGGCTTTGGATTTCTGATTTGGGTTCTACAAATGGAACTTTTGTTAATGGAGAAAAGATTTTGGCTGGTGAAATTTATGAACTAAGCAGTAATGATCGGGTCAGAGTTGGCATGGTTGAAATAAAATTTCGTGTTTTTCAAAAGCAAATGCCTACAGAAAGGGAATCGCCGATTTTGCTTGAATTGACAGATTCTAAAGAAACAAAATAAGGATATGTTGCTTTTTTTTATTAGCAGGCAAGATTTTGGACTGGAGAAGATTTTTGGGGGGCAAATTTTGGAAAGGGTGCCTGCTGGATTGAGCTTGGCTTATCTTTTTGGGCTTTTGATTTTGCTAATGCTTCTTGTTACTTCAATCTTCAGGAAGGCCGAAAAAGGTTTTGTGTTTGAGCGTGAACTACCCCGTGAAGTATCGAAGAAGGTAAATAAGGCAGTAACCGGTAGAAGCTTACGTTTGTGGAGTTTTATTTTTTTATGTTTTTCTTTTGTAATTTTTGGTTTTCACTTTTACTGGGTTTTTTTTGCGGATGCTAATAGTGAAAATTTCCAAAAGCTTGCTAGTCGCGATATAAGGTTTCGTCGGCTCTTAGCGTCTCAACTGCGAGGATGGATTCTGGACCGTTCAGGGAAGCTACAAAATGCCCTAGCCTACTACAAGAAGCAATCGGATGGCTCGATATTAAGAATTTATCCGCTTGATAAGGAAATGTCTCATTTGCTTGGGACTGAGGTAGGAGTGCCTGGGCTAGAGCGCGTTCTCTTTAGACAAGAAAACGACAAGATGCCAGAAACATTAGACATTTTGTTTACTAGGAAGAACCCCGAGCCTGAAAACATAGATGTTAGACTTACGATAGATAAAGAGTTACAAAGCTTTCTGGCTAGACAGCTCGAAGGAAAAAAAGGCGCCATTGTGGTTCTAAATCCACAAACGGGGGAGGTTCTTGGGATTTACTCAAGCCCAGCGTTTTCGATAAACGAATTGAAAACAGAAGATGATTTGCGCAGGTTTGAGGCGGACAGGGCTAACCGACCCCTTTTGAATCGTGCAATGCGCGAGTATTATGTTCCGGGTTCTACTTTCAAGACCTTTACGATGATTGCTGCATTTAGAGCCGGAATGCAAGATGCTATTTTTACTAGTAAGCCAGAAGGATTCATTCCATTTAGAGGTTCTCGCCCCATTCTTGACGCAAATGGTGGATGTGAGCCACCTTATGGTTGCACGGATTTAAATATAGCGCAGGCTTATGAAGCTTCTAGTAATCAGTACTTTGCGCAACTAGCAGTAGCTTTGGGAAGAGAGAGGTTGAAACAAACCGCTGAACTTTTAGGGATTGAGGCTGTAGAGAAACCTGAGGATACCTTTAAGATTGATTTTTTCCCTGACATTTGGAATACGAGTAACCCTAGTATTGCAAATGCCATTGCTCCTATTCGATCTGCTTTGGTTACCGGGGCGAAAATTTCTGATTATGATGTGGGTTTAGAAGGAATGGGACAGGGTTATGCTGGGCAAATGACTCCGTTTCAGATGGCTTTGATAGCCGCTGCAGTGGGAAATCTTCAAGGAAACCTAATGAAACCGAAAATAGAATTTGCTCAGCCGCCGCAAGTTTTTTCTAGGGTTTTAACAGCGCAACAAGCTTCGCAAATCAGAGAAATAATGGCGTTAGTCACGGAAGGAGTAGGTGGAACGGCGACACGAGTCTTCGCTAACGTTCGTTCGCTAGGTATAAGAGTTGGGGGCAAAACTGGGACAGCCGAGAAATTAGCTCCTGTGTTCGATGAAAAAGGAAGATTAAAGACAGTCAAAAAGAAGAGGCGCATTAAAGGTCAATGGATTGAATACGAAGCTCCTATGATGTATGAAAGAACGGATAGTTGGTTTATTTGCATAGCTCCGTTAGAAAATCCGCAAATTGCTGTGGCTGTTGTGGTTGAAGGTGGTGGATATGGCGCAAAAACAGCCGCTCCAATAGCAGCGAATATAGTGTTGAAGGCTAGGGAGCTTGGTCTTCTAGGGGATAAATACAAACCTGAAGCCAAACGCGAAAAGAAAAGGTCAAGATGAAGTTAAAGACAACGACTCATGTTTTGATTTTGTTGATTTTAGTTCTTCTGACTGCGATTGCTCATTATTCAATCTATTACAGCGCATTAATACGTGGTTACGAGACTTCTTGGCTTACTGCCAGCAGAAATCTGTTTTTATTGTTTGTTCTTGCTATTTTGCCGATATTCCTTTCTGCTTTGCTCAAATACAAGGGTGAGTGGACTATATATACTGCTGCAGTTATACTTTTTTCCATCGGATTGACAATTCAGTATCGTCTTTTCAGTGATCCGGAATATATTTCTCGTGACAAGAGAGCGGAAGCTCGCCAGCAGAAGATAAAAACTTTGCAAGAAAGATACATTCAAGAAAACTACACGCCGGAGAAGAAACAAATTGCCGGATTTCCGCCGACGCCTGCACAGCCTGCAGACTTATCAAAAGAGACTCCTCGACCAGCACCCGAAAAGATAAGTGATGTTTTAACTTCAGGTAAAACCTGGATACCGCTTTTTGGAATTTTAATGTTGATAGCCAGCTTTCTTTTAATGACACAGGATAAGTTTTTGAAGTTGTTACAAAACAATGGATTTTTAATAGTTGTGGGGACTTTGATTCCTCTCACGGTAGCGGCGATAACGTCGCAAGCGGGTAAGTTTATAGGAAACATGACTCCTTGGGAGCCTTCAAAAGTTCCGTTTCTAATAGGTTTCGCTGCTGTTTTAAGTGAACTTTATAGGAGATTAATGAAGACTTATTGGGGAATTCCAAGGGCACAAGACCTTATTCCGTTAGTTTTCATGGCAGTTCTGCCTTTTGTTCCTTTTTTCGTTCTTAAGGATTTCGGGCAAATGCTGGTTTTTAGCTCGGTTTACATAACGCTTTACCTGATAGCAGTAAGAAGAATGTTGCAAAGATTAGTTTTTGCCGGTTCAGTAGCTTTTCTAGCTACGGTTTTGATTCTAAGTGCTTTGCCCCAAACCGTTCAGGTTAAAATTCCTATTCTTTCAACACTTTCTGAGCCTATAAAGAAGATTCTTCCCCCTAGGATTCATCAAAGGTTTCATCTTTGGTTTGACGCTTTTACGCCGCCTTCGCCTGATACGGCATGGTGGAAAGATGACTTAGCAGAATTTTATTGGAAAAATTATAGAAGCGATCTCATTGAAAGAAAACCTGAAGCCGAACAGCTATACAACGAGCTTGATAGAATATCAAGTCAGCCTAATCAAACTTCCGAGACAAAAGCAAAGTCGTCACAAATTCGTTCTGAACTTAGAAGGATAGCTCTAGAAGACATTTTGCAGATTCATCAGTTAACAAAGGATTTAGATAATTCTGAGATGAGCGAGAATCGAGAGGAAGAAAGAAACTTGAGGGAACTAAAAGCTAGACTTGATAGCATAAATGAAGAAGCTTGGTTTAGTGACGATGCGCTTCAAGCTTCAAGAGCTACCTTTGGGATTTTTTCTGGTGGGAAGACCGGCAGAGGGCTTGGTCTCGGTTATGTGGAGTTGATACCGGTGGCTGATTCGGATTATATTTATGCGGCAATAGGTGAGGAGCTAGGACTTTTTGGTGGGTTTTTGGTAATCTTTGCATTGATAATTTTTGTGATTGTAGGAATAAAAATTGCCATTGCTAGCCGTGATATGTTCGGTAAGCTTTGTGCTACGGGGCTTACAGCTTTCATAGGCTTTCAGGCTTTGGTAAATATAGGTGGTATTACTAGGGCTTTACCGATGACTGGGATAACGCTCCCGTTTGTAAGTCACGGTGGTTTTTCTTTGATAACAAGTTTTATAATGTTAGGGATGCTTATGGCGATTTCTCATAGAAACGCAGTTGATTTTCAAAACGATAATCTAATTGGGAGAAGATAAAATGCAAAAGACTCAAATAATCTCGGCAGGTATAACCGATAGAGGGTTAAATGAAAGAAGGTTTACAAATGAGGATAGCTTTCTAAATAAGCCCGAATATGGAATTTTTGCGGTTGCAGATGGAGTGGGAGGCGCACAAGCTGGTGAAGTTGCGTCCGGTGCAGCTATAGACATACTTGCAGAAGCTTTTGCTAACTTGCGTCCCGAAGATGATGCTGAAGAGGTGATGAAAAGAGCTATAAAAAAGGCAAACGAATACATTTATCAGATGTCAAGAGAGCTACCGCGGTTATCTGGGATGGCAACTACTATAGTTGCGCTTCACATCAGCGGGAATATAGCTACCATCGGTCACGTGGGAGATTCACGTTTATATAGGCTCGATCCAAGAGGTAACATCTTTCGGGAAACTCAAGATCACTCTGTAGTTGAGGAAGAGGTCCGAGCCGGAAGAATGACTTTGGCTCAAGCGGCTAACCATCCAGCAAGAAACGTGATAAGCCGTGCTATAGGAGCAGAAGAAAATGTGGAAGTTGATTTGAAAACCATCATGATTGAGCCAAATACCACATTTCTTCTTTGTTCAGATGGAATCACCAGACATATAGAAGATTATGAGATACGGGAAATCCTTTTGGAAAATCCTGACCCAGAAAAAGCTTGTGAAAAGATGAAACAAATCTGCTACAGACGCGGAGCTGAGGATAATTTGACTGCTATCGTTGTTAAAGTAGGGGCTGTTACTCAGGAAGCCGAAGAAGAGGAGGAAAAAACTATATCTTCGGCAAGGGTTGTGGAAGGTGCACCAACCGTAAAGCTGGAGATGCCTGAAGAAATTCAAATGACCTCAGAAAGCTTAGTTGAGACTGAAACTCAGACGAGTCTTCCTCAAGCAAAGTCAATACAGAACGAGGATAAGATAAAAAAGAGGAATGGGATTTTTGTCAGATTCTTATGGATGATTCTATTGATTATTCTTGGGGGAATTTTAGGAGTAGTCTTGTATCACTTTAGTCTTTTAAAGCCAGTCTTTCAGCAAGATACCGCTCAAATGCCTCAATTTCCAGTCACTCCAGTAATGCAAACCCCTAACATAGAATATACGGCATTTGAGGATAACCGAAGAAATGTTGATGCTGACCCAGAGAAATACATCGAATTAAGTGAAAAAAGCGCTCAGACGGCCGAAGACTTTTATCTTCTCGGAAGAGCTTATCTTCTCACAGGAAAGTATCAGCAAGCAAAGCGAGCCTTTGAGATGGCAAAAGAAAGACTTTTTGAGACAAGAGAGATAAATCGTGTAGTTTTAGAAACTGAAATTGCTATGGGACTTGCAGTTGTTGAAAATGAAGTAGCTCGTCGGGAATTTGCTAATCAGAGAAAACTCCTGATAGAAAATTCTCGTTCATTGCCGCTTGGGGTTGAAGATACTAATGTTTCAAATTCAGAAAATCGCTGAAATAGCTTCTTCTAAAGTTCTAACTCCTATAGTTCTTGTTCCGATGAGCCTTTCTAGTCCTTTTCTGTTGTGATTTGGGAGTATAACTCGCTTGAATCCTAGCTTTTGAGCTTCACGAACTCTCGTTTCGGCTTGTGAGACACTTCGGATTTCGCCAGCAAGACCTACTTCTCCGAAAATTACTGTGTCAGATGGAACGATTGCATTGCGGAAACTAGATACGACGGCTATAATGACGGCTAAATCAGCAGATGGTTCATCGATTTGCAGCCCCCCTGCAACATTTATAAATACATCTTCTCGGTAAATTGCGTAGGCTAATCTTTTTTCTAAAATGGCTAACAAAAGCGTTGCTCGGTTATAGTCAAAACCTTGAGTCATTCTTCTACTCATCCCAAGTTTTGTCTCGGTAACTAATGCTTGAATCTCAACCAACATAGGACGAGTGCCTTCCATGCAGACGGTTACGACCGATCCGGGCGATTCTGAAAGCCTTTCTTGCAAAAAAATTTCCGAAGGATTTTTGACTTCTAGAAGACCAGATTCCGTCATTTCAAAAACTCCTATCTCTCCAGTCGGGCCAAAACGATTCTTTACAGCCCTTATAATTCTATGATTATGATGTCGGTCTCCTTCAAAGTATATGACTGTATCAACAATATGTTCGAGCGCTTTTGGTCCTGCTATCATTCCTTCTTTTGTGACATGACCTATCAGGAAAATCGTCACTTCATTTTGTTTTGCATACATCATCAATTCGACGGCTGCTTCTCGAACCTGACTGACCGATCCCGGAAATGAATCTAATTTCGCACTGAAGATAGTTTGGATTGAATCGACAATTATATAATCAGGGCTGATTTTGTAGGCTTCTTCTATTATGCTTTCTAAGTTCGTTTCTGTAAGTAGAAAAAGGTTTTCTGGGAAAAGCTTTAGCCTTTCTCCTCTCATTTTGATTTGTTTTTCGGACTCTTCACCTGCAACGTAAAGAATACATGCACCGAGGTCTGATAGTTTACCAGCCACTTGAAGAAGTAGTGTAGATTTACCAATACCAGGACTGCCGCCTATGAGAATGAGTGAGCCTTTAACGATTCCACCACCTAATACACGATCAAATTCTTCTATTTCGGTTTGCAAACGATCTTCTTGATAGGTTTCTATTTTGCTAAATCTTTGAGCATGTTGATTACTCTTCCCAAGGTTTTTCTCTATGAATCTTTCTTGTATTATTTCTTCAACAAATGTGTTGAATTCTCCGCATTCAGGGCATTTACCTTTCCACTTTCTTTCCTGTCTTCCACAGGCTTGGCAGATGTAAATACTTCTAAGCTTTCCCATCACAAAAAGAATATCAACTTTCTGTTTGCAAGCGAAACATCGCTTACTCGATGAGCCAAGATTAAATTTGTGATAAAATTTCCTTATCTATGAAATCGGATTCTGTAATTTTCAGGATAGGATTTGTAATACTCATATCTTTAGTGGGATTTTTGATAGTACCGCTTGATAGGACTTCTTATTTTGAGGAGTGGGAGCTTTTTAGTAAGAGAATAGCTTCTGCAGTTTTAGCTTCCGCTATAGGACTTTTGATAATTTTATTTGAGATTCGCGTTCGTCAGGCGACCTTAAAGACGCTCATAGGAGCAGCAATAGGCTCAATTCTGGGACTATTGGGAGCTTTTTTACTCGGGTTACTGGTAATTTTACAGGAAACAAGCACTATAAGTGGTGAAATGAAGACCTTTTTAACAGTTGTTCTTGCTTTTTTTATGGGATATGTTGGTTTGGTTGTAGGAGCAGCGAAGGGCGAATATCTGGATTTATCGGCTTTCGGCGGAATTTTTTCTGATAAAGGGGGAAGAGGGGATTTTAAGATATTAGACACTTCAGTAATTATCGATGGTAGGATTGCTGATGTAGCTGAGACAGGTTTTTTAAGTGGAACTTTGGTAATTCCACATTTTATTTTGCGTGAGCTTCAGCAGGTAGCTGACTCACCGGATTCGTCGAAACGTCAAAGGGGACGCCGTGGACTTGATATGTTGCAAAGATTACGAAACAACTCAAAGCTTGATGTTCAAATTCTAGAAACTGATTTCCCCAACATAAAAGAGGTCGATCATAAACTGATAGAATTGGCAAAGGAATTAAGAGCGGTAATCGTCACGAATGACTTTAATCTAAACAAAGTTTCTCAGCTTCGAGGCGTGCAGGTTTTGAATATAAACGAGCTAGCAAATGCTCTCAAACCTGTTGTATTGCCAGGTGAAAAGATACAAGTTTTTATTCTTAAAGAGGGCAAAGAGTACAATCAAGGAGTTGGTTATCTTGAAGATGGAACGATGGTTGTCGTTGATAATGCTCGCAAAATAATTGGCAAGAATGCAGGTGTAATTGTAACGAGCGTTTTGCAAACTACAGCTGGCAAAATGATTTTCGGGAAACTTGCTGAAGAAGACACTCTTGAGGTAAATGACATACATGACTCTCGGGCTTCATTTCTTAATAAGAAAGGTTGTCGTGAAGGTAAGATAGGAGACTTTTGAATGAATTCGGCTGTAATTGTAGCTGCTGGGAGCGGTAGTAGATTTGGCGGCAAAACCCCGAAGCAGTTTGTAAACCTTGGTAAAAAACCTTTGATTTTTCATACGCTGGAAAAATTTGACCTATGCGAGTTAGTGGATGAGATCGTTCTAGTTCTTGCTGAAGATAAGATAGATTATTTCAGGCAGTTAGGTTATCAATCGAAAAAGAAACTTAAGTTAGTTGAAGGAGGAAAGACGAGAGCTGAATCAGTTTTTAAGGGATTAAGCAAAGTTGATCCTAGGACACAGATAGTTGCAATTCATGATGGAGCAAGACCCCTGGTTTTTGTTGAAGAGATTTCGAGAACTTTGGAAGTTGCTATCGAAAAAGGTGCCGCTTGTCTTGTCGCTCCAATAAACGACACCATCAAAAAGGTTTGCGACGGTAAGATTACGGAAACAATTGATCGTCACCTTCTAAGACGTGCCCTTACTCCACAGGCATTTCGTTTTGAAATTTTACTTAAAGCCTTTGACGGGGTTTGCTTGAACGAAAGCATAACGGATGAGAGCTTACTTGTCGAAAGACTAGGAATAAAGGTTTTTGCCGTTGAGGGAAGTGCAAGGAATATAAAAATAACTACACCTGAAGATTTGGCTTTTGCTAATTTCATTTTACAAGGTGAAAAATGTTCAGAATCGGTTTCGGAAACGATATTCACAGACTTGAAGAAGGTAAAAAGCTAATTCTAGGCGGAGTTGAGATCCCATCTGATTTCGGTGCTGTTGGACATTCGGATGCAGATGCTTTAGTTCATTCGGTTACGGATGCTATTTTCGGGGCTTTGGCTTTTGGGGACATAGGTGAACACTTTTCAGATAAAGACGATAGGTGGAAAAATGCCGATAGCTTTATATTTTTGCATGAGGCCGTCAAGATGATGAAGGAAAAAGGATACAGGGTCAGAAATCTAGATGCAGTAGTCAGTTTAGAAAAGCCTAAAATACGTAGTTATATTCCTCAGATGCGTGTAAACCTAGCATCTGCTTTAGAGATAGATGTTTCTCAAGTTTCCATAAAGGCAAAAACGGGTGAAGGGCTGGATTCCGTAGGCAGATGTATGGCAGTAAAAGCAGAAGCAGTAGTGCTACTTTACAAAGTAACCGACGAAAAATAAAAATCAGTAAGCATTTTGAGGTATTTCGGCATTATACCTTTTCGCTACTTTGAGGACTTTCATCCAAGTTTCATTGATTTCGTTTCTAAGTTGATTTGCTTTTGCATCAACGTCTTCCTGTGTTGCTGATAACTCGTTGAGATAGTCGGCGTATTTTTCCCATGCTCTTAGGTGCTTTTCCCATGCTTTAACGAAGCTCGGTGGTAAATCTTCCGTAGATATTGAGCGAGAAGCTTCAACATACTCTTTCGTTATTCTTGCTATGTTTTTGCGGGATTCTACTGAATCTTGCGAGTTTAGCACTTCTTTTAAACGATCGTTACGAATCCTTCCGTTTTCGATGTCTTTTTCGAGAAGAGTAGTTATTTGGGAAGGCTGATAATAATCGTAGCAGTTCTTTTCAAACCGCCATTTACTCGGTTGGTTTTTGGGAGCAAAAGCAACACCAATAGAGAAGGCTAGAACGAAGGCAACTATGGAGATGAGCGTTCTCGACTTCATATTTTTATTATTACTCAAAAGTTAGGAAAGGTAAACGATTTTTTATTAGTTTCGAAAAATTTTTCTTGGGATTTTGGTTTTAGGTCAGATATTTGTTTAGCATTATCTTAATGATGAAGCCACAGGATGTGATACGTCGAAAGCGCGATGGTGAGGAACTTTCAATTGACGAGATAGAGTTTTTTATTTCGGGGGTTTGTAGTGGAAGTTGGAGCGAAGCTCAAATTGCAGCATTAACGATGGCAATTTTTATTCATGGACTGAGCGATAAAGAACGAGATGCTTTGGTTAAGGCAATAGTTTATTCCGGTGAGGTGCTTGATTTTTCTGATCTGGACAAACCAAAAGCGGACAAACATTCAACTGGTGGAGTCGGCGACAAAACTTCTTTAATAGTTGCGCCTTTGGTTGCTAGTTTTGGTGTTGCTGTGCCAATGATTTCAGGTCGCTCGCTAGGGCATACAGGCGGGACCTTAGATAAACTTGAGTCAATAAGTGGCTATAATGTCAATTTATCCATCTCGGAAATAAAACGCATAATAAACCATTGTGGATTCGTATTTGCTGGTCAAAGCGAATCTTTGGTTCCTGCAGACAAGAAACTTTACGCGCTGAGAGACTCGACTGCAACGATAGAGTGCTTACCGCTTATTGTCGCTTCTATTATGTCTAAAAAACTTGCTGAAAGACTCGATGCCTTGGTTTTAGACGTTAAAACTGGCAATGGTGCTTTCATGAAAAGTTTTGATGAAGCTTGTAAGCTGGCTGAAGCTATGGTTCAGACGGGTAAGAATTTCGGCGTTAAAACGGAAGCCTTGATTACCGATATGAATCAACCACTTGGCAAATTCGTTGGTAATAGCCTTGAAGTTTATGAGTGCATTCGTATAATGCGCGATGAAGCTGATGAAAAGATGAAACGCACAGTTGATCTTTCTGTAGAGCTTGCAGCCAGAATGCTTCTAGCAGTTGGCAAATTCAAAAACTTAACCAATGCTTTATTAGAATGCAGAAAAGCAATAAAAGAAGGTGCAGTTTTAGAAAAGTTCAGGGAGAATGTTACTCTTCAGGACGGTGATTTGAGGATTTTTGATCATCCTGAATCTCTTTTGGAAAAAATGTTAAAATTTCCTGTCAAAGCTGAAAAAGCAGGTTTCGTAGCGGAAATTGATACAAGACAAATTGGCGAGGCGGTAGCTCTTATGGGAGCTGGTAGAGTTAGGCCTGAGGACAAGATTGACCATGGTATCGGATTGGAGTGTTTGAAAGAAGTTGGTGATGAGATAAAGCAAGGTGAAGATATTTGCATCCTTTATTGCCGAAGCGAATCACAAGCATCTAGGTTTTCAAGAAAAATCCTTGATGCTTATAAAATAAAGGAAGAGCCTGTAGCTCGGCTACATCTTATCCATGGATTTGTTAGTTAAGTTTGGGGTGAAGAATGCGAAAGTATATTTCTTTTGTTGTTATTTGTCTAATTTTTGTTGGCTGTCGGTCAGTAACTGAGTCTTCCCGAAGAGATTGCAACATAAGAGTAGGGATAGTTTTCGACATAGGTGGTAAGAACGATCGTTCTTTCAATGCAGCAGCATGGGAGGGTGTGAAAAGAGCAGAGCGGGAATTGGGAATCTGCTTATACGACATAGAACCGGGTAACCCAACTTCTATAGAGCCCGCGATGCGCGCCTTTGCTGAAAGAAATTTCGATCTAGTAATAGGTGTAGGCTTTGCGCAAGCGCCGCTGATGCAGAAGGTTGCAAAAGATTTCCCGCACGTGAAATTTGCTATAGTTGATGGTGTCATATTTGAAGATGACGGAAAAACACCCAAGAGTAATGTTGCATCTTTGGTCTTTCGTGAGCACGAAGGATCTTATCTTGTCGGAATGATAGCAGCAGCAAAGTCAAAAAGCGGAATCATCGGGTTTCTAGGTGGAATGGATATAAAACTCATACATCGTTTCAAAACTGGTTATGAAGAAGGTGCTCGATCAATAAATCCGAGCATAAGAGTGATTGAAAATTACGTCGGTGTAACGGATGCAGCTTGGAACAATCCGGGAAAAGGAAAGGAGTTAGCTCTTTCGCAGATAGAAAAAGGGGCTGATGTGATTTTCACTGCTGCTGGTAATTCTGGGCTTGGCGCCTTTGATGCTGTAGAGCAATACGGACGAGACGAAAAAGGCGAGGCTAAAAAGTATGTCATCGGGGTTGATTCGAATCAAAACGGTGTAAAACCAGGATTCGTATTGACCTCGATGGTAAAAAGAGTTGACAATGCGGTTTACGAAGTTGTCAAGGAAGTTTTAGAAAAAAGATTCCAAGGAGGAATACATTCTTTTGGGCTAGATAAAGATGGCGTAGCTTATGCTATGGATGAAAATAACGCTGGGCTTATTCCTGACGATGTTATAAAGAAGGTTGAAGCTGCTAAAAGAGAAATAATCGAGGGAAAAATCAAGGTTACTGATGCAATGGCAAATTAAAAAGCTAGGCTAATGATGCCTAGCTTAAAAGTCGAGTTAGTTTTTCAAGTCTTCTTCAAGAGCTTTTCGTTGTTCTTCCTTAAGCTCTGTCTCCATCTTGTAGTTTTCAAAATCACACCCGACGGCTACTGGGACTTGACCGTTACATGCAAACTTTAAAAACTGCACCGATGATATCTTGTGTTCGTCCTTTTGTCTCTGATCTACTTTTGCGTAGATTTTTGTTCCGTCTTCTAGCTTCACATAGACTTTTTCGGGAAGTCCGAACCATTCATGAAGTTTTTGGGCTCTTTCTTTTGGATCTTCTATTTCTATCAAAAGCGTGCAACCTAATTCGCCTTCGTTGCCTAGAAGTTCATTGTAAGTTTCGATCTCGTGTTGTATGTCAGCTTCTTTGACTATTCTTTCTGCTCTTATCATTTCAAGGATTTGATAACGAACGGTTTCATGATTTTCAAAAAGGAAGGTCAAGTGCTCGCCTAGATGAACTCGTCTTCTTTCTTTCGCTCTCATTGCAGATGCCCTGATTTCGGGTCTCTGCTCTTCGTAAGTTACATAATCAAGAATTTCGTTTCTTTGAACTTTTCTTGTCGCGTTTGACATTATACTTCCCCCTTGTTTAAATTTTCAAAACCGTTTTCTCTGTAGGCTCTAGCTAGGATGGATATAGGGTGCATCGGCTTTATGCCGGTGTGTTGATAGAATTGAATTGCGGCTAATGGGCATTCAGTCGCCCAAACTTTTGTCTTTGACTGCTTCATTAAATCAAAGGCTTTCTTGCCAATTCTTTGCGATGCATTGAATCCTTCGACCTTCATTGCAAAAGTTCCATTGTGTCCACAGCATTCCATCGTCATTGTTATCGAGGATACCCCTGGGATTTTTCTTAAGAGATCCCGGCCTTTGAAACCTATGGCTTGAGCCCTTAGATGACATGGTGCGTGATAGGAGATTGTGCTTCCGGGAGATGATTTGAAATTTGTATTAAAACGCTCTTCGTTGCGAATTGACCAGAGAAACTCACTCGGATCCATTGTAGCTTCTGCTACCTTTCTCGCTTTTTCTCGGTCTTCTTGTTCAACTAGGTTTGGATACTCCCGGCGAAGCATCATCGCACAAGTAGGATTTATCGCAATTACCTTCGCTCCTTTTTCTACAAAACCGTAAAGAATACGTATGTTCTCTTTTGCTTGGCTTTGCAAAGTTTTAATGTCGCCATGTTCCCAAGCAGGCATTCCACAGCACTTCAAACCTTTTACGCAGGCTACATCTACTGAATTCTTTTCAAAAACCTCGATCAAGTCTTTCCCGATTTCTGGTTCATTGTGTTGAATGTAACAAGTTTGAAATAAAACAACCTCACCTTCTTTCTTTATTTTTCCATTTTTTTCAGCCCATTTCTCGAAAGTTTCTGATGCGAAGTTAGGCAGTAATTTTTCGCGATGAATCCCTAAGAATTTTTCCATGAAGATTCTGTGAATGCGATTTTGATTCATTTTATTTGTCAGTATTACGGGGAGGGTTCTTGCTAATTTACCGGCTCTGTCAGGATTGCCAAGCATTTTGTCTCTTATGGAAGCACCCCTCTCACGAAATCTGATAGCTTTATAGCGATGAACTAACTTAGGAAAGTCAAGCTTAAATTCATGATTGTCTCGCTCGGTGTATGGGCATTGTACCTCACAAAGCTTACACTGAAAACACTCGTTCATTACCTTTTCGATTTCTCGATCAGTTAGTTTGCGAACATCTCCGCCGTGCGCATCAATAAATGAGAAAAGCGAAGGGAAGCTATCGCAGAACTTAAAGCACATTCTACAACCGTGGCATATTTCAAAAGTTCTTTCAATCTCTTTCTTTAGACCTTCCTTATCCCAATACTTTGCTTCTGACGGATCGTAAGATAGACCATCAGTAGGGGCGTATCTAATATTTTTGTCCATAGTTTCTAGATTTTGAAAGTTGAATTTGAAGACTCCTCATTCGGAAGAGGAGTCTTTCAGGTTTACTGAATTGACTCGAGTAGCTTTTGGAATCTTCCAGCGTGTGACTTTTCAGCTTTTGCTAAAGTTTCAAACCAATCGGCTATTTCATTGAAGCCTTCTTCTCGAGCAGTTTTTGCCATTCCTGGATACATGTCAGTATATTCATGCGTTTCACCATGAATGGCCGACTTTAGATTTGTAATTGTGTCTCCAAAAGGAAGGTCTGTTGCCGGATCGCCACAAGCCTTTAGATAATCAAGATGGCCATGAGCATGTCCGGTCTCACCCTCTGCGGTTTCACGGAAATTGCCAGCAATTTCCGGATAACCTTCAACGTCAGCTATCTTTGCAAAGTAAAGATAACGACGGTTTGCCATTGATTCACCAGCAAATGCATATTTTAGATTCTCATGTGTTTTTGTCCCTTTAAGCTCAGGCATATTTTCTCCAATCCTCCTAACTAGAGATTGTTTATTATTAGATTCAATCTAAATAATAATACCTAGTCAGAAACAAAGTCAAACTGATTTTGACGTATGGCTTGAAATTTTACAAAAATTTTTCTGTTTCGTTTTTCCATGACGAGGCTTATCTTCCAGTTTCCTTTCCAAGTCTTGCCACTCTTGAAGTAAGCAGGTCTTCAAAAAGCAACTTAGTTGTATTCATTCTATCTATTAATAGGCGAACGGTTCTTGCTTATAAAACGAAGAGATTCTTTTGTCTGAAACTTTGGTAAGAGATTATATTCAGAGTTAGCTATTTTGCAAATGCTTTGATGTGAAGATTTTCTTACAGTAGCTTAGAATATCTTTTTGCAAATTTATGATGATTCTTACGGTTGCTAATCTTCTAACCTTTCTCAGGATGACTTTAATACCAGTGTTTGCCGTTTTGCTCTTTTACGGTTATAACGTTCTGGCTCTAATTGTATTTCTTGTTGCTGGAATTTCTGATGGTATAGATGGCGTTGTGGCTCGCAGATATAAGCAACAATCTGAACTGGGAACGGTGCTCGATCCGATAGCCGATAAGCTCTTGATGACTGTGGCATTTGTTGTTCTTTCTATGCCTAGCGTGCTTCCTTCTACGGAGTATCTTCCAGTGCCTTTTTGGGTAACTGCGGTTGTAATAGGCCGTGATGTTCTTATACTAGCTTCTGCGGTTGCAATCTTCATGATAACGGGATTTCGTAAATTTAAACCTTCCGCTTTAGGAAAGGCCAGCACGGTTGTGCAGGTAATAGCAGTTTCTTTGGTTCTGTTTGCTAGCGTTTCAGGTTACAGCTTTTATCTTCCTATAGTTTACTTTCTCGTCGTTTTGTTGGCCGTAGCTTCTGGTATTCATTACATTTTTTATGTTTCAAATCTGGTACGGGAAGGATAGTCTGGTTATTTCGTGATTAGTGTTGATTAGAATTTGCTAAAAAAACTTGACAATAATAGACTCATCTTCTATCATCAAAAGTGTAGCGAAAGAAAATTGTTATGTAAGGAGAGTTAGAAAAATGAGCAAGATAATAGGTATTGACTTAGGAACGACTAATTCAGTAGTTGCCGTGATGGAAGGTGGTGAGCCCGTAGTAATACCGAATGAAGAAGGCGGGCGCACTACTCCATCAGTCGTTGCCTTTACAAAAGATGGTAATCGTCTAGTGGGACAGGCAGCTAAAAGGCAAGCTGTGACTAATCCAGAAAATACCTTGTATTCAGTAAAAAGGTTCATAGGTCGGCGCTATGATGAAGTTACTGAAGAAATAAAGCAGGTTCCATACAAGGTGACGAAAGCGCCGAATGGTGATGTTAGATTCGAAGTTCAAGGAAAACTATACGCTCCGCCTGAAATTTCCGCAATGGTTTTGCAGAAGTTGAAGAAGGCAGCCGAAGATTATCTTGGGCAGAAAGTTGAAAAAGCTGTAATTACTGTTCCAGCCTACTTTAATGATGCTCAAAGGCAGGCAACCAAAGATGCTGGACGCATAGCTGGTCTTGATGTGGTTCGTATAATCAATGAGCCAACGGCAGCGGCTCTTGCTTACGGACTAGACAAGAAAAAGGATGAAACCATAGCTGTTTTTGACTTCGGTGGTGGAACCTTTGACATTTCTATTCTTGAAGTTGGTGAGGGTGTTGTTGAAGTAAAGGCTACGAATGGAGATACACATCTCGGAGGTGACGATATAGACGATGTTCTTATAAAGTGGATAATCGAAGAATTCAAACGCGATCAAGGAATAGACCTCACGACAGATAAAATGGCTTTGCAGAGATTAAAGGAAGCAGCCGAGAAAGCAAAGATAGAGCTTTCTTCGACAATGGAAACCGAAATAAACTTGCCATTCATAACGGCTGATGCTTCAGGACCAAAGCATCTTTTAATGAAATTGACAAGAGCGAAATTTGAGCAGTTAGCTGAACCGGTTCTAAAGCGTTTAATACCGCCCGTTGAGCAAGCTCTGAAAGACGCTGGGCTTACGCCGAATCAAATTGATGAAGTTATTTTGGTCGGTGGTTCAACCCGCATTCCGAAAGTTCAGCAAATGGTTCGCGATTTCTTTGGCAAAGAGCCGAATAAATCGGTAAATCCTGATGAGGTAGTTGCTTTAGGAGCTGCGGTTCAAGCCGGCGTGCTAGCTGGTGAAAAGACTGACATCTTGCTACTTGACGTTACGCCTCTTACGCTTGGTATTGAAACTCTAGGCGGAGTCATGACGCCGATGATACCGCGCAATACTACGATTCCTACAAGAAAATCCGAGATTTTCTCGACTGCTACAGATAATCAAACTTCGGTTGAAATACATGTTTTACAGGGTGAAAGACCAATGGCTGCAGATAACAAGACTTTGGGTAAGTTCCATCTGGTGGGAATTCCACCTGCACCTAGAGGCGTTCCGCAAATAGAAGTTACTTTTGATATTGATGCAAATGGTATCGTAAACGTATCGGCTAAAGACCTCGGCACAGGGCGTGAGCAAAAAATAACGATAACGGCTTCGTCCGGCTTGACTAAAGAAGAAATAGAAAGAATGGTGAAAGAAGCAGAAGCCCATGCGCAAGAAGATGCTAAAAGAAGAGAAGCCGTGGAAGCCAGAAATCGCCTTGACGGACTGGTTTATTCAGTCGAGAAATCTTTCAATGAAAATAGATCAAAGCTAGACTCAGGCGCCGTAAGTGAAATAGAGTCGGCTTTGTCTGAGGCAAAAACTGCTCTAAATAGCAACGACGTAAATGTCATAAACAATGCGTATAACCGACTTCAAACAGCGTCCCATAAGCTTGCTGAGGTTCTTTACACTCAAAGCACTTCTTCTTCAGGAACTGCTTCTCAGACCTCATCTGCAAGTGCAGGCAGTGCCGAGTCAAGTAGTTCTTCAGATGATAACGTGATTGATGCTGAATATGTTGATGTTGAGGATAACAAGAAGTAGTTTTAAGGGCTGAAGGTTTTTGGAAACTTTCAGCCTTTTCGTTTTGGTGTAAAGAAATGGCTAACAAGGACTACTACAACATTTTAGGTGTTAAGAGAGACGCAAAGCCTGAGGAAATTAAAAAGGCTTATCGGCGCCTAGCAAGGAAATACCATCCAGACGTAAATCCTGGTGATAAGGTAGCCGAAGAAAGATTCAAAGAAATTCAGGAAGCTTATGAAGTGCTTTCTGACGAGAAGAAGCGCAAAATTTATGATCGATTCGGTTATTATAATGATAATCTAGACCCAGACTCTCCATTTGCTTCAGGCGCTGGTTCTAGAGCCAGTTCGACTGGGTTTGACTTTTCAGGATTTACTTGGGATTTTGGCACCTCGTCGACCGGCACGTCTTTTCGGGATATTTTCTCAGAACTTTTCGGTGGTGGTAGGCGCGAAACTGAGCCACCTAGACCGATGCCGAAAAGAGGTGAGGATATTGAAATACCTTTGGCACTTAGTTTTGAAGAAGCTGTTAAAGGGCTTACAACGACTATAACGGTAAATCGTAGTGAACAATGCCCTCGTTGTCAGGGTGCTGGTGATACGGGAGGACCCTTAGTTACATGTTCGACATGTAATGGCACCGGCAGGGTTACGAGATTTGGTGGAAGAATTCAGCTAGCTCAAACCTGTCAAGATTGTGTAGGAACAGGAAAGCGTCGTCAGCCTTGCTCGCTCTGCGGTGGAAAAGGTGTAGTTCCTAAGACGGAGCAGGTTAAGGTTAGGATTCCGGCAGGAGTTGACACTGGCTCTAGGGTTAGAGTTCCAAAGAAAGGGCACGGAGGAAGGCTTGGTGCGGAACCGGGCGATCTTTACATAATCACGAATGTTAGTAACCATAAGTATTTTACACGTAAAGGCGATAACATCTATGTAACTGTGCCGATAACAATACCTGAAGCTGTTCTTGGAGCCAGAATCGAAGTTCCTACGATTGAGGGTAAGGCACAACTAAAAATTCCACCTGGAACTCAAAGTGGTCAAAAGTTCAGACTTCGTGGGCGTGGCGTTCCGTCGCTTAGAAATCCTAATCTTAGGGGAGATCAGTTTGTAGAAGTGCAGATTAAGCTTCCGAAGGTTATTTCGGAAGAAACTAAAGAGTTGTTAAGGCAATTTGAGAAGATAAATCCGGAAAATCCTAGGAAAGAAATGGGTTTGGAGTAGTTCGGAATCGATGAAAAAGAAAGTAAAAACATATACAATTAGCACTGTTGCTGAGCTTTACGGCGTCCACCCGCAAACCTTAAGGCTTTATGAACGTGAGGGACTGCTAAAGCCTTCACGTTCCGAAGGAAACACAAGGCTTTATACGGATGCTGACCTAGAAAGACTTGAGCTAATACTTTCCTTGACCCGGGAAATGGGGGTAAACTTGGCTGGTGTTGAGATAATTCTCAACATGCGCGAAAAAATGCTTGCAATGCAACGAGAATTCGAGCTTTTTCTTGAACAGCTAAAACAGCATCTTGACAACATTTCCTTCCCGTTCCAGGAGCTTACGAATTCTGAAGCCATAGTTCCTGTAAGAAGAAGACCACCTGTAGCTTTTCAAAGAGAGGATAAGAATGAAGAAGTTGCTGGAAACGATTGAAAATCACTTCAGGTTTGCCGTAGAGAAGAATGTTGAAGGCATTTTAGACTCATACTCAAAATCAGAAGATTTGTTGGTTTTCGTAGAGGGCCCTCGCTGGGCAACGCTCGGTTATGAAGCGGTTGCTAAGGGTTGGAGAGATTATTGCATTTCTAGCATAAATTTGAAAAGATGCGAATGGGTTGAGGTTTTGAAAGGTCAGGAAAATGGTGACATTGGCTTTTTAGCAGGTATTGTTGATGTTGAAGCAGAAATAAATGGAGAACTAAGAAAAATTCGATTCCGAGGCACATTTGTCTTGAAAAATGAAGGAGATAGATGGCGGATTGTACACGAGCATTTTTCTCAACCTGCCTCTGATCCTTACGGTGTAGGAGATTGGTTAAAGGAGTAAAGCCAACGTTTTCCTTCTTTGGCTTCTTGACATTAAGCTTTTGTAAAGTTAAATTTTATCTTTGCCTTTTGCTTAAAAGGAGATTTTATAACGGCAATCTTTTGCTGAAAATTGTTAGGGCAGATTCTTTTCATGGTTACGGAAGTTAACGAAATTCAATCAGCGGAAAATCAAGAAAACGGTCAAACGGTCGAAGTCGAGGTAGCTGAAACCCCAGCTGAAGATTTTGGTGCAATGCTACAGCAATATGAGCAAGAGCAAACCTACTTCAGGAGGGGTCAGGTTGTAAGCGGTCGTGTGGTAGGTTTTACCGAGAATGCGATGATGGTAGATTTCGGGCATAAGTCCGAAGGTGCGGTTAACATCTCGGAGGTCAAAACGCCCGAAGGTGAGTTGAAATTGAAGGAAGGCGATGAGGTAGAGGTTATAATTCTTAACATTGACTCTAGTGATAATCCGCCGGTTTTATCTTATCTGGAAGCCCTGAAGCGTCGTGCCTGGGAGAAGATTTCCAGAGCCTTCAGAAAAAAAGAAGCCCTGAAATGCAAGGTTGTTAACAAGGTAAAGGGCGGTTTTACGGTAGATATTGAAGGAGTTGAAGCATTTTTACCCGGGTCTCAGATTGATTCTCGTCCGGTAAAGGATTTTGAGAAATTTATAGGTGAAGAGTTAGAAGTAAAAGTTATACGTTATAACCGAAAGAAGGGCAATGTCGTTGTCTCAAGAAAGGTAATAACCGACGAGATTCTTAGAAAGCAAAGAGAAGAGCTTTTCAGCCAGATAAAAGAAGGTTACGTAGTTGAAGGAACTGTAAAAAGCATAGTTGATTATGGTGTTTTTGTTGATATAGGTGGAGTTGACGGACTATTGCACTTATCTGAGATTTCTTGGGAGAAGATTGAAGATCCTTCGAAGATTTTCAAGGTAGGAGATAGAATTCAGGTAAAGATACTAAAGATTAATCGCAAGAAGAAAGATAAGATTTCGCTTGGTTACAAGCAATTGCTGCCTGATCCTTGGGACATAGTTCCTGAAACTTATCTTGTTGGTTCAGTCGTCAAAGGAAAAGTTACTAGTATAACTAATTATGGGGCTTTTGTTCAGCTTGAGCCGGGTGTAGAGGGGCTTGTTCATGTTTCTGAGATGACTTGGTCGAATCGGAAGAAGCATCCGAAAAATATAGTCAGTCTTGGGCAAGAGGTAGAAGTTCAAGTCATTGGACTCGATCCGAAGGAGAAGCGGATAAGCCTTAGCATGAAAAACCTTATTCCTGATCCTTGGAATACCGTCGAAGAAAGGTATCCTGTGGGTTCTACGGTTAGCGCTGTTGTAAGAAAATTAACTGAATTTGGCGCTTTCGTTGAGGTTGATGATGCCATAGAGGGTTTGGTGCATATATCCGAGATTTCATGGAAGAAGATCAAGCATCCCAAAGAGGTTCTCAAGCGAAAACAACGAATTGAAGCTCAGGTTTTAAGAATAGATCACGAAAAGAAAAGGCTTTCGCTTTCGATAAAGGCTCTTCAGCCGAGTGCTTGGGAGCTTTTCGTAAAGGATCACTACGTTGGAGACGTAGTAAAAGGTAAGATAACTAGATTCGCTAATTTTGGCGTCTTTGTAGAGCTTGCTGAAGACCTTGAAGGGTTGTGTCACATATCTGAGCTTTCTGAGGAGAAGGTAGATAGCCCTGAGAAGGTCGTCAAAATCGGAGATGAGTTAGATTTTAAGATTTTACAAATTGACCATGCGGCTCAAAAGATAAGGCTTTCTCATCGTGCTGTTAAGGCAAAAGAAGAAGAGGAAGAAAGAGCCGAAGAAAAAAGTTCAGAAAAGAAGATTCTCATAAATGAAGAGGCTCGTGGGGGAATTGCGTCGCTTGGCGAGTTGATAAATCTGAAACTTGGTAAGCAGGCCGAGAAGATTGTTCCTAAGAAGCTTGATCAAGTTAGCTCTGACGAGTCTCAGCAATCAGGTGAATCTTGAATATAAAAAATCAGAAGAGGACAAAATTGATAGTGTTGATTCAAAGTAGGATTTTCTGTAGAGATTGAATGAGAAACTTAATCTCAAAAAAGGGCAGGATTATGACTAAATCGGACATAGTAGAAAGGGTTGCAAAAGAGGCGCGCTTAAGTAAAAGGGATGTTGAGAAGCTCGTTGAAGTAGTTTTTGACAGTATAATAGAAGCTTTGAACAAGGGTGATAAGGTCGAACTGCGTGGATTTGGGAGCTTTCGCACCCGTGAAAGAAAGCAAAGGAAAGGTCGTAATCCGAAAACAGGTGCTGTTATAGAGGTTCCTGCAAAGCGAGTCGCCTATTTTAAGCTAGGCAAAGAATTGCGAGAATTGATCAACAATTCATAGATGGATATTCTATGGAGTCCCTGGCGTTACGATTACATTTCGGCACAAGTCGGAAAAGTAGAAGGCTGTGTCTTTTGTAACATTTTAGATCAGGGAAAAGACGAAGAAAATTTCATACTTGTTCGCGAAAAGTTTAACTTCGTTATACTCAACATCTATCCTTACACAAGCGGGCATTTGATGATAGTGCCATATAAGCATATTGCTGAGCTTGATCATGCGGAAAAGGTCGTAACAGATGAAATGATGGATTTAGCGAAGCGCTGTCATAGAGCCATAAGAGAGGTTTATAAACCAGATGGCATAAATTTGGGGATGAATTTTGGTAAAGCTGCTGGTGCGGGAGTTTCCGGACATTTTCACATGCACATATTGCCTCGGTGGGTAGGAGATGTCAATTTCATGACGGCTGTCGGTCAAACCCGCACTATTCCGGAAAGCCTTGTTGATACTTATCGGAAACTCAAGGGGAAAATTTGATATGCAAGAAACAAAAAAGCTTTTACCCATAATAAGCGAAGATAAGAAGATACAGGTTGAAGTAGAAGGTGAGGAAGTTATCATAAGGTTTTTTACATGGGCGAAGGGGTTAGGCTGGCAGTGTCAAAAAACGATTCGGTTAAACACTGATATGCTGGCGGAGCTTCAGAATGCATTAATTGTTGCTAGCCGTAAAATAAACTATCGTCAAAATAACTTAGAAGGAAAAATATTGAAATTTCCTTTAGGTTCCGAATGATCCTTTTGAAGCCGAAGGTTTGATTTTTCACTGATGAAGTTTTGCATTCCTTTCCGAAACAATCAAAAACAATCAAAAAAGAATTGGCTCTTCTTTCAAGCCAAAATCTGCAGGTTTTTGCATGATTGTGCCTATAGCTAAAAAGCGAAGGACTAGCTCATATTCTTCATCTGAAAGCTTGCCTTTTTCACGTAAAAACCAAATGTCTCTTATTTTATGAGCTTCTATTTTTGATTCTCTTGCTAAGGCTTCTACTGTATTTCTCATTGAGCGAAAATCACCCTTTAGCCCTCTTTCAAAAGATGCGATTATTAAGAAATTATCGTTTGGCGACTCATTTCCGAGAGAAATTCTAAGCTCGCTAAGCACAGGAAGAATCATTTGGGCATTTGCAATGAGTTTTGCATTCGTTTTATTTGTGGCAATGGAAGCCGCTGCAAGAAACTGTGGTTTTAGATTTTTCGATTGAGCCATCTCGATAATTTGGGAGCGGTTTTTTCTGATCTCTTTTAGCTGATCAATAAAAACGGGTGAATTCAATACATTTTTTATTCTCTTTTGGATTTCTTCTATTTGTTTTGTCGTGAAGACGTAATTTGCTTGGTTTAGAGAAATACGTTTTGCAAATAGAATTGCATTTTTCTCGATTCTTTCAAATTCGCTTTCCATTTCGTTTTTTATTGGTGATTCCGTGTTCGGTTTGTTAAGAGGAGTCGGTGACTTTGAGTAAGTTGTTTTGTAATCTGAGTCGATCGTGCTTGTGTTGCTATCTTTATCAGCTCTTTGATTAGTTACGGTTCTTTCTTTTTGGTTACTTGGATAGATGAAGTTGCTTGGGTAGATGAAAAGTAAAAGTCCGGCAAAAAGAAGGATGGTTAAGCCAAGAATAGGTGCGATTAGAAGAAATGGAAAGAGGTGAGTTTCAGAGGGCTCAATTTTGGGGTTTGTGTTGGCTGGCGGAGGCGTATTTGATGTTTGTTGTGGATCGTCTTGTTGAGAATTGGCTTCTTCCGTTATGAAGTTACTTTTTATTTCGACGCTAATTTTGAAATTTCCTCCGCAGTTGATTTCATCACCGTTTTTTAGAGCCACTGGTGCGGTTAGTTTTTCTCCGTTTATAGTTGTTCCATTGCTTGAGCCTAGGTCAGAAGCGACGAATACTTCTCCGAATTTTTCTATTTTTAGGTGTTTGCGGGAAAGATTTTGCAAGCTAATCTGAAGGTGATTTTCAGGGCTTCTTCCGATTAGGAACTCGTCTTGGCATACTTCGATTCTTTGTTGGTTTCCTTTTTCGTCGATGAAGTTTAGCCAGAGTTGAGCCATGTTTTAGCTTCCGTTTCTGTATTGTTTTAATTTTCTATAGAGAGTTTTTCTTCCAATTTTTAGCAGTTTTGAAGCTCGAGACTTGTCTCCTCCGGTGTATTCTAGGGCTTTTTCTATGGCTATTTTTTCTATTTCTGCTAATGGGCTGGGAAAATGGATTTTTAGGCTAGTAAGGTCTTTTTCGTAGTCGAATACTTGAATTTGCGGCGCTTTTTGCTTGATACTTTCGGGAAGGTCTTGGAGTTTGATTTCTCTTCCTGAAGCTATTATGACTGCTCTTTCGATAGCATTTTCGAGTTCACGGACGTTTCCTGGCCAATCATAATTTGTAAGAGCTTGCAAAGCCTCTTTTGAAATGCCAGCAACGAAGCGGCCAGTTTTTTGCTTATATTTGTCAAGGAAGTGAAGAACTAGAAGATGTATGTCCTCGCGGCGTTCGCGCAGCGGTGGGAGTTTTATAGGGAAAACAGACAGTCGGTAAAAGAGATCGCGTCGGAATCGCCCCTCTTCGACCGCCTTTTCTAATTCAACATTGGTTGCTGCTATCACTCTTACATCAGTTTTTATCACTTCATTACCACCTATGCGCGTAAATTCACCGTCTTGAAGAACTCTAAGCAGTTTAACTTGAGAAGAGAGTGGTAATTCGGCTATTTCATCCAAAAAGAGAGTGCCGCCGTTTGCTTCCTCGAACTTACCTTTGCGTCTTAGTTTTGCGTCGGTGAAAGCTCCTTTTTCATGACCGAAAAGCTCGGACTCAATTAGGGTTTCGGGAATTGCGCCACAGTTTATTTTGATATAGGGTTTATCTTCTCTTCCTGAGTTATAGTGAATGAGGTCAGCCAGTAATTCTTTTCCTGTACCGGATTCTCCTTGAATGAGAACAGTGGTTTTCGTTGTAGCAACGCTTAATGCAAGCTCTATAGCGTTTCTTATGGCTGGAGAGCGACCAATGATTTGTGAAAGATGCTTTTCGTGTAATTCAGATTTAAGACGCATTACTTCAGCTGTAAGTCTGTCTCTTTCAAGAGCAGTTCCGATCTGGTCGGCTATTGCTTCTACCAGCGCGATTTCGTGCCTTTCAAATCCATTTTCGTCCTTTTCACCCCAGACAAAGCCTAGGAGACCAAAAGTTTGTCCTCCGACACGCACGGGAGCTACTACGGCCGCTTTTCCTGCTAGTTTTGAGTTGAATATGATCCTTAGAGACGCTGGTAAGTTCTTATCGAATAAGACTAGTGTTTCACCTTTTCTAATAAGGTCTGAAAGTGCCGAAAAGGATTCTACATCGAGTGAACCGCCGTATTTTTGTATCATTTGTAACACTGAGTTGGGCTTGTTGTTTGGTGAGGATTTGAAGCAAGCAAGAGAGATTTTTTTTGCAGATTTATCAAGAACGCCTAAAGCACCGTAGTTTGCACCGAGGATTTCTAAAGCTCTTTCCAATACTTTCGACGAAACTTCTGTAAAATCAAGATGTGAATTGATTATGTTGGCTATTTCTAGGAGAGTGTTTGTTCGTTTTGTTTCCAGCTGCTGAGCAACGTAAAGACGCGTGTATTCGTAGCCTATCGCTAGGTGTCTTGCTATTGATTCTAAAAAGGTCACCTCTTCGTCGAGCCATTCGCGTTTTTCTTTAGTATGAATGCAAAGAAAACCGAATCCTTCTTTACTGGAAAATATCGGTACTATGAGAAAAGATTTGGTGCCAAGTTTTTTAGCGAAGAAGTTAACAAGTGGGTCCTTAACCGATGCGGTATCATTGATTCGTATAGGCTTTGTAAGTTGTAGAAGCTCAAGCGAGTTTCTAATTTCTACTTCTAACCCTCTAGCTGAGGTTATGAGATTATTTTTTTGCCACTCATGGGAGATTTTTAGCTTGCCGGATTTAGATACTTCGATTAGATTGCATCTATCGGCATTGAACATTTTACCGATCTCTGATACCACAACATTTAAGAAGCGTTCGAGGTCTATGTTTTTTGGTAGATCGCGAGCCAGTCTTTCAATTATAGCTTCTCTGGCTTCGTGCATTTGAATTTTTTGCTCGAGGGTTAAATCTTGCGTGCTTTCTATTTCTATCTTCACGGATTATAGTTTAGCATGAAAGCAAAAAATTATTTACTACAGAACCAGAAGCCAATTATTATCAAAAGCGCAAGAATTATAAGCGGCAAGAGCCAGTCCATTAGAGTTATTTTTTCTTCATCTTTTGTCATCTTTTTAATTTACCTCCTTGTTACGCCATTTTTGACCGAGCTTTACTAGCTCGTCAAGCGAACCTTGAAGTTCCAATCTTTTTTCCTCGAGTTTTTCGTCTTCTGCGTCGGCTTCAACCTCTATGGGTTTGGCGAAAAAGACTTTTGCTCGACTGAATGGTTTTGGAATTTGAAGTTCATCCCATGTGCTTCGAATCTGCCAAAAATTCTCGCACTCTATCAGAAAGGGGAGGATTGGGTTTTGAGTTTTTTTTGCTAAAAGACAAGCTCCCATTTTCGCGACATATTTAGGTCCTTTTGGGCCGTCAACTGTAAAAGCCATAGGAAAGCCTTGTTTCATAAGCTTTATCATCTTTGCAAGTGCCGTGATACCACCTCGAGTAGAGCTGCCGCGAACTGCCCCATAGCCGAAACGTTGTATGAATCTTGCAATGTATTCGCCATCGAAACTTTGCGAGGTCATCACAACTATTTTTTGGTTACGGAAAAAGTAGGTTGAAGCAAATATTCTATTATGCCAGAAAGCATAAATTGGAAGTTTTCCTTTTTGTTTTATTTCTTTCAAGTGATTCTCGCCTTCAGTTTCAAAATTTAAGGTTTTTCCAATAAAGCTTATAAGCCAATAAAAGGCAAGATCAGCTAATCTTATTAAGAGACGTTGCTGGAAAGAGTACTCAGAAAGTTCAGCGTGAGTAAAAATGCTTTCTTCGGCTTTCATACTACTTTGGCTTGCAGTTCGACTTTTAATTTCTTTCAAATTAGAATTTTAGCTAGACACTCTGTTAATTAGAACTGCTTAAGGCAAAAAGATTGATGAAGAAGAGAAAAATTCTTATCATAGATAATTACGATGGAATAATGGCTCTTCTGCAAGGGCGTCTGAAGGAATATGCGTTGGAGGAGGTAAAAAATTCTACATCCGATGAATTAGGCACACGGGTTAACGATTATGATGTTCTAGTAATTGATTTTGATAAAGCCGATAACTGCGTAGATAGTCAGACGGGAAAAGAATTGACTCGATATTTTAAAATAGACGCAAGTAATTTTGAAAGAGAAAATTTTTTTGATGAAGGTGAGCTTAGCAGAATCTTCAGAGAAATTTTAAGGGCGAAATCAAGATTTGTTAATCAAAAAGGGTGTGAAGCAGCTGAAAAAATAGAGTTTATTTTTCCTTCTTCAATCTCTGTGATTCACTGGATCGTGGATTATTTGACGGAGCGGGTTGAGAAGATGAATTTGATCGATCCGAAAAAATCAAATCTTTTCGTAGCCTTAGATGAGGCATTAGCTAATGCTGTAAAACACGGAAACAAGTTTGATACAAAAAAACTCATAAGTCTTACGGCTCACATTTCACCTGAACAAGCAGACTTTGTTATTGAAGATGAAGGAGAAGGCTTTGATGCTACAGCTGTTTCTGATCCGACGTCGAAAGAGAACATAATGAAACCAGGCGGTAGAGGAATTCTAATCATGAAGAACGTAATGGATGAGGTTACTTACAATCCTAAAGGAAACCGCCTTAGAATGATAAAAAGGCAAGAAAAATGAAAGTTACAATTGGGCAAATTAACACGACTAATGGTGACATAAGTGGAAATCTCGAAAAGATACTTCGAGCGATAGAAAGGGCAAAGGCGGATAAGTCTGATTTAGTTGTGTTCCCAGAAGTTTGCACTCATGGCTATACCTCACAGGATTGGTTTCAAGATGGCGACATAATTGAAAACGCCCTAAAGCCGCTTGAAAGCATAATTCCAGCGACCGAAGGAATAACGGCTATTGTCGGGACTGTAAGACCAAATGAAAATGAAAATGGCAAAAGGCTTTTCAACACGGCTGCTGTTATACACGATGGGAGTTTAGTAGGATTTGCTGATAAGGAGCTTCTTCCAGAGTATGACGTCTTTGACGATCCAAGGTATTTTCAGGTAGGAAAGCCAAAGGAAATTTTTTCGATCAATGGTATCAGAATCGGAGTTGTGGTTTGCGAAGATTTTTGGAATGATAAAACCTTCTGGAAAGAAAGGCTTTACGAAAACGATCCTACCGATGAGCTAATCAGAAAGGGAGCCGACCTGATAGTTTCAATAAATGCCTCGCCCTTTAATAAGGGGAAAATACGGCTTCGTTGTAGTATGGTGTCGCATCGAGCAAGGATACATCGTAAACCTGTTGTTTTTGTTAATCTTGTAGGTGGTAATGATGGAATCATATTTGATGGGGCAAGTTTGGTAGCTAATAGCAACGGAGATGTTATCTTGCAAGCACCAGCGTTTGAAGAATTTGTAGAAACGGTTGAGATAAACTCTACTAAGCCGAGCGAAGGAGATATATTCGAGGATGAAATAGGAACTATAAAAAATGCTCTCGTTCTGGGCATTCGGGATTATGCCTGGAAGAATGGATTTAAGCAGGCGGTTCTTGGGTTATCTGGAGGGATTGATTCTGCATTGGTTGCAACCTTAGCTTGTGAGGCTTTAGGCCCGGAGAATGTTCTTTGCGTTATGATGCCGTCACCTTTTAGTTCTGAATCAAGCCTCAAAGATGCTGAAAAGCTCGTCCGAAAATTGGGTTGTCAATCCCGGGTAGAGCCTATTACTGATGCTTTTGAGGTTCTTTGCCGACAACTTAACCTTACAAAGCCTACTAAAGGCGGAGAGAATTTAGCTGCTGAAAACTTACAATCCAGGCTCCGAGGTGTAATCTTAATGGCTATTTCAAACGCTGAAGGCAGACTCCTTTTGTCAACCGGAAATAAAAGCGAGCTTGCTGTCGGCTATTGCACTTTATATGGCGATACAAACGGAGGACTTGCAGTTTTGGGAGATGTTCTGAAAACCGAAGTTTGGCAGATTGCGCGCTACATAAACGAAGTGGCTGGAGATGAGATTATTCCGAATGAAATAATACAAAAGCGACCATCTGCTGAGCTTGCACCTAATCAATTCGATCAAGATTCGCTTCCACCTTATGAGATTATGGATCCAATACTCAAGCTTTATTTCGAAGATAAGCTTCCGCCAAAGCAGATAATTGCTTATGGACACGATGAAAAGCTTGTTTACGACATTTTAAACAAAGTCGAGTCACCAGCAAACGAATTCAAAAGGCGTCAACTCCCACCGACGATAATCATTTCAAAAAATGCTATTGGAATTGGTCGGCGTCGCCCTGTGACTCATAAATATCGCCGTAGTCCTTGAGGATGCAGGTAAGAAGTTTACATAACTGGGATTTGTCAATCTCAGAAGCTTTTGAAGTTCAAAAGTGGCTGTCTAAGAAGGTTCGTTGTGAAAATTTGATTAAAGAGCCAATAGAGCGCATTGCTGGGATTGATGCAGGTTATGACAACTCGAAAGGCGTATGTAGAGCCGTGGTTACGGTTTTAAGTTTTCCTGAACTGAAGCTGATTGAGACAAAAAAGGCTGAGGTTTCTGTTAGTTTTCCTTACATTCCGGGGCTTTTATCTTTTCGAGAATCTCCTGCTGTTGTTGAGGCGTTGAAGAAAATTACTCAAGAGCCGGATTTAATTTTTTGTGATGGTCAGGGCATAGCACATCCTAGAAGATTCGGAATTGCTTGTCATATTGGGCTTTTGACGGAAAAACCTACTATAGGTGTCGGAAAATCTAGGCTTGTAGGTAAATTTAATTATCCTGAGAATACTCGCGGAAGTTTTTCTAGTTTAATTTACAAAGGAGAGATAATCGGTGCAGTAGTCAGAACGAAGGAAAATGTAAAGCCCATTTATGTATCTGTAGGTCACAAATTGGACCTAAAGGCAGCAATTCAATACACTCTGCAATGCACAACCAAATATCGCTTGCCAGAGCCTGTTCGTTTGGCTGATAGAATCGCTTCTAACCGAAGAATTTGAAACAATTTTGTTTGTTTTGAAGATCGGGTTTTGAATATAATTTTTTAACGGTAAGCTATGAGATGATAGGTTCTAGCATTCATCAATATAAAATTTTGGAAAAGTTAGGTTCAGGTGGGCAAGGAACGGTTTATAAGGCTTTAGACACGAGACTTAATAGAACAGTAGTCGTTAAGATACTTCCTGCTGAACTTACCTCAAAAACTGCAAATTTCAAGCGTTTTCAGCGTGAAGCACAGCTTTGCTCACAGCTTGACCACCCGAACATCTGCACAATCTACGAATTCGGTGAATATGAAGGCGTCTATTATATTGCAATGCAATATATCGAGGGTAAAAACGTTCGTCAGCTTGTTGCCGGAAAGCCTTTAGAACTGAAAAGCGCTCTAAGCATTGCCATTCAAGTTTGTGATGCTTTGGCATATACTCACTCAAAGGGCATAATTCATCGAGACATAAAGGCTGGGAATGTAATGGTAACGTCTTCTGGGAGGGTTAAAATCCTTGATTTCGGTTTGGCAAAGCTAATTTACGATGAGGATAAATATGGCGTTGATAGGACAGAGTTAACCGAGATTGGCATACCGTATGGAACGGCAACTTATGCTGCACCTGAACAAGCTCGAGGAGAGCGAGCTGATCATCGCGCCGATATATTTTCGACAGGAGTTTTGCTTTATGAGATGCTGACAGGAATTTGGGCATTTCAAGGCAAGACAGTAGTTGACGTAAGGCATCAAGTTTTGTACGGGACTCCTAAACCAATAGCCGAGATGCGTTCCGATCCAGTTCCTGCTGATCTTCAAAGAATTATTGACAAGGCACTCGCTAAAGACCCGAAGGATCGCTATCAAAAAATTGCTGATATGCGTGATGATCTGAAAAGAGTTTACTTTGAAGTTACAGGTGAGACTTTGTTTTCCTTTGATCAAGGAATTACTCCTAAACACGCAAAGAATATGGGTTTTGTAAAGCGGATTTTTAACTGGTTGACCGGAGGAACTACTGTAGAATCTTCATCGCAAAAAACTCCTGCTCAAGTTCCTGATTCAAGCGTTACTACAGCAGTTACCTCCACTGGGATAGAAAAGAAAAGCATTGCTATACTCCCATTTAAGAATCTAGGCAACGATAATTCTTTTGACTTTTACGAATTCTCTTTGGCTGATGCAGTTATTACCGAATTGGCTAGATTAAAATCTCTAATTGTTAGACCATCTTCAGTGATTGCAAAATATCAAGCAGTTAGCATTGATCCAAGAGACGCAGGTCGAGAATTAGGCGTAGATGCCGTTCTTTCAGCAGGTTTTATCTGTTCTGGCAATAGAATTAGGGTTACGGCGCAACTTCTCGATGTGGATACTGGTGAAATTCTTTGGAGTGATAGAATTGACGCTGAAGGAGACGATATTCTGACTCTTCAAGACGTAATAAGTCGTCAAATACTCGAAGGTTTACAGCTTGAGCTTTCACCAAAAGAGTTAGAGAAAATAGGTCATGCGCCGACTCAAAATCCTCAAGCTTATGAAGAGTATTTACGGGGACGTGATCTATTTGGAAAGTTCATCTTTCACAGCTTGTCTAACGAGGACTGTGAAGCGGCGATTCATCATTTCAAGAAAGCAATAGAATTGGACTCTCATTTTGCTTTGGCATATTCAGGACTTGGAGCTTGTTATGCAAACAGAGTTTTCAAAGGTTTAGGCAGTGCTGAAGACTATACTTATGCTGAAGCTGCCTTCAGCAAAGCTATAATTTACGATCCTAATGTTGTTGAAGCGAGAGTCTTAATGGTCTTGATCTATCTTTCGAGAGGTGAAAAAAAGAAGGCACAAGCAGAGATTAAATTACTCACTGAGCAGTTTCCGAATGAAGCTCCGCTTTATTTTGTGAAGGGCACAATTCATAGGCTCAATGGAGAATATGCGGAAGCTTTGAAAAGCTGGGATAAGCTATCAAAGCTCGATCCGGCAGCTCGAGTTATTTCAAGTTACAACAAGGCTAGAATTTACGTCTATAAAGGCGAATATGAAAAAGCTTTGCAAGAACTTGAAAAAGGAGAAAAACTGGAGCCAAGCCATCCTTTGATTAGAGTTTTCAAAGGTGCCGTCTTGTATTACCAGGGTAAAGAAAAGGAAGGTCTGCAGATAATTGAAGATGTTCTTAACAAAAACCCGCAAATGGAAGGTTTAAGACCGCTTTATGCAATTTTTCTTGCAAACAGCGGACGTGCTGATGAGGCGCGGGCCCAGTTTACAGAAAAAGTGCGAAGTCTAGCAAAAGCCGATCATGATATTGCATACTGGATGGCTTCGGCTAACGCACAGCTTGGTGAAAAGGATGAGGCATTTAAGTGGTTAGAAAGAGCCATAAAGCTTGGGAATGAAAACAAACCCTGGTTCTTAAGTGATAAAATGTTAGCGCCTTTGCGTGAAGATCCACGATTTGATGATTTAATGAGGAAAATTGAACACTGATGGGGTATAAAGTCTTTTACTCGCCTTATTACTATGCAGATATTGGCGAAACACATGTCTTTCCCATACGAAAATTCGAACTGGTAAAGGACTTACTTCTTTGCGAAGGAACATTAAAACCACAAGAGATCATAGAACCTGAGCTTGTTAGCTTCGATGACTTGTTGCTTGTTCATACTGAGGATTACGTCAGACGCTTTGTTGATGGAAGGCTAACGGAGAAAGAGCTTAGAAAACTAGGACTTCCTTGGTCTAAATCACTCGTTAGACGTTCGTTTCTAGCAACTTCAGGCACAATAAATGCCGCTAAAAGTGCTCTTAAGAATTTTGTTTCCTCAAACCTTGCTGGAGGGACACATCATGCTTATCCAGACAGAGGAGAAGGTTTTTGTGTCTTTAATGACATTGCTGTTGCGATTAGAGTGCTTCAACGAGAGCGTTTAGCTGAAAGGTTTCTAATTATTGATTGTGATGTTCATCAAGGAGATGGAACTGCTTTCATATTCAGAAACGAGCCGAAAGTTTTCACGTTTTCTATGCACGCAGCCAAGAACTATCCGCTCCATAAACAAAAATCTTCGCTCGATATAGAACTTGCGGATGGAACAGGTGATGAAGAGTATCTAGAAATTCTGGAGCAGGCACTCTTTAGAATTTTCTTGAATGAGCCTGATATAGTTTTTTACATCGCAGGAGCGGATCCATACGAAAAGGATAAGCTCGGAAGGTTGAAACTGACAAAAAAAGGCTTAAAGTCCAGAGATCATCTCGTGTTAAACTTTGCAAAGGAGCGCCACGTGCCAATTGTTACAACAATGGGTGGTGGCTATGCCGAAAAAATTGAGGATACAGTTGAAATTCACGCAAATACTATAAGAGCAGTCAAAGAAGTTTTCTTTGGTATAAGTTCTAGGGCGAAAGTAGCATTATGAAGGTTCTAAAATTTGGAGGCTCTTCGGTTGCAAACGCTAGTAGAATAGAAAAAGTAGCGGAAATAGTAAATCAAAACGACGGTAAACTTGTCGTTGTCCTATCGGCAATGCAAGGCGTTACTGATAAATTGATTGAGATTGCAAAATTGGCTGAGCAAGGCGATCACTCTTTCAAGCAGAAAATTTCAGAGCTGGAAGAAAGACACAAAGAAACCCTCAGACAAATTATTGAAGATGACGAAACCTTTCACTACATCGAAGAAAAAATCTTTGAACTGATGAGCCTTTGTCAAGGAATTTATCTTTTAAGAGAACTCACCCCGAAAACACTCGATAGGATACTGAGTTTTGGGGAGCTTGTTTTGTCTCGCATCTTCTTTGCGAGAATGAAAAAAACGGAAAATAGCGTTACTTGGAAAGATGCCAGAGAGTTGATCTTCACAGATTCAAGTTTTGGAAGTGCGGTTGTCGATTTTCAGATAACAAACGAAAAGATAAGAGAATTTTTTGGAAAAAGTGAAGCTAAAATTTTTGTAATTCCGGGTTTTATTGCTTCTGACTTAAATGGAGCTACAACAACACTTGGTCGGGGTGGATCGGATTATACAGCTGCGATAATTGCTGCCGGGGTTGAGGCGAGCATCCTTGAAATATGGACTGATGTAAGCGGAATGATGACAGCTGACCCAAAACTTGTGCGCAATGCTAGAAGGATACCACGCATAAACTATGCGGAAGCAATGGAGTTGTCGCATTTCGGGGCAAAAGTTATCTATCCTCCGACTATACAACCAGTCATGGCAAAAGGTATTCCCGTTTTGATAAAGAACACTTTTGCGCCCGAAGATACGGGAACTTTGATTGAGGCTGAAGCAGAGCAAGATAACATTATTCGTGGAATTTCTAGCATTGATAAGATAGCAATTTTGAATCTCGAAGGAAGTGGAATGGTTGGTGTGCCCGGTTTTTCAAAACGTTTTTTTGCAGCTTTAGCCGATGCGAAGATAAACGTAATTTTAATAACTCAAAGCTCTTCTGAACATTCTATTTGCGTCGCTGTGGAGGAGCGTTCTGCCGAACTTGCAAAGCAGGTCGTCGATCGTGAATTTGCGAATGAGATATCGTTGGGTAAGCTTGAACCTCTTAAAGTTGAAAAAGATTTTTCGATTCTTGCTTTGGTTGGAGACAGAATGCGTTCTCATACCGGGATTTCCGGTAAGATGTTTTCGGCTCTCGGTATTCAAGGTGTAAACGTGCATGCCATAGCCCAAGGTTCCTCTGAAAGAAATATTTCCGCCGTTATAAGCTCGAAAGACGTAAAAAAGGCAGTGAATGCTCTTCATGAAGAATTTTTTTCAGACGGCAAAAAACAGATAAATCTCTACGTTGCTGGCGTAGGCAACGTAGGTAGCAAGTTTTTAGAACAGATTCAGAGTCAAAGAGCATTTCTTTCTGAAGCATTAAGGCTAAACATTCGAGTTGTTGGTTTAGCAAATAGCAGGCAAATGGTTTTCAATGAAGATGGTATAGACCTAAAGGAATTTTCTGAGCAATTGAGGTCTTCAAAAATCAAGTCTGATCCAAAAAGATTTGCTGAAGTTATAATTGAGAATAACCTTCGTAATTCGATTTTTGTTGACATAACTGCAGAACCATCACTAGTTGAAATCTATCCGATGTTGCTCGAAAAGTCTATTTCGATAGTTGCTTGCAACAAGGCGGCAGCTTCTGCTGATTACGCAACTTACAAACGGCTCAAGGATTTTGCTAGCGAATATAACGCAAGTTTTCTTTTTGAAACAAATGTCGGAGCTGGGCTTCCCATCATCAGCACTTTGAATGATCTCTTACGAAGTGGTGACGAAATCAGACGCATTGAAGCCATTCTTTCCGGTACTTTGCAATTTGTTTTTAATAACTATAACAAAAAAGAATCTTTTGCTAGCGTAGTTCATCGTGCACAGGAGCTCGGTTATACTGAGCCTGATCCTAGATTTGATCTATCTGGTATTGACGTTGCTAAAAAGATTTTGATTTTGGCTCGCGAAGCCGGACGTTGCTTAGAGCTAGATGAAGTCGAAAGAGAAGATTTCTTACCAGAATCTTGCCTTAAAGCAGAATTGGAAGATTTTTACACGGAACTTGAAAGAAACGAACCGTATTTTAGGGCTTTGTTGGAAGGAGCCGAAAAAAAGGGAAAGCTTATCAGGTATGTAGCTAATCTAGAAGGCGAAAAAGCAAGAGTCGGGCTAGCTGAGATTGATCGAAATCATGAATTTGCCTTTCTTTCTGGAAAAGATAATGCAGTTCTTTTTTACACGAAAAGATATAGTGAACCACTAGTTGTAAAAGGAGCTGGTGCTGGCGCCGAAGTAACCGCAGCCGGTATATTTGCTGATGTGATTCGTGCAGCTAAATATCGTTAAAATCAAGCCTTTGGACCAGGATAATTTGGACCAAGTTTTGTAGCATCTCCTTCTGCTAAAGACTGAACAAGCTCATAATGAAAGTAGTCGAATTTGGCAGCTACAGAAGGCTTGACGCGCTTATCATACATTTCTCTTGATCGATCAATAGCTTCTCTTAATCTATCGTAAAGATCGCCTGCTCGACGTCCTTCCTCAACTTTCTGCTGATTGTAAAGCTTAATTTCAGAAACTAACAAGCGTGCAAATCTACGTGCTTCATTATGATAGCGTCTTTCTTCCTCAGAAGTTACCTCTACGGGTAACTCTATGTGTCTATCGGCAAGAGTAGAGATTCTTGGTCGAGGCGGTTCCGTAGTTACTGGCCGATATGATGGAGTTTCTTCGGCAATTATGGTTGGTCTTAATTCGCTAGACGAAGGTCTAGTTTCTTGGAAGGCCGGCTTTTCCTCAGTTTTAGGCGCTTCAAATTTTAGTTCGCTTGAAAGTGGACTTTCAAATTTTGGTATCTCAGGTTCAACTTTGAATGTTGGTTCTTCCTGAATTTTTACTTCTTGCACTTCTACTTCTTGTATTTCATATATGGGTTCTGCAATTTCAGCTTGGTGATGGACTTCCTCAGAAACTGTTACAGTTTCTGGCTGTAATTTCTGTGGGCTGTCCAAAGAAAAGTCTTTTATGGTCGTCGGCTGAACTTCTGGCACCCTTTCTTCGACGGGCTCCGTCTTGACTTCTTCCGTAGGAGCGTAGGTTACATTTCGATAAGGATAATCTTGTGTGGATTGCGAGGTCTCCCTAAATTCGTATGTTGGTTTTGAAGCTGGAGTTTCTGGTTCTTGGTAAGATACCTGTTGAGGTAATGTTTGCTGATATTCTGTCTGGTAAGATGTGACAGATTCTCGATGATAAGGTGTAGCAGGTTCTCGATAAGAAGGATAGGTTTTGTGTGTTTGTTCTTCTTGTTGAGTCCTTTTAGCAGCTGATTTCATCGAAGCTAGGACTTCAACTGTCATACTGGTTACGCAAACGAGAGATTCTAATGCTTCTGTAAGGAGATTCTTTTCGGGTGAATCCTCAGCGTAGAGAACGGCAACGCCGCGTCCACGGACAACAAGTGGTATGGCTACAGCTTTCCTTGTCAAACCATATCCAGCCTTTCTTAGAATGCTCATGTCTCCGCTGTAGTTTCCGTCTTCTACTTCTATTGAGGTTAGGGAATTGACAGCTTCAGACAAAATGTTGTTTGAGTTGATTGGTGAGACGATGCTTTTAATCATTTCTTCTCTTTTTTCTTTGTCATAGCCGAAAGTATGCCAACCGATCAATCTCTCATTTTTAACAACAAAAAGTGCTCCGCAGGCGGAAAATTTCTCAGCATTTGAGATAAGCGCCTTTAGTATGTCAGCCTGAGTCGTTTTGCTGCTGATTTCTTTTATTGCTTGGCTTAAGTCTGCAAATCCGGGTTCAGAAGCACGTCTTTGACGCTCAAGTTCCTCTGCTTCTGCGTGAGCCATTGCAGCTATTTGAGCACCTTCATCTCTTGCAAGCCTTAAGTGCTCTAGGATTGATTCCTTAAAGGCTTCATCTAGTTGTTTTGGTTCAGAAATTTTTTCTTTGGCTTTTCTAAAGAGCTCTTCGACTTCTCTTTTTTGTTTTTCTATCTCAGCGAATATTCTTTCTTCTACTTCACTAATTTCTTTTCTTATGTCGGCTAATGCTTCGTTTAAGAAATTTTCAAAATCAGCTCTAAGACTTCTTTCTAATTCTTCACTTTTCACTTTTCTTTCCTCCCGATTTCAGACTAAGACTAAGAAAAACGGCTGGCAATTTTCTGCAAGGCAACCGATTTATGTGAAGTGACCTTTTAACAAAATTTGTCACCTTTGGCATTATGAACAAAAACTATACACAATGTCAAGAGTTGTTTTGGACGGAACCTTTTCTCAACTCTTGCTCTTTTATTTTAGCAAAAGTTTGTCTTGTGAAACAGTCTTCAAACAAAACCTTAAACGGATTTGAACAAAGCCAGATAAACTGCAATAATTCAATCATTATGGACGAGCTTTTTTCAATTGCGAATTTCTCTATTCTTTTCTATGGATTTTTGATAGGTTTAAAGCATGCGACTGATACAGATCATCTTGCCGCAATTGGCACGATAATTGCCGAAAAGCGAAGTTTGCTGAGTTCGGCTCTCGTGGGTGGTTTATGGGGATTAGGACATACGGTTTCTTTATCTTTAGCTGGGTTTTTGATTCTTTTTTTGGAGTTTCAAATTAGTGAAGAGGTAGAAAAGTTTTTTGAATCTTGCGTTGCAGTAATGCTTTTATTGTTAGGGCTTAACGTATTTAGAAAGCTTTTACAAGGTGGCGAGCTTCATTTTCACACTCATTCTCATGGGAGCATCACGCATGCTCACCCTCATATTCACTTGGGAGAGGACGCAGCTCATACGCATCACGGTTTAGATTTAACGTTTCGCTCTTTTCTTATCGGGCTTGTTCATGGGCTGGCTGGAAGTGCAGGTTTAATGCTTATGGTCATTCCGACGATTAACTCAAAGCTACTTGGCATTGTCTACATAATTGTTTTTGGTATCGGCTCTATAGGTGGGATGATGATTATGAGCTTTTTGGTAGGGCTTCCTTTTTTCCTCTCATCTGGGTTTATTCGCTTGAACAAAATTTTGCAAGTTTTGGCTGGAAGCTTTAGCCTCTTTGTAGGTGTTTACATTATTTACGAAATTTATTTTACGTAAAGTTATGCTGTTTTTTGGTTCGGAAGTCTGTTCTAACTTGAATGAATCGGCTTCTAGAGAGTGGCTTGAGACAAATGGTTTAGGTGGCTTTGCTTGCGGAACTATCTCAGGTATAAATACAAGACGTTATCACAGTTATTTAACCATAGCTACGAGTCCGCCGGTTAAGCGCATCAGAGTTTTATCTAAATTTGAAGAGACACTTTTTGTAAATGGTCGAGAGTATGAACTTTCGGCTAATCAGTATCCGGGTGCAATCTATCCACAAGGTTATAGATATATTCTTAACTTTACGCCAAAGCCTTTCCCAAGATGGGTTTTTGAGATTGAAGGGGTAAAGATTGAGAAGGTTTTATTTATGCCTTATGGCTGTGATGTAGTAGTTTGTCGCTATAAAATGCTTGATGAATGCGAAGATTGTTATTTGGAATTAAAGCCTTTGATTTGTTTTGTTGACTATCACTCCTTACAGCGGGAAAATCATCTGATTGATACTTCCTTTGAAGAATCCGAAGATGCCGTATTAATAAAGCCTTATTCAGATCTACCAGAAATCTTCTTTTGTCATAACGCACAGAGCGTGCAAAAAACTGGATATTGGTATAGAAACTTTGAATATCAAATAGAAAAGGAGCGAGGTTTCGATTTTCATGAAGACCTTTTTCAGCCCTTTAAATTGCGATTTAATCTGAAAATTGATGCGATAGTGCTGACCTCAACTGAAAAGACAGAGTACGAGAAGGCTTTTCAGCTAGAAGAGCTCGAAGTGCAAAGGCGCAAAATTTTGACTGAGCATGCAAAGGATGAGTTTGAGGAGGCGCTACTGCTTGCTGCCGATCAATTTATCGTGAGACGAGATTCTGGGTTTACAGTAATTGCAGGCTATCCATGGTTTACCGATTGGGGAAGAGACACAATGATTTCCTTAAATGGACTGACTTTGATTACTAATCGCCCTGTAATTGCTAAAAACATTTTACTTGAATTTTCAAAATACATTTCGGAAGGAATGATTCCGAACCGTTTTCCTGATAATGGTCAAGAACCAGAATATAATTCTGTTGATGCAACACTTTGGTATTTTGAGGCAATCAGAGCTTATGTTGAAAAGACAGGAGATTATGATTTTGTACGACGTGACATTTACGAAAAGCTCGTTGACATAATAGCATGGCACTTGCGGGGTACACGCTTTCAGATACATGTCGATACAGATGGGCTTCTTTATGCAGGTGAGAATGGCTCGCAGCTTACATGGATGGACGTAGCAATAAATGGCAGTCCTGTTACACCGCGAATAGGCAAGCCCGTGGAGATACAAGCTCTCTGGTTCAATGCTTTAATGATAATGGCAAAATTTGCCGAATTTTTTGGTAGTGAGTCTGATTGCTCTCTTTATAAATCAATGGCAGATATGACGCGATATAGTTTCAATCAGCTTTTTTGGAATGAGGAAAAGCAGTGCCTTTTTGATGTCGTATCTAATGGCAAGATAGATTCATCTGTACGCCCAAATCAGATTTTTGCCGTAAGCCTTCCTTATTCAATGTTGGATTTAGAGAGGGCGAGAAAAGTAGTTGAAAGGGTCGAGGAGCAACTTTTGACGCCTTTTGGGCTTCGTTCGCTCTCATCTAAAGAAAAGAATTATCAGCCGAGATACGAAGGAGGACCTTCGGAAAGAGATGCTGCTTATCATCAAGGAACAGTTTGGGCTTGGCTTATCGGAGCTTTCGTAGATGCTTATCAAAAAGTATTTCCTGAAAGGAAAGAAAAGCTAAAGCTCGTAATTGAGCCTTTTAAAAAGCATCTTACGGAAGGTTGTGTCGGACAGATTTCAGAGATTTTTGATGCAGAACCACCTCATCAACATCGGGGCTGTTTTGCGCAAGCGTGGAGTGTAGCAGAAGTTTTACGTGCCTACAAGCTCATTAATGACTCATCCTTAGCTCATAAGGGGAAGACATAAGAACTAGGTTTTCATTCAGTTTTGGACTTCTTAGAAATCTCGAATTCTAAAACCTGCAGCCACTTTTCTATTTGCCTTTTTTCCGATTCAGAGAGTTTACGTTTGCCAAAACGGACTTCGTTGTATTTTTCGGTGATTTTTTTAGCTTCTAAAAAGCCAATGGCTAAGGCAAATTCCATCGGAGTTTGGGAAAATTCACGTTTGAGACCGTTTCTTTCAAGTATTTTCACCATTTTGCTATAAAACTCAACATCGCAATCTGTCTTCGCATTTGAGAGTTTGCTTTTTAGCTTCAAAAGTAGCTCTGAAAATCTCAGTTTTCGATAGATCACACTAAAAAACCATATTGCGAGTAGGGTTAAGCCTAACAATGAGACAGCTTTTATGATAGCAATTAGACTTGCCTTAATGCCTCTTTGCCCTATTAAATCTTGCCACCATTGGGATAAAAGACCAACAATTGTTTTTGCTTTTTCACTTAAGAATTGCCGTGCTTTTCTTATCTGCGTGTAAAAGTTGCTCATTAAGGATTTTTGTTCTTGACTATCGTAGCTTACTACATATTGAATCCATAAAGCTTCAAGGGCTTCAAGATAGCGACTAAATTCTAAAACGATGTTTGTCTGATCTAGTGACGGCATTTGCCTTCCAGCCGCTGGAGTCGGATCGAATGCTATCCAAGCATTTTCGCGAGGGAAATAAACCTCTACCCATGCATGAGCATGTTTTTGCCTAACTATATACACATCGGCTGTTTCATTATATTCGCCACTTTGAAAGCCCGTAGCGATTCTTGTAGCAATGCCTTGAGTTCGAAGCATCACGGCCATTGCGCTTGCAAAGTATTCACAGTGTCCTTCACGAACATTGAAAAGAAAGTCCGCTAAAGGTTCGCTTCCACCCGCCTTAAGATCGAGCGTGTATCCGAAGTTTTCTTGTAAGTATCTTTCGATGGCTCTAGCTTTGTCATATCGGTTTGTTGCATTGGCTTTTGATATAATCTCTTCGGCCAAGCTAACTATGCGAGGGTCAATTCTATCAGGGAGTTGAAGGTAACGGTAATGGCTAAAAGAGTATTGAGAGTCATCACTTCTTAATCTTTCGATGCTTGGAGCAGAAATATCCGAAAGAACCTTGTAAGAAAAGCGCTCTGAACCAACGCGGGCTACACTTACAGCTCCTTCAGCATCCTTGTTTATCAGCTTAAATGGACCTTGAAAGGCAACAGGTCGCCATAGAGAGAAAAGCACAGGCGTATCTAAGGGTTCTAAATAAACGGTTTGAGAGATCAAATTTGAGGCTTCTGTTGCTCCATCAACCACGAAAAAATCTTGTTCCGTTTTAATAAATGGCTCAGTGTAGTTTCTTCGAGTTCTATACCAGCTTATATTGTCGAAGTAATCAAGCGCCATTGCTCGCCATTTTATATCGGGGACTTGACGATCAACGCGGACTCTCATGACGACGTCGTTACTTTGCTGAATACGAGCTATTTGTCCTAGTCTTATAGAATCAGAAAAACCCGTTGTAAGTCCACCACCAAGATTAGCCCCAAATCCGGCTCCGCCAACGCGAGGAAGTGTAAAAAACAAAGGCACAGATAGGAAGACAGTAGAAAAAAGAAGTGCAGCTGCTACAGCGAACAGTCTATAGTGGGACTTTCCTTCAAAAGAGCTTACCGCTTTGGAAATGAGGGTCATCTTTCTTATTTCAAAGCAGATGATAGCGCAGATGATAAAGAAAAGATATATAAGTAGCGATAGAATAAACAAAGGGCTTATACTAAATCCTGCAGATAGAAGGACTTGAAAAAACGATGTGAGATAAATGAAAAACCAGTCTCGGTTACTCTTCTTTTGCAAGAGTTTGATTGCTGTAAGTGTTAAGATCATCTTTGCAAGGCTACTTGCCATTGCAACTTCTCTTGCCGAAGAGCCGAGTTGATACCTCCAGTCAAGATAAAATATCGGCAAAAAAACGAGAATCAGAATTAAGCTGAGCCTTTCGGATATTTGTTTTTCAGAATCTTCAATTCGCCATGCAATCAAGAATATGAAAGCAAAGATTGTTCCGAAAAAAAGGTTAATACCGCCAGATGTAAGCAATGCAAACAGTCCACAAAAGGCTGTCATGTAGGAGCTTAATCTGAACAGCCTTTCAAAATTTGAATTTATTTTTGTGGGTTGCAATTTTTGCATTTTTTCACTAAAAGCTCCAAGACTCAGACTCTCTGCTTTCAACGCGAATGGGCACGGAGTTTATAAATTCCTCACCTGCCTTTTTCATTACTTCTTTAGTCAGATCGGAAATTTTTTTCGTTTCATCGGCATAACATTCAATTAAATATCCGTGTTGGAAAAGGTGAATAATCCTAGCCGATGAGTTTTTGAGATTTTTATCAAGAAGATACAAACAGTGCTTGAATATATCTGTTGAGAGAGCTTGAGCATGGAAGCTGCGAGCGTATCTCTTGGCAGACTTTCTTTTCTCCTCTGTGTCAAATTTTAACTTGCATATTCTGCCTGACGTCGAACGGCAGATTTTTTCCTGCTCGGCTTTTTGCGACAAGCTTTCAAGCCATTGCCAAAGTCTCGGATAAAGTGCGAAGAATCTTCTAAAGAGCTCTTCGGCTTCTTCGGTGCTTATTCCGTTCAGTTTAGCTAAGTAAGAAGCTCCTGCGCCGTAAATAACGGCGTAGGACAATCTTTTTGTAAGTAACATGTGTTCTTCGGTTAGCTGCTCGGAATCAAGATTAAAAAGTTTCGTTGATAGCGCTATTTGAAAGTCTACGTTATTCGTTAGAGTGTTTATTAAGTCTTTATCTTGGGAAAGCTCTGCAAAAGCACGGAATTCCAGGTCCGGGTAAAACGCTAAGATGAGCTTCTTGTTTTCTGGGGCTACGAGGCATTTGCGATATTCTAGGGGAAGTTGGTAAAGGTTAGGTTTGTAGCACCTTATGTTTCCTGAGAAAGTTGCGATTTGTTTGTAATCTGGATGAAGTCTTTGAGTCTGTGGCTTTATCAGTTTAAGAAAATCCTCGCCGAACTCGGATAAAAACTTCTCAGTTTCTAAGTATTCTAAAAACATAGAAGCTGTCGGATTAGTTGCGGCTAACGTTCTAAGTTCCTTTTGCAAGCTCTTTGAAGAAGCTGAGATTCCCAAAGCAGAGCGGACCTGATTTTGATCGTTGATGTCTATTTCGGCATTCTTCGAGAAAAGAAAGTTTTGAGAGTTTAGATTCGAGATATTTTTTTTAAGATTTTCTGATAAGTCAAGTTTTTTTTGTAATGTTTCATTTAAGTTTTTTTGCCACGACGTCAGATCAACGTAAATTCCATTCATTTCTACGTTTGAGAGCGGTGTAATGCAATTAAATTCTATTTGTGCTGTTTTTGTTAAAGCTTCGCGCATCAGTTTTTCTTCTATTTGTTTGCCTAGTCTGAAAGCTACAACGGCGTCTGTAGCAGCGTATTTTAGTTGCGATTCTGTAAGTTCCGACGAGCTCCAGTCGGATTTTTGTTCGCTTTTATCTAACTCAAGGCCAAGAAAAAATTGGGCTACTTCTGCGAGACTATGTCTTTTTTCTTGATCGCCTGAATGAAGTAGCTGGCTTGCTAGCATGGTATCGAAAATTCCGCCTAATTCAACCCCTAGATGATGCTGAATCCACTTGGTATCAAACTTTGCGTTGTGAATGAATTTTGTTTTCTCTTTATCTTTGAGAATTCTTCTTAAAGGTTCGAGCATTTCATTTTCTTTTAGGCTTCCATTTTCGGCAAAGTAGATTAGATCAACGACGATAGTAGCTTTGCTATTGCTGAGCTGAATAAGTCTTAAACTTCCTTCATGAGGATCGAACCCTGTCGTTTCTGTGTCGAGTCCTAAACAATCTTCGGATGAAAATTTTTCTTCGCAGACTCTCTTTAGATGCTCGCCATTCTTGACTAGTTCAAAATAAACTTCCATAATCCAAAAAGTAAACCGAAATCAGAAAAAAATCAAAGATAACGTTTGACAGGTTTAATTTTTAAGCAATATCATAAAACTTTTCTGCTGCATTCTGTTTTAGGAAAACCTAAAAACCAAAAAAGGAGATGGGAAATGTTATCAGGAATCTGTCCTGAATGCGAAGAAGAAATCTATGTTGACGAAGACGCCGAAGAAGGCGACATCGTAGATTGTGAAGAGTGTGGAGCTAGGTTAGAACTTCTCAGCCTTTCTCCCGTCGAGTTTGTGATTATTGAGGATGAATATGAAGACTATGACGACTCAGATTTTGACTACGAAAGTTATGACTATGAAGACGATCGTTATTGAATAGGAAATTTGTATCCCAAGCGGTTTTGTCTTATCTTGTAGTTTCCTTGTTTTATTTTTATCTTGACTTCTCGAAAACGGCCGTCTCGCTTACTTTCTTCTGACGGGTAAAAGGCGAGAACGTATGAGCCTGTGAACTCATCGGACAAAGCTCTGAAAATTTCGTCTAGCTCTTGTTCGGTTGGATAAAATGTCCTGCCGCCAGTTTTTTCTATGATACCGCTGGCTTCTAGTGGAGTAAGAAGTGGTCTTTTGTTTCGACTAAAAATAGAGTAAGAAGGCAGAATTATCGAGTAAATAGTTACTTCAGCTGTGTTTGCCCTTTCAATAACTGTTTCCGGAGTGACCAAATCACCGACTGGAAATCCATCCGTTATTAAAACGACTATTTTCCTTGCTAGTTTTTCGTTTTTTTGATTAGGAATTTGCCTTCTTAACATTCTTATTGCGGTATCAACAGCATCGTAGGCATGAGTTGAAAGACCGTCTCTTTCATGTTCAAGTTTTAGAATAGCTTTTCTGATTTTATCGGGATTATTTGTAAATGGTAACAAGACTTTAACACGCATTCCGAATGTGAGGATTGCAAATTGAGAGCGGTAATCGGCAAGAGTCTCTATAAACCTTGATATTACGAATTTTAATTTCTCTATCTCTTGCTCTGTCATACTTCCAGATACGTCTAGGGCGAAAACCACAGCAAGCGGACGTGACTTTCCGTTATTTTTAATAGGTTCAAAAAAATCTATCTTTCTTTCAACTCCATTTTCAAATATCTGGAAATCTTCGGACTTAAGTCCACGCACAATGTTTCCTTTTTTGTCTGTCACTGTAACTTCAAAGTTTATAAGATCGGTTTCTACACGGATAGGCTTGGCTTCACTCTGAGGAAAAGTTGACATAGATAAAAGGAAGAAAAGAAAAGTTAAAGCGAAAGCTTTCATGCTCTTCTACTCCTTTCCTCAGAAGATTTTTTCATCTTTAGTAAGGTGTGTCAATGAGTTTTAACGTAAGGTTAGTCTGAGGTTGTTGTTTGAAAAGAAAAAGGAGCGCCTTCTCCCGTTTTTAGGGAGAAGGCAATGAAATTACTTTTCTACTATATCTTTTTTCATTCCGCTTAAGGCTGTGATAACTTCGTTTCTTTCCCTTTCGGGGACCTTGAATTTATCGAAAGTCTCATTTGCAAGCTTTACAAATATTTTCCAATCTTCTTCATCAAGTCCGAGTCCAGCGTGTGCAGTTTTCATGTCTCTTCCAGTATAAACACAAGGTCCCCCTGAAATCTGGCATAAAAAGTCAACAAGATGTTGGCGAAGTCGCTTTTTCGAGCTTGTGCTTAATCCAACGAAATATTCTGATAATTTTTTATCTTGAACGAGTCTGGCTATTAAGTCATCTGTTACAGCAGCTATAGCATCATAGCCACCGAGACGCTGATATAAGCTTTTTTCTTGTGCTGAAGAGTTAACTGCGAAAACAAACAGCATCACAATAGAGAAGATTAAAAGCTTTGCTTTCATCATATTTCTACTCCTTTCAAAGTTAGGTTTTTTCAAGCTATTTATTTCGCATTTTGCGTGAAAGTGGATGCAGAAAAGATAAGCGCCCGAAAAAATCGGGCGCTTTTTAAGGGGAGAGACTTTCTCTCTTTTGGAGGCGGTGAGGTCTAACTAATATTATTGCTTAGGTAATACCACTTTGTCAATAACATGTATAACGCCATTTGAAGCTATTAGATCTGCTTTCGTAACGGTTGCGGTGTTACCGTTTTCATCTGTTATTTTCACGTTTCCACCTTCGGTGGTTAAAGTTAGACTACCGCCTTGAACGGTTTTAACGGTTGCCTTGCCTTTGTTTCTTCTTATTAGTCTTAAGACATCCTTGGAGCGGAATTTTCCTGAGACGACATGATAGGTAAGAATCGCTTTGAGTTTTTCTTTGTTTTCGGGCTTGAGAAGTGATTCAACTGTTCCTGATGGCAATGCCGCAAAGGCTGAGTTTACCGGTGCAAAAACGGTAAAAGGGCCTTTCCCTTTCAAGGTTTCTACGAGCCCTGCAGCTTTGACAGCTTCGACAAGTGTCGTGTGATCAGGCGAAGAGACCGCAACATCAACGACGTCTTTCCTCTCTTTTTTACTTCCGTATTGGCCATACACGGTGCTGATGGCAACGATTATGCACAAAGCTCCAAATATCAAGCTTAGTCTTCTCATATGAACTTCCCTTTCTCGATAAGATTAGTGATGAAATTTCATCACCAGCTTAAATTTTATCACGAAACTCTTCCCAATTAACAAAACTGCGAAACAGGATTTCTTACGCAAAATGAAGCTTTCAATAAAAGATTTTTCTTCCGAAAGAATTACTTGCTTGTCCGTAAGGCAAGGTCATAAGGCAGGCGAATGAAGCTGAATACCTTATTCATAAGCAAAAAGCCTTGCCTCTTTCAAATGTTTTTTCCAAGTAAAGCTTTGAAACTTAACTTTCCGGAAGGAATGTGTAGCGTAGAAAAATTGAAATTTTCACTCTTGCATCTTACTTTTCTGTTAAGTGATTTTTCTTGGGGAGAAGCTTGATCAATTGCATCTTCCCTGCAAAAATCTGATAGCGTTCTAAAAAAGTTTCGGGAAAAGTTGTAGCTATAATGCGTTGAAAATACCGGAGTCAATCGGACAGATGCAGATTGATGTTTGAATTCAAGTGGCCTTGTTATCGGCTTACGTTTTGAGAACGTATAGTAAGGTTAGTTAAATCGTAACTAGGTTTGGTTTTTGAGTTTGACAGAAAGTTGTAAGCGATCAGTCGTATGCTCCTGAGATTAGTTTAGCTCTTACTTCTTCAAGGCTTGCGCCTTTTTCGAAACTTGTGCGTATTTTTTCCATCTTCTTTGAACTATATTCGGGTTTGGCATAAGTGCTGACTTGCTCATAATTTAGTCCTCTTTCTAATCCCAGTCTTATTTGCTGCATTTGCCACACGTCATAATTACGATTAGCGTATAGACTTACTTGTTCGAGACTTAGACCGTTTTCGAATCCCAGTCGTATTTGCTCCATTTGCCATGAGTTGTACTCAGGCTTTGTATACAAGCTTAATTGTTCTATACTTAAATTCTTTTCGATTCCTAACCGTATCTGTTCCATTTGCCAAGGTCCATAGTCTGGTTTTGCGTATAAACTTACTTGTTCGATAGTTAATCCTTTTTCAAATCCCAGAAGTATTTGTTTCATTTGGTGTGCACTGTATTTCTGATTTGAACAAAAAATTACCTGCTCCAGAGTCAGACCTTTTTTGAATCCCAATCTTATTTGTTCCATTTGTTCTGGGTCATGTTCAGACTTTACATAGAGGCTTACCTGCTCGATGGTTAAACCGTCCTCAAGTCCTAGTCGTATTTGCCGTATTTGTTCTGAACTGTATTTGTACTCTGCGTAAAGACTTATCTGCTCTAAAGTCAGACCCTCTTTTAATCCTAGTCTTATTCGTTCCATTCGCTCTGAGTTATATTTGGGTTTTGCATAAAGGCTAACTTTTTCAATAGTTAGTCCTTCTTCGTATCCCATTCGTATTTGTTCCATTTGCCGTGCACTGTATTCAGGCTCTGCGTAGAGGCTTACCTGCCGGATGGTCAATCCTTTTTCAAGTCCGAGTCGGATTTGTTCCATTTGCCATGCACTGTATTCAGGCTTTGCGTAGAGGCTTACCTGCTCGATAGTCAGCCCGTTTTCAAATCCAAGTCGGATTTGCTCCATATTTTCCGATTCATATTCAGGACTGGAATAACGCATTACTTTTCTTAGGCTTAAACCATTTTCTATTCCCAAAAGTATTTGATTTGTTTGCTTTGGGTCGTATCCGTTTGATAAGAAAGCAGAGTACAAATCATCTCGCTTATGCTTTTGGTAGCCACTCTGATTAGAGTAGTCTTCTAGTTTTCTCATTAATTCTTTGGGAAGGTAAAAATGGGACTCTTGTGATTCTGATTTTTCACTGCTAACTAATGTTTTATCTCTGAACTTTTTCTCCTGCGTCACCTTACTTTGTCTCCTTTCAACAAGACTGTTTCTGTGGTTCTTTCGGACTTGCGCCTTTTTATAGACGTTCCTATTATAGCAACGGTTTTTTCAGGATAAATACATAAAAATAGCCAGAAGCTTTTGGAAAGAGGTTTATTTCCAAACCCTCGAGTTTTCTGAAAGAAAATTCAAGCTCTCTCAGACTAGCTAGAATTTTTTACGCTGAAGTTAAAAACGAAGAAGGAGGTTTTATCGCTTGTCGAGGCACACTAGCAAGACATTAGAAAAATGGCGGAGCCGACGGGACTCGAACCCGCGACCTCCAACGTGACAGGCTGGCGTTCTAACCAACTGAACTACGGCTCCGCTTGGTGGGCATAGAAGGACTCGAACCTCCAACTTCTTCCTTGTAAAGGAAGCTGTCTACCAATTGACATATATGCCCACGCTTTGGTTTTCCAGACAAATATAAAGATAGCTTCTCAGAAGGCCTTGTGTCAAGTTATCTTACTCGAATTGACGAGCAATTCATTTCTTTTTCTTTGCAGTCTATATGCCTTTTACTGCTTTTCGTTAAAAAGTTATACATTGATCATTTTGTCTAAAAATAGAATTTTGGTTCTGAAAAACTCTATCGAGGAGCGCAGGTATGAAGTTACTCCTAATTTTTGCCATCCTTGCCTTATTTTATGAATCTAATGCTTATTCATCTAGCATACAAGGTTTCGTTTCAGATAGTAACAATAGCCCCATTCCCGGCGCCACAGTTCGGTTGAAGGATCAAGGTTCAAATCGGACACTCACTACTCAAACCGATAGAGAAGGATTTTACGTTTTCACAAGTTTAGAAGCGGGAAATTATCGGATAGAAGTTACAAAAGAAGGGTTTCGTTCTGTTATACGGGAATCAATCGTTTTGAACGTGTCTTCGAAGATAAGGCTAGATTTTACTCTAGAGCCTGGGCAAATAAATGAAATGGTAATTGTCGAAGAGACAAGTCGTGATATGGTTGAAACAGATTCAGCTGCAGTCAGCACCTTGGTTGATAGAAAATTCATAGAGAATTTGCCCTTGAATGGAAGAAGTTTCCATTCTCTTATTGAGCTAACTCCTGGTGTAGTTTTGGTTCCTTCGTCTATACAGAGTCCAGGACAGTTTTCTATAAATGGTCAACGTTCAAATGCTAACTACTTTACGGTGGATGGAGTTTCGGCAAATGTAGATACATCAACTAATTTTCAGTTTTATCAGCAGGCTGCTGGAACCTTGCCGGGCCTTTCCGTTTTTGGCGGTACTAGCTCGCTTGCCTCTATCGATACGATTGAAGAATTTAGAGTAACTACGTCGTCATACGAGGCTCAATACGGAAGACAGCCAGGTGGACAAATAGAAGTTGTAACTCGCAGAGGAACTAATAAATTTACCTTTACTGCATTCAATTATCTTCGTAACGACATCTTCGATGCAAATGACTTTTTCAACAATCTTGCTGGCAGACCAAAAGGAAAACTTCGTCAAAATGATTTTGGATTTGTTGCAGGAGGTCCTTTGGTCTTACCATACTTGTATAACGGTAAGGACAGAACTTTCTTTTTCGCATCTTATGAAGGCCTAAGGCTCACACAGCCGCAACCTGGTTCTTTCATTGCCAATGTCCCATCAAACGCTTTGAGACAAACAGCACCGGAGCCTTTTCGAACAATTCTCAGAGCCTTTCCTTTGCCAAATGCGCCTAGGCAACCTTCTGACCCTTCGGACACTGAAAGATATGTTACAACTATTTCCTACCCGTCCCAAGCAGATAGTTTTAGCATTCGCGTAGATCAGAAAATAACCAATTCAATAAGCCTTTTCGGTAGATACAATCAATCACCTTCTTCTCAAACCTTTAGAGCTTTTCCTAGTCAAAACAATTTCTACAAAAAGCACCTACACACCTTTACTTTGGGTTCAACGCAAGTTTTTTCTTCTCGCGTTACTAACGACTTTCGTTTCAATTACAGTCATAATGATGGGCTTTTTGACTTTCGAGGGATTGAAGTTGATGGTTCGGTTTTGCCGCCTAGAAGTTTAATTTTTCCTTCCTTCACCTCGCCAGATAGAGCAGCGGTTAGCATACAGCTGAGCACGGGAGTTGCGTCAGCCGGGATAATTTCAGCAAATCTTACTCAGGGCAAGGTTACTGCAACAAAACAAAGGCAATTTAACTTCCTAAATTCCGTAACTTTGGCTCTAGGAAGACATCAATTAAAGTTTGGGATAGACTACAGAAGATTAAAACCCAAGTTCAATAGTAGAGAAATAAATATAAGCTATGTTTTCTCAACTACTGCCAGTCGAGCTTTAGGAACGCCAACTAGCATAACGGTTCAAGCTTTTGCTCCAAATACTAATTTTTATGTTGAAAATTTTTCTGCCTATATTCAGGATGCTTGGCGAGTGAGCAGACGATTGACCTTTTCGCTAGGTATGCGTTGGGAGGTAAATCCACCGCTTCAAGGCGAGCGATTGCCTTATAATGCCATCGGAATGAATAATCCTCTAACGGCGACATTAGCTCCTAAAGGAACTAAGCAGTGGAAAACTCGATATGATAATCTTGCCCCGCGACTTGGCGTTGCTTATTTGCTCTCTGAAAAACACAATCTAGTCATTCGCAGCGGATTTGGAATCTTTTATGATTTGGGAACGGGAGTGGCTCTGAGAGGTTTTACTAGCTTTCCTTACAATTCACTGAAAACCCTTACGGGAAGTCAGCTTCGCTTTCCTGCTGACGAAAACGATTTAAGACCTCCAGCCTTTCTGGATGAATCTCCACCACCTTATTTTGCTTCCTTTTTCTTTTTTGATCCAAATCTCAGACTGCCTTATACGAGACAATGGAATGTTTCTATTGAAAAAGGTTTTGGTAAAGATCAAACTTTGACGGTTTCCTACGTAGGGGCTCAAGGTAGGAGGCTTATTAGAACAGAACAGTACAGAAACTTTAATGCAGCTTTTGTGCAACAAAGATTTGGGCTTAACACTGGTCCGTTGATAGTTGTAAATCCGGCAATTTTTGGACCAACGCCGGCTCAACTTCAATCTAATGTTCCAGCTGCAGGTTCCGATGTTCAATACACTAGAAACGGAGCTGAATCTGACTACAATGCCTTGCAAATACAATATCAAAGGCGTCTTTCTAAGGGATTACAAGTTCTTGCTTCCTATACTTATTCTCGTTCGACGGATGATGTTTCCGATGAAACGACTATTGGCGTTCCACCTAATTTGCTAAATCTAGCCCTTGAAAAAGGTCCTTCATCGTTTGATTTACCGCATAACTTTGTAGCGGCTATAAGTTATGATCTGCCTAAAGTAAGATTAAATGGATTTCTAGACGGGATTTTGAATGGTTGGGGAGTTGATTCTATTATTCGTTGGCGAAGTGGTCTGCCGTTTTCAGTTATCACCCAAGTTTTCGATCCGCTAAACATAGGATCAACCAGAAGAGTTGATCGTGTCCCAGGACAACCAGTTTGGGTAAAGGACAAGACAAGACCGGGCGGAAGAAGACTAAATCCGAATGCATTTGCTTTACCTCCTGTCGGTGTTCAGGGGAACTCTGGCAGAAACGCCTACCGTTCTTACAATGCGAGACAGGTTGACTTAGCTGTTAGAAGAACTTTCAAATTTTTGGACGATAGATTGAAGGTGCAGCTGCGTGCAGAAGCTTTCAATCTCTTCAATACGCCTAATTTTGGGTTTCCTGCTGCTTCTTTTGGGATTTCTGGCTTTGGCGTCCCGTTTGCTACACTGGGAAGGACTTTAAGCGGTAATACTGCCGCAGTTCAAACGACTCCAAGCCCCGGTTTTAATTCTCTTTATCAGATGGGAGGTGCTCGTTCGTTGCAGTTTGCAATAAAAATTTCTTACTAGGAGGAATTTGAGTATGAAGAAATTGTTTTTCTTAGTTTTCACCTTTTTGAACGTTTCCGTAATCTTTTCTCAGGAAAAGATGGAGCTATTTTGGATTCTTGAGGACGGTAAATATGGCTATATAGATAGAACTGGAAAGGTAGTCATACCGCCGCAATTTGAGAACTCTGTTGGATTTAGAGAAGGGTTAGCTGCGACTAAGATGAATGGAAAATACGGTTACATTGATAAAACTGGTAAGTGGGTGATAGAACCTAAGTTCGATCATACCTACATGTTCTCTGAAGGTTTGGCGAAGGTGCGCATAGAGGGCAAGCTAGCATGGATTGACAAAAACGGAAATTATGTAATTAAGCCAACGGATGCCTTTGAAGATGCTGACATCGGGTTTAGTGAAGGCAGAACAGGTGTCAAGATAAATGGTAAATGGGGTTACATTGATACCACTGGAAAAGTAGTAATTGAGCCTAAGTTTACCAAAGTATCAAGATTTAACGGTGGGGTGGCTCAGGTTCATACTGAGGATGGTAGGCATCATTGGATTGACATAAATGGTCGTATCCTCTGGAGTGAGAAAATTAAACCAAAGGATACAAAGCAAAAAGTTAATTAATCGGTAGCCGTTTGTCTTTTCACTGTAGTTTTTTCGCCATTTACTTAAAAGACAAAGGACAAAGCCAGTAAAGCCTGACCCTTGGTTCTTTCCTCAACACGCTCTCCTCTGGCTAAGCTGGTCAGAAGACCAGCTTAGTTTTTATTAGCTTAGGACTCTTTGGTAGAATCTTTGCTAAGGACTAGGCTTTATGAGTGAGAGTATGTATCAGTCTATACATTTTAAGTCGAAGGGAAGAGCGACAACAAACGCTTCCAAACCAGAAGTAATCGCAAAAATGAAAGAGATAGTTGGAGAGGAAAATGTTTTGGTCGCTCCTGAAAAGGTTGAGCCTTATGGAGCAGATGCTGTGAAAGAAAAGTTTCCGCCGGAAGCGGTCGTTTTCCCTGAGAACACTGAGCAAGTGTCTAGGATTTTGAAACTAGCAAATGAATATCTTTTTCCGGTAACTGCTCGCGGCGGTGGTGTAGGTTACACGGGTGGTGCAGTGCCCATAGAAGGCGGGATCGTAATTGGAACGGACAGGATGAATAAAATAAAAGAAATAAATGTTGATGATCTGTATGTCGTATGCCAACCTGGGATAACAACGTATAATCTTCAAAAGGCAGTTGAAGATTACGGTTTGATGTTTCCTCCCGATCCAGCTTCATACAAAGAAAGCTACATCGGAGGAAACATAGCCGAGAATGCAGGCGGAATGAGAACACCTAAATACGGGGTTACGAAGCACTATGTGCTTGGATTAGAAGTTGTGACAGGAAGAGGTGAAGTCATAAGGACGGGTGGAAAAACAGTAAAAAATGTTGTTGGGTTTGACCTTACTGGTTTGATGTGCGGTTCAGAAGGAATGCTTGGAATAATAACCGAGGCAACTTTGAGGCTTTTGCCGATGCCCGAAGCTACCGCAACAGTCAGAGCAAACTTCAAGAGTATGGAAGAGGCTTGCAAAGTGCTTACGAAGTTTACCCCCGAAGGCATAATGCCAATGGCTATGGAAGTTATGGACAAGTATTGTATTGAAGCCGTTGAGGGTAGTTTCGCTTTCGGGCTTTCTAAAGATGCTAATGCGGTTCTGCTTGTGGCTGTAGATGGTTCAAAAGAAGAAGTAGAAAAACAGGCAAAAATAATTGAGGAAATTATAAAAGCAAACGGTGGATTTGATGTTGTTCGTTCAAAAAGCAGAGAAGAAGAAAATAAACTTTGGGATGTGCGACGTGCCATAAGTCCTAGCCTTAATAAATATGGTGATTTGAAAATAAATGAAGATGTAGTAGTGCCTCGCTCTAAAGTTCCAGAATTGATTAAAGGCGTTGAGCAGATAGCTAAGCGCCATAAAACCTTTGTTGCGAACTTTGGACACGCAGGAGATGGAAATATACACGTCAATTTTGTCTGTAACCGTAGTCCAGAAGAGATAGCACGAGCAAGAGCATGTGTAAAAGAAACCTTTGAATTAGCCTTGAAACTCGGCGGCACAATTTCTGGTGAGCATGGTATAGGCTACGTAAAAGCTCCATATCTTGACATGGCAGTTGACAAATCTACTTTGGAGATAATGAAGCAACTAAAAAAGGTTTTCGATCCAAACGGAATCCTAAACCCTGGAAAAATGTTTACTTAGGCAGAACCTTCTTTTCTCACTCTTTTTAATTTTTTACTTGCGATAAGCCTTTTATCGGCAGTCCTTGTTAGTTCTTTTTGCGTCTCACCGTCTTCGGGATAGATGGCAACTCCTATGCTTATACCTAATTTGAAAACTTGGTCGTTTATAATGAAAGGCTCGTTGATGACAGATTTTATTCTTTCAACAACCGTTTGAGCGCCGTTGTGATCACAGTCGTTGATCAAGATAGCAAATTCATCACCGCCTATTCTTGCTAAAAAGTCTCTTTCTCTAAGGACGGAATTTACTCTTATTGCAACTAATTTTAACAGCTCATCACCTGTTTCGTGTCCAAATTCGTCATTTACTTTCTTAAAATCATTCAGATCAAAGTAAACGACCGCTAGTCTTTCTTTTTTCCTTTTTGACTCCAATAGGCAGAACTCAAGCTCTTCTTGAAATCTTCTGCGATTTGCAACCTGCGTCAAAGCATCTCGAAAGGCCAGGTTCTTTAAGAAAAATTCATAATTTTTCTGGTCGGTTATGTCTCTAAGAATGAATACTCGTCCTTCACTGTCATCTTCTATCGGAATAATAGTTACAAGGAAGTATCTTTTTTCACCTTTATAGTTAACTGAAAGCTCGTCTTGGAGGCTGCTATAATCTTTGTATTTTTCTACTATTTCTTTCCAGGCTGAAAAACCTTCCTCAAGAGAGTTTCCTATTAGATCACTTCTTGATTTTCCTAAAATCTTAGTTACTACGGGATTGACGTCCAAGACGATATTTTCTTTGTTTACTATGACGACGCCGTCTTGCATGCTGGAAAAAACTTTTTCGTAGGCTACTGGATTGCTCCGCAGGAAGTCATATCGAAGCACCGCAAATGCAATTACAGAAGAGAAGATAGGGAAGCTTATAACTGATGGTATGCTGTTGCCGGAGAAAAGCCTGTAAGCGTCGAATAAGAAAGGGATCATGATAGATAGGAAAAGCGTAAGTAAGCTTTTCCTGTCTCTTTCGGGCGAGTTTTTCATTGAATCGGCTATAACAGAAAGAGTCGAAGCTATGATTCCATAAGAATAGGGAAGATGAATCCACCAATAGTAATGATTAAATTCGAATTTCAATACGCCTGATGGATCAAAGCTCTTTCCCTTGAAAAAGAGAAGATGAGCCTCGTTAGTAATCAACATCAGAGTCGAAATTATCGGTATGAGAAGTATCAAAGCTACGTGAAAGCTTGTGACTTTCTTTTTGCAGTACTGAAGGGCAAAGATGAATAAAGATGGAGGAAGAAAGATTACAAAAAGAAATCTGAAATTTTCTGCTATAAACTGCACTTCGTATTCAGTCCAAGTTCTTTTTATTAACTCTGCCAAAGTCCAGAAAGTGCCTAGAAAACAAGTAACTGCAAAAAATTTACTTCCTCTAGCCTTACTTTGTAGTGAATAGGCGCTTATGAAGAAGCATACAAGAAGTGAAAATGTAAGATATAAGTTCAGAAGACTCATAAAATTTCAAGGCGAAAAGCCTTCGTAGCTCATCAGAAAAATGATAGACTAGCTAAGTTAGGGATTTCAATACTTTTGCAATTTATGCTTATCGTAAATCCTGAAATCAGACGTGCCGAGACCTTGCCTGCTGAGTTCTACACTGATGAGAGGTATTTTTTTGAATCAAAGGAGAAAATTTTTGTCCGAACGTGGCAGTTTTTAGAAGTTGTGCAGTCGGTAGAGAAGAAGCTTACGCCTTTAGTGCTTCTCGAAGGGTTCTTAGATGAACCCGTTTTGTTGGTGAAAGATAAAGAAGACATATCTTGCCTATCGAATGTTTGCACTCATAGGGGCAAGATTCTTGTTGAGGAAGCATGCGATACCGAATCTATCCACTGCGGTTATCACGGAAGGCGATTTCGCCTTGATGGTAAATTTCTTTCAATGCCAGAGTTTGAAGGTGTTTGTGACTTTCCTTCTAGAAAGGATGACTTAATGAAGATACCGCTTGAAGTTTGGAAAGAAATGATTTTCGTATCGCTTGATCCAAAGTTCGATTTCAAGGACTTTTTTCGCGAGATAGAACCTTACATAAGTCAATTAAGGTTAGACATAAAATCGGTTTCACGGAAGGATTATCTAGTAAAGGCACATTGGGCGCTTTATTGCGAAAATTATCTTGAAGGTTTGCACATTCCGTTTGTTCACAAAGGATTAAATCGGGTTTTGGATTTTTTATCTTACACAACGAATACATTTAGATTTTCTAGCCTTCAAGTAGGGTTTACAGATCAGCGTGAATGTGGATTTGATTTTCAAATTGACGGGTTTTCTGAAAAGAAACATATTGCAGCTCTTTATTTTTTTGTTTTTCCTAACTTGATGTTTAACTTTTATCCTTGGGGACTTTCTGTTAATGTAGTGAAGCCTTTAAAGCTGGATGAAACTCTGGTTTCTTATATTACTTTTGTTTCGGATGAGTCAAAGCTAAATGTGGGCGCTGGAGCCGATTTAGATACTGTTGAGATAGAGGATCAACGAGTGGTTGAGTCGGTTCAAAAGGGTATTCGTTCCAGATTTTTCAAGTCTGGGCGTTATTCGCCTTCGCGCGAAAAGGCAGTTCATCATTTCCATCGGCTGATAGCGGAATTTATGAACAGCTAGGTTTCAAAAAGTAGATACTTCGGCTGATTGTCACTGCGCTCGAAGCCTCTGCAGATAAGTCCTTCAGCAAATGCTTCTTGGAATTCTTTTCTTATTCGTTGTTGTTCTAGGTTTGCTTGAAACGCGTTTTCTCGAAGCAGAAGATTCCAGTCAGAGGGAATACGTATAGTTCTTTTTGGATTTGCCGTTTCACGATATTTTTCCCCTTTGGATAAGGCTACGACTTTTGGGTCTTCTAGATACCATTCGGCGAACAGTCGGTCGCTATCAATGCCGTATTTAGTTTGTTTGCCCTCTACGAAAATGTAGTCAGTTCCGTAAAAATTTGGAGCGTATGTTCTAACAATTGCGCCTAGGCGTTCAAGATTGAAAAAGGCATTTCTAGCTTGCGCAGGCTGAAAAGTCCATTTGATGTATTTTATTCCTTCTTCGAGAGCTCGCTCTCTTTGAGCCCATTTAAGTTTTGCTCCTATTCCGAGATTTTGATATTCTTTGTCAACTGCGGTCATGTGAGAGTAAAATGCTCGTTCTTTTCCGTTGAACATTGGAACGCTTAGGACGAAGCCTATTATCTTACCTTCATGAAAAGCGGCTAAAGTAAATCCTCCTGCGTTTTTTGTTACGATTAAATGCCTTACTGGGGAGATTTCTATGTCGGGAAGTTCAAAAACCCTTCTTTGAAGCTCTACACACTCCTGAAACTCTTCTACTGATGAAACTTCGCGAATCTCTACTTTTATATCTTTTGAGCTCATCACACTTGATACGTTGAAAACCAACTTTCAGGAATCTGCTCAAAGTCCTTTTGCAATGAAAGATTTACAATATCACTTACGAAGTTAACAAGCAAAACTCTTCCTTCGGGACGATATTTTTTAGGTATTTCTTTCCTAAGTTTCTTGATCAGAGCTTCTGCCTGGAAGCCTATCTTAAAAAGAACAAGCTTTTTTGTGTCAGTGTGTTTCAAAATCCAGTGAATTTTTCGTATCGAAATTTGTCCGCATTCACCCCAGAATTCGATATCTTCGTTTTGGTTAAGAGCTATGAGATCGGGCGTATAACGAAGTCCGAGGTTTAGTTCGATTTGTATTTGCTCATAGTCATTTCTAAACATTGCGTAACCAAGGGCTTTCATGAGCACATGCTCGTAGGATTCGCCTATCTTTTGCCATAATCTCAACTTTTTTCTTGCTATCATAAATTCATGAAGCATTTTTTGTAGCTATGAAGAGGTTTAATTTTCATATACGGTTTTGTTTCTTGATTTGTCTTGATGTCTTTCAAAGGCTAGGTTAATCAGTCGTTCGATAATTTGTTGAAAAGAAAGCCCGCTTGCTTGCCACATTTTTGGAAAACCAGAAGCATCTGTAAGTCCTGGCATTGTGTTTATTTCATTAACCAGTATTCTTCCATCGTCTTGTTTAAGAAAGAAATCCACTCGGGCTAATCCTGAACCGTCAATAGCTTTAAAGGCTTTTATCGCCATTTTCTGCACTATTTGGACTAATTCGTTTGATATGGGCGCAGGGACAACAAATTCATTATTTCCTGTGCTTGCGTATTTTTCGGTGTAATCTAGGAAAGACTTTTCTTTATTGCGAATTACATATTCACCTGGAAGGCTCGCTTGCGGGTCTTCATTGCCAATTATTGCGCACTCGATTTCCCTCATCTTGAGAGCTTCTTCCACTATGATTTTTCTGTCATATTTTGCTGCTAACTCCACAGCTTTTTCAAGTGACTGTTCATCTTCTGCTTTTGAGACTCCTACTGAAGAGCCTAAATTTGCAGGCTTGACAAAGCAAGGAAACCCTATTTTCTCTTTTATTAGACTTAAGGTCTTCTTTTTGTCGGATTCAAAATTACTTCTTAAGAACCAAACAAAACGGCAGGTAGGTAATCCTGCAGCTTTGAAAAGATTTTTCATTATCACCTTGTCCATTCCGCAAGAGGAGGCAAGAACTCCGCAACCGACGTAAGGCACACCTGCCATTTCGAAAATACCTTGAATTGTGCCATCTTCTCCATAAGTGCCATGAAGAACCGGAAAAAACACATCTATCGGTGAAACTATATTTTCCAAAAGGTTTATCAAGCCTTTATGTGAGGTGTCGGGTGATAGCGTTATTGGAGCATGGTTGAATGATTTTAAGTCAACGAGCTTTTGAGTCTCTTCTGGAAAAAATGAGATTGAGTCTATTGGGTTGAGCCATCTACCTTCTTTTGTTATGGCTATGGGTATTACTTCATACTTTTCTTTGTCAATCTGCTCGATTACAGATTTTGCAGAACGAATGGAAATTTCATGCTCGCCAGAACGTCCACCAAAAATTAAACCTACGCGTGTTCTCATAAGCTTTTAGAGAATAACTTTGCCTAGTGCCGATAGTATTAGCTCACCGGCTAGTTCTACGGTTATGTTTTCTTTGTCTAGAGTTGGGTTGACTTCTACCATTTCGAAAGAGAGCATGCCGCCTGCTTCGGCTATTATTTCAAGTGCGAGATGCGCTTCTCTATATGTGATCCCGCCTCGGACAAGCGTTCCAGAGCCGGGGGCAAAGCGCGGGTCAATTATATCAATGTCAAAAGTGACGGAGTATCCACCAGAGGCTTTCGATACAATTTCGATTGCTTTTTCTACACAATAAGCCATACCGTGTCGGTCTATATCGCTCATTGTGAAGAAATGATCCCTTAAGCCGAGCTTGTAGATTAATTCCTTTTCGCCGGGGTCAAGATCACGCCCGCCGATATGTGCCAGGAATTCAGGATTAAGTTTTGGCGAATAGCCGCAAAGGTTTGTAAGACTTTCTTCGCCAAAGCCAAGAAGAACTGCTAACGGCATTCCGTGCAAATTTCCTGAAGGTGAGGTTTCTGGTGTGTTCATGTCAGCATGGGCGTCGAACCATATTAATCCAATCTGTTTGCCTTGATCACGACGATAGAAATCTGATACTGACGAGAATGTCCCGATTGCAATGGAATGATCTCCGCCTAAAATTACGGGAAAGTCACCTTTTGCTAAGATTTCTCTCATCGCCTCAACTATTTGAAGACAAGATAAATTCATTTCTTTCAGGTATTTTGGACTTTCTTCTTTTGTTGCAATATAGTTTGGATTGACAATTTCTACATCACCGTAATCCTTTACTTGGTAGCCTAGTTCAGCGATGTGCTCAACAAGCCTTTTTCCTCTTATGTCAGCTTTTCTGATGGCTGCTGCTCCGAATTCGCTTCCAGGTTTACTTGCTGCAAAGCCGAGAGGAATACCGATTAAACCTACATTTTTCATCAAATTTCACCGAAGCCTTTCCTAAAAATTTCTTTTATAGCCTCAAAAGCCTGTTTTTCATCAGAACCTTCAACAGTAAGCTTTAATTCTACTCCCTTTCCAGCAGCTAGTGTCAAAACGCTAAGGATAGATTTTGCGTCTGCTATTACGAGATTATCTGTTCTTGTTAGTCGAATTTCGCTATTAAAACTATTGGCTAATTTTACCAACTGAGCGGCTGCTCGTGCATGAAGTCCCAGCGGATTTATTACTTTTAGATTGGTTTCAAGCATCTGTTTTCTTAGATTTTGAGATTGGAGTTAGGAAATCTCTCGCTCGATAGATAGAATTTTTGCCTTGTTCTTCAATTTGTCTTGCAAGCTCTGCAACTGTTTGATCTTCTTTTTGTGATGCTAGTTTCAAGACCATAGGGAGATTTACTCCAGTGACTATTTCAATCTCTGTGTTATCGAGAAACATAGCCGATATATTCGTAGGGGTTCCGCCGAACATGTCAGTTAAGATCAACACTCCTTTGCCAGCAGAGACCTTTTTAATGGCTTTCTCGATCTCACTTTTGGCATTTTCTACGTCGTCTTGCCATCCGATTGAAACGGCAGTTATGTGGTTCAGTTTGCCTACTATCATCTCTGCTGCTGCTAAAAGTTCGCTGGCAAACTGTCCATGTGAAACTATTACTCCACCAATCTTGTTTTTTTCTTTTGTCACCTCAAAAAGTTTAATTCGAGCTAGCCGAGACGGTCAAATGCGCAGATGCAACTAGCTTTTTTAGAGTTCACAGGCTATTCTGAAAACATGAAGTTTGCGAGATTTTCTGTTTTGCTCTTCATTTTCTTCGTTTTTTATGAGATTCAAAAAGCAGAAGTAGTTGATTTTGAGAGCCTATCAAAGAAATTTGACAAAAAACGCACTTACGACGTTCAGCATTACAAAATTAAGATAGAGTTTGACCGAGGAAAAAAGCAAGTTTTTGGCGATGTTACCATTCAGCTTAAACCTCTTGAGGATGGGTTTTCGATCGTAGAGCTTGATGCTGCTGGACTTGAGTATAGGTTTGTCGGTTTTGAGAGCGAAGTTGCGCTTAGGTACGAGCAGAAAGGTGAAAAATTAAAGATTTATCTTGATAGAAGTTACTCAAACAAAGAAACAATCTCAATTCGTGTGGTTTATTCGTGCCGTCCGAAAAAAGGAGTTTATTTCGTAGAGGCCGAAAAGAGAAATGGCTATATTCGAGATGCGCAAATATGGACTCAGAATGAACCAGAAGAAGCTCATCACTGGCTGCCTTCCTACGACTTCCCTGATGATAAAGCCACAAGTGAACAGATCATAACGGTTCTGCCTGATGAAACGGTTATAGGAAATGGAGAACTTCTTTCAGTAAGTGAATCGGAAGGGAAAAAGACTTTTCACTACAGAATGAATGTGCCTCATTCGGTTTATCTCATCTCTTTTGTCGTGGGAAAATATGTAAAGCTAGCAGATTTTTATAGAGACATACCGTTAGGTTTCTACGTTTATCCACAAACAGAATGGGTTGTGCCAAAAGCATTCAGTAAGACAAAAGATATGTTCAGAATTTTTGAGCAATTAACAGGTATGCCTTATCCTTTTAACAAATACGATCAAACCATAGTGGCAAGATTTAGATTTGGCGGAATGGAAAACATAACTGCTACTACCTTAGCTGACACTGAAATCTTTGCTGTCAATTTTTTACCTAACGAAATAGAAGATTTGGTGGCTCACGAACTGGCGCATTCTTGGTTTGGCAATTTAGTTACATGTCAAAATTGGGCAGAGCTGTGGCTGAATGAAGGATTTGCTAGTTTTATGGAAGCTGCGTATAGAGAGAGAATGTATGGACGAAAAGATTACATGCGTAAAATAAAAGAAGACGCTCAGAGGTATTTTGCTTACGAACGCGTTAACAAAAATCGTCATGGGCTTTTTAATCAGTTGGCTCGTCCCGATGATTCTATTTTCAACCCAATTCCTTATCAAAAAGGAAGCGCTTTTCTTCACACTTTACGAGAACAGGTAGGAGACGCTGCCTTCTGGAAGGCAGTACAAAAGTATCTTCAGAGGCACAAATTTGGCAACGCGAGAACAAGTAACCTGAAAAGAGTATTCGAAGAGGTTTCCGGTCAAAATTTAGACTGGTTTTTCTATCAATGGGTTTACATGGCTGGCTTTCCGCAGGTTGAGGTAAAGCCGGTCTATTATAAAAACCGAAAAAGGCTAGAGATAACCTTTACACAGAAGCAAACGGTAGAAGAGCTTGTTCCCCAAGCCTTTATATTACCGCTTGAAATAGAGCTACAAGATTCAAAAGGCAAAAAGCTAGAAAAGATCAGGCTTAGTAAGAGAACCGAAAAATTTTCTTTCAAAATGGTAGAGAAACCTCAAACTATAGTCATCGATCCATTAAATAAACAGCCTCTTATGCTACTGAAAATGCAGTCTTTAGAGACTGTGAATTAACATTATTGAAGAAAGTTAAAAAAGACTTGAAATCTTTTTCTTTGATGCTATAATCCAAAAACAGCTCTAAATTTTTGTTTTGTTTCGGTGCTTCTGATGGCTCAAGAAACCTCAAATTTAAGGCTTTATTCTTCATTTGATAGTGGAAAATCTGAGAATGAGGAAACTTGTTCGATTTGTTTTGGAACAGGGATAGAAATTGTTGCAGGTAAAGGAGCTAGAAGATGTGTCTGCCGATTGAAAGAAATTCAGGAGAAAATATTCGAAAAAGTTAGAATTCCAAAGCGATACGCAAATTGTTCTTTTTCTAATTATCGTCCTATAACTAAGTCGCAGGATATAGCGATGAAATATGCCTATTCGCTTGCTCAAAAATATCCAGATGTAGAAATGGGGCTGCTTTTTATGGGTAGCGTCGGAACCGGAAAAACGCATCTTGCAGTTTCGATTCTGAAGGGGTTAACTGAAAAGGGGTTTTCTTGTTTATTCTATGAATTCGGCTCGCTTCTTAAGGAAATTCAGGACTCGTATAATTCTGCAACTCAAACTTCGGAGTTGAGAGTTCTTGCCCCAGTTTTTGAAACAGAAATTCTGGTTCTTGATGAATTAGGAGCATCAAAGCCAACTGAGTGGGTCCGCGACATAATGTCATACATAATTAACACTCGTTATAATGACAAAAAGCTAACCATTTTCACAACAAACTATCTTGACGAACGTAAAGACGATGCTGAAGAAACTTTAGAAGATCGCATCGGAAAAAGGCTTCGTTCAAGGTTATATGAAATGTGTCATACTGTAAGAATTGAAGGGCCGGATTACCGCCGAAACTTCGATAAATTTTCAAAAATAAGATAGAAGGATGAAAATAGGAATTTTATTCTTGCTCTTTGGGCTCTTCTTATGCTCCTATTCTCAAGATGTAGAGCTTAGAAATCAGCTTCGTCAAGCTATAGAACAATTTGTGGAAGATCAAGCAAGTTTGGATCGTTTCTACACGGCGGAAACTTCTAAAAATCGCTTTGATAGATTCCGTAAGTTTTATCTTGAGTGGCTGGGCTTGCTAGAAAAAAAGGATTTCTCTTCATTGAACTTTGAGGAGAAAATTGACTACATTCTTTTCAAAAATCACCTGAACCGTCGTCTAAAAGAGCTCGAAAGAAGGGAAAAATCGCTTGAAGAGATAAGTGATCTAATTCCTTTTGCGAATACGATAAATCAGTTGGAAGATGGTCGAAGGAAGCTAGAGTTTATTGATGCAGCGAAGGCAGCTGACATTCTTGATGGTTTGCGCAAGGAAATTGAGAGGACAAAACGGAGATTACAAGATTCAAGGCCGACGTTAAAACGTAATATAGCGAATCGTGCTGCTCAAACCATACTTTCTTTGCAGAAAGCGCTTCGCAGCTGGTTTAACTTTTACAACGGCTACGATCCAGCTTTTACTTGGTGGAACCTAAAGCCCTACGAGGCGGTTGATTTTGCATTAAGGGATTATCGAAATTTTCTGCTTGAGAAATTTGTTGGAACTACTGCAGATGATAATCTTGCAATCATAGGCGATCCCATCGGACGTGATGCCCTTCTGCAAGAACTCGAACATGAAATGATTCCGTACACACCCGAAGAGCTAATAGAAATTGCAAATAGGGAGCTTCAATGGTGTGAAGACGAAATGAAAAAGGCTTCAAGAGAGATGGGTTATGGAGATGATTGGAAAAAAGCCCTAGAAGCTGTCAAGCAAAAGTATTTAGAACCAGGGAAACAACCTGCACTAATACGCGATCAGGCTTTTGAAGCTATAGAATTTGTAGAAAAGGGAGATTTAATCACCGTCCCTGAGCTTGCGAAACAAACGTGGAGAATGGAAATGATGTCGCCCGAAAGGCAGCTCGTAGCACCGTTCTTCTTAGGAGGGGAAACCATCTTAGTTGCATATCCAACAAATACGATGACTCATGAGCAGAAGCTAATGTCAATGCGGGGAAATAACCCACATTTTACTCGTGCCGTTGTTCATCATGAGCTTATACCGGGTCACCATCTTCAGGGATTTATGAATCGGCGTTATCGAGCTTATCGTCAAGTTTTCAGAACCGCCTTCTGGACAGAAGGATGGGCATTATACTGGGAATTTCTGCTCTGGGATTTGGGCTTTTTCAGAACTCCAGAAGACAAGATAGGAGCGTTATTTTGGCGAATGCATCGGGCTGCAAGAATTATATTCAGTCTTAGTTTTCATCTTGAAAAAATGACTCCTGAGGAATGTATTGAGTTTCTAGTAAATCGTGTTGGACATGAGCGAGATAATGCAACTGCTGAAGTTAGAAGGTCTTTTTCAGGCGATTATGGTCCGCTTTATCAAATAGCCTATATGATCGGTGGGTTACAGTTTTATGATTTACGAAAAAATCTTGTTCTTTCAGGGAAAATGACTCATAAGCAGTTCCATGATTCCATATTAAAAGAGGGGGCAATACCTGTAGCAATTGTAAGAGCTATTCTTACTAAACAACCGCTTTCAAAAGATTTTAGGTCAAACTGGCGTTTTTATGAAAGATGAAGGTTTATCAGGTAGAAATAGAGATTGAGGAAAAGCTTGTGAAAGATTTCGAAGAATATATGATCAAGCTCCACATACCAGAACTGATGAAGACGGGACTTTTTCGAGGTTATATATTTTCAAGAAAAGACTTGGGAAGTTATCAAGTGCAGTATTTTTCAGATGAAAAATCCTTAGAAAAATACTTTCTTGAGTTTGCTCCAAAATTTAGAAAGGATTTTTCTTCTCGCTTTCCTGATGTTACTAGAATTTCACGTAAGGTCTTGGAAGTTTTGTCTCATTCCGCAGATTGAGCTTCCTTTAGAACTGCAATAAATGGCAAGTTTCTGTAGCGATTTGCGGCATCTAGTCCATAACCTACTACAAATTTATTGGGGATTTGAAATCCACAGTAATCAATTTTCAAGTTTTTTACCACTCTCGGCTCTGGCTTATCTAGAAGCGTTGCTACTTTTAGTGAGTTAGCGCCGCGAGTTTTGAGCAATTCTAGAAGATGTGAAAGAGTAAGCCCGGTGTCAACTATGTCCTCTACGACAATGACGTCTTTGCCTCTTATCGGGTGAGTAAGGTCTTTGAGTATTTCGACGTCGCCCGAACTAACTTGAGCATCTTTATAGCTTGATACCGCCATAAAATCTATCGAAAGTTTTAGATCGATTTCTCGCATAAGGTCTGAAAGAAAAACACACGAACCTTTCAAAACGCCAACTAGAACTAAATCCTTGTCTGCGTAGTCTTTTGTGATTTGTTTTCCTAATTGCGCAACTCGTTCCTTTATTTGCTCCGCTGTGAACAATATCTCGAGGTTTGGGTTTGTAAATTCGGTATATTTTTTGGTTTCTGTTGTCATAGTTTCTCAGATAAAATATGATGTTTGCTTAGATATTATTTTAAGCAACAAGTTAATGGCAAGTCGAAATTATGTCTGAAAATCTTCCTGAAAGGCTGATTGTTAATTCCATCAAAGAAAGAAGTGAAAAAGATGAGTCTGAAAAACTTTTGATAACCGAAATGGATTTGCGAGGGTTAGAAGAGGGAGCAAGGCTGATAGTCTCGAAAAATGCGAGGTTTACGCCTTTGGCTGAGGACTTCATCCGTGAAAAAAAGATTGAGGTTGTGAGGAAATCCAAAGACTTACCGGTCGTAAGATCAATAGCAATCGGTGCCGATCATGGTGGATTTCATTACAAAGAGAAACTCAAAAATTACCTTTCTCAGAAGGGTTTTCGGGTGTATGATTTCGGGACAAACTCGAAAGAAGCGGTTGATTATCCAGATTTTGCGCACGCCGTAGCAAAGGCGGTTTCTGAAGGAAAAGTTGACATTGGCATTTTAATTGATGGTGCTGGTATAGGGAGCGCTATTGCGGCTAATAAGGTTCCGGGTGTAAGGGCGGCCGCTTGCTACAATGCTGCCTTGGCGAAAAATTCTCGTGAACATAATGGTGCCAATGTGTTAACTCTTGGAAGCGGACAGAACTCTTTTGAGCAGGTGATCGAAATTGTTGACGTTTTTCTGAGGTCTGGATTGACAGAGGAACGACATGCAAGGCGAGTCGGAAAAATAGAAAGTATTGAGAGGCAGTATCTAAAATGAAACCGGTGAAAATTATAGTTTTTCTTTTAATTGCAAGCTGCGTTTATGCTCAGGTCGAAAGATACGAGCTTGGTAGAAGACTTAAGCTACTTGAACAAAAGCTGGAGGTAACAAAAGAGAATTCCGTCCGTAAGAGAGCATTTGAACAGATAAACAAAGCAGTTTTGAGCTTTTTTTCTTTTAAAATTCAAGATGCTGCAAGAAGTATTGACGAAGCAAGATTAGCCTTAGAAGGCAAACAGGATAGAAAGGAATTCTTATGGGCTGAAAGCTTGTTTACTAGTCCTGATTCAAGAGTTTACGATGCAAAACAAGCATATCTCAAAGTTACGCTGGACGCTTTTTATGCCGTAGATAAACCTCTTGCTAAAAAAATTACATGGAAGTTGAGCATATCCGACTCTAACGGTAAATCTATAAAGTCTCTTAAGCCTGTAACTTTAAATAGTTTACCCGCATTTCAAAATATTTCTATAACAAGAATCAAGCAAGGAGATTACTTTCTTCTTTCTGAGGTTTTCGTTGAGGAACGAAAAGTGCTTGCGTCTATGGTTTTAGTTTCGTTCATTGATAGTTTTGAGAAAAGACTTGAGTCGTTAAAAAGAGAGTTGGAGGGAGAAGATAAGAGCTGGCAAGCTGAAACGGCAAGGGAGTATGTTAGGATTTTGCAAGATTTGAAGCAAGGCAAGATCAGAGAGGCCGACATCCCTGCGGCTAGTTTTCTTTCAAGAGCAGAGAATTATAAAAAACTTATTCCTAAGGATGGACTGTTGGCTATTCCTTACGTTGATGGAGCGATTCAGGTAAGTCGAGTCTATATTCCAGACACTAGCGAAAAAATACCGTTGGTTATCGCATTACACGGTGCTGGAGGAAGTGAAAATCTTTTCTTTGAAGGTTATGGCGGTGGAAAGGCTTTAAGGCTTTGCAAAAATCGCAAATGGGCTTTAGTAGCACCAAGAAATTTTGGATTCAACGCTGAAAAAATGTCGGAATTATTGGATCGGCTTTCAGAAATTTACCCGATCGATAAGAATTCAGTTTTTCTGATCGGACATTCTCTTGGTTCTGTGCAAGCTTTGACTATAGCTTCAAAGAAGCCAGAGCTTTTCAGAGCCCTAGCTTTGATTAGTGCCGGGAATTTTCAAGGGATTAACGAAAAATTTACGAGGCTACCTATTTTTATCGGAACTGGAACGTCTGATTTTTCCTTTTCTAGTTCGAGAAAGCTTTATGATTTCTTAGTTAAATCTGGTGCTGAAAAGGTTGAATTGAAGGTTTATCAGGATGTAGAGCATCTGACAGCAGTTCAATTTTCGCTAGAAGATGTTTTTGAGTTTTTTGACCTTGCAAAAATATAAACGAAGGTGTGTTTAGCATGAAGTTAAATGCAGAGGATTACGAAAGGCTCGTTGAGCAGTTGACGGATCTGGTATTGGAAAGGCTTGATGAAGAAAGCAACCGCCCTTCATTTTGTAGCACTGATGTAAAAAGGATTGTTGATGCAGGAGCATCAAGAATAGGTATAGTTTTGGGCGAGACAGCAACAGCTCGCGACTGGGCTAGTCTTATCGATCATACTCTTTTGAAACCTGAAGCTACTGAAGATGAAATAAGAAGACTTTGCGTTGAGGCAATTGAATATGGGTTTGCCTCGGTTTGCGTAAATCCCTTTTGGGTAAAGCGAGCTACGGAATTTCTGAAGGGTTCTAAAATACCTGTTTGCACGGTTATAGGGTTTCCTCTCGGGGCGACGCCTTCGGATGTAAAGGCTTATGAAACTCGCCGCGTGATATTTGATGGAGCGAAAGAGGTAGATATGGTCATAAATATAGGCGCTCTAAAATCCGGTGACAATTGCACTGTTGAAGAAGATATAAGAGCTGTAGTGAAGGTTGCACATGAGCACGAAGTTTTATGCAAGGTGATAATTGAGACAGCCTTGCTTACAGATGATGAAAAGATAAAAGCTTGTATCGCAGCGAAGAATGCAGGTGCAGATTTTGTTAAGACCTCTACAGGATTTGCAAAAGGCGGCGCAACGGTTCATGATGTCGCTTTGATGAGGCGGGTGGTTAGAAATGAGCTTGGCATAAAGGCTTCTGGAGGCGTTAAAAGTCTAGAAGATGCTCGCAAAATGATTAAAGCCGGTGCCACCAGAATAGGTGCAAGCGCAGGAGTTAAAATAACAAAGGAAGCAGAAATCGGTAAACTCGAACAACCAAATTCAGAAAAAGAATATTATTAACAAAGCCCTCTATCTTTAAGAAGAAAAGAGTCTTGGTTTCATCTTGCAAAACTATAAATGATAAAGCCCCTTGCTTTGACGGGTTTATCGTTAACTAAAACAGGTTTGAACTTTGAGCGTTTGGCAGCATCCTCACATACAGCTCGTAATAAGTTAGGACCTTCGACAGCTTTTGCCGAGATCACATTTCCTTGTTCATCGAGAGTAACCTCAACTTTTACTTGTCCTTGTACTCCTGAGCGCTGGGCTATTATTGGATACGTGGGTTTAACCATGTTAACAGCATTTACAGAAGTAAGTTGTCCAACACCAACAATTACTTCATCCTCGTTAGAATCTACATTTGTGGCTGTATTAGATGGTTCTTCCCTTTTGGGCTCTTTCTTTTCAGATTCTTCTTTGGAGGTCTTCTCAGGTTGTGGCTGCTCTGCTTTTGCAACTGTTTGAGTTTGAGGTTGTCTAGGAGCTTGGTTGTCGCGGTTAACAGGAGCTTGAACTGGATTTCTCGATGCAACCTGTTGTTGAGGTGGAGTTGGTGTAGGTGCTGGAGCCGTTCTTGCTAGAAGTTCTTGCAATCTTTTTAGATCGTTTTTTGCTTGTTCGTTGTTTTGATCGAGCTCTATTACTTTCTGGTAATCTGCAATAGCTTTTTCTAACTTGTTATCTTTTTCGTATAGACTTGCTCTGTAAAGATATGCCCTTGTTTCTTTCGAGTCAATTTCTATAGCCTTGTTGTAATCTGCAAGAGCAAGATCAAAGTTTTTCTTGTTGAAAAAAGCAAAGCCTCTTTTAACATACAAAATAGCTTCTTTTGGGTTGAGGTCTATGGCGCGGTTGTATTCCAAGATAGCTAAGTCGTATTCACCTTTTTGGACATATACGTCTGCTCGATCTTCGTAAGGTTTATATTCAGGGGTTGATGGTGTCGGAGCTGGTTTGGGTTCAGTTTTAGCAGAGGGACCTTTTAGTTTTATAGCTTCAATTAGAGCTTTACTAGCACCTGTTATTTCAAGTTCTTTTTCTATCTCAGGTGAAACACTGAAAGTAACTCCGCGCTCGATAACAGCTTCTATCAAAAGTCTGTTTTTTTCTTCTGGATCTTCGATTCTTTTCGAGCGAAGAGCTGTTAGAATATCTGCTAGCGTCAACGGTGGTTTTGGATTTTGGGCTTTTAGCTCGCCTATGGCAAAGATTGATAACAGAACCATTATCAAGATTCTTGAGGTTGCGACGTTGATTTTCATAACATTATGTCCTTTCATTTTTGAATCCTTCTCCTTACAAACAGAATTTAGTTATCATTGATCAAATCGTCAACGGTAACTTTTTTCTTTTGTTGTTGCTGTTGCTGCTGCTGAGCTTCTTCTCTCCTTGAAGCCGCTGGTCTTTGTTCTTGAGTAGGAACGTTTCTTCTATCTTGAGTTTGCCTTTCGGGTTGTCTTTCAGTTCTAGCTTCTTTAATTTCAGACTCTTGGTTGCGCTCACGGGTGCCTTTTTCGGTTGCTTCGGAAGTTTGAGAGGCAGGTGCAGAAGATGGAATTTTAGTTTCGATGCTTTCAATTTGTGGTTGAGCTTGTTTTTCAACTTGTGGTGGAGCACTGGAACTTACCAGGGTAAAAATTCCCGCTCCTACTACAAGGAAAACTAAAACGCCGGCACCTATTATCATCATCTTTTGTTTTGACATCCCTTGACTTGCGTATTCTTCATCAAAAAGAATGCCGCTTTCAACTCCTAGATCTTGGGTTCGCATGCTTACGGACTCTTTCAATTTTTTCTCTGCTTCGGCAGCTCTCTTTTCGGCTTCTAATCTCTTTGATTCTGCTTCTTGTAATTTTCTTAGAAGGTCAACAACAGGAACGGGTTCAGACTCAATTTCAAGTATATCTTCTAGGTTTGTTTCTATGGAGATGTTTTCTATTTGCTCTCTTTGTCTTTCTTTTATCTTTGCAAAGGCAGTTTTTAAGAACTGCCTCATGATGGCAGCTGAATCAAAACGGTTTTCTCGTTTTATTTCGATGGCTTTTACTATAGCTTCGGCAATTTCTGATGGTATCTTGGGATTAAGTTGGTTTGGAGGAACTAGCGGATCGGGTTTTCCTTCTAGCATTTCTATTGAGCGTTCGAGCGGGTCAACGGGTAGTCTTGCCGTCAGGAGGTAGTAAAGTGTTGCTCCTAAAGAGTAAATATCACTTTTTGCGTCTGGTGGTTGCTTTAGTATTTCAATGGATTTCTCATCATAATCATTCAGGAGGACTTTTTGAGATGCTGGGTCAAGCTGGTAGAAGATCATCTCAAAAGGTATGAAATGCAAGTTCTGATTCGTTATCGTAGAGCCTACTTTTGCCTGTGGAATTCTGCCAATTTCAGATATATCAAGTTTTACTTTTCCATCTATTGTAAGCCTTATGTTTTGAGGTTTAATGTTTTGGTGAATTAAAGCAGGAGTATGGGAGTGCAAGTAAATCAAGGCATCAAGTAAGTCATTAACCCAACCGGAAACATCAGAAAGTGGAAATGGGCGCTTGTTTCTCTCAATCAAATCACTTAAAGTGTCGCCTTCTACTATCTCCATCACTATATATCGTTTCCCATTCTCGGAGAAAATCTCTAAAACTTTCTGAAACGCTTCGTGTCTTAATTCCAGCAGTTTTTCTGGTTTTACAGAGGAGCCTTGAAAGAAATCTTCTGGGATCTCTTTAAGAATTACCTCCTTTTTCTGTCCTTCGTCGTAGGCTTTATAAACTTGGAGATTAAAGCTACTACTTTCAATCGGCTGAATTATCCTGTAACGATTTTGTTGTAAGACGGCGTTTGCACTCAACATACCCTTGAAAACCTTTCCTCTTTTACTTCTAGGTCAGACAATCTGAGATTTGCCTTTGTAATTATAAGAAAATTTTTTCAAAAAGAAAAGGTTTTTTTAGAGTTTTTTGAAAAATTTTTAACAATTAAGTAAAGCTTCAACTAAGCTTTACGGTTTTATAACTATGTTTACGAGTCTTTTGGGAACGACAATTACTCTATTGATCTCCTTATTGCTGATATATTCTTTGATTTTGTGGTCGGTTAAAGCTAGTTCTTTTAGTTCTTCTTCTTTAATTTCTGCTGAAACTTTTATTTTCGAGCGGATTTTGCCGTTTATTTGTATCGGGATTTCTATTTCTTCATCTTTTGCCAAATGAAGTTCAAAATCAGGGAATCTGACACCATTTAACAACATTCCTTTTTGGTTGCCAACCAAGTGAGAATACAGTTCCTCGGCAGTGTGTGGGGCGAATGGAGTAAGCATTATTATCAGGCTTTCAAGAGCTTCGCGCATGGCGAAAGCATCGCTTTCTTTTGCATTTTCTGGTTCTATTTTGAAGTCGTAAATTGCGTTTAACAGCTCCATTAGGGCTGCGATTGGAGTATTGAATTGAAGGGATTCTAGATTTTCAGTAACGCGTTTTATGGTTTGGTGGGTTTTTCGACGCAATGCTTTTGCTTGCTGGGAGAAAGTTTGTTCTGATGGAGTTTTTGCTTCAGCTATTTTATCTTTCCATTTGCGGAATATCCTCCAGAGTCTTTGCAGGAATCTGACACTTCCTTCGATTCCGGCTTCGTTCCAAACAAGCTCATTTTCTACTGGTGCGGCAAATAGAATGAAAAGCCGAGTCGCGTCTGCTCCGTAGGCTTCGATCATTTCATCTGGATCGACGCCATTACCCTTTGATTTTGACATTCTTTCTATAGCCCACTGAAGGGGTTTTCCCTCTGGCGATGTTGCAGAAAGGATTTTTCCTTTTGAGTCTCTTTGAACTTTTACCGAGTCGGGTGGGTAGTAGATTCTTTTTCCTTTTCCTTGAGGGTCTTCTGGATTTGGTATTACTTCAAAAAAGGTTTCTCCCACAACCATTCCTTGAGTTAAGAGTTTTCTAACGGGTTCATTGAAGTTTACTAGTCCTATATCTCGCATTACCTTTGTCCAGAAGCGAGTGTAAATAAGGTGCATTACAGCGTGATCGTCTCCGCCTATGTATTGATCAACCGGCGTCCAATAACTTACAATTTTGGGGTCGAAAGGCATGTTAAGGTTCTGCGGGTCACAATATCTGAAGTAATACCAGCAAGAATCAACGAAGGTATCCATGGTATCGGTTTCACGCTTTGACAGTTTACCACACCTCGGGCAGGAGCAGTTTACAAATTCTGGAACTTTTGCAAGAGGTGACTCTCCCATGCCTGTTATCTCAACGTTTTCGGGTAGCTTTATTGGTAGATTTTCATATTTTTCTGGCACGATACCGCAAACATCACAATAAACTATAGGAATGGGAGCACCCCAATATCTTTGCCTTGAAATGCCCCAATCACGGAGTCTATATGTGACAGCAGCTTTTCCGAAACCTTTTTTTTCAGCGAATTCCGTCATTTCTTTTCTTGCTTGTTCGGAGTGTTTTCCTGACCAATCTCCAGAATTTACCAAAATACCGTAATCTGTAAAGGCTTCTTTTAGCTGCGATTTTGCGTTCTCAAAATTTGTAGATTCTTCTATACGACAAATTACTTGACGGATCGGCAATCCATATTTTTTGGCGAAGTCAAAATCCCTTTCGTCGTGTGCTGGAACGCTCATTACCGCACCGGTTCCGTACTCCATCATTACGTAGTTTCCTACCCAAACAGGTAGCTCCTCGCCCGAGAAGGGATTTACAGCTTTAAGTCCCGTGTCTATGCCTTCTTTTTCTTGTTCAACTTCGTGATCTACAACTCGCCTTTTCTCTGCAAGTATTTTTCTTACAACTTCTTTAACTTCTGACGAAAAGTATTCAAAATTGCTTTCAATGACCGGATGCTCAGCAGCTACTACTATTGCATTTGCTCCGTAAATTGTATCAATTCTGGTCGTAAAAATTCTGACTTTTTCGATGCCAGCTGGATTTTCTTTCAATGCAAAATCGACATAAGCTCCTTCTGATCTGCCTATCCAATCGCGTTGTCTCTTTAAGACTTTCTCTGGCCATCCGTTTTCGATTTCTTTCATATCATCTAGTAGTTGATCAGCATAAGCTGTTATCTTCAGAAACCATTGTTGCATATCTTTTTTGGTTACAGGGTTACCACAGCGCCAACAAAGTCCACCGCTGGCTTGCTCATTCGATAGAGTCGCCTTACATGTTTCGCACCAATTTACTTGCGTGAGCTTTTTGTAAGCCAGACCTTTTTCGTACATTTTTAGAAAAAACCATTGATCAAATTTGTAGTAATCAGGGCGATGTGCAAAAATCTCTCGCCGCCAGTCATAACTGAAACCCAATCGTTTTAGTTGCCCTCGCATTTGATTGATATTGTTTTCTGTCCAGTCAAGAGGCCTTACACCTCGTTTTATCGCTGCGTCTTCTGCTGGCTGACCGAATGAATCCCAGCCTATTGGGTGAAGAACATTATAGCCTTTAAGTCTCTTATACCAAGCCAGTGCATCGCCTATGGAGTAATTCCGAACATGCCCCATGTGAAGATTGCCCGAGGGATAAGGCAACATTTCAAGAGCGTAAAACTTTGGTTTTTCTTGGCTTATTTCAACTTGGAAAACTTTATTTTCTTCCCAGATTTGCTGCCACTTTTTCTCTATCTTTTTAGCAAAGTACTTCTCATCCATAGTGAAAAATAAAAGTTTAACTGATTGCCTGAGATTACTCCAAGCTCCGAAAAGAATCTACTTTTTCGAGGTCTATCAATTTTCTTATTTCACTCAGTTTTTCTAAAGCTGCTTTTTCACCCGCTTTTATGAATTCTTGCATCTTACCTATTTCGTCTGGTCTTAGATGTGAAACGTTTGGAGTTATGACTATATCTGCTTCATAGTGTTGGTGTTTACCAGCGGTTCTGATAAGCATCATTGCGGATTGAAACAGTATGCCTAAAAAGGTTGAAGGTTTCCCCCAGTATGATGCACCAGAAGCATTGACATCAACTGCTATCACGACTTCTGCACCAAGTTGACGCACGGCTTTTACTGGTACTATCGAAGTTATACCGCCATCAACTAAGGTTTTTCCATTGTATTCGACAGGACTAAAAACTCCAGGAACGGCACAGCTAGCTCTTATGGCCGTTATTAGATCGCCTCTGTCTTTGAAGACGACTTCTTCGCCAGTTTCAATGTCACAGGCAACTGCAGCGAAAGGTTTCGGCAAATCTTCAAATTTGTGATAAGGAAGGTGTTGTCTTAAGAAGTCTCCTAAAGGCTCATTTGTTAGAAGTCCTTTCGTCGAATAGGAAAATTTTGCTATTTTTAGCCAGTTCATTTTGCTACCGATTTCTATTATTTTTTCAATACTAAGTTCGCAGGCAAGCGCTGCTCCGACAATCGAACCTGCCGAAGTTCCAGCTATGTAGTCAATTGGTATCTGATTTTCTAAAAGGACTTTTATTACTCCAAGATGAGCATAACCGCGTGCCGCACCTCCAGAAAGTGCAAGACCAATCTTTTTTCTTTGCTTGTGTGCTTCGTCCATAGCTAGATATTGATCTTACGATCGCCTTATGGAAAACTAAACCTACGATGAATAAACTCGATCGGAGAAATTGTTTTTCATATAGCAAAAGAAAGATGGATTTTAAGGTTTGCCCTGTCTGCGCCAGAGATACGAAAAATGAGTTTGTCCCCTTTGTGGCGCTCGATGAAGAGTTAAGAAGGCTTATAAAAGCGAATACTCCTAACGGTCGAAATTTTAACGCAGTTTGTTCTAGATGTGTGCGTCTTTTTGAACGGGCGAAAGAACAGATACTCAGGGATGCCGCAGTTACAAAGGATGGGTCTCATGTTCTTTCGATTCCTTTACGGCTGGACGCAGACGAAAGATTTACTGGTCGAGGAGTTACAATAGCCTTTCTTGATTCGGGATTTTACCCGCATGCTGATTTAACAAAACCAGTAAATAGAATACTCGCGTATCAAGACATGACCAAGCAAGGCGAGATCGCTTCGCTTTTTCAGGTAGATGCGGCAAGCTGGCATGGCATGATGACAAGCGTCGTAGCTGCTGGAAACGGAAGTTTATCAAATGGGTTTTATCGTGGGATTGCGCCTGAGGCAAATGTGGTTCTAGTTAAGTTAGCAAAAACCGGTAGAATCACAGAGTCGGACATAAAGTTGGGTTTAGAGTGGGTTTTGGAAAACCACAAAAAATTCAAGATTCGCATAGTAAACGTCTCCGTAGGGGGAGACTTTGAATCGAGCTATCTTCATGATCCTCTTTCTCAAACGGTGGAGGAGTGCGTGCGACAAGGTTTGGTTGTTGTTTGTGCTGTTGGGAATTCGGGACATTTGCCTGATCATCCTGTTTATCCACCCGCTTCGGCTCCTTCTTGCATTGCTGTTGGCGGTCTTGACGACAAAAATTCAATTAATCGAGCTAGACGTGGGATGTATCGTTCTAGCTATGGTCCTACTGTTGACGGATTGCAAAAACCGGAAATTATTGCACCATCTATTTGGGTTCCAGCTCCTATATTGCCAAATACGCCAACGGCTCAACAAGCCGAGCTTCTTGAAAAACTTGATTCTGCCGATGATGAAGAGCTACATGAGATTATTCTAAAACATAAAGGCATCGATCCTGAGCTTGATGCTGCTATTGACCGACCTGCCCACACGATTAGACAGCTAGTTACCTTGAAGATCAGACGTGAAAACGTTATAACCAAAAACTACAAATACGTAGATGGAACAAGCTTTGCTGCTCCGATAGTTTCTTCAGTGGCGGCTCAAATGCTAGAGGCTAATCCTAACTTGACACCTCAACAGGTGAAGAGAATCTTAATTCTGACTGCGGAAAGGCTGCCTGGTTATGAAATAGATCGACAAGGTTGGGGAGTTATTGATCCGCGTAAAGCCGTTGAGATGGCTCTTTCAATGAAAAATCAACTCGAAAGTAGGCTTGAGTAAAGCTCTTTTAGTTTTTTCAGATGCGCATTGATGCTGAAATTTTTTAGGGCAAAGTCTTTTGCCTTTTTACCTAAAAGTTTACGTTTTTGCTCATTTTTGAGAAGCTCTATAAGTTTATTGGCAAGGTCTTCTTCATTTTGGGTCTCAAAGACGACTGCATATTCGCCATTTTGGGAAATTTCTAGAAGCGGTGGTATATCCGAAAGCACTACTGGCAAGCCGGCAAGCATGGCTTCTGAAACTGCTAATGGTAATCCCTCATGCAAAGAAGAGAAAACGAATACATCGAGAGACGAAAGAATTTCAGGAATGTCTTTTCTAGGTCCCAGAAAATAAACTTTATCGGCTATTTGTCTGTCGCGACAAAAGTCTATGCAAGCCTGATACTTTCTTTCAGCGCCTGCCTCAACTTTTCCGATAAACACACATCTTGCATTTGGGACTTCGAAAAAGATTTTAGGCAGGCTTCTGCAAACAGTCATCTGGTCTTTGCGTGGATCACGGTAAAAGTTTGCTATCATCCCGAAAAGTAGCTCTTCCCGTAGATTCAGCTCTGTGCGAAGGCGCTTTTCGTTGCTTGTGACTCTCTTTTCATCTGCTCCGTTATAGACTAAATAGAAATTATCAGCCGAAAGACCTGCGGATTCTTTTAACCATTTTCTTAATCCTTCGCTTACGACGATGTTTGCGTGCATTCTAGACGTCAGAAACTTTGCTGTTATGCGGTTTTTTTCATCTTGAATGAATCCTTGAAAGCTGAGGACTCTTTTGACCTTAGAACCTAAAGTAGCAACGTAAGCATGCAGAGCTTCAACTGGCTGGTAACAGTGGATGATTTCTGCTTTGTAAAGTTTTATAACTTTTCTGAGTTTTAGCGCGAGATTTAAGTCAAAAGGCATACGGCGGCGCAAGGTTACAACTGGAATGTCAAGTCTCAAGAAGTCCTCCTTCAGCTCTCCATCTCCGAAGGTGACAAAAATTGCTTCAATCCCGAAATTACTTGCATTTCGACAAAGTTCTAGAACTTGTATTTCGGCACCGCCACGATTTAAGCTGTCCAGAATTTGGATAACTCTCATAGATTGTAAGCTTTCAAGTGATGTTTAGTTGTTATTACTAATTTGCAGTTGAAAGCTTTTTCGAACATATCTTTTCTTTGATTTGCCATTTGAATTTCTAAGGAACAGTCTTCGTCTGAAATGAGTTGAATGGTTATTTTTTTCCTTTCGCAACTGACTAGTATGTCTTTTATGCGATTTTCATAACTTCTGTCGAGAGCATTTGCAAGCCGTAAAATACCCCCTAACTTCCAAACGAGCTGCTTTTCTTGCTCATTTAAAATCATAAAATCTGGATGTTTTTCTTGTGGTAGCTTACCACGATGATAACGCGCTATGTTGGCTATTATGAGTTTTTCTTTTTCTGAAAAGCCGATGATTTCAGAATGCTTTATTAGATAAAGAGTGTGTTTGTGGTGTGAGTCGTGGGAAATATAATAACCGATGTTATGAAGTAATGCTGCAGCCGAAAGGAGTGTTCGCTCGCTGCGTTTTAGCTTATAGTTTTCGGCAAGTTGATCGAAGATTTTTTCGGCTAGCATCGCAACTTGCAAAGCATGTTTTTCTTCATAACCGTAACGTCTGCCGATAGCGAAGATGCCTTTTAATCTTGGGTCCTGAACGTCTGGAACAGGAGGTAGTCCTTCCAGCTCTGTTTTTTTCAAGTGGTCTATTATTACTCCTTCTCGCAGGGCGTAGGGGCAAGGGCTAAGAGTCGTAATTTTAAGTGCCTTCATTATTTGCTCAAGAATTTGTCCGCCTGAGACTATTACTTCAGCTCTAGATAGGCTTATGCTTGGTAAGGTTGCTCTTTGTGCTTCGGTCATCCTTGCAAGTTTCTCGTTTAGTGAAATGAGTTTTTTAAGTTGTATCTGCTTTCTTGTTGGATCTATGAGGTAAGCGAGATTCAGGATAGTTCCGCTGGTTCCACTGGTAATTTCCCAAGTTCTATTTTGGATTTCTCTAGTTGGTCGGATAAGAGCGTCACGTATTTCATGGCGAAGGTCTTTCAGCTCTTTTTCTTTCGGTGGGTCGGATTTAAGATGTTTTCTCTTTAATGTAACTGAGCCTATTTTCATTGAGAGTAAAAGCTCGGGCATAGCATCTTGCATCAGTGATAGCTCGGTTGATCCACCGCCTATGTCTATGTTGAAAAGTGTGCCTTTCGTCTTGCGGAAGTAGCTTACTGCAGCTATGCCTATAAGCCTAGCTTCTTCAACGGCTGGTATTATTTCGACTTTTACGCTCGTTTTTTTCTCTATTTCATGGACAAATTCGTCTTTGTTTATGGCTTCTCTAATTGAAGCGGTAGCGACAGCGAGAATTTTTTCTGCCTTGCGATTTTCGGCAATAGCTTTGAATCGTAAAATAGCTTCTGCTGATCTTTGTATAGCCTCGTTTGGTATGACTCTTTCAATCAGTGTCTCGCCAAGTCTAACCTTTTCTCGATCTTGTAGTATTACAGTGAATGAATCGCTCGCTGCAGCTTGAACAATCGAGAGTTTTATCGAGTTTGAACCTATGTCTATGGCAGCGATGGTTTGATTTTTCACTATCAAAATGATAGTAAACAGACTGCACGATTCAAAATTTGAAACAAAGATTTCAGATGAAACGATGAAAACCCTTTTTTTGATGAGGCATGCAAAATCAAGCTGGGACGATCCGACCTTGAGAGATTTTGATCGTCCTTTGAATAAGCGCGGCCTAAAGACGGCTCCTTTCATGGGAAAGCTCATGAAGCAAAAAAACATAAATCCGGATCTTATTTTAAGCTCGCCAGCAAAACGCGCTGCTTGCACAGCAGAATTAGTCAAAGAACACGGGAATCTTTCGGCTGAGATCAGCTATGAAAAAAGAATTTATGATGCCTCCGCTTACGATTTGCTTACGGTTTTAAGCTCGATTGACGATTCCATCGAGTCTCTTCTTTTAGTGGGGCATAATCCTGGACTTGAGGATTTACTTAGAGTTTTAACAGGCCAAACACATCGAATGCCGACAGCAGCTTTGGCAAAGATAAGTCTGAATATAAACGCTTGGCAACAAATATCAGAAAACTTTGGTAAGCTTGAGTTTCTAATAAAACCAAAAGAAGAGATGAAGTAAAACCTTATCTCTTCTCAAGTTCATATACACGTTTAATATTTGACTATTTCTAACACTGCCTTTTCTACATCTTCGATTTGAGGTAATATGAAGTCCTCGACTTGTGGGGCGTAAGCTACGAAAGTATCAGTGCTAGCTACGCGTTTTACTGGGGCGTCTAACCATTCAAAAAGCTCGTCTGCGATTCTGGCGGCTATTTCCGCACCATAGCCAAAAGACAACGGATCTTCGTGAGCTATTATGACTCGTGAAGTTTTCTTTACGGATTCTGCAATTCTTTCCCAATCATAGGGAACGAGCGTGCGTAAGTCTATTACCTCGACTGAAATGCCTTCTTTTTCCAACCTTTTTGCTGCTTCAAGGCTTTTCTGAACCAATGCTCCGAAAGTTACTATAGTTACGTCAGTTCCTTCACGGACAATCTTTGCTTTTCCGAAAGGAATCATAAAGTCCTTACCCGGATATTGTGACTTGTTATAAACTTGACGATAAAGATGCTTATGCTCGAGAAAAAGAACCGGGTCATCGCATCTTATTGCTGTCCTAAGAAGGCCGTTTGCATCCAGAGCATTTGAAGGATAAGCTATTAAAATTCCGGGCGTGTGAGCAAAAAGTGTTGTTCCTGATTGAGAATGATAGACAGCTCCGCCCTTTAGATATCCTCCTACTGGAACTCGAATCACTACCGGACATTTCCATTCGCCATCACTTCGCCACCTCATTACGGCGAGCTCATTACGTATTTGGTGAAAGGCCGGAAATATGTAGTCGAAAAATTGGATTTCAACCACTGGCTTAAGTCCGCGCGTCGCCATCCCGATTGCGCGTCCTACGATATTTGCCTCTGCAAGAGGAGAATTAAAGACGCGGGCTGAGCCGAATCTTCGCTGAAGATTTGCTGTGACTTTGAAAACGCCACCTTTGCCTTTGACTCTGTCAAGGTATTGTTCTCGCGAGCAATCGGCAACATCTTCACCAAAGACAATTATCCGAACGTCTCGTTCCATTTCTTCGTGAAGGCATCGGTTGATTAGATCAACCATAGTTCCTGGCGTTCCGTGAAGTTCTGCCCCTTCCTCTGTGTCAAATTCTTTCGAAGTTGGGTCAACGTCGGGTGAGAACACATTTCTTAGTGCACTTTCTGGCGGCGGTTGTGGAGTATTGAGGGCGATCTCGGCTGCTTCGTTTACTTCTCGATCAACTTCTTGTCTTATCTTTTCTAGATCTTCGGCAGTTGCCAAGCCTTCATTTATTAAAAACTCGGCATAGGTTTTCAGTGGATCAATCGCCGCTTCTTGTTGGCGTTCTTCTTCCGGTCGGTAAAGCCTTTCATCGTCAGAGAGTGAGTGTGAATAGGGGCGTATAACTTTTGCATGAATCAAAGCCGCACCTTTGCGTGCTCGGGTAAACTCTACGGCACGTCTGAAAGTTTCGTAGCTTTCAAGCGGTTTTGTTCCATCGCATTTTTGAACAAGAAGGTTAGGAAAGCCTTGAACTAACTTTGAAATATCGCCTCCGGCTGTTTGAACCTCAATCGGCACGCTTATAGCATAGCCATTGTCTTCTACTAAGAAGATCACCGGTAGTTTCAGGTTGCAGGCCGTATTCAATGCTTCCCAGAACTCGCCTTCTGAAGTAGTCCCGTCTCCTAGAGATACGTAAACTACTTCATCGCCTTTGAAGCCTTTAACCTTGTCTTGAAGCTCTTTGACTAAAGAGGCTCTGTAACTTGCTTCAGCAGCACCGACCGCTTGCAAGGCTTGCGTTCCTGTGGGCGAAGACTGCGATGGAACGTTAAGCTTCACACTTCCCCAGTGCGAAGGCATCTGTCTTCCGTGAGAATTCGGGTCTTTTTCTGCTCCAACCGAAGAGTAAAACATTTCTAGTGGAGTCATTCCAAGCTGAAGCATCAGCGCACGATCGCGATAATACGGGTAGAACCAGTCGTAACCGGGTTTTAGAGCTAGACCAGCCGCAACCGTAACTGCTTCATGTCCAGCCCCAGAAATCTGAAAGAAAACCCTGTTCTGACTTTTTAACTGTATCTCCTTATCGTCAATGCGACGAGATAAATACATCGTGCGATAAATTCCTACTAGCGTTTTCCTGTCAAGACCGCAATATTTGTCCTTTTTTGTCTCGTTTGTAGTTTTGCTAGTTTTATTGCTAACCTTTAATTTTCTAGGTGCCACTGCCATCTTCAATTTCCGTCTCTTTGAAAATTTCTGATGTGAAAATTATAGCTTTTCTGAAGGGTCTTTCACAAACGGGCTTATAGTGAATCGTTGTTTGAGCCTCTTCCTGCCAAGAAAAGATAAGAATACATAAACAGACCACTCGATATTCCCGTGATAAACTTCAAAGAAGAAGGCAAGTCTGAAGGAGAGATGAACCCTTCTATAAATCCAGCTACTACTAAAAAGAAAGCAGCACCAAGAATTAAGCGGGTTGCGTCAAAGCCGGCAATTTTCAGAGCATCTATTCTTCTGTATTCTCCCGGATCAGCGATTGAGTAACCAATCATGAGACCAGCTGCTCCGGCAATAAAAATGCAGCTAAGTTCGATAAATCCATGTGCCGAGACAAAAGCTAATAAATCAAAACCAAAATCTGAGTTGACTGAATAACAAACGCCAAAAATTCCGCCGATTATTAGGGCATTTAAGGCAAGAATGTAAATGGTCCCGAGGCAAAAGAATACTCCGTAGGCAAATGCTTGAAAAGTTACCATGATATTGTTTGTGAGGATGTTAGTGGCTTCAATGGGATTGGCTTCATTAATTCTTAACCACCATTTATGGCCGCTTGCCGCATAACTTTTAACACTGCTTAAACCGAGAGCTTCTGCAAAGTTACTATCTACATAAGAGAGAACAAAGGAAAAAGTTGCTAAAACCGTAAATAAAAAAGCCGAGAAAAGAAAATAATTGAGATGACGTCGAAAAGTTGCGGGGAAGTCTTTTAGAAAAAAGTTTTTTATGCGACTAAATCCCTGTGATTCAGCTCGATATATTTTCCCATGAGCGCGAATCACGAGACTATTTAGATACTTTATTAGTTTTGGGTTTTGATTTTCTACTCTTGCCACGGCAAGATCGGAAGTTGCACTTCTATAAAGCGCGCCTAGCCTTTTTATTTCATTTCTTGGCAAGAATCTAATAGGCTTTTTTTCGAGCTTTTCAATCAGCCGCTCAAGTTGCTCCCAATTTTCCATTCGCTCATTAACAAAGCGGTTTGTGTGCTTTTTCTTTCTGAAAATCATCCCGTCTCAAACGATTATATCAGAAGTATTTGCTTGTTGGATTGAAAAAACTTCTTTAAGAGTTGATAATTCAAATTAAATGAGCGAGCTAGGGAAGTTTTGGAGTAGAGTAGGTCATTTAGTTGATTGTGAGTTAGACAGGCTTCTTCCGCAAGAGAATGTAGAGCCGGTGCGACTTCATGCGGCCGTTAGATGGAGTGTATTTGCCGGTGGAAAAAGGTTCAGACCTGCGCTTTTAATTGCCGTTGGAAGCATTTTAGGTGCTGAAGAGAAAAAGCTTTTACGAACGGCTGCTGCGGTTGAAATGATTCATACTTATTCGCTTATACATGACGATTTGCCAGCGATGGACAATGATCAGATAAGACGTGGTCGGGCTACTTGTCATGTTAAGTTTGACGAAGCTACCGCAATACTCGCAGGTGATCTTCTTCAAGTCCTTGCATTTTCTGCAATAGCTGATGATGAGAATCTGAATGCAGATATAAAGATTAAGCTAATTAGTGAACTTTCAAAAGCGGCAAGCCAAATGGCACGTGGTCAGCAGCTCGATCTGGAGTCAGAAAAAAAGAAAATATCCTTCGCAGAACTAGAGGAAATTCATAAAAATAAAACTGGAGCGATGATTTGCTTTTCCGTTCGTGCTGGAGCAATAATTGCTGGCGCTTCAGACAAACAAATGCGGACTTTAACAGAATTTGCCTCTTTACTGGGTTTGCTTTTTCAGATAACTGATGACTTGCTTGACGTTACTCAAAGCACAGAGAAGCTGGGTAAAACCGCCGGCAAAGACTTAATTGCGGAAAAAGCAACCTATCCGTCATTTTATGGAATTGAAAGAACGAAGCAGTTAGCTAGAGAGGTTTATCTGAATTCTATTAGGACTTTAGAAGAGATACCAAAGGATACTTCTTTGCTAAAAGAGTTTGCGGAGTTTATTTTGAGTCGTGATAGATGAAGCTAGATCGGTTTAAGTTTGTATTGATCGTAGCATTGTTGATTTTTATCTATGCTGATATTTTGATCAAGCTCTTTCAAAATTGGCTTTCTGACGAAAATTATTCACACGGACTTTTAATCCCTTTTGTAGTTTCACTAATAGTTTGGTTTGATAGAAAAAAGATTTTCTTCAACCGAAACCCTCAGGTTGTTCTGGGATTATTGGTTATTTTGCTAGCTTTTCTCTTTCTTCTTTTTGGAACTCTTGCCTCCGAACTTTTTTTGCAGCGGGCATCGTTTATTATAATGCTGGCGGGCATAGTCATTTATTTCTGGGGCTTGGAAGTTCTGAATTTACTTTTTGTAGCTTTTACTCTTTTAGCATTTTCTATACCGCTTCCGCAGATAGTTTTCAATAAGCTAACCTTTCCGCTTCAGCTAACAGCTTCTCAGATAGCAATTCGCGGCGTAAGACTTTTTGGTATTCCTTCGATAGTAAAGGGAAATGTCATAGAAATACTTCCTGTGGGAGCTACTCAAGCTGTGGCTTTAGAAGTCGTAGAGGCTTGTAGCGGAATAAGAAGCTTGATGACGCTAGCATCGCTTGCTGTGCTGATCTGTTACTTCACAAGGGAAGAGCCTATAAGGTTTAGTCTAAAGAGCTTTGAGTTTTGGCATTTAATTATTTTGATCACTTCGGCAATTCCTATAGCTGTAATCGCAAATGCTTTTCGCGTAACTTTCATAGGTGTATTAACTTACTTTTACGGAAGGCAGGCTACAGAAGGTCTTTTTCATGATTTGTCGGGCTGGCTGGTTTACATTCTGGCGTTTTTGATGCTTATTTTTGTAAATGTGGCTTTGAAACGACTGTTAAGAGGTAACTAAAGATGGCCGAGACTTTGATGGAAAATAGGTTCGCTTTGATTTTTTCGGTTTTAGTTGTCGGTGCAATCATAGTCAAATGGTTTGAATGGCGTTCGGACGTTGTAGTCTTGCGAAGACCGTTGCAAGAGTTCCCGAGGGTTTTAGGAGATTGGAGACAAATTGGAAGCGATATTCTTTTTGATGCAGAGACTGAAAACATACTGAGAGCAAGCGATTACATAATGCGAGATTATGTTGACAGAGACGGAAAAGTTGTTAATCTTTACGTGGGTTATTATGATTCCCAACGCACGGGAGCCACTTATCATTCTCCTCAGAATTGTTTACCCGGTTCGGGCTGGCAGCTTAAGAATCCCAATCTTATGAAGGTAACTATGAGCAATGGAAAACGTTTTGATGCAAAATTTTATGTCATAGAAAACTCGGAAAGCAGAGAGTTGATGCTTTATTGGTATCAAGGACGTGGTAGATTTCTATCCGACGAGTATCAAGATAAGCTTTATACCGTGTTTGATAAAATCTTTCGGCGTAGATCGGATGGTTCTATAGTTCGCATTACAATTCCCTCAGACGAAAATGACGACGAGAGAAGTATTGATAAGCTTTTAGCTTTTTCAGTCGTTGTTGCGGAGAACTTGTCTGCTTTCGTTCCTGAATGAACTGAACTTTTCCTCTTTAAGGTTGAGCCACTCCAAAGCAGTCTTGTAAAGTAGCTGTGCCTTTACTTCTTGCGGGTAGGGCATGTTTTCGATTAAACCGCTTGCGTATCTTTCGCCGAGCGGGAAGGGATAATCTGTTCCAAGAGCTACGCGCTCAGCTCCTACGAGATTTACAAGATAGTCGAGCATTTCTGCGGAATGAACGAGTGAGTCATAATAGATTTTGCGCAAATACTCTCTCGGGTTTCGGTGATTGTCAATTGCGCACAAGTCTGGTCTTGTTAAAAAACCGTGTTCTATTCTTCCTATTGTGGCAGGGAAAGAGCCCCCACCGTGAGCAAAACAGATTCTAAGCCGAGGAAGTCGCTCTAAGGTTCCTGAGAAGATTAGAGAGCAGATCGCACGAGCTGTTTCTGCTGGCATTCCTACCAGCCAAGCTAGCCAATACTTTTGGATATGCTCTTGGCCCATCATCTCCCAAGGATGAACAAAAACAGCCATTTCGAGTTCTTGACAGGCTAAGAAAAACTCGAAAAATTTTTGCTCGCCGAGATTTTCCTGATTTACATTGGTTCCGATTTCAACTCCGACAAGACCGATATTCTTGCATCTTTCGAGCTCTTTTATCGCAAGCTCTGTGTCTTGCAAAGGAACAGTGCCGAGACCAACAAAGCGCTTGGGATAAGCTTTGACAGTTTTTGCAATTTCATCATTTAGAAATTGCGATATTTGTAAGGCGTGTTCAGGCTTTGCCCAATAGCTAAACATTACTGGCACCGTGGAGAGCACTTGAACGGAAATGCCATGCTCATCGCATTCTTGGAGACGTTTCTCAGGTGACCAACAGTTTTCTTCGATCTCGCGAAATAGCTTTCCGTCGTCTCGTATCATTCGAGCGCATCCCGCTTTGTGATGTTCTATTTGAATGAATCCGCCGTAACCGAATTTTTCAGCCCATCTAGGCAGATTTTTAGGCAGAATATGAGTGTGGATGTCAATTTTCATCATAGCTAAATTCTGAAACTACAGGTGCGTGATCAGATGGTCTTTCCCAAGATCTTACTCTTTTATCTATCCAGCAATTTTTGCACTTAGAAGCTAGTTTTTCAGAGCTCCAAATGTAATCAATGCGAAGACCATGATTCTTTTGAAAAGCGCCCTCACGATAATTCCACCATGAGAACTCCTTAACATCTCCATTGATCTTGCGGAAAAGGTCAACAAATCCCCATTTTTTCAAATGTTGAAGAGCCGCTCTTTCGGGCTTTGAAAAATGAAGCTTACCTTCCCAAGCCTCTACACTCCAAACATCGCGTTCATCGGCTGCAATGTTGAAATCACCACACAGAATTACGTCTTCTTGTGGACTAAATCTAGCATCAAAGAATTTCCTAAGTCTTTGCAGCCAATCAAGTTTGAAATAGAACTTCTCTGACCAGAGTTCAGTCCCATTTGGAACGTAAACATTTGTAATTTTAATGCCTTGAATCTCTGCACAGATCAGTCTTTTTGATGCGTTTTCATCGTCATCAGGTAAATTATAAATCGTGTTTTTAACGGGGTGTTTGGATAAAATAGCAACGCCATTATAGGATTTTTCGCCTAAGAAAACTGAATCGTATCCGAGTAGTTTTAGCTGGGCAAAGGGAAATTTATCATCTGTGCATTTCGTTTCTTGAAGACAAAGAACATCAGCTTGGGTTTCCTCAAGCCATCTTAAGACTTGCTCTAAACGTATAAGAATTGAGTTTACATTCCATGTAGCAATTTTCATAAACCGAAAGGTTGAAGGATTAGCATAGAAAGAAGCGTTGTTCTATCGGGAATGTCGTCAATGCAAATATATTCTTCGAGAGTGTGCGCTCCATCGCCTTTGACTCCGAGACCATCAAGTACCGGCACGCCCATAGCGGCAATAAAGTTACCATCGGAAGCACCGCCGACCTGAGTTTCGCCTAGATCGTATCCGATCTGGCTAGCAAGAGATCTTGCATGTTCATAAAAGGCAACCATTTTTTCATCTCTTACAAGCGGTGGACGATTTATACCTCCCGTTACTTCTAGCTTTACACGGTTGTCAAAAGGTTCAAGATTTCTAATCTTATGGTCAATCTCAAGCGCTATCGCAGTGTCTGTGAATCTTACGTCAACGCTACATTTTGCCTCTTCGGGAACGATATTAGGCTTGCTGCCACCTTTGATAGTGCATACTACGGCACTTGTTCCATTTTTATCATTTAGCTGATGAATTACTTCTATTTGTTTTGCAAGCTCTAAAATTGCCGATGCGCCACGCTCTGGTTCAAGTCCAGCGTGAGCTGGTATTCCGACTGCTTTAATCTTGTAACTAGCTGTGCCTTTTCTGCCTGTTTTTACTTTTCCATTTGCCGAAGGCTCACAAACTAAACAAGACACTGCCTTTGACGCTTCTCGCTCGACTATGGGTTTTCCAGTGCGGCTCCCTCTTTCTTCATCACACGATAAGAATATAGTTACAGGCAACGGAGGATTTTCAGAGGCTTTCTCGATGGCTCTTAAAGCTTCTAAGATCAGAATGCAGTTAGCTTTCATATCAAAAATACCGCAGCCGTAAATTCGGTTTTTTTCGATTCTGGTAGGGTTTCTCTTTTTGCTACCGATATTGTGAACCGTGTCTGTATGTCCCACGATTAAAATCTGTTTGCTGCCCAAGCCAAAAGCGTGAATTATCAAATGCGTGCCTTGGCTTTTAGGAATCCGCTCGATTTTACTGACGCAGGAAAGTTTTTTAGCTTTTGATTCGAGAAAATCAGCTATTTTCCTACTTGCTTCTTCGTTGTAGGTTGGTGATTCTATCTCTACAAATTCGCATATATCGCTGATGATTTTATCCTGCCTTTCCTTTATAAATTCTCTTATCTTGTGGTAGTCCATAGAGATTCTTATTGAAAAATCTGGTTTAGAGTCATGCCGATTCGGTAACCAGCAAGAACAAGCTGCCTTTCAGAGATTTCAAAAGCCTTTTTCTTGTATTCTGCTGATGGCATCTCAAATCTTTTTAGTGTAGAAGGATAAACTTGCTCAGTTGCTATCTTAACTCCTTCTTCGTGCCAGCGGTCATATTTACCTATTTCAAGACTTAACTGCTGAAGAGGATATTTTTTCATCAGTCTATTTGAGAGTTTTCGGATGAATTCTATATCGCAAGATGAACCACGCTTGATGTTGCGAACGATTATTGAGTCCCAATACCAATGTAGATTTTCTTGTTTTTCACGAGGTGTGTCCTTGGGAGTCAGCAAAAAAAGATTACCTCCTCTATCGCCTTTCGGTTCTTGTTCAGTTACACGGGCTGAGTTGTGCAATGGCTGATGAATGTCGCCTGCAACGTGCAAAAACCAAGCCAGTGCAATGGCTTTCTCAGCTTCTTTAACAGAAGAGTCTTTTAAGATGCGCTCAAATTCAAAAAGCTTTTCAACAGCCTTTCCTGCGTCCTCTCCTTCTGGATTTTCTAAAAACTCAACCTTACCGTTTTCTGCTTTCCAGAATTTATTTACGTAATGCCAACTACCTTGATGATACTTTTGGTGTCGGATCGGAAAGTTGCGGTCTCTTACAAGGTCAGCCCATATAGAAGCCAACATAAAGAATTCTAGCCGTCTAACTTCCAAGGGTCTTGCATCATAGGATAGAAAAAGAGCGCTAAGATGAGAATCTTCTGGAGCCGATAGAAGAATCTCAATAGCTTTTTCACGCGCTCGAGGTGTCATTACTTGCCATGCAATATAAGCAGTAGTTTTATGTCCGACATCGTCCCAAGCAAAAACACTAGAAAAGAATTTAAGTAAAATTAACAGAAAAAGAGCTTTTTTTCTCATAGTTTCACGGCTTTTGCTTAAGTCTTTCTATCGCTGACAAAGCTTCACGATAGGCTTGCTCATCTACGTTTCCGAGTTTTATTGCTTCTTGGTATTCGCGCAGAGCTGCCTCTATTTGGTCGTTGAATTCCAAAATTCTTGCGAGTGCAACATGTGCTCTTTGAATAAGAACCGGATCGGTGTCTGGAGTTGCCTGCAAGATTGCATTTCTGTAATTTGCCGCAGCTTTTCCGAGTCTTTCATCTCGTAGGTTTTCATCAAAGGCTATTTCGGCGTAAAGGCTAGCTACTCTTCCTCTGGCGTAGAATATTCTTGGATCTCCTGGATACTCCTGCATAAGGTTTGCTAAGAATTCATCTGCCTTTTCAAATTCCTTTTTCTTTATCATTTCTTCGGCTTGTAAAAGCTTTTCGGCAAGAGCCTTTTCACGTGGCGACAATTCTACCTGAATTTTTCGGGCCTCTTTTTTTTGGGTAGCTCGTTTTATCGCTTCAGCAAATTCTGTGAGTCTTTGCTTTTCTCGGGCAAAATTGATTGAAAGAATCATGTCTCGGAACGCACTAGCAATATCAAAGCCTGATTCTTCAATACCTTTAAGTTGCTCAGCAAAATGGAAAGCTAAAACAGCGCCTTTTTCATAAGCCTCTGACAAAAGTAAAGCCGATTCGTCCGCAAGCTCGGTTTTTAGTTTGTTCAATTCTGCTACAATGTTACGTTTTTCATCATCTGTTTTTGCTGCGTCAATTTTTCTTCTTGCTTGTAGCGTTGCGGATTGAATTTTAGAGAATTCTTTTTGTTTTACATCTACGGCAATCACTGCAGAGCGAGCAACGGCGAGAATTGGGTCGAGCGAAACGTCTGGATTAATTTTTCTACGTTCTTCTAAAAGTTGTCTGATTTGCTCGCGAAAGCCGAATATGTCCTTTGAGTTTTGCAGAACTAATGGGTCGAGAACAAACCTTAAAAATCCAAGCCGGGCATCTGAAAGACTTAGATTCGTTCCTGGCGGCACGACGACGTAATAATCGTCACCAATGTTACGGAAATTTATAGTGCCAGCAGGTGCAAGAATGTCTGGGACGACGAAGAACCTTCTTTCTCTTTCTCTCATTTCTGTTTTTTGTAGAGTGCGCTTGCTTTTTTCATCTTTTGTTTCAACCCTTATTTTTTCGAGATAAGTGATTTGCGGGCGAGTGTGAAGATATTCTAACAAATCGCGCACCATCGTAGCGGTTGAAGAGCGCATTTTATCGCCTTCATTTTGATATAACTTGTAATAATCTTCGATTTTTTTCTGTATGCCTGAACGGCGATAAAACTCACGAACAAGTGGTGCAAAATCCAAAACCTCTAGCAAATCTGCTGGCAGATCAACAGTTCTTTCTGGGTCCTGAAGCTCAGGAACAGGCGAAAGGGTATAAGCTAGCGAAACGAAGGCTGCTGAGATTTGCTCAGGAGTTTTGTCCGAGTGACGGCGCTTGTATTGCGTTAAGAAAATCTGCATTCTTTGCTTTAATTCGGAGTTTACGGAAATTTCTTCGCGTAAACTTTTTCTGAAAGCTTCTCCTTGTGGAGTTAATTTTGTTTCTAGACCGGCAAATTCCAAAGATGCCATCACGACTATAAGGCGCCTGTCAGGTTCAATCCTAACTCCGTATCTAGTGAAATCAAAGTTTTGTCCCTCCTGTGTTGAAACTTGAGAGAAAAATATAAACAAAAAGAGCGCTAGGAGGACCTTTCTTCCTGCGCTCTGAAAAGCTGAAACAAGTTTAGAAACTAGCGAGAGCTTCTTCCTCATTGTCATAAGTGTCGAAAACGGTTAAGAGTTTAGTAATAGCAAGAAGGTCTTGGACTTTTTGCGTAAGATTCAATAGTTTCAGGCTGCCACCTTCTTTGCTAACGGTGGTAAAACTTGAAACTAACTCACCTATACCGCTTGAATCTATGTAACTGACTTCTGCTAAATTTAGCAATATCTTTTTCTTTCCTTCACTAAGAAGGCGTCTTACTGCCGTTCTTAATGCGACGCTTCCTTCACCGATTGTTATCTTGCCTTCTAAATCAAGTATTGTAACGTCTCCGGCTTGCCTTTCTGAAATTTTTAACTCTGACATACTTTTCCTCCAACAAAGTTTAGTTTTAGCTATATAAAATCCTTTTTAAAAAACTTACACATGCGGACTATCATTCCACCTTTTGAATCTTTTATCCATTCGACTTCTTCCATGAAGCTGCGCATAAAGAGAATGCCACGTCCACAGTTTTTGAGCAAGTTCTCTGGTTTTGTAGGGTCGGGTATTGAATTCGGATCGAACCCATTACCAGAATCGCGAACTCTTACTTCGATACCTTTGCCTAGAGCAGTTAGGATTATTTCTACCTTTTTATTTTCGTCTAATCCATTTCCATGCTTGACTGCGTTTGCTACTGCCTCTCTTACGGCTATGTCTATTGCATAGAGAGAATCGCTATCGAATCCGAAGGATGCAGCAAATTCGACCGCTTCATTTACGGCACGATCAATTTCATCTATCCGACTCGGAATTGACAATATCTTTTGCAGCATCTTAACTTTTTTTACCCGCTTTCAGCCCTAAAATCAAGAACGCCGCTTTAGTTTATTCGGAGACTCTTTCAATCCAGCCACCGCCTAAGACTTCATCTTCTTGGTAAAAAACAGCTGCCTGACCAGGTGTTATGGCTCTTTGAGGTTCATCAAAAATGATCTTTGCTCTTCCTCCCTCGATATTATAGATTGTCGCAAAAGCTGGTTCATGACGGTATCGAACTTTAACCTTTGCTCGGATTGACTCTTTTTCAAAATTTTCGGGCAAAATCCAGTTGACACTTCTTACGAAAAAGGTAGATGAAAAAAGCTCTTCTTCTTCACCTACGATTATTCGATTCTTAGCCTTTTCTATCTTCACAACATAAAGAGGTTTTCCTTGAGCTATGCCTAGTCCGCGTCTTTGTCCTATAGTGTAGCGGTGGATTCCCAGATGCTTTCCGATTACTTCTCCTTTTGTATTGACTATTTCTCCAGGCAGAGGAAGTTCATCTTCTCGATCTTCCGTTTTTAGGTATCTTTCTATAAACTCCGCATAGTTGCCGTCAGGCACGAAACAGATCTCTTGAGATTCTGCTTTGTTTGCAGTGTAAAGCCCAAACTCAGAAGCGAGGTGTCGCACCTTTTCCTTTGTCATTTCGCCAAGCGGAAAAAGCGCCCTTGATAGCTGATCTTGTGATAGTTCCCAAAGAAAGTAGCTCTGGTCCTTCCAATGATTTCTCCCACGAAAAAGGCGATAAACCTTTTTTCTATTGTCGAATTCAACGCGAGCGTAATGTCCCGTTGCAACCTTATCACAGCCCAAGCTTTTTGCCAGCCGATCTAGTGAAGAAAACTTGAGTCTAGAGTTGCAAGCAACACAAGGAATAGGCGTTTCTCCTGACAAATAACTTTCAACGAAAGGTTCAACTATATCCTTTTCAAATTCACGTTCTAGATTTAAGACATAAAACGGTATCCCTAAACTTTCAGCTACCCGCCGGGCATCGTAAACATCGTCTAGAGAACAACATCTGCTAGGTAGTGGATCACCGTTTTCATCTAATGATAGATTGCGACGTTGATTCCATAGCTGCATCGTAAATCCTATTAGTTCATGCCCTTCGTGCTTTAGAATAGCAGCCGCAGTTGAAGAATCCACTCCGCCGCTCATTGCTACAGCTATCTTCATAAATTATAGTTTAGTCTTGACAAGGCAACTTATCCAAGCTTTTGATCTTCACAAACATACTTTTCTTCTTGATCAGACGGATTTTGATTGTAAAGAAGAGCTTTTTGAGGCTATTTTTAAATTTGAAGCCAAAAGAAAGAAGTGGAAAAATAACTCGATGCAAGGTAGAGAAATCTTAAGAGTTCAGAATCTAAAAAAGTATTTTCCAGTAGAAAGCACTGGCGAGGTTGTAAGGGCGGTTGATGACGTTTCATTTAGTATCTTTGCTGGTGAGACTTTGGGGCTTGTTGGTGAGTCTGGTTGTGGAAAGTCAACCGTAGGGAAATGTATCTTAAGATTGATAGAGCCAACTGGTGGACAGATTTTCTTCAAAGATGAGAATATTCTTTCGTTGCATAAGGAAAGGCTGAGACAGCTTCGTCGCCAGATGCAGATTATATTTCAAGACCCTTACTCTAGTCTTAATCCTCGTTTGACTGTTTACTCGATCGTGAGTGAGCCCCTTAAAATTCACAACATTGGCACTGAAACAGAACGGCGAGAAATTGTTGCAGACCTTTTGAAAAAAGTAGGTCTCGATCCTGATTATATGAATCGTTACCCGCACGAGTTTTCAGGCGGGCAAAGACAGCGTATCGGCATAGCGCGCGCCATTGCTTTGAGACCAGAGCTAGTAGTTTGTGATGAACCAGTTTCGGCTTTGGACGTTTCGGTTCAAGCTCAGGTGATAAATCTTTTGCAAGATTTGCAAGAAGAATTTGGGCTTACTTATTTATTTATTTCTCACGGACTTGCCGTTGTTCGTCATGTCTCAAATAGAATAGCCGTCATGTATCTTGGAAGAATTGTTGAAATAGCGGAATCAGCTTCACTCTATGAGGACCCGTTGCATCCGTACACAAAAGCTCTTCTTTCGGCAATACCGGTTCCGGAACCAAAACGCAAGCGTGAGAGAATAATTCTTCAGGGAGATGTTCCAACGCCTATAAACCCTCCTTCAGGTTGTAGATTCCGAACTCGTTGCCCTTTTGCAGTTGAGGAATGCTCAAGGGAAACCCCACAGTTAAGACAAGTAAAACCAAATCACTTTGTAGCTTGTATTCTTGCATAGGTTTTTATAACTTACTTTTCAACAGGACTTGTTAATTTTTTATTTTTTAAAGAAAATTGAATCGAAGGAAGGTTTTTATGAAAAGGCGACTTTGCAGCGACATAATGACTCGTGAAGTTTTAACTATTGATGCTGATAAGAGCATCTACGAAGCCGCCTGCATGATGAAAGATAATGACATTGGAGCCTTGCCGGTAGTAGAAAATAACGAGCTCGTAGGCATATTGACCGATAGAGATATAGTTGTAAGAGCTGTTGCGGCAGGAATGGACATGAGAACGAGCGTTAGAGAAATAATGACAAAAGAAGTTTTCTCAATGTATGAAGATGATTTTGTTTTCAATGCTATAAGGGAAATGGGTCAAAAGCAGATTCGTCGAGTTCCTATTCTCGATAGAAATGAACGTTTGGTTGGTATTATTTCAATGGCTGATATTGCTCTTGAAGCTGAAGATCAATTAGAGGTTGCCGAAGTTTTGGAAGACATTTCAAGTGGTAGAAGTTTTTGGAGAAAATTTTGAATTACACTCATCGGGAGAACAAAAATGAAAGAGGGAAATATCTTTTTTAAGTTTGCAGTGCCAAAAGAGGTTCGATTTGCAGCAAGAAGTTGGGATCCAGCTGCCGATATTTACGATGCTTCTGACGGATGGTTAATTAAAATCGAATTGCCGGGAATCTCGAGAGATGACTTTGAGATTAGTATAAAAGACAAAAAGCTTTATTTAAGTGGTGTTCGCCGTGATAAAACCTCTTGCCGTGAAGGGCTCGTGCCTCGTCAAGTCGAGATCACTTATAGCCGTTTTGAAAAAACCTTTTTCTTTCCAGACGAAATCGAAGAAAGCAAAGTTGAATATCAAGATGGCTTCCTTTACATCTATGTTAAAAGGCACTAATCAGACCTTAGTAGCAGTCGAAATGACAAAATTTGCGATGCGAGTTTCACAAATCACAAAAAGGAGCAAGAAAGATGAACAAGCAGACAGATTTTGAGCTATTTGCTCAAGGAAAAGAAGCAAATTTTGTTTGCAAAGAAGAGTCTAGAGAGGAGAATGCAGATTCGAATTATGAGGACGATCCCGAAGAAGAGCATGAAGACTTTGTGGCTGAGATAAGACGCTTACTTAATTCTGATGATGAGAGTGAAAAGAGTAAAAATCAGCAAAAAGAAGCGATTTCTGCAGGGAAGCGCTTAGAGTTACCAGTTCTTCCGCTTCGCAAAACAGTAATTTTCCCAGAAGCTATAGTTCCTCTTGTGGTAGGGCGAAAAAAGTCAAAAGCTGCGGTTGAGGAAGCTATTGGCACTGAAGAAAAGCTACTCGTCGGTGTAACGGTAAAAAGCGAAGAAGATGATGGTGAAAGCGATGCTTCTACTAGCGATGTCTATCAAGTTGGAATCTTAATTAACATAAAGAAATTTTTGCGTAGTGAAGATAACATACAGCTTATTGTTCAGGGAATAGAAAGGGTTCGGATAATTGAATGGGTACAGGAAGAGCCATTTCTGAAGGCTACAGTAGAGGTTCTGCCTTTGCCACATGTCCGAGAGCCCGAACAAGTGGAAGCATTAAAGAGAAATATTAATGATCTTATTCGGCAAGCTTTTGACCTCATACCTAACATGCCGCCAGAGCTACGCATGAACATACTAAGCACGGCTGATCCGCTGAGATTATCGTATTTTCTTGGTAGTGTTCTCGATTTCGGAAAAGAACAAGAGCAAAAAATGCTAGAGGCCGAGACTTTAGACGATCTGCTGATGATCGTTCACGCTGCCATTGCTAGGGAAATTGAGATACTCCAAATTAGAATGAAAATTGCTTCCGACACACAAAGTGAAATAGAAAAATCGCAGCGTGAGTATTTCCTACGCCAACAGCTAAAACAGATAAAGAAAGAGCTAGGCGAGGACGAGGAAAGCATTGAAAAAGCTGAAGTAGGAGAGCTGCGTAAAAAACTTGAAACAGCTGATCTTCCCGAAGAAGTAAGACTAGAGGCAGAACGTGAACTGAAAAGAATGGAGAAACTTCCTAACATTTCTCCTGATTATCACGTCATCAGAACTTATCTAGAGTATATACTCGAACTTCCTTGGAATAAATTAACTGAAGATAAGCTTGATCTTGAAGAGACAAGGAGAATTCTCGACGAAGATCACTATGGTTTGGAGGACGTAAAAGAGAGAATTTTAGAATTTTTGGCTGTAGTAAAGTTAAGACCTGATTCAAAGAGTCCTATACTTTGTTTCGTTGGACCTCCTGGCGTGGGAAAAACTTCTCTCGGAATGTCTATAGCTAGAGCGTTAGGAAGAAAATTCGAACGCATTTCTTTAGGTGGAATGCGAGATGAGGCTGAGCTTCGTGGACACAGAAGAACCTATGTGGGTTCTATGCCGGGTAGAATAATTCAGGCTTTACGAAAATGCGGCGTAAAAAATCCTGTTTTAATACTTGATGAAATTGACAAGCTAGGTATGGATTTTAGAGGTGATCCAGCCTCGGCATTACTTGAGATTTTAGATCCGGCTCAAAACCATTCATTTAGAGATAACTACATAAATCTACCTTTCGACCTGTCAAAAGTGTTTTTCATTGCAACGGCAAATCAATTATCACCTATACCAATGCCACTGCGTGATAGAATGGAAATAATACAGCTTAGCGGTTATTCGGAAGCTGAAAAGTTGAATATAGCGAAAAAGTATCTTATCCCGAGACAGATTAAAGAAAATGGTCTGTCCGTAGAGCAAATTGAAATAACCGAAGATGCCATAAGATTTGTGATCTCTTCTTATACTAGAGAAGCGGGCGTTAGACAGCTTGAGAGAACCATCGCAAAGCTGGTTAGAAAAATTGCATTTAGAGTTGCACGCGGCGAGGTATCAGAAAAGCAAATAATTGATATTCAAAAAGCTAAGGAACTTTTAGGTTCTCCCGTTTTTTATTCTGAAGAGGCTAGAAAAGAATTGCCTGTTGGAGTTGCGACAGGAATGGCATGGACAGAAGCGGGTGGAGAAATCTTGTTTGTAGAGGCGGCTCTTCTTCCAGGAGGGAATGGATTGATGCTTACGGGGCATTTAGGAGAAGTGATGAAAGAATCTGCACAAGCTGCAAGAAGCTATCTTTGGTCACATGCGAAGGACTTTGGCATTGATCCTGAACTAATAAAAACCAATGGTGTGCATCTTCACGTCCCTGCCGGAGCAATCCCAAAAGATGGTCCAAGCGCCGGCGTAACTATGGCAACTGCTTTAGCTTCCATCTATACAGGTAAAAAGGTAAGGAGTGATACGGCAATGACAGGTGAAATAACACTATCAGGGCAAGTCCTTCCTATCGGCGGTGTTAAGGAAAAGGTGCTTGCAGCTCATAGAGCGGGGATTAAAAGAGTTATACTGCCGAAGAAAAATGAATCCGAACTAGAAAACATTCCTGAGGACGTAAGAAGAGGGCTTGAATTTGTATTTGTGGAAAGAATTGATGATGTTATCAAAGCAGCCTTTCAAGAAAATATAACTCAAAAAGACATACAGCAGGAAAGTGGCAAAACTGATGGAGTTTTTGCTGAGGTTCCAAGCGAGTTCGTAGCGGAAAAATGAAAGTAGCAATTATAACGGGAAGTTCGTCGGGTATTGGCTTTGCTATAGCAAAAAAAATGCTTCAAAATGGCTATGCTTGTGTTATAAACGGTAGAAGCGTCGAGAAACTTGAGAAAGCCCAGAAAGAGTTAAAAACGCTAAGCGATGAAATGCTGGCTGTTAGAGCTGATGTTTCTAAAGAAGAGCAAGTAAAGGAATTGGTAGATAAAACCAAGGAAAAGTTCGGTAGAATTGACGTTTTAGTAAATAATGCTGCAACCGTCGGTGTAGGCTACTCTGTTGAGGAAATGCCCGTTGAAGTTTGGGACGAAGTAATAAGAGTTAATCTGCGTTCAGTTTTTATTATTTGTAAAGCTGTGATTCCTCATCTTAAAGAGGCTGGAGGAGGCAGGATTATCAATATAGGCGGGCTTTCAGCAAAAAATCCATTGCCTTTTGCTGCTGCCGACGCTAGTGCAAAGGCGGGTGTGCTGGCATTGACCAGAACTTTGGCTGCTGAGCTTGGAAGGTTCAATATAACGGTTAATACGATAATTCCTGGTTTTCAACCCGACACCGAATTAGGAAGGGCGTTTAATGAAAGGCTTTCCAAAGCTTTCAACGTCACGCCGGAAGAATCTGTTTTTGCTACCAAGGCAAGAACCTTGATGAAAAGATTTGAGACTCTTGATGAGATAGCTGAAACAGTTTTATTTTTGTGTTCTGATGCTGGTCTTGCAATAACCGGGCAAAACTTAAACGTAAATTGCGGGTTGGCTACTTATTGATTGAGATCAACAAATTTTCTATGCCAAAGCTCTAACATCCATAAAATCCATAGAGCATGAGATTGATTACGGCGGCCTAATTCGTGTTCTTTCAAGAGAGTTTTGATGTAAGATGAGTTGAAATAACCTCTTTCTATTGTTTTCCTTTCACTTAGGATTTGTCTAATCTCGGTTTTAAGTTCGGAGTTTATCCACTCTTCTATTGGAACCCCAAAACCTTGTTTTGGACGATATAAAATCTCGCTGGGCACGATTCCTTCCATAGCTTTTTTGAGAATATATTTTGTTTGTGAGCCATTTAGTTTCAAGTTGGATGGTATCGTTTGGACAAACTCTATAAGCTCTTGATCAAGGAAAGGCGCTCTTGCCTCCAAAGATACAGCCATGCTCATTCGATCAACCTTTACAAGAATATCCGAAGGTAGATAAGTTTTGCTGTCAAGATATAGCAGATTGTCAAGCTTGTCTTTGGTTTTTACTTTCTTGGCTATTTGAACGTAGCTTTCTTCACCTTTACAGAAACTGCTGTTTAAGGTTTTTATGAAGTCACCTGAATACAACAGAAGTTTTTTAATTCGATTAAAGTAGGAAATGCTGTCAATATAACTCGGTATGAAATCTAGAGAAATGTTGTGTAAATAATACTTTCCCTTTACTGAATGCGGGATTGCTTGACTTAACCTATTGAGTCCTTTTTTGAGAATACAGGGAAGAGATGGCTTGTTTTTTGCGTTGACGTAACGCGTATATCCTGCAAAAAGCTCGTCACCACCGTCGCCTGACAGAGTAACAGTTACATATTCCCTTGCCATTTTCGAAACCATATAAGTCGGTAAAGCCGATGAGTCAGCGAAAGGTTCGTCAAAGTGCCAGACCAGCTCATCAACTACCTTCACAAGATCAGGTGTCACGATAAACTCGTGATGTTCGGTTTGAAAATACTTTGCTGCGATTCTTGCAAATTTCAATTCGTTGAAACTATCTTCATTAAATCCTATGGAAAAAGTTTTAACGGGTTTGTCTAAGAGTTTACTCATCATGGCGACCACAGTTGAAGAATCAATCCCGCCGCTTAAGAAAGCTCCTAAAGGCACTTCCGAGATCAGCCTGATTTTGACAGCTTCTTGTATCTTCCAGCGCAGAATTTCGATGTATTCTTCTTCTGTTTTAGGAGTAGTAATGGTTTGGTATCTGAAATCCCAATATTTTTCAGTGTGAATCTTGCCGTCTTTATAAATCAAAAAATGACCAGGTTGCAACTTTTTTGCGTCTTTGAAGATGCAAAATTCCTCAGGAACATAACCGAAAGTTATAAAAGCGTCAAGAGCTGCCAAATCTATTTGACGGCTCAATCCGCCGTGCTCAATTAAGGCTTTTAATTCGGAACCGAAGACAAAATCTCCTTCTTTGGTAACGGCATAAAACAAAGGTTTTTTGCCTACTCTGTCACGGGCAATAAAGAGCGTATGAGACTTAAAATCATAGATTGCAAAGGCAAACATTCCTCGGAGCTTTTCAACGCATCTGACTCCAAACTGCTCGTATGCATGAAGGATGGTTTCCGTGTCTGAGTTTGTTCGAAATTTATGTCCAAATTTTTCAAGCTCGGATTTTAACTCTCGATAATTATAGATCTCCCCATTAAAAATAATCGCCATGCTTTCATCTTCATTCCAGATAGGCTGGCTTCCGCTTTTTAAGTCAATAATGGCAAGTCTTTGCATTCCGAGTGTTACCTTGTCCTTTATGAGAATACCCTGTTCATCAGGTCCTCGATGCCGAATAGCCGAGCACATTGCTTTTATTTTTTCTTGTCTTTCTTCAGGACTTAAGTTTTTGTTCGAGATGAATCCTGCGATTCCGCACATATATTTTCCTTCAAAGCATTTAAAAGTTTTTCATGAATACCTCCGAATCCACCGTTTGACATTATAGCCACGACATCGCCACTTTGAAGCTCTGGGACGATCTCTCTGACTATCGTATCGGCATCTGGATAGAAAGATGCGAGTTTACCTTGTTGTTTTAGAGTCTCTACTAGTTTGTGAACGTCTAAGGTTTTCCCAATTTCGCTTGCTTTAGAAGCATTGTAAACACCCGCTATGATAACGTAATCTGCAAGTTTGAATGCTTTTGAATATGGTTCTTGAAAGACTGCCAGTCTCGAAGACCAGGTTCTAGGTTCAAAAATGGCAATAATCCTATTTTCGGGAAATTTTATTCTCAAAGCCTTGAGCGTTTCCTCAACTGCAGTCGGATGATGGGCGAAATCATCTATAACCGTTACTCCCTTTTCTACACCTCTAATCTCCATTCTTCTTTTTACAGACTTAAAAGTGTCAAAGGCTTCTTGGATTTTTTCTTTACTGATACCCCAAAAATTAGCTACTGCAATTACGGCTAGACAGTTTCTTACATTGAATTCTCCGATCAATGAAGTTTGAAACTCTCCGAAGAGCTTGCCATTATTGAAGACCTCGAAAAAGGTTTTACCTTCTGAAAATTTTATGTTTCGAGCCTGCCAATCAGCAGCTTCATTTAGTGCAAAAGTTTCCACTTTTGTAAAGAGTTTTCCTTTCATGCTTTGAAGCACATCCCTGACAGCTTCTGAGTCAATTCCACAGATAAGCCTGCCATTTCCTGGCACTAAATTCATCAAGCGTGAGAATTGATATTTAATCTCCTCAAGATCGCGGTAAATATCGGCGTGATCGAACTCTATGTTGTTTATAATTGCAACCTCTGGTAAATAATGCATAAACTTCGGCTTTTTATCAAAATAAGCTGTGTCGTATTCATCGCCTTCGATTATGAAATAAGGGCTTTCAGTTACGCGGAAACTAGAGTCAAAATTTTGTGCTATGCCGCCAACAAGAAAAGATGGGTTTAAGCCACCTACTTCGCAAACCCATGCGGCGAGGCTTGTAGTTGTGGTTTTTCCGTGAGTTCCTGCAACAACGAGACTCTTTTTGCCTCTGATGAACTCTTCCTTTACTACTTCAGCTTGAGAACGATAAATGAGTTTTCGGTTGAGAACTTCTTCTAATTCTGGATTGCCTCGTGAGATGGCATTTCCAACGATTATGCAATCTGCGCCTACGCTTAAATTTTCAGGCTTGTAGCCGTGTAGAATTTGAATGCCTAGCTTTTCAAGCTGAGTTGACATAGGCGGGTAAACGTTTTGGTCTGAACCTGTTACTTTGTGACCGCGAGCCTTCAACATTCCTGCAAGGCTCGCCATTGCTGTTCCGCAGATTCCGATTAAGTGATAGTGCATACAATTAATTTATGATAAGGAGTTAGAAGAAAATAGAAAACCTAAACAGTTGATTTATTCTTGCGGAATCGTCGAACCTTTTGGGAAAAATTCTAAAGATGCTGAATTTACGCAGTATCTCAGCCCTGTAGGCGGTGGCCCGTCTGGAAATACATGTCCTTGATGCCCATCACATCTAGCGCATCTTATTTCGATTCTTACCATTCCAAAAGAGAAGTCTCGATAGTATTTCAGGTGTTCTTCATCAAAAGGCGCAAAGAATGAAGCCCAACCAGTACCTGAATCGAACTTTGAATCTGAGGAAAACAGCGGTAATCTACAAAGCTTACAGGCGTAAATGCCTTCTTCTTTATTGTAAGTCAAGCTTCCACAAAATGGCGGTTCAGTGCCATGATTTATCAAAACTCTATATGCTTCCGGGTCAAGTTTTCTGGCTAACTCCATTCTTTTTTCTTCGTCTATTGGAGTAATGTCGTAGCCAGAAGCAGATATTTTTCTGTTTACCATAGCAAAATTTTAGCATAAATAGCCAAACAAATAACTCTTATGAAAATAGAGGAAACGCCTTAGCTGAGATATTCTACTCTTTCACTCTTTCAGCTTTATCTTAGAGGAAAAATCACAATAGAAAGATTTCCAACTCTTTCTTGCACTCTTTAATTCTCGTATCTGTTTTAACAAATATGTTTGATTTTGGTAGTTTTTTCTCAGGTGATGTAATTATCTTGAAAAATTCCTTAATGTCGTGTTTCAGTTCATCTTGTTGTGATAACCAGCTAAGAATGTTTTTCAGTATTTCTGCGAAATAAGGATTTTCAGGCTTAACTAGCCTGTAGTGTATCCATTTTCCGTCGCGGCGCCCCCTGACCAATTTTGCCTCTTTCAATACGGAAATATGGCGCGAGATTTTAGGTTGAGGCTGCTTTAAAGTCTCACAAATAAGATTTATGCAAGCTTCTCCGTAACTAAGAAGATTTAGAATCCTAAGTCTAGTTTCGTCAGTAAAAGCAATGAAAAAAAGCCATTCTTGTTTTGTCATTTCTTTAAATTCTTTTTTACTTAGGATTTTAATTCAGTTTTTCAACGAATGCAATATAAAGTATATGTTTATAAAAATTGCTTTCAATTCAGTATTTGAGTAGTATTTACCTTCTGTAAGATGAAAAAGGAAAAGTCTTTTTATACAAAAGCTGTTCACGTGGGAAGAGATTTAGAAAATCATTATGGGGCCTTAAACATTCCTATCTACAATTCTTCAGTTTTTGCCTTTACTGATGTTGAACAGGCGGCGGCTATTCACAGTTACAAAGAGGAAGGATACTTTTATGGTCGTCTTGGTAATCCCACACAAAAAGCTTTAGAGAAAGCAGTAGCCGAACTGGAAGAAGGTGAAGATGCTGTAGCCCTTGCTTCTGGGATGGCAGCTATTTCGGCCTGTGTGTTAACTTTTCTGAAAGCTGGCGATTGTATAGTTGCGCCGTTTTCTATGTATTCCACAACAACCCTTCTTTTTAAAGAGCTGAATAGGTTTGGAATAAAGGTAAAATTTATAGACTCTGTTGATGTAGAAAGTTATTCTTCTGCTGTTTGTAAAGATACAAAACTTTTTTGGATAGAAACGCCATCAAATCCCTTGCTTAGAATAACTGATTTGTCGGCCGTTGCAGAGATAGCAAATTCGAAAGGGATTATAACAGTAGCGGACAATACCTTTGCTACTTCATTTAATCAAAAACCGTTAAACTTTGGTGTTGATCTTGTTGTTCACAGCGCAACTAAATATTTAGGTGGTCACAGTGATCTTTCAGCTGGTTTGATCGTTGGGAAGAAGGAATTTATTGAAGACATACGCCGCAAGGCTTTGAGATTATACGGTGGAAGCATTGCTCCTCAAGTAGCTTGGCTGGTTTTAAGGGGTATAAAGACTTTAGCTTTGAGAATGGAGAGGCATAATTACAACGCATCTGTTATAGCGAATATGTTATCAAGGCATAAGAAAGTAAGAAAGGTTTATTATCCAGGATTGACTTCTCATGAAGGCCATAATATTGCAAAAAAGCAGATGCAGGGTTTTGGAGGCATGGTTTCTTTTGATGTTGGAAGTTTTGAAGCAGGGAAAAAGTTAGTAAACAGTCTAAAGCTCTGCATTTTGGGGACTTCTTTAGGTGGTGTTGAGACTCTAATCCAGCATTCGGCATCTATGACTCATGGTTCTTTGTCTGAAGAGGAAAGGAGCAAAGCAGGAGTTACTGACGGGCTTATAAGGTTGTCTGTTGGAATAGAGGACGTTAACGATATAATTGCTGATTTGGAAGAAGCTTTCTCTGTTTGTTAAATCTGTGTTAACAGAGGCTTTTTAGTTTTGATAACTTTATGCAAATTTGTTTATGATATGTTTTCAAAAACATTTTTTCAGAAGAGGTTTGAGATGAGAAAGCTGCTATCTATTCTTGTTTTGTTATTTCTTTTAATGAGTTGTGCGAAAAGGCAGGAATCTGAAAAACTTATCAAAATAGATGGTTCTAGCACTTTATTTCCTGTTACTGAAGCGGTTGCTGAGGAGTTTCAAAAACAAAAGCAAGGTAAAATAAGAGTTACTGTTGGAATTTCAGGCACTGGTGGTGGTTTCAAGAAGTTCATACGAGGTGAAATTGACATAGCGAACGCTTCTCGTCCGATTTTGAAAGAAGAAATGGAGCAAGCAAGGGCTAATGGAATAGAGTACATTGAGCTTCCAGTTGCTTTCGATGCTTTAACGGTTGTAGTTAACAAAGAAAACAATTGGGTTGATTACTTGACGGTTGAGGAACTGAAAAAAGTTTGGGAGCCCGAAGCTCAAGAGAAGATAACCAAATGGAGTCAAATTAGGCCTGGATTTCCTGATGAAAAAATAGTATTGTTTGGAGCAGGAGCAGATTCGGGAACTTTTGATTATTTTACCGATGCCATAGTCGGCAAGCCTAAGGCTAGCCGAGGCGATTATACTGCAAGCGAAGATGATAACGTTTTAGTCCAAGGTATAGAAGGCAACAAGTACTCTTTAGGGTACATTCCTTTTGCTTACTATGCCCCGCACAGTGATAGAATGAAAGCCGTTCCGATAAAATGGGATAAGAACAAGGTTAAAGAACCAGTTGTTCCTTCTTTAGAGAACGTTCTTGCTGGTATTTATAATCCACTTTCAAGACCACTTTTTATCTATGTGAGCAAAAAGTCTTTGGAGGAAAAGCCGGAAGTTAGAGAATTTGTTGAGTTCTATCTAAAAATGGCAGCTACTTTAGCAAAAGAAGTGAAATATTTGCCCTTACCTGAAAAGGCTTATGAAATGGGGCTTCAGCGTGTAGCTCGAATGCAAACAGGAACAGGTTTTGGTGGGATACCTGAGGTTGGATTAGGAATAGAAGAAATTTTGAATCGTCCTCCGAAGTCGTAGTGTTTGGAGGGCTAATTGCTAGAAATATGAATCCTGCATTAGAAGCGAGCAAAACAAATGCTGATGATTTAACTTCGTACGAAAAATTTATACGTTTGAAAGAGAAAGTTATAGAATCCCTACTCTTTCTTGCAGCTTTGTTTTCAATTACGATAACATTGGGGATTTTTGGAATTTTAGTTTATGAGTCCTTAGCCTTTTTTAGCCATGTTTCTTTGATTGAGTTTTTGACCGATACGTTATGGACTCCGCTTTTTAGTCCACCGAGGTTTGGGATATTGCCTTTAGTTACTGGAACGCTAGTGACGACTGCGGTAGCTTTGATAGTTGCTTTACCAATAGGTTCGGTTGTTGCTATTTATCTCAGTGAATTTTCGCCGAGAGTAGTTAGGGAGGTCTTAAAGCCCGTATTGGAGCTATTAAGTGCCGTTCCGACAGTTGTTTATGGGTATTTTGCTTTGCTTTTTGTTTCGCCTTTGTTGCAGAAGATAGTGCCTGATCTTCCGACCTTTAACATGCTGAGCGCGGGTATAGTGATGGGAATAATGATAATTCCTTACGTTAGTTCCCTGAGTGAAGATGCAATGAGGGCTGTTCCAATGTCGCTTAGGGAAAGCTCCTATGCTCTGGGGGCAAATCGGATAATAACTGCTTTGAAGGTAGTATATCCAGCTGCTTTTTCTGGAATTGTGGCTTCGTATATCTTGGCGATTTCTCGTGCTTTGGGTGAAACGATGATTGTGGCGATTGCGGCTGGAATGCAGCCTAATTTAACGCTTGATCCACGCGAGCCGGCAGCTACAATAACTGCGTTTATAGTTCAGGTAAGTTTAGGAGATTTGCCACATGGTAGCATTGGTTACCAATCTATTTTTGCTGCTGGTTTGACCTTATTTTTAATGACTTTAGTTTTCAACGTGATAGGATTTTACCTAAAGAGAAAATACAGAGAAGCTTATTGAAGCTTATGGAATATTCGGAAATCATAAGAAAACGCAAACGAGAGGATTTTATTTTTAACGTTATAGGAATTTTCTGTACTCTAGTTGGGATAGTTACTTTAGGAGCTTTGATTGTTGACCTCGTAATGGATGGTTTTCAGAAGCTAAACTGGCAATTTTTTACTTCTTATCCTTCTCGTTTTGCTGATAAGGCTGGAATTTTGTCGGCATGGGTGGGGACTCTTTTAGTAATGTTGGTAACTGCTGTTACGGCAGTGCCTCTCGGAGTTGCGGCTGGGGTGTATCTCGAAGAGTATGCTCGTAGGAATTGGCTTACTAGTCTTATAGAAATAAATATAGCTAATCTTGCAGGAGTGCCTTCTATTGTTTATGGTTTAATGGCTTTAGGATTGCTGGTTTATCAATTGCAGTTGGGACAGAGTATTCTAACTGGCGGGATAACACTTGCTTTTTTGATTTTGCCGATAGTTATAGTTTCTACCAGGGAGGCTTTGAGAACTATTCCGCAAGGCATTCGAGAGGCCGCACTTGCTTTAGGTTCAACGAATTGGCAGGTTGTAAGGCATCATCTATTGCCTTATGCTACTGGGGGAATTTTAACTGGAGTTATAATAGCTCTTTCTAGAGCCATAGGTGAAACGGCGCCTTTAGTTACCATAGGTGCACTTACCTTTATTGCGTTCTTGCCGCCATCGCCAATTCAATCTGAACCCCCTTATATTTCTTTTGATTGGATATGGTCGCCTTTTTCTGTTCTGCCCATACAGATGTTTAACTGGGTTTCGAGACCGGATAGAGACTTTGCAGTTAATGCAGCAGGTGCAGGCCTTGCTTTAATTACGGCAACTCTCTCGCTTAATGCTGCAGCTATATTTATTCGTTACAGAATGAGGAAGAAGATAACTTGGTAGGCTTTTTATGGATTCTTTTTCTGAAAGGGAAACATTAGCTACAGAGAAGATAAAGGCGGAAGTCAGAAGGCTTAACTTTTATTATGGTAGTAAGCAAGCTCTGAAAAATATAAATCTTCGTTTTGCAGAGAATAAGGTAACTGCAATTATTGGACCGTCGGGTTGTGGAAAGTCAACTCTTTTAAGATGCTTAAATCGAATTCATGATCTCTATCCTGATATTCGCTACGAAGGCGAGATTATTCTTTATCCGAGCCTTATAAACATAATTTCGCCAAAAGTTGATCCGCTTGAGATGAGAATGCGTGTGGGAATGGTTTTTCAAAAGCCAACTGTTTTCCCAAAATCTATATTTGAGAATGTTGCTTTCGGACTACGTCTTCAGGGTGAGAAGAGTAAAAGTGTTATTGAAGGAAAGGTAGAAAAGGCTTTAAAAATGGCTTTTCTTTGGGAGGAAGTGAAAGACAGGCTCCACAGATCGGCTTATGATCTTTCCGGCGGACAGCAGCAGCGTCTTTGTATTGCAAGGGTTCTCGCAACAAGACCGGAGATTTTACTTTTTGACGAGCCTACTTCAGCCCTTGATCCGACGGCTACGGCAAAAATCGAAGAGTTGATAGTTAGTCTCAAAGAAAAGATTACGGTTATCATTGTAACTCATAACATGCAACAAGCGGCTAGAATATCCGATTATACAGCTTTTATGTATCTTGGCGAATTGATTGAATTTGATAGAACAGCAAAGATCTTTCAAAATCCTTCTGAGAAATTAACAGAAGATTATATAACGGGGAATTTTGGTTAGAAGATGCAACACCAAAGAATCATAGACAAACACTTAGAAGAACTAAAAGAGAAACTTCTGAACATGGGAGCTGCGGTCGAGAATGTTCTTCAGCTTGCAATCAAATCTCTAGTGCAAAGAGATGTTGAGCTTGCAAGAAAAGTAATAGAAACGGACAAGTTAATTGATGATGCTGAGATTGATATAGATCGCTTTTGCATAGAAACGCTGGCGTTGTATCAACCTGCGGCTCATGACTTAAGATTTGTTATTGCAGCAGCGAAAATTACGCCAATTCTAGAAAGAATCGCCGATCACTCGACTAGCATAGCAGAAGCAACCGTAAGAATAAGCAAAGCTCCCGTTATGAAAGATTATCTAAATATACCTTCGGCAGCTCAAAAAGCAGGCGAGATGTTAAAAAACGCTCTGCAGGCTTTGACTTCTGAAGATGCAGAGCTAGCTCGTGAAATAATCAAAAAAGATAAAGAAATAGACCTTGACTACAAAATAACATTTGATGGGCTTTTGAAGCAAATAATTGAAAATCCACAAATCACAACTACGGCGGCTCAACTTCTCTTTGTTGCAAAACACTTAGAAAGAATTGGCGATTACATTAAAGATATTTGCGAGCTTACTGTCTATATGAAGGAAGCTGTATTTATAAAGCATCACGGAGAAAACAAGGTCTAAGCTTGTCGTATTACTCAAATATTTGTATAATAAGCTCTTGGCAAGATCTAGAGCTTTGAAACCTAAAGGATTGAAGAAAGAGGATTGCTGAGGTGGCGTAATTGGTAGCCGCGCCAGACTTAGGATCTGGTGCCGAAAGGCGTGCGAGTTCGAGTCTCGCCCTCAGCACCAATTCCGCAAAGCCCGTCTTCCTTACCGGAGACGGGTTTTTGAAATTAGGAGATTTGTTAATGAAGGTAGAGGTAAAGGATATTTCTCAGTCAGTAAAAGAGGTGAGCGTTGAAGTAGAAGCTGAAGAAGTAAAAGAAGCTTATAAAAAGGTCTCACAATACTTTTCTAAACACGTTTCTGTTCCGGGTTTTCGCAAAGGACTTGCTCCTATCGAGATGGTGCGCATTCACTATAGAGACGAAATTCGGGAAAGAGTCATAGACGAGTTGGTTTCAAAGAAAGTTGTTCAAGCTTTGGAAGAGCGTTCTTTGTTTCCTGTTGTGCAGCCTAAGGTGTATCTGCAAGACAAGGATAAGCTAAAGCTGGACGGTAGCGAGCCTGCTACTTTTAGAGTCATCCTCGAGGTTATGCCTGAGGTGCCTTTAGTTGATACAAGTGACATAGAGCTTATTCGCAGAGTTAGACCCGTAAAAGAAGAAGACATAGACGCCATTTTAGGCAGGCGGTTAGAGGATAACGCTGTCTTTGTTCCTATCGAAGGTAGGAAAGCCCAGAAAGGAGATACTATTTTTGTTGATCTGGAAGGGACTTTTATCGATAAGCCTTCGGAGGAAAAAATCGAACTAAAGGAAGTGGAAATTTTGTTAGGCGACGAAAGTATAGATAAAAACTTTAGTGAAAATCTGGAAGGTGTCGTGCAAGATGAGGTAAGGGAGTTTGTCATAGAATATCCTGAAGATTTTGCATCTCCACAGCTTGCGGGTAGAAAAGTAAAATACAGAGCAAAAGTGTTGTCGGTAGGACAGGTTGAGAAAGCTGAACTTAATGACGATTTTGCTAAAGAAGAAGGTTACGAGTCTCTTAACGCTATGAAAGAGGCAGTAAGAGAGGAACTGGAGAAGGAATTTCAAAAAGAGGCTCAAGTAAGACTTGAAAGAGAACTTCTAGAAAAGCTTTTTGAGAAATACAAAATAGAATTACCACCGTCCTTGGTCTTAGCAAGATCGAAAGAAATCTTTTCAATGAATCAAAAGGACTTTGAGAAGCTTTTAGCTTATACGAAACAATCAGAGGAGGAATTTTACAGAAGAGCCTTTAATATGTCGGCTAAGCTTGCAGAAGATGAGTTAAAAGAGGCTTTACTTTTCAGTAAATTCGCGGAAGAAAGAAAAATAGAAGTCAATGAGGAAGAGATCGAAGATGAAATAAAGAGGGTTGCCGGCGAGATGAATCTGCCAGTTGAAGCAATAAAAGGTTTTCTGGAGAGAGAGTCTGGAAGAAATTACAAAGAGCGGGTGAGAGACTTCTTAATGAGAAAAAAAGTTATCTCCATGCTGATTGATGAGGCAAAGATAACAGAAGGTGAATGGATCGAAGAAAAACAAGATAAAGAGATGACATCAGAGCAGAATGCTGATCAGAAGGATTAAAAACTTTGATTTTTAGGAAACGAATTGTAAAATCCTAACTGGAGAGCTTTATAACTAAAAACTTTTAAGGTGATTATATTCGAATATGTTAGTCCCAATGGTAATTGAGCAAACTTCGCGTGGCGAAAGAGCTTTCGATATTTATTCTCGTCTTCTTAAAGATAGTATTATTTTCATCGGCACGCCAATTGATGATACGGTAGCTAATCTGGTTGTTGCGCAGATGCTTTTTCTGGAAGCAGAAGATCCTGAAAAAGACATAAATCTTTACATTAACAGTCCCGGCGGCTCAATCACAGCCGGTATGGCAATTTACGACACGATGCAGTTGATAAAAAATGACGTTGCTACGATCTGCATCGGTCAATGTGCTTCGATGGGAGCGTTGCTTTTAGCGGCTGGGACTAAGGGGAAGCGTTTTGCATTACCGCATTCAAGGATTTTAATTCATCAGCCTTCTGGTGGTGCTCAAGGTCAAGCAACCGATATTCGTATAATGGCAGAGGAAATCCTTAGAATGCGTGAAATGACTTCTAGAATTTTGGCAAAGCATACAGGTCAGGATTACGAACGAATTGAGAGAGATGTCGAACGGGATTTGATTTTCACGCCACAACAGGCAAAAGAATATGGTCTTATTGATGAAGTAATAGAGCGTCGCGAGTAAGTTATGCCTTTTAGTAAAAACGAAGAAGCTGTATATTGTTCTTTTTGTGGGAAGTCTCAAAACGAGGTCAGAAAGCTTATAGCAGGACCGAGGGTTTACATCTGCAATGAGTGCATAGACATTTGCAATGAAATAATAAATGCTGATAAAAGAAGCGAAACCGTTGCGAGTAGAGCTGTAATTCCAAAGCCTGTAGAAATAAAGTCTTTCCTAGATGAATATGTAATAGGACAGGAAGAAACTAAAAAGCGTTTGGCGGTGGCAGTATATCAGCATTATAAGCGAATTGAGCTTTCAAAGCGGCAAAGTAGCACAGATGTTGAAATTCAGAAATCAAATATACTCCTCATAGGTCCAACCGGCACCGGAAAGACTCTCTTGGCTCAAACTTTGGCGCGCTTTTTGAATGTTCCATTTTGTATAGTTGACGCAACCACTTTAACTGAAGCCGGCTACGTAGGTGAAGATGTTGAGAACATTATCTTGAAACTTCTTCAGGCAGCCGATGGAGATGTTGAAAGAGCACAGCAGGGAATAGTTTTTATTGATGAAATTGATAAGATTTCGCGTAAAGATGAAAATCCTTCCATTACAAGAGATGTATCTGGTGAGGGAGTTCAGCAAGCCCTTTTGAAAATTCTCGAAGGGACGATTGCAAACGTTCCACCGCAAGGCGGTAGGAAGCATCCACATCAAGAATTTATACCTGTGGATACGACAAACATCTTGTTCATTTGCGGTGGTGCTTTTGTAGGTTTGGAGAAAGTGATTGAAAGAAGACTTAGAAATAAGTCGCTAGGATTTCAAGCCGATATAAAACTATCAAAGCAGAGAATTAACGAAGCCTTACGTAATGTTGAACCAGAAGATTTGATCAAATACGGTTTGATACCAGAATTTGTGGGACGTCTTCCTGTCATAGGAGTTCTTCATGAGCTTGATGAAGATGCATTGGTTAGGATTTTGACAGAGCCAAAGAATGCCCTTATTAAGCAATACCAGCGTAAGTTTGAATTTGACAACATTAGGTTGAAATTTACCGATGATGCAATTCGCTCGATTGCTCGTCAAGCACATCAAAGAAAAGTTGGAGCGCGTGGTTTAATGATGATTCTAGAAGAGTTATTGCTGGAGCCGATGTATCACTTGCCGTCACAAAAGAAGATAAAAGAATTAGTTATTACAAGTGAGATGGTCGAAAAGAGGACTCCGGTTTTTGAGGTTGTTTCAGACACAGAAGCTGCGGCTTAAAAAGAAAGCTGGACCTGAAAAAGCCCAGCTTTCTTTTTTTGAGGAGGGAAAGATTTTTAGAAGACGAGCTCTTTTTCCAGCAATAGTTCAGCTCTTCTTAATTCGTATCTGGCGCGCCCGAAGTTTCCTTCTGTAGAGAGCACCAAAGCAAGAAAATAATTTGAGCCGACGGTTCGAAAGACAAAAATCCCACTTTCTGTGGAAAGAGTCATTTCGTCTAATTTGCCAATGCCGATTTCTTTGTTTGTTCGTGATACATTTTTAATGATGGTCGAAAACTCAGCTACTGCAATATCAAGGTTCAAGTCTTTACCAACTTGACTCCAAACTTCTTCTACAGGAATGCCGTCCATTCCCATTACCAATGCACCTAGGCATCCTTCAGTTCTTAACATAGCTTCTTGCAAGATTTCTTTGAACATATCTGTTTCAGGGCTTTTGAGTAGTAGGTTGAATAGCCGGTTGATTAGTAGGTTGAGTCGTTGTCATCGGAACGACAGGCAAAGTCAGTGGTTGAGTTGTTGGAGTCGTTGGTTTGGTTTGCGGAGCAGAGTTAGACTCGGGATTTCCTAAAGGAACAGGTTGGAGTATTGTAGTAGTTCTTGTTCCATCGCTTACCTTTGAAGGAAGTATATTGCCTTTCATGTCAGATCGGACTATGCGAGGAGTTATGAAGAATAATATTTCATTGCTTTGTCTAGAAACTGCTTTACGTTTGAAGAGGTTTCCTATGATAGGTATTTTTGAAAGACCCGGCGTTCTAAATAAATCTTCACCTTCTGCATCAAGCAATGCTCCACCGACTACAGTTGTTCCACCGTCTGGAACGACGACTCTAGTTTTCATTCTTTGTGTATTAATGCCGGGAGTGCCACCGACCGCGATCGTTGTGCTAACCGTGTTATTTTCTGCTACCACGTCAAGGATAACTGTTCCGACATCAGTTATTTGCGGAGTTACCTCTAGTCTAAGTGGCACTGATACGTATTGAGTAGTGAAGACGACTCCGCCTGCGTTTGCACCTGTTTGAGCAGTTACTACGGGAATTTGAGTTCCGCTTTCAATCTCGGCTTTTTGATTGTTTAAAGTAGTGACGCGCGGAGTAGCAATAGTTTTTGCCTGTCCTTTTCTTTCACCCATAGTAAGTAGAGCACTTATTTGTGCGGTGCCAAAGACACCTGTTGTAAGACCTATAACTGTATTTGGAATGCTCGAAGATAGAGTATTGTCAGGTGGTATACCTAGACCTGTTGGAATTCCACGGGGATCTAAACCTGCTCTTTGGGGACCTTGCTGGCCGATTCCACCAGTTCCAGTTCCACCGGTTCCAGTCCCCCCGCCGGTTCCAGTTCCACCAGTTCCAGTCCCCCCGCCGGTTCCGCCAGTTCCGCCAGTTCCGGTTGCCGCCGTGCCGGGAAGTGTTGAAAGCGAACCGGCGCTTCCGCGTTCACCTAAGACTACAGCAGCAAGCTGAAAGCCTAAATCTCGGCTAAAGTTTCTATTAGCTGCTACTATGCGCACCTCGATTTCAACCTGTGGCTCGGGTTGATCGAGAAGTGCTACCAATTGGCGTATAGCATCAATATTTTCTCTTACATCTGTGACTATGAGAGTATTGCTTCTAGAGTCAACTTCTACAGAGCCACGTTTTGAAAGACGCTTCTTTACGATTCCTAGAATACCTTGATCTTCACCGCCGCCGCCACCGCCACTGATAACGCCTCCTTTGAAGCTAGTTTGAGAGGCACAAGAGCCAGCACAAGCGTAGTTTAGTCGAATAAACTCAGTAAAGAGCGGTGATGCTTCTAACTGACCTTCTCTGATTTTTGCTTCTATGGAAGCTTCATCAGCAAGAGTCTTGCGTTCGGCTATGCGTATTATAGGACCGTTTACCTGTGCTCCTAAGTCTTGTGACTGCAGGATTGAGTCAAGGGCAATATTCCAAGGAACATCGGTTATATTAACTGTTACGGGAACACTTTTTACGGATTTGTCAATTATGAAGTTAACTCCATATTGTTCGCTTATATAGTTCAATATGTCACGAATGTCAGCATTGACAACATTTAGGCTAATTGGTTCACCACGAAAACCGGGATCGCCGTAGCGCTTTCCTTCTTGCTGTGGTGCTACTCTTTGTGCCGATACGAAAGTAGTTGAAAGCACAAAAACTAGAGTCAAACAAAGTGCTTTAGCGTTTCTAAAAATCATAATCTCCTCCTATTAAGGTTTCTTGTTTTTTTTGCTAGAACTTTTTTTATCGGTATTTTCTAGATTTTCCGGTTTTTTATTTAACATCTCTTCGAGCGGAGAAACTATTTTTTCCGGTGTAGTTTTAGTTTCTTGGTCCTTTGGCTCTTTGTTTACTCCAGCTGTTTGCTCTTCAGATTGTGTTTTTGCAGTGGTTTCTGTCGGAACGGTTCCAGCTAGTTCCTGTTCAAGAGAATATTTTCTTAGTGGTTTTGTCTCTTCTGAAGAGATAAATTTACCATTTGTAAACTTTGTTACCCGACGAAAAACTAATCTATTTTCTTCGACTGCGACAAGCTGGCCGTCGAAGAATTTTTCACCCGGATAGATTGTGTAAGACAGCTTGATGGGAGTTGCTTCTACGATAGCAGCATAGCCGCGTGGAGTTTTGAATATACCTGTTACGACAAGTTCATCCAAGGTTAAAACTGTTGTGACTTTTGGGATTGGTTGATTATTTAGAACAGCGTTTTCACGGAGTCTTCTATAATATTCGATTCTTTGTTGAATAGAAGGCGGTGCGACGGGTGAAGGTCCAGATTTTACTGTTCTGCCACTACCTGAAGGTGATGAAGTTTTAGGTTTAGCCCAGGCTGGTTTTGCGAATGGGTCGCGTGTTTGGGCTTCAGACATCGAAAAGCCAAAAAGTAGCAAGAATAACAAGATGCAAACTTTTTTTTCCATAATCTCTTTTCCTCTTCATTTTTATTTTGCTAAAGGTGGTGCCGCTGGCGGAGCCTGTCCTGGTGGCGGTGGCGGCACCGGCACTTTTGGATTGGCCGGATTTTGACCTGGCGCTTGTTGAGATAGATTTTCAGGTGCTGCGTAGTAAGCCGTCAATAAGAATTGGGCATGTAAGGTTCTGTCAGGTGTTTGCTCTTGAAGTTGTCTCAAGCTGAAGTCAGTTATTGAAACAATACGCGGTAGTTTTGCCATTCTATCAAAGAAAACTCTTAGATTATTGAAGTTGCTATCGACTTCGACTTCGACGGGTTTTGCCATGATGCCTTCTTGTTGGACGTCTTCTCTAGGGCTAAATCTCATGACTATAAGTTTGCTTTCGCGAGCCGTATCTTGTAAGCCTTGGAGGACGTTCGTAATTTCGCGTTCCTCAGGTAATAACACCTTTAACTCTTCATACTCGGCTTGTTTGCTTGCGTAGAGGGCGCGGAATTCGTTTATTCTTTGCGTAGCTATTTGTGCTGCTTGGTTTTTTGCTTTTAACTGCTCGATTTGTTCGTTTAAAGAGGAGATTTCAGCTCTTGTTTCCGAAGTAATGAAGTAGTAAGCCAGAAACCAGAAAAAGGCTCCTACGACTACTAGAACTAAAAGTTGCCAATACCATTCAAGACTTTTTAATCTTTCTATCATAGTTTTCACCTCAGTTTCTTGCTATCTGTCCTGGTTGGGAAACGCTAGCCTGCTGAGTTTGTTGATCAGAAGGCTTTTTAGAAGGATTGTAATTTGTGCGAATGGTAAATTCGACTATATCTATTTTCGCTGCACTTTGGTTTTCGGCTGCTGTTTGAACAGCTTGATTTTCTTTTCTTTGGGTTTCGATGTTCAGATTCGTGAAGAGACCCGAAGAAAACTCGAGGCTTCTACCAAACTGAGTTACCATATTTTCGTTTGGTGAATAACCTTTGATGGTAACTACATCACCTTTCTGCTCAATGCTTTCCAAGTAAAGTTGTGGTAGCATAGCAAATCTTTCTCTTATTGCCTCGAGAACGGCACTCGGACCTGCCTGAGTTGATCTGAGTCGTTTGATTGCTTCAACGCGGGTGTCTATATTCTTTATCTTTTCTTCCAATTCTTTTTGTTCCTTAATTATTGCTTCGAGTTGAGCAGCGATTTTTCGTTGCTCTTCAAGTTGACGTTCTGCTTCAGCTTTTGCCATTTGTGTAGAAATTATGTCCCAGCCAATAAAGAGAACTGTAAGTGCAGCTACCACTATTGACATGACTATAAGTCTCGATGCAGGGCTTGCTACCTTTTTTTCGACAGCTATGACAGGTGAGCTTTGACGTTCAGTTACCGATTCTAAAAGATTTATCTTTATCATACACTAAACCCCTCTTATTGCTAATCCGACGGCTAGAGCCATTTCAGGCATTATTTCGCTTAAGTAGTCGGGATCAAACTTTTTCGTATTAACTTTAATTTGGCGAAAAGGATCTAATACTTCCACAGGAAGTTCTAGTTTAGAAGATAGATATTCAGGAAGCCGTGCTAGCTTTGAACCTCCGCCTGAAATCAAAATTTTTTGGACATTAGTATTGTATCCTTCTTCCGAAGCGCGGAAAAAGTCAAAAGTTCTCTGAATTTCCATGGCAAGATATTCCATTGTAGGTTCAAGCAGATTCAAAATGGTTTGCTCATCGAAACCTTGAGATTGATTTCTGACTCCTCTTTTTATTGCTTCTGCTTGTTGAAAGCTTATGCCCAAGCCTTTCTGCAAAGCATCTGTGAATTGATTTCCACCCATTGTAATATCTCTCATAAAAAGAGAGGTTACACCACGAACGATATTTACATTTGTTGTTGAAGCTCCTATGTTCAGAAGGGCTACTACATCTGTTTCGTATGGCTGATAATTTACTTCATAGCAGTTTTGTAAAGCAAATGTATCAACGTCTATGGCAGAAGGTTGTTTCCCAGCAAATTGTATAGCCTGTTTTAGTATTTCGATTCTTTCTTTTCTGCAGGCTGCAATCAGAACCTTCGTATATTCGGGTGTTTGCTCTGTGATATGATAATCAAAATTTACTTCTGATGATCTAAATCCTAGTTGTTCTTCGGCATGCCAAACTATTGATTCTTCTAATTCCTCCTGACTCATCGGTGGTAAGACTATTGTTTTTACTATTACTGAGTATCCACTTACGCCAGTAATTACTTGATCAGCTTTTATTTGATTTGTCTGAAAAGCGCTTTGAATGGCTTCGGCTACAGTGTTAAGCTCCATTATCTGCCCTTCCACGATTGCCGTGTCAGGTAAGTTTTCGTAACCTATCCCTACAAGATTCAAATTATTAAGCTTGCCTTCGAGTTCTACTAACTTTATCGAGCTAGAGCCTATATCTAGTCCAGCAACGCTTTTCTTTTTACCAAATAACATTACTTCTTACTCCTTTTTTAGAAAACGAAATGAGTGCCTCAAGTTCTTTCTGGGGATGGGTTGCCGCCTTGAAAGTTGCAGCAAGTTCCAGAAAGGGGTTTTCGAGCGGGACACTAACATCGAACCGAGACACCCATTTCGCTTTTTGTTCCGACGAGCTAAGCATTGACGACCTACTTGCTGGCAATCTCAGAATGTTTCAAGGCGACGTGAAACGCAACCGTATTTTTCAACGATTGCAAAAATAAACTACAACATTGTTAAAATCTTGTCAACAGTTTTTTGAGGATTTTCTAAAAAAATTTCTCATTTTGACCTAAATAGTCAATCAAAATGAATTGTGATTTAGAATCTTCTTTATTAGGGAGGCAGTCTCCTTTGGCTTTTCCAGAGGGAAAAGATGTGAGCCTTCTACTAAAATAAAGTTTTTCATTTTAGGATGGCGTTTGGTGTAGGATAGAAAAGCGAGGCGACTTTCTACAGAGTCTTTGCCGCCGATAAAAGACAGTGGAACTTTTATCTTGTGATAAATTTTCGGAATTATATGTGGAGTAGTTTTGTAGATTTCTGCTTCTATTGTTGGTTTGAATAAAAGCTCGAACCCTCCGTTTTTGGCAACTATGGCATGTTCTACGTAGTTTTGTAAAGTTTGATAGTCGAAGGAGCGAAATTTTGGTTTGTTTTTGAAATGTTCAAAGGCTTCTTGTTTTGTTTTCCAAAGGTTTTTTCTAGATTTGGTTGAGATTACAAGAGAGGTTTTGTCTATAAGCTTTGTGATTTTGGCAAGTTTAAGGATTTGACTACTTATTGGACTTATTAGAGGAGAGTCGAGTAGAACTATATGTTCGTAGAGTTCTGGATTTTCCACTGAGACAAGGATATGTAAAAGCCCGCCTAAAGAGTGTCCCAGTCCTATGATTGGTGTAAGGTAACGCTGTTTAAGCTCGGTTCTTAATTCTTCTTTTAGAAAATCCCAGTTATCGGTTACTGGAAACTTGGGGTTGTGAGCAAGGCATTCCGTATAGTTTACTTCAAATTCGTCTGAAAGCTCTTGTAATAAGCTTTTGTATGTTAATGCTGGGAAACCGTTTGCATGTGCAAAATGAATAGTTTTCTTACTCATCGCTAATTATATTCATCTTTTGCCAATATCCTACATCAATCCATCTACCTAGTTTATAGCCTACTTCGTAAAAATGAGCTACTTTTTTGAATCCTAGTTTTTCATGAAAGCGAACCGCCGTTTCATTCGGCAACGAAATTGCAGCAATCAAGGTATGAAAGTCTGTTTTTGCTAGTTCATCAAAGAGCTGCAAGTAAAGAGCGGTTCCTATTCCTTTATGGGTTTTATCTGCCTTTACGTAGATTGCTACGGAGGCCGTATATTCGAAAGCTCTATCGAGAAGAAATCTCTTTGAATAAGCATAAGCTAGGATCTCTTCTTTATCTTCCGCTACGAGGAAGGGGTAGTTTTCACTTATTATTTCATCTATTCGCCGAGCCATTTCGTTTGTGCTTATTGGTTCTGTTTCAAAGGTTTGTGGGCTATTTTCAACGTAGTAGTTGTAGATTTCGGTGATTTTTTGAACATCTGATTGGACATTGACGGGACGAATGTGCATTTTTCTCCACAGAGTTTTTTATCTAAAAAATAGTACTTTTTCAAGGTTTCGATAACCGATATTAGTAAAGGTTGTGTATTATAAAACTTATGGTGATGCAGGTTGAATGGATGCAAGGTTGTGCAACTGCGCTTATTACTCCGTTTCGTAAAGATGGTTCGATAGATGAAGATAGTTTTCGTTTACTTGTTAAGAGGCAGATAGAAAATGGAGTTAAGATACTCGTTCCCTGCGGGACGACGGGTGAGTCGGCGACAATGACTGAAGCGGAGCGGTTACATGTAATAAGAATATGCATAGAAGTAGCTCATAAAGACAAAGCTAAAGTAATTGCTGGAACGGGTAGCAATAATACTGCTGCAACGATAGATTTTACGAGGAAAGTGCGTGAATTAGGAGCGGATGCTGCTTTGATTGTTGCCCCTTACTATAACAAACCTTCGCAAGAAGGTTTGTATGCTCACTTTGCCGAAGTGGCTAGGTCTGTAAGAGACTTTCCAATAGTGATTTATAATGTTCCTGGAAGAACTTCTTGCAATATTTCGGCTGAGACTACTTTAAGGTTAGCAAACGATTTTGAAAACATTGTTGCTACGAAAGAAGCTTCCGGTAACTTTTCCCAAATAATGCAGATATGTGCTTTTCGTCCGAGAGGCTTTAAGGTTTTTTCTGGTGATGATGCTATCACGCTTCCTCTAATTAGCATTGGAGCCGATGGACTCGTGTCGGTGGTTTCAAACGAGTTTCCAAAAGAAACTTCAGAAATGGTCGAAAAGGCACTAAGAGGGGCTTGGAGTTCTGCTAGAAGGCTTCACTATAAGCTTTTACCCTTGATGGAAGCAAATTTCATCGAACCAAGTCCTGCTCCTTGTAAGTTTGTTATGAGTCAGATGGGGCTTTGTGAGGAAAACTTGAGACTGCCTTTAGTGCCTATTTCAGAGCCTTCCAGAAAAAAGATAAAAGAAATTCTCGAAAGGATAAAGCTGTAAGACGGATATGAGGATCGTAGTAATAGGAAGTGGTTTTGGTGGACTTTCTGCTGCGATTCGGCTTCAAGCAAAGGGTCATCAGGTAATTATTTTGGAAAAAAGAGATAAGCCTGGCGGAAGAGCCTATGTTTACGAGATTAATGGTTTCAAGTTCGATGCTGGACCTACAATAATAACTGCTCCATGGCTAATTGACGAGCTCTTTCAGCTTGCGCAAAAGAAAACCGAAGATTATGTAAGACTTGTAAAGCTTGATCCCTTTTACAACATCCGATTCGAAGATGGAACCATCTTTCATTATAACGACGACAAGGAAAACTTGATCGAGCAGATAAGGAAGTTTAATTCAAAGGATGTAGAAGGTTACAAGAAATTTGCATCGAGTCTTGATGAGATTTATCGCGTCGGGTTTGAACTGATTGATAAGCCTTTTTCAACTTGGTTTGATATGTTGCGGGTTGTTCCGAAGATGATAAAGCTTCGTTCAGATCGATCGGTTTACAGATTTGCTTCTCAATTTTTCAAAGATGAAAGCCTAAGGATTTGTTTTAGCTTTCATCCGCTTCTTATAGGTGGAAATCCTTTTACCGCAACTTCTATTTATGCAATGATTCATCAGTTAGAACAGGAATTCGGGGTTTGGTTTGCTATGGGCGGAACTGGTGCCCTTGTTAATGGTCTATGTCGCCTTTTTGAAGAAATCGGCGGTAAAATAAGGTTAAATTGTGAAGTTAAAGAAATCTCTGTAAACAAAAAGGGAGAAGCTGATGGTGTGATTCTAAAAGATGGAGAATTTGTCAAAGCAGATGCTGTAATTTCAAATGCTGATGTGGCATGGACTTATCTGAACTTGATACGACCGGAATTCCGCAAAAAATACACTGATAGGCGCGTGAAATCAATGTCTTACTCAATGTCATTATTTGTTTATTACTTTGGCACGGATAGAAAATATCCGGAGTTTGCGCATCATGAAATTTTAATGGGACCGAGATATAAGGGGTTGCTTGATGACATTTTCAAGTATAAGAAGTTAGCTGAAGACTTCTCGCTTTACCTTCATAGACCGACAGCAACTGACGAGTCGCTTGCGCCGAAAGGTTGCGATTGCTGGTACGTTTTGTCTCCTGTTCCGAACCTAGAGAGCGGAACAGATTGGAAGAAGACGGCGCCAGTTTATCGTGATAAAATAGTGAAATATCTTCAAGAGCGATACCTTCCGGATTTATCAAAGCATATTGTTGTCGATCATTATATTGATCCTTTGCATTTCCGAGATGTTTTAAATAGTTATCTTGGCAGTGCCTTTTCGGTTGAGCCAGTTTTGTGGCAGTCGGCTTATTTTCGACCTCACAATAAAAGTGAAGACATTAGAAATCTGTATTTCGTCGGAGCTGGAACGCATCCGGGGGCAGGTTTGCCAGGTGTGATTTCCTCGGGAAAGATAGTTGCGAGAATGATAGACGGAGCTTGAAAGAATGTGGTATTTGGTTAAGGTAACTTTCTTAATCTTTCTTGGTGCTTTTGCTTTCTGGCTTTTGTATGAATACTTAACTTTTCCAGATGTAAAAAAACTTCGCACGGAAAATCCTGTTACGACCGCATTGATAGAAGCTCGGCTTGAACAGGCTCGCTCAGAAGGGCGCGAGCCGAGAAAATTTATGATTTGGGTGCCAATAGAACGGATTTCATCGAATCTGCAAAAGGCGGTAATTGCTGGTGAAGACGCAAGGTTTGTCGAGCATAATGGTTTTGATTGGGAAGCAATACAAAAAGCTTGGGATGAAGCTGTAAAGGAAGGGGAGCGAGAAGCAAAAGCTGAAGGCGACTATGATCCGAACGATTGGATTCCGCCAATGCCTTCTTTTAAGCGGGGAGCTTCAACCATAACACAGCAGCTTGCAAAAAATCTTTACCTTTCCGAAGAGCGTTCCTTTTTGAGAAAAGCGCGTGAAGCCGTAATAACTTACTTTCTCGAAAGAGAACTTTCTAAAAAACGGATCCTCGAGCTATATCTAAATGTTATCGAATGGGGCGATGGTGTTTATGGAGCAGAAGCTGCAGCAAGAACTTATTTCAAGAAATCTGCTTCTGATTTAACTGCAGCAGAAGCTGCTTATTTAGCTGCTATGATCCCCTCACCTTTGAATGTTTTCAATCCAAAGAAAAACCCAAAGCGTGTTTTAAGGCGCCAGAAGATAATTCTTCGCAGGATGAACGCCGTAAGGATTCCCTAATAAAAGAACTGCCAAATTTTTCCAATAATTGCCGTTATAAGATAAATGCTTGCCAAGATTGAAAACACAAGTAACAAAATCAAAGCACCGACGATGCCAAAGACAAAAGCGTAGTCTCCGAAAGTGCCGGAGTCTTTCTTCGTTGCTCTTTCACGAATCAGCTTGAGATTTCTCTGATTAGTTTTCCAGAAGAAATCAAAAATATCTCCAAAAAACGGGATAATTCCGGCTAGATAGTCAATCGCAATGTTAATAGCCATTCTTAAAATAGTAATTTTAGGAACTCCATAACGGACACCAGCAATCAGAATATAGAACGAGACTAAGGTTGTTAAAGTGTCACCGAAGTTTGGTATTAGTCCGACGATAGCATCAAGTCCGAAACGCCATTTTGTTCCCGGGATTCTGAAAAGTCCGTCTAAATAGTGAGCCAGTGTGTCTAGGCTTTCTTCAATTTCAATTTTTCTAATTTCTTCTTGTGTTTTTACGACTTTCATCTTCTCAATTTTGCTTTTTTAGAGCTGATTTCGATTATTTCTATCTTTAGAATCTTATCACCACGAACTATCGAATCAACTACTTTCATATCTTTTTCGTTGACGTAACCAAAGACGGTGTATCCGCCGTCAAGGTGTGGTTGCGGCGAGTGAGTAATGAACCATTGCGAACCACCTGTATCTTTTCCTGACAAAGCCATGCCGACGGCTCCACGTAAGTATTTAAGCATATTGATTTCACATCTTATTTGCCATCCTGGTCCACCGTTACTATCTCCTCTTGGGTCACCGTCTTGTATCACGAAGTTTGGAACCACGCGATGGATTTCCAGTCCATTGTAGAAGCCTCGACGAGCAAGCTTTATGAAATTATCAACTGTAAGCGGTGCTTCTTCTGGTTTTAACTCAATCGTAAAATCACCTTTTTCGGTTATAACCTTTGCTTTAATACGGTTTCGCCTTGAAATTGCACGCAAGTAATCAGCTGTTGTGCTAGTAGTTTGTCCAAGTTTTGTTTTATGCGAAGGTTTGTAAGGGTTTACGATTCCGACGAGATGATCGAATTTTTCTTGTTGCTGTTTATCTATTTCATTCATTAAGATAAAGGCTTGTTTTCGGACGAGATAATTCGGCGAGCTGAAGGCTTCTTTAAGAAGCAATCTCGCTTTTTCTTTGTCAAGTTTTGTAATCGCCGAGAGAATTGCTAGTTGAGCGTCGTCATATTCGACATCTTTCATAAGAGATTTTCTGAAGGCTAGGGCAAGGGTTTTTGTGTTTGCTTCATTCGGAGCGAATTTTGTGATAAGCTCTGCTGCTTTGGCTCTTACGAATACGTCATCTGACTCTAGAGCCTTTCTTACGATTTCTTCAGCTTTTTCGGCTTCCAAAGAAACCATAGCTGAAAGGATTGATGGCTGCGACATTACGGGGGCTTTTTTCATTATGAGTTGTAGCAGTTGTATTGCTTGTGCTCTCAAGTTTTCCGGTAAGCCAGCAAATGTTTCTAAAGCCTGTGCTGTAGCGGCGTAGTCTCGCCACGTCTTGAGATTTCGGATTTCTTGGTTTAGAAGTTTTATGTAGTTTTCAGGTGCGATTCTAGCAAGAGCAATTTCTATTTCGGGTTCTAATCTAGTATTTTTTCTGAAATTTTTGATGAAACTGACAGCCTTCTCGTCATTTGAGTTTGCAAGTAAGAGTCCTATTGTAGTTGTGATTTCGAGGAGTTCATTTTTTTCGGGTGGATTTTTAAATTCTGATTTTTTTGCTAATTCTAGAAGTTTCTCAGCCTTTTCTATTAGTTTTTCGGAAGAGCTTTTTTCTTTTATAAAGCCGAGAGCACGGATAGAGGAGATTTGGACTCTTTTATCATCATCAGAAAGTGCTGCCTCAAGCAAAATGCCTGCGGAAGCTTTGTCTTCAGCTACACCTAGCGCGCGGGCGGCATTTGCACGCGCTATCGGGTCAGGATCAGTTAGAAGCATTATTCTTAGGGCTTCATTAAAATTTCTTGATCTCAGTCGGGCAATTGCGTTTGCTGCAGATGCTCTAATATGTGGATCAGTGTGAGTTAAGAAAAGAGAAACCGCTTTTTCTGAGTTCGTTGTTGGTGCTCTGAAGGTTGCGGTGAGCCCGAGCAAAATAAGCTCACGGTTTTGTGTTGTTTTTGTGGATTCTAATTCTAGTGTTTCAACGATAGCTTCACTTAATGCTTTTGCTAGTTCAAACTTTGGATTTGCCGAGGCGATTTTTCCAGCTGCCTCTATGGCGACTGCGCGTGAAGCTTCAGGTTGTTTTTCGTCTTCTAAAATTTTTAAAACAGCTTCGGCGCCTTTTATGGATTCTATCTCTCCCAAAGCGAAAATAGCGTTTAGGCGGACAGGTTCGTTTTTATCATTTAGGGCAATCTCGGAAAGAACGGTTACTGCACGTTCATCGCCTATTCTTCCTGCTGCGAGAGCAGCTCTTTTTCGGATTTCCGAATTTTGGCTTCTTAGCAGTGATTCTATTTTCTGGTCAAATTTTCTTTGGTCTTCGGCTTTTACTATCTCCAAGGCTACTTGGATTGGTATCTTTTCTTGCGCGCTGATTTTAAGGATGCAAAGAGGTAACAAAATAAGAATAAAACTTTTCATATCTCGTTTAGCAAACATTTGAATGTTATTTTACTGTTTCATCGGCCCCTCTCCAAGTCTTTCTTCTTAAAGTTTCTGCTTTACTAACGGCTGAATTATTGTGATGCATCTTTCAAGAAGCGGAAGATCAACTAAGTGACTAAAGCGAGAAGTTTTTTCATCAGCGTTAGGGTTCTCATGCTTTGAATGTAAGATGCTTTGTTTTTGAATGTGCAAAAGATAGAATGAAATTAAATTTTTGGAAAGCCTAAGAGCTTTTTATTTATGAGATTTTGGAGAGATTGAGTTTCTGATAAGAGCTTATGTCGGCTGGTTACGATGTTATTGTCGTTGGTGCAGGACATAATGGTTTAACTTGTGCTTGTTATCTAGCGAAAGCTGGTTTGAAAGTTGCGGTGTTTGAGCGGCGACACATTGTAGGAGGTGCAGTTTGCACGCAAGAAGATATAATTGAGGGATACAAGATTGATGTTGGTTCATCGGCTCACATAATGATTCATCTTACACCGGTTGTTGCTGAGTTGGAGCTTGAAAAATTTGGGCTTGAATACATAGATTGCGATCCCTTTGCCTATGCTCCCATGCCGGACGGAAAAGGGTCTATATTTTTTTGGAAAGATATTGAAAAAACCTGTGATTCGATAGCAACGATTTCGCCAGAAGATGCAGATCGCTATAGAAAATTTGTTGCTGAATGGGAGAGATTAAACGAGGCCGTTTTTGAGGCTTTCTTAAAACCGCCAACTCCCATGAATCTTTTCAGGCATTTGATTTTAGGCAGCAGGTCTTCTAACCCGGCAGAGATGCTCCGCAAGATAATGACAAGTTACGGTTCATTGGTTAGGGAGACTTTCGAGCACGAAGGTTTACGTGCAGCTTTATGCTGGCTTGCGGCGCAAAGTGGACCACCACCCACGGCAATAGCTTCAGGTAATTTTCTCGGATGGCATTCTATGATTCATCGCTCTGGCGTGAAACGTCCGCGCGGTGGAAGCGGTGCTTTGACCCAATCACTTGCAAGATGCTTGCAACATTATGGAGGAGAAATTTTTCTGAATGCTGAAGTTGAGAAAATAGAGCTAGCAGATTTTTCGGTTAAAGGTTTACGCACTCGTTCAGGAGAAAGGTTCGAGTCGAAAGTGATTGTTTCAAACGCTCATTTTCATACGACATTCCTGAAACTTATCGGCAAAGAGAACCTTCCTACAGAGCTTTTGGAACGCGTAAAACAGACGCGCGTAGGTAACGGTTTTGGAATGATAGTTAGATGTGCTGTTTCATCGTTACCAGATTATATTGCTTTTCCAAGCAATAGCAAACCTGCTGAATGCCACAGAGGTTTACAGCTTCTTTGTCCTTCGATGGAGTATCTTGAAAATGCTTATACTGACTATTTGAAGGGACGTCCGTCTGAAAATCCTTGTGCTTTAGCAATGACTTTCTCGGCTATCGATCCGACGATAGCGCCTGAGGGAAAGCACACTCTTTTTATTTGGGGGCAATACTATCCTTACAAGCTTTCAAATCACGAAAATTGGGAGGATATAGAAAAGCGAGAAGCTGAAAAGCTGATAAATGTAGTTAACCGCTATGCACCGAATGTGAAGGATTCGATCATTGATTATTTTATTCAATCGCCTGTCGATCTTGAGTGTAGAATCGGGCTTTTGCGGGGAAATGTGATGCATCTTGAGATGGATTTCGATCAAATGTTTCTTTTCAGGCCTTTGCCTGAAATGTCTTCATATCGAACACCGATAAAAGGACTTTATTTGACGGGCGCTTCTACACATCCGGGCGGAGGCGTTTTCGCTGCTTCTGGGTATAATGCAGCAAAAGTTATTCTCAAGGATTTGAAAGGATTGAGAAGATTCTTTTGCTGAGAAAAATTTGAGTTATCATTTGTGTATATGACCGAGAAGGCTACGTTTGAAAATCTGCCAGTTGTCTGGTGCCCAAGTGAAGATGTTATAGAGAAAACCGAATTAAAACGCTTCATGCGTCAAGTAGGCGTTGATAGCTGGGAGGAGCTTTATCGCTTCTCAATTGATGATGTGGAGCGTTTCACGGCTGAGGTTTTAAAATTTCTAGGTATCGAATTTGACCCGCCTTACGAGAAACTTCTTGATTTATCGCAAGGAATTCAATGGGCGAAATGGTGTGTTGGCGGTGGCTTAAACATAACGAAGATGTGTCTTGATCGCTGGGTTAACGATAAAACTTCATCTAGTCTGGCGATAATCTGGGAAGGCGAAGAGGGACGAGTAGAGTCACTTACTTATGCAGAATTGAAAACAGCGGTCGAGGCTTGTGCAAGTGGATTAAGAAGACATGGGCTTAAAAAAGGTGATGCAATCGGGATTCATTTACCGATGATGCCGGAAACAGTTGTTGCCCTTCTCGCTATAAATCGGATAGGTGCTATTGCAGTTCCGGTCTTCTCCGGTTATGGTGTTGAAGCGATAGCGACAAGATTAAATTCAGTTCAAGCGAAGGCTTTATTTGCTTGTGACGGGTTTCCGAGGCGCGGAAAAATCTTTGATGCGTTTGCTATAGCTGAGGAAGCCGTTAAGAGATGCCCTTCGGTTGAGAAGGTTTTTTTAGTTAGCAGAATTGGACAGGCGATCCAAGCGGACACAGAAATAGTTAAATATGAGGACTTAACGGCTTTTTCGGAAGCAGCTCATATAGAGCCAACTCAAGCTGAAGATCCGTTGATTATCCTTTATACTTCTGGCACTACGGGAAAGCCCAAAGGAATTGCGCATGTGCATTGTGGTTTTCCGATAAAATCTGCGCAGGATATGGCATTTGGAACTGATGTTGGTTTGGGCACTAGAATATGCTGGATTACGGATATTGGATGGATGATGGGACCGTGGCTGATCTATGGAGCATTGATTTTAGGCGGTACAATTACTATCTATGATGGGGCGCCAGATTATCCGCAAGCGGATCGTCTGTGGGAATTTTGTTCAAAGCATAAAGTGGAAATTTTGGGCATTTCGCCCACTCTTGTTCGCTCGCTTGCATCACGCGGAGATGATTTGCCGAAAAAGCATGATTTATCGTCTTTACGGGCATTTGCTTCAACGGGCGAACCTTGGAATCAGTCGCCTTGGCTTTGGCTTTTTGAAAAAGTAGGTAATAGAAGAATTCCAATCATAAACTATTCGGGCGGAACTGAAATCTCTGGCGGGATTCTGATGGGAAACTTTTTGCTTCCTGTTAAGCCTTGTTCTTTTTCTGCTCCTTGTCCGGGCATTGATGCAGTTATTTTAGGAGAGGATGGAAGACCGGTTCAAAAAGGTCAAGTTGGTGAGCTTTGTATAAGGAAGCCATGGATAGGAATGGCACGCGGTTTTTGGAATGAGCCTGAAAGATATTTGAAGACTTACTGGTCTAGATTCGAAAATATATGGGTTCACGGTGACTGGGCGATGCAAGATTCTGACGGGCACTGGTATATTTTAGGAAGAAGCGATGACACGCTAAAAATCGCGGGTAAACGCGTAGGTCCTGCTGAAGTAGAAAGCTTGCTTGTTTCGCATCCTTTGGTCATAGAGTCGGCAGTTATCGGCGTGCCTGATGAAATAAAGGGGACGAAGATGGTGGCTTTTTGCGTTTTAAAAGGAGAAGCTACTGAGGGTCTAAAAGATGAACTAAAGCAAATTGTAGCAAAAGAAATGGGAAAGCCTCTTGCTCCGTCTGAGATTTATTTTGTTTCGGCGTTACCTAAAACAAGAAACGCAAAACTGATGCGGCGAGTCATCCGCGCTGCATATCTTGGTGAGGATGCAGGTGATGTTTCTGCCTTAGAAAATCCACAGGCAGTAGAAGAAATCAGAAAAACGAGTAGCTATGGCAAAAGCGCGTGAAATTGAAAATCTTAATTGCCAAGAAGCAGCTTCAGAAGGCATTTTGAAAGTTCTTCTCACGAGAAGCGATGAAGTAACAGAATTTGCAAAGCTTGCTTTAGAGAAGGGAGAAGATGCAGAAGTTATCCATGATTTAAGAGTTGCGATTAGGCGTTTGAGGAGCGCCATGAGAGATTTCTCGGATTTTCTTGACAGAAAACGGCTGAAGCCTTTGAGAAAAAAGCTGAAGGTGTTTGCTTCGGCGCTTGGGGCGGTGCGAGACAAAGACGTAGCCTGTGAGACTTTGAGAAAGTTGAGCCGAAAAGTAGAAGATAAAATCGTAGCGAAGACTATCTCATCTTTAATTGAGGAAGAAATTTCTGCTCGTAGAGAATTGTTTGAGACTTTTTTGAGTGAGTTGCCTGACCAGATCTCTGATTTAGAAAAACTTTTTCGCGAGTTTGAGTTCGCAGTAAAACCGACATCATTGAGTTTTGCTGAGCTAGGCAAAAGGGTTATATCCACGAACCTGGAAGAATTTTTGTTGCTTAGCCAGAGTTTTTACAAGCCTTTTGGCGTAGATGAACTTCACCGCTTGCGCATAGTCGGTAAGCGCCTTAGATATTCAATTGAGCTTTTTTCGATTTGCTATGATAGACAACGAGCTGATGCAATTGCCTATCAGGTTGCTGAAATGCAAGGTATCTTGGGCGAGTTGCATGACGCTGACATATGGATAGATACCATCGGGCAAAGATTAAAAGAAGGAAAAATCGAGGAAACATCTGGCATTTGGATTTTATCAGAATTTGTTAAGCATAGAGATCGAAGTTATAGAAAAGCGCTTGAGCTTTGGGCAAACTGGCTCAAGAAAGATTTTGTCAAAGGTTTGAAAGAAGAGCTTTTAAGATGAAACTTCTTGTCGGAACGGGCAACAAAGGGAAGCTTTTGGAAATAACTGAGAAGTTTGGGGAACTACCGATAGAGCTAAAAAGCCTGAAGGACTTCCCTGAAATCTTGCAGCCTGAGGAAACCGGTCGAACCTTTGCGGAGAATGCAATTTTGAAGGCAAGATGGTATTCAACTCAAACAGGCTTGTGGACGTTGGCGGATGACTCTGGGCTTGAAGTGGAAGCTTTAGGGGGGTTGCCAGGAGTTATTTCGGCAAGGTATGCGGGTGTTGGAGCAAAAGATGAAGACAATATAAGAAAGCTTCTCGACGAGTTAAAAAATGAGCGGAATCGCTCAGCAAGATTTGTTTGCTCAATGGCGGTGTCTGATGAAAAAGGAATTTTAAGATTTCTTGCCGAAGGAGTTTGTGATGGTATAATAGCTTTTAAGCCAAGAGGCAAAAATGGATTTGGATACGATTCGGTATTCATTCCGAAAGGATTTGACAAGACGTTTGGTGAGCTCTCCTCGCTGGTAAAACAAAAAATTAGCCACCGTGCTAGGGCCTTGCAGAAAATAATTTCATTTTTTTCTGATTTTATCGGCAACAAGACTTGATCTTTGCCTTTTCTGTTAGTAAAATTCGCTATCTGTGATGGTTTTTATTTGAAAGCTTAGAATCCGTCGGGGTGTAGCTCAGCCTGGTAGAGCACACGGTTTGGGACCGTGCGGTCGGAGGTTCGAATCCTCTCACCCCGACCAGTTCTTCAGTTTTGCTGCTTCTTTCAATGGAAGTGGCAATTTTCAAAGCCAAAGTGGAGGAAAATATGGCTAAAAAAGCGATGACACAGACTGAACTAGTTAATGAAATGGCAAAGAAATGCGGATTGAAAAAGGCACAGGTCAAAGACTTTCTCAACGCTTTAGCAGACCTTGCGAAAAGCGAAGTGAAAAAGACGGGAGAATTTATTCTGCCAGGCTTCGGCAAATTTGTGAAGGCTACTCGCAAGGCTCGTGAAGGGCGTAATCCTTCAACTGGCGCGGTTATCAAAATTCCTGCGAAAACGGTAGTCAAATTCCGTGTTAGCAAGGCAATGAAGGAAGCCGTTGCTGGTAAGTAAGCTATCTATCTAAAAAGGCAATCCATATGGATTGCCTTTTTGGTTAATCTGGTGAAGTTATCGCTACAGGTTACTTGTCTTCAAAAATCGAGTTTCCTATGCAAAAATTGGTTTTGGTCAGGCACGGTGAAAGCGAATGGAATAGACAGAATCGCTTCACTGGCTGGAAAGACGTAGAGCTTTCCGAAAAAGGAATCCAGGAAGCAATTCAGGCAGGTGAGCTTCTACGAAGCGAAGGATTTGTGTTTGACGAGGCTTATACATCGGTATTAAAGCGCGCAATAAAGACCTTGTGGTTGATTTTAGAAAAGATGGATTTGATGTGGATTCCGGAGATAAAGTCGTGGAAATTAAATGAGCGTCATTACGGCGCCCTTCAAGGTCTTAATAAATCCGAAATGGCAGCTAAATACGGTGAAGAGCAAGTTCTGATATGGCGTAGAAGCTATGACGTTCAGCCTCCTGAACTTTCTGAAACTGATGAAAGATTTTTAGAATTAAAAAAAGACCCTCGATATTTTGAGATAAATCCTGAAGACTTTCCAAAGACCGAATGCTTGAAGGACACAGTAGCTAGAGTTATTCCTTACTGGGAAACGGAGATAGCTCCTAAAGTCAAAAAAGGGAAAAGAATTATAATAGTCGCTCATGGCAATTCCATACGTGCTTTGGTCAAGCATCTAGACAAAATAAGTGATGATGAAATCATAAAACTTAACATTCCTACAGGTATTCCTCTAGTTTATGAGCTAGATGAAAACTTAAAGCCTCTGAGAAGCTATTACTTAGGCGATCCAGAAAAAGTGAAAGCTGCTCAAGAAGCCGTAGCAAATCAAGGAAAAGCAAAAGATTAGACTAAAAGATGCTTCCAGAGCCGTCTAATCAAGAACTTGAAGCCCTTTCCAAAATAGAACGTTTAGGATTCTTTCTTGCCCATCGAATGAATAAAGGAAAATGGAAGGATTTGATGACCTTTCTTCAAAGGCACATAGGTTCTTTGTGGATACATCTTTGCACTTACAACTTGATGAATATCTTTGGACTTGAGAATTTTGAAAAAACTGATCCTAAACGACCAATTCTTCTTGTGGCAAATCATCGCTCCTTCTTTGACATGTACGTTGTTTCAGCAATGCTTTTTAGAAAAACCAGACGGCGGTTTTACCTTTATTTTCCTGTTCGTGCTAGGTTCTTTTATAGCTCTATCCTCGGTTGGTTTGTGAACTTCATAATGGGCTGGTTTTCAATGTATCCGCCTTTTTTTCGCGAGGCTCGTGAGGTTCAGAAGCGTAGATTTGACAAGTTTTCACTAAGATTTTTAATTCATATTTGTTCTGAAGATAAACCAAACATAATTGGTTTTCATCCTGAAGGTAAAAGAAATCTAAACGACAATCCTTACAATTTTCTTCCTGCACAGCCTGGCATTGGCAAGGTTCTGCTAAACGCAAAACCGCAAGTGGTGCCTGTATTTATCGTTGGTTTAGGTAACAACCTTCCAAAGCAGATATTAGGAAATTGGTTTGGAGGCGAGAAGATAAGATTGTGGTTTGGCAATCCGCTTGATCTTTCAGAGTTTTATGCAAAGCCTGATAAACCCAGAACCCATAAAGAAATAGCTGATTTTTTGATGAAGAAAATAGCCGAGCTTGCTGAAAAAGATCGTCTCGCCTTTGGAAAGGTTTCCTCTTGACTACTTAAAAGATTTGCGATAAAAATTCGTTCGTAAGAGTATTTTGGCAATCTCAAAGCGGGTTTGCCTTAGGCAGTGATTTATTCATGGTAAGTCAAATGCTGTAGGTCAGAGTATAGCTTAAAGATACTCTGACAAAGCGGCTACAAAGGCAGTTTTACGTAAGGAGGGTGTTATGAAGAAGTTGTTGGCTGTATGGATGATTATCTTGCCTTTTTTCGTGGCTGCATTAGCTCAACAACAAGCGAACACAAATCAGGAAACTAAAAAACAAAGAGCGCCAATTTTTCGAGCTACTAAAGAACAAATAGTTGAAGCTCAAAGAAAGCTACAAGTTCCTGAAACCGGTAGAATGGACGAAGCTACACGCGCTGCCATCAGGAAATATCAAACAGAAAATGGTCTGAAGCCGACTGGAACACTAAATAGAGCGACACTCGAAAAAATGGGAATACAGCTTACTGAAAAGCAACAACAGATACCGGTAAATCCAGAACATCTTGCTTCTACGAAAAGCGAAGGTAAGAAACGCTCTGGACCGATTTTCCGTGCGAATAAAGAGCAGATAGAACGAGCACAGGAGATTCTCAAAAGCGGTGGATATTATGGTGGCGAAAAAACTGGTCGCCTTGATAAGGATACAAGAGAGGCCATAAAAAAATATCAAGAAGCAAATGGTTTGAAGAAAACAGGCACGCTAAACGCAGAAACTTTACAGAAAATGGGAATTGAGCTTACAGAAAAACAAAAGGAAATACTTCAAAAAAGATCGTCCCCTTAGGCATTGTGCTTAAAAGACTATTCAAAGAGAAGGATGCCTTAAGAGCATGCGAAGTAAACATAAGCTGAGCTGAAAGGCAACTTTCTTTGGAAAGCCTTACATAGGGTGATTCATGCAAATAGGTTTTCTGCGTATTTATATGGGTCGAAAATGACCAAATCGTCTATTTTTTCACCTATGCCAACATAACGGATTGGTAGGGAAAGCTCTTTTGCAATGCTGACGGCTATACCGCCTTTAGCGGTTCCGTCTAGTTTCGTCAAAACTATACCCGTTACGTTTGAGGTTTTCAGAAACTTTCTTGCTTGTTCTAACCCGTTTTGACCTGTTACAGCGTCTATTACGAGCAAAGTTTCATGAGGAGCTCCTTCGACTTCACGAGCGGCAACGCGCTTCATTTTTTCAAGTTCTGCCATTAGATTTGATTTGTTGTGTAAACGGCCTGCTGTGTCAACTATCAGAACGTCTATGTTACGAGCCTTTGCTGACTTTATGGCATCGAAAAGCACAGCTGCTGGGTCTGTGCCTTGTTTTTGTTGGATTAAGCTTACACCAGCACGTTCGGCCCAAACTTTTAATTGATCGTTTGCCGCAGCTCGGAATGTATCCGCTGCACAAATTAAAACCTGATTTCCTTCGCTTTTAATTCGATGAGCTAGCTTACCAATGGTTGTTGTCTTGCCGACTCCATTTACGCCTACGACCATTATTACATAGGGTTTCACTTTCGGATCGAAGCTTTCTTCGTTAGAAACGCCCGATAAACTAGCTTCTTGAAGTATATGCACTATTTCTTCTTTAATTGCAGTTTTTAATGCTTGTAGGTCATTTATTTGTCCGCGGGAAAGCTTCATGCGGATGGACTCTAGGATGTGAGTTGTTGTAGATACTCCTAAATCGCTCGAGATCAAGATTTCTTCAAGTTCTTCAAGCAATGTTTCGTCTATTTTCTTTGAGCCAGCAAAAATAGAATCGAGCTTTTCGGATATTGAAACGCGAGTTTTTTCTATTGCACGGGCAAATCGAAAGCTAAATTCTTTCTCGATTTTTTCTTCTTCAGCCTTTAACTCTTCGATAGTTTTATCCAGACCAAGAACAGATGTGGAGAACGAGTCTTGTCTTTTCCTACGCCAGAAAACCATAAAAAAGATTATAACTAACGGCAAATATAGCTTTCAAAAGGCAGTATTTTCAGCGGAATTTATTAGTTCTTCAAGTCTTTGCTTGCTAATTCCATAAAGCTGTTTTATTGATTGTATTTTTTTGATAATTTGATCTGTGTTGGTTGCTTTGTGTTTTTTTACAGCTACAATCATGTTGTTTTTCGGAGTGTGTTCAGGAGAGATAAATTCAAAAACTTTTGTCTTATATCCTTCTTTTTCAAGAAGAAGTGCTCTCAGTCCGTCGGTTAAAGTTTCTGCCGTCTTTTCCAGAAGAATGCCGTGTTTTAGGAGATCTTTAAGATAATCTGGTGGACTGATTTGAGGGCGTATTTCCTTATGACAGCAAGGGGCAACAAAAATTATCTCGGCATTTGCCTTGATTGCCTTAAAAATTGCATCGTCTGTTGCAGTATCGCAAGCGTGAAGTGCTATCAGTATGTCTGTTTGAGTGAGATTGTAGTCACTGATAAGTCCTTGGACAAAACTTAAGTTTTCAAACTCTGCAGCTTTAGCAATTGAGTTACATAGCTCAGCCATGTCGCTTCTTGCTTCTACGCCTATTACCTCGACATCAACTCCACGAACCGTTTTGAAATAGTCGTAAACTGAGAATGTCAAATACCCTTTTCCAGAACCCATGTCAACTATTCTAAGCTTTTGTCGGTTTTTAAGCTCGGATTTATCAAAAAAACTAGCAACGATTTCAATAAACTTATTGATTTGCTTCCATTTATCTTGTTGCTTTTCTTTGATCTCTCCATTTTCTGCAGTAATGCCCAGAGCCTTTAAGTAGAAGACTTTTGGGTTTACAAAAGCGGGCTTTTCTTTGTTGTGTGAAAGTGAAGGTTTTGTCTTAAATGAAGGCTTGCCGAGGTTGAGTCTTGCGCGCCCTTTTTTGCCGATGTCAAGGTGATAGTCGTGTTCAAGTGTAAAAAGATGAGCACTAAAAAAGCTTTTTCCCAAAAGGTCACGTATTATCTTCAAGCTTTCTTGAACATCAAAGTTTTTTGCTACATCTCTAGTTTCATAGCGATAAAGGAAGAACATTCGCAGTCCTTTTTTAGTTTCAATGAGCCGCACCAGTATCTTCTGAAGGCTCTTATTTTCACCTTTATTGTTGCTTATGGTTAGTTTAAGGAAAGAGTGTTTTTTAATGGATTGTTCAAGTTCCGAGAAGAACTTTTCTATCTGCTCATTCATTCTAGAAAAAATCTTGTAATGCAGAGTTTGAGTCCGTCAAGTTGGTCTGAGAACTTATTAGGCTAGCTTTCGAAAAAATCTGTGGTGCACCCTGCAGGACTCAAACCTGCGACCTTCTGATCCGAAGTCAGACGCTCTATTCAACTGAGCTAAGGGTGCACCAAAGCAGATTATAGCAGATCGAAGAAGACTTTCAAGTTGGATGCTGGCTTAATCTTGATCAATCATTTTCCTAGTATCACTTTTGTATCTTTTTGACTTTGCCACTCGAAGTAAGACCCATCGTAGAGTTTAACATTATAGCCTAAGTAACGAAGCGTGAAATATGCATGAGAGGCTTGCCCGCCCGTGCGACAGTAAACAACGTTGATTTTGTTAGGCGACGCTCCTGCTTGAGCGTATAGTTTTTTTAACTCTTCTTTCGGTTTCATTACTGGATTATCTCGGCTGATGATGTTCTGTTGCCAGAAAATGTTGAATGCTCCAGGTATATGACCTGGTCTAGTAATTCCCTCTCCGGGACGCTCGCCCTTGTATTCTTCAGGTGGACGGGCATCTATCAAAGAAAAATTAGATGAGTTACGGTTTGTGATTAACCAAGATATATCACTCACTTGATCAATTCCGATAACAATATCCGGATTTAGTCGAATTATGAATTCTTCTGGGTTTGGCGTTACTGGAACAGTGGAAATGGGGCGTTTCTCAGCCTTCCATTTTTCTATTCCGCCATCGAGAACGGCGACTCTGCCTGAAAGTCCAAGATATTCTAAGGTAAAGAAAGCTCTGGCAGCAGCTAGTCCCTGCAAATCGCCGTAAAGGATGATCTTTTTGTTGTTACCTATTCCAAGATTTGTAAAGACTTTCTGCAAATTCTCGACAGAGTTAAGTTCATTTGGAATCCCATTTTTGGTCGTTACAATATCGCTCCAAGCTAGAAACCTAGCTTCGGGGATATGACCGTTCTCATAACTTTGGCGGTTAATACCTACATGCAAAACTACTACCTTGTCCAAATTTTTGGCTAGCCAGTCGGTCGAGACTAAAACATTATCTTGTGCTTTCGGAATAAAACATAAAAGATGCAGGAAAATCAGAATGCATGCTTTCTTCATAGATTCTAATTATATCGGAAAGAAGCTTAAAGGTAACACTCAGCTTTTTTATTAAGGCGGCACTAGTTAGCAACGCAAGATCAGTTTTGATTAAGGCGAGAAGTCTTTATATTCATAAGTAGTATGACGGCACACATTGAAAGAAAAGCGCCGAATATGAATGCAGAAGCCGAATTTGCCAGATTCCAGATGATACCAAAGATTAGAGAAGCGGGGAAAACAGTTATACTAAATGCAAAGGCATAAAGACCGAAAGCAGTTCCTCTTTTTTCCTCGGGGACAAGGTCTGCTATGAAGGCTCTTTCTGTTCCTTCTGTGAAACCGAAGTAAAAACCATAAATCAAAAAAAGCGTCCATATTTGCCAATCCTTTGATGCGAAGGCGAAACCGAGGTAAACAAGCGAATACAAGACCCAGCCAGAAAGTATTAGTTTTTTTCTGCCAAATCTATCAGAAAGCTCGCCACCTACAAGCGAACTTATAACCTTTGAGATGTGAAGCATTACCCACAGCAAAGGCAGAAGCCCCGTTGCAATACCTGCTTGCTGAGCTTTCAAAAGCAAAAAAGCATCTGTAGAATTGGAAAGCGTAAAAATCGAGACTGCTAATAGGAATTTTTTAAAATTTGGATCAAAGTCTTTGAGGCTAAACTTTATAACAATTTTTCCATCGGTGTTGTTAGGCTTGGCATCTTTGACGAAAAAGAATACCACAATTAGACTCAAAAAGGCAGGTATTGAAGCTATCAGAAAAATCTTTTTGTATTCTTCAGGAGAAGGATTATTGAAATCTTCTGCTAGTAGTAAGATCAGAACGAGCGAGATGATTGGGCCGATAACAGCTCCGAAATTATCTGCAGCACGATTCAAACCGAAGGCTAATCCTCTTACTTCTTTAGGCACTTCTGAAGCAAGCAAAGCATCGCGAGGAGCACTTCTTATGCCTTTTCCAAGTCTATCAGCTAGTCTTACTAGCAAAACTTGATGCCAACTCGTTGTGAACGCCAAAAGCGGTCGAGCAATAGAAGACAGAGAATAACCTAGAAAAACCAGAGGCTTTCTTTTGCGGATTCTGTCGCTATATCGTCCGGAAAGTAGTTTTAACATCGAAGAAACGGATTCGGCTAGACCTTCTATTAAACCTATTGCAAATGGCGAAGTTCCAAGAGTTATTGTTAGAAAGACTGGAAGAAGTGGATAGATTATTTCGCTTGATGTATCGTTTAGAAGTGATACTAGGCTTAAGAAAAATACATTTCGAGGTAGCTTCTCGTAGCGACTAATTTTAGAATCGTTTGGCATAGACTAGCGGGACTTTTGAACCGCAGGTTGCTTTTGGTCGCTTTTGCTAAAGCTATACCAAATAACCAAACTTCCTGTTATGGCTATCAGCATGATTAAAGCAACAAGAATAAGCCTTACGAGAATTTTTATCGTCTTTCGCAAAACCAAGAAGACGAAAAAAGCAAAACCCGAGAAAAACGCGAAAAAAAGTAAAGCGAGAACCCAAACAGATTCAATCATTTTCTCTACTTCGCTCCTGAATAAGCTTTATATCTTCTTCTGAAAGAACCTCCTGGTCAGATGGGATTTTATATTCTTCATCTACCCATGCTCCTAAGTCAATAAGCTTGCAACGTTCTGAGCAGAAAGGTCGAAATGGGTTTCCTACAAATTCTGTTTCTTTTTTGCAATTTGGGCATTTTACTAACATAAGTTCAATGCTTGAAGTGTCTTATTCTTGTAAATACCATCGAGATACCATATTCATCTGCCGCTTCGATAACCTCTTTGTCTCTGACAGAACCGCCCGGTTGAATAATTGCGGAAATACCGTATTTAGCTGCTTCGTCAACATTATCGCGAAATGGAAAAAAAGCATCTGAAGCTAAGACTGAGCCTTTAAGAGAAAACCCTGATCTTTCTGCTCTCATTGCCGCGATTTTTATTGAATCGAGACGATTCATTTGACCAGCGCCTATTCCTAAAGTTTGTAACTCATTTGCCAAAACGATTGCGTTAGATTTAACATGTTTGCAAACTTGCCAAGCAAAAAGCAAAGCTTGAATTTCAGCTTCAGACGGTCGTTTTTTAGTTACTACCTGAAGGCTTTCTTTATTAACTGCGGCGCAATCTGGTGTTTGAACTAACATTCCGCCATCTATGCTTCTATATTCTAAACTAGGTTCTAAGAATTCCGCCTTTAATAAACGTAAATTCTCTCTTTTTGAAAAGATTTCCAAAGCCTCTTTTGTGTAATCAGGAGCGACAACGACTTCGGTAAATACTTTGATGACTTTTTCGGCGGTCTGTTCATCTACAGTCTTATTGAAAGCTACGATACCACCGAAAGCTGATACTGGATCGGTCGAAAGAGCTCTTTCATACGCTTCGAGAGTATTTTTGCCAATGCCAGCGCCGCAAGGATTTGTGTGCTTAACTATAACGCAAGCAGGATCAGTGAAGTCTATAACTGCTTTCCAGGCAGCATCTGCATCTAGATAATTGTTATATGACATTTCCTTTCCTTGAATAATCTGAGCATTTGCTATGCCGCTGTTTCGATAGTCCGAAAAAGCATATACAGATGCGTTCTGTTGAGGATTTTCACCGTATCTGAGGTTTTTGATTTTTTTTAGCTTTAATTGAATTCGGTCAGGTAGGTTATGAGCTTTGGAATTATTTGTGAGAATTTCATCAATGATTTGCTTTGAAAGATTTGAAAGCTCGTTGTTTTCTATGTAATTTTTTGATATTTCAGCCATGAATTTTAGTATCTCGTTTTCATATTCAGCACTTAGGGCAAAGGCGTTAAGCGCCAAGAGTTGACGTGTCTGAAAGGAGAGGGCACCATTATTAGCTTTCATTTCTTCCATTATCGTTTTGTAAAACCGAGGACTTGCTACTACTGCAACGTCTTGCCAATTCTTGGCTGCGGCTCTAAGCATAGTTGGACCGCCTATGTCTATGTTTTCGACGATTTCCTGTAAGGTCTTATCTTTTCTTTTTAAAACTTCTTGGAAAGGATAGAGGTTGACTACGACTAAATCAATTGGATTTATCTGCAAAGATTGAATCTGTTCTAAATGCCTTGAATTTGTGCGTATTGCCAGGATACCACCGTGAATTTTTGGATGTAGGGTTTTTACTCGTCCGTCTAGTATTTCAGGAAAGCCTGTTATCTCCGAAACCTCTTTGATCTTGATACCTTGTGATTTTAAGATTTTTGCAGTTCCGCCAGTTGAAATTATATCAACGCCGAAATCAGCCAGAAATCTGGCTAGATCGACTATGTTCGTCTTATCGGAAACGCTCAGAAGAGCACTATTTATTGGCTTAAAACCATTTTTCATAAAAAGCTAGTTTAGCTTTCAAAAGCAGAATTTTCAAAAGCTTTGCAGTAAACGGTAAAGTCGTGGTAAACAGGAAACCTTAAGAGGAGAATCGGCCGAAGAACAGAAGACTCAAAAGGAGAAGAATTAGGTAGATGATGATTTTAATTAGACTCATTGCTATCATTTTAATTGGTGTTTTCCAATGATTCAAGCTTTGTTTGTAATTTTTATCATCTTTTTTGGAGTAAACTTTGCGAAGGCAGGAGAACTTCGATTGAGCTTAGAAGCTAGTGGGCTACACGTACAAGGTGAGATTTCACATTTGGAGCTACGAGAGGTTAGTTTTTTGAGTAGCTATGCTCAGTTTTCTGGATTAGAAAAGCGAATTCAAAACTTGAGGTTTTTTAACGGGCAAGGATCTGAAGTCGAATATGAAGAGGTTTCGCCCGGGCGTTTTAGAACTAGTGAAGAGATATTTAGATTTAGCTACACAGTGAATACAAAGCTTTCGGATCAGCCAGCGGATTCAAGCATTTCTTGGACGAGCGAATCTTTAGGGCTTTTGCTGTTGAATGATTTGGTTTTTTTGCAGTTACAAGAGCTAGGTTTCAAAGTTTCTATTGAGCTTGCAGACGAATGGAAAAGTTTTTCCAATTGTGAAAAACTTTCTGAAAATGTTTTTCTGGCTCGTAGAGTATCAGAAGCCGTTTTTTTAATTGGGAAAGAGCTTCGCAGCAGTATTTTTCGGATAAATGAAAAGAGTTTTGAAATAGTCTTTGCTGGCAGGTGGCAGTTTTCAGACGAAGAAGCCGTAAGATCTGTAAAGGAAATCTTTTCTTGGTATGAGAAAAACATAGGGAAACTTGAGTTTGCTAGAGTTCAGATTTTTCTTATTCCTTTTCTTCAAGATAATGTTTTCGATAGATGGAATGCTCAGACTTTGGGAGCGACCGTCATCTTAGTTGCTGCGCCTAACTCTTTTGTGACAAATGCGATAGATTCTTTTAATGATCGGATTCGGCATGAGTTATTACATTTGTGGATACCTAATTCTCTTGGCTTAAGCGGCAAATATGATTGGTTTTTTGAAGGTTTCGTGGTTTACCAAGCTTTAAAGACAGGGGTTCTTTTAGGACAGATTCGCTTTGAAGACTTCCTTTCGGCTATTTCGAGAGCTTTAAGTTTTGCGGCAAAGAATAGAAAATCTTTAATTGAAGCATCGGTAAGGCGTTGGCATGATTCCAACAGAGTTGTTTACTCGAAGGGGTTAGTCGTGGCTTTTCTGTTCGATATGAAACTAATGATCAAAGACGAGCCAGGGTTGGAAAAGGTTTTTCGTGAGCTTTTGAAAAGGTATAAGCTTGGTAGCAAGCATGATGGCAATCTTGTGATTGTCAATTTGCTTTCTGAAATTGATCGCGAAACAGTAAAAAGATACATTGAAGGCACAGACGAGATAAAACTAGAAGACGTGCGTCATTTCGGAATTGAGGTAAGGTGGGAGGATGATAAGGCAAAACTGGAGATTACACGAAATTTAAGTCGTAAGCAGAAGAATTTGCTCAAGATGTTGGGTTATAATCAAACTTCTCATAAAAATTTGCGTCAGATGAGAGTTTCGTCAAGATGAAAAAGTTTGTAATTTTAACTGTTTTTCTGATGCAAACTTCGTGTGTTTGGGTAAGCGATGCTTTGAAGGATTTTTATCGCAGTGCGATCGTTGGTGAGAAGGCTACGGTGATTGTAAGTCGTGCTTACATTCGTAGTTCCTATGCAGTTGTTGCGGCGGATTTACTTGAAGTTAGGCGTGGTGACATTTTGGATATTCTTGATGAGGTGACACATGAGAAGGTTAAGTGGTATCGTGTCAGAGCATATGACGATGACGCGACGGAAGGCTGGATCGAAGCACAGAATGTTATAGTCGGCAGTCTTCTTGAAAAATCAATAAAGCTAGCCGAAGAAGACAAAGAAATTGAAGCACAGGCACAGGGACAACTTAGAGCCGCAGCAAAATTGAGGCTTTCGCCTGAGCTTCGAGAAGATAACGTTCTTTTAACGCTAGAAAAGAAGGGAGAAACTCAAATAGTCTTCGATATAATTGCATGGAAATTCGTTCCAAAGCAAGATTTAGTAGATGGGGATGAAAGTCGAAAAAACGAGGAAATAGAAGAAGCAAAGCGAGAGAAAGAAGTGGAAACAATAGATGAGAAATATGACATCTGGTACAAGGTTCGGTTGAATCGGTCTGTTTCTCCGGCACCTGCCGGGTGGATATTTGGAAGACAAGTGGATTTATTAATTCCTCAAGACATAATGTATTACCAATATCAAGGAAAGCGTTTTGTGGCATGGCGTCGTATTGATTCATCAGAAACTAGTGATTCTGGACGCACAATAAGACCGGGCAGCTGGATTGTCCTATCTCGTAGTAATACTGTAAAGGCTGAATCAGCCGAGCAAGAACCCGATTTCGATCAAATTTTAGTCTTTTATTACGATAAATACAGCGGCACTCATGCTACGGTTTATCGAAGCGGCGAGGTTTGGGGTAAACTTCCCCTAACCATGGGCGGACAAGGGCTGAATAAAACTTTTACGGTCAGAATTCGCAATAACAACGGCGAACTTGAAGAGAAAACCTTTGTAATTTTCAAAAACGTTAGGGGACACCTACAAGTTACGCCACCGTCTGATGTTCCAAAGGGCAGATGATACTGATTTATTGAAGTTTTGCAAGAGAGAGTCTTTGAATTTCTATAAGTTCGGAAATGCCTTTTTGAGCGAGTTTTATCATTTGGTTCATCTGCTCTATGTTAAATGGTTGCAATTCTGCAGTTCCTTGAACCTCGACAAAGTCTCCTTTTCCGGTGCAAACTACGTTCATATCAACTTCTGCCGCCGAGTCTTCTTCATAGCAAAGGTCTAAAAGAAGACAGCCTTTGATTATTCCAACGCTCACTGCTGCGACTTCTGAAATTATAGGGCTTTCTTTTATGGTTTGGCTCTTAAGTAGTCTATTACAAGCAATAGCCAGGGCTACAAATCCGCCAGTGATTGCAGCACATCTAGTGCCGCCATCAGCCATTATAACGTCACAATCTATTGTTATTTGTCTTTCGCCTAATTTAGCGAAATCAACTGCGGCGCGCAGACTCCTGCCTATGAGCCTTTGGACTTCTTGGGTTCTTCCGGAAAGTCTCTGTATTTCCCGCTGAGTTCTGGTTTGAGTTGCGCGTGGAAGCATCGCATATTCTGCTGTTATCCAACCCGTTCCAGTACCTCTTAAAAATGGTGGGACTTTTTCTTCTACAGTTGCAGTGCAAATGATCTTTGTTCGTCCCATTTCAATTAACGCTGAGCCTTCTGCGTAGGGCAATACATTTGGCGTTATCTTTGTTTTCCTCAACTCATCAAATGCTCTATTGTCGCTTCTTTTGTAACTCATTTTTGACCTTGAGAAAATTTATGAGTTTTTAATCCATCTTCTCCGAGGAATTCTACTTCTTCAAGTTTTGTTGGCGGGCTTCCCAAAAATCTTTCAGCTACTTTTGCAAATCTTTTCGCTGCGTCGGTTACGTAGAAATGATCCAGATCGTCGCAGATGTATCTCTTTTTTTTGGGCGGATGATTATTTTCCAAGCCTTCATTTTGCAAAATTCTCCTTACTTCTTCAGCACAAGCTTCGCCTGAGTCAACTAGCTGAACGCTATCGCCGATGACCTTTCGGATTGTATTTTTAAGAATCGGATAGTGTGTGCAGCCTAAAACAAGAACATCTGGATTAAAAAGAACAACTTCTTTTAGGTATTTTCTTGCTATGGACAGGGTTTCTTCTTCTTCAGCCCAACCTTCCTCTGCCAACGGGACAAATAAAGGACATGCGACCTGGATTATTTCGGCTTTACTTGAAACTTGGCGAATTGCCTTCAAGTATGCATTGCTTTGCACAGTGGCCTCAGTGGCTATAATTGCAATTTTTGGGTAGGCTTTGTCTTTGGTTAATTCTACGGCTTTTCTCGCACCGGGGCCGATGACTCCGACAGCAATAAGACCAATATTTTCTCGTATTTTTGATAAAGCGATCGCCGAAGCCGTATTACACGCGACGACAAGAAGCTTTATTCCGCAAGATGCAAGAAACTGAGCGTTTTCTATAGCATACCTTTCTACGGTAGCAAGTGACTTCGTTCCGTAGGGAACGCGAGCGGTATCGCCTAAGTAGATGAAATGTTCATTTGGAAGGTGTTTATGTAAAGCTTTATAAACGGTCAAGCCTCCAACGCCACTATCGAAAATTCCTATGGGCAAAGTTTTCAATGAGTTTATCTCGACTTTTTGTTCCATTATATACTCTCTTGGTGGAGGCGGTGGGAATCGAACCCACATCCAAGAGTTGTGACCAGAGGATCCTACACGCTTAGTCAGTTTGTTAAGTCTCGTTCGTGAAGACACCAAACTGACAAAGCTCTTCACGAACCAGCCTGTCTTGATTCGCCCAAGCGTCTCAGGCGGCAACGCGAGGGCTAGCCTGAAAATCGTCACGCCTTTTCATCGGTCTCAGGCTAACCGATGAAGAGACGGCTGCTTTTCAATTAAGCAGCAAGAGCCAATTCTTGGTTGGCATTTGTATTTCTTTCGGTTCTTTTACGGGTCACCGAAAGCAAACCCGACGTGCATCCTGCTGACCTACAAACTCCTGTCGAAGCCTTTCGCCCCCAGACTGATTTTCATTATACAAAGAAACAATCTTCGATTCAAGGTTTTCTTTATCGACTATCTCGTGAGCTTCAAAAGCAAATGCATAAACCTTTTAGTCTCTTCGTTAATTTGACAAGAGACCTTCTGAACTTTTTGAGAACTTCAGCGCATTGGAGATTTGAATTAGAAAATAGATAACTGATTTATGCTCAAATCAGCATGTCTTTCAGGTAGATAAGATGCTTTGAAAGCGAGCAGACGAAAGTGTTGTTTTGTGAGTCAAAGGTGCAAGCTCTTTACTGTTTGCCACTTGAGCAAGCCTTGCGTGAAGTATATCAGCTCATTAAAGGACAGCCTTTGTCAATCACCCTTTCCAAATCCTAAAGAGTTGACCACTCTGGAAAAGCATTTTTGTCAATGGGCAGCGGTAAACTCATCCCCTATTGACTACCCGGGTGTTTCTTGTCTCTCCATTCGCTTTACAGCAAATTAATGACTTCCTCTAATCACTTATCACCTGTTCTCAATATAGCAAAAGTCTGCATTCTGAGAAATACTCTTTGCTCATCTAGCCGATCATCCGAAAAGCATTTTCCCGAATTGACTAAAACGACAAAACTACTATCAGGAATGATTAAAAGATTGGTGTAGCTTTGCAAAAAGTTTACAAGTTTAGTATTGATCCGTCATTACCGAGCTGTCTTTTTTCTAGCCCGACTAGCTTGCCTACTTTATAGTGGCGAAGGATTCTTTCGCTCGTGTATTATCGCGTATTAGAATTGTCAGGATTCTTATCTTTAACTTCAAAGCCTTCAAGCTTGACAAAAAGGCGTCGGTTTTCTTATTCTAATAACTGCAAGGGGAGTAGATAGCCTGAAAGGGTTCGGTAAAGTCGTCAACACGATTGCCTCTGAAAGGGCAATCCGCTTTACCGAAGAATCATCGAGACCTTGCGTCAAGATTGCTTACGCTTTGTAAGTCATTTTGATGCAAGGCCTTTTTATTATAGGGAGGAAAAATATGCTCAACAGATTAAAGACAGTAGCTTTGCTTGGATTTCTGACAGCATTGTTCTTGTTTATTGGTAATTTGTTGGGTGGTTACATTGGCTTGGTAATTGCTGCCGTTCTAGCAGCTTTTATGAACTTTGGTGCATATTGGTTTTCAGACAGGATTGTTCTTAGAATGTACAATGCAAAGGAAGTCGGAAGAAGTGAAGCTCCCGAACTTTATGAGATGATTGCCGAACTTTCGAAAGCGGCAAACATACCTATGCCGAGAGTTTACATAATACCTGAAGAGTCACCGAATGCTTTTGCGACAGGGAGGAACCCAAAAAATGCGGCTGTTGCAGTTACAGAAGGCATCTTGCAACTTCTCGATAGAAAAGAACTTTATGGAGTACTTGCTCACGAAATAGCTCACATAAAGAACCGTGACACGCTTATAATGACGGTTGCAGGAGCACTGGCTGGTGCGATTAGCTTTCTTGCTGATATGGCTTTTTGGAGCTCGATCTTTGGAGGATCTGACGATGAAGAAGGTTCAAATCCAGTAGTTGGTATTTTAGCCATGATTGTTGCGCCTTTGGCAGCAATGCTGATTCAGTTTTCCATTTCTCGTTCTCGTGAATTTATTGCTGATGAGACGGGGGCGAGATTAAGTGGCGATCCACTTGCTCTTGCCTCAGCCCTTAGGAAAATCGAAGCGTGGTCACAAAGAATTCCAATCCACAGCGGCAATCAGGCAACTTCACATCTTTTTATCGTAAATCCGTTTTCTGGAATGAGCTTAAGCAGGCTGTTTAGCACACATCCTGCGACAGAAGAAAGAATCAAACGTTTAGAGGCTATGAGGATTGTGTAACGATGGAGATACTTTTTCCTTTTGCTGATTATTGGTGGTTTTACATGACTTTCACTTTGTTCGTTTTGTTGATGCTTGCGCTTGACTTAGGAGTGTTTCACCGAACGGCGCATGAAGTTTCTTTCAAGGAAGCAACCATTTGGAGCGCAGTCTGGGTCATCTTGGCATTGTTGTTTAATGTTGTTTTATATTATTACGCAAGTAGTAAATTTGGAGCCGAGATTGGACGGGAAGTTTCGCTCGAATTCTTAGCGGGCTACATAGTGGAGAAGTCTTTATCGGTTGATAACATTTTCGTTTTTGTTGTGGTTTTTTCGTATTTTGCTATACCTGCAAAGTATCAGCACAGAGTTTTATTTTATGGGATTCTTGGAGCACTAGTTTTCCGCGCTCTTTTCATCTCGGCAGGGGCCTGGCTGATGCAATTCAAGATAGTTGTATATTTCTTCGGTGTGCTTTTGATTTTTACTGGTATCAAGATGATCCTTTCGCTTGAAAAGGAAATTGAGCCTGAAAAGAATCCTGTTATTAAGCTTTTCAGGCGGTTCGTTCCTGTTACTTCAAGACTAGAAGGGCAGAACTTCTTTATACGCAAGGACGGAAAGATATTTGCAACACCGCTTTTCATCGCACTGCTCTTTTTGGAATTAACCGACATAATTTTTGCAATTGATAGCGTTCCTGCCATATTTGCTTTGACAAAAGAGCCGATGATTGTTTACACGTCAAACATATTTGCTATCCTGGGTTTGAGAGCAATGTATTTTATGCTAGCTGGAGTAATTAATAAGTTTCACTACTTAAAGTATGGGCTTGCTGTTGTTTTGATATTCGTCGGACTAAAGATGGTATGGCTTAACGAAGCCTTTGGTGGTAAATTCCCAATATCATGGTCACTAGGATTCATAGCAACGGTTGTTTTCGTTTCGATACTCTTTTCTTTGATCTTCCCAGCTAGAGAATCGGCTACTTTGAAAAAGTAGCCTTAATTGTCGAGGCGAGTGATGATTCCTTGACCAGTTTATAAGTTCGAGATTTTATTTTCTCGTTCAATAAGCCGACTTGCTGCTTCATCGCCGCTTAATTGCGCTTTTTAGGGCTACTGACTTGATTCTTGAGCTTTTGGTTTATAATAGGCGTTACCTTTTTGTTTAAGCTTTGCTTCTTGAGCAAGCTTTGTCAAAACTGAATTTAGAAGTTTTTCGTCCTCTACTTTGAAATTTACAATGCCTTTCGCGTTTACGTCCGGGTCGTCAAAGTGTATTACTAGATAGTGGCGTTTTTCTTTCACCAGACTGCCCAGAATGCCGAAATAAGGAACAACGCCTATGACCTGACCAGTTCTTGAAACTACTGCTTTTGAATTTGGATAAGCAATTGAAATCGATGAATAAGGAATGCTAAATTGCTCTTTACCTTCTCGATTGTAGAAAGCCAATCTTTCGTTCGCCTTATCAAATCTTAAACTTCCTTCCTGCTTCCTGCTAAATCCAAACATGCCACCTTCGTATTTTGCGTTTACAGAATCAGGAGCTGGAGGTGTTTTTTCTATTTGATTAGCTGGAATTTCAGGCCTTTGTGCATTCATGCTCGAAAAGCAAAGAGTTAACGAAAAGAGCATTGTAAGCAAGTTTTTCATCATACAAATCTATTGACGATTGTTCTACAAATTTTGTTGTATAGTCATGGCTTTACGTAAAACTTCAAGACAATCTTTTTCGTCGCTACTAGCAAAGTTTTTGAGCTTTTCTATTATGATTTCAAAAAGAGGCAAAGCGAATTCTCCTGCATGGGGTTTTAGGTGTGAAAAGTATCCTATTTTTAATTTGCCATCTGACCGATGAAAGTGTTCGATTTCTTTTTCGCTAGCTTTGAAAACATCTGCGCCGAATGAGATAGACTTTGGGGCGATTCCTTGCAGAACTTTGTCTTGTTCGAGTGTGCCTAGAATTAAGATTCTTATCAGCGTAGCGCATGTATTTATTTGGTCTGGGGTAAATATCTCTCGTGCTTGGTCTGGGAAAGATATTGGTGACATAAGTGAATTATTTGGACTTTGAAGAACAGTGTCAAAAATTATGCCGAAAAAGCTCTCAGCCTCAGCTGATATCTTGACAAAGTTTCCGAAGGCGAAATCTTCTTTTGACGGCGGATTCTCGACTTCCCGTTTTTCTATGACTTTTCCTACGTAAATCGTGTGTGACTCAGAATGAACTATTCTTGCTATTAGCATAGATCAGAACTTAACAGTTTTCGGTATCAAATACAAAAGCCACCAGAGAAGGATTTGTGCAGAGAAAAGTAGCAAACTTAGCGTAAAGCAGATAAGCGCCAGCTTTTTACCTGCTGTATTTTGCTTTTTGTAAGAAACTGCAAATGCGTAGCTAACAGATAGTAAGGCTAAGGGGAGAAAAATTATTCCAAGATAAGGAACTAAAGAATATACAAGGCAAGCGAGCGCTATTTCTGATGCGGTATTTTTATTTTCCTGAAAGATGTTCTCCAGATTGTTTTCAATTAGCGTTTTTCCATGTAAATGATATGAGGAGCGAAGAAAATCAAGGGGTTGGTATTCTTCTGAAAGAGTTTTACCACAGACAATGCATGTTTTTTGCGAAGTCATTTCAATTCCGCATATAACGCATTTCATAGAAGAAAGCCTCTACTTGCGAGTTTGGTAAGAGATTTTCTAGATATTTCTGTTTTCAGAGTCGGTATGATTGAAGACCTTTCAAGAGCTTCCAATAGACGCTTTGTTTCGGACTCTTTGATACAAGCCATTTCATCGGCACTAGATAGACAGTAAGGATAGGCTTTTCCTACGATACATTCTGCCATTACGACCTCTATAGTTTCATCCAAGTATCCTTCATCGAAAACCCATGATGGTATGTCTAGTCTTACAGGGAAACCGTTCTCTGATACTCTTAGGTAAACAAAGCCTATCGGTAAATCATTTGTTTCGTTTTTTTGAAATAAGTCGCGTCTTCTCGATCGAAAGAAGATGGTTCTATCACCCCAATTTTCTAGGAGTTTTAGACCATAAATCAAGAGAGAATCATCAAGTCTGATTTTCTCTCCTTCATAGGAGGAGTCGTCGCAGGAATCGAAGAAGGATAAAAGTTCATGTGAGTTGCTGCGATCAATGTAACCTACGACTGGCACCTTCGCCTCTTTGGACAACTCAACTAGTTCATTTACAAGGTTTATAATGTTTTCTTGAATTTGCCTTCTTGGTAGAGAGATAACAAAGGCACCGTCGAAAAAGACGACTGGCATTCGCTCTCCTTTTTCTTCCCAGCCTTTTTTCGAGTTGACAAATTCTTTTGCTTTTTCTATCTCTCGGCTAAAGCGTTTTTGTCCAATATAAGTCTCGGCACTCATTTCTTTACTTTGATTATCGAGTATTTCTTTTGGTGTTATAATTAGGACGTCACTATCTTTTTCAAAGCTTGGGGGTGATGTGTGATGATTGACAAACCAGCCTGTTTGAACTATACCTACCGGCAAATTTAGTTGTTTACCGATGAAATCCTGTCCTCCGTCAACGGCGAAAGTGGTGCGTTTAGAAAGAACATCCTTTGCCCATCCGAGGGCTTGTTCAAGATTACGCCACTCTTTACTTTCAGGAAAAGGGACTTTGAAGTCATTTCGTAGTTCTAATTCTTCTGATGGTATAGCTTCGCAGGGTTCTTTGTTTTCGATTTGATGGGTAATCTCTTTTAGGCTTTTTTGAGATTGAGTTTTGAGGATTCTTTGATAGTTTTCGAGAACCTTATCTTTCTCTTTCAAAAATTCTTCTATCTCTGGTACTATTTCTTTTAATTTTTCCAAGACCTTATTATTATCGAGCATGATATCACCTCACTCGAGTAGTTTTTCGACTTAAGAAATCCATCAGCACAAACTGAGTCAGATTATAGGGATTGGCAAAATAAGCTTTGCCGCGTGTCATTGCGGTCATTTTTTTAACAAACTCAACTAAATACCAATCGCTTGCCAGCATGAATGTATTTATCATTATACCGGATTTTCTACATGCTTGAATCTGTTTGAAAGTTTCAGCCATGACAAATGGGTCGTTGCCTAGAGAATTCTTGTACAAGAACCTTTTTTCAACTCGCAGATAACGGTGAAGTCTCGTTCGGGAGATGGTTTCTTTATCAATAAAAGCAGCTGTCGGCTTTCCGTCAGTTATCATTACGATTTGTTTCATTTGTTTTCTTTGGGAATTGAGAATTTGCCTTGACAAACGCAAACCTTCTGCCGTATTTGTATGGTACGGACCTACTTGAACTGTTGCTAGCTTTGCAAGTGGCAATTCTTCGGCAGAATCGTGAAAAAGGACTATGCGGAGCGAATCGCCTGGGTATTGAGTCCTTATCAGATGAGCAAGTGCTAAGGCTACCTTTTTTGCAGGTGTGAATCGGTCTTCTCCGTAAAGTATCATCGAATGCGAACAGTCAAGCATTACGACTGTTGCACAAGAAGAAAAGTATTCTTGCTGGCGCACATGTAGGTCTTCATATTCGAGATCGATTGGAAATTTGAGACCATTTCGCTTTATTGCAGAAAGAAGAGTTGAGTTCAGATCGAAGTTTGTCGTATCTCCGAACTCGTATTTTTTTGCATCCAGGCATGCTTCAACACCGGTGTCAAGAAACTGCGTTTCATGGCGTCCAAAAGAAGATTTTCCAAGCGAGCCAAGTAATTTTTGCAAAGTTTTATATCCTAGAAAGTCGAGCCCTTTTTGGGTTAGCTGGAATTTTATTTTTCTAGGAAGAGGTTTTTCGATTCTGCCTAATCTTTGATGATTTATTTGTTTCTGTTCTGACGGTTGAACGTTGAGACTTAAATACCCTTCTTCGATCAAGCGTTCAATCAAGCGATTTATTAGCTCTTCTAGAAGAGAGCCCTTGAAATTGCCGTTATTTTCATTCAGCATTCTTTCAACGTCGTGTTTTGTGAGAATCTCTTGTTCAAGTAGTGCCTGTAAAATTGCTTGTCGCAAAGCATCTAATGACGAATCAAAATTCGGTTGAAAAAACCACGAACCTCGAAATCCTGAATCTAGGAGAAAATCACTTAGAGCCTGCATTAGGTCGCCCAAGTTTACTGCCGAAACGTCGAATCCTTGAAATTTCGAATAACGGATGAACTTCATTTGTACTTTAGCTCCTTTCTAATTGTATCCTTCAATGTCAGTAAAATCTTCGTAAATCATACCGTGTCGATCTCTTCTGGTTTTAGTTACGGCTTCATAACCACCTTCTTCGTTACGCGAGATTTTGTTTTGTGCATATAGTCCTTCTAAAACGAATTCACAAGCCGATACGAGTTTTTCTCTTTCGCTTTTATCAATTTCAAGTGGTAGCATGACGGTTTCAATTAATTCGGGAATTTCGCTCAGTAATTCAAGGCATTCTGCGGTTGAAGCTGAATCACTCAGCAGAATTTTGTTTCCTTGATCAAACCACTGAACCACGCGGGAAAGATCTATTCCTAAGAAGAACCTTTCAAAAATTACGCCACAGGCACGTTTTATAAGGTCCTTGACTAGTTTTTCTGCACCGATAAGCTCGCCTTCATATTCAAGCTCAATTTTGCCCGTCATCGCAGGCAAAGCGGCGTAAACATCAGCAATTCTCGGGACTATCTTTGGCTCTGCTGTAAACAGAGCCCGCCGTTCAGCATTTGAAATTACGGTTTCTAGAGTTGTTATAGGAAGTCTTTGAGATACGCCCGAGCGTTTATCAATCCTTTGGTCATCACGAGCTTCGAAAGCAATCTGTTCTACAAGCTCGAAAATATATTCGGGAATTTCGATTTTTAGTCCGTCTCGATTTATCCATGCTTCTTGTTTAGTGATCTCTGTGCCGATCTGCAATGTTTTCGGGTAATGTGTGTGAATTTCAGCACCGATTCTGTCCTTTAGTGGCGTGATTATTTTGCCACGGGCAGTGTAATCTTCCGGATTTGCCGAGAAAACTAGCATAACATCAAGAGCTAATCTTACGGGATAGCCCTTTATTTGAATGTCGCCCTCTTGCATTATGTTGAAAAGTCCAACTTGAATTTTACTTGCAAGATCAGGTAGTTCATTTATTGCGAAGATGCCTCGGTTTGCTCTCGGCAAAAGTCCAAAGTGCATTGTAATTTCGTCGCTTAGAATGTGCCCGCCTTTGGCGGCTTTTATTGGGTCAATATCGCCAATTATGTCTGCAATTGTGACATCGGGCGTCGCAAGTTTCTCTATAAATCTTTGCTCACGGGAAATCCACTCGATTTTGGTATCGTCCCCATAAAGCTCAATCTGTCTCTTTGCATAAGCAGAAATAGGTTTAAGCGGATCATCGTTAACTTCAGACCCAGCGATAATAGGTATTTCTTCATCAAGCAAGTCGGTAAGTTGCCTTATAATTCTGCTTTTTGCTTGCCCGCGAGTTCCAAGAAAAATGATGTTATGCTTTGCTAAGATGGCGTTTATTATTTGAGGGATAACGCTTTCGTCGTATCCTACGATGCCTGGAAAAAGTCTTTCGCGGCGCTTTATCTTTTCAATTAGATTGGCGCGCATTTCATCTTTTACCGAACGGGATTTGTAGCCAGATAATTTTAACTCTCCTAAGGTTTGCGCCTTTCTCATAGCAACATTTTACCCAAGGCTTTAGTGAAAAGATAGAAATTTTGTGTAAAAATCTCAATACTTATGGAAGTAAACTTCGGTAAATATTCAGACGGTCTTGTGCCAGTCGTAGTTCAAGATGTTGAAACCTTGCAGGTTTTAATGTTGGGGTTTATGAATCGCGAAGCATTTGAAGAGACGAGGAGGACTGGTAAGGCAGTTTTCTATTCTCGTTCTCGGCAGAAGCTATGGGTGAAGGGCGAAACAAGCGGAAGCTTTCTGTTGGTTAGGGAAATTCTAATTGACTGCGATTCTGACACTATCTTGTTGAAGGTTAAGTCTTTAGGTAATGTCTGTCATACGGGAGCTGAGACTTGTTTTAATGAAAAGTCTGATTTGCGTAAAGTTTTGTTTGAATTGGAAAATTTGATAAGAGAGCGCCGAGAGCAGATGCCATCGGGTTCTTACACGACAAAGCTTTTTTCAGGCGGTATTAACAAAATAGCTCAAAAATTTGGCGAAGAGGCTGTTGAACTAATAATAGAAGCTAAGGATGAAGATATTGAGCGTTTCAAGGCGGAGGCAGCTGATTTAGTTTATCATTTTCTAGTTCTTCTTGCTGCTAAAGAAGTTAGTCTCGCAGATGTCTTACAGGTTTTGAAAGAACGCAAAAGACAGTAAGTTGTTGCTAGATGCTGAATTTCGGCTGAAAAGATGGTAAAATCTAAATTGGTTGGGTTTATGGCTGAAAATTATGGTGCTGAAGCAATAAAAGTTCTAGATGGTAGAGAGGCTGTCAGGACCCGCCCGGGGATGTATATTGGTGACAATGGAGAAAATGGACTTCATCAGCTTGTGTATGAATTAGTGGATAATTCCGTAGATGAAGCGATGGCGGGTTATTGCGACTCGATAGAAGTCATTATCCACATTGACAATTCCGTGACCGTTGTTGATAACGGACGCGGCATTCCGACCGACATTCATCCTGAAGAAGGACGCTCGGCAGCCGAAGTAGTAATGACAAAGCTTCATGCTGGCGGGAAGTTTGACTCAAATTCTTACAAAGCTTCAGGAGGACTTCACGGCGTTGGTGTGTCTTGCGTTAATTTTCTTTCTGATTGGCTAAAACTAGAAATATGGCGTGATGGAAAGACTTACGAGCAAGAATATCGTCAGGGTGTGCCGGTTGCTCCATTGCGAGTTACGGGAACAACCCATCGCAGAGGGACAAAAATTACCTTCAAGCCTGACACAACCATACTGACAACAGAAAACTTCAGTTTTGAGCGTTTATCTGAGAGATTTCGTCAAAAGGCTTTCTTGAATAAAGGTTTACGAATAACGATTAAAGATGAAAGAACTGAACCTGAGAAGTTTCATGAATTTTACTATCGTGAAGGCATAGTTGAGTTTATTCGTCATCTTAATCAAAATAAGAATCCACTTCATCCTGAGCCAATTTATTTCTATGGTGAGTTAGAAAATCTAACCGTAGAGGTTGCGCTTCAATACAACGAAGGATACGATGAAAAAGTCTTTGCTTTTGCGAATACGATTTATAATCCTGACGGCGGAACGCATCTATCAGGTTTTCGTAGTAGTTTGACGCGAACTATAAATGCATATGCGCAAAGCTCAGGGCTTGCAAAGCAGGCTAAGTTTTCATTAACTGGTGACGATGTTCGCGAAGGCTTAGTTGCAGTTATTTCTGTAAAGCTACCACAGCCTCAGTTTGAATCTCAAACAAAGGTAAAGCTTACTTCTGATATAAAGGGACAAGTTGAGTCGTTTCTAAATGAAAAACTTGCTGAATACTTCGAACAAAATCCAAATGTTGCCAAAAGGATAGTTTCAAAGGTCATAGACGCTGCGCGTGCGCGTGAGGCAGCTAGAAAAGCACGCGAGATCGTTAGAAAAAGTGCAATGTCTGGTACGGGCTTACCTGGTAAACTTGCTGATTGCCAGGAAAAAGATCCTGCAAAGTCAGAACTTTTCATCGTTGAAGGTGATTCAGCCGGAGGAAGTGCAAAGCAGGCTCGAGATAGACGTAATCAAGCAGTGTTGCCGCTAAAAGGGAAAATTCTCAATGTTGAAAAAGCTCGTTATGATAAGATGTTAAGCCACAGCGAAATAAAAGCATTGATAACGGCTCTCGGAACTGGTATCGGTAAAGATGAATTCTGCATTGACAAACTGCGTTACCACAAAATTATCTTTATGACAGATGCCGATGTTGACGGTTCTCACATTCGCACCTTACTTTTAACGTTTTTCTATCGTCAGATGCCAGAACTTATAGAGCGAGGTTATATATACATCGCTCAACCGCCACTTTACAAGGTAAAGAAAGGAAAGCAAGAAGAATACATAAAAGATGAGAAGCAGATGTTTGAATATCTAGTAAGGCAAGCTTCCAGCGACGTCAAGGTAGAAACTGCTCTGGGAGAAATCAGCGGGAGAGCACTTCAAAAGGCATTATCGGGTACGGTAGAGCTTAAAGGTTACGTAGAAAGATTCGCCCGTCGTGTTCTAGACAGCAATATAGCCGAGACCTTGATAAAAGCTTTTGCCGGTGAAAGTGGTGTTTTGGAAAAACATCAAGTAAAAATTCGACAAGTTTTCGAAAAAGAGGAGTTAATAGCGGAGGTTGAAGCTCAGCTGGCAAAAGCTGGTTACAAGACAGAAATTACTGTTGATGAGGAGCATGGGCTTAGCGAGATTGAAATTTTAACGGATGCTGGAGTCATTTTATTTGATTGGGAAAAGGCTAGTTACGTTGAATTTCAAAAAGCTGTAGAGCTAGAAACTTCCTTACAAAAAAGCTTACCTTCTCCTTACATACTTTCGAACGGTCACAAAAAGGAAAGAATAGAACATCGAGAAGAGCTTTTAGAAAAGATACTTGAGATGGCAAAGCGCGACCTTACGATTCAGCGTTACAAAGGTCTTGGTGAAATGAATCCAGAACAGCTCTGGGAGACGACAATGAATCCTGAAAAGCGAGTTCTTTTTCAGGTTAGAATCGAAGATGCTGTCGAAACGGACGAGCTTTTTACGATCTTGATGGGCGATGCGGTTGAGCCTCGGCGAAAATTCATTGAAGAAAATGCTCTTGAAGTAAAGAATTTGGATGTATGACTTCAGTAAGCTTGGAAGCAAAACCAATTGAAGCATATCTAGTGATGAGTGATGACGAGATACAGGAAAGAATCAGGCGGTCTCATGATGCTTTAGGTTCGAAAGTCATCATTTTAGGTCATCATTACCAAAGGGACGACGTTATCTGTCATGCTGATGTAACTGGTGATTCTTATCAGTTGTCTGTGGCAGCTTCAAGAAGCAAAGCTGAGTTTATAGTTTTTTGCGGCGTTCATTTCATGGCTGAGTCTGCAGATATTCTGGCAAGAAGCAATCAGAGAGTTATTTTGCCTGATCTAGGAGCGGGTTGCTCGATGGCTGACATGGCTACAATCGAACAAGTGGAAGATGCTTGGAGGCAATTAGAAGAAACTGGCATTTTGAAACAAAAAGTAGCGCCGATAACCTACATGAATTCCTCAGCAGCAATAAAAGCCTTTTGTGGTCGTAAGGGTGGAGTGGTTTGCACCTCCTCTAATGCTACAAAACTTTTTGAAGTATATCTGAGAGAATACGATAAAATTTTCTTTTTGCCAGATCAGCATTTAGGACGTAACACTGGCGTAAAATTTGGCATTCCGTTAGAGAAAATGGTTGTTTGGAATCCACACGAAGAGCTTGGAGGTTGCACACCCGAAGAGCTTCGTAGTGCAAGATTGATCCTTTGGAAAGGGCATTGTTCTGTTCATGGCCGGTTTAAGCCTTGGCACGTTGATTTGATTCGTAAGCAGGTTCCAGATATTAAAGTTTTGGTTCATCCAGAATGTGTTTATGAAGTAGTTCAAAAAAGTGATTTAATCGGTTCTACTTCTTTCATAATAAAGACTGTAGAAAATGCTCCCGAAGGTTCTAAATGGGCTATAGGGACTGAAGTTAACCTTGTAAATCGTCTTGCAAAAAGGTTTCCTAATAAAGAAATCTATCTTCTTGCGCCTGATCTTTGCATGTGTGCAACCATGTATCGGATTGCACCGCAGAACTTAGCATGGGCACTTGAAAATTTAGTAGAAGGTGTTGTTGTAAACGAGATTATAGTTGATGAGGAAACAAAGCACTATGCAAATGTTGCTCTAGAGAGAATGATTCAACTGACTGAAGCGTGATGGCAAACCTTCAGAAAAGATTACCTGACAACGTTGCTGGTAAGTTTTATGTTGATTCAACGTGCATAGATTGCGACGTGTGTCGAGATACTGCGCCGGCAAATTTCAAGCGTAACGATGAGCATGGATATTCTTATGTCTATAAGCAGCCAGAAAATGCTGAAGAGGTTGCCCTTTGTGAAGAAGCAATGAGAGCCTGCCCTGTCGAGGCGATAGGCGACAATGATTTAACTCTTCTCAGATTGCAAGAAAAGCGTAAAATATCATGCACAAAAGCTCAAAATTAGATCCTTTACTTTCAGGTGATCAACATCAATCTCTATGCTTTCCTTATGACGCGAAAGCAGATTTTTGAGTTTTTCGGGTATTTTAAGAACGTCATTTCCGAGAATTTTTACTACAACATCAAATTTTGCAGGGTGAGCCGTTTCCAAAAAGAAGCCTTTGGAGTGACTTTGCTCTAGGTACTTTTCCAAGGCTGCGAAGCCAACAGCTCCGTGTGGATCGAGAATATAACTAAAGGTTTGATATACACGTTTGATTGCTTGGACAGTTTCTTCGTCCGAAATGCTTACGGCGTGCAGTTTAGTTTTAAGCTTTTTAAGATCGTTTTTGAAGATTTCCATAATGCGAACAAAGTTTGACGGTAAAGCTATGTCCATTGCGGTTGAGAGAGTTTCTATTGCTGGTTTTATTTGCATTTTGCCGGTTTTTAGAAATCTTGGTATCGTATCGTTTGCATTACATGCAGCTATAATTTTCTCGCAAGGTAGTCCCGAAAAATGAGCGAAAACTAGAGCGCAGAGGTTTCCAAAGTTGCCACTCGGCACGGATATCACGGGTGCAGACGTTTCTTGCCATTGCTGGTAGGCAAATACGTAATAAAATTGCTGAGGAAGTAGCCTCGCTATATTGATAGAATTTGCTGAAGTCAAATAAAAACGCCGACGAAGTTCATCATCATTCAGCAAAGTTTTGACTAACCTTTGGCAGTCATCAAAATTGCCGTTTACTTCGATTGCTTTGATATTTCCACCAAGGCTAGCTATTTGCAATTCCTGAATTTGCGAGACTTTGCCTTTTGGGTAGAGAATGAAAACCACTGTGTTTTCAACCTGCCAAAAGCCGTCGGCTACCGCGCCGCCGGTGTCTCCTGAGGTTGCAACAATTACAACGATTTTTTTATTCAGCTTCTTGCTGAAGTATCTAAGGCATCGGCTCATAAACCTGGCACCAACGTCCTTAAAAGCCAGTGTATTCCCGTGAAAAAGCTCTAGAACACTGATTGAGTCGCTAAGTTTTACAAGAGGAAAGTCAAAATTTACGGTTTCAGCGCATATTTGAAAAAGTGAATCTTCATCTATCTGATCGCCGACGTAAGGTTTAATGATTCTAAAAGCTAACTCTTCTTTTGTTTTTTCATGGAAATCTTTCCAGAAATTGAATTTTGGGATCTGTTCAGGAAAATACAAACCACCATCTTCGGGCTGACCCTTTAATACAGCTTCGCGGAATGATACATGTTTTGATTTGTGATTTGTGCTAAAGTATCTCATTAGAAATGCGATGCGTAAAGGTTAGGGCGCCTGCTACGATTGCCAATGTAGTTTGTGGTTTTGACTGCATTGGATTTGCCGTTGAGAATCCATTTGATGAGATTTCTGTAGAATTGATAAATGAAAAGACTGTTAGGATCGAGCATATAGATAATTTTAACCTGCCGACAGAAGCTAATAAAAATGTTGCTGGCAGGGCACTGTTGGCAATGCTCGAAAAAGTAAGTCTAAAAAAAGGATTCAAGGTAACTATAAAGAAGGGAATGAAGCCAGGAAGTGGCATAGGTTCAAGTGCAGCTAGCGCAATTGGTTCAGTTTTTGCGGCGAACGAGCTTTTAGGAAAGCCTTTCAATAGTAATGATCTGATAGAATTTGCTCTTGAAGGAGAGTTCTTAGCTTCTGGGTCGAAACACGCCGATAACTTGGCACCTTGCCTTCTCGGGGGGTTCGTTTTGGTTCGCTCTGTTGAGCCTTTAGATATTGTAAGGCTTAATTCACCGAAACTGTTTGTTACGATAATTCACCCGCAGATAGAAATTAAAACGAGCGAGGCTAGAAGTGTCCTGCCCGAAAGGATTTCTTTAAAAGATGCTGTGTCAGCATGGGCGAATGTTGGTGCTTTGGTAGCTTCGCTTGAAAAGAAAGATTACGAACTTTTGGCGAGAAGTTTGAAGGACAAAATCATTGAGCCCGTTAGAAAACGCTTCATCCCGAAATTCGATGAGATGAAGCAAGCTAGTCTGATGGCAGGAGCAATCGGTGGTGGTATAGCGGGGTCAGGACCGAGTGTTTTTATGTTGAGTAAATCTGAGGGCATAGCAAGGAAGGTCGAGAAGGCAATTGCTGAAGTCTTTGCTTCGACTGGTATTGATTTCAAAACTTACGTATCAAGGCTGAGCAGTTGTGGTGTAGTAGTAGAAGAATTTTCTTAACAGTCTTTTTTGCATAGTGTTAAAATAACGATTGTGGAGTGAGAAAAGATGAAAAGAGAGGAATTCACTGAAGAAAAGGAAATTTTCGAGCAGCACATACGAAAAAAAGGATTAAGGCGCACAGCGCAGCGGGATTTGATCTTGGAGATATTTCTTCGCACCGAAGATCATCTTTCAAGTGAAGACTTATATTGGCTTGTTCAAAAGGAAGATCCTAGTATAGGCTATACGACTGTTTATCGAACATTAAAACTTTTAACTGAAGCTGGATTAGCTCGGGAAGTCCGGTTTGGAGATGGCAAAACCTATTACGAACATCACTACAAACATCAGCATCACGATCACATGATCTGCACAGAATGTGGAAGGGTTATAGAATTTTACTCTCCTGAAATTGAGGCATTGCAAGATGAAATGGCTGCTAAATACAACTTTAAGCCCATTTACCACAATTTGAGGATTTTAGGGCTTTGCGCTGAATGTCAAGAAAAGGCTCAGGAAGTAATCACAGCTTCCGGAGCGCAGCCGAAAGTCCGAATAGTAGGGAGAGTTATAAAATGAGCGAAGAAGTCGAAATCAAATTTGAGCCCGACGAAATAAGTGGACTTGTTGCCGTAGGTAGCTACTTGATTGATGCCGCTTTAAGGCTTGGAGTCAATATAGCTTCAGATTGTGGTAGAACTGGTAGTTGTGATTCCTGTCGAGTGTTTATCAGTAAGGGGCAGGACTTGCTGTCAGAGCCAACTAGTGCGGAAAAGCAGGTTCTAACTATTGAAAAAATACAAAAAGGTGAGCGTCTTTCGTGTCAGACTAAATTAATTGCAGCAGGCGAGCTTGTGGTCGTAAGACCTGAAAAGAAGATGAATGGTAGAGCTCCACAACCGAACGCCTTTGAAAGGTTTCGCAAGGAATTTTACGATATGCCGCTTGAGAAAAAAATAGCTTCTTTGTTGGAGCTGGAAATTATAACTTTGGGCGAAACGTTGAATTTTGTGTTGAACTCTCCATTCAAGGTTTTTGACATGTTGATAGGAGTGATGGCAGAACTAGGCTTGAAGATCGAAAAAGAAGAGAAAAATCAAAAGAAACCACCTGAGCATAGGCAGTAAAATGGCTGATATAGAAAAAAAGAAAAAGGCGGAGTCCCTTAGAGAGAAGGTTCAGTATGGATTGACTTTAGTGGCGATAAGCACTATGCTTGTCGCAATTGGGTTCCCTTTTTTTATAGTGGTCTTCTTTGGATTGTTTGGTTTTTTGCTTTGGAAAGTTTTTTCGCTTCCATCAGCAAAGGATTTGCAAGAGGTTTTCGAGTTTTATCTAACGGCTAATGAGATTTTGCGAGATGATGAAAGGCGATGGTTTGGATTTGAAATTCAGGACGCAATAAGTCAAGGTGAGTATCTTCTAAAACTTTTCCCAGAATCTTCGGCACCGCCTTTGCTCTATTTTACCGTAGGTGCGCTTTATTACAGGATAGGAAATTATGGACTAGCCGAAAAGTATCTTTCCCAGGTTATAGAAAGAGCTGAATTCGACGAGCTCAGTTACTTAAATCCTTCTGAAGAGTTGAGAAGCTATACGAAAATCCTGCGAAAAATCGAAAATGAACCGACAGAAGCACCGTTAACTTCAGCTGCAGTTAGGGCTTTGGAAAGAGCGCGTCGTCATAGAGGACTGAAGATGCTAGAAGAATCTAGAAGAAGGTTACTCGAGATGCGAGTTTCTGATCAACAGAAAGCTCTTATGGAAACAACAAAGAGTGAAGTCTTGCAAAAGAGGAGAGAAGCTAGACCGTCTCAACCAAGAAAGAGTATTTCAGAGCTTCTTCATGATATTTACGATGGGCAGTAATTTTCAAAATTTCGAAAGCAGAGACTAAAATTCTATTTGATGAGTTTTTTACAGCAAGGGCTTTACGAACTTCAAGAGCTAACGCTTCTGACTTTCAGAGCCTTCTACCGTTTAAGGAAAAAGCCTCGTTATTTCCGTGAGGTGATTCAGCAAATAGACATCATAGGTGTTGGCTCGACTCCGATAATTTTGCTTACAGGTTTTTTTACAGGAGCAGTCTTGGTGTTACAGAGTTTTCAGATTCTTGCTTACTACGGTGCACAAAGTCAAGTAGGTAGGATGGTTACGTTTTCGCTTTTTCGCGAGCTGGGACCGGTTTTAGCCGGACTTATGGTTGCCGGAAGAATAGGCTCTGCGATTACCGCAGAACTCGGTTCGATGGTTGTCTCACAGCAAATAGACGCAATGCGAGCTTTAGGAACTGATCCGGTTAAAAAACTAGTTGCACCACGTATAATAGCATTGCTTGTTGCGCTTCCGCTTTTAACCGTAGTTGCTAATGTCTCGGGAATAATCGGCGGCGGAATCACCTCAAAGTACATTTTTAATCTCGATACCACCGTGTTTATTTCTTCGGTTCTGGATGCGATCACAACGAAAAATATAATCGTTACCTTGGTAAAACCTTTCTTTTTTGGTTTGATTATCGGAAGTGTTGCTTGTTATAAAGGTTTGGGGACTACTGGAGGCACGGTTGGTGTAGGAATTTCCACCACCAGGTCTGTCGTCTTGTCATCAATTGTGATAATAATTGCAGACTTTTTCCTAACCCGAGCCTTGCAGAACATCCTAGGGATAGATTTCTAGAATGAGTCAAGTAAATCCCTTTGAAGAGAGAATGTTTCCGGCCATAGAGTTTCGTGATGTTTATCTATACTATGATGATAAGAAAGTCCTAGATGGCATAAGCTTTACCGTCCGAAAAGGCGAAACCAAGATTATCTTGGGAAGATCCGGCGGAGGAAAATCCACGATAATAAAGCTAGTTTTAGGATTGATAAAGCCGGATTCAGGAAGAATTCTAATTGATGGTGAAGATATAACTGACTATACCGAACCTGAAATGATGAGGGTTCGTCAAAAGATTGGTATGGTTTTTCAGGAAGGTGCGCTTTTCGATTCGCTATCCGTTTATGACAATGTAGCTTACAAACTTCACGAGCAAGGATTACCAGAAGAGATTGTCGAAGAAGAAGTCCGAAAGATGCTTCGTTTTGTTGACTTAGAAGATGCTATCGACAAAATGCCGAGTCAACTTTCAGGCGGAATGCGAAGACGCGTCGGAATAGCTAGAGCTTTAGTCGGACATCCAGAAATAGTTCTTTTTGATGAGCCAACAGCAGGACTTGATCCGCCTACAGCAAGAACCATCTGCGAACTAGTAGTAAAACTTCGTGATTTGGAAAATGTCTCTTCTATATTCGTAACTCACGAAATGCAAAACATAGAATATCTAAGCTCTGAATACGCCGTTATAAACGAAAAAGGAGAAGTTGTATTTGAAAAAGAAGGTGAAAAGCTCTGCCTTATAAACACAGAAATAATGATTTTGCGAGAGGGAAAAATCATCTTCAGCGGAAAGGATGAACAGCTAAAAAAAGCGGCAACAACAGACCCATACATTAGAAGGTTTTTGCACGGAAGATAGAGTCTTTTTAGAATTGGAACCATTTGTAAGTGAATAGTTAAGCCTTAGGGGTTGTTTTGGTAGAGTAGAGATGTATCGCCGAAAAATCAATCAAGTCCTCGATTTATATCTATTTCGGTTCTGGATAAGGCACAAAACAGCGTCGGCAACGAGCTTCGTATTTATCTGCTGCTCCTACTTCGATTCTTTCTGTTGAAGCTGAAATTCTCTGCGAATAATTTGCCGTCGCACCGCATTTCATACAAATAGCATGAGTTTTAGTTATGAATTCTGCTATGGCAAGAAGTTGTGGCATTGGTTCAAAGGGTTTTCCTGTGTAGTCCTGATCCAGTCCTGCGATAATGACTCTTTTACCTCTATTTGCAAGATCATTTGCTGCGCTAACTAGCTCCATATCGAAAAATTGACCTTCGTCAATTCCTACTACTTGTGTATCAGGTTCGATAAGAGACATCATTTCGGCTGTGTTAGACACGGGTTTTGATATGTGCGATAAGCCGGAGTGAGATATGATTTCGTCAACTGAATATCGGTTGTCAATTTTTGGCTTAAAAACTTGAACTTTTTGTTTAGCGATTTGAGCTCTTTTAAGTCTGCGTATTAGCTCTTCACTTTTTCCCGAAAACATCGATCCTACAATGACTTCTATCCATCCGACTCGTCCATTTTCTTTCGTTAAAAATTTTTCTCTATCGTCACCGTAAACAAACTCTTCAATCATACTGAAAAAATTAGCATAAGAACAAATGAAAATCACTTTTTCATCGGCTTTTGGTTTTTTGGGAAATTGGTTTTGTACTAAAACCTTTTCTATGACGAACTTGCAAGCCCTCTCTTTGTATTTTGACTTGAATTGAATACCATTTCCCATCCATCTGAGAGGGTGGTGGCGAAAATGTGAGCGTATATTGTTTACCTAGTTCTTCTACGATTTGTTTGAAGGCTTCTTGAAGAGTAATCTTGGGAGAAATGGCTATGAATCTGCCGCCAGATTTTTCAGCAAAATTTTTTAGAACGGCTTGATGAATAATTCGGTCCTTTCCTGCTTCAGGCGAGGACATATCAACCGTGTAAATCATCACGTTTGCTTCTAAAGCGGCTTGCAAAGCTTTTTCGGCTGAGCGCTTGCTGAAGGTATCGGCTCCATCGGAGATGACAATTACAGCTCGGCGTAACTCGCTTCTCTTAGAAAGCAACACGCAGGCTTCGTAAATTGCATCGTTTAGTATTGTCATTCCCTTTGCTTCTAAGTCAAAAATTGAGTCTTCCACATCGCGGCTGTTAGAAAAGTCTTGTATAAGGTGCATCTTTGAATCGAAATTAAAAATTGCAACCGTATCTTCATCCCTTATTTCCTGCAAAAACTTTATCGCTGCCGAGCGAGCGAGGCTTGTTTTATTTTCCATGCTTCCGGAAGTGTCTATCAAGATGACTGCTGCAAAGGGAGTTTCTTCTGTTGAAAAAGATGCGATTTTTTGAGGTTCGCCCTCTACGAAGATAGTAAAGTCTGTTTCTTTAAGCCCTGATACAGGGTTGCCTGCTTTATCGGTTACAAAAGCATTTACCACTACGATGGGAGATTCTATAAGGATTACTTCATCGTCTTGAGAAAATGAAGCGATTGCAAAAAACAGTATTATCAGGCTCGAGAGTTTTGTCTTCACCTTCTTAGCTTTAGCAAAACTTGAATTGACTTGATTACATTTATGAGTTCGTTTGATATTTCTATGGCGGTTACAGAGATAGCAAATCTCGAAGTCTTTTTCAAGATAGAAAGAAGTTTTTTAGAGCCTTCTTTGAGAAATTCGAGTTTTTCTTTGATGGAAACGTTTTCGGTTATTTTTTCTTCATCATCTTCTCCGCCGAGATAATCTCTTATTTTTTTTGCTGCTTTTTCAACTCGTTCTAGTTTTTTTTGATCCTCTTCGGTTAAAGACTCTTTTTGCTCGTAAGATGATAAGACTTCCTGACTTAAGCTGACTGCTTCTTCGGCTTTTTGTAAAAGCTCATCGAATTTCTTTTTTTCTTCTTCAACTCTTCTTCTTTCGATGGTTTCTTGTATTCCTTTGGGTAGGTCTTCTCTTTGGCGTGAGCGATCTCCGGGCGAACTTTCAAGATTTTGTCCAAAGGTAAGACAAAGCGTAGTGAAGAAAAGTAAAACCAGAAGCTTACTTTTGATTATCGCTTTCATTGTTGAGATTTATACCAATTTTTTCTGCAAACTTTCTCAAAAAATCTTCTTCGGCCTGGCCACTTGACTGCAAAGTTGTCCATTCAGAGCTGACGCCACTTTCGGTTCTTCCTTCAATCTTTGCAATTACGGAAACATAGTTCCTTATGCCATCAATTGACTGAACTTCTATCGTTAAAGTATATCTCCCGCGAGTCCAGATGCTGTTCAAATCGGGTAAAATGGCATAGCGGTTAAGCTCATTAGCAGTTATGACGGAGCCTTTTGCAAAAACAAATGGTTGAGTTACTATCAAGCCTTCGCTTTTCCTTGAGGATGCCTCATCAACAATAAGCTTCATCTCATCGAGAGTTTCCATTATATTTTCAATTAGAACATCTCGACGTGCTACAACAGTTAGAGGGTTTGGCAGGCGTTCCTTTACTTTTGTCTTTCCTTTACCAAAGTCAAAACTTCTTCCAACATCGTTAGGTCTCGAGCCAATTCTATCAGAGTCAGCTCTTATTTGTTTAGTTTGCGTATCAACTCCTTTTTCTTGCTGAGCGAAGATAAAGGAAGAAAGTAGAACTACGGCTATTAAAAGTCTTATTGTCATGTCGTTTCTAATGTTTTTATGATGCAATCTATAAAATAAGCTGTTGCAAGACTCAATGTCTATTTTAGAAAAAGTTTTTGGCTCTGACAATCTTTTGAATGTTAGGGAATGACTTAAAACTCAACTCGGAGGATGAGAGGAAATAATGTGTTTGTTTTCCGGTTCGGCTAGAAGCAAGTTTTTGTAGTGTTCGGGAAGAGTTCTTACTCTTTTTAGAGAGTCAGTTACTACGTGAAGGGTCTCTCCTTCTGCTATTACTGTATTGTCTGCTTCTCGAAGTATCTGATAGACAAATCTAATTGAACGGCTTTTTATTTCGCCTATCTTTGTGCGAATCACAAGATCATCTTCATAAAAGGCAGGAGCTTTGTATCGGCAGTAAACCTCCGCCACTATAAGCCAAGCGTTATCTTTTTCTTCCATTTCTTTGTAGGAAAATCCGCGTGCACGGCAATAGTCGCTACGCCCTATTTCAAACCATATAGGATAATTCGAGTGATGAACGATTCCCATCTTATCGGTTTCTGCGTAGCGGACCCTGATTTTTGTTTCATGCCAGTCCATAAAAGTTGGCTGGGAGACAGGGACTCGAACCCCGATTTCTTGAGCCAGAGTCAAGCGTCCTACCATTAGACGATCTCCCAGCTTCTTTCAAAGATAAAATTTACGCATGTCTTTGCGCTTTGTCAAATTCAAAACTTATAAGCTGCCTTGCTACTTTGCAAAAGCCTTTTAGAATGGAGCTGAAATTTGTTATTACAGCTTATCAGTGAAAAGGGGGCCCCCACATCCGTTATTTCTTATCTTTAGTTAGTAAGAAAATATTTGCTCGTGTTTACCGAGCCGATGAGGTTCAGTCCCTAAAGATTACGGTTAGCGTAAAGGGAACAATCGTAAGAAAGGAAGACGGGAAAGTCTGATAGCTAGAGCAAAAAAGGTTCTTTGCATCGCAAAAGAGAGAAGGCAGAATTGTGTCATTATTTTGAACCGTAAATTAGCGAATCGGGGTTTGACAATTAAGATAAGATAGATTTAAAATACGAACGTTCGTTCAAGTAGATGCCCAAGTTAGACGAAAAGGTTATCGTTAAAAAAAGAATGGCAATAGCTCGAGCAGCGAAAGAGCTTTTTATAAGGCAGGGGTTTCATGCTACCTCAATGCGCGACATTGCGCGACGTGCAAGAGTGTCGCTCGGAAATCTCTATAACTACTTTGAGACAAAGGAAAGCATTTTTGAATTTATTATCAATGATTATGTCGAGGTCATAAATGGCAAACTGAAGAATATTTTAGATCAGATTGACGAACCGCTTGAGCCGAGGAATTTGAGGTTTCTCGGTGATAAGATAGGCGAGCTTGTGAACGAACATTCGGATTTTTGGTTGTTGATGTATATTGACGTTCTTGAATTCAGAAATCGTCATTTTCGGAAGATGTTTGATGGGTTGGCAGAAAACTTTCGCCGTAGATTTTCTGATAAATTCGAGGCGATAAGGCAAAGAGGTGACCTGAGAGTTGGTGTTGATCCAGCTTGCGTGTTCACGGCGGCATATATGCAGTTTTTTAATTACTTTCTTGTTGAAAAACTTTTCGGTGGCAATCAGCATTTAGGTCTTAGTGATGGACAAGCGCTTAATTTTTTAACAAAACTTTTTTGCTATGGCTCTCTAAGCTCGCAAAAACTTGCGGAACTGAAAAGGGAATTTATTTTTTCAGGATGAGTCAACAGATTCCAGTAGGTTTTGTGATAGTCTTTTACAAAGATAAAAACGAACGTTCGTTTTTATTAAGTTTCGTAAAAAGGAGAAAGGATATGCGGGTTATAGGGTTGATTTGTTTGTTATCTTTAATGAGCGTTTTGAGTTTTGCTCAGACGGGGCAAGTCAGCGGAATAGTAACGGATCAAAACGGGGCTTTTGTTCAGGGAGCTTCCGTGAATTTAACAAGTTCGAGTGCAGGTTGGACGCGCCAAACGGTAACAAATTCCGAAGGCTTCTATTCGTTTCAACTTGTGCCGCCGGGAAAGTATAAAATTGAGGTTGAAGCGAATGGATTTGAAAATTATGAGGCTGATGTAGTCGTGAACATTACCGAAACTACATCTTTGAATGTGCGGCTAAGTGTAAAGGGTAGCAAAGAAGAGGTAGTTGTTACTGCTGAAGCACCGGTTTTACAGACTGAGACATCACAGCATGGACGGGTTATTACGGGCGAAACCTTGAGACAGTTACCATTGCCTACGAGAAATTTCCAACAACTTCTTACGCTTTCAGCTGGGGCGCAGAACTCTTTATCGAACAATACGGAGCTTGGGCGTGGCGATACCGTAATCAGCGTAAATGGACAGCGTACAACTTCTAATTCCGTGAGAATAAACGGAATCGATGCAAATTCTATAGGAACGAATTCTACACCGAACATTGCCGTTCCGGCGACTGATAGCTTACAAGAGTTTATTGTTCAAACCTCTCTTTATGACGCTTCGAGTGGAAGAAATTCGGGCGGTAATGTCGAAGCTGTAACAAAAAGTGGAACGAATGAATTTCGAGGCAATTTGTATTATTTCTTGCGTAATAAGTCGCTTAATGCCAATGATCCGTTTTTGAAAGCTTCTCGGATTGAACGTCCTGTTTTAGATCGACATCAATTCGGAGGGACTTTAGGTGGCAGAATCGTTAGAGACCGAGCCTTTTTCTTTGTTTCCTATCAAGGCACTAGAGAAAAAAACGGAGCTTCGCTTACAAATAGTCTAACTTTTCCTGTTATTCCAACTGGTTTGACAGATACTAATCGCACAGTTACTGGACTGGCGGCTACTTTCGGCGTAAATGCAGCTTTCATAAGTCCAGTTGCTGTTGCTATCTTGAATGCAAGACTTCCAAATGGACGATTTGCCATACCCTCTTCATCTGTGCCAAATAGGACTGCATCGCTACTTGGAATTACTCAACCGCAGTCAGGGTTATCGAGATTTCGGGAAAATCAGGCAAATGTAAATGGTGATTTTAACTTTACCTCTAGACACTCTCTATCGGCAAAGTTTTTCATAGCTGATAATCCCACCTTCCAAGCAAATTACAATTTTGCAGGACTCGGAAACGGTGTGAATCAACTGATAGGTTTTGGTGGTGACCTCACGATAAAACAAAAGCTATACTCGATTACAGATACATATGTTTTTTCCCCCAGTCTGGTTAATCAGTTACGTTTTGGATTTAATCGAATTCGTGTGACTAGTTTCCCTGAAGAACCTTTTACAGCTTCGCAATTTGGAATGACAACTCCATTTGCAAATCTCTATTCGGGTGCGCCAACGCTTTCCTTTAATGGCAGTGACGCACTTTTTGTTTTTGGTTCATCTCCGCTAGCAGATCAGTCTTCGAGAATAAATGCTTACAGCATAGCGGATACACTTTCTTGGACTGTAGGTAAGCACAGGGTTCGTTTTGGAGCAGAATTTCGTTTTTCGCAGGTTAAGTTTTATTTTAATGCCTTTACTCGCGGTCAAATAATATTCACCGATACGGTAACCATTGTAGGTGGAACACCTGTTGTGACAACTGCGTTTCAGAATTTTCTACAAGGCATTGGGACTTCACTTCAAGGTTCAGGCGTTTTTGATAGATACTTTAGAGTAAAGGATTTCAGTGGTTTTGTTCAGGATGACTGGAAGGTAACTAAAGATTTGACGATAAACATCGGCTTAAGATATGACTTATTCGGACTTCCGGTTGAAGATCAAGGGCGATTAGTAAATTTCCTGCCTGATCAATTACGCATCGGTAGCACTACTGCGCCTGCACCGCCGCCGAATGGATTTGTTCAGGCTTCGGGCGGTAAGCTTGCCGGTGTGCCGACAGTTGAGAAAACTCTTGTGCCAGTTGACAAGAATAATTTTGCGCCAAGAATTGGTTTTGCTTATAGAATCTGGGGAGATGACAATTTAGTTTTACGTGGCGGTTATGGAATCTACTACGATAGGTTCTCGACTCGTTACGCAAACACACAGCTTTTTAACTTCCCATATTTTGCTCTTGGTGTAGGTTTGGTAAATTCGCTGGTTGCGCAGCCGAATCCTATCTTCCGTTCAATATCGAATCCATTCGTGCCTCTTCCATCGCCTTCGCAATTTCCTACGGCTGTGACCGTTCCATCTCCGCTTTCATCTACGGTGCCTGTTGTGGGCGTGCCGATAGCTGGTATCTTTGTTGATCCAGATTTACAAACTCCTTATGTTCAGCAGTATAGCATTGGCGTTCAGGGGCGTTTTGCAAAAGACTATGTTTTCGATATTAGCTATGTTGGAAACCGCGGAACTCATCTTTTGCAAGTTATAACGCTGAATCAGCCTGTTTATAATCCTTCGACGGGGACTTTTACGCCTAGACTTGCTCCATCGAACGTTCTGTCTGCGAATAAGAATGTAACTGGTGGGATGCAGCAGGTGCAGACGACTTCCGTTTCATCTTACAATTCTTTGCAGATGTCTTTAAGTCGAAGGTTTGCTAGTGGGCTACAATTTTTAGCAGCATACACCGTTGGTCGTTCGGTTGATTATTATTCAGGTTCGGCAGTTAATGAGCTAACGAATATGCCCGGCGATCAATTTAATTGGCGACTCAACCGTGGTTATTCAGACTTTAACCGTAAGCACCGGCTCGTAATTAGTGGTGTTTATGATATGCCTCGTCTGGTTGGAGATGAAAATCCAGCAAAATGGTTTCTGAATGACTGGCAGGTTGCCGGAATTGCTGTATTTCAGTCTGGCTTGCCTTTTTCGATAATTGATTCAAACGGAACAACAATCATTCAACGTGCTAACTTTAACCCAAGTTTTTCTGGTTCGATCGAAGGCTCTGGAAGCGTTTCAAAAAGGCTCAACCAGTATTTCAACACGTCGGCTTTTGTAACTTCACGTTCTGGCACGGCGACTTTCGATCCGAACAATCCTTTTGGTAATACTCCAAGAAACTTTCTGTTCGGTCCAGGACAGAAGAATATTGATATTTCTTTCATTAAGTTCATCCCGTTTGATGAACGTTTCAAAGGTGAGCTGAGAGTAGAGCTCTTCAATGCTTTTAATTGGGTAAACTATGCGAATCCGGGCAATCTCATTGGAACGCCGACCTTTGGTCGAATAACTTCGGCAAGCACGGGACCGCGGGTCATTCAGCTTGCATTCAAACTAGGCTTTTGAAGACTTTTGCAGGCTAGTTTCAAAAGCTAGCCTGCCCCTTTGATCTATATGAAAAGAGCAAAGCTAATAGGAACAGGAATTGCCGTTCCTGAAAGAGTTTTAACAAACGATGAGTTGAGTCGAATTTTAGGCGAGGACATAAATGATTTTGTTTTGAACACGCTTGGGATTTCTGAAAGGCGCATTCTGAACGAGAATGAAAGTGTATCTGATATTGCTAGTGAGGCTTCTAAAAATGCTTTGGAAAACGCAGGATTAGATGCAACTGAGCTTGATCTGATAATTTTAGCAACCGACACGCCTGAATATATTTCACCTGCAACATCCGTAGTCGTTCAGCATCGAATAGGAGCCGTAAATGCTGGAACATTTGACGTAAATTGCGCTTGCGCTGGGTTCGTTACGGCTTTTGACATGGCTTGTAAATACATTGCTGCAGACAGCAAATACAGAAATGTTCTCGTCATAGGCGCTTATGCTATGAGTAAATTTGTTGATTGGAAAGAGAAAAAAACGGCTACAATCTTTGCTGATGGAGCAGGTGCGGTCATTCTCCAGGCTGCGGAAGAAGATGTAGGACTTTTGGCTTCGAGGCTTCGTGCTGACGGCAGCTATCATGATTTTCTTGGAGTTTTTGCCGGTGGAACGAAATATCCGATTGATGAAAAGGAATTAAGAGAAGGCTATAGAACAAAGGTGCGTTTTGCGAAAAAATATCCGCCCGAAGTGAATATAGTGGGCTGGCAGGAAATTGTTGCAGAAGTTCTAAATGATGCCTGTCTTACGAAAGATATGATCAAGCTGTTTCTTTGGACGCAGGTAAATCTTTCAACAATAAAAACTGTAATGAGCGAGATGAATTTACCGATGGAGCGAACTCACACGGTTATGCAGAAGTGGGGATATACTGGTTCGGCCTGCATACCGATGGCTTTGCATGATGCTATTCAGGCGGGCAAAATTGTTCGAGGTGATAATATCTTGATGTGTGCCTCAGGTGGTGGGTTGAACATGGCAGCGGTAGTTTTTAGATTCTAGCTTTTCTTATGAGTCTTGCAGGAAACATTTATAGCTTATTTCGCACTCAAACTGCAAAGTATTCTGAAGAAGCAGTATTTTATCGCCGTAAGGATAACTACTGGAAAGAGCAGACATGGGCTGAATTCGAAGAGCAGGTTCACAGCTTTGCCTGTGCACTCTTGGCTTGTGGGCTTACAAAAGGTACTTCTTTGGCTATTCTGGCTGGGAACATTCCAGAGTGGACGATTGTTGACATTGCAACGATTGCTGCAGGTGGAGTTGGCGTAGGCATCTATCCGACTAGCTCTCGAGAGCAAGTAGAGTATATCGTTAACCACTCTGACGCTCAGTTTGCTTTTGTTGACAGCGCAGAGCAATTTGAAAAGCTCATTAGTGCAAATTGCCCCAAGCTTAAGAGAATAGTCACTTTAGAGCGAATCGAAAGCTCAAAAGCCGTATTCTTTGAGGATTTTCTTTCATTTGGTAGATCATATCTTAAAGAGCTTTTGTCGGAAGTAGAGCGCATAGGCTATGAAGCAAAGCCTGAGGACATAGCAATAATGGTTTACACTTCAGGAACGACCGGTAAGCCCAAAGGAGCGATGCTTTCACATCGTTATGTGCTTAATTCTGTTGAATCTTTAAGGCTTTCGGTTCCGATTTTTCACAACGACGTTACGCTTTCATATCTGCCGGCTTGTCATGTTGCTGAGAGAATCTCTGGCATATACAATCGTCTTTACAACGGCACAGCGGCTTATTTTGTTGATGACGTTTCAAAGCTTTATGAATACATGCTTGAAATAAAGCCTACCGTTTTTGCTTCATTGCCGAGATTTTTTGAGAAAATTTACGCTCGAATCATTTCAGAGCACGGCGTAAAACCAGACCCAAAAACGGTAAGAGACGCTTTCGGTGGAAGAATAAGATTGCTTACATCTGGCGGAGCGCCTTTGCCTTTGGAGGTAGCAGAATTTTTTGCTTCTGCCGGACTTCCAATTTTGCAGGCTTATGGGCTTACGGAAAACGTGTGCGTTGCTTTTAATACTTTTGAGAGCTACAAAATCGGAACAGTCGGAAAGCCCATGCCGATGTGTCAGGTGAAAATAGCACCTGATGGAGAAATTCTTGTCAAGAGTGAAATGATGTTTTCAGGTTACTACAAAGACCCACATAAGACTAAAGAAATGTTCGATGAAGAAGGCTGGCTTAAAACCGGAGACATAGGAGAGATAGACGAAGATGGCTTTTTGAAGGTAACTGGTAGAAAAAAAGAGATTATAGTTTTGTCAACTGGTAAAAAGGTTGCTCCGCTATTTATTGAAAGTGCTGTCAAAGAAAATCATCTTGTAAGCCAATGCTTTCTTTACGGTGACGGACGAAGTTATTGCGTTGCATTAGTTACACTCAACGAAAACGAGGCTAAACTCTTCGCGGGGTCAAAAAATACAAACCTTGATGAGCTTACAAAAAATGAGGGCATTCTGAATTCGATACGGCGAACAATCGAACAAGTAAACAGTCGTGTCTCTTCTTCCGAGCAGATAAAGAAGTTTTTGATTTTGCCAAGGGATTTTTCTATTGACTTAGGTGAAATCACTCCGACAATGAAGCTAAGACGCGAAGTCATAGCAGAAAACTTCAAAAGGGAGATAGAAAAGCTTTATGAATCGTCGTAGAGTAAAAGGCTTCGTTTTAATAATTTTTCTTGCTTTCTGCCTAAACGCTTTTGGGCAGTTGCAAGAAAAGTTTGTGACAATTTTCGGCGCGAAGATTCGGTATATTGAAGCTGGCGAGAATAATCAACAAAAAGTTATTTTGCTTCATGGGCTTGGTTCAAGTGCCGAAGCTTGGCAAATGAATGTTAGACGATTATCCGAGAAGTTTCATGTGTTTATTCCTGATCAGGTTGGTTTCGGCAAGTCTGACAAGCCTTTTTTGAAGTATCGTGTGGCAACTTATGTTGATTTTCTCGATAAATTCATGTCTGAACTTAAGATTGAGAAAGCTCATATTATCGGAAATTCGATGGGTGGTTGGATTGCGGCGTTAATGGCTTTGAAATATCCTGACAAGGTTGAAAAGCTTGTTTTAGTGGCTCCCGCAGGACTTCTACCAGAGCGGATAGATGAAATGCGAGTTTATCAGCTTAATAATTCAACTCGCGACGAGATACGCGATAACATGAAGCGCATCTTTGCTAGTCCGCTTTTGCAAAACAACGAAGCTCTAGTAGATCAGTTTCTCACGCAAAGAGTCTTGTTTAATGATGGCTACACGATTTCAAGTCTTATTGAATCAATTCGTCGCAAAGAGGATTTTCTAAACGGGAAGCTGAATCAAATTAAAAAGCAGACTCTGATAATTTGGGGAAGACAAGATGGTCTTCTGCCGGTAAGCGATGCTTACGTTTTTAATAAAGAAATCGCTTCGTCAAAGCTTGTAATTTTCGATAACTGCGGGCATGTTCCGCAGCTTGAAAAAGCAGAGGATTTTAATCGGTTGGTCGAAGAGTTTTTAATTTCAAAGTGAGGCTTTCAAGATGAAGTTGAAAATCGGAGACAAGTTTTCGAGACAGAAGAAAATTTCCGATGATGTGATTAGGAAATTTGCTGAGTTTTCAGGTGATTATAACCCGATTCATCTTGACGAAGAATTTGCCCGAAAAACTCGCTTCGGAAGGCGAATTGCCCATGGCATGATTACAGGTGCTTTAATTTCTGCCGTATTGGGAGATGAGCTTTCTGAAAAGAGTGTAGTTTATCTTTCTCAGACTCTTAACTTCGTTAAACCTGTTTTTGTTGACGACATTGTAACCGTGACTGCGACTGTGACAGATATTCGAGAAGATAAGCCAATAGTTACTCTGGAAACTATTTGCACAAATCAAAGTGGCGAGATCGTAGTAACTGGTCAAGCAAAAATAATGGTTCTTTAGCGAGAAGAAGGAAATGCTGAAACAAGAAAATAGCTGGTATGCATGGTACGTTCTTTTTTTGCTGACTTTTGTTTATGTGCTCAATTTTGTTGATCGCACGATAATTCTTTACTTATTTCCCCTTATCAAAAGGGAATTCACTTTTACGGATTTGCAGCTTTCACTTCTCGGCACAACGGCATTTGTCATATTTTACACGACACTTGGAATTTTTTTCGGTAGGTTAGCTGATAGAACTTCAAGGGTGCGAATAATAGCTTTTGGTCTGGCTTTGTGGAGTTTATTTACTGGTTTGACCGGCTTTGCTTGGGATTTTTGGAGTATTTTTTTCTGTCGCGTAATGGTTGGTATTGGAGAGGCGACTTTAGGGCCTGCTGCGATTTCTTTGCTTGCCGATTATTTTCCGCCATCGAAAAGGGCAACTGTAACTAGCATCTATTCGATGGGAATTGCCTTGGGAGCTGGCTTTGCAGCATTTTTTGGTGGTTTGATTGGTGAAGTTTATGGTTGGAGAGCCGCATTTTACCTTCTGGGATTTCCGGGTGTTTTAGTCGCAATTTTTGTGTATCTAATTCGTGAGCCCACAAGAACTTCCGATAGCAGCGTGATTCATCATTCTTCAAATAATTGGCGAGCTCTGGTTACAAATAAAGCCTTTATTTTGCTTTGCTTAGGATATGCTTTTTTAGGTCTTGCAACTAACAATCTTTCCATTTGGGGGGCAACCTTTTACAATCGGCTTCATGGGTTTGATCTAAAGACAATAGGATTTTGGGGTGGTTTATTGACGCTTCTCGGCGGAATACCCGCAACAATTTTCGGTGGACAAATAGCAGATTTTTTTAGGCAAAGAGTAAAAGGAGGGAGAATGCTTTATGGCAGTTTAGTTTGTCTTCTTTGTGTGCCGTTTTGGATTTTGTGGCTTACAACTGATGAGCCTTTTTTGATTTTGCTTGCAAACGGAGTTTTGCTTTTTTTGTCGCTTTCGTGGTTAGGTGCGGCGGCAGCGGATGCAACGGAAATCGCTGGTTCTAATCTTCGAGGTCTTGCTACGGCTATTTACTTTTTCAGCGTTAATATAGCCGCTTATCTTGTAGGTTCTAACCTGATAGGCTATTTGAGCGATCTTTTAGGCGCGACGGACAATCCGGGGATGATGCGATATTCTCTTGCTGTTTGCCCTATCTCATGTCTTTTAGGTGCGACTTGCCTGTGGTTAGGCAGTCAGTTGATACAAAAAAATGGTAGTCAGTAGCAGATTCGAACTGCTGACCCCTACCGTGTCAAGGTAGTGCTCTACCACTGAGCTAACTGACTACGCAATTATAAAAATACATAAATACGATTTGACAGTCAAGTTTCTAAAAGCAATCGTCGCATCTTTCGATGATAGATTCAATATAAACACCCTTTTGGACGGTTTCAGCAATTTGTTCTACAGTTTCGAGCTGAGCAGTTAATGGGACTTTTCCCAAAACGGGAAGCTGGCATAGCTCCTCTAACATTTCAGGATTTGTTTGCTCTGCTACATCCGTGGTTTGAGAATTGAAACCGGAAATTACGATGCCAATGATTTTAAGTCCTTTGCTTCTTGCATAATGAGCAGTCAAATAGGTGTGATTTAAAGTGCCGAGTTGAGGACGCGAAACTATAAGAATTGGAAGCCCTAGCTCCAAAGCTAGATCTGCCATAGTGTAGTTTTCTCTTATTGGCACGCTTATTCCGCCAGCCCCTTCTACAATTACGAATTCATAATTTCCTGTTAAGTATGCCCATGATTTTTGAATTGCATCAAAATCAACTGGTCTTGTTTCGCGTCTTGCTGCTACGAGTGGGGCAAGCGGTTCAGCATATCGGCAAGGCACAACCCATTTTCTATCGCCTTCGATTCGAGCAGCCTCAGCTAAAAGCTTACCGTCATGGGGAAGCTCTGCTTCTAGCTCGCAACCTGTTTCTATAGGTTTCATAACACCAACCTTGATGCCACGTTCATACAGAAGCCTCGCTATGCCAACGGCTACTATTGTTTTGCCTACGCCAGTGTCAGTTCCTGTTACAAAGAATCCTCTTCTCATAGTTTTGATAAATCGTCTCGGGTTAAGTAGAAGCTTTTTAGCAGAATATGTGTCATTTGTTCAAGTTCTAGGTTTGTAGCAGTGAGTGGAGGCATAAAGATTAAGACGTTTCCGATTGGACGAACTAGTAAACCTAGTTCGCGGGCTTTGTTTGCAACAAGCCAGCCTGCTTGCGACTCATAAGAAAATGGTGTTTTTTGCTTTCGATCTCGGACAATTTCAATTCCAATCATGAATCCTGCTTGTCGGATTTCGCCGACGAAAGGTTCTTCGGCAATTGGAGCAAGCATTTTTGATAATGCCTCAGCCTTTTCAGGTAAGGTAGGAATTAGTTTTTCGAGTAAGTCAATGTTTACTATCGAAACAGCTGCGCCCAGGGCATTACCAGCGTAGGAGTGGCCATGAAAGAAGCTTTTTTTGAAGTCATCGCTCAAGAAAGCCTCGAAAATTTTTTCTGTTGTTAGTGTTGCTGCAACCGGAAGATAACCGCCTGAGATTCCCTTGCCTAGACACATTAGATCGGGCGAGACATTTTCTTTGTTGCAAGCGAACATAAACCCGGTTCGACCGAATCCTGTTGCTACTTCATCTACAATTAAAAGCACTTCGTAGCGGCTACAAAGCTTGCTAAGCTTACTTAAAAATCCGTCTGGTGGAACTATGATGCCACCAGCACCTTCTATCGGTTCTACTATAACCGCGGCGATTTCATCTGCTCTCTCCTGCAGTGTTTTTTCTGCTGCATCGAGACTTTCTCTTAAAGGATCGTCGGTTTTGCTACGGTAAGGATAAGGGTAAGGAACGCGCGGATGGTCGGGTAGCAGGCTCGTAAATGCCCAATGAAAAAGTTCATCAGGTGAAACTCCAACGGCTCCTAGAGTGTCTCCGTGATAGTTATTTTCAAATCCAAGGATGAGTTTTTTTGTGCCCTTACCTAAGTTTGCCCAGTATTGGACTGCAATTTTGATTGCCGCTTCGACTGCACCAGCTCCATTGTCGGCGTAGAAAACACGTTTTAATCCTTTTGGTGCAATCTCAATAAGTCGCTTTGCGAGCACCGTTGCTGGCAAATTGCTCATGCCTAGTAACGTAGAGTGAGCGATTTGATTGAGTTGTTCTTTTATAGCTTCATCAAGTTTTGCGACTCGGTGACCATGAACATTAAGCCATATAGATGCTGTCCCATCGTAATACCAGCGTCCTAAAGAATCCTGGACACGAACACCTTCTCCACGCACAATGATCAAGGGCTCTTTCATTAGGTATTGTTTCATGTGCGTAAAGGGATGCCACAAGTACGTCTTATCCCATTCGACCAGTTCTTGATGCGAGTAGTTCATAACTTACTACCATTCTAACACAATAGCTGCTGACACAAGTCCAGCACCGACAGCCGTTAAAAGTAGTTTGAATCCCGGTTTTAATAGGTTTTGTTGATAGGCAAGATCAAGAGCTATCGGTATTGTAGCAGCTGAGCTATTTCCATAGTTTTCCAAGATACAGACGGTTCGTTCAGGTGGTATGCCTAAAAAGCGGCCGGTTTCTTGAATTATTCTTTTGTTTGCTTGATGAGGAATCCAAAGGTCTATCTGCGAAATGTTTATGCCTGCTGACTCAACGGCTTTCTTACTTGCGTAAGTCATCATTCGAACCGCTTGACGGAAAAGTTCCAGACCGCTTTGCATTTGCATAAAGTGCAATCCCTGCCGAATTGCTTCTGTTGATATAGGATTACGGCTGCCGCCTGCTTTTATCAAAATTTTGTCGTAGCGACTTCCATCAGCTCCTAGATAAGTACCCAAAAAGCTTTCTCCTGGAGTTAAAACTACGGCACCGGCGCCGTCAGCAAAAAGCGTTACGGTTGAAGGATCATTCGGATTGGTGCGTTTTGATAGAACATTTGAGGCAATTACTAAAATGGGTTCATTCAGCCATTTTCCATAAGCTTCTCCCATAGCTAACGCATAAAGAAAGCCTGCACAGGCGGCGGCTAAATCAAATGCTCCGGCATGTTTTAATCCGAGGCGGTAGGCTACCTCCGGTGCAGTAGGAGGCAGTGGGTAATCTGGTGTGCTGGTTGCCAGTATGAGTAGCTTGATGTCTTCAGGATCAAGACCAGCATCATTGATTGCTTTTTGACCTGCTTTCACAGCAAGGTCTGAGGTTGCTTCTTCTGGTGAAGCACATGGACGGAAGCGAACACCAGTTCTTCTTAAAGCCCAACCATGCTCCAATCCGAGAAGCTGCTCGGTTTGTTCATTTGATATAAACTTTTCTGGAATAGCTGAGCCGATTCCTTTAATTTTCATCTTGATTGGGAAATGATTCTACAACGGTCTCGATTTGTTCTGTCGAATGAACTGCAATAGGTGCAAGTCTTATTCGACTCGTTCCAAGTGGAACGGTTGGCGGACGAATTGCAGGAGCATAAACTCCATGCTCTTCAAGCTGTTTTGCTAAATTAACCGCCTTTTCAGCTTCTCCTACAACGACGGCTAACATAGGTGCTTCATGGTGCCCTAAAATCTTGTAACCTTTTTGCTTTAGTTCTGTTGTCAGTTTTCTTCTGTAATTGCTAATTGAATGTCGTCGCCATTCTTCTTTTTGCGCTATTTTCAGTGCTTCTATGGCAGCTGCGGCTAGCGTAGGTGACAAGCCTGTGCTATAAATAAATGACCGCGCTCGTTGAATCAAAAACTCGATGAGCTTTTTGCTTCCCGTGACAAAGCCACCTTGAACGCCTAATGCTTTTGACAAAGTTCCTATTTGAATCGGAACACGATCTTCTAGCTTAAAGTATGAAACAGTGCCTTTTCCTTCTGGTCCAATTACACCTGTTCCATGAGCGTCATCCACTATTAAAGTTGCGTCATACTTCTCGCAAACCCTTACAATATCTGACAATGGTGCTATATCGCCATCCATGCTGAAAACTCCGTCGGTTACGACAAAGCGTTCACCACGGGATGGGTTTTCAGATAATTGTTTTTCAAGGTGATTAACGTCTAAATGCCGAAAGTATCGAATGTTTGCTCCAGAAAGGCGAGCACCATCGCGCAAGCTGGCGTGGACAAGCTCATCAAGATAAATATAATCTCGTGGCGTTGCGAGCGCTGTTAAAACACCTAAGTTTGCAGCGTATCCGCTTGAGAAAACAAGCGACGCTTCCGTTTGCTTAAATTCGGAAATTTTCTCTTCAAGCTCTTCATGGATTGGAAAGTTACCTGCAAGAAGACGCGATGCACCTGAACCTACACCCCATTTCTCTAAAGCTATTTTAGAAGCCTCTATGAGGCGGCGGTCGTTAGCTAGGCCAAGATAATCATTTGAAGCGAGGTTTATAAGTTTCTTTTGACCGATTAGAATTTCGCCGTTTTTTCTCTTAACAGCTCGTAACTGTCGTTTTAGATGACGATTTTCGAGTCGGCGTAGTTTTTCATCTAGTTTTGATTGCATAGGAACTAAAGCTGTGCAATAAGTCCCAAATCCTCAAGCATTTGCCAATCGTCTTCAGCCTTTTGTCCTTTTTCTGTTAGGTAGTCACCAAGGAAAAGGCTATTTGCGATGAGCATAGCTAGAGGCTGGAGCGTTCGTAGATGAATTTCACGCCCAGCTGAGGCGCGTATCTCTGCCTTTGGATTTGTAAGGCGAAAAATGGCAAGCACGCGCAAACATCGCCAAGGAGTTAAAGTCTTTGTTGTTTTTCCATTGCCAAGCGGAGTTCCTTTGATTGGAATTAGAAAGTTTACCGGTATTGATTCAGCCTCAAGTTCTCGTAGTGAATAAGCAAGATTAACTATTTCTTCATCTGACTCGCCCATGCCGATTATCACTCCGGAGCAAAGCGAAATGCCAGCTTGTTTGATCGTTTGAGCAGTTTGCACACGGTCGGCGTAGGTGTGGGTCCTTGTGATTTTATCATAGCGCTCGGCAGTTGTATTGATGTTATGGTTGTAGGCATCTACGCCGGCTTCTTTGAGGAGCTTTGCCTTTGCCGGATCGTCAATTATTCCCATGCAAGCACAGATTTCAATTGGTATTTCGGCTTTAATTCGGCGTGTAGCTTCAGCTACTCGTTCTATGTCTCGCCAAGTCGGACCTCTCATCGCTGTAACGATGCAGAAGCGATTGGCTCCTTTGCTAAAAGCCTCGCGTGCTTTTTCGACGATTTCTTCAACACTCATCATCGGATAGCGATTGATCTGACTTTGAGCGTGACGCGATTGCGAGCAATAACCACAATCCTCAGGGCAATAGCCACTTTTTGCATTCAGTAGCACATTAACTTTTACTCTATTGCCAAAAAATGCTCGGCGAACGCGCCATGCTGCATCTACAAGTAGCAGAGTTTCTTCATCTTCAAACCTCAATAGCGCAAGTGCTTCCTCGTATGTAGGTGGTTCGTTTTTGATAGCTCGTTCGACTATCTGATTTAGGTCCATAAGGAAAATCTATCAAGAAAAACTTTAATTATCGAGTTTCTCCTAAGCGCTTTTTTAAATATTCCTTAAGCTGTGATACATTTACTCGTTCCTGCTCCCAAGTATCTCTATCTCGAACAGTTACAGCGTTATCTTCGAGTGACTGATGATCAACGGTAATGCAAAATGGAGTTCCGATTTCATCTTGTCTTGCGTAGAGTTTACCAATTCCTGCCGTATCATCATAAACGGCGCGGAAATCTCCCATCAAATCTTTTTTTATAGCTTTTGCCATCGAGACTATTTCTGGCTTGTTCTTAGCTAAAGGCAAAACGGCAACCTTTATTGGTGCAAGTGCAGGATTTAACTTCAAAATGACGCGCTTTTCTCCCTTTTCGCTTATTTTTTCGGAGTAAGCATCCATCATTACGGCAAGGACTGTGCGATTTACGCCTGCGGCAGGTTCGATGCAAAAGGGATAGAATCTTTCATTAGTCACAGGATCGAAATAGGACAAATCTTCGATAGAATCGGGATTTATTCTTTTTCCTCCTGAATCCAGCGCTTTTTTCGAGTGCTGTTTAAGGTCATAATCGGTTCTGTTTGCAATACCCATTAGCTCGTCAAATTGGGCTTCTTCTGTTTCTCTTTCGGGAAAGAAGCGATATAAGATGTCAACACATCGAACGGCATAATGAGCAAGTTCGTCTGATGTTTGCTCATGTAATCGAAGATTTTTCTCGCTTATTCCTAAGTCCTTGAACCATTGAAAGAATGCGTCAATCCATTCCTGATGAATCCGTGTGGCGTCTTTCGGATGGCAGAAATACTCCATTTCCATCTGTTCGAACTCGCGCATTCTAAAAATAAAGTTTCCGGGAGTAACTTCGTTTCGGAAAGACTTGCCTATCTGCGCAATCCCGAATGGAAGCTTGCGGCGCGTCGTATCGAGGACGTTTTTGAAGTTTATGAAAATACCTTGTGCTGTTTCGGGTCGAAGATAAACCAAAGCATTTGGGTCGTCCTCTGAAGAAACTGCGCCGATGGTAGTTCTAAACATCAGGTTGAACTGCCTCGGTTCGGTTAAGTCGCATTCCTTGCTTTCACCAACTGAAGCATCTGGTTGTTTTGGGCAGGCAAATTCTTTAAGCTTATCTGCTCGGAATCTGCCTTTGCAGTTACGGCAATCAACCAAAGGATCATGAAAGGTTGCTTCATGACCGCTGTATTTCCATACCAAGCGATTTTGTATTATGCAGGTGTCAATTCCTTCAATGTCATCTCGTTCATAGACCAACCAGCGCCACCATTTAGCTTTTATGTTATTGGCTAGCTCGACGCCTAAGGGACCAAAATCCCAAGCACTGCTGAGTCCACCGTAAATCTCAGATGCAGGAAACACGAAGCCTCTACGTTTCGATAAATTAACTATGGTTTCGATGTTCGGAGCCGACATAACTGTAAAATTTGAATTTTACCAGTCAAGACTCGATTCAGAAAAATTCAATTTTGACTTTCACGTCTTAAACCTTCAAGAGTTTTTCTTTTGAATTCGTTGAAATCACCTTTGATAATTGCTTGACGAGCCTGCCTCATCAAGTTTAGAAAGAATGCAAGGTTGTGATGAGAAATCAGAATTGCCACAAGCATTTCGCCGGATTGATAAAGATGTCTCAGATAGGCTCTGCTGTAGCGAAGGCATACCGAGCAAGCACAGTTCGGGTCGAGTGGTTCAGAGTCGGTTGCATATTTTGCATTTCTGATGTTGATCTTGCCAAAAGAAGTAAAAGCGCTACCTGTTCGACCATTTCTCGTTGGCAGAACACAATCAAACATATCAACGCCATGCGAAACCGCTTCAAGCAAATCTTCAGGCGTGCCGACGCCCATCAGATAACGAGGTTTATCTTCTGGCATTTGCGGAGCGATGAATTCTAAAATCTCATACATTACACTCTTCTCTTCACCAACGCTTAATCCACCGATTGCATAGCCGTCGAAGCCTATTTCGACGGTTCTGTCTAGACTTTCTTTTCTGAGTTGAAGGTAGCCTGCTCCTTGAATTATACCAAAGAGGGCTTGACGGCCGCTTAAATCTTGACAACTTATGAAACCGGTGTCTGCCCCTTCGTCTTGAAGCTCAAGAAATCTTTTTTTCGATCTTTCTGCCCAGTTAAGCGTAAGTTCTAAGCTTTTTCTTGCATTTTTGAAGTCAATCTTTCCGGGCGGGCATTCATCAAAAGCCATTACAATATCTGCTCCAAGTGCAGCTTGAATCTCCATTGAGATCTCAGGTGACAAAAATTTCCTGCTTCCGTCTATGTGAGAACGAAACTCTACACCGTCTTCTCTAATTTTTCTGAGCTCGGCTAGACTAAAAACCTGAAAACCGCCTGAGTCCGTAAGTAACGATCTTTGCCACGATGAAAACTTATGAAGCCCGCCGCAAGCTCTTATAATTTCAATGCCAGGACGCAAAAAAAGATGATAAGTGTTGGCGAGAATTATCCTAGCATCAAGCTCATTTTCTAGACATTCAAAGCGTATGCCTTTTACTGTGCCTTGTGTTCCTACGGGCATGAAAACAGGGGTTTCTATGAGACTGCGTCTTGTTTGTAGAACTCCGGCGCGGGCGTTGCCGTCCTTGGATATTACTTGCCAGCTTATAGCCCTGCCTTTTTCGCTGCGAAATTGAGAACTCAACCGAGTGACCATTTAATGCCTTCGATTATAGCACGAAAAGAGCTACTCGACGTTTTGAACTTGTTCACGAATTTTTTCCGTTTCATTCTTTATGTCTAAGGCTAGTTGCTTGATGTTTATGTTTGTGGTTTTCGATAAAATTGTATTTGCTTCTCGGTTAAGCTCCTGTGCTAGAAAGTCGAGTTTTTTGCCGATGTTTCGATCTTCTGAACTGATTATGCTTCGCATTTGAAGAATATGGCTCTTAAGTCTCTCGTTTTCTTCACTTATATCTGACTTTTCTGCAATATAAGCGATTTCTTGAAAAAGACGTGCTTCATCTAGTTCAACAGAAACTAACTCTGAAATTCTCTTTGATAGATACTGAAAATGGTCTTTCAGGGCTTCTTTTTTGATTTCGTCAATTCTCTGAGCTAAAAGCTCTATTTTATCAAGGCTTTTGGATATTACTTCTTCTGTAGCCTTTCCTTCTTGTTTTTGCATTTTTTCTAACTGTTTTAGAGCCTGGTCGAGTGTTTGAAAGACTGCCAAGCGAAACTGCTCGTCGATTTCTTCATTTGCCGGCAGGATGGCGTAAGGAAGTCGGGCTATAGTGTTTAGATCCATCGTGCCGTCAATCTTGTATTCCTCTTTTATTTTGCTCATCACGCTTAAGAAACCTTCGATTAGAGAGTGATTTATTTCAAAGATAGTAGGCTTATTTTTTTTGTAGTTTATGCTGATCTCTACGGAGCCACGCATCAATTTTTTAGCTACAGTTTTTCTTATTTCTGCTTCCAGAGAGTTAATTTCCTGAGGCATTTTCAGAACGATATTCAAGAATCTATTGTTTACGCTTTTTATTTCAACAAAGACATGATAGTTTTTATCCGCAAAAGAGCCTCTTCCAAATCCGGTCATTGAACGCATCAAAGTTTCTCCTGTGAGAGATTTCGTCGAGCCTGAACAACGGTTTTTAGAGCTACTTCGGGCGAATCTGCCAGTGCTGTAAGATGACCCATTTTTCTACGTGGACGAGCTTCAGTTTTTCCATAGATGTGTAGCTTCAAGTTCGGGTGTTGTAGCGCTTTCGGCCAATCTGGTTCGCCATCTCGCCAAAGATCGCCGAGCAAGTTTGCCATAGCAGCAGGTTTATACATTTCGGTTGAGCCTAAATTTAAGCCACAAACAGCACGAAGTTGCTGTTCGAATTGCGACGTAACACAGGCATCAAAGGTAAGATGACCTGAGTTATGTGGTCTCGGTGCGATCTCATTAACGATAACTTTTTCATTCTTGGTTAAGAAAAATTCTACACAGAGAGTTCCAACGTAGTCGAAGATTTCGGCAATTGATCGAGCGATTTCTATTGCTTCGGACTTAATCCGTTCCGAAATGGGTGAAGGCGCAAATGAAGTGTCCAATATGTGATCTTTATGTTTATTTTCTATTACGCCGTAGTGCGAGAAATTACCTTTTTGGTCACGGGCGCAAACAACCGATATTTCTTTCTGAAAGTCTATAAAAGCTTCCAAAATACCTTCTTGACCTTTCAGATTTTGAAAGGCTTTTTCGATTTCTGCTGGAGAGTGGATTTTAGTTTGCCCTTTACCGTCATAACCGAATCCAGCAGTTTTGAGAACACAAGGAAAGCCAATTTTTTCTGTGGCTGTATTCAGGTCTTCCAAAGTTTTGATGTGAAAAAAATCAGCATGAGGAAAGGCATTTCTGCGAAGGAAAGTTTTTTCTCGTAGTCGATTTTGTGTCGTGTAAAGGATTTCAGCCTTCGGGTGAACGTCGGCATATTTGGAGGCAATTTCAATGGCTTCTACCGGGACATTTTCAAATTCAAATGTTATTACGTCAACGCTTTTTGCAAATTCTCTTATGCTTGCACTGTCTAGATAGTCAGCAGTGGTTTCAATGTTCGCGACTTGACCGGTTGGCGTATCCTTATCGGGCGAGAAGGTATGAACTCGATAACCCATTTTTCGGGCTTCTATGGCAAACATTCTGCCAAGCTGACCACTTCCAAAAATTCCTATTGTGGCACCGGGTAAAATCTGCTTCATTCTAGCCTTGATTCTAAAACTTCTTGGGTTTGATTTTGTCTGAAATTTTTGAGTTTTTTTCTAAGTTCTGGTCTTGAATTTGCTAGAATCGAAATAGCTAAAAGAGCAGCATTTTTGGCTCCAGCCGTCCCTATGGCAAGCGTTCCTACGGGAACTCCCGCAGGCATTTGAACGATAGAAAGCAGAGAATCTAAACCGCTTAAAGCTTTGCTTTGAATTGGCACGCCTAAGACGGGCAACACAGTCTGAGATGCACACATTCCGGGAAGATGTGCTGCTCCACCTGCACCTGCGATTATGACTTCGATCCCGCGTTCTTCTGCTGATTTTGCAAATTCAAAAAGTAAATCTGGTGTTCTGTGTGCCGATACAATCCTGCATTCATGTGGAATATCGAATTTGCTTAAAATTTCAGAAGCTTCCCGCATGGTTTCCCAGTCGGATTTGCTTCCCATTATTACGGATACGAGTGGTTTTTCACCTGACATAACAACAAAGCTTCATTTTGTTCTTATGAAGATTGGTTGTCAATATGTAAAAGCCATTCGAAGGACTGGGATGAATCCTGAATGGCTTTGTTTGAGTTAGTCTTCTTCTTGGGCTTTTATTCTTCCATCAGCACGTGCCTGTTCTACAACTTTCGGAACGAGATTAGCTGGTAAGAAGTCATAATGAGAAAATTGCATGTGATATGAGCCTCTTGCTTGAGTTATTGAGTTTAGTTTGGATTGATAGTCGAGCATTTCAGCAAGAGGCACTTGAGCTTTGATTACTTGCTGTTTGCCACGCATTTCCATTCCTTGAACGCGCCCACGTCTTGAATTTAAGTCGCCTATAACGTCACCGGCAACTTCCGGCGGGCAGGAAACTTCAACGTCCATTATCGGCTCAAGCAAGGCTGGTTTTGCCTTTTCCATAGCAGCACGAAAGGCTTTTCTGCCGGCCGCTCGAAAAGAGAATTCGTCTGAGTCAACGCTATGGTAACTTCCGTCAATCAGAATTACTCTAAAGTCAACGACAGGATAACCAGCAATGGCGCCGGTTTGAGCCGCTTCGAGTATCCCTTTTTCAACTGCTGGGCGAAAGTTTTGTGGGATTGCACCACCGAAGATTTTATCAACGAATTCAAAACCAGCTCCTCGAGGCAGTGGTTCAAATATGCATTTGCAATCCCCATATTGACCGCGTCCGCCTGTTTGTTTTTTGTGTTTTCCTTGAACTTCGACTGTTTGAGTTATGGTTTCTTTGTAAGGCACTTTCGGAGGATGAAGCATGACTTCGACGTTGTATCGGCGTTTAAGCTTTGCAACTACGGTTTCGATGTGAAGCTGCCCCGTTCCGCTCAGTATAAATTCTTTGGTCTGCGGATCGCGTTCAAACTTTAGACTTGGGTCTTCTTCTAAGATTTTGTGCAAAGCAGATGAGATTTTTTCTTCGTCTGCTCTTGATTTTGGTTCAATTGCAAATGAAATTGCCGGTTCAGGATAAGTCACTTTTGGATAGTAGATGACGTTTGCTTTATCGCATAGAGTATCGCCTGTTTGCGTATCTTTCAATTTGACAACAGCTACTATATCGCCTGTGTGAGCTTCGTTAATTTTTTCTAAGTTTTTGCCTTGAATGTAGTGTATCGAGCTTATTTTTTCTTGCGTGTCGCGAGTCGAATTGTAAACGATAGAATCAGGAAAAAGCTTCCCTGAAATTATTTTCACTAGGTTGATTCTTCCTGCAAACGGATCGGCAATGGTTCGGAAAACGTAGGCTGAAAAAGGCTCAGTATCGGAATACTTGCGTTGAACGCGCTCGCCTTGTTCTTCTGGATTTGAAAAGCCGTATTCAGCTTCATGAGTAGCTGGATTTGGAGCAAACTCTACAATGTGATCTAACAGAATTGAAATTCCTACAAGCGTATTCGCTGAAACTGCATAAACCGGGCAAAGACGGCTATTTGCTATGGCCTTTGCAAGGTTCGGATATATGTCCTCGTCTTCTAAAGTTCCGTTTTCAAAATACTTTTCCAAGAGTGCGTCATCTGATTCAGCGACTAATTCAATTAGTCTTTCGCGCGTTTTGTCAACTATTTCTCTACCTTCAGAAGGTATCGGAATTTCTTTTGGTTTACCGTTTTGATCAAACTCATAGGCTTTCATGTGAACGACGTCAACAACACCTCTGAAATTTGCTTCCGCACCGATTGGTAAGGTGAAGGGAACGATTGAACGAGCAAAAGTTTGAGTTGCTGTATCAAGTGCATGACCGAAGTCAGCTCTTTCCTTGTCGAGTTTGTTTATGACCATGAAACGTGGCAGCAGGAATTCATTTGCGTATGCCCAAGTTTTTTCGGTTTGAACTTCTATTCCGTTTACCCCATCAACGACAACTAATGCACAATCAGCGACTCGAAGAGCAGGTCTTGAATGTGCGACAAAAGCGGCGTATCCAGGTGTGTCCAACAAATTAAGCTTTACTCCTTTGTATTCCAAATAAGCAAGATTTGTGTTTAGAGTGATTTTTCTCTCGATAGAGTCTTCTTCATAGTCAGTTACAGTTGTTCCTTCATCTACCTTTCCAAGGCGCGGGGTCATTCCAGAAACATAAAGCATGGAACTAACTAGTTGAGTTTTGCCTGCGTCGCCGTGACCTATTAAGGCTAGATTTCTTATTTTTTCTGTGGAAAATACTTTCATACGGGGCAGAGTCTCCTTTCTTTCAAAACTTCAAGTTCGTGAAACTTATAGTTAATTTATATGAAACATTGCCTTTACACAAGCTGATAAACTCTTATAGCAAAATTTGCTTCCTAAAATGTCCTATTGATTAAGTTTGATGATAGAATTTGGTAATAACGAAGGAGATCAAGAATAATGAGACGAGCAATCAGCTTTTTCGTTTTATTTGCTTTTTTTGTTCAAGGCAGTTTTGTCATACCAGCACAGGATATAGTAATGGGCGAAGAGATAACTTTTGCTTCTAGCGTTTTTATATTACGTTCGTCTAACAAATCTCAAAAGAAATTTGCTCCGGGGAAGACAAAAGTAAGAAAGCGTAGCTCTTCAAGTAAGGTAAGAGAGCAGATAGCCTACAAGATTTCGCCAAAGTCTCCGACTAAGACAAGACAAACGCAGAGTGAAAAAGCCTCTCGCGACATAGCCTCCGCAGCGATGGCGCTACTTGAGAAAGGTGAGTATGAAACGGCGATAGACTATTTTATACAGGCAATTAGTCTCGACCCGAAAAATCAAGATGCAAAAATCGGCTTAAGCCGAGCTTATACGGTTAAGGCAAATCAATTTCTTGACAGCAAAAGACTTGATCGAGCCGAATACTTCTACAAAGAAGCTATCAAATACGACGCTAATAATGCTGCAGCTTACGCTGGGCTTGGCGAGGTTTACGAAGAATTAGAGCGACGAGATGAAGCTCTTAAAAATTATGAGAAAGCACTTTCAATCAATCCGCAACTAGAAGACCTTTATCTGACGGTTGGCATTTTGTATCTTGAAAAGGGTGATCTGGCGAAAGCCGATGAATATATTTCAAAGGCAGCAGTGAAGAGTGAAACAGCCGAGACAAAGTATCTAAAGGGTGTTGTTTATTATAGGTTGGATAAATACCAAGAGGCTTTAGCTACGCTTAATGATGCCGTCCGTCTTGATCCTAATAATGCCGAAGCATATTACTATCTAGGGGAGACTTATGATCGTCTAAATCGGGAGCAGGAAGCTCTTGATTCATATCGGCAGGCTACTCGGCTAAATCCAAATTTCTTTGAAGCTTGGTTTGATATGGGCGTGATTCTTTATAATCGCAATCGCTACGAAGATGCAATTGAGGCTTACAAAAAGGCGATACAGCTAAGGCCTGATTATGGCGAAGCTTATTTGAATCTAGCAAATGCCCTTCGTAAAACGAAAAAATATCAGGAAGCCGTTAGCTATTATGAAGTTGCAGCTAATTTTATCAAAGATGATGCAGACCTTTATAGCGAGTGGGGCTTCTGTCTGGCAGTTCTAGGAAAATGGAACAATGCAATAGAAAAACTAACTGCTGCTACCAATGTTTCTGCCGATTCAGTAGATTATGCAAATCTTGGATGGGCTTATTATAACTCCGCACAAGAAGACTTGAGAAACAAACGAGATGCTCAAGCCCGGGAAAAGCTGTTAAAAGGCAAAGAAGCTTTACAAAGGGCTGTTCAACTTAATCCGAGACTCGCTCCAGCATTTTTGAACTTGGGCATTACACTTACCGATTTGGGCGAGTATGAGTTTGCAGTGCAAGCGCTCAGTCGTGCTGTTGATTTAAGAAAAAGATGGATATTTGCAATCAATGAACTCGGTATAGCTTATAGGAAACTCGGTAAACTCGATCTGGCTGTAAAGCACTTCCAAGAGGCTTTGCAAATAGATCAAAATTTTGTTCCTGCTCTTTATAATCTCGGTGAAACAGAGGCAAGACGAGGTAATAAAAAAGAAGCTCAAAAAGCACAAGAAAGGCTTAAAAAACTAAATCCAGAACTTGCAAAACAGCTAGATATAATAATTTCTGCCGGCGTGCTCAAGGAAGACTTGAAAAAAGACTTGAAAGACGATCTTAAGAGAAAACTTCCCATTAGGGTGCCGTAAAAAGAAAGCTTCCAGAGACGCTGCACGAGTTTGTTGATTTTATTTTTGGTTGAAAGCGAAGAATTGCCTCTTATATATAGAGTCAGCTTGTTTTACTCTATGGTGGGCGATAAAATTATGGCTTCAAGCTTTTTAGATAGGTGACAGAGGGGATTGAAAAGAAACTGCAACGTAACGTTCCGCTAGCTCCACTTACTACGATGCGCGTAGGTGGAGCGTCACGTTTTTTTCTTTCAGTAAAAAGTGAAGAAGAGCTTTCAGAGGCTGTAAAATTCGCTGAAAATGAAGAACTTGAGATATTCATTCTGGGCGGTGGTAGCAATGTTCTAATATCGGATGAAGGTTTCGACGGCTTAACTATAAGCCTAGAGTTTGATGCGATAAAAAAACTTCACATGCAGAAGAATCAAGCTTTAGTTTATGCGAGTGCTGGGAGATGTTGGGATGAATTTGTTAAGTTTTGCGTAGAGCAGAATTTAGCAGGTGTTGAATGTTTAAGTGGTATTCCAGGTAAGGTCGGAGCTGTGCCAATTCAAAATGTTGGAGCTTATGGGCAAGAGGTTTCGGAAACGATCCGAGGTGTTAGAGTTTTTGACCTAGAAACAAAGCAAATCTACGAGCTTACAAAGGAAGAGTGCCGTTTTGATTATCGAAGTAGCATATTCAACACGATTTACAAGGATAGATTCATTGTTCTAGGAGTTTCGTTTTGTCTAAAGGAAGGTGGCTCGCCGAAAATAGTTTATAAGGATTTGATAGATATTTTTGGTGATAAAAGCGCAGTTTCTTTGAAGGAGGTTCGTGAAGCAGTCATTCGGATTCGTCGTCAGAAGGCAATGGTGATTGACGAGAGTGAGCCGAACTCACGTAGCTGTGGTTCATTTTTCAAAAATCCAATTTTAACCAAAAAGGAATTCTGCGAAGTTATTGAGCGAACGCAAGCTTTAGGCGTTAAGAGCGTTCCTAGCTTTATAGTTGGGCATGATGCGGTTAAAATTCCGGCAGCTTGGCTTATAGAAAGAGCTGGGTTTTACAAAGGCTATCGGTTTAAAGGTGCCGGAATTTCAGAAAAGCACGCTCTGGCTTTGGTAAATTTTTCAAATGCTACTGCTTTGGATATTTTAAATCTCGCTGAGTTAATTCGGGACCGGGTAAGAGAGAAGTTTGGTGTAGAGCTCGTTCCAGAGCCAGTTTTTGTCGGGTTTAAGAAAGTGGTTTCTATGAAGATTTGACTTTAAGATATAATCACAAAGAACGAAAAATGCCTAGGAGAACAGACATTAAAAAAGTTTTGATAATTGGTTCAGGTCCTATAATTATAGGTCAGGCTTGTGAGTTCGATTATTCGGGTTCACAAGCTTGTCGGGTGTTAAAACGAGAAGGTTTTGAAGTCATTCTTGTAAACTCAAATCCTGCAACGATAATGACCGATCCAGAAATGGCTGATCAGACCTATATTGAGCCACTAACTTTCGAATCACTTGTGGCAATAATTGAGAAAGAAAAGCCTGATGCGCTTTTGCCGACAGTTGGCGGGCAAACTGGCTTGAATCTTGCAGTGGAGCTTTACGAAAAAGGCGTTCTTGAAGAAAATGGCGTCAAGTTGATAGGGGCAAATGTTGAGGCAATCAGGATAGGTGAAGACCGTGAGCTTTTCAAAAAGGCAATGGAAGAGGTAGGAATTCCGGTTCCTCGTGGTGGGTTTGCTCACAGTCTTGAAGAAGCGAATCGAATAATTGCAGATATTGGTTATCCTGCGATAATTAGACCTTCATTTACTTTGGGTGGAACCGGAGGCGGAACCGCCTATAATCCTGAAGAGTTCGAGGCAATTGTAGAAAGAGGTCTTTCCGCTTCGCCCATTCATCAAGTCCTTATAGAAGAGTCTGTTCTTGGTTGGAAAGAATTTGAGCTTGAGGTGATGCGTGACCTTAGGGACAATGTTGTAGTAATCTGCTCAATTGAAAACTTCGATCCGATGGGGGTTCACACTGGGGATTCAATAACGGTTGCGCCAGCGCAAACACTTTCCGATGTTGAGTATCAGCGTTTGCGTGATATGGCAATTGCTTGTATTCGCAAGGTTGGTGTTGAGACGGGCGGTTCTAACATTCAGTTTGCTGTAAATCCAGAAAACGGTGATGTTAGGATAATCGAAATGAATCCGCGAGTGTCGCGCTCATCAGCTCTTGCTTCAAAAGCTACCGGCTTTCCAATCGCGAAAATAGCGGCTCTCTTGGCCGTCGGCTACACGCTTGATGAGATTCCAAATGATATTACAAAGAAAACTCCTGCTAGTTTTGAACCAACGATTGATTACGTAGTGACAAAGATTCCGAAGTGGGCTTTTGAGAAGTTTCCTGGGACAGAGGATGTTCTCGGAACACAGATGAAATCTATCGGTGAAGCTATGGCAATAGGACGAACCTTTAAGGAATCGCTTTTCAAGGGACTTAGGTCACTAGAAGCTGTTAAACCGCTTCGTCTTGAGAACGTTCCTGATAATGTTTTACAACGCAAGCTTGCGCGCCCGAATTCTCAGAGATTCTCCTACATAGCCTATGCCTTGCGTAAAGGTTACACGATCGAGGAAATTTACCGCCTTACAAAGATTGATCCGTGGTTTTTAGCTCAAATCCAAGAGGTGATGAACCTTCAAGCAAGAATTGAAGGCAGAAAGCTTATAGATGTCCCTATTGAAACACTACGCACTGCAAAAGAATATGCACTTTCAGATCGTCGGATAGCTTATCTGACGAAATCTACGGAAGATGAAGTAAGGCAAAGACGAAAAGATTTAGGCATTGTGCCGGTTTACAAAATGGTTGATACTTGCGCGGCTGAATTTGAATCTTCTACGCCCTATCTTTATTCAACTTACGAAGAAGAGTGCGAAGCCAATCCGACCGAGAGGCGAAAAATAATGATTCTTGGTTCAGGACCAAATCGAATTGGTCAAGGAATTGAATTTGATTACTGTTGCTGCCACGCCTCATTTGCCTTGAGGGAAGCTGGATTCGAGACCATAATGGTTAACTGCAATCCAGAGACCGTTTCGACCGACTATGATACTTCAGATAGACTTTATTTTGAACCTTTAACCTTCGAAGATGTAATGCATGTTTTTGAGAAGGAAAAACCTGAAGGTGTCATTGTTCAATTTGGTGGACAAACGCCGCTAAATCTATCTGAAAAGCTACACAAAGCTGGAGTTCCAATTATTGGGACTTCTCCGGATTCGATTGATCTTGCCGAGAACCGTGAAAGGTTCTCTGAAGTTTTGCGCGAACTTAATATTCCTCAGCCCGCAAACGGCATAGCCGTATCATTCGAACAGGCTCGTGAAGTAGCTGAAAAGATTGGTTATCCTGTAATAGTCCGTCCGAGCTTTGTGCTTGGAGGGCGAGCAATGGCAATTGTGTATGATGAAGAATCGCTTAATGAATACATGCGTTCAGCTGTTGATGCCTCGCCTGAAAAGCCAATACTAATTGATAAGTTTCTTGAAAGAGCTGTCGAGGTTGACGTTGATGCCTTGGCAGACGAGTCGGCTATTGTAATTGCCGGAATTCAAGAACACATTGAAGAAGCAGGTATTCATTCTGGCGATTCTTCATGTGTTTTGCCAGCGCAAAAAATTGCAGATGAACATATAGAGACCATAAAACATTACACACGTTTGTTGGCTAGAAGACTAAATGTTGTTGGTTTGGTGAATCTTCAGCTTGCAATCAAGGATGATAGAGTTTATGTGCTTGAAGTAAATCCAAGAGCTTCACGAACAGTTCCATTTGTTGCGAAGGCTACGGGCGTTCCAATAGTAAAAATTGCTTCCTTGATCATGGCTGGCGTAAAGAGGCTATCTGAATTTAACTTACCTGAGGTTTTACCTGTTCCAAAAGTCTTCGTTAAATCGCCTGTTTTTCCATTTAAGAAATTTGAAGGAGCTGATCCGATTCTAGGTCCTGAAATGCACTCAACCGGTGAAGTCATGGGAGTTGGTGACACTTTCGGCGAAGCTTACGGGAAGGCTATGGAAGGAGCTGGTGTTAAATTGCCGCTTAAAGGTAAAGCTTTTATTTCAGTTAATGATTCTGACAAGGGCTACGCGACTATTTTGGCAAGACGACTCAAAAAGATAGGCTTTGAACTTATAGCAACTTATGGAACAGCGCTTCGTTTTCGAGAAGTCGGTTTAGAATGTGAAACGGTTTTCAAGGTAAATGAAGGAAGACCGAATGTTACTGATTTGATAAAGCAAGGAGAGATTAATCTGATAATAAACACGCCGCTTGGCAAAACTTCTCACTATGACGAGCAAGCCATAAGAAAAGCGGCGTTGCAATTTAACATTCCGCTTGTGACTACAATTACAGGAGCTAATGCTTTAGTTGAAGCTATTATTTCAAAAGCTAGCCGTGAAACTGTGGAAGTTCGCTCGCTTCAGCAGATTCACTCGCCTGAAAAAGTCCTTGCAGAAGCCTCTAGAGAATAGTCTTTCTCAAATTCAGAGTTTTGATTTTATCGAAGCAAATTGTTGTCTTTGCCCTTCGAGTTGTTTTTCGACGCTTTCAAAAAGTAAAGCAGCTCGATAGAGGTGTAACTCAAAAGTTGTAGCAGAATTTAAAATTGCTTTTTGGCTGGTCTTTTCAGCGTTTTACATCGTTTTACATCAAAGTTAAATTTTTTGAGGCAAGTGCATAGCTTTTCTAATTCTATTCTCATACCTTACAATTACAATTTACTTTTTGAAAACCAGTAGGTGAAAATTATTAGCCGTTGAAAAGGGTTAGAGTTCGATGAGCTTAGACGTGCTTTTGCAAAACATATTGAATCCGCCAGTTTTGATGTTTCTTCTCGGGCTTTTGGCTGTGCTACTTAAAACGGAGCTTGAAGTGCCGCAGCCACTTCCAAGGCTTTTTTCTCTTTATCTTCTTATAGCAATAGGATTGCATGGAGGTTACGAGCTTTCAAAAAGTGGTATAACCATTGAAATTGTCAAGGCTTTACTTTTGGCTATGTTTATGGCAGTGGCTGTGCCCATATATGCCTTTTTTATACTTAGACTAAAGTTAGATGTTCCTAATGCTGTTGCCATAGCAGCAACCTATGGTTCCATAAGTGCTGTAACCTTCATAACTGCCGGTGCATTTCTAGGTAGCATAGGTCAAAACTATGGCGGATACATGGTAGCGGCTATGACGCTTATGGAAAGTCCGGCTATTGTAATAGGTCTTGTGCTTCTAAGCTTATTTGCAAAGCAAAATGGAAACTCCTCGATAGAATGGAAGGAGGTTCTAAGAGAAGCTTTTCTAAATCCGTCGGTTTACATATTGATGGGGGCGCTTGTTATAGGCTTTGTAACTGGGGAAAAGGGGTGGAAAGCTATGGATCCGCTTTTCGGAGCGTTGTTTAATGGTATGCTTGCTTTTTTTCTACTTGATATGGGACTTGTTGCGGGGAGAAGATTGGGCGAAATAAAAAGGGTGGGAATGTTTCTTGTAATTTTCGGTGTCTTTTTGCCTGTGTTTAACGCACTTATTGCTTTATTTCTTGCTAGTTTGGCAGAGCTTGCTAAAGGAGATGCTTTTATGTTTGCTGTGTTATGTGCAAGTGCTTCCTACATAGCAGTTCCTGCGGCGATGAGACTTTCAGTGCCTGAGGCAAACCCAAGTCTATATGTGACTATGTCCTTGGCTATTACCTTTCCCTTTAACATAGCAATAGGCATTCCTTTATACTACTTCTTGATCGACGTTCTCTGGAGGTGATGTTGTGAAGCCAATGAAGAAACTCGAAATAGTTATTGATAGCGTTCATCTGAACAAGTTACTAGATGCTCTTGATAAGGCAGGTGTATCTGGTTATACGGTCTTCAAAGATGTGCTCGGAAAAGGCGAAAGAGGCTTAATGGCAGGTGATGAGCTTACGGGTGTGTTTAAAAACAATTACGTGATGACCGTATGTTCAGAGGGCGTGGTAGAAAAGGTTGTAGAAAGCGTAAAACCACTTTTGAAGAAATTGGGAGGCGTATGTCTTGTCTCTGACGTTTTATGGCTCGAGCATTAGGAATAATCTGAAATTTTTGACGACATTCATTACTTTTCGAATGCTTCTACCTTATAGTCAATCTATCAAATGGCTTTTCCGTCCCTTTTGAGGCTTCGGCCCGTGTAGAGGTTCGTTAATTTAAGGCCCTACTTTATCAATCTTTTCAACAAGACTGACGAAAAGTAGAATTTTTCTGTGAAGCTTTATAAGTTAAAGAAGAGAAACTCTGAACTTTTACTAGGATTGAAGATTTATTTGATGTAGAGCGAATATGAAGATAATTTTTATTGACATAGAGACATTGCCATTAGAGGAAAGCAAGATAGATTTTATTCGTAACAAGGTCAGCAGAAGAAATACCAACTTGTCGAGCCTAGATTTTGAGATTCAGGTTGAAAAACTTTTTCGAGAGACTGCCTTACAGGGAAGTTTAGGAAGGCTTCTTTGCATAGGTTTGATGATAGAGGAGGTTTCGATTAACTATCAGAAATCGAAAGTAGAAGATAGCAAGATCATTTTGAGACCAAGTGTTTTCGGTCAAGATAAGGAAACTCGAAAATTTCATCTGGACGAAAAGAGAACACTAGAGGGATTTTGGAATTATTTATCTAACGCAAAACTCAATTTTGAGTTTGATTTGATTGTCGGGCACAACTTGATTGAGTTTGATTTACCTTTTATTTATCAGCGCTCTATGGTAAAAGGCGTAAAACCAACTTATGAGTTATTGAGGAATAAACCTTGGGAGCAAAGACATCTTTTTGACACGATGAAAGAATGGAAAATGGGTGTCTATGGACGGAATGTATCGCTTGAGGATTTGGCGTTTGGATTTGGAGTTGACTGCCAGAAGGACGCCGAAGTGGACGGAAGTAAAATTTATGACCTCTATTTGCAAGACAAGCACGAAGAAATCCGAGAGTATTGTTTGAAAGATATAAGATGTATTCGCGAAGTTTACTATCGGATGAACTATTTGGAATCACCAAAATACGATGAATTATGACAGAATAGATTTAAGTAATAACAGCTTTATGGATCGAAACAAAATTCTTCGACCAATAGTTTGCTGATTTTTTAAGGATACTCCTCTGGGTCACTACTAAATTGCCAGTAACGTTTTTTGCCTATTGAAATAACAGGTCTTTTTAAATCTTCACTAAGGTTGTCTATTCTTATCTCAGTAATGTGAAACTCTAGTACTTCTGTTTCTTTTAGTCTTTTAGTAATTTCTTTCCCGCCAACTATTTCTCTTGGACATATTCCTGGCATTTTTGACTTTTGTATCTTGCCTCCCATTATCAGGTTGCGTTCTTTAACAAGAAGGATCAATTTGTTAGTCTCGACTTTCCAGGTTCCAGCGTATCCCAACTCTCTATTAAGACATTTCATCTGACTGGCATGAAATCTAAAGCTGCCATCACTCCAAAACCTGAAAACATTACCCCAACCGCTACCTAGCATCGGAAATTCATGCCATAGACCAACGAGCTCTTGTTTGGAGGGGGATAGATCTTTTTCGGAATTGCCCAGAGTAACTTTCTCTTTTGAAGGGTCATAGGTAAAGCAAGAGTAAAGAAACATGGCAAGTAGAATAATTTTTGTTTTCATATCTTGTTTTTCCTTTCAATCAACTATTTGCTCAAAAGAGTAGAACTTTTGCCGAGTATTTTCAACCATTTATCTCGATATGTCAAGATACTGAAACTTAATGAGAATAGGATTTGCCTAGAAACAAGAGGTAGGCAACAATGAAGAAACCAACCAGAAACCTCAACCAGACCTTGCCTTTAGAAATACAAAGAATGATTGAATATCCGCAGCACATTTATCTTGTCTTCTATCTTGTTATCTGTCTTCTATCTCGTTATCGAGACAAACAAGGAAATTTTTAAAGGTTTCTTCCGAAAAAATACTGATGAAGCTCGAAGATATGCAGAAAAGCTGGATAGGAAGACGGTTACTTTAACCAGCGTCTCAAGGGTTCAGCTGAGAGTTTTTACTTGGATTTTGCATTGTCTCTTTTATGAAGATAAAATCCGCATGCCTTTGTAAACTGAAAGAAACTTTGATGACTTTAAGTATTGGATCAATTAGCCTCTTTGACCGGTCAAGAGCGATAAAGATCAAAAGGATGCGCTTCAAAAGTGTCATGAAATTTTGGAAAAATAAGCGAGAAACCAGAGAACAAGGATATCCTTTACGAACACTAGATTTTACCGAAAAGATCAGACAAAACTTACAAGATTGAAATCAATCCCGTTAAGATCAAAATATAAGCAAAATGCAATTGAGGTTTTGCAATTTGCTGACGAAGCTTGACGAAGGATGCGTGGTTAGGCTTTATTTTTTTGGCATTTTATTTGCTTAAAGAAAGGGTTATGAGTTTCTGGGAGAAGCTCATTACGACTTTGAGGATGATAAAGTTCGAGCATACGCTATTTGCGCTCCCATTTGCTTTTCTGGGTGCTATTCTAGCGGCTGAAGGTTTGCCGACCTTTTGGCAGATGTTTTGGATAACGATTGCGATGTTCGGAGCGAGATCGGCTGCTATGACCTTTAATCGCATAATTGATTTGCGTTTTGATGCTGAAAATCCTCGAACGGCTACGAGAGAGCTTCCAAGTGGTAAGCTGAGCTTAAAATTTGCCTGGGCGTTTTTAATTTTTGCAGTGATTTTATTTGAAATTGCGGCTTATGCGCTTAATGAATTAACGTTTATTCTTTCTCCGCTGGCTTTAGGAAGCATTTTGGGATATTCTTACACGAAGCGATTTACGAGCTTATCTCATCTTTTTCTTGGTTGGGCGCTTGCGATAAGCCCAACAGCTGCTTGGATTGCGGTTCGCGGGACGATTGATTCAGAAGTTCCGTTGCTACTTTCGCTTGTTGTAATGATGTGGGTAGCTGGTTTTGATGTTCTTTATGCTTGTCAAGATTATGAATTCGACCGAAGGAAGGGGTTGTACTCTATACCGGCGCGTTTTGGCATTCGTGGAGCGCTTTGGATAGCTAGGCTTTTTCACTTTCAGGCTTTTATAGCTTTGGTTCTGCTGTATGTTGTGACTGATTTAGGGGCTTTGGCACTTATTGGTGTTTTCTGGGTTGCGGCTTTACTCGTTTATCAACATGTTTTAGTAAAGCCGAATGATCTTAGTCGTTTGAATACTGCTTTTTTCACGACAAATGCCTTTGTAAGTGTAATTCTGCTGATTACTTTCGGCGGGGCTGTATTTCTTGCTAAAATCAGGTTTCAGTAAGTTATGAAATTCTCTTTTGATGAAAAAATAAACAAGATAGCCGAGAAGGTTGAGCGCGGTGAAAGGTTGACTTTTGAAGATGGTCTTGATCTTTTCAGGACTGAAGATTTAAACGCACTAGGTAAATTAGCTGATTTCGTCCGTCGTCAAAAGCACGGACGGGTGACATACTTTAATGTGAATCGGCATTTTAATTACACGAACATTTGTGTTGCTGATTGTAAGTTTTGCGGATTTTATCGTCGGTCTCGTCAATCTGACGCTTACACGCATACCGTAGAAGAAGGAATTGAGATTGCTAGAAAAGCGGTTTCTGAAGGGGCAACAGAACTTCACATAGTTGGTGGACTTAACACGAAGCTACCGTTTTCCTATTACATAGAACTTTTTTCTTCGATAAAACGTGAATTTCCAAAGCTTCATCTGAAGGCTTTAACTATGGTTGAGCTTGATTTCATGGCACGTTTTTACAAGATGAAAGATGAGGATTTGATAGAAGAATTGAAACGTGCAGGAGTTGATTCTTGTCCGGGTGGTGGTGCAGAAATTTTTGCTGAGCCGACTCGTTCGCGTATTTGTAATCACAAATGCAGTGCAGAGCGCTGGCTTGAACTTGCGGGAAAATGTCACAAAGCAGGGTTGAAGACCAACGCAACAATGCTTTATGGACACATCGAGACCATAGAAGATAGAGTGGACCACCTCATAAGGTTAAGAGAACAGCAGGACAAAACAGGCGGATTTCAATGCTTCATTCCTCTGGCCTTTTATCCACCGGGAACTGCTTTATCACACTTGTCAGGTCCAGATGGCGTTGACAGCTTAAAAACGATTGCCGTGTCGCGTCTTATGCTTGATAATTTCGAGCATATAAAGGCTTACTGGGTGATGCTTGGAAAGAGACTCGCACAAACAGCACTTCACTTTGGAGCTAATGATCTTGATGGAACTATCACGGAGGGAAGCGAGCTTACACAAAGCTATTCGGTTGAAAACGGCGAAGTTAAAATGACGAAGCAAGAAATCATCAAGCTCATAGAAAATGCAGGTTTCGAAGCAGTCGAACGTGATACGCTTTACAGAAAAGTCGAAAAAGTTACAGCCTGAATGGCAAAGAAGAGAAGTGTAGCAAGGAAGATAGCCGAATATCTGATAGTCCGTTCGATTCTAGGATTTATCAGTATCTTCCCGATCTCGTTTTCAATGAAAATCGGGGAAGCGTTTGGAGGATTTTGCTGTTACCTTTTTGGAAGACTCAGAAGGACAGCCTTTCGTAACCTAGAACTGGCTTTACCAGAGGCGACTCTTTACGAGCGAAAGAAAATCGTAAAAGGTGTTTTTAGGTCTCTGGGGCGGCAACTAGGACTTTTTTCGCATCTTGGAAGAATTAAGCCGAGCGAGATTCTGGAAATTACTGAAATCGTAGGAAGAGAGAATCTTGATAAAGCATATCAAGCAAAAAAAGGTGTGATAATTTTTACGGGACATTTTGGCGGGTGGGAAGTGTCGAGTTTCCTGCCAGGGCTTTTTGGATATAAGTTAAACATCATCGTAAGAAGAATTGATAACTCGTTAGTTGAAGCATATGTGGACAAAATAAGAACAAGTTTTGGAACAGTTACGTTGGATAAGCTTAGATCATCGAGAAAGGTTTTGAGAATCCTTTCCGAAGGCGGGCTTGTCGGAATACTGGCGGATCTGAACATGCAGGAAAGAGATGGTGTGTTCGTTGATTTTTTCGGAATAAAAGCCTCGACTACTCCAGCAGTTGCAAAGCTTGCCTTAATGACAGGGGCGAAAATAGTTCCGGTTTTTATAATTTGGGATGAAAGGAAGAAAAAATATATAGTTAACATCGAACCCGAAATCGAGTACGAAAAAGGCAATGCTTCTGAAGAAGCGGTTATAAGTTTGACTCAGGTTGTTACTAAAAAAATTGAAGAGTTTGTGCGTCGCTTTCCGGATCAGTGGCTTTGGATCCACAAACGTTGGAAGACTCGTCCAGTAGGAGAGAGAAACCTATACTAGCAATCAAACAACTATTTTTATCCAGCCGTCTTCTATTCTGACTTCGTAGGTTTCGATAGAGCATTTGGGTTTTGTGAGGCATTTTCCGGAGCGCAAATCGAATTGCCAGCCATGCCAATCACATTCAACTATAGAGCCATAAAGACGCGAGTCCGCGAGAGGAACGCCTTTGTGAGGACAGAAGTTTTCTATAGCATAAAATTTTCCCTGAGCTTTAAAAAGTGCGATCTCGCTACCGTCGTTTAGCTGAACCGTAGCGCTACGACCTTCAGGAATGGCATCTACTCTTGCGACTGTCAAAACCTTATTCTGCCGTTTTGGCTTTCGAGGGTTATCTTTGCATTTGCTCATAAATCAAATTCTAGCAAATCTGGTGGCTTCTTCGTTTTTTCATAGCCATATTTCAAGCTATAATTTTTACAAAACTTCGATGTAATTTTTGAAAGGAAGGAAGGGCCGATGAAGACAAAAGCATTTACTGGCAAGTTTAATGAAATTGATGCGGATAGCGTAGCTATTGCAGTTTTTAAGGACGAAAAAATAAAGGATGGAGTCTTAGAAGCACTTGACAAGCAGACGGATGGGCTAGTTTCTTCTATTTTTCAATCAGGAGAGTTTACGGGTGAGGAGGGAGAAACTACGCTTCTTCGAGTAAAATCAGAAGGAAAAAAGAAAGTGAGAAGATTTTTACTAGTCGGAGTAGGCGAGAAGAGTGAGTATAATTTGCCTTCCGTGGAGATTTTTGCAGGGACAGCAGCTCGCAGTTTTAGGAAATTGAAAATAAGCGATTTTGCATTATTTCCGCGCTTTGAAGGTGATGAATTAGAAGTTGCTTCGAATGCAATTCAAGGTGTTATCACAGGACTTTTCGAGCTTGATAAATACAAAACTGCCAAGAATGGTGAAGAAACTAGAATAAATTCCGTTACGGTAGCGATCGAAGGAGCTAACAAAAAGCGAATAGAAGAAGGAATTGAAAGGGGAAAAGTAATAGGCGAGTCAATTAACTTTACACGCGAGCTTGCTAATGAACCGCCAAACATACTAACTCCAACCGAAATGGCGAAGCGAGCCGAGGTGATGGCGAAAGCCGTTGGTCTAAAATGCGAAATTCTTGACAAGGAGGACATGCAGCGATTAGGAATGGGATCGTTTTTGAGCGTAGCTGCTGGCTCCCATGAACCGCCTAAAATGATAATTCTCAAGTATGAACCGAAAAAGTCTAAAAAGGGCGAGATGCTTGCCTTCGTAGGTAAGGGAATAACTTTTGATACCGGAGGAATATCTCTAAAGCCTGCCGAAGGAATGGAAGCGATGAAGTATGACATGACAGGTGGAGGAACGGTTTTAGGCATTATGCGAGCAATAGCTCTTTTGAAGCCATCTGTGCCTGTGCTAGGAGTTGTTGCAGCTACTGAAAACATGCCCGGCGGTAAAGCAACACGCCCGTCTGACGTAGTAAAGGCAATGAATGGAAAAACTATCGAGATATTAAATACAGATGCTGAAGGACGTCTAATTTTAGCCGATGCTGTAGCTTATGCTGAAAAGCAAGGCGCAACTCATATTGTTGACATTGCAACGCTTACTGGAGCAGTCATAATTGCACTAGGTAACATCAATACTGGAATAATGGGCAATGACCAAGATTTCATTGACCAGATAATTCAGTGTGGAAAAGAAACCGGTGAGAAATTCTGGCAGTTACCCATTGGAAAAGAATACTCGAAAATGATCAAATCTGACATAGCAGACATAAAAAACATTGGTCCTGCAAGAAAAGCGGGAACGATTATCGGGGCAGTTTTCATACAAGAGTTTGTAGATAAAGCAAAGTGGGCTCATCTGGACATTGCAGGAACCGCTTGGGCCGATGAGCCATCTCCGCATCGGTCAAAGGGTCCGACTGGTGTTGCGATAAAGACCTTGATAAAACTTACAGAAAAGTTCCAAAACCGCAATTAGCCTGAATTTGAAAGCCCGCCGGGAGCGGTTTTTTATGCGAGCTTTTGGAAATTTCCTAGCTTTTCTGCTTCTTGTATTTACGCTTTCGGCGTGCTTTTTCCGCACCGATAGATACGAGTCTGAAGATCACAAGGTTTTACCAGAGATTAAAAAGAGCGGAAAGACTTATCTTGATAAGGAATTAGACAAAGGAGATTTTATAGTCAGATACGAGCCAGCAAGAGATTTCGTCGAATACCAAGAAAAAATTCGCCAAGAAAAGCTTTTAGAAAAGGCAGCAGACAAACTGAATCAACTGCTTATCTTGCCGAAAGATATAAATATCATCCTAAAAGAATGCAATGAATCAAATTCCTCGTATGATTCACAGACTAGTTCTATTGTGATCTGTCTCAACATGGTGAGGTATTTTGAGAATCTCTTTCTTTCTGAAACTTCCGATATGGATGAAGCAAGGCAGAAAGCTTTCGATGCAATGAAATTTGTTTTTCTACATGAACTAGGTCATGCTTTGATAGATGTTTATGAACTCCCAATAATAGGAAACGAAGAGGATGCCGCTGATAAGCTTTCGAGTTTTATATGTATAAATAAACTAGGTGAAGAAGGAATAAAAGCTGTCCTAACGGCAGCGGAAGCTTTTAGAATTGAAGCTAAAAAAAATAAGGGAGTGACTGATTTTTCAGATGAACACCTGCTTTCTGAGCAAAGATTTTATAACTCTTTATGTCTCATTTATGGCTTCTTGCCAGAGAAGTATGCCTACCTGGTGAATAACAAATACTTGCCAGCAAGTCGAGCATCCAAATGCCAAGAAGAATATGCTAGAGTTGTCAAAAGTTCTATACAGCTTTTGTCGAGTTGGCAAAAAGACTGAGTAATTTTTTACACACTGTTAAACAAAATTTTACAATACATTGTTACCATCCTACTTTTGTGAAAATCACTAAAAAGGGAGAAAAATAAAGATGAAACTCGGGAAAGTTGCGTTTTTACTTGCTTTGTGTTTCTTTTTCTCGGTTGAAGCAAGATTTCAGACTACTACGATTTTGAGTGAAGGTTTTGAAAATGGAGGCAAAACCTCCTACGCCGCTGCTAGCGTGAATTTACCTTCAGGTAGCTGGTATCTTGAAGATGCCTTGATAGGTAATACTACCAGCGATCGGAAATTTGGAAGTTATTCCGTGCGAATGCGCAATTCTGGGGTAGTTAGAATGAATTTCAACGTTTCAGGAGCTGGAACAGTTACGATATGGCATGCAAAATACGGTACTGATGGAAGTAGTAGCTGGGAGCTTTGGTATTCGACTAACAACGGCAGTAGTTGGACAAAAGCGGGCTCAACTATCTTGACAGATTCGACATCATTAGTAGCGACAAGCTTTACGATTAATATACCTGTTTCTGTGCGATTTGAAATTAGAAAAGTATCTGGTGGAGCAAATCGGATAAATTTTGACAATATTACGGTTACCTCTTATAACTCTGCAGACATCAGCGTTCATTTAACTATGGGTAACCCATCTAATGCGATGTCTAGTACGGACTCGCCTTCGAATTATCTAATGGTCAAATCTCAATACGTGCTTTCTTACAATCGGGATTATGGAACGCCAAATTGGGTTTCTTGGCATTTAGATTCAAGTTGGTTAGGTTCTGCGCCTAGACAAGACGATTTTAGAGCTGACCCAACACTTCCTTCGGGTTGGTATCGTGTTCAGCCGAGTGATTATACTGGCTCAGGGTATGACCGTGGTCACATGTGTCCTTCTGCTGATAGGACAGCAACGATTGCTGATAATTCAGCTACTTTTTTAATGACAAATATTTTGCCGCAAACGCCTACTAACAATCGCCAGACCTGGGAGAATCTGGAAAGCTATTGCAGAACGTTAGCAAGGTCAGGCAATGAGCTATACATAATTTCTGGTGGTTACGGAGTTTCAGGTTACATTGCTGGTGGAAGAGTAGTTATTCCATCTTACACTTGGAAGGTGATAATGGTTTTGCCGCAAGGAACAAACGATGTGTCTAGGGTCACAAACTCTACACGTTTAATAGCGGTTTGGGTTCCAAATACGAATAATTTAGTTAGCGATTGGCGATATTATCGTGTAAGCGTTGATTATGTTGAGTCAATGACTGGGTACAACTTTTTTTCAAACGTGCCGGATGGTATAGAAAACTTCATAGAATCTTTGGTTGATAATTATTAGAAGTAAGCGGCACGATTGTGTGCCGCTAAAATCAAGGGTTTGTTTTGAACGTTTCTAATACGATTTTCAATCCGCCTCTTTTGCCGACATCTTCGCTTGAGGCTATATCTGAAAGTGAGGTTGCAAGCATCGTTAAGACCAAACCTGTGGTTTTGTTATCTTCTGCAGGTATGAAAACTCTTTTACCGAAGATTTTTATGTTTTTCCGAGTATCGAAAGCCTCGAATCTCATCTGATATGCTCTTTGCTGACTAATTTCGATTGAGCTCTCTGATAGGAAGCGATAATTAGGCAACTGAGCTTTTAGTTTTTGATTAGTTTGTTTAATAAGCTTCGGAAAGAGTTTCATGTCGTCTTCGAAGCTTCCAAGACTTTTGTAGAATGTTACAAGAAACTGCTCTATAGGAATATTGTTTTTGTCTTTTTTTGCTACATCAACAAAAACACCCTTGCTAGGATAGATTTTCCAGTCAGAAGGATAGAAGAAAGAAAAGTCTCTGTAGTTTTCAGCTAAACTTCCTGTTAAGTTTTCGCCTGTATTACGAAAGTAAAGAGTATTTGGCGGCGTTAAAGAAATTTGAGTTGTAGGGTTGACGATTTCTGTTTGAATTTCAGGTTGGGGTTTACTTCCTGTAAAAAAAAGGTAGGCTCCGAGAGCGATTAGAAAAGTGGCTAGCAGAACAGCAAGGAGAATTGACTTTAGTACAGGATTCCTTTTTTCAGTTTTTTGAACCTTATTGATTTTTGGTGGTTCTGATTTGCTAGCCACGTTTTTTGCCGATATAACTATGTTTGAGGGCTTGGGAATCTGGCTATTTTCGGACGAGTTTGGTTTGGTGATTGAGTTATAAAAAGCCTCACCGAAATCTCTTGCCATTAAATATCTTTGAGATGGTTCGTAAGATATTGCTTTCTCAATAACGGCATCTGTGGAAGAAGAAATATCTAGTCTCAAGTTTGAAGGTTTTACTTTCATGCCTTTCCTTTGAGCTTCTAAGATTTCTTTACTCGATGCACCTTGAAATGGAAGCTGTTTAGTTAGAAGCTCATAAGAAATAATGCCGAGAGAAAATACATCGCTTAACGCGGTAGCTGGTTTTCCTTCTAGCTGTTCTGGTGATAGATAGACGATGTTGTCACCTTCAGCGACAGCAAATTCGGTTACCTTAACTATCTCAGCACCTTTTTCGTTTCTGGTCAAAAAGATATTTTTAGGGGTCAGATTTCTATGCAAAATGCCGTTTCTATGAGCTTCATTTAGAGCTTCTGCTACCTGTCTTACTATTTTTGCAATTCTTGTAGAATCCAAGTGACCTTTTTCTTCGATTTTTTCTTCTAAAGTTTCACCTTGTGGCTTTTCAATCACAAGGAATGGATTGCCTTCCTGTAAAAGTCCTGAATCTATGGTTGCAGCGATGTTTGGGTGTTTCGTATGAGAAAGTGAAACTCTTTCTTCTGCCAAAACCTTGTCGGAAAAATCTTCGTTATAGAAAATGTAAACGAGCACTTTTTTATTCGTGATGAGATCGTCAGCTAGATACACGAAATTTTTGGGGTTTTGTTTTATGAAATTAGTTATTTGGTAACGTCCCTTCAGAGTTTTACCTATCAGCATTCGGGGCTTTTCCGGATTAAAAAGCTCCTTTTTTTCATTTGGTTCGATGGTTCCTGAGGGGATCTTAAATGGGTTTATTAGTCGTGTCGCTGGTTTTTTTTCTATTTCTTCTATTTCAAGGATGGAATCCGGGTCTTCGGGTTGCCAAGGTTCTATCCTTTCCGATTTTTCATAGTTTTTTTTAGTTAGGACCTTCGAAAAAACGTTTTGGATTCTATCTGATGACTCGATACCTGGAAGCAATCTAGCTCCGTCTTTAGGGCAGAATCTTTGGTTACTCTCATAAAATGACTTGCACTTAGGACAAAAAAACTTTGTGGCTTCTCCTGAAAACATACTCACTTGATTTTGGATATTTTGACTAAAAGTCTTTTTTCTTTTGGTAAAATTGCGAGTGATTTTTTGTAAATTCTTAAAGCTTCTTGGGTATTGCCTTCTTTTTTAAGTCTATCAGCTAGGACTTCAAATTCTAGTGCTACTCTTCTTTTTTCGTTTTTGTGTGTTATGTTGAGAGCATCCTCAAGTGCTTTTTCAGCAAGAATGTAGTTTCTCTGGCGCATGTAGAGAGAAGCTAATTCAAGGTGAGTAACAAAATTGTTAGGATTCAACCGCATGCTGTTTTTAAGAAGGTCTTCGGCTTCTTTGAATTCGCCTTTAACTATAAGGGCTCGTCCTAATAAGAACAAAGCATAAGGATTTCGTGGATCAACAAGAAGTGCCTGTTTCAGAAGCTGTTCGGATTCGAAAAACTTTTGATCAGATTGAAGCACCTCAGCTACTAAAATCATCATTGGAGTATCTTTTGCTAGTTGTATTGCTTTTGCATATAGCTTTTTGGCTTCTTCTGTGTTTCCTTTGCGATTAAGAAATCTGGCTAGATGCGCATAGGTAATTGCAAAATGAGGAGCTAATTCTATGGCTTTTCTGTAATAAGTTTCTACGTCTTGATTGAATTTTCCTTGAAGTTCGAGTGATAGACCAAGTAAATTGTATGCCATTGCGCTCGATGGTGAAACTTGCATGGCTTTCAGGGCTAGTTTTTCTGCTAGTAAGTATCGTTCTGAAAGGTTTACTCCGATGATTGGCTGAGTCAATACAAAGCTTAGTGCAATTAGTGCCTCAGGATTTTCAGGGTTAATTTCAAGAGCTTTTTTATATAGTTTTTCAGCTTCTTCCCATCTTTGTTGATCAGCAAAAACATTGCCTAATCCATAAAATGCTCTAAAGTCTTTTGGATTAAGTAATGTGGCTTGATAATAAAGGTCTTCTGCCGCTTTGTAGTTTCTTTCATCTCTCGCAAGGTTAGCTCTTACTATAAGATTTTCATAGTCTTTTAGGATTACATCAGACGGTGTCTCGATCTCTTGAGGTATAGTTTTGGAGTTAGTAACAACTTTTTTTGTGACGGACTTCTTTGTCTGGACGGTTGGTTTTTGCGGTTTTAGTTTTGGGTTTCTTGAACTAAGATTTTTATCGGGCGCAGGCTTCAAGGGCTTAAAAATGCCACTGCTACTTCCTAAATTTCCTAAGTCTTGACTATAGCTTGATAGGAAAAGGAAAAGAATGAACGTATTTGACAAAGCTTTTTTCATCGTTAATCACGTGCTAATCGGAATCCTAGCAGTCCATCTTTTCTAGTTGCTTCTACGTCTCCTCTTGTCGTTGATGTTATGGCGCGATTGCCGCTAGACTTGCTGATGAAGCAGCCACCACGAATTACGAAAGCATTTGGTTTGTCAAATACTGCGGGCGATCCTGGGTAAGGCTTAATTTTTGAACTTGTCCATTCCCACACGTTTCCGATGAGGTCTAAAACGCCCCACTTATTTGCTCCTTCTGGCATTGAGCCTACGGGTCTTGGTTTATTAGTTTCGACTACGGCTTTGTTTTGTTCCCATCTATCGCCCCAGGGATATAAGTTGTTTTCTGAGCCATTTCTTGCAGCATATTCCCATTCTTCTTCCGTTGGAAGTCTATAATTTACTCCATCTCGTTTTGATCTCCATTTGATAAAGGCTTGAATATCGTCCATGTTAACGTAAACTACAGGCAGCATTTCTTCTCCTACAGGCGGCTTTCCACTGATCCAATGAGGAGGTGCTGGGTGATTAGTTTCTTTGATAAACTGTTCATACTCTTTATTTGTTACTTCAGTTTTCTCGAGCCAGAAGTCTTTTACAGTGACTCTAAATTCTGGTTTTTCTCTTACATCTCCGTCATTTCTTCCCATTTTGAAAGTCCCTCCCGGAATAAATATCATTTCGGGACGGATAGCCTCTACAGTTGTTTTTTGAACCACGTTTTCTTCTGATAAAGTTTGAGTGCTTGAATTGTCTTTTTTCAAGTAAAAAACCAAAAATGATATAACAAGGATCAGTAATAATGAGACAAGAATTCCAGCTATTTTAATTGTAGTAAGTTTAGACGATGGTGTTTGTTTTTCTTTCTCAAAGGGTTGGACTAGTTGGGTAGGTGGGGTTTCTCCGGTAATTAAGGGCATTGAAGGTTTTTCAATTGGTTTAAGGCTTTCCTTTAGTTCTACTGTAATTTTTGTTGAGCCATCACAAATTAGTTCTTCTTCCCAATCCTGAAAACCATGGTGACTTACTCGGATTTTATGTTTTCCGCTTTGAAGTCCGCTAATTAGAAGTTGTCCGTCATGAAAGGTTTTGCCGATTAACTTATCGTCAACAAAAACTTCCGCATTTGGTATATTTGATATTAAATGCAAGGATGACTGTTCGGTTATAATTGGAAAAGACGAAGTGGTTGCGACATAACCTACGGCGGCTTTCAGCTCAGCTACAAACTCTTCTACGGACTTCGTTCTATTTTCTCGATTCTTTTCAAGAGCACGAAGTATCACTTTTTCTAATCTTTCTGGTACCGTAACTCCAGTTGAGGAAATAGGTGGTGGAGGGCTTTGAAGATGCTTATTCATTATTGCTGGAATTGAGGATGCCTTAAATGGGACGTCGCCGGTAATCATTTGAAACAAGATAATTCCCAATGAGTAAATATCAGTTTGCGGGTTTGGTTCTTCATCGCTCCACTGTTCTGGAGCCATATAGTAAGGTGAACCCATTAGACCCGTGGTTTGAGCTTGAATGAACGAGCCTAACAATTCTCCTGATTTTATCTTTGCAAGTCCGAAGTCGAGAATCTTGACGGCTTCGGTGAGGTTAGTTTTATCCTTGGCTATCATTATGTTGAGTGGTTTCAAGTCACGATGAACTATGCCTTGTTTGTGAGCTGCGTTGACGCCAGCACAAATACCTAAAATTAGCTCGATGGCTTTTAGTGTGGGAAGCCTTTTTTCTCTAGCTAATAGTTCTTGAAGGGATTCTCCTTCGATGTATTCCATTATGAGAAAAGGCATCTTCTCGTCAATTACGCCAAAGTCGCTAACCTGAATAACGTTGGGATGTTTTATAGCAGCAGCAGCTCTTGCTTCTTGGTGAAATCTTGTAACTAGTTGAGGGTCATTTCCTACAAGGTCAGGTAAAATAACTTTTATTGCATGAAGCGTTTTCAAGTAAGAGTGGCGAGCTAGATAAACAACGCCCATTCCGCCCTGACCAAGTCGCCTTTCCAGTATGTATCTTTCTGAAACGATAGGTTTTCCGGGGATTGAGAAAAAAGTTTTCTCTGAGTCTGCTGGGCAAATGATTACCTCATCAAAATAGCATTTTTTACATTTAGGGCACTCTCGCATCTTATTTACAGAAAATTTTACTCTCTTTTACTTGCTTCAAGCAAGAATATTTAAGCATAGCTAAAATGTTCTCCATGTTAGCGTGTAAGCAGGAGGGACGTTTTTCAAGATTAATCGGCTTTTTTCAGCCTTTCCGTACTTGAGATTCATATATCGACGAAACTCAATGGCAGAGGAAAGATAATAACAGTGTGCGTATTGAAAAGTGCGAAATAAACATCCGTTGACCATGAGTTTGTCGATTTCAGAGATTATCTTTTTGCAGGTTCTTTCAGGAAGCGAAGCAAAGGGAAGACTTGAGATTATGTATCTTATCGTTTGGATTCTTTCCTTTTGTATTATTTCTGTTATGCGACAGGCATCGCCTTGTATGATGGTTAATTCTGGAAATCTTCTACGGAAAAGTTCAACGAATTTTTCATTTAGTTCAATCCCGATATAAGAGTTTTTGTTTTTTAATCTAGTCTGCAAGAATTTTGTTATTGCGCCTGTTCCAACTCCGATTTCTAAAACTGCATTTTTTTCATTCGGGAATATACCTTCGATCATTGCTTTTGCAAGCTCTGGTGAAGAAGGCGAAATTGCTCCAACGTGCAATGGGTTCTCCAAAAAGGCTCGAAGGAAGTGAATACTCTCGTTATTCCTGCTTAATTTCTGCAGTCTGTTTGTGACCACATTTTTGGCAGACAAGGACTTTACCCTCCTTTTTTGTTTGTTTTTCAAGTAAAAATTTTGCATCGCAAGATGGACAATGCTGATCTACTGGCTTGTTCCAAAACACGGCTTTGCATTCAGGATAGTTGGAACAAGAATAAAAGATTCTGCCTTGCTTTGAGCGCCTAACTAAAATCTCGCCCTTTTCGCATTCAGGACAATGAAAGCCCGTAGATTCACGCTTAACGTAATTGCAGCTTGAACATTTTATGAACTCAGTATAGCGGTTTTTTCGGGAAATTAATTTAGAGCCACATTCTGGACAAGTCTCTTCAAGGAGCTTATCGTTCAGGTTTCTTTTATTCCTGCAATCTGGGTAATTAGAACACGCTAGAAAACGTCCAAAGCGACTAGATTTTATTACCATCTGCGCGCCACATTTTTCACAAATTTCATCGGCTGGAATTTTTATTTTTTCTTTCGTTTCCGTTTTAGCTTTTTCTAAGTCTTTAATGAATTTTTCGTAGAACTTTTTAAGAGCTTCTCTCCAGTCGAGCCTTCCTTCTTCGATTTCATCTAGCTGGGTTTCTAGCTTTGCTGTATATGTCTCGTCGAAAATATCGTTAAAAGACGCAGTCAGTAGATCGTTGACCGTAATACCTAGCTTTGTCGGATAGAATTTACCGTCTTTTTTTTCGACATAATCTCTTTCCTGAATTGTAGAAATTATGGTTGCGTAGGTCGAAGGACGTCCGATACCTTTTTCCTCTAAAGCCTTAACTAGACTTGCTTCTGTGTATCTTGGGGGTGGCTCGGTGAAGTGTTGTTCTGGCGTTAGTTGATTGAGCTTTAATTTTTCGCCTTTTTGGACTTCCGGCAAGACAAGCTCTCTGTCTTCGTCTGTATCATCGTCTTTTGATTCTTGATATACCTTCAAAAATCCGTCGAATTTTTCTATTGAGCCCGTTGCGCGAAACAAAAAGCGACCTGCTTTTATATCTATAGTTGTTTGATCGAAAACCGCTGGAGACATCTGTGAAGCAACGAATCTTTTCCATATAAGCGTGTAGAGCTTGTACTCTTCATCTGTGAGAAATTTCTTTATGCGTTCAGGGGTGTAATTTACAGAAGTTGGACGTATGGCTTCGTGTGCGTCTTGTGCTGTCTTTTTGGTCTTGTAGATGTTCGGTTTACTTGGAAGATATTCATCACCGAGATTTTCTCTTATAAAACTTCTTACTTCATTTAATGCCTCTTCTGAAATACGAGTAGAGTCCGTGCGCATATAGGTTATTAAGCCTACAGGTCCTTCTTCGCCAAGCTCTATGCCTTCGTATAATCGTTGAGCTATGCGCATCGTTCGGCTTGCTGAAAAACCAAATTTCTTTGCGGCTTCTTGCTGAAGTTTGGATGTGATAAATGGCGGAACAGGCTTACGTTTGCGCTCTTTTTTTGTAACCGATTGAACAATAAAGTCTTCTTTCTCAGCTTCTTCAACCAAAGCCGTAGCTTCTTCTTGAGTTTTTATATGATATTCCGTAGGCTTTGCTGGTTCGCTAAAGTTAGAAGTTTTAAGGCTTTTTTCATCTATTTGATAGAGCTTTGCTTGAAAGTCTGGTGGGAATTTGCCGCTTAGGTTCGCAGCGATAGTCCAATATTCTGTCGAGACGAAAGATTCTATTTCCCTTTCTCTTTCTACTATGAGTCTTAAGGCAACGGTTTGAACTCTACCAGCTGAAAGTCGTCCGCCGATTGCCTTCCATAGGAAGGGTGAAACCATGTAACCTACGAGTCGGTCGAGAACGCGGCGTGCTTTTTGAGCATTGACTAGGTTTTCATCTATCTGTTTTGGTTCCGCGAAAGCCTCACGAATTGCTTTTTCCGTAATTTCGTTGAATCGAACTCGGTAGATTTTAGGAGTATTTTTCTTATCTTTTACGATCTCTTCCTTAAGATGCTGACAAATAGCCTCGCCTTCTCTGTCAGGGTCTGCTGCCAGATATACAGCTTCAGACTCTTTTGCTTGCTTTTTCAATTCGCTAACTATCTTCTTATTATTCGGTTTTTTTTCATCTGGGATGAGTATGTATCTTGGTTCGAACTGTTTTTCTATATCAACGCCTAATTGGTTAGGGGGCAGGTCTTTTATGTGGCCGATTGATGCCAAAACCTTGTAATCACCACCAAGATATTTGTTGATGGTTTTAGCCTTTGCAGGTGATTCGACTATTACTAATTTTTTAGCCATTTCCTATGAGCAACAATTTGACTTTCTATCATTCAAATTCGTAAGTGTCAATCCTTCAGATTATCTGACTGAACTTTTTCTTTGCCTAAAATTTGCTCCGAGCTTACATTTGTGAGGCGGAAAAATTGAACTTACAAGATGTTACAGCGGATTTGCAAAAATTTACGGTTGCTGTTTGACAAGTCGTTTTTGGAGTGAAAGACTATAGATTAGGTGAGTGAGGACTTACTTAATGAAAGAAAAGCAGTTAAAATTTGAAACTGCGCCGAGAATGTCTGCAGATGAGAGAAAAAATCAAATTCTGCGGATTGCCATAGATTTGTTCTCTAAGAAAGGCTTTAAAGGAACAACGACAAAAGAGATAGCACAAATAGCAGGGATTTCAGAGGCGATGCTGTTTAAGCATTTTGCAAGTAAAGACGAGCTTTACGCAGCTATGCTAGATTATAAGTCTTGCCAGGCTGGCATAGAAGAAACCTTCGCCTCGCTCGAAGAAGCAATAGAAAAGGGAGCTGATGATGAGGAAATTTTCTATGGCTTGATATTGAAGGCACTAAGGTATCACGAAAGCGATCAGGAATTCTTGCGACTACTTCTTCATTCAGCCTTAGAAGGTCACGAATTTTCCGAGCTTTTCGTGACGAGAAAAATTGCTCCTATTTATGAGCTTTTGGGTAAGTATATCGAAAAGCGTCAAAAGGAAGGTGTTTTTAGGGATGACGTAAATGCTCGTCTTATTGTGCGCGCTTTTTTAGGAATGATGGTTCATCACTCTATGAATAAGATTCTTTGGGATTCCGGTCAAAGATTGCTTCAAGTGTCTGATGAAGAGGCAGCAAGAAGCTTTTCAGATATTTTGCTGAATGGAATTAGAAATAAAGAGGTAGGGCAATGAAAAGGCTTATTTTTGTACTGATTTTTCCCGCTTTTATTGCTTGCGGTGGTTCAAGTGCTAAGGAAGAAAAGCCGAAGCTAGAGGATGCAAAGGTTTTAGTTTCTACTGCGAGAGCGGTGGTCAGAGAAGTTCCTGATTATTTTGAGGCAACTGGCAGCTTAGTTAGTGATGTTCAAACGGATGTAGCTCCGTCTGTAGGTGGAAAAGTAGTTGAGGTAAATTTCGATATAGGAAGTTACGTGACGAAGGGAAAGGTTCTGGTTAGGTTGGATGATAGGGACGCAAAAATTCGCCTCGAACAAGCTTTAGCGCAAGTTGAACAACAAAAAAAGGCAGTCCAACAGGCAGAAGCAAACTTGGAAGTGGCTTTATCCAACCTTGCCCAAACGAGGGCTCGTCTTGGATTAAAGCCTAACGAAGAAGTTTATGGTGTTGACGACTTCCCCCAGGTAAAAGCTACGCGAGCGCAATTTGAGCTTGCAGAAAAAGAGCTGAGACGCGCAGAGCGATTGCTTGAGTCTGGTGATATTTCTCGTTCGATTTACGATCAGAGAAAATCTCAACGTGATACTCTTGCAGCTCAACTTGCCGATGCTCGCGCTAACGCTATGGCGTCTATACAAGCAATAGAAACCGCCAAAGCGCAAGTGGCTCTGGCAAAAGCAGCAGTTGCTCAAGCAAAGGCAGCAGTTAACACGCTCGAGACGCAGGTAGAGCAGGCGAAAAAAGCTCTTTCCGATACGGTTGTGTTGGCTCCTATAAGTGGTTATGTGGTTGAGAGAAACGTTGATCCTGGCGAATATGTATCGCCTAATGGTAAGGTAGCTACAATCGCTCGAACAGCGATTCTACGAATAAAAATAGATGTTCCTGAGAGGGATATAGGATTGGTTAGAGTAGGTCAAATTATATCTTTACAAACTAATTCTTATCCTGACAGGACTTTTATGGGTAGAATTGTTAGAGTTTCGCCGAGCTTAAATCCTACCTCTCGTATTCTTACGGCAGAAGCTGAAATTGAAAATCCTGAGGGATTACTAAAGCCTGGTCAATTTGCAAGCGTTAAGATAAGAAAAACTGAACCTAAACGAGCTGTAATGATTCCGACTGCAGCAGTCAGAAGCGAAGCAGGGATCGGCAAGGTTTTTGTCATAAAGGACGGAAGGGCAGAGGAAAGGGTAGTTCGTCTTGGTATTCTCGAAAGCGATCTTATTGAGGTTCAACAGGGCATTCAAGAAGGTGAAATAGTTGCTATCGAACAGTTAAACAAGCTTTTTGATGGCGCACTCGTCGAAGAAAAATAAGGGGATGAAGTATGCAATGGTTAGCAGAAATCTGTGTTAAGCGTCCAGTTTTTGCGACAATGCTGATTTTGTCTTTGGTTACTGTTGGCGGATTTTCGTTTATTTCATTAGGAGTTGATCTCTTTCCAAAGATAGATTTTCCAACTATAACCGTAACAGTAATCAATCCAGGAGCTTCGCCTGAGGAAATAGAAACTGAAATAACGGAAAAGATTGAAGAAGCCGTTAATACAATTAGCGGGATAGATGAGATACGTTCCATATCAGCAGAAGGAATATCTCAGGTTTTTGTTCAGTTTGTTCTTGAAAAGAATGTTGATGTTGCGGCTCAAGAGGTTGAGAATCGAGTTCAGACAGTTATTCCGCGCCTACCGTTGACCGCCGAGCAACCAACGGTTCAAAAACTTGATACAGACGCTGCGCCAGTTTTAAGAATAGTTGTCTCAGCTCCTACATCGATCAGGGAAGTAACTCAAGTTGCGGAAGATTTGGTTAAGGAAAAAATAGAATCTGTAAATGGAGTTGGACAAGTTACGATTGTAGGTGGAAGGAGAAGACAGATAAATGTTTGGGTTGATCCAAATAGGATGCGCTCTTACAACATAACTCCGGGCGAAGTCGTCGCTGCTCTACAAATTCAAAATGCAGAATTTCCAAGCGGAAGACTTGATGAAGGCGCTGTAGAAAAGGGAATAAGAACAGCAGGGAAGATTAAGAATCCGGAAGAGTTTGCTGATGTTGTAGTAGCTACAAGAGGCGGCTATCCTGTAAAGGTCAAAGATATAGGTTATGTTGAAGATGGTGTCGAAGAAGTCCGCTCTGAATCAAGACTTAATGGTAAACCTGCCGTAACTCTTATTGTTTCAAAGCAATCGGGACAGAACACGGTCGAGGTAGCTAGAGCCGTCAAAGAAAGGCTTGAGGAGATTAAATCTACCCTGCCGCCAAATTACGAAGTAAAAGTAGTTGCCGATAACTCTATTTACATTGAAAATGCTCTTCATGCAATAGAAGAACACTTAATTGTGGGTAGCATTTTGGCTGTTATCGTTGTTTTTCTGTTCTTATGGAACTTTCGTTCAACTTTCATAGCTGCTCTTGCGATTCCAACTTCTATTATTTCGACTTTTGCATTGATGTATGCGATGGGATACACGCTTAATTCAATTACAATGCTGGCTCTTACTTTAATGGTTGGAATTGTAATTGACGATGCTATTGTTGTGCTCGAAAACATTTATCGTTTCGTAGAAGAGAAGGGAATGGAACCTTTTGAGGCAGCAATTGAAGGCACACGTGAAATAGGGCTTGCGGTTCTCGCGACGACTTTTAGCTTGATGGCAGTTTTTGTCCCGATAGGCTTCATGCAAGGTATAGTAGGTCGTTTTATGTCTTCTTTTGGTCTTACGGCGTCTTTCGCGGTTGCAGTTTCTTTGCTCGTGTCCTTTACTTTAACGCCAATGCTTGCCGCAAGGCTTATTAAAAGAAATAAAGACGGAGAAGCTAGGTCTTCAAAGGAAAGAAGGCTTTATCGTTACATTGAGTCTAGTTATTTGAAGCTCCTCGAGTTTTCAATGACTCATCGCTGGCTAATCGTTTTAATCAGCTTCTTAGTCTTCTTCAGTATCGTTCCGCTTTTTATGTATGTTGGTAAAAACTTCCTGCCTGTTGACGATCAGTCACAATTTGAAGTTTCTGTCAGAGCCCCAGAAGGTTATTCTCTTTCAGCAACCTCCGCATTGATGGAAAGAATTGCATCTGAAATCAGGCAACTTGATGGTGTGACCGATACTTTGGTAACGGTAGGTGGCGGGCAGCAACAGGTTGTAAATGCTGGTTCAATTTATGTCAAGCTCAAACCGATTCATGAGAGAGAGAAATCGCAAGAACAACTCATGATGCAAACGCGCGAGTTACTTGCAAAATATCAGAATTTAAGAATCTCGGTTCAGCAGGTGGCTATTTTTTCAGGTGGTGGATTTAGAAATGCAAACGTTCAGTTTTTAATTGCTGGTCCGGATCTGAAAAAATTGGAAGAATATTCGCAGAAACTGCTAGAGCGATTGAAAAAAGTGCCTGATGCGGTTGACGTTGACTCAACGCTGATAAGCGGTAAGCCCGAGGTGAGATTAGAAGTTGATAGAACGGCAGCAGCAGATCTTGGCGTGCGCGTTGGAGATATTTCACAAGCTCTAAATGTGCTTGTAGCAGGTCAAGAAGCCACAACTTTTAACCAAAGTAGCAATCAATACGAAGTGAGAGTACGCGCGCTTGAAAATTTCCGTTCTGATGTAGAAGGTTTAAAAAAGCTAATAGTTCCATCAACAAAACTCGGATGGGTGACGCTTGATAGGGTTGTGAAAATAAAGGAAAGCACTGGTCCAAGCTCTATAGAACGTCTGAATCGCCAGCGACAAGTGACTTTGTTAGCGAATACGAGACCGGGCGGTTCAGCAACAAGCATTCAGGCAGAGCTTGACAAAGCTGTAGAAGAGCTTAAGCTCCCGCCTGAATACAAAGTCGGCTATATTGGTCAGTCAAAAGAGCTTGGAAAAGCCTTCTATTATTTCATGCTAGCCTTTTTGCTATCGGTTATTTTTATGTATATCGTCTTGGCGGCTCAATTTGAATCCTTTATTCATCCAGTCACGATTTTACTTACACTGCCTCTTGCCGTGCCTTTTGGAATTGTAAGTCTTTTGATAGCAGGGCAAACGGTTAACATCTTTTCAGGTCTAGGCGTTCTGCTTTTATTCGGAATAGTGAAGAAAAATGCAATTTTGCAAATAGATCACATAAACGGTCTAAGAGAAAAGGGGCTGAATCGTCATGATGCAATAATGCAGGCTAATCGCGACAGATTACGTCCGATCTTGATGACGACTATATCGCTTGTAGCTGGTATGATCCCGCTTGTTGTTTCTAGCGGTGCTGGTTCTGGGACGAATCGTTCAGTTGCAGTTTTAGTTGTTGGCGGTCAGACGCTTTGCTTACTTTTGACGTTGCTTGCTGTGCCGGTTTTTTATTCGATTTTTGATGATATATCAGAATTTAAACTGTTTCGCCGAATCGGCGAATTTTCGGAAGCATTCTTTAGCTTTTTCAAGAGAAAGTTTGTAACTACAACAAATGAAATACTTGGTAAATTCTTTTCATAAGTCTATGAGAAAGAGTATTTTTCTGATGCTTTTGTTTTTGTCTTTTTCCTTCACTTTGGCTCAAGACGAAGTGGAAAAGAAAATAGAAAAGTTGGGCGAAATTCCCAAAGTTGCTCCTGATTTTGAGGCAAAGGTTAGACTACCTGAATTAGAAAGAACAGGCGTCGAGATAGGTAAACAGAGACCTTTAAGTCTTCGAGAGGTTATCACGCTTGCACTTGAAAATAGCAAAGACATAGAAGTTTTTCGTCAGAACGTAAAGTCAGCCGAATTCGATCTGAAGGCAGCAAAAGGTTTCTTCGAGCCTCGATTTGTAGGTCAAAGCTACTTTGAGCGTTCAAAGACTCCGAATCTGACTATTTTCAGTTCAAATCAAACTATAGTGAATGAATCAATATTTAGCTCACTCGGTCTTCAAAGCTTTCTACCAAAATTCGGCTCTGTCTTTACGGTTAACATCAACAATCAACGCTTAAAAACTGATAACACTTTTTCTATACTAAGTCCTCAAGAAAATACCAATTTAAGCTTCAGCCTAACTCAGCCACTTCTTCGCGGTCGGAGAATAGATCAGGCAAGGAGAAGCATAGAGATAGCCAAGAAGAATTTAAGTCTTACAGATGTTCAATTCCGACAAAAAGCTATAGAAGTCATTACAAATGTTCAGAAAGCTTACTGGGATTTAACCTTTGCCTTGAGAAATTTGCAAGTTCAGATAGAATCAGTGAAGGACGCAAAACGACAACTCGAGCATAATCGTCGTTTAGTAGAAGAAGGTCAGCTTGCGCCGATTGATATCGTAGCTACGGAAACACAGGTGGCAAACTTTGAGCAGGGCGTTTATGATGCTTTGAATCTTGTTCAGGTGACTGAAAATGCTCTGAAAATACTGATTGCAAAAGAAAAAGGTGACCCAATCTGGAATGAGTCAATCGTTCCTGTTGATCCGGTTGAAGTGGAAGTTCCAAAGATTACCCTCAATGAGGCGTTGGAAATAGCTTTTGAAAACCGACCTGAAATGGAATTGAACGAGATTCAAAAGCAGATAAATTTGATTGAAAAAAGTTTTTATGAAGATCAGACAAAACCACAAATAGATTTAACTGCAAGTTACACATCGGCAGGAATAGGGGGAAGTCAGAATCCAAGATTTAGACCGCCATTTCCGTTGCCTTGTCAAACCGATCCGACTTCCCAAGCGTGTCGCCAGCAACTAGCTCTCCTTAATTCTCTTACAGGCAGCTCTTTGAATGATATTTTTGCAAACCGCTACCCAACATTTCGTGTCGGAATTACAGTTAGCCTGCCACTTTTTGGAAATCAAACCCAGAAAGCTCTTCTTGGAAAAGCACTTGTTGAGGACGATAAGATCAAGTCACAGCGCCAGCAGATCGAGCAGGTTATTCAAATGGACGTAAGAAATGCATTGCAGCTTTTAAGAACTGCTGAAGCTAGACTTCGTGCCGCTGCTATAGCTCGTGAGAATTCTGAAAAACAATATGAGTCTGAACAAAGAAAGTTAGATGCGGGACAATCGGATATTTATAGACTCCTGGAAAGACAAACAGCTCTAACGCTGGCTCGAAGCAATGAACTGAAGGCTCAAATAGAACTAAATAAAGCGATAGCTGACTTGCAAAAAGCGATGGGAAGCTCACTTAAGGCAAACAACGTAGAAGCTCGGTTGAGAAAGTAAACTCAAAGATAAACCATGACACAATGATTTCTGCATTACGGTGGTGTTTCTTCTAGACGAAAATCCATCAGCAAATTCAAAGACTAAAGTTCGTATAAAGAGTGCTCGCTTTTGAGCGTTTCGGATGCTGAAATTTTATGAGCTCAAGCGAGCACTCTTGGTTTGGAGGCTAGGTCAGGGTTACAGCGGTTGCTTGAGAGGAGGGAAAGAATTGATCTACTTCAGTTGAACCGTCAAGTGAGGTTACTGACGATGCTCCATTAGTGATAACCTGCATAACATCATCAAAATAACCTGTGCCAACAAAAGATTGATGCTTGACGGCTCTGTAACCATTTTCTTCAAGCTGAAATTCTCTTTCCTGCAAATCTGCATAAGCCGACATGCCTCGCTTTGTAAAATCTAAAGCAAGCTCAAACATTGCTAGATTCATCGAGTGAAAGCCGGCAAGCGTTATAAATTGAAACTTATAGCCCATTTTTGCAAGCTCTGTCTGAAACTTTGATATTGCTTGCTCATCAAGTTTTTTCTTCCAGTTAAATGAGGGCGAGCAATTGTAAGCTAGCATTTTACCGGGGAATTTTTCGTTTATTCTTTCAGCAAAAATTTTAGCTTCTTCTAAGTCTGGTTTAGAGGTTTCAAACCATAGTAGATCGACATAAGGTGCATAGGCTAGGCTTCGCGCGATTGCTTGTTCTAGTCCACATTTTACAACATGAAATCCTTCCACAGTTCTTTCACCGGTGCAGAAGGGTTTGTCGCGTTCGTCAACGTCACTCGTAAGAAGAGCCGCAGAATTTGCATCCGTCCTAGCAATCAAAATCGTAGGAACGCCGCAGACATCTGCCGCAAGACGAGCTGCTACGAGCTTTTGAATTGCTTCCTGAGTTGGAACAAGAACTTTCCCACCCAGATGACCACATTTTTTTGCCGAAGAGAGTTGATCTTCGAAATGGACGCCTGCTGCACCAGCTTCTATCATTGCCTTCATAAGTTCAAAGGCGTTCAGGTTTCCGCCGAATCCCGCTTCGGCGTCAGCAACAATAGGAGCAAACCAGTAGATTTCATTTTTTCCTTCGGCGTGATATATTTGATCACAGCGTTGCAGTGAATTGTTAATTCGGCGAACCAATTCAGGCACGCTGTTTGCGGGATAGAGACTCTGATCGGGGTACATCTGTCCCGCAACATTTGCATCTGCAGCAACTTGCCAGCCGCTACAGTAAATTGCCTTAAGACCTGCCTGAACTTGTTGGATTGCTTGGCTGCCCGTTAATGCGCCAAGTGCTGAAACAAACTCTTCTTCTTTTAGCAGTTTCCAAAGCCTTTCAGCGCCTTTACGAGCAAGTGTGTATTCGATTCGGAGCGAACCGCGAAGTCGGACAACATCTTCAGCCGAGTAGGGTCTAGTTATGCCTTCCCATCTCGGGTTTTCTTGCCAGTCTCGTTCTAATTCCTTAATTTCTTCTTTCATAAGCATCTCCTTTCTAGATTGGGTCAAATTCTCCTGATTTTATCATTGCTTCGCTAATCTCACGAGCCTTTTTCAAGGTCTCGTGTGCATGCGAAGGCGTTTCGGAAAGCAATCTTTCGAGCTCTTCATCAAAAATTCTTGAAATTAGTTGTGGAGTATGAACAACGAGGTTTTGTTTTTCGTCGAGAATTTCTACCTTATCTCGATGTTTGATTCTTTGGGCTATCATCAATCGGTAGATTCTATCTGTTGCTAGGTCTTCCATGTAACCGTCTATTAAACTTGCTCCTTTGCCGTTTAGAACGCCGTTACGGTATCTAATAACAGTCCTTACGGCAGCTCTCGTCCCTTCAAGAGTTCTTTGACCTAAATTTTTTGGAGGGATTCTTAATTCAGGGTTGCGTACGGTGGGTTTCCTTACGTGAAGCTGATTCGGCGCGGGAAACTGTTTAACTGCTATTTCGTTCTGGTCGGGATGCCCTGTCCATGCTCCGTCCATACCTATTGAGGCTTCGTTTCGTTTGTCTTCTTCGAGAACTTTGAGCGCTCGTGCGTTTAAGTCGGGATTTTGTCTGTTGGGAAACAAAGCAGTCATCCCGCCAATCGCTAAAATTCCTCTTTTGTGGCAAATTTCAACCATTAACTCTCTTAAGTTTTGAAAAAATGGAACGTCATGCGGAATAGTGTTTCTGTCGGGTAATACCCATTCTGGGTTTTCAAAATTAAAATGAATGAGACTTGCCATGTAGTCCCAGCGTCCTAAGTTAAGACCGACAATGTAATCTCGCAAATTGTAAATAAATTCTTCCATCTGGTAGGCAATAGGATGAGATTCTATAAGCGCAAAGCACTTAATATACCCCTTTTCCCAACCCATCATTTCTTCTATTCGGGCGAATAAGTCTCGCCAAAAAATAGCTTCTTCTGAAGATTCGGATTTTGGTATGTAAAAGGTTAAGTTGTGAGAAAGTTTTTTTCGATCGACCTCGAAAGCTATTCGTGCTGTGTCATAGAGGGAAGCCGGAGTTAACTCGTTCGGAATGATACCAGCCTGACTGATATGAAGCCCTCTGACACGAATAATCGTTACAGTCTTTTGATTAGAGTATATCGGGACTTTAACGTCGCGCTTGAAATCATAATAACAAAGCTCTCCATGAAGTGCGGAGATAGCATTTTTGATTCCTCTTTCTAGATTATCCCAGTAGTTTGCCATCGCGTCTTCTAGATCGATCATGACGCCTGGTGCGCCGGAGTTCAGCATTTTGACAACTATTTCAGCATCATCTGCCGGACCGGTCATTTGGTTTCTTTGATCCTGAACGTATTCGGGAAGCTCTATCTTCCAATCAGATTCGGTGGCTTCACTAGGCGGTAAATAATCAGGCAGCTGCCCTTGATGCGCCATTGCCAAAGTTCTTCTTCGTTGCTCTCTTAATGCTCTCCAAAGCTCGGCAAACTCCTGATGTAGCTTTTCATAAAAATCAAAAAAGCCTTCAGGTAAATCTACTCGAGCATCAAATTCCATCGGCGGATGATTTATTCTTTCGTCAAATTTAAACTCAGTCTTAACGGTCATAAAGGTTTCCTTTCTTTGTTCAAAATAACGAACAAAAGTTTCTAAAACTGAATTAAACATATAACATCTTCCAGAAAACTACAAGAAAAGAATTCAAGTTGTTCGAAATAATGAACAATTTTTCGCTATTTTGAATTTTGTGTATTTTTTAGTTTCGACTGATTTCTGAAGTAAAATGTTTCCTAAGATATGGCGTCTCATCAAGAAGAAAAAAGCTCTCGAGCGGTTGCAAGGGCGCTTTCGATTTTAGAGTTGGTAGCCGAGAGCCGCAGTGGTCTTAGGAATTCTGATTTGAGTCGAAGATTGAAGATACCGAAAAGCTCTGCCAGTTACATTTTGAGAGAACTAGAGCGTAGGGATTATTTGAGGCGTGATCGAAACGGTAAATATCGGTTAGGTCTTAAATTGATGAGTCTTGTGAGCTCAGCTGCGATCCATTTTGATGTTAGAGAGGCTGCAAAGCCTGTGATGGAAGAGTTCTTGAAAAAAAGTCATCTTCCTGAAGTGCATCTTGCAGTTCTTGACAATGGACGTGCCGTTTACATAGAGAAAATTGAGGATGAAAGCAGTTTTATAAAGATGGATATATGGGTTGGTCATAGGCTTCCAGTTCACACAACTGCAATTGGTAAGGCTTTAGTTGCCTTTTTGCCGAAAGAGGAAATTTTGAAGATTTTAACTACTAGGGGAATGGAAAAGAAGACAAGACGTACGATAACTTCACCTCAAAAGTTCCTTGTAGAGATCGAAAAGGTTAGAAGAGCAGGTTTTGCCGTTGATAATGAAGAAAACTCGGAAGGTGTAAGATGCGTTGCTTCCCCTATTTTTGATGCCTCAGGAAAGGTAATAGCGGCTTTTGGGACTTCGAGTGTAACATTTCACATTGACGATAAAAATTTGCCAAGAATTGCTGAGCTAGTTAGAAAGTCTGCTATGAAAATATCTAGGCACATTGGTTTTACGGGCAGATTTCCTTTTCAGGAAGCATAATTAAGTCCCATCTTTTCGTAAACTTCTCTTAAGGTTTGGCAGGCAACACTTCTTGCCTTTTCAGCTCCGGATTTTAGAGTCTCAATTAGTTCTTGCTCATCATAAGACCTTACTTTTTGCTGAAATGGCCTTAAAAATTCTATTATCGCTTCGGCAAGCTCGGTCTTAAAGTAACCGTATCCTTTACCAACAAATCTATTTTCGCATTCTTCGGCAGGAAGATCAGTTACAAGCTGATAGATCGTAAGTAAGTTATTGATAGCCGGGCGAGATTTGTCAAACTTTACTTCAGTTCCAGAATCGGTGACAGCTCGCTTGATTTTTTTTCTTATCACATCGGCATCATCCAGCAAAAATATAGAGCCGTTTGGATCTTGATCGGACTTCGACATTTTTTTCATTGGGTCTTGAAGCGATTGTATTTTTGCGCCTACCGGAGGAATATAAGGTTCAGGGATAACAAAGGTTTCTCCGTAGTCACGATTAAACCTTTCGGCAAGGTCACGCGTAAGCTCGAGATGCTGTTTTTGGTCTTGTCCTACTGGAACTAGATTTGCTTTGTAAAGTAGTATGTCAGAAGCCATAAGAACTGGGTAAGTGAAAATGCCGACGCCGACGCTTTCGCCTTTTCCTTTGGATTTATCCTTAAATTGTGTCATTCTTTCAAGTTCACCCATTCGTGAAATACAAGTGAGTACCCATGCTAACTCGGCATGTTCAGGAACATCAGATTGAACGAATATAGTTGAAACCTTCGGATCGATTCCAGCAGCTAAATAAATTCTCGCAAGCTCTAAAGTCTTACGCTTTAACTTTTCAGGTTCTTGGGGCAAAGTAATTGCATGGAGATTAACTATGCAAAAAAAACTTTCGTAGTCTTTTTGCAAGGTGACCCAGTTTTTCAGTGCTCCAAGGTAGTTTCCGATATGAAGATTACCACTTGGTTGAACTCCGCTCAAGATTCTTTTCTTCATAATGCTAAAAGGTAAATAAGGCCTATGAGAAAGGGTTTTATGATAGCACTAAAAAGACCAAAATACACGAAAAGAAGGAGAATTATAAATCCAAATTGCTCGATAAGCAAAAGAATTTGATTAAAGCTTTGCGGTAGAAAGCTGGAAAGAATCTTACCACCGTCTAAAGGCGGGATGGGTAAAAGGTTAAAGACAAACAAAGAAAGGTTCAGCAACATCATGTTGCTTATGAGTATGACAAAAGGATTCATCTCTCCGGTAAAAAAGTCTCGCCAGTCGAATCCCTGCCAGATCATTATTTTTGCGATTATAAATGCAATAATTAAGAGAAGTAAGTTTGCTGCGACACCTGCGATTGAGACCATAAAGTTTGCCAGCCTATAATTCGTCCATTTATTTGGGTTGACGGGTGTAGGTTTCCCCCAACCGATAAGAGGGATTTGTCCTAAGGCTCCGCCTATTGTCCCGAAAATAAACATCATTATTGGAATTAAGAGCGTACCTATAGGATCGGTGTGCTTTGCTGGATTTAGGGTTACTCTTCCCAGCATGTAGGCAGTATCATCACCGAATTTGTATGACATCCAGGCGTGTCCTGCTTCATGGGCTGAAACTGCTAGAAGCAGAACAACGATGTAAATTACAAGATGTGAAATTAGATTTGCAAAGTTAACTTCCATTATCTTTTCTCCATTTACCTCTTTTTCGATTTTAAGGTTATTTTGCTACTTTTTCCAGTAGCTTCGGATTTTGAAATCTAGCATCGGGAAAGGGACGTATTCGACGTTTCTGCCGGATGCACGCAGTTTTTGAACCATTGGAATTGCGGCATCGGCGTTTCTGGTGTGGACAATTATGGTCGCTGCTCGTTGGAGTTCGGGATGAGCATCAAGAAATTCTGCTATTGCGTATCCCGTATTTTCGTAATCGCCATGCGTATTTGATTCGTAGTGATGCGGTAATAGGTCATGGTCGAGAAAAATAGCATCGTAAGACTTTTCTTTCAAAAGTTGTTTTGCCTGCTCTACGGTTTCTGCAATATCAATAAAATCTCCATCAAAACGGCGACGAAACCAATCGTGGCGCCTAGGGTCATCGTCCAGAAGAAAAACTGAAATAGGTGCTCTTTCAGTCTTTAGAGAGCAAAGTCCTAGTCTTACAAGTAGCTTTCGTAGAAGTGACATATCTAGGAATTTCTTGTTAGTTTTTCTACTTGCTGCTTTACATCTTCGATGGTTTTCCCAACGAGGTTTTTGCCAGTAAAAAAGGATACTTGAGTAACTTCAAGAATTGCAAAATCGGGTGCTTTGAAGTTTTCCATGTCTTGGTCAGAGTCAAAAAAAGCCTTTAACATATTTAATCCCCAGAGTGGCCAAAGAAATACGTCTAAGTATAGTAGCATAGCATTATATTCGTAAAAATACCGATTAAATCTCAGTTCATTCGTAAAAACACGTCCCATTTTATTGCCAAGCTCTACATTTTCAAATTGCTCAAATATAGCATGCTCTGCTTCGTCAAGCGAAATTTGACTTACGTACCATTTTGAAAAGTCATTTTCACTAATTGGAACCCTTTTTTCAAGGATATATTCCCAGAGCTTTGTTTTTGGCGAGCGAATGGTTCGGATTCGTAAGTTAGTGTTTTCTATGTAGTTGTCGAAAAATTGTAAGTGTTCGCTTGAGCGTTTTATCGGAAGGTCCTCGAACAAAAATACTCTTCTTCTTTCGATTTTTTGCATAACCGTCACGCTCATTTAGTTGATGTCAAGGGATTGTTCTATAATTTCGACTTATGTTGGATCAATTCGAGAGAGCAAATTTTGTGAAAAATTTGAAAGTTTTTTTCTTAGTGATGGTGCTTTTTTTTGGTTGTAGTAAGCAGATGTCAGAGAACAGACTGGCCGACACAAACTTCAACAAAAGTCAAGCAATTGAAAACAAGAGTTTAGAAAAGAGCGAAAGTTTTAATGAAGCACCAACGCTTGCACCTCTTATGCAAGCTTACTATGACGCCTTAAAGAGGCGGGATGAACAGGCTCTGCGAAAAACTTTATCTTCAGATACGATAAAGTCATTAGAAGAAGATATGAAGGCCGAAAAGAAGAAGTCTTTAGTTGATTTTATACTAGAACTTGAAACTTTGCCGGACAAGCCTTACGAGATAAGGAACGAAAAGATAGATGGAGAAAGTGCGATAGCTGAAATCAAAGGTGGAAGTTATCAGGTCTGGACTAAGTTTTATTTTGTCAAGGAAGCAGGTGAATGGAAGATTACTAACAAAAGTCCTGATTTTGAGAAGTGAATGTTGTAAATTTTTTGTGAAAAAAGTGACGTGAGTCAAAAAATTTTCTTTCTATTGACTTGAAAATTTTTTAATTTTTGGTAGGATTTCAGACTTGTTTGAGAAAAATTGTGATGTTTTTCTCAAACAAACCTAAAATTTTTAGAGGAGATAAGAAAGGTTATGAAAAAGATATTGACTGTTTCAGCGGTTGCATCATTAGCTTTATTAATAGCAGCTTGCAATGGCGGAACAACTACTAACAACGCTAACGCCAATGCCAATAGAGCTGCTACGAATGCTAACACCACAACTAACGCTAACGCTACAACAAATGCCAACGTTGCCACGAACGCTAACGCTACAACTACTCCGGCAACAACTCCGGCTAATGCTAATGCAGGACATACCAACGCTAGTAACACCAAAACAGAAGCTGGCAACGCTAATGCAGCAAAACCAGCTAACGCTAACACTGCAAACGCTAACAAGTAGGTCTTAGACTGTTGTAGCGAAACACGTTCTTTTTTAACGTGATTATTTCTACGGCTTGGAAGTTGCCTTCCAAGCCGTTTTTTTATGCTTTTGCAGATTTATAGGCGGGGAGTGTGACGCGTGCTCTTGGTTCTTTTTTAAGTCCTAGTGCCCAATCTGCTTGCATTAGTGTATGAATGTCACGAGTGCCTTCGTAGATGATAGCGGCTTTGCAGTTTCGGTAGTATCTTTCTACTGGATAATCGTTTGTGTATCCGTTAGCACCGTGAACTTCTATTGCCATCGAAGCGGCCTTTTCTGATCTTATTGTAGCTTGCCATTTTGCAAGTGACGCAGCTCTTGCAGAGGGTTTACCGACATTCTTTAGCCAACCGCACTTAAGCCAGAGTAGATGGCACATCTGATAATCAGCTTCCATTTCTGCTATCTTCTGTTTTACGAGCTGAAAATTCGCTATTTTTTGACCTTGTGCTTCACGAGTGTTTGCATAAGATATAGCAGCATCGCGGCAGGCACGTATGACACCAGTGGCACCGGCAGCGACCGTATATCTTCCATTTTCTAGAGCAAACATGGCTATTTTGAAACCTTCGCCTTCCATTCCGAGCATGTTTTCTTTGGGAACTCGGACGTCTTGCAGTGAAAAGTAACCAGTATTTCCTGCCTTTATGCCCATTTTGCCGTGAATAGTTCCCGAAGAAAAGCCTTTCATCTTACGTTCAACAATGAAACAACTGATTCCTGAGTGATCACGTTTGCGGCGTTTTTCTTCATCAGTCCAACAGAAGAATAGAAAATGATCGGCTACGTCTGCAAGAGAAATCCACATTTTTTCACCGTTTAGAATCCAGTCGTCGCCATCGCGCCTAGCATATGATCGTATGCCGACGACATCACTACCTGCATTCGGTTCGGTCAATCCGAATGTTGCTAGTTTTTCGCCTTTTGCTTGAGGAACTAGGTACTTTTGCTTTTGCTCTTCTGTGCCCCAACTCAATAATGTTAGGGAGTTTAGAGCAACATGAACGCTCATGGCGACGCGCATGAAGGTATCACAAGCTTCTAGTTCTTCGCAGGCAATTCCGAGTGAGATGTAGTCAAAACCAGCTCCACCGTATTTTTCGGGGATGCAAATGCCTAAAAGCCCTAATTCGGCCATTTTGTCAAAAATAGAGCGTTCAAAATGCTCTTTTTCATCCCACTCTTTTATGTATGGTGCAACTTCCTTTTGGACGAATTCTCGAATTGTTTTTTGTAAAGCTAGATGTTCTTCCGTGAACTCAAAATCAATCATAATCTCAAATTTTCCTTTCCGTAATGATAAAATTTCCATTACAAGTTTAGCATTTTATCTTTTCGGTTTCTAAAGGCTTATGATTCCGATTCATGAGGCATTCAAAATAATTGACGATAAGGTTTACGGGCTTTCGACGGAGCAAATTCGCTTAGAAGATAGCGTCGGGAGAGTTTTAGCAGAAGACATTTTTGCTGACATGGACTTACCGCCGTTTTGCCGCTCTCAAATGGACGGGTTTGCCGTAAGATCTGAAGATACCAGAAATGCGCCCGTCCGTCTTCGCGTTATTGGAGAGTCTATTGCCGGAAAAGGATTTGATGGAGAGGTTCGTTCCAAAGAAGCGGTGAGAATAATGACTGGAGCCAGAGTCCCTCTAGGTGCGGACTCCGTTCAAAAGCAAGAGCTTACACGTCTTCATGATGGTTTTGTTGAGGTGCTTCAATCAACTGAGCCAAACCAAAACATTGTTCAAAAAGGCGAAGAGATAAAAAAGGGAACAAAGGTGTTTTCCTCTGGTCAACAAATTACAGAAAGAATGATTCCAACATTAGCTTCTTTCGGTTACGCTCAACTTAAGGTTTATCGTCAGCCGGAAGTTTTGATAATGTCAACTGGGACGGAACTCGTCGAAATTTCCCAAAAACCTGGAAAAGACGAAATTAGAAACTCAAATTCGGTAATGCTGGCAGTTTTTCTTCAAAAATATGGAGTTAAAGCTAGGGTATTGCCTAACATATCTGACGATGAAGAGACTTTAATTGAGGTAATTAGGGAGAAAATTTTGAATTCTCAGGGTCGGGTTCTAGTAACTACAGGCGGAGTTTCTGTCGGTGATTACGATTTCACCAAGTCAGCCTTTTGCAAGCTCGGCGCTGAAATTTTCTTTGATAAAGTATCGCTAAAGCCCGGCAAGCCAACAGTGTTTGCTAAGCTCGGCGAATCTTTCATCTTCGGACTTCCCGGAAATCCAGTCTCTTCAGCTGTGACCTTTTATTTGTTTGTAAGAAGAGCAATTTTGAGGATGCAAAGGGCGTTGGAGGTTGATCTTAAAAGCGGATATGCTATTGTTGCGAAGAAAATTAAATCTACTAAAGAAAGAGATTCAGTTTTGCCTGTAGTTGCTGATACCGACGAAAGGGGTAGGCTTATTGTAAAGTTGCTAAAATTTGCCGGTTCTTCAAACTTTATCGAATTTGCTGGAGCGAACGCTTTGGTTTATGTTCCTCGTGGAAAAGATTTGGAGGAGGGTGAGATAGCTCGTGTTTGGTTTTTTGATTAGCCTGCTTGGCTAAAGTTAGAATAAACTTATGTCAGTAGAGTTTGATAAGCTGATGGAGACGATGCGGCGGCTTCGAGCACCTGAGGGCTGCCCTTGGGATAGAGAGCAAACTCATCAAAGTCTTGCTCCTTATTTGGTAGAAGAATGCTACGAAGCATTTTCTGCAATTCAAGAAAACGATATTGTAGAGTTGAAAGAAGAGTTAGGTGACGTTTTGCTTCAAGTCGTATTTCATTCGGTTATTGCTGAAGAAAAAGATGAATTTACCATACGCGATGTTATTGAGGGAATTACGCAAAAGCTTGTTCTTCGTCATCCTCACGTGTTCGAGAACGAAGAGTTTTCTACTGCAGAAGAGGTTTTAAAAAATTGGGATAAACTTAAGTTGCGTGAAAGGGAAAAGCGCGGTAAGCTCAGTAAAAACGGAAATTCAATTTTGGACAGTGTGCCGAGCCATTTTCCTGCTCTCATAGAGGCTCTAAAGCTTACAAAAGAAGCGGCGAAGGTCGGTTTTGATTGGGAAGCTGTTGAGCATGTATTCGATAAACTTGACGAAGAAACAAAAGAGCTAAAAGCTGCAATAAGTATCGATAAAAGCGAAAAAATAGAAGAGGAAATAGGAGACTTGCTTTTTGTTGTAGTTAATCTTGCAAGAAAACTCGGAATAGAACCTGAGACTGCTTTGAAGAAGGCTAACGCAAAGTTTAGGGAAAGATTCAACAAGGTTGAAAGTGAACTAAGAAAGGTCGGTAAATCATTGCAAGAAGCAACTTTAGAAGATATGGATAAGCTTTGGGAGAAGGCAAAGCTAGGATGAAAGAATTTGATTTAACAAGAATAAGTAAAGATTATCCGCTTCTAGTGCAAAATTTATCTCACCTTGCCGAGCGAGAGGTGTACTTGAGGCGCATCTGGTCTGTCGAGCAACGTTGGAATGAGTTTGTTTCAAACCCAAACGGTTTTGAAGAAGTGATTTTCTTCGGACAGAAACCAAAAAGCATAGAGGCCGAAGAGCATTTCGACATAATTTATGCAGGCGGAACGCTAGGACTTTTTCATGCAACTTTAATGAGCTTGAAATACGGAAGAAAGGTTCTCGTCTTCGATGCTTTTGAAGTTGGGAGAACTCACCGTGATTGGAACATATCAGATGAGGAGCTTGCCGAATTTGTAAAGTCAGGGCTTTTTACTGAGCAAGAAATAGAAAGAGCTATAGTTAACCGTTACCAAACGGGATTCGTGAAATTTTACGATGCAAACTCAAAGATAAAAACTCCGCCTTTTCACATGAGAAACGTCCTCAACGTTGCCGTCGAAGCTGACAAGCTTCTAGGGCTTGCACTAGAAAAAATTAAACGGACGATGCGTTCGAGAGTGATAAATTTCTTGCGCTTTAGAAGAGCTTTCGTTACAAAAGAGGCTGTCTTGGTTGAATGTGAAGAGGTCGAAACGGGTAAAAGGAGAGTTTTTAGTGCGAGGCTTTTCATAGACGCTACTGGAACTAACTCACCTGTTTCTAGGCAGATAAACTCTGGTAGATCAATTACTCACGTGTGTCCTACGGTTGGAACAGTTGCAAAAGGTTTTTTGAAGGGTAGCAGCAGTAGAGAGGTTGATTTTTCAGTTGGAGAAATCTTGGTTTCTACTGAGGACATTAGCGACGGGCGGCAGCTTATCTGGGAAGGCTTTGCTGGAGATCCAGAGCGAGATGAATATACGACGTATCTTTTCTTTTACGATTCGGTCGATTCTAACACTGATAAATCATTGTTTCGACTTTTCGAGGAGTATTTTGAAAAACTGCCTGACTATAAAGCTCAAGGGAAGGATTGGAAAGTTGTAAAACCCGTGTTCGGATACATACCAAGTTTTCATCATCGAGGCTGGAAAAATCTAAAACAAGTAGCTACGGATAGGATACTGCTTATAGGCGATGCAGCTGGTCTTTCAAGCCCTTTGACTTTCTGTGGTTTCGGCTCCTACGTTAGAAATTTTCAGAAACTTACAAAACTAGTAGAAGAGGCTTTGGAATCTAATAGTCTTCAGCAGGAGTGGCTGTCAAAAATAAACACTTATGAACCAAATGTCGCTCAGATGGCTAGTTTAGCTGAATTTATGCGTCCTGTACCTAAAAGCAAGCCGTCGGTTGTAAATGAAACAATGAACTCAGTTATGATGGCTTTGAGCACGCTTGAAGAGATGGTAGCAAGAGAACTTTTTCAAGATAGAATTCGTTTTTCTTCTCTTCGTAAGCTTCTGGTGAAAACTGCTACGATAAATCCCAAAGTTTTCAAACTAATGATAGAACATCTCGGATTTAAAGGCTCTCTTTGGTGGGTTGCAAACATTTTTGAAGCTTTTTGGGTTGAAAAATCTATTAGGCAATCTCTTTGAAAATCTGGCGTTTGCCTTTTGCAGCTGAATCTATAATTTCTATTGGTTTTGCGAGCTCTACTTTTGAAGTGATGATTTTTGAAACCCTCCTTGGTAGGATTATTGGTGCAAGGTTTGCTATTGACTCGGCTAGAGCAACTATATCACCTCCGCCCGACCAGTGTTCACGAACAACGTTTTCATCTGTTCGGTTAATTAAACGCAGGATAGTCAAAGCTACCAAATATATGTCGTCAATTTGCCCTAAGAAGGGAACAAAATCAGAGAGAAAATCAAAGGGGGCGATCACATAAAGAATAGCGGCGGCAAAAAGAGCCTTTTCCGTTGCTGGAACGCGACTGTCTTTAAGTAAGCGGCTCAGTAGCAGAAGAAGATTGGGGAAGAATAAAAGCAAATTCTTTAGTCTTGCTTTAATTTCCGCTCTGTTCGACTGAACTTTTTTTTCGGGCGCTTTTTTGCTTTGCATAATTTTAGTCTATTTTCTTTTTTAGTTTCGTTTCAAGTTTTTTAGAGCAAGATTTCTATGTTAACCTGTTTTGTATTCGAGGCCGTGGAGCTTTCACAATTAGCTTAAAAATTCGAGAGAAGGCAGACACCAGACTTATACCTGTTAAAAACAAAGGGGAGATGGAAACAAAGACATAACACCATTCAAAATAATACCTACTCAGAAACCTTAAACAGCTTTCGGATAGTTGAGGAGGAAGGGAGGTTAAAGGTAGTTTTGTTAAAAGGATGTAGATTGTAGAGAGGTAACTTATGATACTTGAGCGAATAAGAAAAAGAGCGTCCGCTAACGTTCAACATATTCTTTTGCCTGAGGGAGAAGACGAGCGAACAGTTGTAGCTGCTGAAATTTGCACGCGTAACAAAATTGCTCGGGTGACTTTGATTGGTAACGAAGAGAAGATAAGACAAGTAGCTAAGGATACAGGGGCTAACTTAAATGGTGTTGAAATTTTTGATCTTCGAAAGGACAAGGATCTTGCGAAGATTGCTCATCTTTATTACGAAATTCGCCGTTCTAAGGGCATAACGCTTGAGGAGGCAGAAGCGACTGTTAGAGACCCGCTTTATTACGCGAATCTTCTTGTTAGAATGGGAAAGGCTGATGGTTCGGTTGCAGGGGCAACAAACACAACGGCTCATACCGTAACAGCCGCAATTCGATGTATAGGTCTTCGCGAAGGTTTTAAGATAGTTTCTTCCTTTTTTCTAATGGTAGTTCCAGACAAAAGGTTTGGCGTAGATGGAGCGATGATCTATGCAGATTGTGGTGTGGTAATAGAGCCGAGTGCAGTTGAGCTTGCCGAAATTGCCATTGCTTCAGCGGAGTCCTGTCGAATTTTTCTTGAAGCTGAACCTCGAGTTGCGATGCTTTCTTTTTCAACAAAAGGAAGTGCAAAGCACAAGCTGGTTGATAAAGTTATAGAAGCAGTGAAAACAGTTCGTGTCAGGGCTCCAGAGCTTGAAATTGATGGAGAACTACAGGCTGACGCAGCCTTAATTCCATCGGTTGCAAAGACGAAAGCACCGGCGAGTAGGGTTGCCGGAAGAGCGAACGTGCTTATATTTCCTGATTTGAATGCTGGTAACATCGCTTATAAACTTACTGAAAGGCTTACAGGTGGAGTTGCCATAGGTCCTATACTTCAAGGTTTGGACAAACCCTGTAACGATCTTTCAAGAGGTTGCAAGGCTGAAGATATAGTTGATGCTGTTGCAATCACTGCCGTTCAGTCGCAAGCAAGGAAAGGTCTAATTTGATTTAGCAATAAGTCTAGCGGTCATTTTTGCTGATAGGAGCACGAGAGGAATACCGCCGCCGGGGTGGGCAGCACCTCCTACGAAGTATAAATTTTTAATTTCACGACATTTGTTTGGAATTCTTAAGAAAGCGGAAAAGATACCATTTGAAGAGATACCATATATGGAACCTTTGTTTGAGAATGTTTTCTCAGCAAAATCAGCCGGAGTAATGATCTCCTCAAACTCTATTGCTTTGCTTAAGCCTTCAAATCCAAAACCTTCTAGCTTTTGAATAATTAAATCTCTATACCTTTTTTTGTGCTCTTCCCAGTTAAAATTTTCGGTAAGGTAAGGTGCATTGACCAGTATAAATAAATTTTCACAATTTTCTGGTGCCTGTGTGTGATCGGTGCGTGACGAAGCGCAAACATAGATGGTTGGGTCTTTTGCAGGTAATTTGTCTTTGAAAATAGAGTCGAACTCAGCTTTGTAATCGTCGGAAAAGAAGATGTTATGGTGTGCTATTTGATCGAACTTTTTGCGAACACCAAGCATTATAACGAAACCACTACAAGAAGGTTCTCGATTGGTGAATTTATTTTCTATTCCTAAAAGCCTTCGATAGGTTTCAACACCATCGGCATTTGACACTACAAGGTCGGCACGTATGGTTTCGTCGTCAGTTCTTATTCCTATAGCTTTTTGATTTTCGACTATGATTTGTCTAACCGTAGTTTTGGTTAGGATCTTTACACCTAATTCGGTTGCTAAGTTGGCTAAAGCCTTTGGGATTTGATAAATGCCGCCTATCGGATACCATGCTCCGAAACCAAACTCTACGTAGGGAATTAGGGAAAATGTTGCCGGCACTTTGTAAGGAGATGAGCCATTGTAGGTGGCAAAACGATTGAAGAGCTGTATCAGCTTAGCTGATTTGAAGTAACTGCGGTTATGCTTATCCAGGGTTTTTAGAGATGATAACTTAAAAAAGTCAATCAGGTATTTTCTCGGTGAGAAAAAAAGTTCGGGTAGTTCATTAAGGCTTTTGGCTAGGAAGGTTTTTTCTGCTATTTCATATTTGATTTTGGCATCTTTAAGATACTTTTCGAAAGCTACTACATCCGTCTTTGAGAGTTTTTCTACTTCTGCCTTAGTTTTTTCTGTGTCTTGATATATGTCAATTGAAGTTCCGTCTGACCAAAAATACCTACAAATGGGTTCAAGTTGCACAAGCTGCAAATAGTCGGACATTTGTTTGCTACAGTAACTAAAAACTTCGTTAAGTGTTTGGGGAAGTGTTAGCAAAGAGGCTCCAGTATCAAATTTATATCCATTTGCCTCTATAAAATTTACCTTGCCGCCAATAGTTTCATTCTTTTCCAGAACAGTTACCAAAAAACCATCCTTTGCAAGCAAGCTAGCAACGGCTAGTCCGCCAATTCCCGCTCCAATTACGATAACTTTTTTTTTCATAAAACAAACAACAAGGTTAACTTTTTGGGAAAACCTATGTTAAAATCAATGCAACTCTTAATTTTAGCTTTTGGGTAAAGTTATCAACAAACTTAATTTGCAAAGAAAAGATGAAATTTTGTCCAACTTGCCAGAATGAATATGAAGAAAATATAAAGTTTTGTCCAAAAGATGGAACGCCGCTTGTTGATAAAGCTTTTCCGCATTTTTCTTCTGAGGCTTTTGATCCAGAAGAAACCGTAATTCGGCACAATCGTCCCGAAACTAGCCAAATCGTGATTCCTCTTAAGGAAGTTTCAGAAAAAGCACAAACTGCATTTAACGAAGCTCCACAGAAAAAGGAGATAAGCCTTGTAAGTGTCGTGGTTCTTACTATATTTTTAACTCTTGCTCTTCTTTCGTTAGGTTTTTTTGCGGGTTATCTTTTCTTCTCTTCAAGGGCTGATCAGGCGATGAATGCAAATGTGAATGTTTTTAATGCGAATGCAAGTTTAGCTAATACGAATTCTGGGTTAAACTACAATGCCAACACGAATCTAGCTTTTAACTCAAATGTATTCAATAGCAATATAAGCAATACAAATACCAAACCTTCGCCCGCTCAAACTCCAACCAAAACACCTTCTCCTGAGCCGACCGTATCTCCAACTACTGTTCAACAGCAAAGTAACGTGAACGTTACACCCACGCCTGCTTCATCACCTTCTCCAACAGAAACAAAACCTTCGCCGACGCCGCCAGGAATTGTTGAGGTAGGAAGATTAAACAGTAGGGCTATAGAGTTAGTAAGACCTGAATATCCACAGAACGCAAGACAGATGGGTGCTTCTGGAATAGTCGTCATAAGAGTTTTGATTGATGAAGAAGGAAAGGTTATTATGGCAAAGGCAATTAGCGGTCACATGCTTTTGCGTAGCTCAGCTGAAGATGCAGCAAAGCAGTCAAAGTTTGCACCCGTGATTGTTGACGGGAAACCCACTAAGGCAAGCGGAGTAGTTTTATACAACTTTGTCATGCAGTAGCTTTATGCAAACAATAAAGGTGCATTCACGTCAACGAGAAGAGATGATAGAAATTACATCGCAAGTAATTGATCTGCTTCCTAGAACAGGTGAAGGCATTTGCTTTTTATTTGTTCAGCATACAACCTGCGGAGTTACTGTTAATGAAAGTGCTGATCCGGACGTAAAACACGATATTCTTCTTTTTCTCAGAAAGAAAGTGCCACAAGTTTTTGAAGGTTTCAGGCATTTTGAAAACAATTCTGATGCTCATATAAAAGCCTCTTTGATTGGGCCTTACGCAGTTATTCCTTTCAAAGACGGAAAACTGCTTTTAGGCCGCTGGCAAGGAATTTTTCTCTGTGAATTTGATGGTCCAAGAGAGAGAAGTATAATTCTGAAGATCATAACCTAGCTTTTTTGACTAAGAGCGGATAATGAACCTATAAGTAGTCTTGCATCTGGTAGTTCTTTGTGATAAAAGTATAAAAACCGCTTATTGCTTTTTTGTTTTCACTAAAGGGTGACAAGTGGAAAGCTACAAGAATAAAGGAGGGGTATTTCAAAAACATGTGGAAAAAGCTAGATGAAACAAGGAAAGGACTTTTAATAAGTCTGTTCGCGGTTGGATTGCTGGTTGGAATAATGTTTGTTCCGCAGCTTTTCCAATCGGAGGCGAGCGAAAAAAATGGTAAGCCTAAAAAGGGGCTTTTCCAAAGGACGGAAAGCCACGAGGAAGGCTTAGAAAATTACGATATTCGCGAAGATAAGTCAGAGGCTGCTCAAGAAGCTCTGCTGAAGTTTCGCGAAAAGTCAGGTAAAGATGCAGCAGCAATTGCCGACATAAGAGAAGGCTTTGTTCGTGGAGAAGAAAATCTCCGCAGACGCGTTCCTAGCCTTAAGGTGGAATACAATTCGGACATAAGAATACCTGAAGTTATTACGCCTGATGTTTGGAAAGCGGAGATTGAAAGGCTTACAGAGCCGTCGCAGATGAAGCGTTCCGAAATATTGCGTAACTTCGTCAAGCAGAACAACGAGCTATTTGGAGTTAGTGATAGTCAGGCGGATGCTTTAGTTGTTTTGTCTGATTATGAAAATCCTGCTGGCAACATGGGCTTTGCTCATCTTGAACAGAGAATCAACGGTGTGCCGGTATTTCGTGGTGAGGTTAAAGCTGGATTCACTAAAAACGGCGAGATCATACGTGTCGTAAATAACCTAGCCCCTGGTCTTGACTATCAAAGTCTTTCGACCGATTTCAGAAATCCAGTTGATGCTGTTATTGCAGCAGCAAGATACGCCAACTATGAATTGAAAGAAGGCGATACAACGCCGAATGCAGCAGCTTCTGATGATTTGAAAGTGAAATTCGGTAGAGGCGGTGATTGGGATATTACAGCTGAAAAGATGTATTTCCCGACAGAGCCGGGTGTTGCCGTTCCAGCATGGCGAGTCTTGATTTGGAAGCCTGTGAATGCTTACTACGTCATAGTTGATGCTGAAACCGGAACAATGCTATGGCGTAAAAACATCACTGAAGATCAGACTCAACCGGCGACATACAATGTTTATGCTAATCCAAATGCATTCATACCGGTTCACGACAGCCCTGCCCCATTTACTCCAGGACCTACCGATCCTACAACAGGCGCTCAAGCACCTGTAATCAACCGAGTCAATCAAACTCGTGTCGGTAATGAACCTCCATATACGTTTAATAACAATGGTTGGATCAACGATGGTCAAAACGTAACTGACGGAAATGCCGTAGAGGCTGGTATTGATCGTGACGGGGTTAATGGGGTTGATGCGCCTCAGACAGGAAGTCCCAACAGAGTGTTTACTACCTCTTCTCCAGCATGGAATCCTCCGCCTGGAAATCCAGCACCCGGAGATGATCCGCTTACTCCGCAGGCGCAAAGAGGTGCTGTTATTCAAATGTTCTGGGTAATGAACTGGTATCATGATGAACTTTACCGATTAGGGTTTACTGAACCAGCTTTTAATTTCCAGCACGACAACTTCGGTCGTGGTGGCTTAGGTAACGACCGCGTATCGGCAGAAGGACAAGACTCTTCGGGAACGAATAACGCAAACTTTGCTACACCAGCTGACGGCGGACGAGGCCGCATGCAAATGTATATTTGGACGGGGCCAACCCCAGACTACGACGGAACGACTGATGCAGATGTGATAATTCACGAGGTTACTCACGGGCTTTCGAATCGTTTGCATGGAAATGCTAGTGGACTTACATCAAATATGTCTCGAGGTATGGGCGAAGGTTGGTCAGATTGGTATGCTCACGTCATGCTAAGTGAGCCGACCGATCCGATAAATGGGATTTACACAACTGGTGGCTATGTAACTTACCTTGTGGTTTCCGGTTTTACCGCAAACTATTACTACGGTATTCGCCGTTTCCCGAAAGCGGTTATCTCTTTTACGGGTGGACCTTCAAGACCAGCTTGTGGCAATGCTCCGTGTCCACATAATCCTTTGACTTTCAGGCATTTGAATTCTAACTGCAATACTGAAATAGGAACAACCACATCAGCAAACATAAGCGCCTTTCCTCGTGGTCCTATTGGTAGCTCGACATGTGATCAAGTGCACAATGCTGGGGAGATTTGGAGTTCAGCTCTTTGGGAAGTGCGTTCGCTGATGGTTCAGCGTCTTGGCTGGGCTAATGGAACAAGATGCGTTCTTCAAGTAGTTACTGATGGAATGAAGCTTTCACCTTTGAATCCGACTTTCCTTCAAGGACGTGATTCCATAATTCAGGCAGCAACTTCACTTCCTGCCGCTTGTGGAACCTCATCGGCTAATGTCAGCGATATTCGAGAAGGTTTCCGTCGTCGTGGTATGGGCTTTAGCGCTAGTATTCAGTCAACGTCGCCTGCACAGGTGACAGAAGCTTTTGATTATCCAAACGTTCAATACACCGATCCTCTCGTAGTTAGCGACTCTCCCGGTGATAATGACGGCTATCCTGAGCCGGGTGAGAATCTTCTAATAAGCGTTTCGGTTAGAAACAATACTGGCGCAACCATAAACAATGTGTTCGCTAACATCAACGGTGGGCCAAATGTAAGTTATGGAAACATTGCTGATGGGCAGACCGTAACTAGGCAAATTCCTTATACAGTTCCAGCAAGTGCGCCTTGCGGAAGCATGCATCAGATTCAGATAAATGTTTCTAGTGACGTAGGAACCCAAGCACCTGTAACCAGGGAATTCCGACTCGGAGTTCCAGTAGGAGGTCCTCCAGTTACATTCTCAAATACTCAGACTTTGACAATTCCAGATAATGGTCCGACAACTCCTTATGGGACCACAATCAATGTTTCTGGGCTTACTGGTAACAAGAAGATAAAGTTCGAAGTTACAGGTATCACCCATACATTTCCAGCAGACCTTGACTTCTTGCTTGTTGGACCAGGTGGGCAGAAATACATCTTCTTGTCTGACTCAGGTGGTAGTGGTGATGTAGTCAACCTTACGTTTACCTTAAGCGATTCAGCTACTCAGCAACCTTCTACCACGCAGTGGACTGCAGGGGAGTTTTTACCTTACAACTCAGGTGCAAATGACCCATTCCCAACTCCAGCTCCATCAGGTCCATATTCAAATGCAGCACCTGCTGGAACCGACACATTTACCTCTACATTTGGCATGAATGGAGCCAACCTAAACGGAACATGGACGCTATATGTTGTTGATGATGCTGCTGGCGACTCAGGAACGATGGCCGGTTGGAAACTTACTTTCGAATCGGATGACTACACTTGTAGCTTGTCGCCTAGTGTCAGGTCCAGGGCTGATTTTGACGGTGACGGTAGGACTGACATATCGGTTTATCGTCAATCGAATAATACTTGGTATTTGCAGCGTTCAACAGCTGGATTTACCTCCGTATTGTGGGGTTCGGGAAGTGACATCCCGGTTCCAGGTGACTACGACGGAGATGGTAAAGCAGATATAGCCGTCTATCGCGGAAATAATGCGCCTGGACTGTATGATTACTTTGTTCTCAGAAGCAGCACGAACACTTTAATGTCTGTTGAATGGGGACTAAGCGGAGACATTCCAGTTACGGGTGATTATGATGGTGATGGTAAGTTTGATTATGCCTTGTATCGGCCCTCAGATAATTACTGGTATATTCTGAAGGGTAGCGACTTTACGATTCTTTCTATGACCCAATTTGGTCAATCTGGAGATGTGCCGCTGACAGGTGATTTCGACGGAGATGGTAAGAGCGATAGAGCTGTTTACCGTGGTGGGACATGGATCATACAACGTTCGAGCGGTGGGCAAGTATCGATTTCATGGGGCTTGCCAACTGATGCACCTGTTCCTGCGGATTACGATGGCGACAATAAGGATGATGTAGCGGTATTCCGCAATGGAACTTGGTACATCATGAGAAGCACGGATAACTCGATGCAAGTGGTTAATTTTGGTGCTTCTGGAGATGTGCCTGTGCCAGGTGACTATGATGGAGACGGAAAAGATGATGTCGCCGTTTACAGGAATGGCACCTGGTATGTAAATCGTTCAACTTCCGGATTCCTTGCAGCCGTGTTTGGGCTTGGAACAGATACGGCATTGCCGAAGAGATACATTCCGTAAAAACGCTTACGGAATTTTCATTAAAGCCGGTTTGGGAGGTTGCAAAAGCCTTCCGAACCGGCTTACTTTTTAATCATGAATTGTCCGATTTGTGGTTCTCAGGCGGAGCTTGCTTTCTCTGCTAGAGGGTTTCCAATAAGTGATTGCAGCATTTGCCGACATAGATTTGTTGATTTTCCTGTGGATGAAAATTTCATTCGAGAAGTTTATTCGGATGCATACTTTACGGGGGGTGGTGCAGGATATGCAGATTACCTTGCTGATGCAGAAATTTTAAGAGAAAGAGGTAGATATTATGCTAGATTAGCTTCAAGGTATGTGACGAATAAAAAGTTGTTAGACGTGGGTGCAGCGGCTGGCTTCGTTTTACAAGGATTTGTTGATGAAGGCTGGCAAGGTTCTGGCATTGAAATAAACAAAACAATGGCAAGATATGCAAGAGAAAAGCTAAATCTTACAGTTTTTACGGGTAGTTTTGAAAACTTTCAAGGCAAAGGTGAATTTTCTTTAATTTCGATGATCCAAGTAGTTGCACATTTTTACGATTTGAAGGCTGCTTTTCAAAATGCTCACAGTTTACTCTCTAAAAATGGCGTTTTACTGATTGAAACTTGGAATTTTAGAAGCATAACGGCAAGGATTTTCGGAAGGAAATGGCATGAATATTCACCGCCAAGCGTTTTACATTGGTTTTCACCTGAGAGCTTAACCGGAGTTTTGTCAAAATTTGGTTTTGTTAAGATAGCACAAGGACGCCCGAAAAAAGTAATATCTGGTCGTCACGCAAGATCTCTACTTCATTATCTCTTAGGAAAACGTTTCTTTCCAGTTTTGAAACTTATTCCTGACCGAATAAGGATAATTTATCCTGCAGAAGACCTTTTTTGGGCTTTATATAGAAAAAAATGAAAGGGAAGTATCTATTAGTTTTAATGTTAACTCACGCCGCGATAGCGATTTTTTTGTCCTACCGATTGAATGTATGGGCGGATGAAGCTTCTTCGCTTTTTAGCACTGAAGGAAGCTTCTTGGACTTTTTTAGAAACGCTATTGTTAACGAAAAACAAGCGCCACTTTACTTTGTCTTGCTAGGAATTTGGCGGAAAGTTTACGATTCTATTTTTTTTGCAAGGATACTGTCTTTGATGTTTAGTCTTTTTGCGATAAAAGTTTTCAGTAACTTAACTGAAAAGCTTGTATTTGATAGGTTAAAAGCTAACTTATTGGTAACCTTGTTTGCAATTCACCCCTTTTTAGTGTGGGCAAGCACCGAAATAAGAATGTATTCGCTTACAGTTCTGCTTTCAGTTTGGCTAATTTATGTCTTTGTGGTGCTACTTGAAGAGAAAGCTCGGTCTTGGGCTTGCTTTGTTTTACTTTCTGCGTTGGCAATTTATGTAAACTACTATCTCGGATTTACTTTATTGGCAATTTTTCTTGCTGTTTTAGTTTTCAAGAAAAATGTAAAGAAGTTCACAATAGGACTTCTTACAGTCGCAGTTTTGATTTCACCTCTATTTTTGATAGTCGTTGAACAGTTCTTTGTTAACACTTCTGGCTTTAGGGAAGAAAAGAGCTTAGTTGAAGGAATCAAGACCCTGTGGAATCATCTTTTGACGTTTACGTTGCCGATAGGGCTTTTTCCAATAACCGAGTCGGACACGATAGCGGTTTTAAGAAACTGGCTAATGCGCATTTTTGTTATAATACTTTTGATTTTTTCTTGGCATAAAGGAGTATTTTTTTCGGAAACGGCTTTGCTTTTTACGATTTTATCGACAGTTATCGGGTTTTGCCTTCTGTTGGCTTATTTTTTTCTTGGCATAGATTACTTTCAAGTTCGGCATGCTTCGGTTCTATTTGTTCCTCTGTTTTTCTTGTTTTGGTTTTTGCTTTTTGAGGCTTTGCCGAAGAAAATTTTGATTTTTTTTGCAGCAGTTTGTTTTTTGGCATATGGATACTCTTTTTATGTTGAATACAAGCCAATGGCAAAAAGGGGTGACTGGGCTAGGGTAGCAAGGTTCATAGAGGAAAATGAGCATCCGTCTCAGCCTATAGTTGTTTTTCGTTGTTACGATGCGTTAGCTTTGCGTTATCACTATAAAGGTTTAAACATTATTCTTCCAGATGAAAAGTTTTTTGATTGGGGTCTTGAGGGGGAGAGAAATTCAGAAAATGCTTTTCGTAATCAGATAAAATTTGTTATTTCTAAAGTGCCTAAAGACGCGGTGGAAGTCTGGCTTGTTACCGAACAGATTTGTCAGGAACAAACTCCAGCGTGTCGAGATTTGGAGAATTTTGTGGTTTCAAATTACACTATTCTGTTGCAGAAGGACTTTTATCTTGAAAGAGTAAGACTTTTAAGAAGGAAAGATGAAAGGTAACGACAAGGAAAAACCAGTTAGAAGATGCTACGAATGCGATCGCGAGACGCGCTATTACAACGTTTTCATCACACCAACAAATGAAGAAAGGGTTGTCTGTTGGGAATGTTTAAGAAGAGAAGAAAGAGGCTTTTTTGCAAAAAGAGACTTTCATCGAATGTCGCGTTTTGGGGTGATTCCAAGATAATGTTTCCTGTCAGTTAGGTTTTCTCCTGTATGGCTGTAAGAAAAATAGCAGAGTATCCTGAGGAAGTTCTATTTAAGGTGGGAGCGGCAGTTGACACTTTTGACGAAGAGCTGGAAAAGCTTTGTGAGGACATGTTTGAAACGATGTATCAGGCAGAAGGAGTAGGACTTGCTGCGCCGCAGATAGGGGTTTCTCTGAGGCTTTTCGTCATGGATTGCGACGGAATAAAGCTTGTTGCTGCAAATCCGGAAATTTTAAAAACCGAAGGTGAGCAATCCGGGCAAGAAGGATGTCTTTCTATTGGTCGAGTCCCTGCTGTTGTTGTGCGTCCGAACAAAGTGGTAATGAGAGCGCAAAATCTAAAAGGTGAGTGGTATGAGCAGGAGGTTGAAGGACTTGCGGCAAGATGTATTCTTCACGAGACAGATCATTGTGACGGAAAACTTTTCATTAACTACTTACCAAAGCTGAGAAAGGAGATGGTCATTAAAAAGTTTTTGAAGGAAAAAAGAAAGTAAGTTTGACGAACAAAACGAGCACCGAGGTCTGTTTTTTTCAATCAAAACTTTCAGCTTTTGCAAAATTGCAGAAAAATGCGTTTTATTCTAAATTTTTATTTCTATTATTTTTCAGGTTTCGTTTTGTGAAGGAAGCGAAAGAGCTCTTGTGATAAAGTTTTTTATTCCAAAAGGAGAGAAGGTTATGGCAATAAGCTATGAGAAAGTAGTAGAGCTTTTGGGAGATGAAGCTGAGAAACTTTTAAATCACGTATCAAAGACGATACCAAAGGAGAGTTTATATTTACCGGGAAGCGATTTTGTTGATAGAGTGTGGGCTTTGTCTGACAGAAGTCCTGCAGTTCTTCGATCTCTTCAAACTCTTTTTGATAATGGCAGGCTCCGTGGAACGGGCTATCTTTCCATTTTGCCAGTTGATCAAGGGGTAGAGCATTCTGCCGGTGCTAGTTTTGCTCCAAATCCCATGTATTTCGATCCGGAAAACATAGTTAAGCTAGCCATTGAAGGCGGATGTAATGCTGTAGCTTCAACCTTTGGCGTTTTAGGTTCGGTTGCTCGCAAATATGCTCATAAGATTCCTTTTATTGTAAAAATAAATCATAATGAGCTGCTGACTTATCCGAATAAATACGATCAAGTTCTTTTCGGGACAATCGAACAGGCTAAGAACATGGGTGCGGTTGCTGTAGGTGCTACCGTTTATTTTGGCTCGCCTGAATCAACTCGACAGATAACCGAAATAGCCGAAGCATTTGCTTATGCTCATGAGCTCGGCATGGCAACCGTTTTGTGGTGCTATTTAAGAAATTCCGCCTTTAAGACGCCAGAGGGAGATATGCATACGGCAGCAGATTTGACCGGGCAGGCTAATCACCTCGGAGTTACTATTCAAGCTGATATTGTCAAGCAGAAGCTCCCAGAGCGAAACGGTGGATATATGGCAATGGGTAAAGGCTATGGCAAGACGCATGAGAAGGTTTATACGGAATTGACTACTGACAATCCAATTGATATGGTTCGTTATCAAGTTGCAAACTGTTACATGGGGCGTTGTGGATTGATAAATTCCGGCGGTGAATCCAAAGGAGCAGGTGATCTTGCTGCTGCAGTTAGAACGGCCGTTATAAACAAGCGTGCCGGTGGAATGGGACTTATCTCGGGAAGAAAGGCTTTCCAACGTCCTATGAAAGAAGGCGTGGAATTGCTTAATGCAATTCAAGACGTTTATCTGATGAAAGAAATCAGCATAGCTTAAGACAAAGGGGGAGACTTCCTCCTTTGTCTTTACTTTGGAAAACCAATTTGTCTTAAAGCTTCATAAAGAGCAATTCCTACAGAGGTTGCAAGATTAAGGCTTCGGACATTTTTGTTTGGCATTGGGATTTTCAGACACCTTTCCCAGTTGGCACGAAGAAGGCTCTCTGGAAGTCCACGAGTTTCTGGTCCGAAAACTAAGCAGTCATTCGGTTGATATTCAAAGTCTGTATACAGCCTTTCAGCCTTTGTTGAAAAGTAAAGAAAGCGGGAATTAGGTAAAAAAGAGTAGAGTTCTTCGAGATCGACATGACGATGAAGTTTTACATATTGCCAATAATCGAGCCCAGCACGCCGAAGAGTTCTATCATCCATTCTAAAACCTGTAACTCCGACTATGTGAAGCTCGACAAAAGTAGCAGCGCAAAGTCGAGCTATGTTACCCGTATTCGGTGGTATTTCAGGTTCAAAAAGTGCTACGTGTAGCATCTAAAAATTTTTTAGCATGGTAGAATCATTTTTGAAAAGGCATCCTCGAACTAAGATATTTTCATCAACTCGATCTGTTTTGGTGATATGCAGGAAGAGTAGGAGAAGGAAAAGTAAGATGAAGCCTATACTTACGCTAGTTTTTACTCTCTTTTTTGCTGCCGTGACGGTAGCGCAACGACAGCCACAGCCAAGTCAAAAGAATGAAACAAAGCTTTTTGATCCAGGAAGTGAGAACGCAGAACTGATAGCCGATAGCGTTATCGCTGTTTATGCACTTTTTAATGACAAGGCAAGATTTGCGCAAATCCGTCGCACTATGGTTGAAACTGGTAAAAAGACAGTTACAAAACTAGATGGAACAAGTGAAGAGATTGGCTATACAAAACAAGTTATAAGAGGCGAGAGTCTGGAAAAAGAAAGGATACGCATAGATCAAAACTCGCCCACTTTACGGTATTCTCTCGTTTACAATCAAGGCGAAATTTTTGGTATTTTGGGAGAAACTACTTTTAGTCCAAAGGCCGAGATAATAGTGGACTTTGAAAATGAAATCTGGCATAGTCTCGAGGCACTTTTTAGATATAAAGAAGACGGCTCTAAAGTTTCTGTAGCTGGTAGAGAAAAGTATCTCGGGGTAGAACTTATACAGCTCGACCTTATAGATAGAAGAAACCGAAAAACACGATATTTTATAAGTGCAAAGACCTTTCGCGTCATGTGGCTAGATTACGAGTCTGGAGGTGTTAAGTATAGACGTAAATTTCATGATTACCGCTTGTCTCAGGGGATGCTCGTTCCTTATCGAACGGTTCTGTGGGCTGGTGATAGAAAGATAGAAGAAGTAAACGTTTTGACGGTGACTTTTGGACAAAAGGTTGATGAAAGCCTCTTTTCAAAGAGTTAATTGCAACAATCTGCGATACCGATACGTGTAAAAAATCGAATGCTTCTTTATCTAGACAGAGTGGCTTGTCCGGGAGAAAATCAAAATCGGGACTTTGATGACAGACTATTCAGGGATGAATCTCTATCTGATAATGAGCTAATGGAAGCCTTCAAAAACGGAGATGAAGAGGCTTTTGTTGAAATAGTCAAGCGTTATCAGCATTCAATAACCAACTATCTTTATCGTATTTTGAATGATTACGAGGAAGCAGTTGATCTAGCACAAGAAACATTTGTTAGGGTTTACGCTTCGATTGAGCGTTATCATTCAGAAAATGCCTTTTCAACCTATGTGTATCGAATAGCTACCAATCTAGCCATCAGTGAGCTTAGAAAGCGTAAAAGACGGAAGATTCTATCCTTGACAGGGCTTTTTGGGGATCCTAAAGAGAAAGTATTTGAACCTAGTGACGACAGACCTTTAGCCAATGAAGAGATGTTGCAAGAAGAAATGCAAGAAAAGATAGCTAAAGCAGTAGCTTCACTTCCTGAGAAATATCGTTTGCCGCTTGTGTTGTGTGATATTGAAGGAAAATCCTACCAAGAAGTGGCTGAAATTCTGAATTTGGGACTTGGAACGACCAAATCTAGAATCTCAAGAGCAAGAGGGATTCTAAAGAAGAAATTAAAGGATTATCTCGGTGAAGGAAAATGAGTCAGATTTCAGATGAAAAGCTAATCGAGATGCTGAAAACCTTGCCGAAAGTGAAAGCGCCAGAAGATTTCCAGTTTCGCTTAAAAGCTAGAATATTGAAGGTTGGACAAAAGCGAAAGAAAATGATTTTGTCTTATGCGTTTGTCTTTGTTCTCATCATGTTTACGTTTGTTGCCTTGTTTGTTGTCTTAAGGGTTGACAGAGTTAAAGATTTGCAAGTCGAAAGTTTAGAGGAGTATGCCGAAAATTTAGAAAGTCTGAAAGTTAACGAGCAGATTGCTAATACTCAAGAGAGTAAGACGGCTTACAGCGTTCAGAGAGAAGTCTCTGAAAGAAAAGTAAACTATCAAACTAGAGAAGAGTCTGTTAAATCCGTGAATACAAAAAGTTTAAGCAGTGTCTCGAACAAACTGAAAAGTCAACATTTTCGGGATAAAACTCAGTTTTCGGTTGTTGAAGTTTTAAGTCAAATTGGAATCGAAGTGGCAGTTGAAACAGAAGGGGTAAGAATTAAGTCAATCAAGAATGATAGCATTGCAGAGAGGTTGGGTATGAAAGTAGGTGATTTGATAGTTTCGATCAACGATCACAAACTTGATAAAAAAGAGATTAAAGCAGAAAAGGTAGAAATCAGGAAGATAACTGTAAAGCGTTTGTCAGAAGAAATAAGCTTTAATTGTTGCTTTTGAAATTAACCAGTTTTAGTTATTTTGCTGTCTTTGAGCCTGACGTCTTTTTAGCTCTTCAATCAGAGTTTCGTCATCAACCTCAGTGATTAAGGGCGGATTTAAGCTAGCGACGTTTTTAGCTTCTTGAAGGCGACGTTCTTCTTCTCGACGCTCTTCTTCTTCGGCTTCACGCATTCCTTCTCTGAAGGCTTTGCGTGATTGCCCTAGTGCTTTTGCTAATTGCGGTAATCGGCTCGCTCCAAAAAGAAGAAACAAAACTGCTACGATCAAAATTATTTCTGTTGTTCCGAGATTCATAGATTCTCCAATGCTTTTATCTTAACTCTAAAACGAACGAATTTCATCTTCTTGCGTTATGCTTATCTCTGATTTTATCCATTGCATCGACCAAAGCCGATGTTATTCCAGGTTCGGAAATGGAGTGGCCGGCTTCTGGAACAACTATAAACTCAGCTTCGGGAAATGCTTTGTGTAATTCCCATGCAGAAACCATTGGGCAAACTATGTCGTATCTGCCTTGAACTATTACCGTGGGAATATGACGTATTTTATCAATATTTTCTAAAATGTAGTTATCACTCGGGAAAAAGCATTTGTTGATAAAATAGTGACATTCTATACGAGCAAGTTGTAAGGCTTCATGTTCGTTTTCCCAATGTTCTATTAAGCTTTTGTCAGGAATAAGCTTTGACGTTGCGCCCTCCCAGACACTCCAAGCTCTTGCAGCACTTAATCTTACCTTTTCGTCATCGCTTGTTAATCGTTTATAATAAGCCGAAATGAAATCGTGTCGCTCTTCTTCAGGAATTTCATCGCGGTAGCGTTCCCAGTAATCAGGGAAAATTTCGCTTGCGCCATACTGATAGAACCAGAGAAGCTCTTTTCTTCGGGTTAGGAAGATTCCTCGCAGGATTAGTCCTAAAACTCTTTCAGGATGCTTTATTGCGTAGGCGAGGCTCAAAGTGCTTCCCCAGGAGCCGCCGAATACATACCATTTTTCGATTCCAAATTTCTCTCTTAAAGTTTCAATATCAGAGATTAAGTCCCAAGTTGTATTTTCTCTTAGTTCTGCATGCGGGGTTGAACGCCCCGAACCTCGCTGATCAAATAAAACCACATGAAAAGCTTTCGGATCGAAAAATTGCCTGTAAATGGGGATTAGACCGCCACCGGGACCACCATGAAGAAAAACTACAGGTATGCCCTCGGGGTTGCCTACACGTTCATAATAAATCGTATGAATGTCAGAAACTTTCAGCATTCCCGAGTCAAAAGGAGCAATTTCAGGATAAAGCGTTTTCATCACGAATACTCCTATTTGGTTTTCAAAGTATAACGATACCATACACCTTTTTTAAGTCAACTAAGTATATTTGATTCGATGATCGTGGTGATTAGAAGTTTAATGAAAAAACTTTCACTAATACAAATTTTGAAATTATTGCGGATCAAGGAAAATATTTGAGTCGTTACAGTAGTTGAAATTTTTTGCAACCTTCGCCTACCTCATCGAATCATTTGTTTTGACTTACTTAATTTAGGAAGGTTGAGAGAAATATGAGAAAAGTAGCAGGGATTTTCATAGTTTTAATGCTGGTTTCTCTATTTGTAGCTTGCCCGACCAGAACCAATATTGGTGATATAGTCTCGAATCCGTCAAGATTTCAGGATAAAGAAGTTGCTGTAGCAGGAACGGTTGAAAACAGCTTTGGTGTAGCAGTGCCGATTTTTAGAGGTTCTGGAGGAGGTATTTACAAACTTGATGATGGAACTGGCGAAATTTGGGTTGTAACAAATAAAGGCGTGCCATCGAGAGGCACAAAAGTGGGTGTTAAGGGAAAAATTCAGAATGGAATAACCATAAATGGGAAAAATTACGGACTAGCTTTGATTGAAGAAGATAGAAAGTTTAAGAGAGACTAAGTCACAAACCACGAGATGAAAAACGACATGCTGGATAGCATGTCGTTTTTTTGAAAACTTAAGTTATATTTTCTCAAAAATTCCGGCTGCACCCATTCCACCGCCTACGCACATTGTAACCATTCCATAACGGGCATTTCGACGATGCATTTCCATTAAAAGAGTTGCTGTTAATTTTGCTCCGGTGCAACCGAGCGGGTGTCCGAGTGCGATTGCTCCACCATTTACATTAACTTTTTCAGGATTAAGCTCCATAAGCTTCATTACAGCAAGGCTTTGAACAGCGAATGCTTCGTTTAGCTCGATAAGTTCTATATCCTCCAATTTAAGTCCGGCGAGCTTGAGTGCTTTAGGAATGGCAAAAACAGGGCCTATCCCCATTTCTTCTGGTAGGCATCCTGCGGTTGCGTATGAAACGAACCTCGCTAAAGGTTTTATACCTAATTTTTCAGCCTTCTCAGCAGACATTACAACACAAGCCGCTGCGCCATCGGACATTTGAGAAGAATTGCCAGCCGTAACAGTTCCTTTTGCATGAAAAACAGGCTTCAATTTTGCTAGACTTTCCATCGAGGTGTCATACCGAACACCTTCGTCTGTGTCGAAAACTATTTCCTTACGCCTGACTCTGCCTTTTTCATCCATTTCGTCAACAAAGACCTTTACAGGAACGATTTCTTCCTTAAATTTGCCAGTCTGAATAGCCATGGCTGCCTTTTGGTGGGATTTAAGCGAGAATTCGTCTGCTTGTTCGCGGGTGATTTCGTATTTTCTAGCAAGGTTTTCTGCTGTAAGTCCCATGTTCAAATAGTAGTCTGGATAACTTTCAACCAGTGAAGGATTAGGTCTAAAGGTGTAGCCACCCATCGGGATCATTGACATTGTTTCAAGGCCACCTGCTACGATTACCTCAGATGCTCCTGTTCGGATTCTATCGGCTGCAATGGCAATTGTTTGAAGTCCCGATGAGCAATAACGATTAACGGTCATCGCCGAAACTTCAACAGGTAAGCCAGCCAATATGGCTGCGGTTCTGGCTACATTCATACCTTGCTGTGCTTCTGGGAAAGCACAACCCATTATGACATCCTCAATTTCTTGCAGCTCAAGTCCGGGAACGCGCGCTACGGCTTCCTTTATTGCCGCCGCTGCTAAATCGTCAGGACGTGTGTTTCTCAAAGTTCCTTTCGGGGCTTTACCGACCGCTGTTCGAACGGCTGAAACTATAACTGCTTCTTTCATATATTTTGCTCCTTTAAGTTTATTTCGTCGTATCTGAAACAAGATATTAAATGATCATTTACAATCCCGCAGGCTTGCATAAATGAATAACAAACGACAGGTCCGACAAAAGCGAACCCATCTTGTTGCATTATCTTGCTCATTCTTTGCGAAACGGATGTTTGCTGAGGAATTTCTGTATGCCTTTGCCAAGAATTTTTTATTGGTTTACCGTCGACAAATCGCCAGACGTAATCGGCGAAAGAACCGAAACGATCTTGCACTTTCAAAAAGGCTTTGGCATTTAGAACAGTTGCTTCAATTTTTGCCTTGTTTTTAATTATGTTTTTGTTTTCAAGTAGCGAAGAGATTTTCTCTTGATTGTAACTAGCAATTACTTCTGGTTTGAAACCATCAAGAGCCGATCGTAGAGCTTCTCGTTTTTTCAAGATAATCGCCCAAGAGATGCCGGTTTGCATCGTTTCAAGAACAAGAAACTCAAATAGCTTTCGATCATCACGGCAAGGAACACCCCATTCTTGATCATGGTATTCAATTTCTAGGCAGCTTTTTGCCCATTCGCAGCGACTCATCTTTAATTTCTCAACGGCTTTCCATTTTTTAGCATGTAGGCTATTCTTTCTTGGGTTTTTCTTTCACCGCAAAGCGACAAGAAGCCTTCTCTTTCTAGGTCGAGAAGATGCTGCTCGGACACATAAGTTTGGTGGTTAAGCTCACCGCCACAGAGAATTTTAGCGATTTTCCTTCCGATAAGCTCATCGTGTTCAGAGATGTAACCACCACGCTTCATCATGTGCAATGCGACCTTGAATGCAGCTAAGCCAGCTTCTCCTAAAGCTAGGCATTCACGAGGCTGTGGTTGGACGTAAGATTCTGCAAGGTGCAAAACTTGTCTTTTTGCATCTGCAATAAGACGATCTGAATTCATCGAGATACCGTCTGATGGTCGCAAAAATCCAAATTGGCGAGCTTCTTGTGCTGAGGAAGAAACTTTGCCCATACCTATAAGTTCAAACACTTTCTTTAAGAAGGCAAGCGGATCGGCATCAGGTGTTTTCTGTGCCTGCTCCATTGCTCTTACGGTCATTTCTTTTGTCCCGCCGCCAGCTGGTAAAAGTCCAACACCTACTTCAACTAACCCCATGTAAGTTTCAGCAGCCGCTTGCACGTGGTCAGCGTGAAGCGCAACTTCACATCCACCCCCAAGCGTCAAACCAAAAGGTGCTACAACTACGGGCTTTGACGAATAACGCAAGTGCATATTTACTTGTTGAAACGTGCGGACCATCATATCTATTTCGTCCCATTCTTCTTCTTGTGCCGCTAGAAGAAGCATCATTAGATTCGCTCCAGCCGAGAAGTGTTCTCCTTGATTGCCGATGACTAGCCCAACAAAGTTTCTCTCTACTTCTTCAACAGCAAACTTCATCATTTGCATCGTATCACCGCCGATGGCATTCATCTTTGAATGAAACTCAAGGCAAGCGACACCATCGCCAATATCAATTAAGCTGGCTGCTGGTGTTTTCTTGATGACACCGATTCTGTCCTTTACAGATTTCAGAATTATAACGCCGTCACGTTCTGGCGCTTGTTTGTAGCCTCCGTTGACTAAATCGTAGTAAAAGACTTTTCCATTTTCGTGCTTGTAGAAGGTTTCCGCACCGGATTCAAGCATTTTACGGACGTTCTGCGGGATTGGCTGACCTTCTTTTTCCATTCTTTCAACGGATTCTTTTACTCCGACGGCATCCCAAGTCTCAAAAACGCCTATTTCCCAGCCAAAGCCCCATTTCATTGCATTGTCAATTTCAACTACAGTATCGGCTATTTCAGGAATTCTGTTTGCTGCATATCGAAAGACTCTAGATGTGGTTCTCCACAAGAATTCTCCTACTCTGTCTTCTCCCCAGATTAAGGTTTTAATTCTTTTCGGTAAGTCTTCTATTTGTTTTGCGTTTTCGAGCGAAGCTAATTTTGTTTTTTGCTGAGGCTTATACTCAAAAGTCTTCAAATCGAGTTCTAAAATCTGGGTCTTGCCTTCTGCATCTTTGATTTTTTTATAGAATCCACCACCGGTTTTATCGCCGAGAAGTTTTAGTTCGAGCATTTTTTCGATTACTTCGGGAATTCTAAAGGTTTCGCGGTCTTCATCTTCTGGAACGGCTGGATAAATGTTTCGATTAACGTGAGCAAGAACATCTAGTCCTACAAGATCCGAAGTGCGAAATGTTGCGCTTTTTGCGTGTCCTATGGCCTTGCCTGTTATCTGATCGACTTCTGTCGGTGTAAATCCCATTCGCAACATTTCGTGAATCGTAACCATCATTCCAAAAGTGCCAATTCTGTTTGCGATGAAGTTAGGTCTATCCTTAGCCTTGACGACTCCTTTGCCGAGCCTTCTATCCAAAAATTCTGAGACTTTGCTGACAATTTCCGCACTTGTATAAGGAGTCGGAATTACCTCAACTAACTTCATATATCGAGGAGGGTTAAAGAAGTGAATACCTAAGAAATGTCGCTTGAAATTCTCCGAGAACGGCTCTGCTATTTTTTGAATTGGTATCCCGCTTGTGTTTGAAGCTATTACTGCGTTTTTATTCCAGTATTTTTCTACTTCTTCAAAGACCTTATGTTTGATTTCAAGATTTTCGACGACTGCCTCAATTATAAAGTCGCATTCGGCGATCTTTGGCATATCATCTTCGAAATTCCCAAGTTTTATGAGCTTTGCGTTTTCTTCTAGCATTAACGGTGCAGGCTTTAGTTTCTTTGCTGCTTCAAATAGCGATTTTACGATTCGGTTTCTGACTTCTGTCGAATCAAGGCTTAAACCTTTTGCTTTTTCTTCTTCTGTAAGCTCTTTTGGAACTATGTCGAGAAGAAGCGTCGGTATTCCTGCATTTGCAAGATGTGCGGCTATTGCCGAACCCATTGTTCCTGCTCCAAGAACTGCTGCTTTTTTGACCTGCAACATATTCATCTCCTTATATTCAGCTTTTGCTCGAATTATATCTGAATGAGCATTCATTCAGCAAGTCGAGAAAAAGCTTTTTTAGCTTCTTTGTCTTGTATCTTGACGGAACTCTGGTATCAGCGGACCTGCGCCAATTTGTCTTATTTCTTCGCGTAGCAGACTGGCAATGGTATTTCTAAGTTTTGATCTTGAGCGTTTAGAACTGCTATCAGCGAAATTCTCTATTAAAAGAAGAGTTTTTTGCCAGGATGATTCTAATTCATCTGCGATGTGCGATATTTTTGTAATGTCGTAGGGAATGGCAACTTCCGTAACACCTATGCGGGCGAAGATCTGAAGATAGCGAGCCGTAGAAAGGTCAGGGCAAGAGATACGCCTTCTGCCAACCTTCAACTCAATCCCAAGTAAAGTGTGTAAAATTTCTGTTTCGTTTTCCTTTTCGGGAATGGACATCTTATACGCTCTCGTTCTAATTGTGCGAACTTTGTTGCGATAAATTTCAGGTAGCCAACTGTCTCCGAGAGCTTCTTTAATTTTTTCTACAGCTTTCACAGATATAATTTTAAATCATCTTGTAGGCAAAAAAGCCAATTATTGACTAGTCAAGGAGGCAGCATTAAACTTTAAGATAAGAGATGACTTTTAATGCTCCAAATCTTCTGACACTTGCAAGAATATTTTTGATTCCTTTCTTGGTTGTAGTTTTGCTTACGTCGGTTTCAGAAGATTGGTTTGGCATAGGTCGTTATGCTCTTGCAATAGTAATTTTTTTGGTAGCTTCTTTAACTGATATTCTGGATGGCTACCTTGCTCGCCGAAATAATCAAGTTTCAAAATTCGGGGCTTTGTTTGACCCGATAGCTGATAAACTGCTTATCTCAGCTGCACTAATTGCACTGGTCGAAAAACATCTTGCGCCAGCATGGGCAGTGGTGGTAATTCTAGGTAGAGAATTTGCCGTTACGGGGCTAAGGTCAGTTGCAGCGTCTGAAGGTTTAGTTATTGCAGCCCAGAAAATAGGAAAAGTGAAGATGTGGGCACAATGCGTTGCAGTTGTTGCCTTGCTCGTAGCCGCTGCAAATGGAAACCCACCAGTATCGAACTTTGGACAGCCAGTTCCTACTTTTGACTTTTGGCAAATTCCCGAAGTTCATCAATCTTTTGTAAATCTCTTTAGTTTCAAGCCTACAACGAACGATTGGCGAGTTCTTGGCTATACAATAGGAAGAGGAGCTCTTTGGGTTGCCGTCATAACTTCTGTTTGGTCAATGTTCGATTACTTCAAGTATTTTTTCGATGAAAATAGAAAAAAGGAATCTGAATTTTAGATTCCTATTGTAGTTCTACTATATCTCCTGGGTGTATCTCTTGCGTATTTCTTGTTATTAGTGCGGTTGCAGTTTTTTCTTTCACATTTATAACTACCAATTCGCCAACTACGAGTCTTAATCCAGCAGGACGACGACTTTTTGCTTCTTTTGTAGTTACTATAGGTCCAGTCGCACGTTCGCCAGATTTTCTAGGGGCCATTATAGAAAACTTACTGCCCTTGTAGGCGCGACTTTGAAAATCTTCATCGCTTGCGTTCATCGTTTCTCTCTGATATAAATTCAACACGCCACCTTTTCCGAGAGGACGAAAGATAGTGAAATAATCGCCTATTTTTACGTTGTCTTCCGAGCCAAGGTCAATATAGACTATCTGTTCTGTAGATAGTGCTTCTCTACCGTCTCTTGTCATTACAATTCTGCCAGTTATTTTGCCATTTGGTTCAGCAAATAAGTCCAATGGTGGTCGTGTTTGATAAAAAGGACTTAAACGATTTGGCTTCGGTATCATCAAGTCGCCTATCAGAACGTTATCGCAAGACATTTTTACTCTTACGACAATCAGCTCAGGTAGGACTCTTACAACCTCGGCGGTGCCGAGCTCCTGAATGTAAATACCAAGATCGCCTTTTTTTGAGTATTTGCTAGACACTCTGCCACGAGGTCTTACGATTAAAAATTCATCCCCTACTTGCACGTTTCCAAGGCCGCGCCTTGCGTAGAGAAAATCATTTTCGGCATAAATGTTTTGCTCCCTTTCGTCGGTTGAGCCGACTATTTCCCAGTCGGAAATAAAAGGAGATTCCTGAATGTAACCCGCACAGAAAAGATTATTTCCGACGGCAACAGGTAGATTTTCATTTGTCTTTGGAATCACTAATGTAGGTGTAGCTGATGGAGTTTGTGCGAAAACTGCATTCAGTAGAAAGAAGGTTATCGAAAAAACTCCCATCAAAAAAGCTTTCATCTTTTGCGAACCCCCGAAAGAAATTTAATCCGCTTTTTTGCGGACAAAACTATCGTAGCCTTTTCAGACGAAAACGTCAACATCTTTTTATTTCGTTAAACTTTGACTAAAAACCTCACCTCTTTTTAGAGTGATTATTTTTCCTTTTGAAGCGAATTTGTCAAGAAAACTAGTTTTTGAGGTAGTTACGAAGGTTTGAGTTTTCCCTTCAAGAAGTTCTAGGAGTTTGCTAATTCTTTCATAGTCTAGCTCAGAGTCAATATCATCAATAAGAAATAGAGGGTAATATCCGTTTTGTTGACGATAGACTTCGATTTTTGCTATCAGAAGCAATAAAAGTGCGCTTCTTTGTTGACCGCTTGAGCCGAATTTTTTGAGGTCTCGATCGTTAACTGTTATTTCAAGGTCGTCTCTATGAACTCCAACAAGGGAATGTCCTGCGGCAATTTCTGCGCCAAGTCTCAAAGAGAGCCTTTCTCTGAGTGTGGATGAGTAGTTTGATAAGTCTCCTTTTCCTTCAAGCGAGGAAACATATCTTATCTTGATGAATTCGTTGTTAAAAAATTGGTTTTGAAGAGCTTTGCTTAATCTTTCTACGTATCGAACTCTGAGTTTGTGAATCCGAGAAGCAAGTGAGACTATTTGTTCATTCCAAGGTTCTATCATTGTTGCAACTTTGTCAAAAGCAGTGTCGTGTTTTTGTGCTTCTTCCAAAAGAGCATTTTTTTGTTTAAGACAGCGATTGTAGTCTAGAAGGGTTCTCAAATAAGCTGGATAAATAGCCGTTATGCCCGAATCTAGAAAGTTTCTTCTAGCTTCAGGCGAGCCTCTAACTATCTCTAGCTCGTTGGCATTAAAGATGACAGCATCTAAATTTTCCAGATACTCATTGACTTTTACTTTCTTTCCGTTAACAAGAAAACTTTTTCTCTTACCTTCGAGCCTAACTTCGATTTCTTTTTGAATTTCTTTTGAAACTACGACCTTTCCTGATACGGACAGGAAGTTTTCTCCAAATGCTATCATCTCACTTAAGTTTGTGGTTCTAAACGAGCGCGTAGTGGCTAGAAAATAAATTGCCTCTATGCAGTTTGTTTTTCCTTGACCGTTTTCCCCGAAAATTATATTAAGTCCTTGCTCGAAGCAAAAAACTCCTTTTAGATTCCGAAAATTACTTACTTCAATTGATACTAAATGCATCGAGTGTTATCCTTACTGCTAGTTGAGATTTTATCTATTGCAAGCAAGGCTTAACAAATGAAAGCAACATTGACTTTACTGTTTCTTCTGGTTTGCTTTACGGTGTTAACAGGGCAGGATAAGCCAAAGGCTTATGATTTTTCCTTTGCCGACTTGCAGGGGAACTTAAAAAACTTAAGCGATCTCAATGGCAAAGTAGTTCTGCTTCTCTTTTGGTCAACTTCTTGTCCGATCTGTCAAGCTGAAATAACAAGTCTTAATGAGCTAGCTTCAAAACATAAAGACAAAAATGTTGTCTTTCTTGCTCTAACAGTTGAGTCTCCTGAAAAGACCAGAAAATTCCTCGAAAAACACAATTTCCTGTTCGATGTTGCTTTTGTAGATCTTGGCACTGCTTCAGAGTATGGTGAAAGGGACGAAAGAGGAAACTTTTTTCTCGTTTACCCAACGTATTTTCTAATTGATGAGAAAGGCAGGATTACTCTTAAGGAAAAGGGGTCGGGCAAGACGAAAATTTTAGATAGTTTCATCGAGAGACTACTAAACAGAAAGTAATTTCTATTCGCTTTTTCGTTGGAAATACTTGACTACTGATCGAGCTGCTTTTTCGCCTATGAATGGTTTTAGTTCTTCAAACGAGGCTTTGGAGATTCTTTCGATTGAGCCGAAGTTGCGAAGGAGCTTAAGTTTTCTCTTTTCGCCGATTCCTTCGATTGCTGTTAGTTCTGACGTTAAATCTCTCATTTCACGTCTTTTTCTATGATACTCTACTGCGATTCGGTGAGTTTCGTCTCTGATTTGCTGAATAAGACGAAATGACGGCAAAGCTAAGTCAAATTTTACTACATGGTTTTTGCCGGCCTTTATTAGATGTGAAATCTGGTTGTGTTTTTTAGGTGGTTTAACGATTCCTACAACAGGAATCATTGCTAGACCGAGTTTGTTTAGAGACTCTATAGCTGCATTTATTTGTCCTTTGCCTCCATCAACCAGAATTAGCTGAGGTAATGGCTTTTCCTCATCAAGTAATCTTTTGTATCTTCTAAAAACGGCTTCGCTGATGGAGGCAAAGTCGTTTGCTCCGCTGACGGTTTTAATTTTTATTCTTCGGGTTTGCTCACGGGCAAGTTTTCCGTGTTCAAAAACAGTTATTGCGGCTACGTTTTCTGCACCGGAAATGTTTGATATATCAAAGCATTCGATTCTTTCTGGTAGCTGAGCAAGTTCGAGTATCTCTTGTAGTTCTTCTAGGACTCGTTTCGCATCTGCTTTGAGGATGCGGAATCTTGTTTCAAAAGCTATTTTAGCATTTTGATTTACGAGTGAAATCATGTCAGCTTTTGTGCCGCGTTTTGGGAAGACTATCTTCACTTTTTTGCCTTTTCTTTCGCTGAAGAATTTTTGTAGAAGCTCTTTGTCTTGGACTTCACAAGGAACATGGATTTCGGAAGGTATGTAGCCTGATAAATAGTATTGCATGAGTATTTTGCTTAGAAACTCAGAAGAAGAGAAACTCTCTATATCAAGGTCTTCCCAGAAAAACTCTTTTCTTCCTACAACTTTTCCGTCTCGAACTGTAAAAAGTTGTAACGCAAGTCGTTGATTTTCTTGGTAATAGCCAAATACATCTATATCTTTGTCTGAAGCTTCCGCCATTTTTTGCTGTTCTGCTAGAGCAAGAACTGTCGCACGTAAGTCCCGATATTTTGCAGCTAGCTCATATTTCTGCTCTTCTGCGAAATGCCACATTCTTTCCTCGAACTCTTTGATTAGCTCTTTGTTTTTGCCCTCAAGCAACATTTTAACGTCCTTGACGGCTTGTTGATATTCTTCTTCTTTACAAAGGTCGGAAACACAAGGTGCTAGGCATCTTTTCAAGTGGTATTCTAGGCAAGGTCGTGGCATCTTTCCATCAATTTCCATATCACAAGTTCTTAACTGAAAAGTTCGGTTTATTAGGTTTAGGATTTTCCTTGCCATTGAGGCTGGAAGGTAAGGCCCGTAGTAGCTTGCTCCGTCTTTTAAGATTTTTCTGGCAATCAGGACTCTCGGGAATCGCTCTTTTGTAATTTTTAGATGAGGGTAGTGCTTATCGTCTTTTAGCATTATGTTAAAGTGTGGTTTATGCTTTTTTATTAGATTTGATTCCAAGACGAGAGCTTCTATTTCATTGTCAACTACTATGAATTCAAGATCGACAATTTTCCTAACTAGTTCTCTTGTTTTCAGGCTTTGCTGATTTGAAGATTGGAAATACTGACGAACTCGGTTGCGAAGATTCTTAGCCTTGCCGACGTAGATAATCTTACCTTCTTCATCCTTGTATAGGTAAACGCCGGGAAGTTCTGGTAGATTCCTTATTTTTTCATCGAGCAGGTTCACTACCTTTTTCTTCAAGGGCTTTCAGAGTTTTTTCTGCTTCGTCTCTGAAGCGACTTTCCGGATATTTATCAATTAACATTTTTAGATAAACGGTCGCGTCTGTGCGCAGCTTTTCAGGATTATATTTTTCTCTTTCTTCTTTTATGTTCAGATTAACCTTCTGGCTGCCTTTTCCTTCAGAAAGGTAAAAGCTACTCATTCCTGCAAGATAGAGCACTTCGTCCATCTTGGAAAAATTTGGATGCGCTGCAATAATTTCTTCGCATCTCATTAAGACGCCTTTGTAAGCCTTTCGGAGACGAAACATCAGTTTTGCAACTTCAAGGTTATGCTTAGCGTCTGCTTCCAAGATTGGGTCTCTTTCTATTTTTTGCTGGATAGTTTTTTGTGCTGATGCGACGCCGAAAAAGCAAAGAAGCAAAACAAGAGAAAGAATTAAAGTTTTCATAAAGGTTTTCTCCTATGTTTTCCCGATAATGGCTTCAAGCTTTTTAGCTGTTTCTGTGTTCCAATATTCTGGCGATGTGAGAATTGCCCTTCGGGTTGCACCTATGTAAGGATTTTTTAGCTTTTTCTCTTCAACAAGTTTGATAGCTTCTTTCAAGACTAATTGTGCATTTCTAACGTTTTTATTTAGATACTCGATTACCATCTCTACGGTTACGGAATCGTGAGATTCATGCCAGCAGTCATAATCTGTAACTAGGGCAAGTGTTGCATAGGCAATTTCAGCTTCGCGAGCAAGTTTTGCTTCTTGAAGATTTGTCATTCCGATCACGTCCATTCCAAGTTGCCTATAGACATTAGATTCTGCTTTGGTTGAAAAGGCTGGGCCTTCCATGCAAAGATAGGTGCCGCCTCTATGAACCCGTAATCCTTCAACCCGTTTACATGCCTGTTCCAGGATGTCGCAGAGCTGTGGACATACCGGATGCGAAAATGTTATGTGGGCGACAATACCGTTACCAAAAAAGGTTGATTCTTCGGTTCTTGCTCTTGTTCTATCGAAAAACTGATCTGGAATCACAAAATCTGTCGGTGCATATTTTTCCTGCAAGCTTCCTACGGCTGAGACGGAAAAAATAAAATCTACGCCGAGCAATTTCATTGCGTAGATGTTCGCCCGGAAAGGAATTTCTGTTGGAAGCAATCTGTGTCCACGTCCGTGTCTCGGCAAGAAAGCAACTCTAATGCCTTCAAGGCTGCCGACTATGAAAGCATCCGAAGGTTTGCCGAAGGGTGTTGCTAGGTGAATTTCTTGAACGTCTTTCAGCTCTGCCATATTGTAAAGACCGCTACCGCCAATTATTCCTATTTTCACTTTTTCCATAGAATTTCTCTCCTTTAATTTTTTACACTTTGATCGGGAATGCTTTAGGTTTCCCTTCTACTTGTTCGATTTTGCAAAGCGGAAAAACCGGGTCGTGATAAAACCAACAAATCCATTTTTCACGAATAGCTAGCGGAATAATCCTCTTTTTGAAAGCCAGCGTGCTAACAGGATAAAGATCGTAAGCCATTATCCAAGCAAACGGTAAGTGAGCCGTAGTCGGAATCAGATCCGCAAAACCGTAAAGAACCTTCCCGCCTTGCTCTATCTTCACGGTTTGCATCGTTTCTGTGTGTCCTTTGACTTTTTTAAGCTTTATTCCTTCTACGGCGTAGTATTCATCGGGTTTTAGTTCAAGCTGTCCGGTTTGTTTTAATGGTAGCCAGTTTTCTAGTAAATAGCTGGCTTTTTCGCGTTCGTGAGGATTTTCAGCCTTTTTCAACTCAGAAGCGGAAATAAAGTAACGGGCATTTGGAAACTGCGGAACGATTTTTCCTGAATCGTCAAAAACAGTATTTCCACCAGCATGATCAAAATGCAAGTGAGTGTTAATTACGATTGTAATGTCTTCAGGTTTGCAACCAGTTTTTTCCAAAAGCGTCTGAGCAAATGACTTTTTTCTGTTGATTGCAAATCTTTCTGATTGTTTTTTGTCCCATTTTTCTCCCATTCCGGTTTCTATCAGTATCTTTTCTTTTGGGGTTTCAACAAAAAGACAGTTAGCTTGAATCTTAATTCTATTTAGCTCATCAGGTGGATAGACCTTCTCCCAGAGAACGCGCGGAACGATACCGAACATCGCTCCGCCGTCCAGTCCGAACTCGGCGTCTGGAATGATTTCTATTCGATAATCACCCAGAATCATTTACTTTTTCTTCTTGTTATCAGTTTTTTTCTCCGATTTTCCGCTTTCTTCTCTTAGTTTTTTAAGTTCTTCTTGTCTTATTCTTTCTTGTTCCTCTAATTGCTGAAGTTGCTCGGGTGACAATTCGGGTACCGGGAAATCGTCAGGCACTGTTATAGGATTGTTCTGCATTATTTCATCTAATATTTCTTGTTGCTTTTTGGCCACAAGCTTTTCTTTTACGAGTTCTTTCAGAGGAATAGGTCCAATTCCGGGGTTATCAGGATCGGGAACGTTTGTAGAAAGCAATATGTGACGGACATTGTAAGTTTGAGTTTCAGTTCCATCACGATTAGGTTTGTAGTCTAACTTTTCGAGTTTTATGATGTGATAGCCGTATTTTGATTCAACTACTCGGGGAGCGATCTGTCCAGGTTGCAGAGAGAGTGCAACTTCTTCAAATTCTGGAATAAATGAGCCTTTTGCTATGTTTTCGTAAAGACCGCCTTTATCCTTGCTTCCGGGGTCTTCGGAAAACTGTCTCGCTAGCTCACCAAAATCTTCGCCAGCTAGAACTCTTGTAAGAAGTTCTTCAGCTTTTGCCTTTTTCTCAGCTCTTATGTCAAGTTCAGGATGTTCTTTTAAGTATTTTTCAATTTCTGAATCGCTTATCTCGAGCTTCTTTGCTAGAACTTCTCTACTATAACGGGATGCTAAGTAACTTGCCTGTTGAATCTTAACTCTTAAGTCCACTTTTCTTTTGAAGTCTTCGTCTAATTCTGAGGCTCTCTGTCGGAATTCCTGCTCATAAATTCTCGTCTTCGCGAAATCGCTTCTTGCCCGTTCTATTTCTTCCTCTGATGGCTCAGCATCTTTTGCTATAAAACCTCTTTCCTTTGCCCTTTCGATTTGTCTTTTAATGAAAGTATCAAAAAGTGCCTGGTTTACTTTGCTTTTGTAAAACTCGTTAACTTGATCTTCCTCGATAAAACCGAAAGGCGGCATCGGACCCTTATCTTTGTTTTTTTCTCTATCGTAGCTTATAGCGGTTATTTGTATCCTTATTTCCTCAAGCATTTCTTTTGCTTCTTCATCATCGGCTAAACCTTCTTTTTTGGCTTGATGTGCAAAGGCGAACATTTGTTTAATATCTGTCAATATCTTTTGTCTTGCTGAAGGGTTATCTTTCAGTCGCTTCAAAAAGGTTGGGTCTTCGCCTTTAAGCAAAACCATGAAATCTTCCTCTGTAAACTTCTTCGGAAGTTCGTATTTAGGCTTTAGAACTTTTTCTTTCCATACCAGTAACCCGACGCCGATCAAGATAATAGTAATCAGCAGAATAAGTGTTTTAGTTAAAGCAGACAACTTTTCACCTCTTTTCTGTGTTCCTTGGGTTTGAATGACCTGGTTTTTTTCTTCCATATGTGCTTACTCCGTTTTTTGAACTAACTCTAACAAGACTCCGTTAGTAGAAGAAGGATGAACAAACGCTATTAAGCAATTTTCTGCACCGATGCGGGGAACTTCGTCAATTAGTCTAGCACCGCTTGATTTAAGCTTTTCAAGCGCATCATAGATGTTTTCAACCTCAATGGCTATGTGATGAATTCCACCGCCGCGCTTTTCAAGAAACTTGCTAATAGGCGAATCTTCAGCCGTAGGCTCTAAAAGCTCAATCCTAGTTTCGCCTATCGGTAGCATTGCTACGCGAACCTTCTGTTCTTCAACAACCTCTGTGTGAACATTTTCAAGACCGAGGGAGTCTTCCCAAAATTTTAACGCTTCTTCGATGCTTTTTGTTGCAATGCCAAGATGATTGATTTTCATCTTAAAATTTTCTCCACTGCTGAGTATGGATCTATTCTTTTTTGTGCAACTTCGAGTGCTAATTGATCTAATTTTTCTTTTGCTCCGTTTTTGTTAAGCAACTCTTGTAAAAGCTTTTCTCTTAAAAGCTCTAATAGTCGCCACTTCGCTACAGCACTTCGTCTTTGTAAGTTTTCATTTTTCTTTTGAAATTCGTAATATTTACTAATGGCTTCGGCTAGTTCGTCTATTCCTTTGCTTTCAACAGCAATTGTTTTGATAATTGGCGGGTTCCATCCATCCTGTCTGCTAGTAAGTTCTAGAAGCATTTTTAATTCACGTTCGGTTTTTAAGACGCCATCTCGATCGGCTTTATTTATGACAAACAAATCTCCTATTTCCATTATCCCGGCTTTTATTGCCTGAACATCATCGCCCATGCCGGGGACTAGAACAACTACAACAACATCAGCTGCCTTCACAATCTCAACTTCATCCTGACCAACGCCGACAGTTTCAACTATTACTTTTTGAAAACCTGCAGCGTCTAGAATGTTAACCGCATCAACTGTTGCTCTTGCAAGCCCGCCGAGATTACCGCGTGTTGCCATCGAACGAATAAATATGTTTTTGTCAGTTCCAAGAGCGGACATTCTGATTCTATCGCCTAAGATTGCTCCGCCAGAAAAAGGGCTTGAAGGATCAACAGCAATGATGCCAATCTTCTCGCCTTTTTCCTTGTAAAGCATTGCTAATTTATCAACTAAAGACGATTTGCCAGCACCAGGTGAGCCGGTTATGCCAATGACCATTGCATTTCCTGAGCGTTCAAAAACTGCTCTCATTATTTCAGAAGATTCTGCTTCGGCGTTTTCTACTTTTGATATAGCACGTGCTATGGCTCTGGCATCTGCTGAAAAAACTCCTTTGACTATCTCAGCCGCATTCATAGAGAGAGCTGAAACTAAATTTTTGCATTTTTTCAGCTGAAAAACAAACTTTGTATCTCGAAGTTACAGGTGACTATCCTAACCGTAGAAAAATTCTCCACAAAAAACAATCTCTGCTGTTCCTATTAGTAGCATTTGATTATTTTCTTTCCAAAAGGCTTGTGTAGTCCCACCAACTGCTTTTACGAGCACTTCACCTCGCTTTTTTATACGATTTAGATATGCAGTAGCTGCGGCTATGGAGCATGTTCCTGAAGAATTCGTTTCGCCGGCGCCTCGCTCCCAGATTCTTATCTCTATTTGTTTTTCATTCAAGGGCTTTACGAAAACAACATTTGTTCTTGATGGGAAGTTTTCATGACATTCAATTTCTGCTCCTATTTGTCGCCAGTTGAGTGAATTAAAATCTTCAACAAAAATTACGCAAACGGGATTTCCAACATTTACAAAATCAATGTTTAAGGTGGTGTCAAGAACAGATATGTTCAAGTTTTCGATTTTTGACAAGATGCCGAGTTCGGTTTCAAACCAGAAAACTTTGCCTTCTTTTTTTAGAAGTTTGTATGTTTTTATTCCGCTCAGGGTTTCTAGTTTAAGCTCTTTTCTTTTCCAGAGGTTCTTAAAATATAGGTAGGCGGCGGCACAACGAGTTCCGTTTCCTGAAAAGGCAGCTTGGCTTCCATCTGGATTAAATATCAAGCATCTGTAATCGGCACCTTCTGTAGTCGGTTCTAAAACTGCTATTCCATCGCTACCAACTCCAAAATGCCTGTTACAGACCGTTATTGCAAAGTCATTTATTTCTTTAGGCAAGTCCTTTCTTAGAAACACTAAATAATCATTGCCGCATCCTTGAAATTTGCAAAGCTTGATCCGTTGCATTTTCAATTTAGTCTTCCATTGAAGTTTGCTAAAAGAAGAACTATCTCATCGATTACTGAGACTCTCAAGTTTTGATCGGGGAAATTATTCACGATGATTGAAAAGGCAAGCCGTTCGCCCGCAGCAGTTGTAACGTATCCGCTCAGCGATGAAACTTGGGATATAGTGCCGGTTTTGCCACGAACGTTGTTTTCGGCTTTTGTTCCGCGAAATCTATTCTTTAAGGTTCCATCAACGCCGCCTATTGTAAGGCTTTCTGTCCAAGCCTGACTAAAACGGCTCTTATGCATAAAAGCGTAGAGGCTAACTACAGCATTCGGAGTAACTAGGTTATGTCTTGAAAGTCCAGAACCGTCATACATCAGAACACTTCCCTGGGGTATGCCAATTTCTTGCAAGAATTTATCAATAACGGCAATTCCCTTGTCGGAACTTGTCCACTCTGGTTTTGCACTTTCGGTTGGGACGTTTTCGCCTAATGTTCTAAGCAAAATTTCTGTGTAAAGGTTTTGACTGGGTTTCATCGTCTTTTGTGCGATGAGAAACAAGGGTGGAGATTCAAGGCGAGTAAGCTCTACTAGGTCTTTGGGTAAGGGTTGCTGTTTGCGAGTTTCTGCATCAGCAGTTTCCGTTTGACCTTCGATAATGACACCTTTTCTTTCAAGAATAGAACGAAGAATCGAAGTAAATGTCAATGCCGGATCCGGTATCGAGACAAATGCTTCGTAACCTTTATCGTCTTTAGGAATAGATCCCGTGACCTGCACTATATTTGTTCCCAGCTTTCTTGTTATGTTTATTTTTCTTGGAACTCCAGCTTTAGACGTCTCGACTTTGTTAATTAAAAACAAACCACTTTCTACGGGTAAAACCTGAATTTTAGCTTGCTCACCTTCATTCATAGAAGGTATTATGAAAAGCTTTGCTACGTTATCGTTTATTGTGAGAGCAGAAACTTGTGCTCCGTAATACCATTGCAAATCTTCCCATTCCCATGTGTACGGAATTTTGGTCCCGGTGAAGAAGCTTTCGTCTCCTATCAGCTTGCCTTTAATTTTTTTAATTCCAAGGCTAACTATTTTATCAGCAAGCTTTTCCATGGCGTTGATCTCGTCATCACTGCTTATTCCGAAGGATATTGTAGGATCACCTCTTCCGTAAATGATCAGGTCAGAATGTAGTATTCCGTCCTTATCAGGTTTTGTTGAAGAGTAAACACTCGTTACAAAGGTAAAGTTTGGTGTGAGTTTTTCGATAGCTGCGGCGACCGTAAAGTTTTTCATGTTTGAGGCTGGCATGAAGAGTTTTTCGCTGTCTTCTTCAAAAATCACTTTTCCTGTGTCTAGCGAAAGAATCTTTATGCCGAGCCTTGAGCGTCTAAGGTAGTCACGAGTAAGAATCTCGCGGATTTTAGATTGTAGCTCGGTGAGATTTTGTCGAGAGTCGTTTTCAAACGATTTCTGAGGGGTTGGTGAGGTTATGACTCTAAAACGAGAAGCATCTTGCTGAGCTTTTATTGGTAAAACTAAAAGCAGTGTAAGAAGTAGAAGCGCCTTAATTCTTTTCATAATCTACGAGTCCCTAGAAAAGAGATTTTATGTCCTGTTTTGGGATTTCGAGGCTCATCTCAACTAGATTATTTTGTCCTTTTATCTTCAAGTTGTTGAGCATTTTAGCATAGACTTGTTTGTCTCGTCCTTGCATGCTGCTTAGAATACCTTTGAACATTATTTGGAAAACTGAAAGAGTCTCTCTTATAACTTCTGCCTCATTATTTTTTTCAGTTCTTGCACTAAGGGACAAAGAAAAGTTTTCGTTTACAAGGTCAATCCAACCTTGAATTTGTCTTACACCTGCTAAAGCCTTACCGAGTTCGTCATCTTCAAGGTCTATGATCGCACTAAGTCCGTAAGGCGTAACTCCTGCAACAGCGATCAGTGGAGTTTGTTTCAAATTCAAAAGTTTTATAAGAGACTCTTTGAGCACGTCTTTTTTAACTATTGCTGACTTTACAAATGAAGGTGAGCCAAAAATAAAGGCGTTGTTTTTAGTGAAAACTGCAATTTCATCCGAAGAATTTTTGAAAACTAACTCATAAATCTTTTTTAACATTGAATTATTCTGAGTTTTGCCTAGGACTTCTTTAGTTGAAAAAATATAAACTGTGTTACCATTGACCACTTCTTCTTTATATTTGCCAGCAGATGCTGCCTTTAGAATTTCTAAAATCACTCTAGGGTCTTGTTTTAGGCGAATTGAAACTAAGGCCTCGAACCTCTTTGTATCAATGAAGTTCAAACTAATAGCGATTTTTTCTATTTCCTTGAGATCAAGCCCAGAACTTGATCTAATTTGTTGTTGGATTTCGGTTATTTTTTGAGATTCGTCGTTGAAAAGCTCTGGGATGGCTCCATTTAGGAGTTTTTCTACGTTGACTAGTATTATTCCATGGGAATCGGGAAGAGAAGCTAGAAATTCATCTTTTGTGCCTGTAGCGTGTGAAACTAGGCAGCAAAAAAAGATGATTGAGAAAAACAGATTTTTCATCCTACTCGAACTCCTTTCTTTAGCCTTAACGAAGAGATGCTCATTAAGTCTTCGTTGGTTTACCTATTTTATCACTTCAAACTCAAAATGTAATTCCTTGCCACGAAAGATGAAACTTAAGTAATGTTCCCAAAATTTTCGCGTAAACCGTAGTCTGGGATTTATTTGATCAAGGTTTACTAAAAATTCGATTCCAATGACTTTCCATAATTTAAGCAAAGAAACGTAAATCTTTAACGGTCGCAATTTTACGTCTGTGTAGAAGTCAAAAAGCTTTTTTTCTGTGAAGATATTAAATGAGTAAGAATTAAAGTGATTTTTATGAGTCGGATCGGTTGCCCAGTCAGGATTTGTGTAGTGTGGTGTTATTATTTGAATTCGTCCACCGGGTTTTGTGATTCTGTAAAGTTCGGTTACAAAAGTCATTACGTCGGGAACATGTTCGATTACGTGTCTTGAGATTACAAGATCGAATTCATTATCGGAAAAGGGATAAGGAATCTTGCCTAGATCGTGTATTATATCTGCAGAAGTTCGGGGATTATTGTCGAGCCCTATTGCACCCGAATATTTATTGATTCCACATCCAACATCGAGGATTTTCATACCTTTTCCAAAGGTTCTGTGATTCCACAGCGAGGACAAGTTAGGATCGTGCGTGCAGCATCGAGCCATTTTGCTAAAGCTGGATTTGACAAGGGCGGATTTTTGCTTTCCGCTTCTCCTTCTGTCATAAGGCGCAACTGGCTGTTATCTGTTTTAAGCTCACGCTCGCAGTGCTTGCAAACCCAGCCAAAACCATCGTTGTAAAAGTTCTCCATCAAAATCTCCGATTCTGTCGTATTGGTATTGTAGTCAGCTTCATAGGAATAGAAATTTTTCTTCCGTTGCGATAAATTTCAACCTGAACGGTATCTCCTATTTGCTTTTTGTCGAGAAATCGATATAAGTCGTCAAGATTATTCATTGCTTGTCCATCAATTGAAAGTATAATGTCGCCTAGATATCCGTCAGCAGTCACTCCTCGGAGTCCTGCCATGTCAGCTGAACCACCTGGCAATACTTGCAAAATGACTAATCCGTTTTCGACAGGAAGCCTATAACCGCGAGCTACCAACTCTTCGACACTTCTTACAGCCGCACCAAGTTTTGGACGTCGAACCTCGCCGAATTGTATAAGCTGAGGAACTACTCTTTTGGCAATGTTTACTGGAATTGCGAATCCTACGCCTACGGAACCTCCAGCAGGAGTTAAAATTTGTGAATTTATACCTATCATGCGTCCATATTTGTCAAGTAATGGTCCGCCTGAGTTTCCAGGATTGATCGAAGCGTCTGTCTGTATTGCTGCATCTATGGGTCTGCCATTACGTGCTCGGATGGGTCTTTGAAGTGCCGATATGACGCCTGTTGTCAATGTTCTGTCAAGTCCGAAGGGATTTCCTATCGCTAGAACCTTTTGACCTACAACCAACTTGTCAGAATCACCAAACTCAACAACAGTCAGCTCTGATCTGGGAGCATCAATTTTTATGACAGCAAGATCCGTGTCAGGATCACCTCCTACAACTTTAGCAGGATAAACTTTATCGCCACCAAAACTTACAGTTAACTTCGATGCGCCTTCTATGACGTGATAGTTCGTCAAAATATGTCCTTCTTTATCAATAACTGAACCAGAGCCGCTACCACTTTCTTGCTCAAATTCTTCGCCGAAAAAGGTTTCGAATCTTGCGCTTGTTTTTATTGAGACAACTCCAGGTGCGACGGCACGATAAACTTCGATGTTGTTTTGTTCGTCACTTACCTTTGACGGGTCAGAAACTCCTGCAATGGGAGTTTCCGTATTTGTTTCTGCTAAAACTTTGTCTTTTGAGACATCTTGGGCGTTTTCTCTTGTAAGGTCGCCTAGACAGGCAGTTATCACGACGGAAATAAATGCCGAAGAGAGAACGATAAGAAGAAGCTGTCTTGCTGAAAGATTGTATTTTTTCATAAATAACTATGATGCTTAAAGAAGTTGTGTTGTTACTCTAGGATAAATATATCACGAAAGTTGCTGAAAAACTAATCTTTCATGATAAACAAAGCTCCTACCATGAAGTGAAGTAAAAGGACGAAGCTATAAATGACAAGCACAGTTATTGCGCCGTATCTTGCAATTCTTAACTCTTTCCACTTAAGAAACACGGCCATGGCTAAAATTCCTACTGAAAGTTTTACGAGGAAGAAAAGGATATCGCTTTTTTCAAGTAAAAAAGCCATTAAAAAATTAGCTTCAGAGGTGGCGCCTTTACGAATCCAGAAGATAGTTAGCACCGCGTCTATGAGATTCAGTGTAAACAGTGAGACAGTCGTGTAAAACATTTACTCCCCCTCCTTTAGCTTGTTCTGGCTCGTTCGGAAAAAGCTTTTCTGGTTTCTGTAAATTTTCAAATAGCCATTAATTTCAGAAAAATTTTCTAGCAACCTTGGAAGGCATACTTCCTTCTCAGAATTTGAAAAAATTCTTGATTTTGTTTCTTATTTGGTATAGGTTAAAGAAAAACTTTTAAGGTGAGGGTTTTGAGTTATGAAAAAATTTGTAAGTTCGCTTATTTTTGCTCTGATGATTTGTGGGCTTTCAGCAGTTAAAGAAGCGCAGGCACAAAGGCGAAAGCCAGCTTTAAAGAGCTCAACATCTACCAAGACAACGACTACTACGCAGTTTTATCGTGTTAATGCTGGCACAGTGATAAGAGTTAGGATGAACGATACTCTTAGTTCAAAAACTGCTAGAGTAGGAGACAGGTTTACTGTGAATGTTATCGAGCCTGTTTACTCAAACAACGGAGTTCTTGTAATTCCGGTTGGTAGCGTCATAACAGGAAGAGTTGACGCCGTTACGCCCGCTAAAAAAGGTGGTAAGCCGGGAACGCTTGATGTAAGTTTTGTATCGGTGAGACTTCCAAATGGAGTAACTAGAGCAATAAATGGTTCTTTGACGAGCCTAACAGCTGATGACGCAAAAAGCGATGAAGAAGGAACCGCAAAAGGTGATAGAATGAAGCATCGCAAGGTTATATTCATAGGTGGCGGTGCCGGTGGTGGAGCTATAATTGGAGCCGCTGTGGGTGGAGCAAAAGGAGCAGTGATTGGTGGAATAATTGGAGCTGGTGCCGGTCTTCTCGGCGAGCGCCTAACCAAAGGTGAAGAAGCAGAAGTAAAACCAAACACGGAGTTTGGTGTTTATCTGAATCAATCAATTACGATGCGTAAATGGGTAGAAAGATAACTTTTGTTTTTATGAGGTAAGTAAATGCCGGGTTTGAAAAAGCCCGGCATTTCTCTTTTGAAGTAGAGGGTTAGCTTTGACAATTTCTTTATTTTTTTCGTAAACTTCTAATTTTCAATGTCTTTAATTGAGGATGCAATATGCCGAAAAGAACATATCAACCGAACAATCGTCGTCGAGCCAAGAAACACGGATTTCGAGCGAGAATGGCGACCAAAAGCGGCAGAGAAGTGATAGCACGTCGTCGGGCGAAAGGGCGCAAACGATTAACTCCGCATCACTACTAGGATTTCGCCTGCCGAAGGAATGCAGATTAACGAAGGCATCGCAGTTTCAGCTTGTTTATGCTCAAGGCAAGCGTTTTGAAGGAAAATATATGACGGTATTTGTAATGCCTTCAGAAGGAGTTTTTCACAAATTAGGAATTACCGCTTCGAGAAAAGCTTTAGGGAAGGCTCATGATCGCAATAGAGCTAAACGCCTAATACGCGAGGCTTTTCGTTTGAATAACCCCTTTCTTTACAAGCTAAAGAAAAGGTATTGGTGGGTTGTCAACGCAAAGCGAACATTGCTTGATGTTAAGCTCAAAGAGCCTCTTGAAGAACTTGAGAAAATAATAGAAGCCATTAGCGATCAAGAAAATAAAGGTGAGATATGATAAAGTCAGCACTTCTCGATCTCATAAAACTTTATAAACTTGTTTTCTCGCCCCTTCTTCCGCCTTCTTGCCGCTTTGAGCCTACTTGCTCGGATTACACCTATCAAGCAATAGAAAAGTATGGAATTTTGACAGGTCTGTGGATGGGATTTAAGAGAATTCTAAGATGCAATCCTTTTTGCAAAGGTGGTTATGACCCCGTAAACTAAAAATGATGAATGATAGTCAAAGACAAAGGGAACAGCAGATAAGACTGCTTCTTGCGGTTACGCTTTCAATGTTGGTTTTAACGGCTTGGACTTATTTTTTCGCACCAGAGCCATCAAAAGAACAATCTCAGACTGTCAAAGAAGAGCCTCAACAACAAGAAGTAAGCAAAGTTAGCAAAGAAATATCTCTGACTGAGGAAAAAGATAATTTTCCAAATAGAACAATTACAATTAAGACACCTCTTTACGAGGTAAAGATAGACTCAAAAGGTGCTCTGGTTACTAGCTGGATTTTGATAAAAAATGTTCACGATCAGCATGAAAAACTTCTCTTTGCTGACGGTGGAAATGGCATTTCTGGTAAGCCTCTCGAATTGATACCAGATAAAGCATTAGAAACCAGAATGCTGCCTTTTCGACTTTTTACGGGAAATGAACAACTAGACGCACTTGTTAATGAGAGAAATTATGAGATTTCCGAAAGTGAAAGCATTATAGAACTTTCTGAAGGGCAATCCAGGCAAATAAGTTTTCGTCTGAAAACTCAAAGTGGTGTAGAGGTTACCAAGACTTTTTCTTTTAAGGCTGATAGCTACTTAACGGATTTTTCTGTGCAAGCTAGCGTAAACGGGTCCGTTTTAGATGATCTAAAACTTCTAGTAGGCGCAGGGATAGGTGATAAAGCTATAGTTCGACACAATTATTATCACATAGAACCCGAAGCCGTAGCTTTAATAGGAGAAACAGTCGAAAGGTACGGAGGTTACTATTTTACTTACAATGGTGCAGAAGCGAAAAGAGTTTTTACAGGTAACGTAAATTGGGCTGCTGTCGGTGATACATATTTCGTTACCTCAGCTATTCCTTTACAGCCTGTCTCTCAAGTAGAGTTTCGGTCTTTAAGATACGAAGTTCCAGTGGAGCCTTTCTACGATGGAATTTTTGCATGGATTACACGCCATCAAACAACAAAGCTTACCAAGCACATGGTTTCAGCCTACATACCTGTAAGAGCGGATGGAACGGTGATAAAAATTTATACTGGTTCAAAAGATTACTTTACGCTTGAGCAATATGATAACATGCTTAAAGATGAGATCGGTCGAGAAATAAATCTTGATAATCTTATCAATTGGGGCTGGACTGGTGCCATTACAAAACCTATTGCCATTCCGCTTCTTCGTGCTTTGAACTTTATTTTTGCTTACGTAGGGAATTACGGAACAGCGATCATAATTTTTACGATAATTTTTTATTCACTTTTTTTCCCTTTGCGTTGGTATCAATCGAAATCTTTCAAGAAGGCACAGGCGAATGCTCCAAAGATGCAGCAGATTCAGGAAAAGATAAGACAGCTACAGAAAAAAGGTGTTCCCATAGACGATCCGAGAATGCGTGAACTTCAAATGGAGCAGCTTCGCTTGATGAAAGGAGCTATTCCGTTAGGTGGTTGTTTACCTTTATTGTTGCAGATTCCGTTATTTATTGCTCTTTATGTTGCTGTTACTATTTCGCTTGATTTCAGACAGGCTCATTTTCTATGGCTTCCTGATCTGTCAGCGGCAGATCCATGGCATTTGTTAGAGTTTCTTTTTGCTGGTTCAATGGTAATTTCAATGGCGTTGACGCCGACGGCTCCAGCTATGACGCCAGAGCAGAAGATGCAGCAGAAGATGATGACATACCTGATGCCTTTGATGATGCTATGGCTTCTTTGGGGCGCGCCCTCCGGACTTTTGCTTTACTGGTTTTTTGGCAATTTAGTAAGCTTTGCCCAGCAGGTTATCATAAATAGACTTGTTGCTGAACCGTCTCCTATCGAACAGCAAGATCAAAGCGAAAGTCTTGAAAAAAAGCCTAGAAGAAGGGCTTCTGCATCATAAATCATAAGGAGTATGCGGAAAGCTTATTTATTTCTTTTCCTTTTTCTGTTCTCGATCTCAGCTTTTTCTCAAGATGAGTTACGAGTGCAGGTTGTCTGGCAGGTGAAAAGCTATGACATAGAAGTGTCTTTTTCGGACAGGTTTTTGTTAGGTAAGGCGTTGCTAGTGCTACAGAACACGGGAAACTCTGCAGGTTCGAGAGTTACTTTAAGGATAAATGAAAAGGCAGAAGTTACTTCAGTAAAGGTTAACGACTCTGCGGGAAGTTTTACGAAGGGACAAGAAAGGCTAGGAGCGAAAAATCTTCAAAGGATAATAGTTAGCATTCCCTCCACACAGCCCAATTCGACGGTTAGTTTGACGATAGAGTATAAATTGAAAATAGAAGAAAACAGCGGGCTTAGTGCAATTTCGCCAGTTGGACTGCAATTTTTACCTCTTTCCTTTTGGTATCCAACTCCTAACACTTTATATGCGCCTCGTGGAGGAGATTTTGCTCCATTTAGATTGGTTGTTAATTCTCAGATGACTGTAGTTTCTTCGGGAAATCAGAGCGGAAACACTTTTCAGCAAAGAGCTAATGGCTTACCTTTTTTTGTTGCAGGCGATTGGGACGTAGTTAGTTTCAAGGGCGTTACAGTTTATTTACCAAAGGGGGCAGGTGATTTTGAGCGGCAGAGGGCTTCTGAGCTAGCAAACCTTTTTGTTGAGGCAAAGACTTTTGTTGCTTCTCTTCTTGGCAGCATAGATGAAACGCCTGCACGAATAGTTGCAGTAAGACGAGGAGCAGGCTTTGCCGATTCATCAACGATACTGCTCGAATACGGTGCTTTTCGCCGTCACAAAATTGATTCACAAACCGCAATGACTATAGCAGAAGCCGCCGTAAAACTTTGGCTCGGAAATGCTGTTCTTGTAAGAGAAGAGGGTTACGGTGTAATTCGTGAAGGTCTGACTCGTTACATTGCAAATCTTTTCATTGAAAAGCAGTTTGGCAAAGAGGCTGCTGAAAATGAATGGTTCAGACAAAGGATTTCTTATGCTGCTATAGCTAGGCGTGAAGTCCCACTGAGTAAAGTTTCTCCACTAGACGACTTCTACTTTGCTTTAACGGCAAACAAGGGCGCCATGATTTGGCGTTTGCTTGCTAGAAGAATAGGTCAAGCGGAGTTTTTCAGAATTCTTAGGTCGCAATTAAAGACCGGAGCTCTCACACTTTCGGATGTTAGACTGGCCTTTGCCGATCAAAAGGAATTCCTAGAGTTTTGGCTTGATCAGACAAATGACGTTAACCTTCTTGTTGGACTTCCACAAGCATCTGGAGATGAAAAAAGAGTGGCGTTGAGAAACAATGGCTCGATACCTGTCGAGACCAAGGTTACGGCGTTTACTGACAAAGGTGAAAAACTTATTGTTGAAACATCTCTGCAGGCAAAGAGCTTTGGTGAAGCAGTTTTCAGAACGGCCTCAAAGGTGGTGAGAGTAGAGGTTGACCCAGAAAAGCTTTATCCACAATTGGATTTTTCAGATGATGTTGCTCCTAGAGAATTCAGTGATTCTGATGCGATTTTAATTATCAAGCGAAGTTTTGATAGACAAGATTTCGTAGGCGCAGAGAAGGCTGCTAGAACACTTCTAGAATCATATCCAGGCCTAGATGATGCTAGGATTTTGCTCGGGCGATCCCTACTTGCTCAAAATAAACTATCTGAAGCAGAGAAACAATTTCAAACCATTTTAGATGAAAAGCTCGTTTTAGCTAGGAATTCTGCTTGGGCTTATGTCGGGCTTGGTGAAATAGCTACTAGAGCAAATAAAACCAGTGAAGCGGTAAGGTTTTTTGAAGAAGCTATCCGTTCAGATGCCGAATATGGAGCAACTTTAGCTGCAAGAATGGGAAGAAATAAAGTTTTACCTACTTCTAAGGTTGAGGAAAGCATAAGGAATTTCTTTATTCAGTTTGATCGTGCAGCAATTTCAAAAAGTCGCGCTAATGTTGAGCAGATGATAGTTTCGGGTGAGATGGTGCGGTTTGCATCAAACCTTGCCGGACAGGCTGAATTGTGGGAAACAAAAGTCGTTCATGTTGATCCTTTAGATGCGAATAATGTTCTTGTTGAGGTTGAACTTAGAGTTCGTCTTCTCAATCGTAGCGAAGAAAAGGGAATGGCAGTTTTTTATTTGTCAAGAACGACTACAGGTTGGAAGTTGAGCGGAGTAGAAATTTTTGAAGTCAGGGCACAGGAGCAAGAAAGTTGATAAGAAGCCTGTTTGACAAAGATTTGTTAGCAAAAGCATCTAGGGTGAGGCTTCTTTTGATGGATTGTGACGGTGTGCTCACGGATGGAAGATTGTATTTTTCTGAAGATGGCGAAATTATAAAGGCTTTTCATGTTAGAGACGGGCAAGGTCTTGTCTTGTGGAGAAATGCTGGTTTTGCCTCAGGAATAATTTCGGGTAGAAGGTCTAGGATACTGAAGCAAAGAGCAAGGGAGTTAGGAATAAATTTCCTTTTTCAAGGGGTTAAAGACAAAGTTCAAGTGTTTGAGCAAATTCTTACTCGAGGTAATTTTTTGGCTAGTGAAGTAGCTTATATTGGTGATGATGTAGGTGATATTGATTTGATCAAACGTGTTGGATTTTCTGCCGCGGTGGCGGATGCTGTTTATGATGTTAAGAGTTTGGTTGATTTTGTAACTAGGGAAAGAGGTGGTTTTGGAGCAGTTCGCGAGGTCATAGATTTTATTTTTTTTGCGAAGAAAAATGAAGAAGAGAGTAAAACCTGATATTCGTGCAATAACTAGGCTTGTTCCGCCGGAAGGTAATTTAGTTCAGGGTCAGTCGGAGCTTCCAATTCATCCTAGACTTGCTGAAGAGGCTGCTAAGGTTATTTCGGCAAACCAAAATCATTACGGAGCTTCAGAAGGCGAGCAGCAGCTTCGCAGGGCCGTGGTTGAGAAGGTGAGAAAATCTAACAACATAGACTTAAATTCTGACGAAATGGACGTAATGATTACAAGTGGTGGAACGGGGGCATTGGTAGGAATAGCCGTTAGCTTTCTCAGAAATAAATCAGCTCTAGTTTTCGAGCCTTATTACCCTTATCATTGCAGAATCGTAGAGCAATTTGGCGGAAAAATAGAAAAATTTGAGCTAAATGAGAACCTAAGTTTCGATAAAAATGAGCTTTTTGAAAGGTGTCAAGTCTTAAAGCAACGTTCAGAATATCCGCTTTCAGCTATAATTGTTTGCTCACCAGCAAATCCCTCTGGAAAGGTGTTGAATTTTGAAGAGCTTAAAGCAGTTGCCGAAGTTGCCACAAAACTTGATTTGATGGTGATTTCGGATGAAGTTTATGAACATTATGTTTGCGGAGATAATCCACATATTTCTATTGCCTCACTTTTTGATATGCAGAAGCGAACAATCACGGTTAACTCCTTTTCAAAATCATGGAACATTTCAGGTTGGCGCCTTGGCTATTGTTATGGACCGAAGGAGCTTATCTCTCAAGTAAACTCTGTAGCAAACGTGGTGTATGTCTGTCCTGTAACTCCATTGCAGAAGGCTCTGGCAGAGGTTCTACTATCTGAAGAAGATTACTATGAACTTTTACGCAGAGATTTTGAGCACAAACGGAAATTTTTTGTAAATGAACTTAGGGGCCTAGGATTTCAAGTGTATGAATCGGGTTCAACATTTTATGTCTGGGCTAGAATCCCTGAAAGATTTGATGACTCGGTTAGCTTTAATCAGATGTTGATGGAAAAGCAACAAGTCGCAGGTGTTCCAGGGAGTGCATTTTCTGATTCCGGCAGATGGGATGCTTTTATGCGGTTTTGTATTGCAAGGGAAGACAGCATCCTAGAGACTGCTCTCAAAAAAATTAAAAATGCATTAAATAGTGATTAGTTCGTCTTTCGAGTAAAGTAAAAAGAAGGTTAAAGTAGTTGATGAAACTTAGGTAAAGGTGTATTTTTAGGTATGAAAAAGAAGAAGCGATGATAACATTGCGGTGTTGGTTGGGACTTGGGAGAAAAGATATTATTTGGCGTAGAAGCTATGACTAGTTGCTGTCTGTCAATGCGAGTCAGCCTAAAAGAAGTGGGGTATAAAATGTAGTGATCATGCTCACTTTAACTAATCGAGGAAGATTATTATGAGATCGTTAAGCATTTTTGTTTCTTTTACTGTGTTTTTAATCGGTGTCGAAGCTCAGCAGATTAGACTTCAACCCTTTCTATCTGGTTTAAGTTCGCCAGTTTACATAACAACAGCAAAAGACGGAACCGGTAGGCTTTTCGTAGTTCAGCAAAGAGGGATAATAAAAGTGGTTGAGCCGGGGAGTAGAACTATAAGCGACTTTTTGAATATAACAAGCAAAGTAAGTCAAACGGGAACCGAGAGAGGGCTTCTAGGACTTGCCTTTCATCCTCAGTTTTCAACGAATGGCTATTTTTTTGTTAATTACACTCGTGCCAGTGACGGTGCTACAATAGTTTCTCGATTCAAAGCGATAAATAACAATACCATAGGTGATCCGAATAGCGAAAGGATCATAATTACTATTCCTCAGCCTTATTCGAATCATAACGGCGGGATGATTGATTTTGGACCAGATGGTTATCTTTATATTGGTATGGGCGACGGTGGATCAGCTAATGATCCACAGGCAAGGTCGCAGAATATCAATGAGCTTTTAGGTAAAATGTTAAGAATTGCGCCTAGTGTGTCGGAATCTCCATCCGATCCGCCTTATACAATCCCGCCAGATAACCCCTATGCCGGACCTACGCCCGGAGCTGATGAAATTTATGCGATAGGATTGAGAAATCCTTGGCGATGGTCTTTTGATCGGGCAACGGGACAACTATGGGCAGGTGACGTTGGACAAAATGCGATCGAGGAAATAGACATAATTTTGATTGGCAGAAACTACGGTTGGCGAGTCTATGAAGGCTCTCAATGTACAGGTCTCGATCCGCAATTGTGTGCAGGCGGCTCAAATCCCATCAATCACACTCCACCAATTTATGAATACAACCATTCAAACGGCAGGTGTTCGGTAACCGGTGGGTATGTTTACAGAGGCATCAGACGCACTTTTGCTAGCGGGACTTACATTTATGGAGATTATTGCACCGGTGAAATATGGATCGGTGGTAATTCGACTCCAATAATAGACACACCCAGAAATATATCATCCTTTGGAGAGGACGATGACGGTGAAATCTATGTAGTCGGGCTTGGCGGAACGGTTGATAAGATCATTCGGGCTAATGCTTCGGCGGATTTCGACGGTGATGCTCGCACTGATACTGCGGTTTTTCGTCCATCAGAGGGCGTTTGGTATATTCTTAACAGCTCTAATAACTCGTTTCGAGCAGTTCAATTCGGTGCGGATGGCGATATTCCCACGCCTGAGGACTTTGATGGAGATTATAAGACTGATATAGCAGTTTTTCGTCCTTCTGCGGGCACTTTTTATATTCTTGGAAGCAATGGAAACATCTTCTTTTCAGTCCAATGGGGAAGTGCGGGAGACATTCCGACTCAAGCAGACTTCGATGGCGATGCTCGGGCAGACGTAGCAGTCTTTCGCCCGTCTGAAGGTGTATGGTATATCAGAAATTCAAGAGATGGGTCTTTTAGAGTTCAGCAATTCGGAATTTCTACAGATATACCAGTTGCTGGCGATTACAATGGTGATGGAAGGACAGATATAGCAGTTTTCAGAAAGTCAACGGGAACTTGGTATATTCTAAGTAGTCAAAGCAATTCCTTTACTGCGATTCAATTTGGCAGTAGCTCGGACATTCCAGCTCAAGGTGATTTTGACGGAGACGGCAAAGCCGATATATCGGTTTTTCGAGAATCAGAAGGCAGATGGTATCGTATAAACAGCTCAAATAACTCTCTTGCGGTTATTCAGTTCGGATCGAATGCTGACAAGCCTGTTGTCGGCGATTACGATGGAGACGGTAGAGATGATATTGCAGTTTGGCGGGCCGGGTTTTGGTATCGTTTGAACAGCTCTAACAATAGCTTTAGCGCAATTCAATTTGGCATAAGCTCAGATTTGCCTGTTCCACTTTACGATGTGCCTTAAGGCAAATGATCAACTAGAATTTCAATGTCATCTTCGTTGTTGAAAAAATGAGGTGAGATGCGTAACAAATTGTTTCTTGCAGAAATGATTATGTTTTTCTTCTCTAAAGATTTTGTGATTTCTTGGGCACTCGAGCCGTTTTTAGGGCATATTGCTACTATTTGCGACTTTTCGCCTTTTCGTCGGGAGCTATAAACTTTGTAGCCTTTTTCCTTTGCTTTCTCACAGAGAAAATCGGTCAAGTTTTCGAGGTATTTTTCTATTCTTTTTACTCCGATTTCTTTTATGATTTTAAGGCTTTGTTCGAGTCCGTAGAAGAGGCTTGTGCAACCGGTTCCTGATTCTAAAACTAGCGTATTTTGCTTCCAAGATTGACTACGATCATTAAAATCCCAGGGTTCTTCGACACTTATCCAGCCTACTAAGGAAGGTTTTATCATCTGTCTTGCTCGATCGGAAAGATATAGAATGCCACACCCTTCGGGTGCGCATAGCCATTTATGAGAAGCTCCTGATGCAATATCTATCGAGATTTCAGTCAAGTTTAACTCTATCGCGCCGAAACCTTGAATTATGTCAACCGCAAAAAGAGCTTTAGTTTTTTTGATGACGTTGCTAATTTTTTCTAAATTGGCTCGAAAACCAGTGTCAAATTGAACTACACTTATCGAGGCGATCTTGGTTTTTTTGTCTATCAAGCTTATAAATTCTTCTATGTCAACTCTTGCGTTTTTGTTATGAGATATTCTAAGTTCGACCCCAAAGCGCTCATGAATCATTCTCCATGGGTAAAAGTTAGAAGGAAATTCGCCGGCAAAAACAACGATATTGTCATCTTTAGACCAGTCAAGTCCGTTTGCTACAATGGAAAAACCGTCAGAGGTGTTTCTGGTAAATGCGATCTGATCTGGACGAGCGGAAAGCATCTCGGCGAGTAGTTTTCTAGCTCGCTCTTTAGTTTCTATCCACTTTGGATAATTGAGGACACCGTTTTCGGACACATCTTTAAGTTGCGACAAAACAGCTTCAACCGTAGTTATAGGTAATGGAGAGACAGCCGCACTATTTAGATAAACGTATTTTTCTAAAGCAGGAAAAAGCTTGCGTATCTTCTCTTCCATTCACCAACGATGATAAGCTGGATGACCTGGTTTAACAATCACGAAAACTCCTCGGCAAGTCGCACAAACCTTTTCGTTTGCAATAAGCTCTGCCTCAACCGTGGCTCTATCATCTTCAGCTTCTACGACGCGAGCCTTTAGGTGAATTGTTGAATCCGAGGGAGTTGGTCGCAGTAGTTTTACCGAATAGCTTGCAGTAACAGTGCAATCAGGCTTTTCTTTACCAGCTTTTTTCATCAAGTAATATGCAGCAGTCCAGTTTGAATGACAGTCCAGAAGCGCTCCAATGATTCCACCGTTGAGCATTCCGGGAAAAGCTTGGTGATGCGGTTGAGCTGTCCATTCGGCAACAACTTCTCCATTTTCTGTTGGAAAACTACGAATCCTCAAGCCTTTTTCGTTTTTAACGCCACAGCCAAAGCAGATGCTTTCAGGAGCGTAGAGTTCTTGAAGAGATTTTTGGCTCATCATTTTTCGATCTTATTTTCTTCCTCTTAAGATTAGTCCAAGCACCAGTCCAACTGCCGCTGAGATTAAAATGGCTTGGCCAGGTTTTTTTCTTGCAAACTCCTTAGCATCTTCAATAAGCTCGGCTGGGTCTTTGCTTGAAATCTCTTTGAATTTCTCATTAACTTGCTCGAGTTTTTCGTTAATGTATTCTTTAGCTTTCATCGCACCTTCTTGAATTTTTTGTTGGTATTCTTCCCAATTCCATTCGCCTAAAAACTCGTCATCCTTTTTTTCAGAAGGATTGATTGGCACAATGCTTTGTTGTTGTCTTTTCTCAATACCTGATTCAAAGTCTGACATACGAGACCTCCATCTAAATTCTAGAATTACATTTTAACACTTGTTCAAGGCATCTAGAAATCTTGGCTTGGAAGCACGAGGTCTTGTTCAAGACGCAATTTCAAAATTTCTCCGGATTTAATAAGGACATCCTCACCCTTTTGGACTAAGGCTACGCTTGCTCCTGCGACTGCTCCTATACCTGATGCTATCAATGCGTATTTGCCTTGTCCAAGCAAGCCACCAGTTACTGCACCTATAGACGCTCCTATAGTAGAAAATAAAATGGTTCGCGTAGGATCAGATTTTGACTCTGGAAAGTCAACTATTCTAGCTTTTAATTGACGCCGATAGCCATTGGGTAGCTTGAGTGTTTCAATTTCAACATTGAGTTGTCCATTTTTATTTCCTAAGGAAGCTCTTTTTACTTTTGTAATTCTACCTTCGATCACTGCTCCTTCAGGCAAGACTTCTATCTGATTAAATAAAATAGGCTGTGAGACCGTAAGCGTGAACGTGTCATTTACAGAAGAGAATTCTGAGCCGATGCCGTTATCCATCCTAGCTTGAATTACAGTTCCAGCAGGGAGAGTATAGGGGTTTTCTGGTGTTTGGGATTTCAAGAGAGAGAAAAGAATTACTATTGCAAGAAAGACTTTCTTTAGCTTAAGGAGCAAGGTTTTTTGCATTCTTATCCCATGATTTTTTATAGTTGGTGCTGAGGGCGGGACTCGAACCCGCACGGAGCATAGCTCCACAGGATTTTAAGTCCTGTGCGTCTACCTGTTCCGCCACCCCAGCGCTTCTAGCTAGAAAAATTTGATTTTCAAATTGAATAGTGCTTCAATTGTATTAGATTATCACAAGGAGCAAGAGATAACAAAACTATGTATTAGAGCTTTTTAGGAGTTTGAAATGGAATACGTTTGGATTATTTGGGTAATAATTGGGATTATTCTAATGCTGGCTGAGATTTTTACTTTTGGCTTCGTGCTTTTTTGGTTCGGAATAGGAGCTTTGCTTGCAGGGCTAGTTAGTTATTTTGGCTTCGGTTATATTGCACAATTTGCGGTCTTTCTCATAGTGTCGGCTGCTTTAACGATTTTTTCGCGGCATATTTTTTCTGGATTTTTATTGAGTAAAGAAAGTAAACAGCTGAGGATTGGAGTAGAAGGAAAAGTTGGTGTGGTGACGGAATCGAGCAAAGGAGCCTTGAACGAGGGCGCTGTTAAAGTTTATGGCTCTGTGTGGACTGCATTTCCTGAAGAAGGAGAAGAGCCACTTAAAGAAGGAGAAAAGGTTGTGGTTACTAGAGTGGAAGGTGCCTCTATTTACGTGAAAAAGTTAGAAAGCAAAAATTTGGGCCTACCTGATTGGAGAAAGGAAAACTAGTTTACTTGGAAAGAAACTTTTGAATTCCTTTTCGGCAATCTTCTGTGAATCTTGCGATTGTGTTTACTTCAGCTCCAATCTGCATAGAAGCCTCAAAACTTAATCCGTCAATTTGATAAAGAAGTTTCTTTGTAAGAGAAACTGCCGATTGGGAAATGTTTTTGTAAATCGAGACGTAACGAGTAACCTCCTCATCAAATTTTTCGTCGTCAAATACTTCGTTTACGAGTCCTATTTGCTTTGCTTCTTCAGCGGAAAATTCAAATCCTTGAGTAATCAGTTCAAAGGCTTTTTTCTCCGAAAGATTTCTTCTTAAGATGGTAGTAACCATCGCGGGAACGAAACCTATTTTAACTTCGGGATACCCGAAACGGGCTGATCTAGCTGCAAGAACAATGTCGCAAGCAGTTGCAAGACCACAGCCACCAGCAAGAGCTCTCCCTCGCACAGCCGCAATAATTGGCAATTTTAGGCGCCTCATCAGGAGAAAAAGTTCCATAAGGTTTTCTGCATCTGCTAGATTTTCAATAACATCGCTTTCAGAAATTTTCTGAAGGGATGATAAGTCGGCACCTGAACAGAAATCTTTACCAGCACCTGAAAGCACGACAGCTTTCGCACCGTCAGTTTCAGCTTTTATTAAAGATGCTTTTAGTTGTTCGATTATCTTTTCATTCAAAGCATTTCTTTTTTCAGGTTTATTTAGTGTTATTCTTGCTATATCGCTTTCGATTTTGTAAATTACTTCAGACATGGTTAAACCAATCCTAGCGACTTAGCTTCTTGTTCTGAAATTTCTATCTGCATTCTCAAAAGTGCAGTTGAAAAAGTTTTACCTTGAGCGTCGGTCATAAGACTTAAAGTTCCTCCACCGCCTAAAGCTTTGTGCAGAAGAAAGTTCAAAGCTTTCAAATTTGGAAGTTCGTATCTTTCTACCTGGCCTTTAACCATTTCACCAAAGTGAGTCTTGACTCTTTCTGCAGTCACTTCTCTAGTTAGTATAGGAAAAAACTCATCCTTAAGCGCTATTAGGCCTATGTTGACCGTATCGCCTTTATCTCCGCTTCTTGCGTGTGCAAGTTTAAGAAGACTTACCTTCATAAAGCGAAATTTTATCAAACTTTCTGATGAATGGCATCTTTGCTAGCAAAGTCGCTAGTAATGAAGAAGTAGATAGCAGCAATGACTAAAGAGTGGGTAATTTTTCCTTCTTGAATTAACTTAAGAACTTTCTCGAAAGGAATTAGCTTTGTTTTTACGTATTCGTTTTCATCAAATCTAGGATTTTCGGTTTTTCGGGCATTTACAGCTAGAAAGTGGTAGATCTTATTGTTTTGAATAGCGGGATTAGGATTTGATACTCCAAGTAAAAACCATTTTTCTGCTGAAAAACCTGTTTCTTCAAGCAGTTCCCGACGAGCAGCTTGCTCTGGCTGTTCGCCTTGGTCAATCAAGCCACCTGGTAGCTCTAAAATGACCTCTTCTAGGCCATAGCGGAATTGTTCTATCAAAACTAGATTGTTATTCTCGGTTAGGGCTATCACATTAACCCAGTCGGGATTTTCCACTACGTAAACTTCAATTTGCTTATCGTCGCTCTTTACCACTCTCTCAAAAACTTTGAAAACCTTACAGTCGGCGACTTGTTTAGAAAAAATTCGTTTCCAGACTTTAGGTTGCATAGAAACATTTTGAAAAGCTTTTGCGTCTTTCCAAAACGTAGAAGATAAGTTTGCTGGTAAAAAATACGGGCTCATCTGAGCCCGTACTACTTAATTTAATTGCGAGCTGTTTCCGAGTATTTACACCCGAAACAAGTCTCTACCGACGTATTATGCCGAAGCTAAATGCCACACTAACTCAGCACAACTACTTTTTCAACATCACAAAAAATCTACAAATTTCTCGTATGCCTACTATTGTGCCTACTATTTTTTCGGATTGAGTAAAAGCCTTCTTCTTTACTAGTGAATGGATCCTCAGCTATGAAGTTTATATTCATCATTTCATGTGTGAGGTTGATCACTCTATTTGGCTGAGCGAAGCTATGTCTTTTAGATGAAACGCTAACTGTGATGACTTGCCCTACCTCAACTTCTGGAAAAACATAATAACCGAAGAAGTTTGTTCGAGTCATTCTTATGTTTCCATTTTGCTCTATCAGTGAGACGAAAACATTCCCGATACCTCTTCCTCGTGAATCAAGCACACGCCCACCAACATTAACCGAGTCAGCTGTCGGATTGAGCCTGAAACCAGTGTCAAAAGTATGGTTATTATGTCCGTAGTCTCCTGTTGTGAAAGTGATCACAGGCCAAGTGCCTGCAGGAGAGCCCGCTGGGTTAGTTACATAGGTGGCATTTGAGTCTATTGAGCTGTTTCCTCCTGCGTTTGATTGTGTCAGAATGAAGTTGTGAAGAGGACCGCCTGAAGCGTAGTTTGCAGGATTGTCAAAGCGGATTTGATATTGGGTATTGGGTTGTAGATTTAGTCCGTAGATGGCGTTAGGAGTGTTCGTGCCGGGAGCAGATGAAAAATAAAATTCGCCATTTGAGTCAGTGACAGCAGTAGCGATTAAATTTCCTGCGGAATCGTAAAGTCTAACAGTTACGCCGGCAATGGGGGGCTCTGTTGGTTGCTGAATTCCATCACCGTTGTCGCGCCAGACTCTATTTCCAATCTCGATAGGAGCTGGAGCGCACATGGCAACTACGTCGCCTAAACCGTTGACTTTACCGAAATCAGGTGTTCCGCCGCCATTATAAATTCGATATGCTCTGTCGCTTGCTCCCGTTGAGTTGTTGAACCATCTTAACCCACCATCGAAAGTTCCACCAGGAAATATGTTAGAATCTATTGGATCTAGAAGAGTATTGAGCAGGTGACGCCTTCCTGGAATTTGTAAAAACGTTCCCCAAGAAACTTCATCATGGTAGAGAACGAAATCGTCTTGGTAATAAAATTCTCCTCCACCAGGTCCTTGATTAGTGCCCTGAGGAGCGTTTCCAGTTCCACCGCACCTTCCGTTGCTTTCTAAGGTCCATGCACCAAAGCTTCCGCAAGCTCTTAGCGTGTCACCAGCGGTTCTTTTGGCGTTTGGACCCTCGTCCATTGCTTGATCTCCTGCTCTATCACGAAGTCCTATTATTAGATTATCGTCTTGAAATTCTATGTCTGTGAACATAGGTTGTGGATAGGCGAAGTCGCTACTGATGGTTGTTCGCCACGGACGCCACGCAGCTGGCCAGCCTGGGTCAGCATTTCTTCTAGGGTAGTTTAACCGAAACTGGAACGTGGGCGCACTAGAGATCGTTAACGAAATAGGGTTGACTTGAAAAATGTATGCAAATAAATCTGAAGCGTTCTGAGAGGTTTCTGCCGAGCATACATAGCCGACGTATAAGTTTCCTCTATAGAATCTAAGAGCGAATGGGCGTTCGTCATTATTGTTACAGTTTGAAGAAGTTCCTCCAGGCGTTGGTAAAGTAACCGAGGTAAGATCGACACTTCCTTGATTTGTTCCGGACACGGCGTCAAGTCTATAAAGCCTGCGATTTTCAAGATTTACTACGAAAAGAGATGCTTCGTCGTCCGAAAGAGCTATACCACCTAAACTTGTTTTTCCGACGGCATCCCAGCCGAGGTCTAGGTTATCATCTCCATAGTTGTTTACGTCGTGTCTATTAAGGGTTGCATTTGGAACGGTAAAGACGTTGGTTACAGTATTGTTGGATGGATTTATTACATATATTGCTCCTGGATCGTCGGCATTGTTCAACACTCCATCAGCACCAGGGCCAAATCCTGCATGCCTTTTAAAATAAGAGGCAACATATAAGCGATTTCGACGTTTTGAGTAAGCCATTGATAGAACTGTTCCTATCTGTTGAAAACGAACGGTTAAGCTACGAGTTGTGGGGTTGTCGTAATTCGAGATGTTGGTATCAGTGTAAATTGTCCCGGCGTTGTAAGGAAAGTCTATCAGCAAACTAGAATTTCGATATGCTCCATTTGATGCACCTTCTAGTAGTCTGGGAGTTACTAGAGTCGGTAAGTCCTGACAATAATCCTCTGGTCTTACTAAAGCGAGATTTACGTTTGATGTGTTGCCATCTGGCACAAATTGGACGGTTGAGCCTGCATTAGAAGAGCTTCCACCGCCTACGGAACTTCTACTTCTTGGTCCGGGCTGGTAACCGATAGGTATTGCTTTAAATTCTACTCTATAGGGACCTACGCCAGTGGCTGAAATAGAATAAGTTCCATCAGAGGCTGTAATGGCGGAGCCTCGAAGAGTTCCACTAGAATCATAAACCTCTACGGTTACTCCTCCAACACCTCTGTCGATCGAGGTTAAACCGATCGAAGTATCGTATAACCCGTTGGAATTGTAATCTAAAAATACTCTTCCTGATATATTGCCAGCGGCAATGACTGTGTCTTTGCTTAGCAAAGAAAATACTATCGCTAGGCTAATCAACGCTACCAATGCAAATGTGCTAAAAACAATCTTCCTACTATTCATTTTCTTTGTTCTCCTTTTTTTAGCTTTATTTTGGGAAGGGCTAAGTCGCCGTTATGACTTTATAACTATATGATACTTTATAAAAAATGTTTTAACTTTGTCAACATGTTTTTTCAAAATACGGAGAGGCTTAGAAACTGAAAGGTTCTTTCTCAAAGTAATTTATTTTTGGTAGAATTTTGGGAGAAGATTTTTTCTTAGGAGTCCAGATTATGAAGTGTTTAAGATGCGGAGCAGAGGTTTTGCCGAATGCGAAGTTTTGCGGAACTTGTGGCTATCTTGTGCAGGCAATGCCGCAAAATCCGGGTTATGGGACTGTAGGTGCGGAAGCGTTTCGGGGAACTGGTCATGGTCAAAGTCAGACTCAACCTTCGGGTAGTTACGCAGAGCAATCAGGACAAAGTTTTCGTTTAGATGAGGATGGTCGTGGAAGAGGAAGAGGTTATACTTGGGAGGTTCATCACCCTGGCGCATTTGCTCTTGCTGTTGTGAGGCTAGAACCCGAGCAATCAATACTTGCTGAAGCTGGTGCGATGGTTTCAATGTCTGCAAATGTGGAGCTTCAATCGCAGATGAAGGGTGGTATTTTCGGAGCCTTGAAACGAGTTGTGGGAGGCGAGTCAGCTTTTGTTTCGACGTTTACGGCTAAAGGTGGTTATGGTGAGGTTACTCTTGCTCCCGGTGCACCCGGCGACGTAGTAGGAATTGAGATGCAAAATCAGAGGTTCCTTGTCCAATCAAGCTCATATTTAGCCGGAGACGTCAGTCTTCAAGTAGAAACTAAATTTGGCGGAGTTAAGAGCTTTTTAGGAGGCGAGGGTTTGTTTGTTCTTGAAGTTACTGGCACGGGGCTTCTTCTAGTATCCTCTTTCGGAGCTATTCATCGCAAAACGTTGCGTCCTGGAGAAAGATACTTAGTTGACACAGGACATCTAGTGGCTTGGGAAGCTCATATCCCTTATGAACTTCGTAAGGCTGCAAAAGGCTTTTTCCGTAGCTTTCTAAGCGGAGAAGGTCTGGTAGCGGAATTTACCGGACCTGGTGAGATACTGATTCAAACAAGAAATCTTGCTGCTTTTGCAGGACTTTTAAAACCTTTCTTCCCTAATCAAAGTGGTGGAGGAATCAATATAGACCTTTGATGAGCCGTTTGATTTGGCAATATAACAGGATAGATCTTTGTTTCAAAGGAAAAGCAGTATCTCGCGGGATAGGCATAGGCAAGATAGTTCGGTTGCAAAGTAGAAGAAGATTCTATCAAACCAGACTCTCTGAAGGCGGAAAGAGTAAAGAACTAAGAAGGTTTAGGGCTGCCGTAAGACTTGCAAAGCGTCAGTTAAGAAAGTTAGTTTCGCGTGAATCTTCGTCGGTGCAGCGTGGGATTTTCGAAGCTCAAATCTTTATTCTCGAAGATAGAGAATTTATTGAAAAGATTGAATCGAAAATTTCGGAAGGCACAAGTGCTGAACTGGCAATTCGAGAAATAGCTAACAGATACATAATACTTTACAAAGAAATTCAGGATGAGGCAATAAGGGAAAAATATATTGATGTTGAGGACGTTTCAGATAGGATTCTCTCCATACTTAATAGAAGCGCACACTTATTGACACAGATCAGTGAAGACACCATTTTGGTTATTGATGAGCTAAAACCTTCTGTTATTGTCGAGTTTGGTAAAAAAGGATTGGTAAAAGGAGTAATTTCGGAAAGTGGTGGGTGGACTTCGCACGCTTTTATAATAGCTAGAGAGCTGGGCATTCCTGCCGTTACGGGACTTCAAGGCTTTTCGCGGCTTGTCGTTGGAGGTGAAACTGCAGTTGTTAACGGGTACGATGGAGAAGTAATCCTTTTCCCGTCCGAAGAGACTATTAAGACATTTTCCGAGCGCGTAGAGAAAAAAAGTTTTTCCTTTTCGGAATTTCAGGGAAATGAAACCAAGACTTTAGACGGTAAGGTTATAGAGATTTTGGTAAATCTTGACTTTGTAGAAACTTATGAAAATGCGAAAAAATTAGGTGCAAAAGGTGTTGGGCTTTATCGCTCTGAGTTTCTTTTTAACCAGAGAAAGGGTTTTCCTAGCGAGCTTGAGCAATTTGAAGTTTATAAAAAAATAGTTGAATCGGTCGGTGAGGATAGGGTAAAAATTAGAACCTTCGATCTGAACGCTGAAGGGTTTAGTGAGCAATTTCATGAAAGAAATCCTGCATTAGGTTTGAGAGCAATAAGGCTCGGTCTTACTTATGAGCGTGAGTTTAGAAAGCAGATCAGGGCGCTTTTAAGAGCTTCTGCGGCTAGAAGTATTGATGTTGTTCTTCCAATGATTTCTGACATTTCTGAAATTCTTAAGGCAAAGAAAATTTTACGCGAGGAAAGAGAAAAACTAGTTGATCGGAAAGTTCGAGTTGGCGAGCTACGTTTAGGCATTATGGTAGAAGTTCCTTCTGCGGTTTTCATGATAGAGGAATTCCTGGCAGAGGTTGACTTTGTAAATTTGGGTACTAACGATCTAGTGCAATATATTTTAGCAGTAGATAGAGATAATGAATCAGTATCAGATTGGTTTAGAACACTTCACCCAGCTGTGATTCGTGCAATTGATATAGTTCTAAGGAAGGCTGAGGAAACGGAGAAAGAAGTGGTTGTTTGTGGGGAGATGGCTGGATCTCCTGTTTATGTGCCAATTTTAGTAGGCTTGGGTGCAACGAGATTAAGCATGAATGTAAACTCGATTGCTAGAATCCGGCACTTTATCTCCAACATAGCCTATGAAGAAGCTTATGAGGTAGCAAGAAAGGTTCTTCAAGCAAAAAGTGCTGATGAAGCTGAAGAGATTGTCCATCGGAAATTTACTCAAAATTGGCGGCATCTTTTCCCCTCAGAGTTTTTCCCAAAAGGTAAGTCTTAAGAAAAATTTTTCGGAAAAATTGTTCTCTTAACTATCTTTTTAGAGCAGAAGGCTTATGCGTTTAACCTTTTTTGTCTTTATTTTTTCGTTATCTGCATTTGGGCAAGATACGAGGAATCTGCCTTTTTTTCCAAATCCAAAAGCTGAAGTTAATCAAAAAACAGAAACAACGCTTGCTAGTAGAACTTTGGAAGTAGTAGAGCGGAAAAATAGAATCGTTAAAAGTCCTACTGAGACTTATAGTGTTGGGGCTGGAGACGTTTTGGAGGTAAGAATGCAAGGATTAAGTACGAAAGTTAGAGTCTCTGAAGATGGAACCATTGAATATCCACTCGCTAGTGGGGAAGCTATTAAAGTCGAAGGACTTACAGTCGAGGAGATCGAAGATTTACTGCGTGAAAGAACGCAATACACGCAAGTTTTGGTGAAGGTGAAAGAATATGAGAGTCACAAGATAACAGTTTTGGGGTTGGTAGAAAATCAAGGTATTAAGGTTTTAAGGCGTGATGCTGTGCCGCTTTACGTTGTTCTTTCAGAAGCCATACCGCATCAAACCGCCAAGAAGATAGAGATTTTGCGCTTAGGTGAAAAACTGATTGTAGGATTTGAGAAACTAGACACTTTGGTTTATCCAGGCGACGTCGTAAGGGTCGTTGGAGAAGAAGTTGAAAATAAGCCACAGCAGAAGAAGTTTTACTACATCACCGGAGAAATACTTTCTCCGGGTCAGAAGGAATTTCACGATGGTATAACTTTGACTCAAGCAATAGCAGCAAGTGGTGGTCTTAAGAAGTCTTCGATCCGAAAGGTTATTGTTCGTCGCAAGAATGCCGACGGAAAACTTGAATCAATGGAATATGATTTGAGGGCTATTAGAAATGGCAAAGAAGCTGATCCAGCCCTTAAAGAAGGTGATATAATAGAGGTTGAAAATTAACTGAAAAAATTTTTACAAAAAAAACGGAAATTTTCGGCGTTTAATAATTTTGAATAAGGTGAACGAAACTTGAAAAGGGGCAAGTTGGGCAATCGCTGCTGAAAGTCTCTTTTGGAGGCTTTCAGGAGAGGAAAGTCCGAACACCGTAGGACAGCGAGCCGGGTAACGCCCGGGCATCGGTATTTGAAAACCGGTGACGACAAGTGCAACAGAGAGCAGACCAGCCAGCGGCTCTTTCCTTTGAAGGGAAAGAGTGCGGGTGATGGGTGAAACGGTGCGGTAAGAGCGTACCAGCGCATCTGGTAACAGGTGCGGCTAGGCAAACTCCTCGCGGTGCAAGACCAAATAGGAAAGCGTTTTGAGAGTGTGTCCGCTCGAATCTCGATTTTTTCGAGAGACGCTTTCGGGTAGGTCGCTAGAGCGATTCGGCGACGAATCGCCTAGATGAATGATTGCCGCCGTTTTCTTAAGAAAACGGTAACAGAATTCGGCTTACGGACTTGCCCCTTTTCAGAAAATTCAATTAAGGAGTAGGGTATATGGTTAATAGAAAAGGTGTGTTCATTGGAGCCTATGTTCCAGTGGAGCTAAAAGAGTCTTTACGTCGTCGAGCTGCGATGGAGCACAGAACTTTATCACAAGAGATTACCAGGATTTTGACGGAAGCCGTTCATGGGAAAGGCTTACCTCCTGGAAGCATCGATCGTAGGCGTCCAAATAGTCCACCGCGCCGTCGCGCTACGGATCCACTTCCGCGTCGAAGAGCTGAAGACCTGCCTTTTATCTTACCTGAAAAGGATATAAACGGGTCGTTTGCTTAATGAAGTTTTCGGACAGAAGGCATTTCTTTGATCAGCTTTCTGTCCTATTTTCTCTTTAATATTTTTCTTTGATAAACTCTAAATTTAGATGAATAAATCGCTAACCTTAATTTCGGTTATAGCCGTCATAGTAAGCTTTATTGGTGGGTTCATGCTCGCAAGTGCGCTTAATCGCAAAGAGATAGAGCAGCTGCGTAAAGAGAATGAAAGACTTAGATCCTCCCAGAAATCTCCTTCCATAAGTGATGAAGAAATAATGGCAAGAATAGAAGAAGCCGACAGAAGGCCCAATGATTTTAACTTTCAGAAAGGTTTGGGAATAGCTCTTTACCGTTATTCTCTAATTGAACAGGAGACCAAATATCTTAAGGATGTGGTAAGACTGCTGGAGCGCGCTGCGAGTCTTAATCCGAAGGATTTTGAAACGCAGGTAGCGATTGGAGATGTAAGTCTCGATCTAGGACAGATAAATAAGGATTCACAGCAATATGAGCGTGCGCGCAAGGCTTATCAGCAAGCACTTTCAATAAAACCACAGGACACAGACATACAAAGCAGCATAGCCTTGACGTATCTTTGGGCAGAGCCACCTGATTACGAAAAAGCCATATTAGAATTGAAAAAAGCTCTTCAGATGAATCCAAACCACGAAAGAAGCCTTGAAAATCTAATAAGGGCCTTGATAGCTCAAAACAAACAAGAGCAAGCAAAGCCCTATCTAGACAGGCTTAAAAAGGTCAACCCTCAAAATGCGGCAATAAAGGAACTAGAAAGTCAATTTTAGATGAAATGCTTGTTTATTCTTCTCATTTTTTCTTTTATATTATTAGCCGTCCTGGTTTTTCGCTATAGACATCAGATAAACTTTTTCCTAAAGATTTTTCAGGTTCTGTTGTTGCCGAAAAGAAAGAAGCAAAAGTCTAGAAAGATGGTTTGTTGTGTTGTTTGTCAGAAGTGGATTTTGTCGTCTCAGGCTCTTTGCTTGAACATGGAAAATTTTTATTGCTCAAAAGAATGTTTTGAGAAAAGCTTAAGGCATAGCTAATTTTAGGTAGATTTTTATAATTTCTTCTCCGAAAAGAAGCGAAACTATAGAACCAAAACCAAGAAAAACCCCAAAGGGTATTTTGGCTTGCAAAGTTCCGTGTTTTTGAGCAACGAAAATGCCTACGAGCGCGCCCGTAAATGCACCAATAAAGATTGCTAGCAGAGTAAGTTGCCATCCTAGAAGAGCTCCTACTGCAGCCATCATTTTAACATCGCCTAGTCCCATTGCCTCCATTTTCCGTAAAATTTCCCAAATCTTGCCTACAACCCATAAGAATCCTCCTCCAACAAAAGCACCAAAAATTGCTGATGTCAAAGAAGCTAACCATATTGGATAATCTTTCATCAGCGTTGATGGGAAATGATTTAGATCGCTGAAAAAGCTCTTCTCGAAAATTAGAGCAAAAGTTATTCTACTAACTAAGGCAAAGAAAAGCATCGGGTAAGTAATAACATTCGGTAGCAGCATGTGTTCAGCATCAATGAAAATCAAAGCGATAGTAGCAGCTATAAACAAGAGCGCTACAGGAAGAAATAGGTTAAAACCTATCTTCCAAAAAGAAATGGTGAAAAGTAGAGCCGTTAGGATTTCTACGAAAGGATATCTTATCGGAATCTGCTTTTTGCAGTAGCGGCATTTTCCCTTTAGAAGCAACCAACTAAGAATTGGGACGTTGTCATAGGGTTTGATTGGGGTTTTACATTCAGGGCAGTGAGATTTGGGCAATGTTGATTCTTTTCTTGGAACTCTGTGTATTACGACGTTAAGGAAACTGCCGATTATTGCTCCGAGGATAAAAAAGAGAACTGAGAAGATGATATCAATGTCACTCATTTTCTGCCTAGATTTTTAAGTATTACAAAGTGCCTTTTACGCTCCTAAAAGAACAAACTTCTCAAAAAAACATAGGGACATACCTCTCGGCATTCGCACAAACGGTAGCTCTTTTTGAAAGCTTCAACTCTTTTCAATCTGACCTTGCGGCTTGACCAAGGATCAAACCAAGCCCTCTTCTGAGAATGACGAAGTGGCTTCGATTTTCTGTGGTATTTCAAATAATCTCTCAAGACATTTCTTTGTTAATCTCTTAAGAACTTACTTTTTCATAAGCACAGTTTTTCCAAACCCTGACGAAGATGTCCTATCAAAGCAAGCTACCTCACACAACTATCATAGTATTTGTTTTTACAATTTCAAGAGAACATGTTTGGAAAATCACGAGACTTGACAAATTAACTTTCTTGTTTTCAAATTTTTGCTTGGTGCTTGAAATTTTGACCTTTCAGGTGCCGCTTTCAGTAGTTCCTTATTGGGACTGGTTAGCGGAGAATAGGGAAGATGGGTGAAAGTCCCACGCGGTCGCGCCACGGTGAGGTGACTTTTTGTTAGAGTCCGAAGCCCGGAGACCTGCCTGAAAGGGTAACCCGTTGAATGCCTCGCGTCAAGGCATGCGGGCTGAAGAGAATGAGTTTTTGAAGGCTCTATTCTTTTTGCCTGCTTGCTTTGAGGCAGGCGAAAAAAGAGGAATAGAGCCTTTTTGTTTTGATTGGCTAAAGTGATGCTTAAAAGGTCGGTTTACTTACTATTTTTGGTTTTTCTTTTGCTGCTGAGCTGCGAGCAAGCGCATCGGTCGGTATCAGAGTTCGATATTTTTGTTGACGATCTTGGAAGGCAAGTAAAGCTACCTAAAAGGGTTGAGAGGGTTGTCTCGCTTGCTCCGAGCCTTACGGAAATAATTTTTGCAGTTAAGGCTGAAGATAAGCTTGTCGGCGTAACTACTTATTGTGATTTTCCGGAACCAGCAAGAGAGATTGAGAAGGTTGGAGATACTATAAGACCAAGCCTAGAGAGAATTATTTCCTTAAAGCCAGATGTAGTTTTTGTGTCGACTGCATCTCAGCTTGAAGGTTTTGTGAGACTTTTAGAGCAAAAAGGGATAAGTGTTTTTGTGACCAATCCTAGTAGCATTGAAAAAATTTTGGAAAATATAGAAGTTATAGGAAAGATAGTTGAAAGAGATAATGAGGCGCAGAGTTTAGTTGAGCAGTTGAGAAAACGCATAGAAAGAGTTGAAGAGAAAAGCAAAGATTTAAGTAGACCGAGAGTATTCGTTCAGATAGATAAATCTTTATTTACTGTCGGTAAGGATTCTTTTATAACTGATTTAATAAGGAAGGCAGGTGGAATTTCTGTAACTGAAAACATAGAAAATTCTTATCCGAAAGTTAGCAAAGAGACGGCTTTATCGCTGAATCCTGAAGTGATAATTCTGCCGGACAGTCCAGATAACGGCGAGCCGAACGAGGTTTTTAGCAATTCTGATGCCGTAAGAAATGGCAGAGTCTATAAGATAAATTCAGATGTTCTGTCAAGGCCTGGTCCTCGCATTGTTGATGCTCTCGAGCAAGTTTCTGAAATGATTCATGGCAAGCAGTAAAAGTGATGAAACATAGTAGGCAAACATTTTTTTTTAGTCCACAGATTTTCGGAATTTTGCTGCTAGTTAGTTTCTTTGTCGCTCTTATATTTGCAGTTTTGCTTGGGAGTGAAAATTTAAGGTTTTCGAATTTAAGCCGGACGGAGGAGAGAATACTTTTTGATGTGCGGATTCCGCGAGTTTTGCTTGGGGCGGTTGTTGGAGCGAGTCTTGCCATATCGGGGGCTGGTTTGCAGGCACTACTACGTAACCCTTTAGCAGAGCCCTATCTTTTAGGTGTTTCAAGTGGTGCAGCCTTAGGCACGGCTATTTCTTTTGTTGTATCAGTTGATTTGGAACTAATACGTCCAATCTTTGCTTTTGCGGGGGCTAGTCTAGCGACTTTTGCAGTTTATCAGATGGCTAAATCGAAAGCTGGTATGAGCGTGGAAAGGCTTGCGCTTTCAGGAATAGTTGTTACTACGATGCTGTCTTCGATAATTGTGCTACTTACGACGTTGCTCGATTCGACTCGTCTTAGAAGCTTTACCTTCTGGCTTCTTGGAGACTTATCTCAAGGAACGAAAGTAGGTCTTTACGTTGTTTCGTTTGCCGCTTTGCTTGGCTTATTTGTTATGGTGTCGCAGGCTAGAGCACTGAATCTGATGATGATAGGCGAAAGAGACGCTTTCGATTTCGGTGTTGAAGTAAATCGAGTAAAATTCTTAGTTTTTATTACGTCGTCGGCTTTGGTTGGAGTTTCAGTTTCTGCGAGTGGTTCTATTGGTTACGTCGGGTTAGTCGTTCCGCATCTAGTTCGTCTTTCCGTAGGCAGTGATAATCGTTATGTTCTGCCATTTTCAATGCTTGCTGGAGCAGTTTTTGTGGTCGTTGCTGATACGATTGCGCGAGTTGCTATTGCGCCCAGAGAATTGCCTGTAGGTGCAATCACGGCTATTATCGGTGCTCCTATGTTTATTTATCTTCTTAAAAGAACATGATTGATGTAAGAAACGTTTGCGTTGCTTATGATGATTTTGAAGTGATAAAGGGAGTCTCATTTTCAGTTGAGGCTGGGAAGATGGTTTTTCTTCTAGGGGCTAACGGCTCAGGAAAAAGTACTATTTTGAAAGCTTTAAATGGCAGCCTACCGATCGCAAAAGGAGAAATTTTATTTGAGGCAAAGCCAATACAAAAATTTTCAAGGCTTGAAATAGCTCGACGGATAGCAGTAGTTGCACAAGAAAGCGAAACGAGGTTTCCGATAACCGTTCAGGAGTTTGTTCTTTCGGGAAGATATGCATTTAGTTCAGCTTTTAGTTTCGATACGGAAGAGGATTTAGAAGTAGCTACTTGGTGTATGAAGCTTTGCGATTTATCAGGGTATGAAGCGAGGCTAATGAATCAGCTTTCTGGGGGTGAGCGGCAAAGAGCCGTTCTCGCTAGAGCATTTGCCACACAAGCGCCTGTGCTGATACTTGATGAGCCAACAAATAATCTGGATTTGCTACATCAGATTTCGCTGTTTCAGCTAGTCAAGGAGCGTTGTAAAAATAGTCTTTCTTGTGCAGTTATTGTGACTCATGATTTGAATCTTGCTTCTGAGTTTGCTGATGAGATTGTCTTGCTTAAAAAAGGAGAAATGATAGCGAAAGGTGAGCCGAAGCAAGTTTTAACAGAAGAGAACTTACAGGATGCTTTTGGCATAAAGGTTTTACTGGATGAAAATCCAGTGAGTAAAAAAACGAGAGTAACTTTGATCTGTGAAAATATGATCGGATCGTTAAGGGAACGCAGTGAAAATCTGCGACTGCCCGCGCAACTGTGAAGGCGAAAAGAAGGTACTCTGTCGAGATGACAGAAAAGCCACTGCTCAGAAAAGAGTGGGAAGGCGTACCTTCAGGCTTGATAAAAAGCCTAATGCCTAAGTCAGGATACCTTACGATCCGAAGCTTCAACTTTTCCGCGTCGGGCGGAAAAAGGGAGGAAAAAATATGAAGAGAAAGATAGGGTTAATGATTTTTGTATTCGCGTTGTCGGTGAGCGTTTTTGCTCAGAAGGTTACAATCAGGTTAGTTGAAAAAGGTAAACCTGTTGCCAACGAAAAAGTTAGATTAGTATCGGCAACAGCAGTTTTCGAGTTTCAAACTGATGCAGAAGGAAATATCGAGGCGCAGCTTTCCGATGGTAGCTACCTTGTAAGCTACGGTGATAAGACAGGCATTCTAACGATAAGAAATGGTCAAGTTGCATCTTTTGAGATAAATGAAGTAGTTGTGGTTTCTACGAACACTCTTCAGTCTATTGGAGAAGTTTCAAAGACTGTAAGCATAATTGATGGGTCACAAATTAGAGATAGACAAGAATTTTCTCTTGCTGACTTGCTGAGAACGGTTCCAGGATTTCGCATTCAACAGTTAGGCGGTTTTGGACGACTTGCTAGCGTAAAGACGCGAGGGCTTAGGAATCAGGATACAGCCGTTTTGATTGATGGCGTGCGTTTTCGGGACGCTGCTTCCATTAATGGGGATGCTACGGCTTTCTTAGCTGACTTTACCTTAACAGATATTTCTAGAGTGGAGATTATGCGCGGTTCGGGCTCTTCTGTTTATGGAACGAATGCTATAGGAGGAACAATAGACTTACAAACTTCAAGACCCGAATCAGGCATAAACGGAAGACTTGGATTAATGCTTGGCGGTTATGGTCTTTCTCGATTTGATTCCGTTTTCGGTGACGGAAACGAAAAATTTGCTTATAGGCTTGGCGCTTCTAGAACGGTTTACACAAGCGGAATTGACGGTCAAGACAATGCCCATAACACGAACTTTCAATCGAGACTTGAATTCAATCCGACGAAACTAACCAATTTTTCAGCAAAATTTTTCATTTCAGATGCTTTTGTTAGGTTAAACTCTAGTCCGGATACCATCGGACCTTTACCGCCGACAAATGCTGTCGTAATCAAAGCGGTTCCGCTTTCTCGCTCTGAGCTAAGAAGGTATGAAAATGGAACACCTGTTAGCCAGCTGAATCGAGGAAACGCTAATTTTATTCCAGATGCAAACGATCCAGACAGCACGCAGAAATCAAAGTTTTTTAATGCTCAAGTTTCCTTTACTCAGGTCGTTACGGATAGATTACTTCTCAAAGCTTTTTACAATGGGCTCAAAACTTCTCGTAAGAATGAAAACGGCGTTCTTGGAATTGGGTTTCAGAGCGCTTCGACCTCCATTTTTGATGGTCTAATTCAGACTGCACAAGTCAGGCTCGATTGGACGCCAAATAGGTTTCATGAGATTACCTTTGGTTATGAGTTCGAGCATGAAAAGTATGGTAATGATGGTTTTACGCCTACGGGAACGGGTAATTTCTTTACTCGGGCTTATCAATCAAGCAATACTCTGTTTGCTCAGGATTTGATTAGGCTTCTCGAAGGAAAATTAACCGTAGCTTTAGGTGCTAGGTTTCAAACCTTTAATTTGGAAGAGCCGAAGTTTAGTCGAACAAATGCACCTTACCAAAACCTGTCACTAAGTGATCCTCCAAACGCTTATACTTTTGATGGTTCGGCTTCTTATTTCATTTCGGCAACAAAAACCAAACTGCGCGCTCATGCTGGAACTGGGTTCAGAGTCCCTAGCCTTTATGAAAGGTTCGGAAGCTTTTTCAGTTCGTTCTCGCAAAGCTTTACGGCTTTAGGCGATCCATATCTTAAACCGGAAAGGTCTTTCACCTTTGACGTAGGTCTAGAGCAATATCTTTTTGATAGCAGAGCAAAGCTTTCCGCCGTTTACTTCTACACGACTCTAAAAGAGGTAATAGGATTTGGTAGCCCTGTTCCTAACATCGGTTCGACACAACGCCCCTTTGGTGGATACTTTAATACAAAAGGTGGTATTTCAAGAGGGGCAGAGTTTACGGCAGATGTGAAAATTACTGAGCTTACAACGTTATTGATGTCTTACGCCTACACAAATAGCGATCAAAGACAGCCTCAAGTAGCAGGAAGCGGAATAATCAGAACCCTTGCTGTTCCAGAGCATCAGTTCACTCTGGTCGCAACTCAGAAATTAAAGAACTTCCTAGTTAATTTCGATTTTCTTGCAACTAGCAACTACCTTGCTCCAATCTTCAGCAATTCGGTCTTCAGAAATTACATTTATGAATTTAATGGAAATCGAAAAGCTGATTTGACCGTTGGGTATAGCTTTCCGTCCGTGAATGAAAGGATTCGTTTACGACTTTTTGGGACTGTAGAAAATCTTTTCAACCAAGAATACTATGAGAACGGCTTTCGAACCTTTGGTCGCTATGGGCGAATAGGGATTAGTTTCGGATTCTAGACAAATTTTTGCGGCGCTTTGAGCCTCAAATTATGTTAAAATCTCTCAAAAGGAGAAAAGTATGAGGCTCTTAGCGCTTTTTCTCATTGTTTTGCCTATTTTTGGACAGCAGTCAAGAACAATAACGAATTTCGATCTTGAAAAATATCGTCAGCAGCGAATAGAAGCGGAAAGCGAATATCTGCGAACATACCGAAGTAAGAACATGCCTTCGCCTGAGGAAATTGAGAAAATTGCTGAAGAGAAAAAGAGACAAGCTTCAGAACTTGCCCAAAGGATAAGCCAGGAAAAGTCTTCGCTGGAAGAGTATTTTCAGAGAAGAGCCAATGAGATTAGGTTAAATTTGGCGTCTCTTGATGCCCAAATTACCTATTTACGAAGAGCATTGTCTGAGGAAACGGGATACTATCGAGGAGGTTTATTATCAAGACCAATTCTTGCGGGAAGTTTCTTAATTGGAGTTGGCAAGAAGAGCTTTGTAAATAGTTCTTCAAACATATCTTCAAACATACCGCCAAACGTCCGCATGGTGCAAAGTTATTCTATGGGAGTGCCAACTGCAACCGATATTCGCAATCTTGCAAATGGTTTTGCAGTATCATCGGTTGTAGAAAATGCTCAGACATCTTTCAGAGGTTTGGTTTTCCTTCCAGTTATAATTGATAACACGGATTATAGAAGGGAAAGATTAATAGCTGAGCTACAAAACTTGGAGCGAATACGAATCGGTCTCTCAGCAGAACTTGCGGAGCTTCAAGAGCAGGCAAGGCGTGCTGGTGTTAAAATACATTGAAGGCTTTTTATAACTGATTGTTTATGCTATAATCTCTGGCTATCAATTATGAAGCGAGTGAAAATCTTCTTTTTCTTAGTTTTCTGTTGTCTTTCTGCTTTCCTTTTGGGGAATAAATTTTTCTCGGTAAGTAGCCAGACTAGCCTTTTGGCACCTACGGGTGTGAAGGCAACTGATGGAGCTTATTCAACAAAGGTCGGTGTAATGTGGGATGCTGTTCCTGGGGCAACAAGCTACCGGATTTTCAGAAGCACAAATAGCAATCCTTCTACGGCGATAGATATTGGGACAACTTCTTCCTTTTACTTTTTTGATACTACGGCAGCTGCTGGACAGGTTTATTTTTACTGGGTTAGGGCTGAAAAGGGAAGTCAGGTTAGTTCGTTAAGCTTTCCAGATCAAGGTATAAGAGCTAATGGCGGAATTTTGCCAGGACCTTTTCCACCATTAGAACCACCATCTGCACCATCTGGCAACGAAGTTACTGCAGCAAAGGCTTATCTTGGCAAGGTTCTTTTTTGGGATGAACAACTTTCTGCTACTAAAACAGTAGCTTGTGGAACCTGTCATCGCCCTTCAGCTGGCGGTTCAGATCCAAGAACAACCACCACGGGAATGTCAACTCGTTATCCCGGAGCAGATGATACGTTTAATACTGATGATGATGTTTTCGGCTCACCTGGTGTTCCAAGAAATAACTCAAATGGTTCATATACTCTATCAGATTTTTTCGGTATGGATGAGCAAGTAACTGACAGAAAGGCACCTTCTTATTTAAATGCTGGGTACTCGCCTAATGGGCTTTTTTGGGACGGAAGAGCACTTGACACTTTTCGCGATCCGATTACAAACCAGATAATTCTTCCTAGTGGAGCCTCCTTAGAAAGTCAGGTTCTAGCTCCGCCTGTTTCACCCGTGGAAATGGGACATGTTAACAGAAACTGGAGTGACGTAGCCCAGCGAGTTGCACAGTCGAAACCTTTAGCCTTGGCAACATATATTCCACCTGCATTGAAAAGATGGATCGGTAACAGAACATACCCGCAACTTTTTGAAGAAGTTTTCGGAACACCCGATGTGACACCGGCTAGAATAGCCATGGCAATAGCTACTCACGAAAGAACCTTGTTTTCAGATCAGACTCCACTGGATAAGTGGGCGATGCAAATTGAGACGCTATCAGCACAGGAAGAAAGGGGAAGACAGCTTTTTGTTAATTTACAGTGTAATACTTGTCACGAAGGGGCGCTACTTACAGATCACCAATTTCATAACATAGGCGTCAGACCTCAAAACGAAGACTTAGGGCGTGGGGCAGTTACGGGAAATCCGAATGATAACGGAAAATTCAAGACACCTACACTTAGAAATGTTGAGCTACACGCTCCTTACATGCGAAATGGTCGCTTTGCTACTTTAGAGGAGGTAGTTGATTTTTATGATCGGGGTGGCGATCACGATGCCCCAAACATTGATAGAGGAGTTATCCGTCCGTTGAATCTGACTGCGGACGAAAAAGCTGACCTTGTAGCCTTTATGAAGCGTCCGCTTACTGATCCACGTGTGCTTTACGAACAAGCTCCTTTCGATAGACCAATTCTTTACACCGAGAGCAGTAGAGTGCCTCAAATTTATGGCAATGGAATAGCGGGCTCAGGAGGATTCACTCCGAAGCCAAAAGTAGTCGAACCGGCTTTTTCTGGAAATCAAAGCTTTACCGTTGGAATTTGGAAAGCGCTTGGCGGAGCACAAGCTATTCTAGTCATAGATTCAAATGAACCGGGCCTTTCATCAATACCTACCTCTGGGTCATTTACGCGGCAAGTTATAAATCTTTCTGGTTCAGGAGCGGGCAATGGTTATGGATCGATTACTTTATCTATTCCTAGTGATCCAAACTTTGTTGGTAAAACATTCTACGGGCGATGGTACGTAATAGATGCTTCTGCTCCAAATGGTTTTGCAGCAACTCCCATCTTCAAATTCACTATTTTCGCAAATACTATTGATAGGACCAACGCTGACTTTGACGGTGACGGAAGAACTGACATCTCAGTTTTTCGTCCATCGCAAGGAGTCTGGTATATTTTAAGGACTTCGGATAATGCTTTCGTGGCTCAAGGCTTTGGCAATAGCTCGGATCAATTAGTGCCTGCTGATTATGACGGTGACGGTAAAGTTGATTTGGCAGTTTTCCGACCTTCTGAGGGAGTATGGTATTTGTTGCGTAGCAAAGAAGGATTTACTGGTATTCAATTCGGAGCAAGTGGAGACATAGCAAAACCAGGAGATTATGACGGTGATGGGCGGGCTGATCTGGCTGTTTTCCGCCAATCAACGGGTGTGTGGTATTTTTTGAGAAGCACTCTTGGGTTTACTGCAGTTCAGTTTGGTATGAATGGTGACAAACCGATTTCAGCAGATTTCGACGGAGATGGAAAGGCAGACATTGCGGTTTACAGAAATGGTATTTGGTATTTGATGCGATCAAGATTTGGTTTTACAGGTATTCAATTTGGTACCGAATTTGATAAGCCAGTTCCGGCTGACTACGACGGAGATGGGCGAGCTGACATAGCAGTTTTTAGATCGACAAATGGAACTTGGTATCGTATAAACAGTTCAGACGGAAACTTTACTGCAGTGCAATTTGGAGCAAATGGCGATCTAGCATCACCCGGCGATTACGATGGAGATTTGAAAGCCGATCTAGCAGTTTTTCGCCAGGGAACATGGTATATTTTGCGAAGCTCTGATAATACTTTCATTGGGCAGCAATGGGGACAAAGTGCAGATATTTCTGTTCCGGGCGCTGTGGTTCCATAAGCTATTTTTGAGTTTTTAGGAATTTTCTTTGAGCTGATTTAGCTAAAGCATCGGCTTTTGGCAAACTCAAAATAGCTTTTTCAATTTGAGGATCATTTTCTATTAAAACTTGTTCTGCTGTAGTTGCGCCAAAAAGAGCCGTTGCTATCGTGTAGCGTAGTCTTAGAAGAGCAAATTCCTTTTCTTCTTCTAGTGTTTTAAGCATTTTAGGGTTTTGATTTTCAAGATAGCTTTTGAAGGCATTAAATAACTTTTCATCAGCAGGTAGATCATTTTTACGGATTCTTTTGGCAAATTGAGGTAGGTTTTGCCATTTGAAGGCTTCCAACTCCCTTATTCTTCCATTTACGAGTTCACGAACGAAAAAGAAAATGCTATCTAGCAATGAAGATTGCTTTTGGTTAATTGAGGGAGTTATTACGGTTTCATCTGGCATGATTCCTTTTCCGTTATAGACGGTTCTTCCAGTAGTGGTCTTCTTTGCTGAATTCGGATCGGGTTTATAGTCAGTTTTTTGTAAGTAGTAGTCATAGAGGTTTTCGGAGTTGTAGGCTCTCTGAATGAGTCTTCCCGATGGCGTATAGTAGCGAGCGGTTGTAAGAATAAGACCTGTTCCTAATGGGAGATTGAAGATGCTCTGGACAAGACCTTTGCCAAAGGTATTCTCGCCAATTATCAAGGCTCTATCGTGATCTTGAAGAGCCCCGGCAACAATCTCAGAGGCTGATGCGCTGTAGCGATTAACGAGAATAACTAAAGGCATTGTTTCAGGATTTCCGTTAGATGAGCGCCATGTGCGGTTGTCTATTGCGTAGCGTCCGCGTTGAGAAACTATTACAGAACCTAACGGAAGAAATTTCTCCGTTACTTTTACTGCTTGCTCTAGAATTCCGCCGGGATTGTCTCTCAAATCGAGTATAAGTGCTGTTATAGATTGTCGGCGGAGCTCTGTTATTGCTGCATCGAATTCTTCTTTTGTTGTGTATGTGAATCCATTAGATAGATTTATGTATCCAATTCCTGGACGAATCACGTAAGCGTCTGAAATTGAAGGTATTGGGACTGAGTCGCGACGAATGTCAAATCTTTCTATTCTACCTGTTGAAGCTCTTTCCACAAGAAGACTTACAATTTTTCCCTTTTCGCCTCTTATTCGGTCTCGGACGTATGCAGAGGGTTTACCTCGCATTTTTTCGCCGTCAACGGCAACAATCTTATCTCCGAACATAAGACCGGCCTTCAAGGCAGGTGAGTTAGGGAGGGTTGAAGTTACGTATGTTTCAGTGATTCCGTTGATCGTATAACTTGCGATTATAGCCCCGATTCCATAATACTCTGAGCGCTGTTCTAGAAGTATTTGGCGAAATTCTGATGCCGTTAGGAAGCTGGAATGAGGATCTAGTGTATGAAGCATTGCTGTAATGGAGTGTCGTGTAAGCTTTTCGTAATTTAGATTTTTTCCGTCAAAGTGTCTTTCTTGAATGATTTTTAATGCTTGCCTGTAGTCTTCTACAATTTCGTTCAGCTCGACACTTTGTTTCTCTGTAGAAGCAGAAAAAGAGAATCCTGAACCAATCTTGAAAGACTCTGTTTTTGCCTTTGAGCTTTCGTTTGTTTGAGAGATGATTGAGTTTGTCAGAACGATTAAGAAAATGAAGGTTTTTTTCATCGTCAATAACCTCTTCAAAATCTTAACTGAGGCGTTGTTAAAATCTCAAGTGAAACTTTAGCTATTTTTTATCCTTCTTGGATTATTTTCCGAAATCTCTTATGCTGGTTTTTTGGGGTGTTTAAGCAATGTCAGAGAGACTTTTCGAGAAGGTTATACTGATAGCTGAGTCCGTTCGAAAACTTGGCGGACGAGCACTTCTAGTTGGTGGGTGTGTGCGTGATGAGCTGATGGGGTTTGAGCCAAAGGATTATGACGTCGAAGTGTATGGTCTAAAGGCAGAGGAGCTTTATCGGGTTCTTGAGTCTATTTTTGGCGAGGTTAAAACTGTAGGAGCCTCATTCGCGGTTTATAAGGTTGATAAAAATTTGGATGTAAGTCTTCCGAGGCGTGAAAGGAAAATAGGTCGTGGGCATCGAGGGTTTTTGATTGAGGGCGATCCGTTCATGAGTTTTGAAGAGGCTTCTAGAAGGCGAGATTTTACGATGAATGCCATTTTGAAGGATCCACTAAATGGCGAAATAATAGATCCTTTTCATGGACGAGAAGACATATCACGCAGAATTATTAGGCACATATCGGATGAGACCTTTCCAGAAGATTCCTTAAGAGTTTTAAGGGCTTGTCAATTTGCTGCAAGATTTGAATTTCATGTAGCTGAAGAGACTGTAAAACTATGCCAGCAGATTGATCTTTCTGATCTGCCGAATGAGCGTATTTGGGGGGAGATTGAAAAGCTTTTGCTTCAAGCTAGACGACCATCAATCGGGTTAGAATGGATGAAAGTTTTAGGCGTAAATCGTCAGCTTTTTCCCGAGCTTGAGGTTTTAGTCGGTGTTCCACAAGACCCGGAGTGGCATCCTGAGGGAGATGTTTGGACACATACTTTAATGGTTGTTGATGAAGCTAGGAAATTGATTGATGATCTGGAGTATCCAAAGAAGGTAACCGTGATGCTAGCTGCTTTGTGCCATGACCTTGGAAAGGCAGTAACTACTGAGTTCATTGATGGTAGATGGCGATCACTAAGACATGACGAGGAAGGAGCGAAAATAACAGAGAAGTTTCTAGACAAATTAGGAATTTTTACCTTACAGGGGTATCCAGTCAAAGAAAAGGTTGTGCAGTTAGTTAAGTATCATCTGAAACCTGGGGAATTTTACAAAAGACGGGAAGAAATAGGAGATGGCGCTTTCCGACGTCTTGCTCAAAAGGTAGAACTTGAATTGCTTTATCGGGTTGCAAAAGCAGATTCTTTAGGTAGAAATCCTGACTGGCTTCCTAAAGAAAGGCGGTTCAGTGCAGAAGCGCAGGAATGGTTTATTCAAAAGGCGCGCGAACTTCAGGTTGAAATGTCTGCTCCAAAGCCTATTTTAATGGGGCGCCATTTAATTGAGATTGGACTCAAACCTTCACCTCTTTTTGGCAAGATTCTAAACGCTGTTTATCAAAAACAGCTTGACGGGGAGGTTAAGACTTTGGACGAAGCTATCCAAGAAGCGAGGAGTCTTATAGTCAACATTGAAGATTTAAGCTTTGTGGGAAACTCTGACTGACGAAGCTGTTCGAATTTTTCCTAAAATTGTTTTAATCACTTAGTTATTTTTGTATAATTTTTTTGGCAAATTTGAGTTTTCTCTTTTTTGAGCGGGCAAGGTTTCGGGAAAACTTATTTTGAAAGGAGTTATGGGTTGATGACAAAGATCTTATGTGTGACTTTTTTGATCTCGACCTTTTGTTTGTTTGCTTTTGCAGATACGATACGCCTAAAAGACGGAAGCGTTATAAAGGGCAAGGTAATTAGTTTTCGTGACGGAAAGTTTTTAGTTTTAATTGGAACAGGTGAAAGAGCTAGGCAGATGACCTTCTTCATTGATGAGATCGAGTCTATAGAGTTTGACTCAAGCGACTTACAAGCACCCAAAACTACAGAACCTTCATTAGCTAAAGGTGATGGTGACAGGGAAAGACAAAGACTAGAAGTGATAAAATCCGACCCGCTGCTTGAAGCTAAAAGTAATAACAAAGAAGTTAGGTTGATTGAGCCGATAAGAATAAAAGTAAAAGTCTTAGCTGACAACACTGCGAATGGCTGGACTAGTGCCGGATTTGTTGTCAAAAAGGGGCAGAAGATAAGAGTCATCGGCAAAGGGCAGGTTTATTTAGGTAATGGCAATTTTTGCGGACCTGATGGTATGCAAACTCTGAAAGATCCAGATAAGCTAATTCCAGATAAACCAACAGGAGCTCTGATTGCGGTCATTGGAGATGATAATAATGATTTTATATTTATTGGTGCGCAGAATGAGTTTATTGCTCAGCGCGACGGAACACTGTTTCTCGGTGTAAATGAAGGCTATCTAGATGATAACTCAGGAGCTTTTGACGTGACGGTAGAGATAGAACCTCAATAAAACCAAATTTGCTATGCGACTATCTAAAGAAGTAGAAAGGAAAATTTTATGCATTTCTTGATGAAACTTCTTTTGTTGATTTTTCTTTTAAACTTTCTTTCTCTTTCTGACTCATTCGCACAGTCTAGACCGCAACGTCCTGAGCCTGCGAAAGGTAACCAGAAAAAAAATCAAAGACCTGTGCCTAAAACTGAAGAGGAGCTAAGGAAGGAAGAAGAGGAAAGAAAGCGCATTGAAGAGGAGAAAAAGGCTATCGAAGATCCTGAGGTTTTGCGAATAGAGACAAGAATAGTTAATGTTGATGCTGTCGTTTATCACAAGAAAACAGGACAAATAATCACGGGACTCAAGAAAGAAAATTTTGCAGTTTTCGATAATGGCATAAGAAAGCCTATAGTTAATTTTGCTACGCCTGAAGCCCCGATAACTGTAGCCTTGCTAGTTGAATACAGTAAATGGACTGAAGTTTTTGGATACTATGCAAGTCGTGGTTTTGAGCCTGGGAAGTATGAAGTCATACGTCCCGTTGCACAGTTTCTTTCTAGGTTTATCAAACCGCCAGATGATTATGCAACAGTTATAGCTTTTGATCTTCGCCCAACACCTTTAGTTGATTTTACAAACGATCCGGCAAAACTCCGAGCCGTAGTTGATCTTCTCCTAAGAAACAACCCCGCCTTTAGAGAAAATAATCTTTATGATGCTTTGAAGTTCGTGTTAATTGGTGGAAAAGGTGATCCAGTAGTGCTAGAAAATTCTGGAAAAGAAAGCCAAGTTGAATATGCTGGAATGGTTGAAGTCAAGGCAAAAAGAAAGGCAGTAATTCTTGTCGCTTCTGGCATTGATACTTTTAGCCGCACAAGCTACGATGAGGCAAGGAAAATTATACAGAGAGCAGGAATTCCGATTTACATTATAAGCACAGGTAACATGTTTTTTAAGCTTTATGAGCCATATCTTCCTGCTACTGATAGTATATCCGGAATGCCAGGAAGACTCACCTTTTTGCAAGCTCAAAATGCGATGAATACCTTTGCCAAAGAGTCAGGCGGTCAGCATTTTCCGATGACTTTTGAATCCGAGATCCCTTCTATTCTAAATTCGATAAACTCCCTTTTGAGAAATCAATATAGCCTTGGTTTTGATCCGGGAGAGATTCCGAAAGATGGAAAAAGACGAAAAATAGAAGTGAAGGTTGATGTAAATGGTGATGGTGTTTTTGATGAGAAAGAGTATGTCGTTCAGCATCGTCCGTTTTACTTTGCCGATAAATGACTTATATTGGTTTTTCTCTTGATATATCTCGGTGAAAGACTATGACATCGTAGCCTTTGCTTTTGAGTGTTTCTGAAATCGCTTCAGCTACTCTTACTGATCTATGCCGGCCACCTGTGCAGCCAATTCCGATTGTCAGGTAAGATTTGTTTTCTTTTTCATATTTAGGAAGTAGATATTCTATTAGTGTTAAGAATTTTTCAATGGTTTCTTGCACTTCGGGTTGAGAATTGAAGAATCGAACAACTTCAGGATCGTTTCCAGGGAGGTTTTTCAATTCCGGAATAAAATAAGGATTTGGTAAATGGCGAACGTCAAACAATAAATCTAATCGGCTAGGAAGACCATGTTTATGACCGAAGCTTACTATTTCGATAAGAAACTTACGTTTTTCTTGACGGAAGCTGTCAGTTAAGTATTTTCTAAGTGTGTGGACAGTGTAATCTGAAGTGTCAATTATCTGATCGGCTTTTTGCCTAACTTTTCCCATTGCTATTCTTTCTTCTTTAATTGCTTTTTCCAATCCTTCTCCTTTGTCGAATGGGTGCGGGCGGCGTGTTTCAGAGAATCTTCTCATCAGAACTTCATCGGAGGCTTCAAAGAAGAGAACATAAGGGCGTAATCCTTTTTTGACAAGTTTTTCTAGCTCTTTGTCAAAATCTGACAAAAAGTGCCGCTCACGAATGTCAATAACGAGAGCTACTTTTTCGAGCGAAGGGCTCTCGTCTTCTTTTGGAAGTAATAGTTTTGCAAATTGAGGAAGAAGTGCTATCGGTAGATTGTCAACGCAGAAATATCCTAAGTCTTCAAAAGCATTTGTTGCTGAAGACATTCCTGAACCAGACAGGCCAGTGATAATTATGAAATTTCGTTTTGGTAATTCAGCTGTTGTCATTTCTCTTAAAAGAACAAGCTTTGCAAGAAGTGGCAAAAAAAGCAAATTACTCAAGCGCTTGGTTTGATATTTGTTTCGCGTGAGTTTCGATTAACTTTTGTGTCGCATCATATCCCTTGATGCGGAGCAGATGCACGCGCACAGCGGTTTCGACTAAAGTTGAAAGGTTACGACCTGGGCTTACGGGAAGAACAAATTTCGGTATGCTTACACCAAAGATTTTTTCTTCTTGTGTTTCTATTCCTAATCTTTCGATTTCTTCTGCTTTATCCCAGTTTTTAAGTTCAATACAAAGGTCTATGTTTTTTTGTTTGCTAATGGCTGAAACTCCAAATAAGTCTCGAATGTTTATAATTCCTAAACCGCGTATTTCGAGAAGTTCGAATGTGAGTTCTGGCGAGGAGCCTTCGAGACGATCGCCAATTCTTTTGACTATTACAACATCATCAGAAACTAGCTGATGACCTCTTGTTATAAGATCAAGCGCACATTCTGACTTTCCTATTCCAGAACTTCCCTTTATCAGAACACCAAGACCATACATACCGAGAAGAACGGCATGAATTGTCATTTGAGGTGCAAGCGCTTCTTGCAAAAAATTGGAGACTAAGCTTATTGCGATCGAGCTAACTTTTGGAGTCCTTAGAACTACTAAATTTTTCTCACTTGCTATTTGAAGGAGATCAGGTGATGGCTCGAGGTTTTTTGTAATCAAGATGCATGTTATTTTTTCAAGGTCCAGATTTTTTATGGCTTCTACTCTCTTTTTCTTTGAGAGTTGTTTAAGGTAAGAAATCTCGCTTTGACCTACGATTTGAATTCTACCTTCGTGTATGTAATGTGAAAAGCCAGCAAGGGCTAGGCCTAGTTTTTGGATTCGGTAGGAGTTGATTTGTTTTTTGTCCAGAAAATCTTTCCCGGTTAAAACTTCGAGAGAAAGCTCTTTCGGGGCTTTTTCAATGAACTCTGCGACTGTAATTTTAGGGTTAATTTGATTCATCTAAGGTTGTATTAAACCGTAGTTACCATCTTTTCTACGGTATATAACTGCTATTTTTTCTTGTTCATCTGCGTTACGGAAAACTAAAAACTGATTATCGTTTGAGCTAAGCTCTACAATAGCTTCTTCCAAAGTCAATGGTTTTACAGCGTAACTGTCAGTCTTGATTACTTTAGGGTTTTCGGGTGCAGGAGAAACTTCGTTTCGGGGGGCTACTTGGCTTGCTTTTTTAGCTTTATGGTGTTTGTCAATCACCTTATTTTTTAGTTTCAAAGCTTGTTTTTCAAGTTTTTCTATTGTTTTTGAAAGAGCTTGATACATATCGGTAAGGGTTGTTTTGGCGGTTAATATATGATCACGCCATTTTAAGACTATTTCTGCTCGATGCCTACCTCTGACTACTTCGATGATTACGTGAGCCTTTGCTTCTTGTCCATCAAAGAGGTGCTTTAGTTTGTCAAAGTGCTTTTCAACATGGGAACGAATGGCGGGTGTGACTTCTATGTGTCTCCCAGTATATTCAAGTTTCATATAACCTCTTCCTTTTCAAGTTTTTCAGTTTTAAGTATAAACCGAAGTCTCTTTTTAGCAAAAATTTAACCTAAAAGATAGAAAATCTTTTTCACAATTTTTCTAGTGTATGATTGAAAAAGGACTTACTTTTTTCCGTTGTTCGGTAAGGCTTCAGTTAGCGAATAGCCGAAATTTGTCTTTAGATTTAAGATTTGCTAGTGATCAGTTCTTCAAAGTATTGAGAAAGAAGAAAAGACTAGCGTAATTTTTTGCCTTGAGCAAGTAGTTATTGTCTGAAAAGACAAAGCTTATCGAGTAGGATTATAAAATTAAAAGCCCCTTTCACTTGAAAGGGGCGCTTTTGTTTATGAATTGACCAAAAAGCCCAAATCTCTGATTGGGAAGTTTGTAATTTTAGGAAAGACAGTTGGTAAATCCGAATCGGGAACTCCAAACCATTTTGCCAAAGTAGCGGCGAATTGCTCGACGGACGTAGATGGAATCCAGCGACCTCGTGCATTCGAACCTGAGTCGGCATCGTCCGGACCGTTAAAGGTTAAAGTGGGAAACGGTGTTCCATTTGAAGTGTTGATTCCGTAAAAATCAGAAGCGGCGACAGCATCACCTATGACGATAAGGTGATTCCCCCATGCGTGATCACTTCCTACAGTGCTTCCCGAACCTGCTGGGTTAAAGGTTCGATTAAATTCCGTAAGCCAAAATTGCGTTACCTTATTTGCGATGCCCTGAACAACCATCTCGTCGTAAAAGGCTCGCATTGCTTGACTTACCTGTGTTAACAAACTACTGTGAGCTGAAACCTGATTTTGATGTGTGTCGAAACCGCCTAGCTGGCAGAAGAATATCTGGCGATTAACGCCTAAATCATTTCTTTTCTTAATCATCCTAGCAACTTGCTTCAGCTGGTTTCCGAGCGTTGTATTCGGAAAAGTAACGGTTACTTCCTGATATGACTGAAGAGCGTTACTGGCTTGAATAGCTTGTTCTGTGATATTGCTTGCAGCCGCAACGAGCTGGTTGTTTCGGTCAAAGCTTCTTAGTTGATTAAAAGCATTTCGTCGTTCTATGTCGGCAGTAGAAGTGCCAAAGCCTTGTAATAGAAGAACTTGGTTTAGTGGGGTGGGAGCGGAAGCTATTGAAAGAGGCAACGTTAGTTGACCCAAAGTAAAGAGCTCTCCGCCGGCAACGGAAGTTATCATCGGAACGAGTGCATTCGGGTTGTCTTGAGAGGTTCTAAGGTCTGAGATTTTACCACCCCAGCCGAAACTTACTATTTGGTCACTTCTTCCAGCTTGAAACTGAGCTATCTGATCCGAATGCGAATAGAGCTGATAAGGTATGGGAACGGTGCGGTTTAAATACTGTTGTCGGGTTGTTGGTTGAATCAAGGTTCCAACGTTTGTTACAATAGCCATTTTTCCTTGCGCCCATAATTCGTAAATTCCATTATTCACAATAGTTGTTCCGTTTTGAGTTTGAGGACCTAAAGCTGGGTGAAGTCCGTAGGTAAGCCCGCCCATTCTAGGCACAGAAATAGGTAGTAGTTGGTTTTGAGGTATGGCTAGTCCTTGAGGGTTACGGGCGTTGTAATAAACAGAGTAATTGCTTACGCTTGAGTCGTTATGATTAGGTATAACTGTATTATTTCCATCGTTTCCACCATTTAGAAAGATACAAACCAAAGCCTTATAATCGTTAGGTGGGGTTGACTGATCTTGCATTTTTTGCGCTAATGCGCTCATCAGTCCGAAGTGATGAATTTGAGTTGCAAGACCTAGCATGGTCAGGGCGCATCCGGATTTTTTTAAGAATTCTCTTCTTTTCATAACCTCTCACCTCTGTATTTGGTATTGGGAAGAAGTGGCTATTAAGTAAACAGCCGTTTGTGCTCTACGAAGTGGATTAGAGCTTGGAACAGCATTTACTGCCGTTATGATTCTGTTTCGCATCTCAGCCGACATATTTCCATTCATCATTCGCCAGTTCAACTCATCAAGAAGTTGGTTGCTTGTTGGGTCAGCCGCTGCTAAAGCTTCAAGGTCGGAAAAACTCAAGGATGTTCCATGAGTTACGCCGCTGCTATTTGTATTTATTCGGCTAAAGACAAGCGTATTAACCATATTTGCTCTAGCAATAGCTGTTCCAGTCGTATAAATAGCAAATTCAGGAGCGTTTAGTGTTGTGCCTGGTATGACGAAATCTGGAGGATAATAGTTAAAGACACTAGGTGCCATGAAAGCCACCTGTCCTGATGGGGAAGTTACGGAAGTTAAAACTCCGTCACTTATTGTTGTTCTATCAGCTGACATTACGTCGAACTGTCTAGCAAGGTTTGTTAAAAGTTGGACAGGTTCGCGAAGTTTTCCGTAATTTGGTTCTGTTTTTACGTTTCCGCGAGCTTCTGGGTCGAGAAGTATTGCCTTTACAACTTCTTTGAGCTGTCTCGGGTTTGAACGATTAGCGTTAAATGTTGCCGCCACACGAGCAACATAAGCAGGTGATGGATCGCTCGTTACAAGGTGCTGTATTAAAATTCGGCTAATAAATGGTGCGACGTTCGGGTGATTGTAAATATTATCGAGTGCTTGATTTAGAGAGTTATTGGCGTAGGTTTCTATAGCGGCACTGTTTGAACAATTTGTGCAAGCTGGTATATTTCTAGTACTATCCGAGCCAGGGTAATTTAACAGGGTTTTAGCTGTAAGATCGTGGTTTTGTGGTCTTAACAACATCGGGTCTTTGAAGTTAACGGCTCCGGGAGTTCTATTTGGGCATCTTGCAGTGTCTTCACAGAAAGACCAGCCTGTAAAGACTTTAGTAAAATTGTTAACTACGTTTTGATCATAGGTCGGGATGAGATTGCCTTGAGCATCACGCTGATAAGTTCCATCTGGGTTAAGCATGAATAAACCAACGTTGAATAGCTGTAAAATTTCACGGGCGTAGTTTTCATTTGGATTATTTTTGGTGGAACGAGCCATATCGAGGTATTCTCCCATTCCAGGATTCAGCGTCATTTCATACATAAGCTGTCGCCAGTTGCCGAAGGCGTTTCTAGCCAGGACCTGAAAGTAAGCAATCATGTGGCTGGATTGTTGGATATCTGTTCCGGAAATAACCCAAATCTGGCTCAGTGCCCAAGCTACCCGATGGCGAAGCTGTGCTTCTCCATAGAAAGCTTCTTGATAAAACCATTTTTGGGCAGAATACATTCCGTATCTTTGTCTGTAGCAATCAGGCGGGTTGTCAGGAACATCATTTTGATTACCGTTACAATCTGAAGGTGGATTAGATGGCATAAGTGGCAAGTCTGGGTATGGAATTGTTGGGTAAGGTGCATTAAACTGCTCTTCTAGCCATGCTCTTATGCCTATTCTTCTAATTCTATTGTCTAAAGCTTTTGTGGGACCGAAGGTAGCTTGTTGGAGAAATCTCATTCTATCGCCTGACCAACGATAGCCAACATATTCTGTCTCTTGAATCTTCTTAGGTGGTTCTAACGGAGCCGGTGTCGGTTTGGCGCCAGGGTCATCTTCTATTTTACCGCCGACAAATCCGATGGAAAGTCTTGTTCTATTGCTTGTTAGTCCGCGCCATGATACTCGCATTAGAACATCACCTTGCTCAGGACCTTCTTGCCAATAACCTACTTCGTCTTTCAGCTGAACTATTAAGCCATAAATCCAATCGATTCCCTTCACAGGGCGCATTTCTAAAACAGGAAGCCGAAACTCTCTACCTTTGGCGTCTTGAATATAGACACGAAAGGCGTTTGCACCTTCGTCAGGAAGAAGGTCTAAGTTTGTTACAAAGATAACTATCTCAGTTCCATAAGGAAAGGATCTGACTACTTCTTTTGGCAGATTACCTCGCCAAGATTTAGCCGACACACTTAAAGTTCGTGTCGAGTCAGAGTGACTTATCAGGATGGGCGTAGGAGAATCAGGATTAGGATCGTCTTGTGCTCTTGCGACTATGAAGAACACGAGTGAAAGGGCTAAAATAAGAAGCTTGCAGGTTTTCATTTTTCTTCTCTCCTTCGGCTTGCCAGACTTGCGCAGAATGGTAATGTTAGGCAAATGATAAAACATTTTTAACCTGTTGGCAAGTAGTTTTTATTAAAGTAGAACCATTTATTAAGACGAGCTAAGTCGAGTTTTGGTCGAAAATCTTTTACTATCTGTTTTTTCGCGAAGTTTAGGCTTGATAAATTTTTTCAAGGCTTTCAATTGTTTTCTCGAGAGAAAAATTTAAAGCTTTTTTTTGGGCATTTTTTCCGAATTGTCTTCTTCGACTCTCACTCTCAAGAAAGAACTTAATCGCTTCAGCTATTTGGACAGCGTCTTTTACTGAGACGAGCTTTGCGGAGGCATTATCTAGTAGTTCGATCGCTCCTTGTGTTTTTGTTGCTACGATTGCCGAGCCACTTGCCATTGCCTCGAGAATAGCTAGCCCGAAACTTTCATTTCTTGATGCCGATACAAAGACATCTATAGAGGAGAAAAATTCAGAAGTATCTTCAACCCAATCAAGAAAAAGAATTCTGTTTTGTAAGCCTAAGATTTTGATTAGTCTTTTTAGCTTGGTTTTATAGTGTTTTGTTATAGAGTGATCTTGTCCAACAATTACGAAGAAAGAATGAGGAAAATCTGCGATCACCTGTTTTGCTGCGAGGATAAATTCTATTTGTCCTTTTAGTTCTTTAAGTTCTCCTAAAGTACCGACGATGAATGAGTCTTCAGGTATTTTGTGAAAAGATAGAAAGCTTTTTCGAGCGTTTTTGTTTAGATTGGTCCAATTTTCTATTCGAATTCCGTTTGGTATAAGGGCTATTTTTTCGGTTGGAAAAACTTTTTCTAGTTCAGTAAGAACCGAATTTGACACGGCAATTACTTTCGTAACGTTGTCGAGAGCTTTTTTGTAAAAGGGTGAAAGCGGAAACAAAACATGTCTAGTTAAGAAAAGTTTTGTTTTGGGTAACAAACGGCAAGCTAGGCTCGCGGGTAAGTAGTCCTTTGCAGGATGAGCATGTATCAATTCAATTTCTTTTTCTCGGCATATTTTGGCGATTTTGAATGCTGATAGAAAATCAAGAGAGTTGTTTATTTTGAGTTTTATGAGATTTTCACCGAGGAAGGAAAGCCGCTCAGACCATGAATTTTCTGGGTGAACGATGGCAAAAACTTCATGACCTTTCTGCCTTAAGCCCTGACAGATGTCAACAAAGTGACGTTCACCGCCGCCGAAGTTTTTTGTGGAGTTTACTTGAAGAATGCGCATAAAGGTTATTGTAACTGAAAGCTTCGGTGTTACAAGAGGTATTCAGGTTTTGCTTTTTTTCTATTTAGATGGTTTTATAGAAAAAGGGGTTAAGGATGAAAAATTTGCTGATCACTTTAGTTTTAGTTATCTTTTCAGCGATTATTTCTGCCCAAGGTAGTAAAATGAAGGCGAAAGAGGAATTTAAACTAAGACCGTTGGAAATAGAATATTATCGATTGAGTAATGGTTTGAGAGTGGTTCTAAATCCTGATAACTCGGTGCCCGTAGTTTCTGTGGCTGTTTATTATGATGTCGGCTCTCGCAATGAAAGGAAAGGTAGAACTGGGTTTGCTCATCTATTTGAGCACATGATGTTTCAAGGTTCAGAAAATGTTCGTAAGGGTGAGCATTTTCAATATATCTCAAAAGCCGGCGGAACGATGAACGGGACGACTTCTTCTGAAAGGACTAACTACTTTCAGACTCTTCCAGCTAGATGGCTTCCCTTAGCTTTATGGCTTGAATCAGACCGGATGCGCTCTCTTGCAGTAACGCAAGAGAATCTTGATAATCAACGTGAAACGGTTAAAGAAGAAAAGCGTCTAAGGTATGACAATCAGCCTTACGGGCAGGTTTTTGATTTGCTTACTTCAATGATTTATAAGAATTTCGCAAACGCGCATTCTACTATAGGTTCGATGGAAGATCTAGATGCTGCGACGATCGAGGATGTAAAGGAGTTTTTCCGCATTTACTATGCCCCGAATAATGCTGTTTTGGTCATATCAGGTGCTTTTGATACGCAAGAAGCCAAGAGATTGATCGAAAAATACTTTGCAACTATTCCAAGCCAACCCGCTCCGCCGCCTGTAGATGTTAGCGAGCCTGAAGAAGTAGCTTTAAGAGAAAAGATTTATGAGGATAAGTTAGCTCCTCTGCCAGCATTTATTGATGGTTGGAAGATACCGCCGAGAAATACGAAGGATTTTAAGGCATTGAGTTTAGCAGGTAAGCTCCTTTTTGATGGTGAAAGTTCCAGACTTTATCAGAAGCTAGTGAAGGGAGATGAGTCTGTAGTGCAAATTTTTGGTTTTGTTGATGAAAGAAGAGGTCCGTCGGCTATTGTAATTGGTGCTATACCCAAACCCGGCAAGGACATAAAACAAATCAGACAACAAATCTACGATCAGATAAAACAGCTTTCGACTGAAGGACCTACTTCTGAAGAGATGCGAAAACTTCGTAATCAACTGATTAACGATGAGGTTCGATTGAGACAGTCTTCTCTTTCTCGTGCGTTAAGGCTTGGTGAATATGCTCTTTACGACGACGATCCCTTTTTGATAAATAAGGCGTTAGACGAGCTTCTTCAAATAAAACCTGAACAAATTCGGGATGCTGTAGCAAAGTATCTAAATACGGAAAATCGTGCACAGTTGAACGTAGTCCCGGCAAATCAAAAATGAGGTTTTATTGTTAAGATGAAAAAATCACTCCTAATTGTTTTCGTAATGTTTGTTCTTTTCGTTAATAACGGAGCGCAAGTCATGAATGAAGAGTTTCGTAAAAAGCCACCAGAACCTTTGAAAGAGATCCCTTTTTCTATAGGAAAACCTTTTGAAAAAACTCTGAAGAATGGTCTGAAAGTTGTGATTTTTGAGAATAAGCGCTTACCGATAGTGAATTTCAGACTTGGTTTTAGATTTGGACAGATAAACGATCCGCCGGATTCGATAGGATTGACCGCCGCAACGGTTGAAATGTTAAATCAGGGCACGAAAAAGCGCACGAGCAAGCAATTTGCTGAAGAGGTTGAAAGCATAGGTGCATCAATCGCGGCAAGCTCAAGCTCGGATAATATAGTCATATCTGGTTCCTGTTTGAGCATCTACGAAGAAGCAGTTCTTGAATTGATGGCAGATATGGTATTAAATCCGATATTTCCTGAAAATGAGCTTAATCTTTACAAGCAAAATACCATAGAAGCCCTGAAGTTTCAGCGTTCTCAACCGAGTTTTCTAGCGGAAGAGCAAGTTGCTAGACTCATCTACGGCAATCACCCTTATTCTATCGTAGGCCCGAAAGAATCGGATGTGGAAAAACTGAAACGTGAGCGACTCATAGAATTTCACAAAAAAGTATTAATACCAAACAACGCCGTCTTTATTGTTGTTGGCGATGTAGATACAAAAAACACATTGAAAAAAATAGAGAAATTTTTCGGCAAGTGGCAACCCGGAGAGGTTAAGGTTCAAAATTTTGATTCGCCACCGTTAAGAAATGAGAGAACCATTACGATAGTTGATCGAAAAGGCTCTGCTCAGGCAAATATCGTAATATCAAATCTTGCCATTCGCAGAAATCACCCTGATTATTTTCCGGTTCTGGTAATGAATCAGATTCTCGGGGCAGGTGCTTCGTCAAGGCTTTTTATGAATCTTCGTGAATCTAAAGGTTACACTTATGGTGCTTATTCTAACTTCGATATGAGGCGTTTAGCCGGTAACTTCGAGGCTTCTGCTGAAGTTAGAACAGCTGTTACCGCAGATGCATTAAAGGAGTTTTTTTATGAGCTCGATCGTATCCGCAATGAAAAAGTTTCCGAAAAGGAGCTTCAAGATGCGAAAAATTATCTAACAGGAGTTTTCCCGATCAGGCTTGAGACACAAGAAGGATTAACAAGTCTAATTACTCAACAGCAACTATTTGATTTGCCGAAGGATTACTTGCAAACTTATAGGGACAAAGTGAATGCTGTGACAGCGGAAGATGTTTCGAGAGTAGCTAAACAGTATATTTTGCCCGATAAAGCTGCCATCGTAATCGTTGGAGACGCTGAAGATTTGCTCGATCAGGTTAAAGCTTATGCCTCTAAAATTGAGATCTTTGACACACAAGGCAGAAGACAGAACCTTGATGATTATGCTAAAAGAGATGAAAAACCTTTAGTTGATGTCAGTGGCAAATGGCAGTTGACTGTCGAAGCTCAAGGGCAGCAATTACCGCCGCTTAGTATTACCCTAGAACAAAAAGGTGCAGAAGTAAAAGGAAGTTTTGAATCAATTTTTGGTAAGGGTGAGATAGTTAGTGGCAAGGTGCGTGGTCGTAGATTCATTGCAAACGTAAATGCTTCTTTTCAAGGTCAGAATTTGGAATTTAGAATAGACGCAGAAGTCAATGAAGATCAGATGAAAGGAATGATTTCAACTCAGATGATACCAACGCCATTACAATTCTCTGGGAAAAGGGAAAGGTAGGTTATCTTAGTGACTGTGCAATTATTTCCGCTGTCTTCTCGGAAGCACCTTTTGCGGATTTAACTATTGAAAAGGCGTTTTTAGACAGAGATTCTCTGAGGGATTCGTCTAAGAATAATTTGGAAAATGTAGATACGAGAGCTTGTATTATCTCATCCTCTTGCTTTAGTTCTGGTAATCTGATGATGGCATTATGTTTTAGGAATTCATTTATTATTGACTCAAAGTTCATCGTGTAAAATCCAGTTATTATTGGCTTTTGACAAATGGCAGCTTCTAGTATGTTCTGTCCGCCGTGCTTTATGAGGCTTCCGCCGATGAAGACAATCTGAGCAAGAGGCATCAAAGAGCGTAGCTCGCCGATACTATCAATTAGAATAACCTTTGCTGTTTTGTCCTTTATTGATTCTGCATTGCTTCGACGGATTAGATCGTACCCGTAAAGCCTTATCATTTCGGCAACTTTATCAAACCTTTCAGGGTGTCTCGGCACTAGCATCAATCGAAGGTTCGGAAATTGATTTTGTAGAATCTGGAAAGCCTCTAAAATCCATTTTTCTTCTGGCTCGTGTGTGCTGGCTGCTAAGATTAGGCTAGGGTTTTGTTCTATTCCGAATCTTTGTCTGAAATAATCAGTGAGTTCATCTTCTGATTTTTCGAAAGTTTGATCGAATTTCAAATTAGCGGTGGCTTGAACCTTTGATGGCTCAACGAAACGACGGAATTTTTCAGCGTCAATTTCACTTTGAGCGACTATCCGTTCCACTTTTTCCAGAATCTTTTGCATCGTTTTACTGATGATTTTGTAGCGTTTGAAGGATTTTTCTGATAATCTTGCATTTACGATATAGACTTTTGAGCCTTTTTTGCTTGCTTCGTTTATAAGGTTAAGCCAAATTTCAGTTTCCATCAAAACGATTGCTTTTGGATTTACTTTTTTCAACGTTCGACGGACTGAGAATAGGAGATCAAAAGGGAAGTAGAAGATTTTTTCTGCATCGTTTGAGAATACTTTTTTCGCAAGCTGCTGTCCTGTCAAAGTGGTTGTCGAAACTACTAGCTTATAGTCGGGAAGCTGTTGGCGTAGGGCTTTGACTAAAGGTCTAGCCGCTTGAGTTTCTCCGACGGAAACGCAATGTAGCCATATAACTTTTTCAGTTCCAAAGTCGGTCAAGAAACCTAATCTTTCAAGCAAACTTTGGCGGTATTTTGCTTGTAGAAGAAATTTTGGAAGCAATATCAAAAAGCCGACGACAAGCAAAAAATTATAAATAAGCAACATTTTTGAGCTTCTTCAGTCACTGTCATTTTACTCTTTCTATGTAGCGACCTTCATTTGGATTAACTCTGATTTTCTCGCCTTCGGTTATGAAGGGTGGAACTTGAATAGTGACACCATTTTCTAGAACTGCTGGTTTATTTGAATTTGAGACAGTCGCGCCTTTTAGAACTGGTTCAGTTGAAACAACTGTTAATTCTATTGCTTGAGGTAGTTTTATGCCTATTGGCATGTCGTTATAGAATTCGATTTCTAATTCAAGATTAGGCATCAGCCATTGAGCAGCTTCTCCCAAATCTTCTTCATTCATAGCAATTTGCTCGTAAGTTTCTGAATCCATGAAGTAGTGAAGCGAGCCGTCTGAGTAAAGATACTGAACCTTACGCTGATCGAGAACGACTCTTTCTATCGGGTCATTTGAGCGAAAGCGGTGTTCAAAGGATGTGCCAGTTACGAGGTTTCTCAAGCGTGTCTGAACTATTGCTCGCAAGTTTCCTGGTGTGTGATGATGAAAATCCATTACTTTGCAAGGCACGCCTTCAAAGAGAATGACCATCCCTTTACGAATATCATTTGCCAGCATAAACTGTCTCTCCTATGTCGAAATCGTGAAAATACAGTTTAGCCTTTTAGTTGAGGTTTGTCTAGTTCTTGAAGATTTATCGTTCTATTTGAAGTTTTTTCCTAAGCTTTAGCTCAAGACGATTCATTTCTCCATTATCGGTTTCGTGGTCGTAACCGCACAGATGCAAAACTCCGTGCAGTATAAGCTGTTTTATTTCGACTTCAAAAGGTAAATCATTTTCTATCGCTTGCTTTTGGGCAGTTTCCAAGCTTATAACTATGTCTCCGAGCAAGTCCGTCTCATCGTAACTAAAGGAAAGAACGTCCGTTGGATAATTTTTTTTGCGAAACCTTCTGTTGAGTTCCTTAATTTGCCTGTCTGAAACGAAGACTACACAGAAATCCTTGTTTTTTGTTATGTTTGTTTTTATTTGATGAAGGAAATTTTCAAGCTCCGTTTTGTTCAGCTTGATTTTTCGTTGTTTGTTTATGATTTGTGGCATAAGCTTCGTTGTCTTTTTCGTAAGCCTCAATAATTAGTTGAACTAGACGATGTCTTACTACGTCCTTTTGAGTGAAGTAAACGAAAGCTATTTCTGGTATATCTTTAAGTATTCTTTCAGCCTCGAGAAGACCACTTTTTTGACCTTTTGGAAGATCGATCTGAGTTTTATCTCCAGTGACAACGACCTTTGAACCAAAACCTATGCGGGTGAGAAACATTTTCATTTGTTCTGCCGTCGTGTTTTGAGCTTCGTCTAAAATAATGAAGGCGTCATTTAAGGTTCTACCGCGCATGAAGGCAAGCGGAGCAATTTCTATTATCTGTTTTTCCAGCATTCTAGTAATTTTATCCGAATCAACCAGATCGAAAAGAGCATCGTATAACGGTCGCAGATACGGATCAACTTTTTCCTGAAGATCGCCCGGTAAGAAACCAAGTTTTTCGCCGGCCTCGACGGCGGGTCTGGTTAAGATTATTCTAGAAACCTTCTTTTGGAAAAGTGACTTAACGGCCATTGCAACGGCAAGAAAAGATTTTCCTGTGCCTGCCGGTCCTATACCAAACGTAAGGTCTTTCTCTTCTATTGCCTGTATATACCTTCTTTGTGTTGATGTTTTTGGAGAAACTTGCTTTTTTCCTGAAGGATTAAATCTAGCTTTTGTGAAGTAATCTCTGAGCGAATAAGCTCGGTCCTCAGCTATGTGTTTGAAGGCATCTCGCAGTTCTCTGTCAGTAAATGTGCTTCCTTGAGAGAAAAGTTCCGCAAAGTCTTCCAAAATCTGCTCAACTACTTTTACGTCTTCAGGGTCGCCGTCAATCGTTAAGTCTTGACCTCGAACATTTACTCGGACGTCAAGAATTGACTCTAGATACTTTATGTTTTGGTCCTGAACGCCAAAAAGTGTTTCGATTCCGCGTGGTGGTAACTCTATTCTTCTCTTGTTCAACTCCTTGTTAAAGTCCCTCTTGATCAAGCTCTCAAATTTGAACGCTACTACAAACTTTTTGGCTTGTCAATGTCAATCGAGATAAGTTTTGAATTTTTACTATTCTAGATTCATGGCAGAATCTTTCTTATGCAGAGAGTTTTAACAGCAGAGCAAATGCGATTTGTTGATGAGCAAACGGAGCAAATTTACAAGCTCCCTTCAATTCTTCTTATGGAAAACGCTGCTCAAAATGTGGTTCGCGCTATCGAGCAAAAGGTTGGACTAAGGAACAAAAAGTTTTTGGTGGTTTGCGGTAGGGGCAATAACGGAGGTGATGGTGCCGCTATTGCAAGGCTTCTATGGATGAAAGGTGCAAGTGTAATAGCAGTTTTAATTGGGAAAGTTGAACAGACTAAAGCAGATGCAAGAGTAAATTTCGAGGTTTTAAGAAGTATCAACGGGCTTAGAAGCTCTGTTAAGTCAACGGCTTTTGAATTTTTTGAGCTTTCCGAACGAGATTCGATTGAACCGTTTTTAAGTGAGTCTGACGTAGTAATAGATGCAATTTTTGGAACAGGGCTTTCACGTCCTGTTGAGGGAAGATTTGCAGAAATAATAGCAATGATTTTAAGCTGGAAGGAAAGAAGAAGGGGTTTTTTGATTGCTGTTGACTTACCGTCAGGTGTTAATTCTGATGATTACAAAATAATAGGTGACTGCTTAAGAGCTGATCTAACCGTTACGTTTACTGCGCCTAAAATTGCAAATGTGCTTCCGCCAGCCGCAAATTATTGCGGTGAAGTTGTAGTTGCTAACATTGGAAGCCCAAAGGAATTGATAGATTCTGTCGGGTCGAAAATCTTTTTTGCAGAAAGGGAAGACGCCTTTGTATGGTTAGAGAAAACTCAGGTCAGTTCTTCATCTTACAAAAAAGAGCGCGGTAGGGTTTTGATTGTGGCTGGCTCTGATGATTACATCGGAGCAGCTGCACTGGCCGCGAACGGTTGTTTTTCGGCGGGTGCTGGAATGGTGACGCTAGCTGTTCCAAGGAAAATAAAGTTTGCTGTAGCCTCGAAAACAATCAATGAAATTATAGTCAGAGCCATAGAAGATGAGACATTTTTTTTCGAAGATTATGAATGCGTAGCGGTAGGCTGCGGTCTTGAGTCTAGTGAAGAAACTAAACAGCTAGTTCGTAGACTCGTCGAAGGTCGAACCTCGGCGATGATTCTGGATGCGGAAGCACTGAATTCGCTATCGCCTTTTGATTTAAAATCGGAAAGCAATTTGCCTTTGATTTTAACGCCGCACATTGGCGAATTTGAGCGTCTTCTGGGAAGGAAAGTTTCTGATCGGGTAAAGGATGCCGCAGAATTTGCGGTTAGACACGGGGTAATCTTGCTATTAAAAGGCGAAAGAAATTTGATAATAAAACCTGACGGAACAGTGGTAGTGATTCCGACAGGTGATTCGGGCGTTTCGAGAGCTGGAGCGGGCGATACTTTAACTGGGATTCTATCTGCTTTTGTTGCGCAGACTGTCGCTCGCTGTGGGCTTAAGGCAGAGGAGATATTTGAGTCAGTTGTAGCTGGAACATACATTGCAGGTTTAGCCGCGGAGATTGCATCAAAGAAGTTTTCAAGAAGATTTATGACCCCGACTTCTGTCTTAGATTGTCTTAAGCAGGCTATTATTGAGGTAACGGGTGAAGATGGAGAAAGCATTTCTTTGTAAGACGCCAGAGGAAACTTTTGAATTGGGAAAAGAAATCGGCAAATGCCTTTCTGGCGGAGAAGTGATTTTGCTTTTCGGCGGTCTTGGTTCAGGTAAAACCTTGCTAACTAAGGGGATAGTTTCGAGTCTTGGTTATGATGAAAACGACGTTAATTCTCCTTCCTTTACGCTTGTGAATACTTATGAGGCTGAGAAGGGAAGAGTTTATCATCTAGACCTTTGGAGATTGAGTAATGAATTAGATGTCGGCTTTTCAACGGGGCTTGACGAAATTTTATCCGGTGAAGCCATAGTTATAATCGAATGGGCGGAGAAGCTTTCAAATTATGATTTTGATCGTTCCAAAAGTGTAGAAATTAGGATAGAGGAAGATGAAGACGAAAGGAGAAAAATCACTATTTCTGGTAGGCTTGTGGAAGACTGTATCATAAATTTTGTTGGCAAATATTCCGAGTATGATTCACCGAGACATTTTAGTTAAACCCAAACATAGAACATCGGTTACGATGCCTGCGAAGTGTTTGAGTCGTAGAAATTCAGTCTTGATGCTATATTTCAGGCGTGTGTCTTCAAAAATCTCGTAGCTTCGGTCATGCAAAACGCAAGAGCTTTTCTACAGAAGAATTTAGATGAGTTTGGATAAGATGCTGTTTTCGACGTAAAATGAAGTTTAATTTTTTCGAGGAAAGGAAAAACTACGATGAAAGAAGCAGTTATAATAAGCGCAGTTAGAACGCCTACGGGTAAATTTCAAGGGTTATTGAAAGGTTTTACTGCTACGGATTTAGGAGCAATAGTTGTAAGAGAGGCGGTGAAACGAGCAGGGATAAAGCCGGAAGATGTTGATGAAGTTATAATGGGATGCGTAATTCAAGCTGGACTAGGACAAGCTCCGGCTAGACAGGCAGCATTGAAGGCAGGGCTGCCGCCAGAGGTATCAGCTCTTACAATCAACATGGTTTGTGGTTCTGGACTTCGTGCCGTCGCGTTGGCTGCACAAGCCATAAAGCTTGGCGATGCCGATTTTGTTGTCGCTGGTGGTATGGAATCAATGTCAAATGCGCCCTATGCTTTGCCTGGAGCGAGAGATGGCTATCGGATGGGACACCAAAATGTAGTGGACTTAATGATTCATGATGGTTTATGGTGTCCTTTTGAAAATTGGCATATGGGAAATACGGCTGAAGTAGTGGCTCAAAAATACCAAATTACGCGCGGTGAGCAAGATGAATTCGCTTATAATTCTCACCGAAAAGCTACAGAAGCGCAAAAAACTGGAAAATTTCAGCAGGAGATAGTCCCAATTGAGATTCCTCAAAAAAAGGGTGAGCCAATAATTCTAGACTATGATGAACCTGTTAGACCTGATACTACTGTTGAGGCTTTGTCAAAACTGAAGCCTGCTTTCCAAAAAGATGGCACTGTAACGGCAGGTAATGCGCCGGGAGTGAATGATGGAGCTTCTGCGGTTGTTGTAACATCAGCTGAAAAAGCTGCAGAGTTAGGCATTGAGCCGCTGGCTAGGATTGTTTCTTATGCTACTTCGGGAATTGAGCCTAGAATGATAATGATGGCACCGGTTGAAGGTGTTCGTCGAGCAGTTGAAAGGGCAGGCTGGAAGCTTTCTGAAGTCGATCTTTTCGAGCTTAATGAGGCTTTTTCGGTGCAAGCATTGGGCGTTATGAGGGAGCTTGGGATTGATCCAGAGAGGGTTAATGTGAATGGCGGTGCAGTTGCTCTTGGTCATGCGATCGGAAGCTCGGGTAGTCGGGTTCTTACTACGCTTCTTTACGAGATGAAACGAAGAGGCGTGCGTCGCGGTGTTGCCGGGCTTTGTCTCGGCGGCGGAAACTCTGTTGCAATGGCAGTCGAAAGGGATGGGTTTGGAGGTTCGAGATGAAAATTCATGAATATCAAGCAAAAGAGCTTTTGAAAAGTTTTGGGGTTACGGTTCCGCGCGGGATTGTTGTGAAAACGCCTGATGAAGCCGAAAAGGCAGCGCGTGAGCTTGGAACAGAAATTATTGTAGTGAAGGCGCAGATTCACGCAGGCGGACGTGGAAAGGCTGGTGGTGTTAAACTTGCAAAATCTCCCGAAGAAGCACGAAAGCTAGCTTCTGAAATGCTCGGGAAACGCTTAGTTACTCATCAAACAGGTCCCGAAGGTCGAGAAGTTAAAACCTTACTCATCGAAGAAGGGCTACCCATAGAACGTGAGTTTTATTTGGGTATAACTTTAGATCGTCAACAAGGGCGTAACGTTTTTATGGCGTCTGCGGCAGGTGGGATGGACATAGAAGAAGTAGCGGCTGTTTCTCCAGAAAAAATCCTGAAAGAAACCATAAGTCCGTCAGTCGGTTTCCTCCCTTTTCAGGCTCGCAAACTGGCTTTTGGGCTTGGAGTTCCATCTGATCTTGTTAGTCAAGCCGTTAGTTTCATGTTAAGACTTTACGAAGCTTATGAAAGGATGGATGCTTCTTTAGTTGAGATAAATCCTTTCTTGCTCACAAAAGACAACAGGTTGATTGCTTTGGATGCGAAAGTGAATTTTGATGACAATGCTATTTTTAGACACAGGGAGTATCTGGAACTAAGAGACTTAAATGAGGAAGAGCCATTAGAGACAGAAGCTTCAAAATATGGTCTAAATTACATAAAGCTTGATGGTAACATCGGTTGCATGGTCAATGGAGCTGGACTTGCCATGGCAACGATGGACATAATAAAACTTCATGGTGGCGAACCCGCTAACTTTCTTGACGTTGGCGGAAGTGCATCACAAGAAAGAGTTGAACAAGCTTTTCGCATTTTGCTTGCCGATAAAAACGTCAAGGCGGTCTTGATCAATATCTTTGGCGGGATAGTCCGAACAGACATGGTTGCTCGCGGTGTAGTAGCTGCTGCGAAAAATTTAGAGGTAAAGGTTCCGGTGATTGTAAGACTTGAGGGGACAAACGTTGAAGAAGGCAATAGAATCATTGCTGAATCAGGGCTGAATTTCATCGTAGCTAGCAGCATGAGCGACGCAGCGAAGAAGGCTGTTGCGGCGGCAGGACTGGTGGCTACTGGGTAAAATTATGGCTGAAATCGGTTTTTATGGTGGAGTTGGAACCGTCACTGGCTCAAAATACCTTCTTTCAGTAAATGGAAAGAAAATTCTAGTCGAGTGTGGACTTTTTCAGGGCGAGAAGCACCTGCGAGAAAAAAATTGGGAAGCCCCGCCTTTTGAGCCTTCTGAGATAGATGCTGTCATATTGACGCATGCGCATATTGATCACAGTGGTTATCTGCCGCGGTTAGTAAAGCTCGGATATAAGGGTAAAGTCTTTACTTCTCGCGCGACAGCCGATTTGTTAAAGATCCTGCTTCCTGACTCAGCAAGGCTCCAGGAGGAAGAAGCCGATTATAGAAACCGTCACGGGTTGACTTCCCACTCACCGGCGCTGCCGCTTTACAGCGAAGAAGATGCTCGGCAGGCGTTGAAGCTTCTTATGGGCGTTCCAAATAACGGACAAGCGGTTGAAATCTGTGACGGTGTTCGGGCAAGCTTTCGCATTGCTGGTCACATTCTAGGAGCAAGTCTCGTGTTAGTGGAAATTGAAGAAAAAAACTCACTGAAATTTTTATTTTCTGGTGATCTCGGTCATTACGATCAACCTATCTTACGTGATCCTTCACCGCCAGTAGAATGTGATTACCTGATGGTTGAGTCAACCTACGGTGACAGATTACATGGCGAGGTTTCACCAAAAGAGCAGATGGCACGGATTGTGAATGAGGCTCATCAAAAGGGTTCTCCTGTGCTGATACCGGCATTTGCGGTTGGAAGAACACAAGAAATCTTATATCTTCTTCGCGAGTTAGAAGACGAGGGGAGAATTCCAACTTTGCCTATAATTGTCGATTCTCCGATGGCTTTGCAAGCAATTCAAGTTTATAATCGCTGGACCGAAGAGCACGATGAAGAATATGCGTCGCTTTTAGCTAAAAAAATTCATCCTCTTAAGACACACCGGATGCGGTTTACTTCAACACGTCAAGAGTCTAAAGACTTAAACAACATGGAAGGAGCAAGAATTATAATATCCTCTTCTGGGATGCTTACAGGTGGGCGTGTACTTCATCATGCGATGAGGATTTTGCCTAATGAGAATGCAATTTTGGTTTTTGTTGGTTATCAAGCAGCTGGAACGCGTGGCAGGCTTATTCTTGACGGGGCTCGCGAGGTGAAAATCATGAAGCAAATGGTGCCAGTTCGCTGTCGAATAGAGGTTATCGAAGGATTTTCCGCTCATGCTGACTGGAAAGGAGTCTTGCGTTGGCTTGAAGGCTTGCAGAAAGCACCTAAAATGGTTTTCACGACACACGGAGAGCCTGAAGCCTCTTCTGCAATGGCTGAAAGAATTCAGGATAGATTCGGTTGGAAAGTCGTTGTTCCACAATATGGTCAGAAACTTCCACTTTAGCCAAGATGCGAAAAGAGTTTGAGTTTATAGATTTTTTGAAGCACCGTTTCAGACTAAGTAAGATAGGTGACGATTGTGCTGTTTTGCAAGTAGAAGAAGAAAAGGAGCTAGTAGTTACCGCTGATCTTTTAGTTGAGGGTGTGGATTTTCTAATTGATTGGGCAGATGCTACACAGATAGGACATAAAGCACTTGCAGTGTCTCTTTCTGATATTGCTGCAATGGGAGCAAATCCTCGTTGGGCGCTGGTTTCGATCGGGGTAAGCCAGGAGCTTTGGAAAACGGACTTTGTCGAAAAATTTTACGAAGGATGGTTTTCTTTGGCAAAAGATTTTTCTGTTGAGCTTGTAGGCGGGGACATTTCGAAAAGTGAAATTTTGGTTATTGATTCTGTAGTTATTGGTGAAGTAGAAAAAGGGAAAGCGATAAGGCGGGATGGGGCTAAAGTCAATGATAAAATTTTTGTTACAGGCTTTCTAGGAGAAGCTGCCGCAGGTTTAAGGCTTCTTAAAAACCGCAAGTCAGAACCTAAAAGGTTAATTTTGCGGCAGTTAGAGCCGATGCCACGCATCAAAACAGGAAGGCTCATCTGTCAAAATTCCATTGCAAGTTCCATGATTGACATAAGTGATGGTCTTTCTACGGATCTTTGGCATATTTGCAAGATGAGCCACGTCGGAGCAAGAATCTTTGCCGACGCTATTCCAATGAGCGAAGAACTCCAAAGAATATTTAACTTTCCAGAGAGTCTGGAGCTTGCTCTTCACGGAGGAGAAGATTTTGAATTGCTTTTTACGGTAAATCCCGAAAACGTTGATAAGTTGAGTAGCCTTTCAAAAGAAACACAAATAACTCTTATTGGTGAAGTTGTGGCTAGTAGTCAAATAGAGCTAGTCTTTAAAGATAAGATAGACATCCTCGCGCCCAAAGGTTTTCAGCATTTTTAAAGGGTGAGCGTCTAAACTCACCCTATTTTTAGGCTCTTCCGCGTAACATCCCGTACCAGTAAAGCGGTGGTAAAACATATTTTTTCAAAAGAAACATCGAGTATCTTTCTTTGCTTTGATCAAACGGGAAAGTTTCGCGTGGATTTAGATCGTAGTCAAATTCAGCAAGGATTAAGCTATCGTAACCAGTAACGAGCGGGCAAGATGTGTAACCATCATAGGTTGCTGTGAGCGGCTCACCTTTCATTAAGCTTAAAAGGTTTTTAACCAAAACAGGAGCCTGTTTGCGAATAGCGGCACCCGTTTTAGAAGTTGGCAAATTACTAGCATCACCGATACCAAAGACGTTCGGGTATTTTTTATGTTGCAGAGTTGACTTATCAACGTCAACCCAACCAGCACTATCGGCAAGTGGGCTGTTTTTAATAAAGTCCGGTGGTCCCATTGGAGGGGTTACATGGATCATGTCGTAGGGTTGAACTAGCTCCTCATTTGTATCAAGGTTTATAAAAACGGCTTCTTTCTTTTCTGGTCTTATTTCGGTCAGATTATGTTTGAACAGAGTTTCGATGCCAGTTTCTTGACAATGCTTCATTAGTGCGTCTGCATATTTTTTGACACTGAAAATCGAAGGCATTCCGCTTATGAATTTAACTTTTATCTTGTCACGAACACCGTGTATCCTGAAGTAATCTTCAGCCAAATAAGCAATTTTTTGAGGAGCACCACCGCATTTTATGGGCGTGTTAGGCTGTGTAAAGACAGCAATTCCTTCTTTAAGATTTTGTATATTTTCCCAAGTAGAATCAACTGTTTCATAAGCGTAGTTACTGCAGACTCCATTTTTGCCGAGTGATTCTTTCAAACCCTTTACCTTATCCCAGTTTATTTGAATTCCGGGGCATACGACCAGATATTCATAGGTGATTGTTTCATTTTTATCGGTTATAACCTGATTTTCTTCAGGGCGAAATTCTGTTACTCTCGACTGAATCCATCTTACTCCATCAGGTATGTAATCTTTTTCTTCTCTTTCGGAGTTTTCTTTTGGAAAAATTCCTCCACCTACGAGTGTCCATAGTGGTTGATAGTAATGTTTAGTCGAAGGCTCGATAATAGCTATCTCATCTTCGCCTAATTTTCGCCTTAACTGGGCAGCAACCGTTATCCCTGCCGTTCCTCCACCTACTATTACTACTTTATACATGACTCTTTCCCTCCAATTAGTTTTTCACTTTGATCATATGCTTAAATAATTTCCTTCGCAAGTTTAAAAGTTTTATTAAATCGTAATATTCGTTAATTCTTTGATTATATGCTTAAATAATTTTCTTTGAAAGAGCTTAATTAGGTGATTTTCTAGACGACTTGGCATGAAAACTAGTAGGATGGGAATCTCGAAACAGTGTTTCTATAAGTGAAGCCAAAGTCAGACTAAGAGCCCATTATTTTTGAGATTGAAAGCTATTTTCTGTAAACCCTAAGTTCTCGTTAAAATAAGCACTACTAGGAAAGTTGTTTCTTAAAGCGCTAGAATGGAAATCACCGTGAAGGAAGAGTATAAGGACGATTAAGTATTCTCGTTGCTATCAGTTTGGGATATGGTGGTAATTAAACGCCTCACGAAGTAAGATACCTGATGCTCTATGGGCTACACTTGCAACTCAAAAGGGGCTCCTTTGTTGGAGGCAAAGGTTTACCTATCGGCTATCTTTCTTGCGTGATGTTATATTTTAACTATAGAATCTTGGAGGAGGAAAGAAAGGATGGAGATTCTCACTAGTGATGAAATGATGGATAAAATTCTGGAGCTTGTCAAGGGAGCAGAGAGAAGCATTAAGATAGCTTCTGCATGGATAAAGGGAAGGCACTTTGGAAGCGTGCTTGATTCTATCAGGGAGAAGGAGCAAAGTATTTCCCTTGAGATTATCCTGAGAGCCTCAGAGCTAGAGGACATGCGGATAACTGACGGAGGCGTATTCAAGAAAATAAGAGAAACAGGAGGTAAGATTTATCTGTGTGGTAGGCTTCATGCAAAGTTTATTCTGGTGGACGAATGCAAAGTTGTGGTTGGTTCTGCTAACTTTACCGATAGCGGGCTTAGCGACAGCAAAAGCGGAAACTTAGAAGCGGGAACTTACTATCAGGGAGCGGAAGATGATGATCAGGTTAAGAAACTGTTTGAGTATTTTGAGAGCATAAAGAAAGAACACTCCCTTGAACTGAACGAAAACCTTGTGGGGTTTGTACTGAATCCGGTGAGACCGGGGCACTTTGAGTTTCTTCTCCTGAATGAAGAGTTTACAGTTCACTCCTACGTAGAGGTGACACATAGAAGAGTAAAGTACCTTGGTAGGATAAGCTCTATCCATGCACACGATCTTGGCTTTTTCTCTAACCCCTTCTCTCAGAGTGATAACGGTGCTACTGCCCCAGTGGAAGATCTTAGAAGAATACTCTCTGAAGATGGAGAGAAGAGCTGGAGAAAGGCGGCTCTCTATGCCTACTTTAGCGATAACAAAAGCCCATTCAGAATTGCAAGGGCAGAAGTAGTATGCGTGGTCCAAGAGGATTCCTTCAGCATGCCCGAGTATCCCTTTGATGCTGGCCTTCCCGTTTACAAGGCAGATAAGGAAACTATTGATACGGTGTTTCGCTCTAGATTGAATGGGGAGACGATGCCTCTAGTAGTAGGAAAAATAAGAGGCACAGACCTTCAAACTCGCATAGATCTTTGTGAAGTACTCAGGAGACACATGATGGTCACAGGCGTTACAGGGGCTGGAAAGAGCCATTTTGTAAAGACCATGATAAGAGAGATTCTGCATGAGTATACCGAACACGTTCAAGTGATAGTCCTTGACCCCCATGGAGAGTATAGACAAGAATTTAATGATGGTGAGATTTACGTTTTCGAGGAAGTGCTTTTTCCTGTTAGAGGGGATGAGGTGAAAGAGCTTATTGCGGAGTCTGGTTTTGGCACGCTTGTAACCGGTAACTCAAACGAAGCACAATACATTAAGTCCAGCTTAGAAAAGTACATAAGACCTTCAGCGAGCAAGACTTCCCTGATAGAAAAAAGCCTTAAAGATGTCTTGAGGGAAATAATCACTAATTCTCCTCCACCTGCAAGAGCCAGCGTATCTGCAGAAGATAAAGAGAGAATAGTGAAAGAAATCATAGATTATCTTGAGGAGGTATATGGTGAAGGTTCTCTTAGTTGTCAGCCCGAAGTGTGTGAAAAGATAAATAATATAATCAACAGTTGTAAATCTCTGGTAATAGTAGATATGTCTCGAGTTACAAATTCCGATACCAGAACTAACCTTGCAGGTCTTTTGCTTCAGGAGATACTCAGACAAAACAGACAGGACCCCTCTAAAAAGAAGCTCGTAGTTATTGAGGAAGCTCAAAACTTTGCTCCAGAGAGATCCTACGGTGACACCTCCGCAAGCAAGGAAAACCTTTCTCTTACCACTCTGCAAAGGCTTGCCACGGAGGGAAGGAAGTTTGGCATAGGGCTTGTAGTAGTCACCCAGCGGCCAGCACAGGTTAGCAAATCTGTGCTTTCGCAGATGAATACCCAGGTAGTCTTCAGAACCATAAGTAAACAGAATCTGGACGTTCTTGAGAGCTACATGGAAGACACTGGAAGAGGGCTTGTTGAACTTCTTCCTTCCTTCCCCACGGGCGTAGGTATAATAAGTGGTGTCGCGGTGCCATTTCCGATGGTGTTTGAGAGCAACGATGGAAACTAAAAGAAGAGGCCTAAAAGCAATTTATCTTGTTGGAGCTCCTAAGCTAGTTTTGATCCAGATAGTCCGATGATAACGATAATTCAAGTGATTAAGAAGGTGGTTAAGTTATGGAGTCTATCGAGGATAAGGTGTGAGTGGACTTGTTTCCCATGGCGCTACTGATAATAGTCTTGAGACTTTTCAAATGCTTCTTGACTAAATCTTGACAAAATCGTAAATTATTTTTTGTAAGTCTAAGCTTGGGTTGATTTTATGGAGCGTTTGAATTTGAAAACAGTAGAAAAGCTGGCGAAGGAACATGGTATGAAGATGACGCCGCAGCGACGAGCAATAATAATGTATCTGCAGTCGGCGAAGAATCATCCTACGCCAGAAGACATCTTAAAAGTAGTAAACAGAAGATTTCCGATGGCTTCTCGAGCAACCGTTTATAACACAATTAACTGGTTGAAGGAACGTGGGTTACTGAAAGAGATTTTTGAAGGTGGAATTATGCGCCTTGATCCTAACTTCCATAGCCATCATCACTTTATCTGCCGTAAATGCGGTAAGGTTGAAGATATAGAGTTTGAGATGGTCCCTGATATAGATGTTACTGAGCTTTCAAGAATTGGTGCTGTAGAAAATTTTGAACTGACTTTTCGAGGGTTATGCAAGAATTGTCAGTTGAAATAATGCAGGAAAGCCCTATTCTTTAACAGCGGGCAGAAATAATGTTGATTCGAAAATAATTAAAAGTGACTAGCGAGTAAGAGGATAGTCATTAAAGCAAACAAAGGAAACGAGGCTGACTCAAATAATAAAAGGTCTTATCCCACCTTAAATAGATGAGAAATTAGCTTAGCTCGGAGATGATAGCCACTACGCAGATATTGAGAAAGAGTTCCTATGTGCATGCCTCCTGATGAAGTAAGAAGCTCTGTCTTCTCTGCAAAGTGAAGTATTTCAGAGAAGAAACTGCCATGCGCTAGCCAAGCAATGGCAGTTTCTTGTTTTAGTCTGTATAATGGGCGTGTTCCAAAGGTTCATAAAGGAAGCCGACGGTTAGGAAACTTGGAAAGACATCTGGAATTTCTTCATGTTCAACTAGGTGACCACAAATCGAATGGTTAAGTCTAGAGTTTCTGAAAGCAAGTTTTTCAAGTTCTGATTGAACGTCGAAGATTCTAAAGAATGAAGATTGTTCCATTGGTTTTCTGGGCAGTTTTTCGTCCATCATTGCGGTGTTATAGACGAAAGTAGCCATAATCACAGCGGAGCGTTTCAGGTCTTCCTCTATTAATCGGTCGGAGACATCTTGTGTTGTGTGCCATGTTCTAGCAAAATATTCGATCGGGTCTTGAATGAACTGAAATCCTGGAATTCCAACGGCATCGAAAGCAAGATGATCAGTTCCTCCGGTTGAATTTATTGTTACGGTTGAAGCACCCCAATCCTTGAAAGGCTCGAACCATTTTTTGAAAATAGGTCTTAGCGCTTCGTTTCCTTGAAGAAAGATACCTCTTATCTGTCCAGTTCCGTTGTCGAGATTATAATAGGCGGAAATTTTGTCATAGTCAGCTTTTTTGTTTATCTGTCTAGAGACTACGCCACCCATCATAGCTTGCATTGCTGAGCTATCCGAACCATCACCAATTGTAGCAAAATTTTTTGCGACATAGCCGCGTGATCCGAGAAGTCCTTGTTCTTCTCCAGTCCAAAGCGCGACTCTGATTGTGCGTCTAGGTTTCAAGCCGATTGCTTGAAGGATTCTGACAGCTTCCATTACAACGGCTGAACCAGCTGCGTTGTCAGTAGCGCCTGTGCCCGCGTGCCACGAGTCAAGGTGAGCGCCTAGCATTACAACTTCATCTTTCAGGTCTGTTCCGGGAATTTCAGCGATCGTATTGTAACCACGAAGGTCGTCTTCGTAAAACTTAGCTTCGAGATTAACAGTCATTGTTACTGGGATGCCTTGTTTTAGGAGGCGACAAATACGGTTGTATTGCTCTACCTCCGCAACAATCTGAGGGATCGTTGGCTGTGCATTTTTTGAATAGACTCTAACTCCACCGAAAGGGTTTGGTTGTCCTTGTGATGGGTAAGGTGAAGCTCCCATGACTCTAATGGTGCCGGAGTCGGTGCTAGAACTTGGCTCTACTAAAACTGCAGCGCCTTCTTCAAAGTAAAAGCGGAGTTTTCTGGTGTTGAATTGAAATTGTCCCATTTGCTGTTGAGTTGGGCGGCGTGGTTCTTGCATTTCAGGAGTTTTTGCGGATTCCATTTTTGCGAGTTCTTCATCACTTCTGCGAGAGGCGACCGGATTAAACCCGGGCTTTATTTCTACGGGCGACGTAGTAAAAACAATTTTTCCTTTTAGTTTTCCTTTGTATTGCTCAAGCTCTTGTTCGTTTTTTGCGTCAACAAAAATCACTTCGCTGGTTATGCTTATTGAAGGAGACCATGCTTTCGGATAAGAGCGAAAGACTATATATTCGTCTGGAGTCTGAATTGCGGCGTAAAATTTTTTTAACTCCCAGCCACGACCAAATTCACCCCAGTCGTCGAGTGTTACGTTTTTTAGTCCCCATTTTTCAAATTGCTCTTTTGTCCAGAGACTTGCTCTCCTCTGTCCAGGCGAGTTTGTTAGTCTTGGACCGATTACGTCAGTAAGATATCGGGCTACTTGCATCACTTGCGAACGATTCATGCCTTCATCTTTGATTTTCTGAATCGTAGCTTCATCGGGAACGAAAATTTCGCCTACAAAAGCAAAACTCGGTGAAAATAAAGCTAAAAGCAGAACTAAACTTATACTTTTGCGAAACATATTTTTCTCCTTTGCTCTGACTCAGGAAAAGTTTACGAAACTTTTTTGAAAAGGTTTCTTTTTGAAAAGACAAAAAGCTTAAGTTACTGGTTACTTAAAAATTTAGGTTTCATCCGCAGACGGTCCGTAAATAGAAGGAACGGGAATATCATTTAGCCTTAGATAAACGGAAAGCTGACCTCTATGATGTATAACATGGTTAAAGACTACGCTTCGTAGAACTTGGGCTCGTGGCATCGAAAACACCACTTTTTCACCTCTTCTTAATGTCCATGGTTTTGCCATTTCTTCTGTAGAAACTTTTGATAAGACTTCGATAGCATCTTTAAGGTTTTTGTCGAAGAACTCCATCAATTCAGAGTTAGTTTTTGGAGTGAACGGTTCATAGTCTCTGGCATTTAGATCGAATTCCTCCTTTTCCAGAACTTCTCTTATCCAGCCGATCATTTCAGCTATGTGAACGGCTAATCTTCCCATAGTCATTGACTTTTCATGCGGGCGCCAATCAAACTTTTCCTTTGGGATACGCTCAAATACTTTACGCGTTGTTTTTGATTCTTGCTCCAACTCAGCAATAAAATTGTTTTGCATGTTCTTGTGCCTCCTTAATTGTTGGATTTCAGAATCTGTTTTGCTATTACGAGCCTTTGGATTTCGCTAGTACCCTCGCCGATTGTGCAAAGTTTTGAATCTCTCCAGTATTTTTCAACTGGGTAATCTTTTGTGTATCCATAGCCGCCGTGAATTTGAATAGCTTCCTCTGCGACCTTGACGGCGATTTCTGATGCAAAAAGCTTTGCCATTGAGGAGTATTTCGTGACCTTTTTGCCGGCATCTTTCATAGCGGCGGCTTGAAGAGTTAATAGTCTTGCAGCTTCAATCTGCGTTGCCATATCGGCTAATTTGAACTGTATTGCTTGAAACTCAGCTATCGGACGACCGAATTGCACACGCTCCTTTGCATATTTCAAGGCAGCTTCATAGGCTCCTTGTGCGATGCCGACGGCAAGAGCAGCGATTGAGATTCTTCCTCCGTCAAGAATCTGCATTGCTTGCAAAAATCCTTCTCCTTCGTTACCTAATAGATTTTCTTCAGGAACGTAGCAATCTTCAAAAACTACAGATGCAGTTTCTGAAGCTCGCATGCCTAGTTTGTTTTCTTTCTTTTCAGCTCTGAAGCCTTGCATTGTTTTATCGAAAATAAAGGCTGAAATGCCTTTGTTACCTTTCTCTTTGTCGGTTACGGCAACTGCTACAAGCGTCTGGCAAGATATAGCGTGAGTGATAAAATTTTTTGAGCCATTTACAATCCATCCGCCGTTTGAACGAATAGCAGTTGTCTTAGTTCCTGAGGCATCTGAACCTGCTTGTGCCTCTGTAAGCCCCCAAGCTCCAAAATGCTCACCGCGAACAAGAGGAATCAAGTATTTTTGCTTTTGTTTTTCGCTTCCAAACATGTAAATATGATTTGAGCATAAGGAATTGTGAGCAGCCACGGATAAACCAATCGAAGCATCTACTCTGCCAAGCTCTTCGATTATTGTTGCATATTCAACGTAACCTAAGCCGGCTCCGCCATATTCTTCTGGAAAGATGATTCCCATGAGTCCAAGCTCAGCTAACTTCGGCAATAACTCAATGGGAAAATGCTGGGTTTCATCCCACTCCATGACATGCGGGCGAATCTCACTTTCTGCAAATTCACGAACGCTGTATTTTATCTGAAGCTGTTCTTCGTTTAGTTCAAACGTCATACACCTCTAATTGTAAAAGTTTTGTAAATTCCTAGTATCAGATTACCTTATTGCTACAAAAAATAAAACTTCGGCGTGCGTGATCTTAAAGAAACTTCTCTTATTTGTTTTCGAAGTGTATGATAGTTTTTTATGAGATATTGTCCGAAGTGTGGGCGAAACTACTCGGAAGATTTTGCTTTTTGCCTTGAGGATGGTTCGCCTTTATTGTTGCAATCTTCACAACAGTCGCCGATGATTAATACTTTTTCTTCTCTAGAGGCAACGAGATTGCAAGCACCTTTTTATCAAGCTCGGCAAGAAAAAAAGTCGAGGTTAGGTATCGTGACTGTGTTTGTCGTTTTGTTTGCCGGCTTTCTTGTAGCTTTGGGCGCAGCCATGCTTCTACTTGTTGGAACTAGCACAAATCAAGCGAATGTAAATCGGTCAGAGGTCACGCCTTCTCAACAAAACTACCAAAACTCTAATGCTACTGACGTTACAAGTTCCGAAACCACAAATGCTAATGTTACTAATGTCACCGGCTCTGAAAAAGCGAGAGATGAAACGAGTAAAGTCAAGGGTGATGAAATAACCGGCACATATAACGGTGTAGCTAAAAATCAACTTGGACAGAAAATCGGTTTTACCTTGAAGCTTGTTCAGAAAGGTTCTTCGATTGGTGGGAATGTCATTATAGCAAAACCTTTTGTCGGTTCTGGAAGGATAGTTTCCGGTTACAAAGATGGAGAGAGGATTGCTTTTACGTCTTATAATTCTGAATACAAGATAACGTTTCGTTGGGAAGGAGTAGTAAAGGGCAATGTTATTGAGGGTAGATACACAGGCACTACTCCTGATCAGAGGATTGTCCCTAATCCAGAGTATGCTTCATGGCGTGCTAAAAGAGAATAGTTATTGAAAGTCTTTGAGAACTTGCCTAAATATTAGCTAAGAGCCTTCTATCGGGAGCGTTTCTGATGAAAAAAATAAATGTAATAGGCGGTGGTTTGGCTGGAGCAGAAGCGGCTTGGCAGGCAGCGAATATGGGCGTTCGGGTTGAGCTTTATGAAATGCGTCCTCTCAAACAAACGCCTGCTCACCGAACAGGTCTTTTTGCCGAGATAGTTTGCTCGAATTCTCTAAAGTCGGACGAAAAGGGCACAGCACCTCATCTTCTGAAACAGGAGCTTCGTCTTGGTGGCTCGTTGATAATGCAAGCTGCTGATGCTAATAGAGTTCCTGCAGGAGCGGCTTTGGCGGTTGATCGTCAACGCTTTGCCGAATTTATAACGTCGAAAATTCTTTCTCATCCTAACATAAAAGTAATACGAGAAGAGGTAACTAAAATTCCTCATGATGAAATAACAATCATTGCCACGGGTCCGCTAACGAGTGATGCGCTGACTGAAGATATAATAAGGTTTACTGGTAGCGATCAGCTTTACTTTTATGACGCTATTGCTCCGATTATTTCAGCCGATTCGATTGATATGAGTGTGGCTTTCAAAGCGGCTCGTTATGGGAAAGGTGGGGATGATTACATAAACTGCCCGATGAATAAGGAACAATACGAAAGGTTTTATTATGAGCTAATAAACGCAAAATCCGTTCCACTTAAGCGTTTTGAGGAGACGCGTTGGTTTGAGGCGTGCTTACCGATTGAGGAGATAGCTCGTCGAGGTATTGACACTTTGCGCTTCGGTCCGATGAAGCCTAAAGGATTGATTGATCCGAAGACAGGGCGAGAACCTTATGCTGTTGTTCAGTTAAGGGCGGAAAACTTGATGGCTGATGCCTATGGGATGGTAGGCTTTCAGAATCATCTTCGCTATCCCGAACAGCAAAGAGTTTTTCGTCTAATACCAGGTCTTGAAAATGCGGAATTCTTGCAATATGGTCAGATTCATCGCAACACATACATAAATTCGCCGAAAATATTGTTTGAAACCTTGCAAACTCGAAAAAAAACGAATATTTTCTTTGCAGGACAAATTACGGGCGTAGAAGGCTATCTTGAATCCGTAGGAACAGGCTGGCTTGCAGGTATCAATGCTGCTAGATTGGCTCTTGGAAAAGAGCCTATCAAAGCTCCGAAGACCTCGGCAATCGGCGCTTTATGTCGTTATGTTTCCAGCGTAGAGACCGACAATTTTCAGCCTGTTAATATCACATTTGGTTTACTTGAGCCTCTGCCAGAAGAGATTAGAAGAAACTATCGTCAAAAGCGGGAAAGGCATCTAAAACAAATAGAAATAGCTCTGACAGATTGGGAGAAGCTGTTAGATGAGATTCGTCCTGCAGCAATTGCGAACTTTTGAGCTCTTATCCGAGCTTGTCTTGATTTTGACGGTATGTTTTGTCTTTGCAATAGGTATTTTCGGACAAAGTGGGCGGATCAGAGAAAAACAACAAGAAAAACGTAGCCAGATAGAAGTAGTAACTCCTCAGGACGTAAGAAGAGAGCAAAAAACTTCTGAAAATCACGATGATGTAATTCGGGTTGAATCAATACTCGTTCCGATACCCGTTTCCGTAACAGACAAAAATGGAAATTTCGTAAGTGGGCTGAAACGAGACGACTTTTTACTGGAAGATAACGGCAAGCCGGTTGAGATTGAGAGTGTTTCAATATCGGAAAATTTGCCTCTTAGAATCGCATTGCTTTTTGATAATAGTTCGAGCATTTCCTCCGCTTTGGATTTTGAGAAAAAGGTTGTTAAGTCGTTTTTGAGAAAGCTAGTTCGCACCGGTATTGACATGGCATCGCTTTTTTCTATCTCGACCACAGGTCGTTTGGAGCATCCTTTGACTGGAAACGTTTCTTCTTTGATAAGCACTTTAGAAAATCTGGGGAAGCCATCCGGAGCGACAGCTCTTTTCGATACAGTCATACAGGCGAGCGAATATCTGCGTGACTTTGATGGAAAGCGTGTGATTCTGATAGTCTCAGATGGTGACGATAACATAAGCAATGCGACGCTCGAAGACACCATAAGAACTGTTTTGAAAAATGATTGTGTGGTTTACGTAATTATGACTTCAGATTTTGAAAATTTCAAAAGAACTGGACGAAGAGAAAAGAGTGCAAACGTAACTTTTTTGATGGCGGAAAGGAGAATGCAGAAGCTTTCTTTAGAGACTGGAGGGGCAGTTTACTCGCCATTTGACGAGAATGAAATGCAACAAGCTTTTCAACAAATAAGTAGTGAAATTCTTCAACAATACATTCTGAACTATTATCCTGAAGTTGAAAATTTTTCGGCAGGTGGCATTAGGAATCTTTCAGTTAGAGTAAGAGACAGGTCTGATTTAGCTTTACGTTTTAGAAAAAGTTACTACTTGCCTGACAAGGTCCTAAAATCGACTCCGTAATTTCGGGCATCTTCGAAAATTACATGGGGAAAAAGAGCAGGGAGTGAGCTTGTAAACAACGTTTCTACAAGACGAAACTATACATGAAACTAACTTGCACACGTAGGTTTTTGGAAAACAATGATTCTTTTTGAAGATGACTTGAGTGATATAGGTTGTGAAGTAAAAACCTGAAGTCTTATTTGACAGGGATGAATGTTTATCTAAGCGGACTCTAAATCTCACTCGTCGATGACAGGTTGATGTCTTCGTGCTTTTCTTTTTTCTGCTTTCCATCGCTTCAGCACTTCTTCTGGATTGAATTTTTTAGAGATTCCGTCTCTTAAATTTTCTACTTCATGCTGAACGCGTGCAGCGATGAGTCTGTATGCTTCTGTTTTCGGTATATTTCTCGTCATTTCAAAGAGTTCTTCGTATTCTAGAAATCTTCCTATTTTAGCTCCTATGGTTGCGCCGAAGCTTTCTCGCTTTGGAATCACTGTTCCTTTCGGAAAAGCCTCGTAAGTGCCCCACAAATAAACCGGTAAGATTCCAACCTTGCAATTTAAGGCTAGATAGCCTATAACTGGTTTGAATTCTTTTATTTCACCTGTAAGAGAGCGAGTTCCTTCGGGAAATATCAATGCATTATAGCCTTCGTTGAGAATTCTTGTTACGTGACGTAATGACTGCCGCAGGTTTCCCGATCTTTCGATGGGCACGAGAGTTGTAAAATTGTTCATGAATGCGCGTTTATATTTTGTGTCAAACCAATAATCCGCTGCTGCAACAGCTACGGTTTGTTTGGCAGTCTCTTTGCCTAGAGCCTTTTTCACAAGCCCTGTGTCAAGGTGCGATGCGTGATTTGGGGCGACAATGAAGTTCGTATGGACTGGGATGTTGGCTCTACCTTCGATTACTGTATCTAAGATACCATCGTAGATTGCCATCTGAGCAAGATCAATTAGTGTGTTTCCAACTTGACGCACTATCCAAGGCAAACGGATATCGTCACCTTCTTTTGGTTCTTCGGTTTTTTCATCGGCGATTATCTTTGTTTTTTCGACCCTTTGGACAATACTTAACAGCTCGGAAACAGTTTGAACTTCATTGAGTTTTTCTGGTAATGTAACTTTACCTCCAGCATCTTCGATGGCGGCTTGAAGCTCGACAAACATTAAACTATCAAAGCCTAAATCAACAAGTCTGGAACTGAATTTCACATCAGAAAGCGGACGATTCGCCACACTTGCAACAATTTTACGGAGCCACAAACCGGTTTCATCTCCATTTGTCTCGACTTTAAGATTTGCTAATTTCTTCGATTTGGCTTCGAGTTCTCGCAAGATTTTAACTACTTCGCTTCTTTTCACTTTTCGCGTTGCCGTGCGCGGTAGCTCGTAGGGTGTTATGTGCATAACTTTTACACGCTTAAAGAAGGGAAGCGAAGCAGAAACTTCTCTGAAGTGTTCTTCAACCTTTTGGTTTATCTCGGCTCTCGTGAGTGCGATGTCATATTCGTAATTTGGAACCACTAGAGCGGCTACCTTCTCGCCGCTGTCTTCATCTGGCAAGCCTACAACGGAGATTTCTTTTATGTATGGTGATTTGCCGTATAATTCTTCAATTTCGTCCGGGTAGATGTTTTTGCCATTTGAATCAATTATGACGTCTTTTAGTCTGCCTAGAATGTAGAGGTTTCCATCTTCGTCAATTCTTCCTAAATCACCAGTCCGAAGCCATCTGTCTTGTATAGCTTCCTGCGTAGCTTCTTCATTTTTGTAGTAGCCCAGCATTATGTTTTGTCCGCGTGCCAGAATCTCGCCGACGCCGTTTTCATCTGGTGCATCAATTTTTACTTCAACTCCTGGCAGCGGTTTTCCGACGCTTCCTTCAATTAGTTTGTTGCCGGGACGCGTTACGGTCAGCACAGGCGAAGCTTCTGTAAGTCCGTAGCCTTGTAATATGTTAAATCCAAGTCCGTGAAGCTCTCTTTGAACTTTTTCTGATAATGCTGAGCCGCCCGAGATTAGGTAACGTATTCGTCCACCCATTCCTTCATGTATCGGGAAAAAGAGAATGGGTCCTAAATTAAATGGCGTGTTGTCGCGAAGCCAAGCATTAAATTCGATAATGTTATCAGCAATATCAGCAAGCCAATCGCCGCGTTCTCTAAGCCGCGTCTTTATTCGGCGATGCAGCATTTCCCAAAGGGCTGGAACTCCTATCATTCCAGTAATTTGACCACTTTCAAGAGCGCGTGCTAGCTCTTCTGCTGAAAGCTCGTCTAGGTAATGAATTTGTGTTCCGTTTGAAAATGGAGTTAGAAAACCTGCTGAAAATTCAAAGGTATGATGTAAAGGCAAGACCGAAAGAACGGCATCATTTATTCCCATTTCTAGCACGCTCGATAACATTGAGACCATGTTGACGAAATTCTTATGCGAGAGCATTACGGCTTTAGGCTTTCCAGTTGTTCCAGAAGTGAAAATCAAGGAAGCTGGTGAATTCGCCAAAACTTTATTCGGCAAAAGCTCTAGCCTTCTAGCTTCTTCGGTTGCCGAAGGCATCTCAAAAACTTCTTCGAATGTCCACACTGGTATCTTTATTTTTGCCTCTTTCAAAGCCTCTGCTAAATCAATGTTCTTATCGGCTACCTTTTGAGAAACGATAATCGCAGAAGCCTCACTAAGACGAGCAAATTCAGCTATTTCTTTTGCAGAGCATGAAGGGTCAACCGGGACTGCTACTGCTCCACTTCTTATTATGCCAAAATATGAGATTCCCCACTCGGGCATGTTGTGTGAGCAAAGCAGAACCTTATCGCCTGGCTTTATGCCTTCATTTGCTAAAAAGCCTGCAGCTCGCAAAGCAAGTTCTCTTACGTCTTCGTAGGTATATTGTTCGCGACGGCAGTTGCGTTCGATTCTCATGCAAGTGCGTGTGGAAAATCGCTTGGTTGCCGTTTCAAAAAGGTCTATCAGGTCTTTATAGGTGTAGGCTCTCTTTTCGGGCTTTTTCAGTTCTTCTTCTAATGTTGGTAATACCCATCGTCTAACGCCTGGGAAATGAATCTTCAGCCAGTAGTCGTACCAATCAATTTTTTCCGGATACCAAGGAAGTAAATGCTTTTCGTCTTCTTCGATTGACGCCATTAGAGCACGGACGTTATCAGCCCTAAACTCATACTCGTTGTCAACCATGAAAGGCTTAAAAAGTGCGAAGGCGTCGATGGTTTCTTTTGTTGAACGCTCAAATTCTTCGACCGATTTTTTCAGGTCTGAAATTATGTGGGAAAATCTCCCACCAGCCCATCGAGGCTTCGCTTCTTCAAGCAAGTTTTTTGCATGCTTTGCAATGCGGTTTAACATTGGAGCGGAAAATTTTTCATAAGTTTCTTGAGAAACCGGCAGGGCTTCCATTGCAGCAGATAGCTTGTTGAGTATCTTATTGCCTGTTTCTTTTTCTTTGTAGTATTCGCGTTTGTAGAGTCCAAGAAGTCCAACAATTCGCTTCATGTCTATCGGGTTTGAATCGCCTGAACAAGCTTGATAGACAAGAGGCGGGTTGTCATCAACTAAAGCTTTTGCAGCGGCAGCGATTATAACGCTTGCCACCATGTCAACAGGAATAATGTCAAGGACCAGTTTTTCATTTACAGGTATTACAGGTTGACCACGCAAGGCGATGAAGATCAATGGTGCAGTTGTTGTAAATCCTTCATTCCAGCCGGCAAATGGGTATTCGACGGCTGATTCAACAATGCTTGGACGGACAAGAATTTTTACTATGTCTTCTTGTTGTGCGATTATTTGTTCAGCTAAAGATTTTGAATATGTATATATGTTTGTCCAGCCCCAATAATCAGCTCTTTCTGCACCTAGTTCTGTTGTTCTTTCGCGAATCCACATTTTTCGTTCTCGAAAGATAGCCGATTTGAGTTCAGCTTCATCATCTGGGTCGCGTCCTTCTTCCTCAAAACGGCGTCTTGCAGCTTCTCGAAAACGCGCCATTTGCACTGCATCGTCGGCTTCTCGGCGAGCCTGCTCTGAAAGTCTTGCACAATCTTCTATTTCCTTGTTAACGTCAAATCGAGTTCCTCGAAGTTCATCTTTTCTAGGAAAATAACCGACGACAGGCTCGTTTTCCCAAATAGTCCCGCTTCTTTTACCAGCGACAAAGCAAGTAGAAACATGAACAAGGCAAGGTCGGCGCATCATTCTTGCAAGCGTTATTATGTTGTATGAACCGACGACATTTGTTCTCAAAGCGCTTTCTAGCGGTGGATTGAAGGTTACATTGCCTGCTCCGTTAATGATTATGTCGCAATCGGACATTATTTTTTGTGCTTCTTCTTCCGAAAGACCTAAAAATTCGTTTCCGACATCACCGTTTATTGGAATTACCTTTTCTCGGATAAAATCTTCAAAACTCGAGCCGAATTTAGCCCGTAGAGGATCGAATGGTGGGCTAGTTAAAATGCTAGTCCAGAAACGATTCTTCGATTCGGCGGCGTCACGTGCTCGAACGGTTGCATAAATCTTTCTAATGTTCGGAAAATTATGCAAGAGCATTGAAAGCGTGACTTTACCGACAAAGCCTGTTCCACCGATGAATAAAACCTTTTTTCCTTCGAAAATTTTAGTAGGTGAAAGCTTCATAGCTCGTCAACTCTTTTTAAGCTTTCTATGACGTCTGAATACTTCTTTTTCCAGTTAGTAATAGATTCTTCAGAAAGCGTGCCGATAAGCTCGGAGATACGAGAAACCGATTCTGAAATTCTTTTTACCCTTTGTACCTCTAAGCCTGCCGTGCTCAGTGAAATTGAAGTCAGCTGATTATTTATGACTTCCTGAAGCATGCCTCTTATTTCTTCTATTGCTTCTTGTCTTACTTTGCGTTGCCTTCTGCGAATGATCCAAAAGATTACTCCATGTAACAAGCCAACGATAATTGCTGTGATTCCCGCAACTTGCCACCATGAGACAGATTCTGGAAAGAATAGTTTTGGGATAGCAAAAATTACTATCAAACCGACTCCGCTTAAAATTAGTTCTATGTTGTTGAGAAAATGTTTCATAAAGAACCTCAATCTGTAACGTTGCAGATGCCAATCATGGGTTGATGAAGCATTGTTATTTCGGCACTCCTTCCCATTATAGAACGGGCCATAGCTATGGCTTCGGTTAGGTTATCAGCTCTTTCCCAGCCTAAAATTTCTGGAACATGGGCATTTTCAGCACCTGCAACTATGACTTTTCCAACGTGCTGACGACCGTTTTCTCCCCAATACCACATAAAAAAAGGATGTGCTCCGTGATAGGCATTGCCGCGACGATACATCTCAATATATGCAGGGTTTTCAGCAAATTCACGCTCGTATTTTTCGCGAAGATAAAAAGCATCCCGGGACTCCGGCAAGAGACGATGAAAGAACTCGATATAAGAAGGATGAAACTTATGATCGAATTCATCAAAGCAAGGATGCGTAATAATCAAAACGCCGCCTTTTTTCAGCAAGGGCTTGTTGCGATACATGTTAAAGTGATAACCTAGCGCCATTACTTGAACGAGCAGAGGGTTTAGAGCTGAATAAACATTGTAAGGTGAAATGTCAGGAATTCCCGTTATTAGAATATCGCATTGACCTTTGACAGGTATTTCGTATTGTTGAAAATTCTTTTCCAAAATTTTCTCATGGACTGGTTCAGTGGCCCCAGCATAGCATGCTATCAATTCGTATTGAGCCGGGATCTGATGAAGCAGTTTTCGTCGAGCTATTCTTGGAAGGCGTGAAAAAGTGCGTTTTAGGACTTCCCATTTCATTCTATCGGCAAAGGTAAATTCATCTTCATTGCGAGTTAAAATGTCATAGCCTTCAGGAAACATCTTATTGTTAAGGGCTGTTTCTATGTGGAAGACGTTTAGATTTTCGTCAACTAATTTTCCGAGGCGTTCGATTTTGTGATTAAGCTCCGAGTTTGCTGGATCCATGTAAGAGTTTGAGTTTCTAATCGTTTGTGGTTCATGATGTGCTCTCAGAGATTCGTAATCGCAAAGCCCGACTGCAACGGACTTATGTCCGCCATCCATCGGCACAAGGTTTATATTCAGGTAAATCAAAAGATCGCTTTCGGCGCATCGGCGGTTGATGCGAAGCGGTTCGCCGTGTCTTGTGTATCCTATCGTTACCAGGTTTTCTTCGTCTTCCGCATCGTGATTGTAGTAACGGTCAGGGTAGAAGGCTTTGAAAATTTTATCGCCAACCATGCGTCGCATTTCCCATTCGGTCATCTTGCGATGCAGTGAGTTAGCTATTACGAGGTGAATATCGTCAACACCATTCGCGGCGCAAATGTCTAAGACTACCTCAAGCATCGTTTGCCTTAAGTCAGGGGTTGCCATCGGTGGAAGTGGCAGACTTATGTCGTCCATTGCTATCGTGACTCGCATTCCTGGGCGAAGCTGAGCATAAAGTGGGTCTGCGTCTATCGGATGATTAACGGCGTATCTAATTGCCGCTTCTCGATTTGGCAAGCCTTTGATTGTCGGATTAGGATAAATTACTCGCGTTCCGATAGGAAGGTGCTCCAATATGAAATCTTCGCCGTAGGGTAAAATGCGAGGAGCACTATCGCGGTCTATGTAAACTATGGATTCATGACTTTTTCGTCTAAGTTGTAAAACCATCTTTCATTTCTGTTACAAAGAAGTTTCAAAGCGATTATAGCAAATTCAATCTAACTCGAGAATAGCCCAGTTATGCTGAAGAGCAACCTGACGAAGTCTAAAGTCAGGATTTACAGCAACAGGATGACCTACGATCGAAAGCATAGGTAAATCTGATATTGAATCGGAGTAAGCAAAAGATTCTGAAAGCACGATACCCTCGCGTTCAGCATATTCTCTTATCCATCTTGCTTTTGTAGCAGAAGCCATCACCGGTGGTAAAACTCTTCCCGTAGCATATCCATTGACAAATTCGAGACGATTAGCTGCATATTCGTCAATTTCAAGATATTTCATAAGCTTTTCAATGGTAAAATCCAAAGCGCCTGTTAGAACTATCTGTCTAAAACCAGCTTTTTTTGACTTTTGGATCAAGTCGCGTGCTCCCTCGTATATGGCTGGTTTTAAGACCTTCTCGAAAAGCTCGTCGGCGAAATATCGGAGCCTATCTGCTGATTCGCCTTTGTAGCTTCTGAAAAAAAACTCGTTGAAAACATTTCTAGAGTAGAGATCTGTAAGTCCAAAAAGCGGTAGCTTCAAAACGGTTTCTGAGGTCTTTTTAACCGTTTTCCATAATCCCTGCTGACGAAGAGAATAAAAGGCGAGCGTGTGGACAAGGTTTGACCGAATTAAAGTTCCTTCCAAATCGTAAAATGCCGCTTTCTTCTTCATCTCTATTCGTCAACAAGCTAAGAATTCCAACGCGAAAGAATAAAAATATAGCAAAAAAATTCGCCTTTTGATTAGTTCTTTGCAGTAAGAACTAAAAATTTTACGAATCTGTGACAATTGAGCTTGTCTTTCAGCTGTTTAGGATTGAAGCCGTCATTTTTCGAAAATTAAGTGATAAGTTAGATGAAAGCCGAAAAACAGAACAACACCACCCAAAACGGAGAGGGAAACGATTGGACGACGTCCGCCGTGATGATTTATCTCTGGGATTAAATCACTTGCCGCGACATAAAGAGTTATGCCACTGGCAAAAGGCAAAATATATACACTTGAAAGACTGCTATATTTTCCTAAGGCTAGAAATATCAATGTTCCCAGAAAAGTAGTAAATCCGATAAAAAATGTTACTTTCAATGCATGTTTGTAGCTTTTTCCTGATGCAAGAAACATCGAAGCCACGGTAAAACCTTCAGGAATTTTATGCAAGAATATCGCTAAAAAAACAATCACGCCAGTTTTGTAATCAAGCATATAAGCCGCAGCTATGGAAACTCCATCAAAGAAAGTGTGAACTGCAATTCCAGCAACCGCCGTGTAAGCAGTCGTTACAGAAATCAAACCTTTTTCGGAAATTTCCTCACCTAAATGAAAATGCGGTGCAATAGTGTGCTCAAGAAGATGGGTTAGAAGATAACCGGATAAAAGCAAAATCATCGGAAGAAAAAACTCTCGATCGCCCTGCTCGTATCTTATTCTGATTATTTTCGGTAAAATCTCGGCAAATATGACGGCTATCATAAATCCTGCCCCGAAGGCTAGAAGGTAACCGAGCAGCGATTTAAGCTTTTTGTAAAGCTCTGAAGGAAATAAGATTAAGCCACCAAGGATATTACCGATTCCAGCTAAAAAACCTAAAGCCAGCAAGTCCATTAAGTTTGCTTTCATAAGGCACAATAGCTAACTTTACAGCAGGCTCGTCTGACTTTCAAAAAAGTTATGAATGAATTGATGCTTAAAACTGTTTAAGTGACAAAAACAGCAAATAAAGTGCTTGACAGAAGCGCTCAAATAATTCTAATATGCTTAAAGAGTGGTCTTAAGTGGACTGTAGTGGTTTATAAAAGAGACTTCAAAGACTAATGAAGGAACCGAAGAAGTGCTTAAATTTTAAGCAGTTTGTTTCTAATAATGTTACGTGGGAATTACACAGCACGTGTGGACGAAAAAGGGCGGTTAAAGGTGCCGATTCACTTTCGTCGCAAAATAGAAGAAAAATATGGATCGAATCAAGTTTATGTTACGAGTTTGAGGGGAGACAGTGTTCAGATATTTCCTTTGTTGGAGTGGGAAAAAGTAGAGCAGAAGCTTTCTATATTGCCCACGAACGAAACCGCCCGGATAATTTACGTAACTAGCACTAGTTTTTGGGGGCAAGAATCGGAGATTGACAATCAAGGTAGAATTTTAATTCATCCCTTACTTAGGCGGAAAGCCGAAGTTTACGGAGATGTTGCCGTTTTGGGTCAGCTTACCTATTTAAATGTTTGGAATTTGGAAAAGATTGAGAAATTTCTTATTGAAAATCCTTTTACGGATGAACACGCAGAAGTTTTGGCAAGACTTGGTATTTGAAAATGGGTTTTGAAGAACAAAAACAGAAATATTCTCATAAGCCTGTGCTTTTGAGTGAGGCATTAGACTATCTTAAGCCTTGGCACGGTGGAGTGTTTGTTGATGCGACTTTAGGTTTAGGTGGTCATTCGCAGGCGCTACTTTCATCTTCTTCTGACTTAACTTTGATAGGTTTAGACAAGGACGCACGAGTGATCGAGTTAGTTACTGAAAGGCTTAAGAGTTTCTCTGATAGATTCAAGGCTGTGCATTCGGACTTTGCTGAAATAAAGCGAATTCTAGAAGCTTTGGATATTGATGGTGTAGATGGTATCTTAGCGGATTTAGGCGTTTCGTCATTTCAGCTTGAATCGAGAGAACGAGGTTTTAGTTTTCGATTTTGCGCGCCATTAGACATGAGAATGGATGAGACCTCATCTAACTCTACCGCAGCTGATTTGCTAAGAACATTAAGCGAGAAAGAGCTTGCTGACATTATCTTTGAGTATGGTCAAGAGCGTTATGCTAGAAAAATAGCACGCAGGATTGTTGAAAGAAGAAGTTTGGGAAAATTTGTTGAAACAACGGAAGACTTGGTGAAGGTAGTAGAAAGTGTGGTTGGAAAAAGAAGCGGTAGAATTCATTCGGCGACGCGTGTGTTTCAGGCTTTGAGGATAGCTGTTAACGATGAACTCGGAAGTCTCAAAAAGTTTGTATTCGATGCGATTGATGTCTTGAAAACCGGCGGTCGTCTAGTTGTAATAAGTTTTCATTCTCTAGAGGATCGAATTGTCAAAAGGGCTTTTTCTGAGCTTTCAGGTAAGAAGATAAGAATTTTAACGCGCAAACCTATAAGACCGAGCCGAAATGAAATTAGCGAAAATCCGAGGGCTCGCAGCGCAAAATTAAGAGCATGTTTGAAGCTATGAAAGGTAGATTGCAAAAAATAAAGCGTGAAACGGATGTGATTACATGGCGTTATAGCCTTGTTTTTCTGATTGTTATTGTGTTGCTAGGAACTGGTTTTCTGTATGCAGCTAAGGCTCATTTTTCTGCAATGAATTATAGTATGAAGAATGAGCGGTTGCAGAAGGAAATCGAAGAGCTCGAGAACAATCAAAGAAAACTGAAGCTTAAAAAGGAAATAGCTTCCTCCCCTTCTGAAGTAGAAAAGGCGGCGCGAAGGCTCGGATTTCGTCAAATGTCTCCGCAAGATATACAGGTTTTAAGCAAGGCAAAGTCCGTTAACAATAATTCATCCGAAGAGCTTTCCAGGGAAGCAGTAAGAAGGCAGAAAGATGGGCAAAGCGCTGAGGAAAAGCAAATCAAGTATGCTAAAACAGGAGACCTAAAAGAGTAGATGCCGGCATCTATTCGCAAAAAAGATTTTCGTCAAGAAACATTCGTTAGGTTTTTACTTATCGTTGCTTTATTTACAATCTGGCTCGGAATCATAGGAATCAGACTTGTTTATCTGCAGATAAGTCAACATGAGTTTTTCAAAGAGCGCGCCATCAGTCAACGTCGTGACAAAGTAAGAAAGAGAATGATGCGCGGGACGATTTATGATCGTTCAGGGCGTGCCTTGGCTATGAGCGTAAAAGCTCGCTCTTTGTTCTTAAATCCGCAAGAAATAGAAAATCCTTTCATCGCGGCTGAAATTCTTGCGTCAGTTTTCAAATTCAAAAAGGAAGAGATATTGAAGGAGTTGCTGAAGGCAAAGCAAGAAGGTAAAAGGTTTTTCTGGGTGGGTCGCAAGATAGAAGAAGAACAAGCAAAAAGAATAAGCGAGACCCTACAAAGGGAGGCTCAAGCTAAAGGGCTTTCAGTAATCAAAGAGCAAATAACAGGTTTTTACTGGCAAGAAGACCAGAAAAGAGTTTATCCTTTGGGTAGTTTAGCGGCAAATGTCATAGGTTTTAGCAACATAGATGATGTGGGGCAAGCAGGAATTGAGCTTTCTCAAGAGAGTAATCTTCGGGGAGCGGTTGTTAGAAAGTGGCAAGAAAGAGATCGTTTAGGAAGAGTTTTCGACTCTGAAATGGAAGAAAAAGAGCCGCCGAAGGATGTGTATCTTACCATTTCGGCTTCTATTCAACATAGGGTTGAGGAAGCGTTAAAGGAGGGAGTAGAGAAGGCGAAGGCGAAGTCGGGTATTGCGATCGTGATCGAGCCAAAAACTGGCGAAATTTTAGCGATGGCTAATTATCCGAGTTTTGATCCAAATTTTTACAGCCGCTTTTCAAGCGAGCTATTTTCAAATCGTGCTATTCAGAACGTATTTGCTCCCGGTTCTACTTTTAAGGTTGTTTCATACGGAGCCGCTCTAGATAGAGGACTTATCGCACCTGATGAAGTAGTTGACTGTGGAAATGGAGTAATTCAGATCGCTGACAGGAAATTCAAAGATACTCATTGTCGAAAAAGCTTTCAAGATTCGATAGTTGTTTCGAGTAACATTGCTGCAATAAGAGCGGCACAGAGACTTGGTGAGGATGGTTTTTACAGTTATTTAAGGGCATTTGGTTTTGGAGAGCAAACCGGAATTGAGCTTCCTGCCGAGAGCACAGGAATTTTGAGTCAAAAAGAGCGATGGAGTTCTGCAAGTTTAGCCTCTATTGCAATAGGTTATGAAATAGGTGTTACAGCTTTGCAGATGGCGCTAGTTTTCGCAACTGTAGCAAATGACGGTGTGATGATGAAACCTCGCATTGTAAAGGAAATTCGTTACAGTGAAGGGACTTACCGAAAGATGGAGCCCGAGGCAAGAAAGGTTTTAGAGGAGCAGACTGCCTCTGTTTTGCGGAAGATGCTGTATCAAGTAGTTTTACGTGGCACTGGTAGGCTTGCCGATCCTGATGGGTACACGGCGGCCGGAAAAACAGGCACCGCGTGGAAATATGACGAAAAACTGAAAAAATACAATTCAGAAAAATATGTATCTTCATTCATAGGTTTCGCACCTGTACAGAAACCAGCGGCTGTCGTTGCAGTGGTTTTAGATGAACCTCGCACCGAAAGAAGAAACGGCGGCGACGTAGCTGCTCCAATTTTTCGGCGCATAATGGAGCAGATTTTGCCTGAATTGCAAATTCCGCCTGATGAGGCTTTAGTTGCAGAAGAAAAGATAGAGACTTCTAATACGGATTTTTCTGAAGTGCCTCGGGTAGCGGTTCAGGATTCAGACCGTAAAACTGACGAAAAAAGAAGGAGGAAAAGAGAAGATTGAAGCTGCAGAAAGCGATAAATTTGATGAAAGCTGAGATTGGGCGTTTCGATAGAAGCTTGCTTGATCAGGACTTTTATCGTGTGTCAATAGACTCACGGCAAACCGTGCAGGGAGATTTGTTTTTTGCATTTTCGCAACCCGATTACAGGAGAAATTGTTTTAATGGTGATTTTGCAGATTCGACCGTTTATGTGCCATCTGCTTTTGAGCGAGGTGCTGTTGCTGCAGTAGTTCGCCCGGATCGGTTTCAAGAGCACAAGGCTATTCTAAATGCTTTTTCTGAACGATTAATTTTTGTTGAGGATGTAATTTACGCATTGCAACTTTTAGCTAAAGGTGTTTATGAAGAATGGGGAAAGAGGGTAGTCGGGATAACTGGAAGTGCTGGTAAAACAACGGCGAAAGAGATAACAGCTAGGGTTTTAAGTTCTGCTGGTTTTAGTGTTTTAAGTAACGAGAAAAACTACAACAATAACATAGGTCATCCTCTTACGGTTTTGCGCCTGTTAAAAGAGAATTTTCATGACGTTGCGGTTCTTGAGATGGCGATGTCAACTCCGCATAACGAGATTGCAAGACTTTGTCGCATTACGCCGCCAGATGTTGCTGTTGTGTTGAATGTTCTGCCAGTTCACATAGAGCATTTAGGTTCGATAGAAAACATTGCGAAGGCAAAGGCAGAGATTGTGGAGGGAATGAAAAGTGGAGGTGTTGCGGTTCTTAATGCTGATGATGAGCGGGTGTCTCAGATGAGACGGCTAAGCAAAGGTGATGTTTTGACCTTCGGTATTGAGAAGAAAGCAGATGTTTCTGCAGAGGACGTTATTTCTAAGGGTTTTGAAGGGACTAACTTTAAGCTAGTTACTCCGAAGGGTAAAATAGAAGTTTTATTACCATTAGGTGGTAGGCATAACATAATGAATGCGCTTGCTGCTTCCGCAGTTGCTTTGGTTTTTGGGCTTTCGTTAGAGCAGATTGCTACGGGTCTTTCAAAGGTTACTGCAGTGTCTCAACGCGGTGAGGTTTTGCGATTTAAAGAAGGCTTTATCGTTATAAATGACTCTTACAACTCAAATCCTGATTCTTTGATTTCGATGGTAAAAACTTTAGTTGAAAATGCAACAAAATCGAATCGAAAAATAGTTGTAGCCGGTGAGATGCTAGAATTAGGTGACGCTGCAAAGCAGGTGCATTATGAAACTGGCGCAAAAATAGCCTCGGCAGGAATTAATTTATTGATCGGTGTGCGTAATCTTGCAGAAGAACTCGTAAAAGGGGCAAAAGATGCAGGTCTTGAGAATGCTATTTTTGTTGAAGATTCTGAAAAAGCGGCTGAGCTTCTTTTAGAGGAAATCCGACAGTCAGATGCTGTCTTAATTAAAGGATCACGTGGTGTAAGAATGGAAAAGATCGTAGAAAAGCTTTTGGAAAGATTTAGCTTGGACTGAAAAATGCTTTACTACATTCTTTACAGGTTGATATATCAGGAGCAGTGTGCTACAGGGTGTGAGTCCTATTTTTTGAAGGCTTTGAATGTCGTTCAGTATGTTACTTTTAGAACGGCAATGGTTACTGCTACTTCGCTTTTGGTGACTCTTATTTTTGGTAGTTTCGTTATTCGCAAGCTTGCTGAGTTGAAGTTTGGTCAAGAAATTCGTGAAGAAGGCCCTCAATCTCACCAAAGGAAAAAAGGAACACCGACGATGGGAGGGGTGCTAATAATTGGCTCTGTTTTCGTAGCGACGCTTCTTTGGGCAAGGTTAGATAGTTTGTATTTGTGGATAGCGCTAATTGCTACAACGCTTTTTGCTTTTATAGGTTTTCTTGATGATTACATAAAAATTGTAAAGCGAAGGAGTTTAGGTCTTACTGGACGACAGAAACTACTCGGGCAGTTGCTCGTTGCAATCGGAGTTTGGTTGGTTTTATGGTTGTGGGGAAATTATCCTTGGAATTTAAGCATACCGTTTTTCAAGGCAACGGCTGAGCCTTTTGGGATAACTTACATAGGTCCTTGGATTTATCTTGCTTTCATCGTTTTTGTGCTTTTAGGTTCATCGAATGCGGTTAATTTGACTGATGGTCTTGACGGTCTTGCGGCTAGCATGACTTTTATTGCGATGTCGGCTCTCACTGCTCTTACATATGTTTCCAGTGATAGGCGCTGGGCTGATTATTTAGACATAACTCACAGACCTGAAGCGGCAGAGCTAACTATTTTTTGTGGAGCAATGGTCGGAGCTTCTTTGGGGTTTTTGTGGTATAACGCACCGAAAGCAGAGGTTTTTATGGGCGATGTTGGTAGTCTTTCCATTGGCGGGGCAATCGGAACGGTCGCTGTACTAACCAAACAAGAATTCTTATTACCCTTTATTGGCGGTGTTTTTATAATTGAAGCTCTCTCGGTGATGCTTCAGGTTTCTGTATTTAAGCTCACGAAAGACCCGAAAACTGGCGTTGGTAAACGCATCTTCCGCATGACGCCGCTTCATCATCATTTTGAAATGAAAGGGTGGGAGGAGCCTAAAATAGTTTTCCGGTTTGTCATAATAGGTATTTTATTTGCTTTGTTAAGTCTTTCGACTTTGAAATTAAGGTGATGCAGCTACAAGGAAAAAAAACTTTAGTTTTAGGGGCGGGGAAAAGCGGTGTTGCGGCTTCGCGCTTTCTTGCGGAACGTGGTGCAATAGTTGCTTTGCACGACAAAAAGCCTCTTGCTGAGTGGTCAGAGCAGGCTCTAAAGCTTAAGGACAAATACAGAATAGGGCTTATTTGTGGGCAGATTCCTTCATGGCTGCTCGACCAGATTGAGCTTTTGGTTGTAAGTCCTGGAGTTCCGACGAACTCTATTCCAGTCAGATATGTTGACAGAAAAGGTGCTGAAGTAATTGGTGAGGTGGAGCTTGCTTATAGATTTTTGAAAGGGAAAATTGTAGGTATTACGGGAACGAATGGAAAAACCACAACAACGACTTTAATAGGAGAAATTCTCAAAAGTGCTGGTTTTAAAGTTCAGGTTGCTGGAAACATCGGCACTCCTCTGATAGAGGTTGTTGGTAGCAGTGATGATGAGACATGGAATGTAATTGAGCTATCGAGCTTCCAGCTTGAGACGATAAGTTTATTCCGACCAAATATAGCCGTTGCCTTAAATGTAACTCCGAACCATCTCGATAGATACAACTTTTTTTCCGACTATGCTGCGGCAAAGCATCGTATTTTTATGAATCAAACTAGTGAAGATATTGCCATTCTAAATGCAGACAATGAAGTAACTGCAAGCTGGGCTAAGGGTTTGAAGGCAAAGGTTGTTTTATTTTCAGCTAAAAACGAGCTAGATGAAGGATTTTTCTTAAGAGGTGATGAGATTATTTTTAGAGACGGGATTAGTGAGAAGGTTGTTTCGAGGCGTAGTGAGATTTTGTTGAAGGGGCTTCACAATCTTGAGAACGTTCTTGCTTCTGTTGCTGCGGCTACCTTTTGTGGGGTTGATTTTGATGTTATGCGTGATGTTCTAAGCCGTTTTCAGGGGGTTGAGCATCGTCTTGAGCTTGTAGGTTCGATTCGTGGAGTAAGATTCTACAACGATTCTAAGGCTACTAGTGTAGATGCTACTTTAAAAGCGCTAGAAGCTTTAGGTGGCGAATCCGGCAAGATAGTACTGATTCTAGGTGGACGTGGCAAAAATGCTCCTTACAAACCTCTTATTCAATTGGTGGAAAAGCTAGTCAGGGCGATCGTTTTAATAGGCGAAGATGCAGATAGAATTGAAGCAGAGCTTTCAGGAAAAGCTGATATGACTAGGGCTAATTCGATGGAGGATGCGGTAAGAAAAGCTTTTCAGATGGCTAGTGAAAATGACATAGTTCTTCTTTCACCTGCTTGTGCAAGTTTTGACATGTTTGAATCATTCGAGCATCGAGGTAGAGCCTTTAAGCAAGCTTTTTTGAAACTAAAAGAAGAGGAGAGTTGATGGCGAAAAAACTCCAAATGGATTGGCTTTTGTTTTCTGTGACTGCTGCACTTGCCATTTTTGGAGTCGTCATGGTCTATTCTGCTTCTGCAATGATTTCTCTACGGGAAACTCGTGGCGAGACGGGGTTTTTCTACTTTTATAAACAGTTGATCTTCGTTGCAGTCGGATTTTTATTGATGTGGGTTGGCGCAAAAACTGACTATCATATCTTTCAGAAGAAGCTGGTGGTTTATGTTTTGTTAATAATTACCATAATGCTCTTAGCGGTGGTTTATGCTTTTTCGCCCGTAAATGGCGCGAGAAGGTGGATTCGGTTTTCCGGTTTTTCATTTCAGCCATCAGAGCTTTCAAAGCTTGCTTTGTCGATTTTCCTAGCTTGGTATTTCACTGAGAAATCGCCCGAGAGGATTAAAGATGTTTTGTCATGCTTGCCAGTGGTTGCAATCCTTTTAGGTTTGGTTTTATTTGAGCCTGACTTTGGGACAACCTTGATTCTTACAGGGATTTTTATTGTGGTTTATTTTAGTGCCGGAGCAAAAATTACGCATTTACTGCTTTTCGCACTACCTTTGATTGTTGCGCTGATGGCTTTCTTATGGTTTTCGCCTTTGAGAATGCAACGTGTAATGTCATTTCTTGAGCCTTGTAGTGAAGAAAATTCACAGGGTATAGGTTATCAAGTTTGTCAATCGCTTTACGCTATAGGTTCGGGGGGAGTTTTTGGGGAAGGGTTTGCTAAAAGTCAACAGAAGTTATTTTACCTGCCTTATCCTTACTCAGATTTTATATTTGCTGTTATAGGGGAAGAGCTGGGACTAATAGGAACTATGACAATTGTGATAGCTTTTGCGATCTTTCTATGGTGTGGAACGCGCGCAGCTGTTGGTGCGCCCGATAGATTCGGAATGCTTCTCGGTATCGGAATAGTAACTGGAATCTTAATTCAGGCACTTTTTAATCTTTCTGTTGTTTTATCGCTTCTTCCGGCAAAAGGAGTAACATTGCCGTTTCTTTCTTATGGTGGTTCGTCTATGGTTGTGACCTTATTTTCGGTTGGAATTTTGTTAAATCTTTCAAAGCACGTTGGAATTCACAGCATACAGTATGTTAACGAAAAACCTTTTTCGGTGCGCAGGAAGCGTTTGAGGAATTAAAATGAGGGTTTTAATGGCTGCCGGTGGAACAGGAGGGCATATTTATCCGGGGATTGCAGTAGCAAGAGAAATTTTAAGTCGCAATCCCGAAAGTGAGGTTCGTTTTGTTGGGACAGCGCGCGGACTCGAAGCTCGCATAGTTCCTGAAAATGGGTTCAGTCTATCTGTGATTGATAGCGCGGGGCTTAAAAATGTAGGTTTTTTAGGTAAAATTAAAGGGCTTTTGATCTTACCTAAAAGCTTTTTCCAATCTTGGCGGTTGATAAAAAGCTTCAAGCCAAATGTTGTTGTAGGCGCCGGTGGATATGTTTCGGGGCCAGTCGTTCTGACTGCGTTTTTGATGAGAATTCCTACGGTCATTATGGATTCAAACGCTCTTCCCGGCTTTACTAATCGGATTCTTGCCCCATTCGTAACAAGAGCGGCTTTGGCTTTTGAAGATGCTTTACCGTTTTTCGGAGACAAAGGTGTTGTTACAGGAAATCCTGTTAGACAGGAATTTTTCGACATTAAGCCAAGAGAGCCGAATGGGAAGCTTTCAATTCTAGTTTTCGGAGGGTCGCAAGGTGCTAGAGCAATAAACGAAGCCATGACGCAGGCGCTTTTTGATCTGAAAGATTACAAGGAGAACCTAAGAATAGTTCATCAGACGGGCGAGCGGGACTTTGAGCAAGTAAGGGAAGCTTATAAAAGAGAAGGTTGGGACAATACAGATGTTGTTGCATACATTCATAACATGCCCGAAAGATTCGCAGAAGCTGATCTTGTAATTTGTCGTGCTGGTGCAACGACCTGTGCGGAGCTCGCCGCGGCAGGTAGAGCTTCAATTATGATACCGCTTCCTACGGCAGCCGATGATCATCAAAGGCGTAATGCCGAGGCTTTGCAGAAAATTGGTGCTACTGAAATGATTTTGCAAAAGGATTTGAACGGGAAGATTTTGTCAGAAAAAATAATATCTTTCATTAAATCTCCTGAAAGGTTGAGAAAGATGGCGGAGTCTGCAAGGAAAGTTGCTAAAAGGGATGCCGCTCAAAAAACCGTGGAACTGATAGAAGAGGTGTCTAAATGTTTCGCAACGTAAAACACGTGCATTTTGTTGGTATAGGTGGAATAGGAATGTCTGGGATTGCTGAGCTTTTGTGCAATCTTGGTTTCAAGGTTTCGGGCTCAGACCTGAAGAAAGGAGTTGTTACTGATAGGCTGGAACGTTTGGGTGCGGTCGTTTACGAAGGGCATAGGGCTGAGAATATTGCTTCGGCTGATGTTGTTGTTTATTCATCTGCGGTTAAAGAAGATAATCCTGAGGTAAGTGCAGCACGGCAAAGGAATATACCGGTAATTCCAAGAGCTGAGATGCTCGCCGAACTGATGCGTCTTAGACCATACAGCGTGGCAGTTGCTGGTTCTCACGGTAAAACGACTACAACTTCGATGATAGCGACGATTCTAGGTCATGCCGGCATTGATCCAACGACAATCGTCGGTGGAGTAGTTGATACGCTAGGCTCTAATGCCCGTTTGGGACAAAGCGAGTGGTTTGTCGCAGAGGCTGATGAAAGTGATCGTTCATTTCTGCTACTTTATCCGACTATTGCGGTTATTACCAACATTGACCGCGAGCACATGGATTCATACAAGGACATGGATGATGTTATAAACTGCTTTGCTAGCTTCGCAAACAAGGTGCCATTTTATGGCGCTTCTGTTATTTGTCTTGACGATCCAAACGTTCAAGCGATGGTTCCGAAAATAAAGCGCCGTCGAATAACCTACGGATTGTCGTCTCAAGCCGATGTTTCTGCACATGACATTGAGTATAACAATCGTTTCGGTTCGAGTTTTTCTGTTTCTCATTTAGGAGAAAGCCTTGGAAGAATAAGTTTGTCCGTTCCGGGAAGACACAACGTTTATAATGCTTTAGCTGCTATCGCGGTAGCGCTTGAACTAGAAGTGTCTTTTAGTGTCATAGCAGAAAGTCTTTCGAGTTTTAAGAATGCTAATCGCAGATTTCAATTTAAGGGAGAAGTTAGTGGTGTAATGGTGATTGACGATTACGGTCATCATCCAACAGAAATTTTAGCTACTTTAGAGGCAGCAAAGGCAAGTGCGCATGAGAGGCGAACTGTTGTGATTTTTCAACCTCATCGCTACACTAGAACACACGACTTAATGGATGAATTCGCAAGATGTTTCAACAATGCCGATAAACTCTTTGTTTTAGATATCTATCCGGCAAGCGAGCAGCCAATAGATGGAGTTAATGCTGAGGTGCTGACCGAAAGAATAAGATACTTTGGGCATAAAAGTGTAAGCTATGTTGGCTCTGTAGATGAAGCGATTGAAAAGATTTTACCTGAAATTCGTCCTGGTGACTTAGTGATAACTTTAGGAGCTGGAAACATCACAAAACTTTCGGATGAGCTTATTAAGAGACTAAAAGATGAAGCGAAGTCGTAAAAAAAGTGTAACGAAATACAAAAAAAGGCGAGTAGGCTTTTTCTTTTCAACAATCCTGCCTTTAAGCCTAGTTTCGCTGATTTTATTTGGTCTTGGATTTTTATTGATGGTGATTTACAGAAGTTTTACACATTCAGAATTTTTCAGCCTCAAACGAATAGAAATAGAAGGAATAAATCGCATTCCTCGCGATGAGATCGAGCGAGTGATTAGGGCTGAGACTATAGGTGTTGGAGTTTGGAATGCTGATATAAGCTTAATAAAGCACCAGCTTGAAAAAAATTCTATGGTGAAGGAAGCCATTGTTACAAGGCAACTACCTGATACGCTGCGGGTTAAAATTACAGAGCGAGTGCCTTTCGTGATAGTTCAAGGCACGCAAGGTTATTTTTGGATCGACGACGAGGCAAAAGTAATTAAAAAGGCTACCGAAAACGAAATTAGAGAAAATATAATATTATCGGGCTGGGAAGAAGAAGGTAGTCAAAAAAATGAGCGTCGGATTGAGTTGGCAAAACTTATGCTTTCTGATTTTAGTAAATTAGGCGTTAAGGAAAAAGTGAAAGCAATAGACCTTTCATCTTTACAGGAACCAAAGGTTTTAGTCGAAGACTCGGGCGTGTTGATTCCGATATTCCTAGGTAACGAAAACTTTGGGCAATTACTTCGCAAAGCTTTAGAAGTTTTAGAAGGAAGGGGAAAAGAAATCGAATCCGTTTTTTCGCAAGGTGGACATCCTATAGTTCGATTTAGAAGAATTTGAGAGGAAGTAGTCATGGGACGGACAATTCATGCTGTAGGCTTGGACATAGGAACGAGTAAAGTTAGGTGCATTATAGCCGAAGTGACTGAAAAATCCACACTAGATGTCATAGGTGTGGGTGAAGCAGAATCAAAAGGCGTAAGAAGAGGCATAGTCACATATACGGAATCGGTAGTTGAGTCAATCAAACATGCTGTAGCAGAAGCAGAAAGAATGGGTGGTGTGGAAATTCAAAGAGCGACGGTTAGCATATCGGGAGAGCATTTTCAGAGCGAAAACAAACAAGGTGTGGTAGCTGTGGCGGGTGCTGGTCGTGAGATAACAGAAGAGGATGTTTCAAGAGCGATAGAGTCAGCTAGTGCAGTTGCTGTTCCGGCTGGTTGGGAAATAGTGGATGTTATTCCTCAAGAGTTCATAATTGATGGACAAGATGGAATCATTGAGCCTGTGGGTATGATCGGCTCTAGGCTAGAAAGTCGAGTTCACGTTATTACGAGTCCGAGTGCTGGAAGGCAAAATCTTGTTAAGGCTGTTCACAATTCAGGTATTGGGATAGAAAAAATAGTGCTTGAGCCGTTGGCTTCGGCGGAAAGCGCTTTAACTGAAGAAGATAAAGAATATGGAACAGCTCTTGTCAATATGGGTTCGGAAATAACGAGCTTGATGATTTTCGATCGCGGTGCTGTAAGACACACTGCTTTTTTTCCTTTTGGCGGGATGTATCTAACTAGAGACATAGCACATGGGCTTCGAGTCTCTATACCTGAAGCCGAGAATATAAAAAGAAGGTTTGGCTGTGCAGCTTCATTTCTGATGGATGAGAGGGAAAAACAGGAAGTCATAGAAATTACTCCGGTTGGAAGGAACGAGAAACGCGGTCTTTCAAAAGAGATTTTATGCGATATAATCTCGCCCAGAGTCGTTGAGCTTTTACAGCACATTGCTCATGAAATTACCTCTTCAAAAATGCGAATATCAGGAGGAGTGGTTCTAACAGGTGGAAGCGTTATGGTCAGGGGATTTGTTGAAATAGCAGAACAAGTTTTCGATGCGCCGACTCGGCTCGGCATACCTGATAAGTCCGTTTTCAGCGGTTTAGCTGATAACATTTTCACGCCTGAATGGACTACTGCCTGCGGGCTGGCAATGACTTCAATGAACCTTAAAATGCAGATGCTATCTGAGCCGAAGTCTGCAACAAAAAAGATAGCAGAGCTGTTCGGAAGTTTTTTTAAGGAAAAATTCCTTTAATTGTAACCTACTGCTAGATTTTTCCTATCAAGTTGTCTTATGCTTTTCAAAGTAGGCACAACATATTGAGTGAGGAGCAATTTGACAGGTTATTTGGGAAGTGAATTCTTGGTGTGATTTTGATTTTCTTGTAAAACAATTAGAAAGGGTTTTGTAAAATGAAAAACAGCAACTCTGTCAGATTTCAACTGGATGAGCCTCAATTTACTGGGGCAAGGATAAAAGTCATAGGTGTCGGTGGTAGCGGTGGAAATGCCATAAATCACATGATAGACGCCAAGGTTAAAGGTGTTGAGTTTGTTGCAATTAACACAGACATTCAAGATTTGAAGAAATCAAAGGCACCTTTGAAAATCCAGATAGGGGAAAAATTGACCAGAGGCTTGGGTGCTGGGGCGAATCCTGAGATTGGTCGCGAAGCAGCAATTGAGGATGCGGAAAAGATTATGGAGGTTTTGAAGGACACTGACATGGTGTTTATTACAGCTGGCCTTGGGGGAGGCACAGGAACGGGCGCTGCACCGGTTATAGCATCCTTTGCTGTCGAAATGGGAGTGTTAACGGTTGCAGTCGTTACTAAACCCTTTGCTGTTGAGGGAAAAAAGAAGATGCAGCAGGCAGAACAAGGTGTCAATGAGCTTAAAGGTGTTGTTGACACCTTACTTGTAATACCTAATTCTAAGCTGAAAGAGTTAGAAGAAAACATATCAATAAAACAAGCTTTTCAGCGAGCAAATGATCTGCTGTTGCAGGCGGTTCAGGGTATTAGTGATTTGATCACGGAAACTGGAGTTATAAACCTTGATTTTGCAGATGTTCGGACTGTTATGAAAGGGATGGGTCTAGCTTTGATGGGAGTTGGAACAGCAAGAGGTGAAAAAGGTGTAGTTAAGGCTATGAAGGCTGCATTAGATTCTAGGCTTCTTGAAGAAAGCTCTATAAGAGGGGCGAAAGGAGTACTTATAAACTTTACTTGCGGTGATGATATTCCGCTCAATGACGTTGAGGAAGCTCTAGGTTTGGTTCAGGCGGAAGCAGATGAGCAGGCTAACATAATTTTTGGCTTAATTAATCTTCCTTCGCTTGAGGATCAAGTAAAAGTCACGCTGATAGCTACCGGGTTTGATCAAATAGTTCAGCAAGATTTACAGCCGAAACAAGAAGAAAAACTAAGACATTATGATTTTCGTAAAAACTATTTAATTTCTGAAATGCCGGATAAGAAAGAATTAGACATTCCTACCTTTATAAGAAGACAGGCTGATTAAATCGGGGTTGAAAGATTGCTTAAAGTTTTGATACCATTAACTAACTTACAGGTTGTAAAATTCTATGGAAAAAACAGGGCAACAAGAACGGAAAATGAGTAGAAAAACTCCACCACCTACAGAGACAAACGCTGAAATTTACTATTACAAGAAGCAGATAGATTCTCATACTCCGATGGTAATTGTCCTTCAGGATGGAGAAGAAATAGAAGGAACTATAGAATGGTATGATAAAGGAGCCTTGAAGATAAATCGCAAAGATGCTCCCAACATAATGCTTCTAAAGCACAATATCAAGTACATGTATAAAGCCGAAGAAAAGATCGACGTCAAACGGGACAAGGAATCGAAAACAAAAAATAGCAAGAAAGAGTGAGGAAAACTGACTTATCCAGCCTGAAAGAAGCGGCACCTAGAGTGGCTATAACTATGGGGGATGCTGCTGGTATAGGTGCGGAAGTAGTTTTGAAGGCTTGTTCGCAAGAATTTCTCCGCCACTTAGCAAAGATAGTAATTGTAGGAGATGCACAATTTTTGTTGGAATTTGCACATCGCTTTGGTCTATACAGCGATTTTTTAATTGTCGATTCAGTAAAAGAACTAGAAGGTCTAGATAAACCTGCAGTATATGATTTAAAAAATTTGCCTCTTGATGTTGAAATGGGTAGGCCTTCTGCGATTTGTGGCAAAGCTTCGGCAGAGTATATTGAAGCCGCAGTCGATTTGTGGAAATGTGGTGTGATTGACGCTGTAGTGACTGCTCCGATAAGTAAAAAATCTCTCTTTATGGCTGGTTATCAATATCCGGGGCATACGGAGTTTCTTGCTAAATTAAGTGGAGTGCAGCGAGTTGCGATGTCTTTTTTTGTTGAAAATCTGCGTGTTGCACTCCTTTCGACTCACCTGTCTCTTTCCGACGCAATAAAGCTTGTAAAGAAGGAAAATCTGATTGAGTTTATACTTTTTACTAATAAAGAGCTTGGGAAGTTCTTTCCTAGAAAGATTAAAATTGCTGTTGCCGGGCTTAATCCTCATGCTTCGGAAGAAGGTTTGTTTGGCAGAGAGGAAAGGGAAGAAATAGAACCCGCAGTTAGGCATTGTCGGGAAAGTTACGGCTTGGAAGTTTATGGTCCTTTTTCGCCGGATACTATTTTTCTTCGGGCTTTTCGTGGAGAGTTTGATGTTGTGATAGCTTGCTATCATGATCAAGCAACTATAGCGGTAAAATGTTTATCTTTTGGAAAAGGAGTCAATGTTACTTTAGGACTTCCATTTATTAGAACATCGGTTGACCACGGAACGGCTTTTGATATTGCGGGAAAGAGTGTAGCCGATCCGGGTAGCATGATTGAAGCTATAAAGACTGCTGCAAGTCTGGTCTTAATGCAGAAAGAAGCGAGGTCTCTCACTTGATGAACGTTGAGAAAGAGAAGCCGAAAGTTTTGGTTGCAGATGACGACCCTGCAATTCTTCGCCTCATGAAAGCTGTTCTTGAAAGAGAAGGTTTTTTAGTCGTAACAGCTCGTGATGGGCGTGATGCTTACAAAATTTTGCAAGAAGAAGACTCTTTACAAGGCGCAATCTTGGATGTAATAATGCCTTACATCCAAGGGACTGAGCTAGTAAGGTACATGAAAACAGACGACAGGCTAAAAAACATTCCTGTTATAGTGATGACTGCCGAACAAAACCCAAGGCTTTCTGCTGAAAGCATAAATGCTGGAGCAGTGGCTTTTTTACCTAAACCCTTTACTACAGTTCAACTTCAAGAGATTCTAAGAAAATTCTTTGTAAAAAGCAGAAGCATATAGTTTGAAAAACACCTAAAAACATCTTTTCTTTGAGTGTTTTTGTGTGTAAAATCATAAAGGTTGAAGGAGAAGGAGAAAGGTGTCAAAGAAATTGTTGTTGGCTGATGATTCAGTAACTATACAGAAGGTAGTGAATTTGACGTTCGCAGATGAGGGCATAGAAGTTCTTACGGCTAGCGACGGAAACACGGCTATTGAGATGCTGATGATTTACAAGCCCGATATAGTCATAGCTGATGTGAATATGCCCGGACTTAATGGCTATCAGCTCTGTGAAAAAATAAAAACTGATGAAAGACTTAAGAATATTCCGGTTATTCTTCTGGTGGGTTCTTTTGAGCCGTTTAACGAGGAGGAAGCTAGAAGAGTTGGTGCAGACGATTTTCTCACAAAGCCTTTTCAATCAATTCGTCAGTTGGTCAATAAAGTGTCCTCGCTTTTGGAGAGCTCTGCTGTAAATGGTCAGGAATTAAAACAGGAAGAGCTTGCTGATGATGAAGTTAATCTTGCAAGTGTAGCCGAAGATGAAACGATTAAAGCGGAATCTCCTTCTGACTATGTTTCTTCTGAGGTAACGTACGAAGAGAAAACTGAAAGAGAGCTTGCTGTTACAGCCCCATTGTCTAGTGAAGAAATAAGAGAGATGGCCGTGCAACAAGAGCCTCAGATTGCAGAAGGTTCTTATGCAGGTGAGATTGAAGAATCGGCAAAAGTTATTGAAAAGACTGCAGAGGAAGTAGCTGAAGAATCTGAAATTTTGGAATCCAAAGATTATACCTCTTCAGAAATTTCATCCGAAGAGCCTCTTCAAAAGCTAGAATCTTCAGTGGAAATACCAAGCCCAGAGAAGATTGCTCTTCTTGAGTTAGATGAAGACGAAATTCTAGAGCTTCCGTCTTTATCTCCGTCTTCATCTGTTGAAAGTTATACTGAAGCTGATAGATATCAAGAAAGACCTCCTGAATCAACCACATCTCAAGTTGTTATCCTACCGCCTGAGGTTATTGATGCAATTGCGCAGAAGATAGTTGAAAAGTTTGTTGAGAAAACCATTAAAGAGATTGCATGGGAAGTCGTTCCACAACAGGCAGAGCTAATCATCAAAAAAATGGTTGAAGAAAAGCTCAAAAAACAAAACTAGCCAGCCTTTCGATGCAAAAGCATTGTGGATAGAAAATGTTGATTTATAGTCTTTTTCAGAGCTTACCGTGGCTCATCCGCTATCCTTTCGAGCGAGTTAGGAAAAAACTCTTCGAGAGGTTTGACGGCAAAACACATCTTATATTTGTAATAGCGAATCACTTCGAGCCTAGTTGGCAAGAAGTCGGATTTTGCAGTATCGAGCAGCAGCTGAAAAGGATGGAGTCATGGAAGAAACAAGCTTTTTTGATAGGAGAAAGTTTGGTTGATAATGATGGAACCAGGTTTCGGCATACTTATTTTTTTCCTGCCGAGCAGTATGAAAGAAGAATTTTTGAGCATCTGTCTGAGATTGAATCTAGACGACTAGGTGAAGTTGAAGTGCATCTTCATCATGGAGTTGAAAGGCCGGATACGGCTGAGCGACTCCGAGAAACCTTAGTAAATTTCCGAGACCTTATAGCTTACGAGCATGGTTGTCTTTCCTTCTGGGAGTCTGAGAGAAAGCCTCGTTATGCTTTTGTTCACGGTAATCTGGCACTTGCAAATTCTGCTGGTGGAAAGTTTTGCGGCGTTGATTCTGAGATGCAGATTTTGCATGAGACGGGCTGTTACGCCGACTTTACTCTGCCATCAGCACCCGATCCTTCTCAAGTGCCTGTGATTAATCAAATCTATGAATGTGCTTTGCCTTTTGAGCAAAGAGCACCTCATCGTCGAGGAAGGCGCCTTAAAGTAGGCGACGGACAACCTAAAATGCCGATAATTTTTCAAGGTCCTTTACTGCTGAACTGGAGAAAGCCTAGGATTGAAAATGGTTCTTTGTCTGAAAGTTACGGAAAAGCGGATGAAAGATTGAAGAAATGGATTTCGTCGAAAATCACGATTAAAGGAAGACCCAATTGGATTTTTATTAAACTTTTTTGTCATGGCTTTTTTCCTTCCGATAGAGAAGCGTGTATAGGCGAGAAGGCAAGGCAATTCTTCACCGAGATTTTAGAGTTTTGTTATAAGAGCCGTAAATACGAAGTTCATTTTGCTACAGCTAGAGAAGCGGTAAATATGGTTTTGGCGGCAGTTGATGGTCATAATGGCAGTCCGAATGACTTCCGAGACTACAAACTGAAACCTATAAGGTTCTTTGCTTCTAGAGAAAAGTAAAGTAAACTATGAGCGGAAGTTTTTTCACGGTTTCAGCAGTCGGATGGACCCTTTCAGAATAGTAAGAAAAATAAAAGATGGTTCGCTAGAGGAAATTCGCACGCGCAGCAGCCAAGCTTTTTCAGTTTACTCTGAGAAAATAGGTTTTGGAAAGAAACTGCTTTCAGACGAAGAGTTTTTGTCAAGTCTTAACAAGGAGTTATTAGGCGGCAAGGTTGATGGTGAAGGCTTAAGGCGATTTTTTTATCTTGATTCACGGAAAAGATTTTTTAAGTCCTTTGCTGATGAGCAGAAAATTTCAAAGGTCTTATCAGTGCTTGATGTTGAGGCACGCAAGTTTTTCATAGAGCGTGCTGAAATGATCTTAAGAGGACGAATAAGTCTTCTCGGATATGAAAATCTAAATTTTGATACGCCGATAAATTGGCATTATGAGCCTGTATCATCTAAGCACATTTTGCTAAAGCCTTGGTATGAGTTTAAAGAATTGGAGACTGAGGACACTGGTGATAAAAAGATAGTTTGGGAGCTTAATCGTCATCAGCACTTTTTTACTTTAGGAGTTGCTTATCAGCTGACAAACGATGAAATTTTTGCGGAGACTTTTGTAAATCATCTTGGAAGCTGGATGGAACAAAACCCGCCTGGACTAGGCATTAATTGGGTAAGTAGTCTTGAGGCAGCTTTTCGGTTGATTTCTTGGATATGGGCGTTTCACTTTTTTGAAAAGTCTCCGCTGTTTTCTGCAGATTTATTTCTTAAAGCCATCAAATTCCTGCAATTTCACGGCTATCGAATAGAGACTTATCTTTCGACATTTTACAGTCCGAACACACATCTTACGGGGGAAGCTTTAGGATTGTTTTATCTTGGCACTCAGATGCCGTTCTTACCTGAAGCTGAGCACTGGCGCAGGCTCGGCGAGAAAATTTTGTTGGATCAAATCGAGAAACAAGTGTGGTCAGATGGAGTTTATTTTGAACAGTCTTCTTGGTATGCGCGTTACACTGCTGACTTTTACATTCATTTTTTGATTTTGAAAATGCTTCTCGGTGAGAAGTCGGATTTAAGCTTTTTGAAGAAAAGACTGCAGCTTCTTGTGGATTTTTTGATGTATATTACTAGACCGGACGGGACCACACCACTCATAGGTGACGACGATGGGGGTAAAATGTTGCCTCTGTCAAATCGGAGGATAAATGATTTCCGACCGACTTTAGCTACTGCTTCTGTTTTATTCAATCGCGGTGATTATAAATTCGTGGCAGGAAAAGCCATAGAAGAGCTCGCATGGCTATTAGGGGATGAAGGGCTTAAACTTTTTGAAGCAATCAGAGAGTGTGAACCTACAGAAACTTCAAAGTTTTTTGAGATTGGCGGCTATTTTGTGATGCGTGACGGATGGGATAAAACGGATAATTTCATGATAATAGACGGCGGGAAAATGGGAGAATTAACTGGCGGGCATTCGCATGCAGACACTCTCTCGATAGAACTTGCAGCTTTAGGAAAAACCACTTTAGTTGATCCCGGAACTTATACCTATCATGAGTCAGAAGCTATTCGCAATTATTTCCGTTCGACTCTAGCACACAACACTCTTTCGATTGATAGAGAATCTTCTTCCGAACCGGGTGAAAAGTTTAGCTGGAAGACAAAAGCTAATGTTGTTGTTCACAAACGAATAATAGAAGAAAGGTTTGATTTTTTTGAAGCCTCTCATGACGGTTATAGAAGACTGAATCCACCTGCGATTCACACAAGGTCGGTCCTATTTTTGAAAAATGATTACTGGATAATTAGAGACTTTGTAGGAACGGCGGGTCAACATGATTATTACTTGAATTTTCGTTTTAACGTGGGAACGGGTAGCCTGTTCTATAGGAAAGAGGTAGAGGGGACATGCTTTGTAGAAAAGGTAGATAATGAAAAGATTTTGAGAATTTTTAGTTTCGGTGATAATGGTGATTGGCATTTTCGGGAAGGATGGATTTCAGATTGTTACGGTAGGAAATTTAAAGCTCCTGTTTTTCAATTTATTTCAAGTGGCAATGGCCCACAAGAATTCTTCACCTTTATTTTACCTGATTTTGCGGATAGCGAAGAAAAACCTTATGTCAGTGAGGTAAAAGTTACCGAAGCAAGGGCTTTCGCGATAAATTTCAGGCAGTATCGGGACATTTTTCTTTTCACTGACGGCGAACAAAAAATTCATACGGAGTTTTTATCTACGGATTTTCGGTTCTGTTGGATGAGACTTGGTGAAGAAAAGCTACCAGAAGAATATATTTTCGTTGACGGAAAGAGTTTCTTTTTGTTGGGTCGTGAGATTTTCAGTCGTTCGTATAGAATTGATTTTGCAGTTGCGAGAAGGTATGGCGATCGTTTGAATGTTAAAACTGCGGATAGTATTTTCGCGGTATCTTTACCTGAAAACTACAAAATGCATTTATGAGTTCATTTTGGAAGGGAAAGACTGTTTTTATAACCGGAGCTTCCAGCGGGATTGGAGCTGAGATGGCAAGGCAAGTATCCGCTATGGGCGCTACGGTCGGGTTGCTTGCTCGACGTTTTGAAGAGCTTGAAAAGCTGAGAAATGAGATTGAATCTCTAGGCGGGAAGGCTCGCGTTTTTGCCGTAGATGTAACCAACTATGAAAGCTGTGTTCAAGCCGTAGAAAGCTTTGTTACTGAGTTCGGGAAAATAGATATTTTGGTAGCGAATGCTGGAATTGCCGGCAAAGTCGTCAATGCTTGGGAGATTGAGCCTAAAAATTTCGAGCAAGTCATAAGGGTAAACCTTTTGGGGGCTGTGAACATTGTTAGGGCTGTCTTACCTTATATGTTGGAGAGAAACGAGGGACAGCTTGTTGCTATTTCGAGCCTTGCGGGATTTAGAGGACTTCCAAAGTCTGCGTCTTACTGCGCCAGCAAATCTGCAATGAATGCTTTTTTTGAAAGCGTTAGAGTTGATCTTTTCTCAAGTCGAATAAGTGTCAGCATTATTCAGCCCGGATTTATCAGAACGCCTTTGACTGCTGGCAGACGAAGCAAGATGCCGTTTTTAATGGAATTAGAGCCTGCAACAAGGAAAATCGTTAAAGCAATAGAAAAGCGCAAAAAATTTTATGCTTTTCCATTTCCTTTGGCAACGCTAGTGCGATTGGCGAGGTTCTTTCCGGCATCGCTTTACGATCGTATGGTTTCAAAAAGAAGCTATAGGCAATAAGGGCGGCTTGATTTATTATCAAAAAATTTTTAGCTTATGATTTTATTATGAAGAACTTATTTCATCTGGCTTTTCCAGTAAAAGACTTAGAGGAAGCTAGACGATTTTACGTAGATGTTTTAGGTTGTAAAGAAGGAAGAAGCTCTGAAAGCTGGATAGATTTTGATCTTTATGGGCATCAAGTGGTAGCGCACTTAGCTCCTGAAATAGCCGGTCGTCTCGCTCACAATGAGGTTGATAGAGACAGTGTTCCGGTTCCGCACTTTGGAGTTATTTTGACTATGGAAGAATGGAAATCTCTTGCAGAAAGACTTAAGCAAAAGGGCGTCGAATTTGTAATTGAGCCGAAAATAAGGTTTGCTGGACAGCCAGGTGAACAGGCTACGATGTTTTTTCTTGATCCGAGTGGTAATGCTTTGGAATTCAAAGCTTTTGCAGATTTTTCGCGCGTGTTCGAGAAATGAAAACTGCAATTATTCACCATCCAATTTATGAAAAACATGATACTGGTTTTGGTCATCCTGAAACTTCTGATCGTTACAGGGTAATAATCGAATCGTTAAGACGAAGTCCTTTCTGGCAAGATTTTGTTGAAGTAGCTGCCGAAAAGGCAAAGCAAGGCGTAATTCAAGCGGTTCACACGACGGAGCATTTTAAGTATGTTGAGCGAGCGGTTGCTGAGGGACGTGGTTTCCTAGATGCGGATACGGTTGTATCGGTTCACTCTTTTGATGCGGCACTCTATGCAGCTGGCGGTGTTTGCAGTGCTATTGATGCGGTAATGCAGTCTAAGGCTAACAATGCTTTTGTGGTTGCTCGTCCGCCGGGTCATCATGCTACGGCTCAAAGTTCGATGGGGTTTTGTCTTTTCAACAACGTTGCCGTTGGGGCTAGATATGCGCAGAATTTCTATGAAGAGATCGAGCGGGTAGCGATTGTTGATTGGGACGTGCATCACGGTAACGGCACACAGGCTATTTTTTATGATGATCCAACCGTTTTCTTCTTTTCGATTCACCAATATCCTTGGTATCCCGGGACTGGTTCGAGAGGTGAGACGGGATATGGGCGAGGTAAGGGTTTTACCTTGAACATTCCGGTAAAGGCAGGGACACCTGCAAAAGAGCATCGTAGGATGTTTGAAGGGGCGATAAGTGAGATTGCAAATAAATTCAAACCTGATCTCATAATTATCTCTGCAGGTTTTGATGCTCACTTGTCTGATCCTTTAGGGCAACTACGGCTCGAAGACGAAGATTTCGTCGAGATGACAAAAGTAGTAAAACAGTGGGCTAAGCAAGCTTGCAATGACCGAATAATTTCAGTTCTTGAAGGTGGTTACAATTTGCGAACGCTTGGAGAGACGGTGAAAAGTCATGTTGTTGAATTAAGTCGCGACTGATTTTTTACTCTTCCGCTAAGGGATGTGTTAAGCTATGATGCGGGAGGGGAGGAAATGCCAGATTTAGAAATAAAGTGTTTACATTGCAAGCAGGTATTCGTTTTTACAGAGAAAGAGCAAGAGGTATTTTATAGAAACAACTGGCATCAACCGCAGTATTGCCCGAAATGTCGCTCAAAAAAGCTCATGAAAAGCGAGAACGCACCTAAGAAATTTGAGATAATCTGTGATCATTGCGGAAAGAAGGATTTGGTTCCATTTCAGCCTAAAGTTGGTAGAGAAGTTCTCTGTCGAAATTGTCATGAGGCTTTGAGAGCCAAAACGAGGTACTTATGAAAACAGTTGAGCTTGAGTTAAAAGGAAAAATTGCTGTTATTAAGTTAAACCGTCCTGAAAGCCTAAATGCTCTTTCTTCAGAGTTGATAGGTGAGCTTCATGAGGCTATCAGTGAGGCAATCAGTAAGAGTGTTAGGGCAATTATTTTGACGGGTTCAGGCAGAGCCTTCTGCTCAGGCGGAGATTTGCGTGAGATGAAAGCAATGTGGGAGCGGGAAGGCAGAATAGAAGCATTTTTAGAAGAACCTTTGCGACTCCTTCGCGATTTGATTTTGCTGATTAGGAGAACTCCATTGCCTTTCGTTGCCGCAGTTAATGGTATTTCAGCGGGGGGTGGCACAAATCTTGCTCTAGCCTGCGATATTGTAATCGCTTCGGAAGATGCTGTTTTTAACGAGGCATTTGTGAAAATAGGACTTACACCGGATTGTGGCGGAAGCTTCTTTTTACCTCGTCTTGTCGGTGAAAAACGAGCTGCGGAGCTTTTTATGCTCGGCGAATCAGTTACGGCTCAGAAAGCATTTGAAATTGGAATGATAAATCGAGTTGTTAAAACAGAAAACTTGATGAATGAAGCATTGAAGCTTGCTGAAAAACTAACGCAAATGCCAACAGCTTCAATTGGCAGGATAAAAGCTCTTTTAAATGCTTCTTTTGCTAATACGCTCGAAGAGCAAATAGAAATGGAAAACGAGATGCAGATAGAATCAGGTCGCAGTGCAGACTTTCGCGAAGGGGTTATGGCATTTTTTGAAAAGCGACTGCCAAAGTTTGAAGGTCGGTAAACTCCATTTTAGAAATAAAACCTAGCGAAGTAATAAAGAATTGGAGCGTTGAACAATAAGCTGTCAAGGCGATCGAGAAAGCCACCGTGTCCCGGCAAAATGCTAGCGGCGTCTTTTATTTTAGCGCCGCGTTTTATAGCACTTTCCGTAAGATCTCCAAAAAGACCAATGATTGACATCAGCAAAGCTAGCAGTATTGAAACTTTGTATGAAAGTTCTGGGAAAAAAGTGGCTGAAGACACTGCTGCAAGAAGGCAGGCTAGAAGAATTCCGCCAATGGTTCCTTCCCATGTCTTTCCAGGAGAGATTTTTGGAGCAAGTTTTCTTTTTCCTAAGTATCGCCCGACGTAGTACGCACCTGTGTCAGCCCCCATTATGACTAAGAAGAAGTAACCAAGCAGCTTAGACGAAAGATAAGAGACGGCGCTTTTCGTAAATCCTGTGCTTACAGCGACAAGAAAGCCACCTAAAAAGGCAACGTAAAGTACTCCTAGTAAGGTTACGCCAGTGCCGATCAGCATCCTTGAGAAATCCTTTTGAAATCGGAATGTTTGACTAACAAGAAGAACGGCGATGAAAATAAATAAAACCAAGAGCAACAGATCAGGCATTTGTTTTGGCGCGTCAAATAGAAAGGCAATAAAAAATGCGGTTGCGCCTAGATAAGCAGCTGGTGCATCCGCTTTTAGTTCCATTTTCTTTGTAATTGAGAAAAATTCAAAAAGACCTGCACTCAGTCCGAAAGCAGCTATTATGAGAAATAACGTATTAGCATATTCAGATTGCGGTATCAAATAAGGCAGTATTATGGAAAAAATCAGTATCGGCAGCGCAAAGAGGGCGGTTAAAATTCTCTTGTTCATTGTTTTTGTTAGATTTTTTGGGCTATTGATTTACCCTGCAAAAAGTGAAGCAAATATTCGCTGCCGCCAGCTTTCGAGTCAGTTCCGCTCATATTAAAGCCGCCAAATGGATGTACACCTACCAATGCGCCCGTGCATTTTCTATTAAAGTAGAGATTACCTACGTGAAATTCTCTTTTCGCCCGATCAAGTTTTTCTTGAGAAGTTGAATAAACTGAACCAGTGAGTCCATATTCAGTATCGTTTGCTACAGCTAATGCCTCATCGTAATCCTTTACTTTGATAACAGCAAGGACAGGAGCAAATATCTCGACTTGTTCTATTGTCGAACCTGGTTTTACATTTTCGATTATGGTAGGCTCGACGTAAAATCCTACAGAGTTATCACCTTTTCCACCAAGAAGAAGTTTACCCCCTTCTTCGATTCCTTTTTGAATCATTGTAAGGGCTTTATCAAAGGCTTTTTGATTGATAACAGCAGTCATTTGAGTATCTGGACTTGTCGGATCGCCTATTTTTAGGCTTTGGGTAAGTTCTATGACCTTTTCGAGAAGTGCGTCATAAACTTTTTCATCCACGATTAGCCTAGAACATGCCGAGCATTTCTGACCTTGAAATCCGAAGGCAGATTGGACAATGCCAGTTGCAGCTTCTTCGAGATTAGCGTCGTCACAAACTATTATGGCGTCTTTCCCGCCCATTTCTGCAATAACTCGCTTCATCCATTTCTGACCGGGGCGAGTTTTAGCCGCTTCTTCGTAAATTTTAAGTCCGACAGCTTTCGATCCAGTAAAAGATATGAAGCGAATTCGAGGATGCGCTACTAAAAGCTCGCCGACCAAAGTGCCGCTTCCTGCAAGGAAGTTAACTACTCCTTTCGGTAAGCCTATCTCTTCGAGAATCTCCATAAACTTATATGCGACCGTAGGAGCGTCCGGCGAAGGTTTAAGTATCGTTGTGTTTCCTGTAACCACAGCGCTCATAGTCATTCCACACATGATTGCGAGTGGGAAGTTCCATGGTGGAATGATTGCTCCAACTCCAAGCGGAATGTATATTAACTCATTCTTTTCTGGAAGCGGGGAAGGAATCAAAGGTTGGGGTTTACCCCATCGAAGCATTTCACGGCCGTAGAATTCGAGAAAATCTATTGCTTCAGCCGTATCAGCGTCGGCTTCAGCCCAAGTTTTGCCGACTTCGAAAATCATCCATGCTGAAAAATAATGTTTTCTATGCCTTAATAATTCTGCTGCGCGAAACAGATATTCAGCTCTTTCTTCTGGAGGGGTGCATTGCCACGTTTTGAAAGCTTCCGTAGCTGTTTCTACAGCCTTTTCTACAAGGTTCTCAGCGTCAGAGTCAGCATCGCAAAAAACGCCGACGACCTGCAATTTGTTTGCAGGATTTATGCTTTGAAATTTCTTTTCAAGCCAAATTCTTTCACCGCCTATTATAAGCGGATACTCTTTTCCTAGTTCGCTTCTTACTTGCTCGATTGCTTCGAGCATTGCCTTGCGATTTTCTGCTTTTGAAAAGTCTGTGAATGGTTCGTTTCTAAACTCATTAATAATTCTCTTTGTTTGCATAATAACCTCTAACGATAGCGATCAATTTCCTTAAGTTCCCAAGAGTCAAGTAATTCTGGAATCATTGGTTCAGCTTCCTTTTGCCAAGCAACAATGAAACGAGGTTCTTGCCCGTCGCTATTTTGCTTTACATAACTTAAAATTAGAACCCAACCTGAATCAAGGTAGAGATTCAATTCTCTTATAGATTTAATCTCTACGACCTTTTTTGTTTCTTCTAGTCCCATTTAAGACACAAGGGTTTCCCACTTACCTGTTTTTTGAAATTCTTTTATTTTTCGCTTTGCCATTGCACGCTTTAGCGGAGTCATGCGATTAAGAAATACTATTCCGTCACAATGATCGGTTTCGTGCAGGACGCATCTTGCTTCGAGACCGGTAAAGTCTAATTCTTGAAGTTCTCCTTTGAGATTTTGAAATCTAACAATTACACGCATTTCGCGTTTTATTTGTGTGTAAATACCGGGAAAGGACAAGCAACCTTCGTTTCCTATTTGCTCGCCTTCTGTAGTGACTATTTCAGGATTTATTATTACAAATCTTCTCGAAGGGTCTTGCCCAGAAGAGCAGTCCATCACGAAGAAGCGGTTGGATATACCAACTTGCGGTGCCGCTAGTCCGACGCCTCCGGCTGCATACATGGTTTCAAACATATCTGAAACGAGTCTTTCGAGCTTGTAATCAAAAGTCTCGACGGGTTTACCGACTTTTAGCAAAACACTTGCCGGATAGTGAACAATTTTAAGCAAAGCCATAACTTACAACAGAAATTTTACAAATCTTTTGTGAAAGAAAGCAAGAACTTGCCGAAAACTTTGCCGCAGTTTAGTTGACTATTCCGATAACGGATGTATTAAGCTTTTATCTTGGCAAAAATATGCGTAGAGTTCTGATCTTTTGCGACTACTATCCGCCAGGGCATGAAAGTAGCGGTGGAATGCGTACTATAGTCAATACCGTAGAAAGACTCGGAGATGAATTTGATTTTTGGATAGTTACTCGTCGTCACAATGGCGTGGACTATACGGGGCTTAAAATCGGTGATTGGAACGATTTTGGTAAAGCGAAAGTCTTTTATACTCAAAACAGAAGTTTAGGTGCTCTGAAAAGAATCATCGAGTCAGTCTCGCCTAGCTCCATTTACTGCAATAGCTTTTTCTCTACCTTTACAGTTATAGTTGTTTTACTAAGGAGATTAAGACTTATAGATGATAGGATTCCTTTAATCATAGCTCCTGAAGGAGAATTAATGGAGAGTGCCCTAAGCTTAAAGCGCTGGAAGAAAGCCATTTATAGAAAAGTAGCAAAGCTTTTAGGCTTATACGAAAGGATAATCTGGAAGGTTACATCGGAGCTAGAAAAGAGGGATGTAGAGCGGCTTAATCTAGCTAGCAAGAAAATCTTTATAGTTCCAAATATGCCGCCCAAAAAGGTTTTCAAAGATTTCAGCATTCATCTAAAACCTGTAAAAAAGCCGAAGGAAGTCAAGTTAGTTTTTCTGTCTAGAATACATCCGACAAAAAATTTGTTGTTTTTCCTTGAATTGCTTAAGCACAGCGAGCACAAGATTTTATTTGATGTGTATGGTCTAAGTGAGGATAAAAGCTACTATCAAAGGTGCAAAAATCTTGCTAGTAAGGTAAACGGTCTTGCCGAAATAAGATTCAAGGGAGAGATAAAGAACAAAGATGTTATTTCTACGCTACTTAATTACCATTTTTTTGTTTTGCCAACTTTGGGGGAAAACTTCGGTCATGTGGTAGTGGAAGCTTTATCGGCGGGCTGTCCTTTGATAATTAGTGACACTACTCCTTGGAGAAATCTAGAGGAAAAAAGGATAGGTTGGGATTTGCCGTTGGATAACACTGAAAAGTGGAAAGAAGTTCTGAAAATCTGCGTGGATATGGATGATGCGCTATACAAGGAGATGTCATTTAAGGCAAGGCAATTTATAGAATCATGGCTTAAGAATAATCAAATAGAAGACGCAATGAGAAAGGTTTTGACATGTGATCAGTTAATATAAGGCTTTTGATAACCACAATTACTTGCAAGTAGCCGTTTGCAAATAGATTTAGACGGTAATCTTAGTTACGCGAAGAGTTAGCCGTTTTGTTTTGCTTTTTACGAAAGCTTTTCGATTACTGCGTTAGCAAATTCTGCAGTTTTGGAGTTTCCGCCCATGTCTTTTGTTCGAACCTTCCCTTCTTTGTAAACCTCGATAAGGGCATTTTCTATGTTGTTAGCTATGTCATGCTTTTCAATGTGGCGAAGCATCATAATCGCTGATAGCAAAATGGCGGTAGGATTTGCAATGCCTTGTCCGGCGATGTCGGGCGCTGAGCCGTGGACTGCTTCAAAAACGGCTCCTTGCTCACCTATGTTTGCACCCGGAGCAAGACCGAGTCCTCCGATTAAACCGGCACAAAGGTCTGACACTATGTCGCCATAAAGATTTTCCATAACAATAACATCGAATTGTTCAGGCTTCATCACAAGTTGCATACAAGCGTTATCTATTATTTTGTCTTCTGCCTGGATTTCTGGGTATTCTGATGCAGCTCGATAGAAGCATTCGAGGAAAAGCCCGTCTGAAAGCTTCATTATGTTTGCCTTGTGAAATGCCGTTACCTTCCGACGTTTATTTTTTCTAGCATATTCAAAGGCGTATTTGGAAATTCTTAAAGAAGCTTTCTCGGTAATAATTTTCAGCGATTCGACCACGCCTGGAACGACAACGTGTTCAAGTCCAGAATAAAGGTCTTCAGTATTTTCGCGAATTATTACGAGGTCTAGCTCGGGGTAACGGCAAGGAACGTTAGGTAGCGCTCTTACGGGTCTGACGTTTGCGTAAAGGTCAAGAGCTTTTCTAAGTGCAACATTGACTGAAGTAAATCCCTTTCCGACAGGCGTCGTTAAAGGTCCTTTCAATGCAATACGATTTCTTTTAATTGATTCTAAGGCTTCGTCTGGAATAGTTGTTCCTTGTTTTTCAAGGGCTTGTGCGCCTATGATATGCGTTTCCCAATCTATCTCAGCGCCTGCAGCTTCCAGAACTCTAACCGTTGCTGCAATAATTTCTGGCCCGATGCCGTCACCTGGAATCAATGTAACCTTCTGTCGCATAAAATTCTCTGAAAGATTTTCGCATTTAACATAGCCTAAGCCATAATGTTACTTTGTAGTTTCAGAAAATGCCAGTATTTAGTGAAGTTTTAATCGTCGGTGGCGGAATAATTGGACTAGCTTTGGCGAGAGCCTTAAAAATCAAAGGTTTCAAGAAAATAACGATTGTGGACAAGAGTAACTTCGGTCAGGAAGCTTCTTATGCTGCAGCTGGTATGCTGTCTCCACAGGTAGAGGCTGATCGGGATGATTCTTTTTTTAGGTTCTGCTTGCAAGCAAACCGTATTTATCCTAGTTTCGTTAAGGAGCTAGAAGAAGAAACCGGAATAGATGTTGAATTCAACGCGCAAGGAACTTTTTTATTAGCTTTTTGTGAGGAGGAAAGTTTGAAGCTAATGAATCGCTATAAATGGCAGAAAGAGGCGGGGTTGAACGTTGAATATCTAGAGGCGGGTGAGATAAGACGGCTCGAACCTTTCGTCTCTCCAAGTGTATTTAGCGGTTTGTTCTTTTCGGATGACGGTCAGGTAGAAAACCGAAAACTGGTCGTGGCGCTTCAAAAATACGCCAGATTAAAACAGATAGAGATGGTAAAAGACACGCAAATAGTAGGCCTTGAAACTGAAAACGAGACGGTTCTGGCTATAACCGATAAAGGTGGAAGTTTCCTTGCTGAGGTGGTAATTTTAGCTGCAGGTGCTTTTACTTCTCAGTTAATTATTGATGGCATTCAGCAAGTGCCAAGCGTTAAACCAATTCGAGGCCAGATGATAGCTTTTCAAGCGCCTAAACAAGCCTTCAAACATGTCATATACACTGAACGGGGTTATCTCGTTCCAAGAAAAAGCGGGAGAATTCTCGTTGGAGCTACAATAGAAGATGTTGGCTTTGATAAAAGCGTGACCGAACGGGGAATACAATTTCTTTTGAACGTCAGCAGGCAAATTTCCCCTTCGCTAAGCAGTTTGAAAATAGCTGAAAAATGGGCAGGTTTAAGACCTATGGCTGAAGATGGTCTTCCGATTATTGGTGAGTTGCCATACTGCAAAAATGTCTTTGTGGCGACCGCACATTACAGAAACGGCATTCTACTTGCTCCGTTAACAGCTGAGATTCTTGCAGCGCGGATTGCTGAAAATGCGGAATCCGTTTACTTGAAAGAATTTAGTCCAGCGAGGTTTGTATGAGAGTTTTGTTGATTTTTTTAATTTTCGTGTTTTCAATTCAGGCACAGATAGAAGGTTCAAAGTCCGTCTTGCTTTCTGATAGAGAACCACAAAAAACTGCTGAAGAAATGTTTGCAGAAGTCTTGAATTATCCGAAAGTGGCTTTGGAAAATTTAGAAAAATCTGGTAAGTTGCTTAACGAAAAGGCTTACAGTGATATTGTCGAAGGGCAAAAACAGCTTGCTTTAGAATACGCTCAGAAAATTTTGGCACAGGAGAAACCATCTGCAGCAAACCTTTACTATCTTGGCATTTTGTTTTCGATAGCCGGAGATGATGAAAAAGCAGAGACATTTTTCAAGGAGTTTCTTCAGACTGCCGAAGATAAGCAAAAAAAGCAAGATGCGCTTGCAAACCTAGTAATTATCTTTGCAAAGCGTAAGGATTGCGTTAAATCGGATAGATTTTTGACTGAGTATTTGTCAGGCGAATTGAACTCAGAAGGTCTTGACGAAAAAAGTCTTCAAACAAAAGTTTTCCTGCATTCTTTTGTGGCTAGCTGCTATTTCGACAAAAAAAGTTACGAACAGGTAATTCCTCATGGAGAAGCTGCATACAATCTTTTAAGGGAGTCTCGCTTTTCGGTTAGCCTCTCAAGGCTTGCCGAGCTAGAAAGCTTGCTTTTTGAAGCTTATAGGTTCAACGGCAATAGAGCGAAAGCGGAGCAGATACTAGAGAATCTGCGTAAGACTGCAATCTCGAGCGGTTCTGGCGATCTTTACTATAAGGCTGTTGATGAGAAGATAAAATATCTAATAGAAATTGGTGAAAAGCAAAAAGCCCTCGACTTTTACAGCAATGCCTTGATTCAGGTGGAAAATGACCTAAAAGAGAAATCAGCGAAAAATTATGTAATAAGCAGGCTGAAAAGAAGACAGAAACACTACGAGATTCTAGGTGAGAAAGCTTTTGAAATACAAAATGTTGATAGATGGTTTCCGTCAAAAGTTGGGCTATCTGAGATGAAGGGAAAAGTTATTCTTATAGATTTCTGGGCGACTTGGTGCGGTCCTTGTATTTCAATGTTTCCGAAGCTGAAGAGCCTAAGAGAACTTTACAAAGACAAAGGCTTTGAGATTATTGGTGTAACTCGATATTACGGAGAGGTTGAAGGTGTCAGTGCTGATAGAAAAAGCGAGTTAGAGTTTATAGAGAAATTTAAGGAAAAGTTTAGACTTGATTATCCCGTAGCGGTTGCGTTTGATGTTATAAATCATCATAATTACGGCGTGCAGGGATTGCCGACAACCGTAATCATAGATCGGCAAGGCAGAATAAGATACTTAGAAGCAGGTGTAAACGAAAACCAGCTAAAACGAATTCAAGAATGGATAGAAAGACTTTTAGATGAGAGGTGATGAGAAAATGGAGTCAAGAAGAGCTCCTCTAAGGACCACGAAAGATAAAACCAAGGCTTTTTATGATCAAATTGCTGATGTTCAGCCATTTATGCAAAAGATAATGGGTTATAGAGCTTCACTATCAAAGTATCTGAGGTCTTTAGAGTTGAAAATTGATTCTAATTCGATTGTTATGGATGCAGGATGTGGGACAGGACTTGCGACATTTTCTCTTTACAGTGCTGGCTATTGTCCAAAAATAATTTATGCGTTGGATCTGTCGTTTAATTCTTTGAAGGTTGCTAGGCAAGATTTCAAAAAAGACAAACAAACAAGAAATTATCGAATAGAGCCAATTCAAGGTGACCTACTTTGCCTGCCTTTTGGAGATGAAACCTTTGACTTTGTAATTACTTGTGGAGCACTTGAGTATGTCCCTTTGCGAAAGGGTTTAGAAGAAATCGCAAGAGTTCTCAAGCCAAAAGCAAAAATGATTCTAATACCTGTTTGCACCTCACCAGTAAGTGCCATTCTTGAGGTAATTTACAAGTTCAAAGCCTACACAAACAGAGAAATTAAGGATGCTGCTTGTAGTTATTTTAGGATACTAAAAAAGCACAAGTTTTCTGTTACGGAGCCCATAGGTTGGTCTAAAAACTGCTTTCTACTAGAGAAAAAGTAGTAAAAAGGAAATCGGTCGTGCTTAAATCTAACGGAAAACCACCTTTGATAATTGCTCACAGAGGTTTTTCTGCAACCGCACCAGAAAACAGTTTAATTGCTTTCCGAAAGGCATTGGAAGCAAAAGCTGATGGTATCGAAATGGACGTTCGACTAACTCGTGAGCTAGTTCCTATTGTTTTTCATGATCAGAGCCTGAAGCGGGTCGCCAGTTTTCCAAAGCCCGTTTCTGCTCTTAGCCTTGATGAGATTCGGAAAGTAAATCTCGGATTATGGTTTAATCGGCGTTTTCCGTCAAAAGCTTCAAATGAGTTTCTTTCCGAAAGAATCCCGACATTGGAAGAAGCCTTGATTCTTCTTGAGAACCATGACGTAAAAATTTACCTAGAACTTAAGGCGTCTCAAAGAGTCGATTCTTCAACGACGGTGGAAAAAGTGCTCGAAGTTATTTCCAAGAAGAAGATAAAGCTATCGCAACTGGTTTTCAAAAGTTTTGAAGAGAAAATTTTAAGGGTTTTGCGTGAGAGGCTTCCAGAAGCTAAAATTGCAGCACTTTTTGCCCCTAAATTGGGTTTTTCAAGAAAGAAAATGTTAAGTTTTGTAAAACAGATGAAGGTTGATGAAGTTTCTATTCATTTTTTGCTTGCAAATAGAAAGCTCGTCAAGGAAGCAAAATCGGAAGGTCTAAAGGTTATCGTATGGACAGTAAATGATCCGATTTGGCTTCAAAGAGCTATAGAGACTCGTATAGATGCGGTCATTACAAACGATCCGTTGAAGTTCAAACTTATGATTTGATTTTATTCTGCTTAAGTGGAAAACTATTTTTGGTAATTAGCCGAGCCTTTGAAAGAGTTTTGACGATGTCTCGCAAGGTTGGAGAGCTTGCCCGAAGAATTAACGCAAAGCTTTACGGCGATGCGGAAATGACTGTCTTGGACGTAACTCATGACTCACGTCAAGCGCGAGAAGGTTACATTTTTGTTGCAATCCGCGGGCTAACAGTGGACGGAAATCGTTTTGTAAGTGATGTAATGAGGCGTGGGGCTGTAGGCGTTATTTCCGAGCTTGAACCGCCTGTTGGGTTTCAAGGTGTATGGCTTCAGGTTAAAAACGCTCGCATTGCACTTGCAGAAGCAGCCGACTTTATTCACTACAGCCCATCAAGAGGTTTGAAACTCGTTGGAATCACAGGCACAAATGGAAAAACAACAACAACATATTTAATGTTTGCCTTGGGTGAAGCGAATGGAGAGAAATCAGCCATGATTACAACTGTTGAATATAGAATAGGCGATGAAACTATGACTGCAGTAAGAACCACTCCAGAAGCTTCGGATACGCAAAGATTCTTGCGTCGGGCTCTTGAAGCTGGTTGTAAGCTTGCTGCTATGGAAGCCTCGTCCCAAGCTCTACATCTTCACCGTTGCAATGAGTTAGCCTTTAAGGTGGCGATTTTTACGAATCTAACGCGTGATCATCTCGACTATCACAAAACGATGGAGAACTATTTTGATGCGAAAAAAATGCTTTTTGACGGAAGGATTGGAACTATACCTGAAGCCTGCGTAATAAATACCGACGACGAATGGGGAAGGCGTCTAATTTCAGAACTTCAACAAAAAGGACAAAAATGCGTAACTTTTGCAATAGAAACTGAAGGAGCAGACTTTAGCGCCAATGAGATAAATGTTTCTTTACTAAGCGGAACAAAGTTTTTAATGAAGACTCCGAAAGGTGTGTTTTCTGTTAGTTCGCCTCTAATAGGTAAACCGCATGTTTATAATATCTTGGCAGCTACGGCAGCAGCAATCGAGTTAGGTTACGACATTGAGGCGTGCATAAAGGGAATAGAAGGTTGCTTTGGAGCGCCAGGAAGATTCGAGCGTGTTCCTTGTGATGTAGATTTTGCAGTTATCGTTGACTATGCGCACACGGACGATGCTCTTTTGAACACCTTAAAAACGGCTCGTGAGCTAGCACAAGGTAGAGTAATAACCGTCTTTGGTTGCGGTGGCGATCGAGACAGGTCAAAACGTGCTCCGATGGGTGCAGTTGCCGGCAAATACAGCGATCTCGTCATAATCACTTCTGATAATCCTAGAACCGAAGATCCGTTGAAAATAATTTCTGAAATTGAAGAGGGCATAAAGACTACGAGCTGTCCTTATCTGAAAATCTCAGATCGAAGAGAGGCTATCTACGCAGCAATTCAAAAGGCGAAAAAAAATGATGTTGTAATCATTGCGGGAAAAGGACATGAAACTTATCAGATAATCGGAAATGAAAAGTATTTCTTCGATGACCGCGAGGTTGCGCGCCAAGCGATAGAAACAATTAAAGAGATTGCATACTAGCTAGATGAGATCAAGCTCTCTGTTGCGAACGAGCGCCACAACCGAGTCAATAATCGGCTTCATAAAAGTATCTTTTTCGATAAACGGTGCGACAGATCGTATTTTTTCGTAAGCTAAGCTGGTTATTTTACCGAGTCGTTTATTTTCACCTATAGCTCTGCGTCTAAAGTCAATTCCCTGTGCAGCTGCTAATAATTCCAGAGAGAGGACATATTCAAGGTTTTCATTTATTTGACGGAGTTTAAGCGCGGAAGTAAGTCCCATTGAGACGTGATCTTCAACGTTTGCTGAAGTAGGAATCGTGTCAACCGAAGCCGGATGAGCAAGGATTTTGTTTTCAGAGCAAAGAGCTGCAGCCGTGTATTGAACAATCATAAATCCGGAGTTAAGTCCGCTTTGTTGCGTAAGGAATGCTGGTAAGACATGTGAGTTCGAAGCTTCATCAGTAAGTCGCATTATTCTGCGCTCGCTTATGTTGCAAAGCTCTGCAAGAGCAATAGCTAAATAATCAAAAGCGAGAGCTAAGGGCTCCCCGTGAAAGTTTCCACCCGAAATTACCTCGATGCTTTCATCATTATTAATGAAGATCAAAGGATTATCGGTTACGGAGTTAAGCTCGATCTCAAGCAGCCATTCAGCATAAGCGACGGCATCACGGCAAGCTCCGTGAACTTGGGGTATGCACCGAAGCGTATAAGCGTCTTGAATGTTTGACGGATCGAATCCGCGCACAAACTCGCTTCCTTCGAGAATCTGGCGGAGCCTATTGGCACATTCTAATTGTCTTGGGTGTGGTCGGAGTTTATGTATGCGTTCATCAAAAGCCGACAGCGTTCCATTGAGTGCTTCTAAACTTAGGCAACCGGCAATGTCAGCCAAGTTTGCAAGTCGTCTTGCTCGGTGCGTCTCTAGCACTCCGATAGCGGTCATTACGCTCGTTCCGTTTGTCAGAGCCAAGCCTTCCTTAGCTTTCAAGTTTATCGGTTCGAGCCCAGCTATTTTCAAGGCTTCCTTTGAGTCAAGTATCTCTCCTGAAATTTCAGCTTTTCCTTCTCCTATCAACGTAGCGGCGAAGTGGGCAAGTGGGGCTAAATCACCTGAAGCTCCTAGGCTTCCTTTTTCTGGTATTACTGGATGAACACCGCGATTTAGTAGCTCAAGAACTAGTTCTAAAGTTTCTAGTCTTATGCCTGAAAATCCTCGTGCAAGCGTGTTTGCCCGAATTAGCATTATAGCTCTGGTTGTTTGTCTATCAAATGGTTTTCCGACACCTACAGAGTGGCTTAAAATGATATTTTTCTGTAGTGTTTCTGCTTCGTCTTTTGGAATGATTTTGTCTTTAAGAGCGCCAAAGCCTGTGGTTATGCCATATGCTATCTCGCCTTTTCTTAGGAGTTCATCAACAGCTTTTGCGCATCTATGCACTTTTCGCTTCGCTTCCTCTGAAAGCAGAACTCGCGGCTCACCAGGGGCGCCAAAAGCGACTTTCAAAACTTTGTCAAAACTTAAGTTTTCTCCATTCAAAATTATCATCGAAACCTGAATTTATCCAATGACGACTTTACCTTTTTTGAATACTTTTTCAACTAAATTAGAGCCAAACTCATAGGCTATTTCACGATAATCTCTCGTGTCAAATAAAACCATATCCGCTTGCTTGCCGACTTCTATGGAACCAACTTTTTCGCCTAGACCAAGCGCGAATGCAGCATTTATGGTTGCGGCGTTGATTGCTTCGCAAGGAAGAAGCTTTTGATACCGACAAGCAATTGCTATAGCCAATGGCATCGAGAGACAAGGTGAACTGCCGGGGTTGTAGTCTGTAGAAATAGCAATGGCACAGCCTTTGTCTATCATCTTGCGAGCATTTGCAAATTCCGTAGAACCAAGATTGAAGTTTACTGCTGGCGTTATAACACCGATAGTTGAAGATTCGGCAAGAAGAGTGATTTCCTGATCGCTTATTTTGTCTAGGTGATCAACAGAGGTTGCACCAAGCAAAATAGCCATTTTCGTTCCTCCTAAATTCGTAAATTCGTCAACATGGGCTTTAAGGCGAAAACCGAACTCTTTTGCCTTTTTCAAAATTTTTTCTGATTGAATTGTGTTAAAGGCATTTTTTTCACAGAACACATCTGCGAAGAATGGTTTACCTGGTAGATTATCTGTAAGGTAAACTCTAGCTTTTGGTAGCATCTCTTCGCATATCAAGTCAACGTATTCGTTAGGCTTTTGTGCAAATTCTGGTGGAATCGCATGCGCAGGCATGAAAGTAGGAATTACTTCAATCAGATGATTTCTGTCAAGTTCTACTATTGCTTGGAGCATTCTCATTTCCGTATCTGTTTCAAGACCATAGCCGGTTTTAATCTCACAGGTTGTTGTGCCTAGAGACATTATTTTATCGAGACGTTTTTTGCCCGTGCTTATAAGTTCTTGTGTTGTTGCTTTACGAGTTTTCCGAACGGTTGAAAGAATGCCTCCACCTTCGGCCATTATTTGCAAGTAACTTGCTCCCATTATTTTTGCTTCAAACTCGTCGAGGCGATCTCCAGCAAAGACAAGATGTGTGTGGCATTCAACAAATCCCGGTAAGAGAACTTTCCCTTGAGCGTCTAAGGTTTCAGTCGCCCTAACCTTCCTGCAAACTTCTTCTGAATTGCCTACACTGATAATCCTTTCATTTCTTATTGCAACTGCGCCATCGTTGATCAAGCCTATTTGACGCATTTCGCCGCCTTTTTTGGGTTTTCCTAAAGATGAGCAGGTTAAAACTTGAGCTTTAAAAATTAAAAAATCTGCTTTTAACATTGCAAAAAGAATTTTTGTGCGTTATCATCTTAAATACGAATTTCGCTATTTTGACTTCAAAGCTTAAAGATACGATTTGAAGCTTTCGAGGTCAAATTCGCAGTTTGAAAAGAGATTCTGCTATTTTAGGCAGAAGAAACCTTAACCGAAAAGGCAACCACGCAGCGATGCGATGGGCGCAAAGCCGCGAGTCTCTCTGAGACAGTCGGGCTACCGAAGTGAGGTTTCTTATGAAGTGGTTTTTATTATTTATTTTCATAGTTCCTTCCGTTTACGGTCAAAGCCAGCTTTTTGCATCGCAAGCTTTTAGTCTTATAAGTAGCAACGCTGAGAGCATAAGCTTTATACGTGCTACATCGGTTTCAAAAAGAGTTTCTTTCCAGGATTTAGAAAAGAGAATTTTTGAAATGCTTAATCAGCGAAGGGCTGAAATCGGTCTTGAACCTCTTGTTTGGAATGAAAGGCTTGCTTTAGCGGCAAGGCTTCATTCTAAACAAATGGCTCAATATGGGTTTTTTAGCCATGTGGGTCTTGATGGCTCTTTGGTAAGCAAAAGAATAGAAGCTTTCGGCGTAAAGGGATGGCGTGCTGTTGGAGAAAACATAGCATATAACCGTGGGTTTGATGATCCAGTTTCGACAGCTTGCGAAGGGTGGATGAAATCGAGAGGTCATCGCGATAACATCCTCTCTCCTAGATGGAAGGAAAGTGCAGTAGGAATTGCAGTTGCTACAGATGGAACCTATTACTTTACGCAGATTTTTTTGGAGAAATAGCCTTTTCTAGAAAACTTGCCTTCTTGAAGCCGTGCTTGTAAACTGCACGGCTTTTGTTTTATGTATCAGTTGCAATAGACGATTCGTTTTCACGCTGTAGAGACAAATGTTTCTTGCCTAATCTTTGGTTTAATGTTAAAAATTTTGTATGCTGTTTCGGACCTTGTCTGCCGCTGTTTACGGGATAGAGGCAGACCTTGTTGAGATAGAAGTTAATCTTACGCCGACAAGAGGAGAGACAGATTCTATTTCTTCGGTTGTAATTGTGGGACTTCCTGACTTAGCCGTCCGTGAGTCGAGGGAAAGAATTAGGGCAGCTATTACGAATACCTCTTTCTTTTTTCCATTTCATAAGACCACCATAAATCTTGCACCTGCAGATGTTCGTAAAGAAGGAGCAAGTTTTGATTTGCCGATTGCCATAGGGATTTTAGGAGCAAGTGGCGAGCTTGGGGACGTAGAAAGTTTAGAAGAAGTTATAAGCGTTGGTGAGCTATCGCTTGACGGGCGTGTCAGACCAATAAGAGGTGCTCTTTCTATTGCGATGATGGCTCGAGATAAGGGTATAAAGAGTTTGATTTTACCGGAGGAAAACACAAATGAAGCTGCTGTTGTGCAAGGTGTAAGGGTTTTTCCAGCAAAAAATTTACGTCAAGTAGTTGATTTGATTAAGGCTTTGCGGCGAGGAGATGCGATTGAGTGCGTTAGGGTTGATTCGAAAAGTTTGAAGGTAGGAGATAGTCGCTATCGGGTAGATTTTAGTGAAGTAAGAGGTCAACATCAGGCAAAAAGAGCGTTGGAAATAGCCAGTGCGGGTGGACACAATGTTTTAATGATTGGATCGCCCGGCTCGGGAAAAACGATGCTGGCGAAGCGATTACCTACAATTCTTCCGCCGCTTGAGTTTGAAGAGGCACTCGAAATAACGAAAATACATTCGGTTGCTGGATTAACTGGTAAAAAAGGTCTGGTGACAGAAAGACCATTTCGTAGCCCGCACCATACAATTTCCGACGCTGGATTGATAGGCGGAGGAGCCGTGCCTCGTCCTGGCGAAGTTTCGCTTGCGCATAATGGAGTTTTGTTTTTAGATGAGCTACCTGAGTTTGACCGAAGTGTTCTAGAAGCTTTACGTCAACCCTTGGAAGACAAGTGCGTAACAATTAGCCGTGCTTCTATGAGTGTCACTTTTCCTGCAAATTTTACTTTAGTTGCTGCCATGAATCCGTGTCCTTGTGGATATTTTGGTTCGGGGCGGGAATGTAGATGCACGCCCGCGCAGATACAACGCTACGTTAATAAAGTTTCAGGACCACTTCTTGATCGAATTGATATTCATATTGAGGTTCCTGCAGTGGATATTCGTGAATTAAGAAGTCGTAGTGCTTCTATGAGTGAGAGTTCATCGGCTATTCGCGAAAGAGTTGTAAGGGCTAGAAAAATACAGCTTCAAAGATTTGCTAAAGAAGGTATATTTTTCAATTCTGCAATGAGTTCATCTCAGATTCGCAAGTATTGCGAACTTGACTCAGAGAGCGAGTCTATACTCGAGCAAGCAATTTTAAGGCAAGGTTTGTCGGCAAGAGCACATGACAGAATTTTGAAGGTTGCAAGGACAATAGCCGATCTGGATGGAAGCGAAAAAATCCAACCTCGTCACATTGCAGAAGCCGTGATGTATCGATCTTTAGATAGAACCTATTGGATTTAAGCAGATTTAGTGTATATTACTACATAGGGGCGTTTTATGTCGTCACGGGTTACTTTAGAATTAATAAAGCACTATTTAGAAAAATTTGGTTGGGATAGATATGCTTCGATTGGCGAGTCCACAGAGAAGGAGGGTCTCGTAATTACCGGCTGGCAATCTTCCTCAGATTCGGAAAAATACGGACTTTTCATAGACCCAGTTGTTGAAAAAGGAGTTTTGTTGTTTAGGGTTCCGGAAGTTTTTAACTTGTCGGATTCAGAGAAATTAGAAGATTTACTAAAAGCCCTAAATTTCATAAATCATAGGATTATTCTTGGCAAATTTACCTATGATCCTGTAAGTTGCAAGGTAGCTTTTTCATTAAATGTGTCTATACAAGGTGGGACGGTTACATACGAGCAATTTCAACACTGTCTTTTGGCTACGATTATAACGGTAGAGAAACACGCACAGAAACTACGTGAAATTGCTGAAGGAAAGAAAAATGCAGATGAATTTATTAGCGATGAAATAAAAGAAGAAGTAACAACGAACTTGTCATATCTTGAACAGATATTCAAAGGTATGGTAAAGGGAACAGAAGAAAAGGAAAAAACAAATTTGCATTGAAAGTTTTTGTTGCAAAAAGCAACGGTTAAGTTGATTTAAGCCATCACAAAGGATGATTTGAGTCTTGAGGGAAAAACGATGAGGTCTGAACCTGCATCAATCAATCCGTTTGAAGCTGAATTACTCGAAGAGGCTGAGCTTAATGAAGAAGAGAAAAATGAGAGCCTAGATGATTTTTCTCTGTTAAGGAAAGCGAGCGAAGGGAATTCTGCAGCTTTTGAGGCAATCTATCGAAGGCATCATCGTCGAGTTTACAATCTTTGCTTGAGAATGCTAAAGGATTCAGCTGAAGCTGAAGATTTGACTCAGGAGGTATTCATTCAGCTATACAGGAAGATGGATAGCTTTCGTGGAGAATCTGCCTTTTCTACGTGGCTTTATCGGCTCACAGTTAATCAAGTGTTGATGCACCTTAGAAGAAAGCAAATCAAGAATGAAAAAACTACTGAAGACGGTCAAACGCCTAGAATTACTCACTCTGAGTCTGAAAAGAAAGTTCAAGTTATCGAAAAAATCGCTTTAGAAAGAGCAATATCAGAGCTTCCTAATGGTTATAGAACGATTTTTATGCTTCATGATGTAGAAGGCCTCCAACATGAAGAAATTGCGAAGATGCTAGGGTTGTCTGTTGGGACATCAAAATCTCAACTGCACAAGGCGAGAATGAAGCTCAGAAATCTTCTTTTCAAGTAAATTAGGGAAAGCAACCAAAATCTAGAGCCAAAAATCATAGTCTTTTGAGTGACTAGCCTATGAATTGTCAGCTCTGTCAAAACTTGATCAAGAAACTAATTTCCGGTGAAATCGAGGATTTGAGTTTGGAGACGCAAGAACACATATTACAATGTTCTGTTTGTAGTCACTATGCCGAATACCTTGTCGAAACGATAGATGTTTACTTAGGTCAGGCAGAGCCTCCGAACGCTCACCTTTTATGGCAGAAGATTTCGCGTGCTATTGAAGAGGAAAAGAAGAGGCGGCCCAGTTTATGGGCAAGGTTTTGGACGTTTTCGTTAGCTCAAGTGATCGCAGCCGTATTTGCGATCATGGCTCTTAGTTCTGCCTTGACGGCGGTTGCAGTAAAGAGTTTTCTGAGTGAAAGAGAAGATTTATCAAAAAGAAAGCCAAACTTTGCCGAAAGAATACTAGCAAACATGGGACTTGTTGAAAGTCCGCAGGAAGAAAGAGAAAGAAGAATTAGGGAAAAGCAAGAAGCTATTGAGTATTGGAGCTTGAAAATACAACAACGTCGTAATCAATGGGATGACAAAATTAAACAGGTTTTTGATAGAAATCTTCAGGAAATTGATAGTGCGGTTGCTGAATATAAGAAAATTCTCGAAGAAAATCCTTACGATGATATTTCCGGTGAGATGCTTGACTCTGCAATGAAAGAAAAACTAGAGCTTTTAAGAGAGTTTGCCGAACTATGAACTTATGGAAGGATTTGTTGAAAATCGCTCTTTTATGCTGCTTCCTGTCAGGAATGATTGGGCTTTCTCAAGCTCAAAAGAAATTTTCGAAAACTTATCCTGCAGATAAAAACGTTCGACTCCAACTAATAAATCGAACCGGCACTGTAACCGTAGAAGGTTGGGATAAGAATTTTGTTCAAATCACGGCTGATCTAGAATCTCCAGCAGCAAGTATCTTTCCACAAAATTTAAGCGGGACAATTCTTATAAATGTTGTTAGAGACAATCAAGGGAAAGATGAAGTAGGAAGTGTAAATTTCCACGTTAAGATACCTCATGATGCATCTGTTAGCATAGAGACTTTAATAGGCAACCTAAATGTTTCAAATATAAGCGGCGGACTTGTAAGAGCACACATAACTTCTGAAGGTGACATAAGGTTGATAAACATTTCTGCCTTATCGGTTTCGGCGGAAAACGTGATGGGCGATATATTTTTTGATGGAGATATAAAGGCTGGTGGAGTATATCGGTTCAGCTCTGTTCGTGGTAATATTACGTTGAGAATACCGTTTGAATCTTCTTTTAGAGTAGTTGCGACGGCACCTTCTACTCGGGACATTTCCGTCGGTCCACTTTTGGATTTTGGTTTGAAATTTATCAGTGAAGGCAGAAGAGTTGTCGGGCAGTTAGGCAACGGCGACGCAACCATAAATGTCACGAATCAGCGTGGTCGGATTGTATTTCTCAAACGCTAAAGCTTTTTATTATGAGAGTTTTTCTATTGCTTATCTTGCTTTTCTATCCTGCACTTTGTCTTTGTCAAGTAAAAAAGGCGACGGTTTACAAAGCTGAAAGCTTTGATTTTATGATGGGTGGGACCGTTACAATTATTGGTGCTCCTGTTGGTTCCATTTCGGTTGAGGGTTGGCAAAAGAATGAAGTTGCCGTTGAGGCTGAGATACAGATTCAAGCAGAAAATGAAGCAGATATTTCCCTGCTTTCTTCTGTTACTGGGTTTATTTTGGATAGAGACGTGAATCATTCCAGGGTTGTAAGTGTTGGAGTGCATGATCGTAATTACATAAAGCGTGTAGCCAGAAACTTTCCTAGAAGGCTTTTGAATTTGCCTTTTAGAATTGACTACAAGTTAAAGGTGCCTGCTTATTGTGATCTAGAAATAAATGGTGGAAAGGGGAGTTTTTATCTTCAAGGAGTTGACGGGACGATTTCAGTAAGATTTATTGAATCTGGTGATGCTAGAATGAATGTTTCTGGTGGAGCTATAGATGCCTTTTTTGGAAACGGGGACGTGCAAATTGATGTTCTAACGTCGAGCTGGCGAGGACGATTTTTAAATGTAGGTCTTGGAAGTGGGCAGTTACAAGTTAAACTTCCGGTTAGTGTAAATGCAGAGTTGCAAGCTAGCGTTTTACAAAACGGTAGAATAGATAATCAATTTTCTATAAAGCCGAAGCTAGATGAACAGGTAAATGACAGGCAGATAAAGGCACGACTAGGAAGCGGTGGTGCAGTTTTAAGTTTTCGTGTTGCAAACGGGATAATAAAAATCCTGCAGAAGTAATTCGAGCGGATTTGAGTTTTTTTGTCAAAAAGTATAAGTTTTTGTCTGATGACTATCAAATCAGACTTATGGATACGTGAGATGGCTGAAAAGTTCGGGTTGATTGAGCCATTCTCACCTGAGCAAATTCGGCAGGTCGATCAAAAGCGAATAATATCGAAAGGCTGTTCAAGTTATGGTTATGATATTCAGCTCGCTGATGATGGTTTTAGGGTTTTCTCTCCTGTTCGTGGTTTTGAGATCGACCCGAAGAATTTTGATGAGTCTTCCCTAATAGAGCCGCCAATAAGAGTTGCAGAAGATGGTTCGAGGTATTATCTTTTACCACCGCATTCCTACGGTCTTGGCGTTTCTGTTGAAACCTTCAACATGCCAAACGATGTAACGGCGATTGCAGTCGGTAAATCAACCTATGCCAGAGCAGGTCTTCTTGTCAACACTACGCCGCTTGAGGCAGGCTGGAAAGGGCGACTTGTTATTGAAATAGCAAATCTGGCTAACCTGCCTTTAAGAGTCTATGTTAACGAAGGAATAGCTCAAGTTATCTTTTTCCAATCCGATCAAATTTGCAATGTTTCGTATGCTGATAGAAACGGTAAATATCAGAATCAGTCAGGGCTTACTTTTGCAAAAGTTTAGTTTGAGGAGGTTGAGAAAAAGATGTTAATGTTTGAGGCGTTGGTTTTATTAAGCTGGGTGGTTTTTGGTTTGATAGTTGGATTTGTGGGGCACTTTCTGATGAGAAGTCGCCACACGGGCAGTTGGAAACTGTCGCTCATTCTTGGTGCTGTAGGTGCTTTGATAGGTGGTTTTCTGGGCAGATTGTTATTTGGTTTTGGTTTCAAAGTTCCTAATTCTACAGAAGACCTGACTATTCCGAGCTATATTCTAAGCCTTATTTTTGCTGTTCTGGGGGCTATAATTTTTGATTCAGTTTACAGAATCGTTATAGACAGGAGCAAATCAGAAGGTTAATTGATTAGCTTGGTAAGTGTTTTGCGATCAATTTTTAACTGTCTTGCTGCAGCCTGTTTGTTGCCATTGGTGGAAGCTAGAACTATTTTCGCATACTTTTTTTGCATTTCATTAAGAGAAAACCATTCGCCTGATTCTTTTTTGAACATCTTTTCAAAGAGCTGTATTTCGGTCATTGATATTTCCTGACTAGATTTTGTTTGAGTAGCAGTTAATTTTTCTGGCAAGTGGTTAATCCTTATAACATTTTCAGCTAAAGATGCCGCTCTTAATATAACGTTTTCAAGTTCTCGTATATTTCCAGGCCAGTGGTAATTTTTCAGTACTTCTAGTGCTTTTTCTGAGAGTTTAAGTTTTTTTCCATTTTCTTTCTCTATTTTCGATAAGAAGTATTCGGCTAAGAGTCTTATATCTTCGAGTCTTTCACGAAGAGGTGGCAAGTGTATGTTTATGGCATTTAGGCGATACATTAAATCTTGACGGAAACGTCCTTGTCTAACTTCTTCTTCAATGTTTTTGTTTGTTGCAGCAATTACTCTTGTGTTTACTTTTTTCGTTTGATTAGAGCCGACGGGACGTAATTCATTTTCTTGCAGAACCCTTAGAAGCTTGACTTGAAAAGAAAGGGATGTTTCTGTTATTTCGTCCAAAAAGATTGTTCCTTCATTAGCTTCCTCCCAGAGCCCTTTTCGGTCTCTATCTGCTCCTGTGAATGAACCCTTGACATGACCGAAAAGTTCTGACTCTATAAGCTCTGTTGGGACTGCTCCACAATTTACGACGACGAAAGGTTTATCAGCTCTGTTGCTTTTCTGGTGAATGGCTTTTGCTACGATTTCCTTTCCCGTGCCTGACTCTCCCGTTATTAGCACTGGCAAATTTGTCTTTGCTATTCTACCAACGATTTTTAGGCACTCTACGAATTTCGGGCTTTTGCCTATGAGCGGAATGTCTGATATGTAGGCTGATTCTTTTTCTGAAATCTCTTCCTGTAGAATTTGGGAAATGTAACGTTGACGAGCCTCTTCTGCAATTTTTAAGATTTCATCAACTAGAAAGGGTTTTATTAGGTAATCGTGAGCACCTATTGCTGTGGCATCCAAAGCGCCTGCTGCTGAACCATATCCGCTCATTAAAACGAAATGACCTTTTAGCCTTTTTTCAACAAAATACCTTAGAATTGTGTAGCCATTTTTACCTTCTAGCATTACATCGCAAAAGATCAAAGCCCATTCTCTTTCTTCCAAAGCTTTTATTGTATCTTCAAAAGTCGAGACCCAACGAGTTTCCCAAGATACCGTTTTTAAAATATCCGCAATTAGATTGCAAATTTGTGGATCATCGTCTATGATTAAGGCGTGTAGTTCAAAATCCACGAGCCTATTATACCATGATTCTATTATCTTCATTCTTTGAAACACTCCTAACGCTCTTTTCTGTAAAAATGCCGACTTTCTCTAAAGAAAGCCAGCTTTACAGGAGGAAGTGTAAGGAGCCTTATTAGAAATTTCCAAAAAACTTTATTTCTAACTCGATTATTGCAAGTATCGTGCCATCTTCTAGAAAGCGTGGTTTTAAGGAAAGTCCGGATTTTTAGCTAGGAAGTCGGGTAAATAATCTGCGGATAATTTGAACATGTGTGGAAAAAGTGAACATAGAATAGATTGATTTTTCTATCTTCGTGTTATAGAGTTTAGATTAAGTCTAGAACTTGCTTTATCTTAAAGATATGGCATAAAAGTTGCCCTTCTTATAGGAAGAGGTAAGGTTTTGATGTTTTTTCATTATCAGAAGAACCAAGAAGGAATGATAACGGATTTTTCATATACTCTATCGGAAACACCAGAGAAAGCTAAGCCGAAGATTTTAATTGTCGACGACGAAGAGGCAATTTGTAGTTTTCTTTCGGATCTTCTAAGTGATGAATATGAATGCTTAATAGCTGATTCTGCAAAGAAGGCTTTTAACCTTTTAGAGAAAGAAGACTTTGCTCTTGTTTTAAGCGATATAAATTTACCAGACGAAAGCGGCATTCAGGTAGCAAAACGGGTTAGAGAGCTATATCCTGAAACAGTTGTAGTAGTGATAAGTGGGCAAGGTGATTTTGAAACGGCAATAGAAGCAATGCGCATAGGCGCCTTTGATTATGTTAAAAAGCCTTTTGAGATTGACAATCTTAGCAATTCAATAAGAAGAGCGTTTGAACACCATTGTTTTCTGGTAGGAAGGCGAGATTATGAAAAGCATATAATAAAGCTTTTGGAAAAGCGCACTGAGCAGATTGATCACTTATTTCTTTACGATTCTCTGACAAACTTGCCGAATAGAATTTTGTTTGAAGACAGATTAACTCAGGCGATAGAACAGGCAAAGCATTCAAAGAAGATAGTTGCAACAATTCTTATTTCAGTTAAGCAGTTAAAGCAGATTTATAGTAATTTAGGAACCAAATACGGAGACGCTGCCTTGATAGAACTTGTCTCTAGAGTGAAAGAGCAAATTTTATCTTCTACGGAGACCTTAGCTAGGTTCGATCATGACTTGGCGATACTGGCATCTTTTATAGAAAAAGAACAAAAGGTGATAGAGCTCATTGAAAGAATAGAGCAGAGCTTAAAAAATCCTATCAAAGTTTACGATGAGGAAATAGCCTTAACAATAAACGCCGGTATAAGTATTTTCCCCAATGATTGTAATAATGCACAGGAAGCCATAAGAAACGCAAGTGCGGCTCTTGAAAAGGCGAAGGAAGAGGGAAACACATGGCTGTTTTTTACGAGTGACCTTACACAGAAATCTCTAAATCGGCTCAAAATGGAGGTAAGCTTGCGTCGCGCTCTTGAAAACGAAGAGTTTGAATTGCATTTTCAACCAAAGGTCGAAATAGCAACCAGAAAGATAGTAGGTGCTGAAGCACTGATACGCTGGAACAGTCCGAAAATGGGAATGATCCTCCCCACAGATTTCATACCTTTTGCAGAAGAAACAGGACTGATTATCCCTATTGGTGATTGGGTTTTAAGAAATACCTTCCGACAGTGTAAAATCTGGGCAGAGAAGGGAAAGCAATTATCCGTAAGCGTTAATCTTTCGGCCTATCAGCTCAATGAGAAGAATTTTTACGAAAAGGTTGTTTCCTTTATTGAAGAAACTGGTGTTGATCCGAAGCTTCTTGAGTTTGAAGTTACGGAAAGCGTTCTTTTAAAGAATCCTGAGCTTTCAGCACAAACTCTGAAAAAACTTAAGAATTTGGGGATAAAAATTCTGATAGATGATTTTGGAACCGGATATTCTTCTTTTGCTTATTTGAAAAAGCTTCCTTTAGATGGTCTGAAGATTGACAAAAGTTTCTTGCATGATCTTTCAGTAGCAGATGATCAATCGGGAGCAGACTTTATAGTAGCCATAGTTACGTTGGCTCATAATCTTCGGTTGAAGGTGGTTGCTGAAGGAGTAGAAACTGAGGAGCAATTCAATCTTCTACGTTTGGTAAAATGCGATGAAGCCCAAGGATACCTTTTTGGAAAGCCCGTCCTTCCGGAAATGTTTGCTAATTTTTGGAAATAGGCTCTTTTGGTAATTTTATCCAAAAGGTTGAACCTTCACCAGGCGAAGAAGAAACTCCGACTTCGCCTGAATGAAGCCTTGCTAAATGCTTAACGATAGCTAACCCCAGACCCGTTCCGCTTGCGTTCTGTAAAGATCTAGCCTTGTCAGTTCTATAGAAACGCTCAAAAATTCTCGGCAAATGCTCGGCCGATATTCCATCTCCAGTATCTTTGACAAAAATAAAATCGTAGTCTTTATCTTGCTGATGAAAGACTTCAACTAAGCCATTCTCGCGGTTAAACTTGATTGCGTTATCAACGAGATTAGTTAACATTTGCTCAAGCCTTATGGCATCGGCAAATACAAACACTTCTTCCTTTACTGAATTTTTGAGCGAAATTTTCTTATCTTTAGCTTTATTTGCTAGGTTTACAAAAACTTCTTCGACGATCTTGCTTAGATTTAACTTTTGCGGCTGTATAGCTATTTTACCTGCTTCGATAGATGAGAGTTCGAGAATATCTTCAATCAAACGGTGCATTCTCTCTACATTTTTGCGTATAATACTTAGGAATTTGCGATTATGAGCTGCATCGTCGATTGCTCCTTCTTCTAGAGTTTCGACAAATGCTAGTATTGAAGTCAGAGGCGTTCTTAGTTCGTGAGATACGTTTGATAGAAATTCTTGTCTTATTCTTTCTAGTCTTTCTATTTCAGTCACATTGTAGAAGATTCCAATGGCTAGATTTAGCTTTTCAATTTCGAGCGGACTTACGCATACGCGGTAAACTCTCTTTTCGTTGGTTATAAATTCAAAGTCAATTTCCGATGCTATTTTTTCGTCAAGGGCTTTTCTAAAAGCTTTATGAACCGTTATGTCACGGAAGACTTCAGAGATACGCATCTTTTCAAGAGGAAGGTTAAGGCGTATGAATGCATTGCGAGCTACTTGGTTAGCGACAATTATTTGTGTATCGTCGTTGGTTACAATGGCACCTTCACGCAAAGTATCCAAGACTTTTGAGATCAACCTTTGCGAAATTTTTGTAAGTTCTTGTGAAAACTCAAGAGGACTCTTCACTGTTTCTTATTTGAAATGAAACGATAGCCAACTCCGACGACCGTCTCTATACAATCGCTGCAATCACCTAATTTTTGTCGCAAACGTCTTATGTGAACATCGAGTGTTCTAGTATCACCGAAGTAGCTGTATCCCCAAACATTATCAAGAAGACTTTGGCGAGTGGCAACGCGCCCTGAATTTTTGACTAAGTTTTCTAGAAGAGCAAATTCTTTTCGTGTAAGCTTGACTTCCTGCCCTTTACAGAAAACGCGCATATCTTCAAAGTCAATAGTTAGCTGTTCGTCTTCGTATCTGCGCATTTCAAGATTATCAGCTCTGCGAAGAACAGCTCTGATGCGAGCTATCAACTCTTTTATTGAGAATGGCTTAGTAATATAATCGTCAGCACCTATTTCAAGACCTGTTACCTTATCAACCTCTGCAGTTTTAGCGGTTAGCATTATGATAGGCACTTTTCTGGTTTGTGGCTCGCGTCTGAGGCGACGGCAAATCTCGAGACCACTCATTCCAGGTAGCATCAAATCAAGAATTATAAGAGCGGGTGACTTTTTATCATTCAAAGCAAGGCGCAGACCTTTCTCACCGGATTCAGCTATTTCGGTTCTAAAACCTTCGCGTTCAAGATTGTAACGAATACTTTCGGCAATGTCAGCTTCGTCCTCGATTATAAGTATTTTTTGCTGCATATAGTTTCATCAAAAGTAAATCATATTTACCAAGAGAAAAGTTTGCAAATTTTCTTAAATCTTTAGTTAGCTTATTAAGGCATTTTTAACTGTGAGTAAACTAAACTTTAACAAAAAGTTAAATTTCGTGTGTGTCTTTGCTGCATCCAGAATTATAGTTGATAATACCGCTGATAATACCGCTCCATGAAGAGAGACTAAGTAGAGTGCAATGTAGAGTTAATCAGAGGAAAACGAGAGACTCATCAACCTAGACATACTCAAGCTACGCAGCTAAATGACGAAAAGACCCTCAATCAACCGTCTTTAATTCTGTTTATGCTCTTTGTTAAATATGCCCTCAGAATCCCTTACGGACAAACAGGCAGCGTTTCATGAGCGTAGAGGTTTTTTAGGAAGCGTTCAAGTCTTGGTTGTTTGGGCATACAAGCCGTTAGTTCTGATTTTCTCAGTGCAAAGTAAGATAAGAACACGGACGTGCAGATAAGAGAACTAAACTAAAGCAAATCATGAGACCTTCTGATGTGACTCGCTCAGCTCTGACCTATCGTTAGGTTTACTTAGTTTATTGCTAGAAATTAAACTTCTTGACTCTAAAACGTTTTTTTGATAAGCTTTTCAACATCTTTTCAAATTGACATAGAGTTTTGCCTTAAAGGAGTCAAGTATGAAAGATAATATGAAAGATAAGCTTATTCCTTTGCTTATAGTTGCTTTCAGTAGAGTGTCAGGGAAAATAAAAAGAGAAGAAAGAGAAAAAGTAATGCAGAGGCTTAC
>JANWYH010000020.1 GCA_025054715.1 Pyrinomonadaceae bacterium
AAACTATTATGCCGTTATCTACTTTGACTTTTTCGAGTCGTTTTAATCGAACCGTCGTGGGATTGAAACCGAAAGCTCCTTTCCAAGGTGAGCCTCCGCCTCGAGCGTTTTAATCGAACCGTCGTGGGATTGAAACACCGTGCAGTCTCCTCCGATCCACTTTCCTGCAATGTTTTAATCGAACCGTCGTGGGATTGAAACCCTCCTGGAAGAGCGCAATCGGCTCTAGCTTGCTGGTTTTAATCGAACCGTCGTGGGATTGAAACCAGAGTGTCTCCTTGATCGTACCACACCCAAGGAAGAGTTTTAATCGAACCGTCGTGGGATTGAAACTATACTTAACGAAAAATAATTCTTAAAATAATACGCAGTTTTAATCGAACCGTCGTGGGATTGAAACGTAGAGGTGATTATCGAAGCGCCTCCGCCAACTCCAGTTTTAATCGAACCGTCGTGGGATTGAAACTCGGGGAGTTCGTCTTCCTCTATCGTCCCCACCCAAGTTTTAATCGAACCGTCGTGGGATTGAAACGATTCTATGAGACTATTGGCTTGTTTTTCGCTTAATTTAGTTTTAATCGAACCGTCGTGGGATTGAAACCCCTCTCCACGTGCACAGCAAGAGAGTCCGCAAGCCTGTTTTAATCGAACCGTCGTGGGATTGAAACCTCTTAAGCGCCCTATTCGCATGAGAATATTCTACGCTTCACCTCGCCACTGTTTGCAAGCTCTTCCCGCAGCCTGATGGGCTCAAGCTCTAAGCGCGCAGCAAGCTCCTGTGGCGTTTTAGCAGAGGTGAAGACTTCCATCACTTGAGTCGGGAGGCGCCTTTCGCGTTTTTCAATGCTTATATTCTCTCCTAGCTTCTGCATAAGCGTTAGCGGGCTTAGAAAAATCGTTGCGCCAGGAGGGAGAAGCACTTCGCGCGTTTCAGCCTTGAACTCCACCTTCATGCGGTTTCGGCCCAGGTATTTCAGGGGGGCGGATTTAAAACATGCAATGTAAATTTGGTGCGGGAGGGTTAATTTGGTTTTGGCCCCGCGATTTCAGGGGGGGGGGTTTTAAAGCGGCA
>JANWYH010000021.1 GCA_025054715.1 Pyrinomonadaceae bacterium
ACGAAAAGCGTAACGACTGGGCCACTGTCTCAGCGGGACACTCGGTGAAACTGTAGCACCCGTGAAGATGCGGGTTACCTGCGGTAGGACGGAAAGACCCTATGGAGCTTTACTACAGCTTGAGATTGCATTTCGGTATGTCATGTAGAGCGTAGGTGGGAGCTTCGGCGCCAATGGAACACCACCCTTGACCTACTGGAATGCTAACCTGCGCCGTTATCCGGCGTGGAGACAGTCTTAGGCGGGTAGTTTGACTGGGGCGGTCGCCTCAATTGTGGGGCGCCCTGATGGCAACATCAGGGGCAAACTCGGCTATATGCTGGGAAGTCCGTCCCCTACTTGCAGTGCGCCTCCGCACTGCAAGGAAGGGGTGCAGTATCCAGCGCTAGGAGCCACACGGCTCCTGAAAATGCGACTGGGGCGGACAATCAGCAGGGAAGTCTTCGTGACCCCTCAACGACTGTACGCCGAGCATCCATGCCCAGCATGGATGGTGAGACAGTCTGAACTTCCGAGCGATCGGAAGCCTCGCTCTGAGGCGTCCAGCACTCAACGCAGGAGGACATCATGGCACACAACCACGCCATCGAAGCATACAAGCAAACCCTGAAGCTCACACAAGCACAGCGCGAAACGCTCGTCGGCATTCTATTGGGC
>JANWYH010000022.1 GCA_025054715.1 Pyrinomonadaceae bacterium
AGAACTCCGTTTTCGAATGTAATGTTGATAAAACCAGATGGATCGTTCTTAAAGAAAGACTGCTTCAGGAAATAAGAAAAAGCGAAGATTCACTTAGAATTTACTTTCTTGATAAGGACGTTAAAATAGAGCACTACGGTGTTAAAAAGCACTTTGACCTTGATGACCCGCTGATCTTTTAGACGAAAATTTGGGCGTCTAATGAAAAAGAGAAGAATGAAAGAAGACTTTCTACAGAAACGCCAACCTAAATTAATGCTAAAATTCTCGTTAGTTTGGCAGAGCAACGAAAGCCCTTATTTTACTTTGACTTTTCGCAGGATGGCTTTGACTAAACTGAGTAAAGTAGCTATAATTTCCCCGAGTTGGCGAAACAGACAGCGTAAGCTAAGTGAAATTAAAACTTAGCAGATACGCTGTTTCGCCCCTGCTATTGCAGGGGCGCGGATTGAAACTGGTGTTCGCCATAATGTTTATAGTCAGTAGGTTGTTTCGCCCCTGCTATTGCAGGGGCGCGGATTGAAACTGAAGACTGACAGGGAGAAGATAGAAGCAATAACGTTTCGCCCCTGCTATTGCAGGGGCGCGGATTGAAACGGTTGGT
>JANWYH010000023.1 GCA_025054715.1 Pyrinomonadaceae bacterium
GGTTCGGTTTCCTCTCCGCGAAGAAGAAGCGAGACTTCTCCAAGTTCAAACAGATTGCCAAACTGATGCAAGAGGGGCGGCATGAGACAGAAGAGGGTATCCGCGAAATCCTGCGGATACGTAAACGCATGAACGACGGTGGTAAACGACGTTACAGCGATGCTGAAATCCTCGCGAGATTTCAGCCCGGAGAATCCTCAGAGACTATACGCCAGACCTCCGCCGGTGGCGGGGGATGATATAGTCCGGCCTGCCTGGCGACAGGCAGAGTGGGTAACCAATCCCACCCCCCAATCTGGGGCGTAACAAGACGAACGGTCCTAAGGTAGCGAAATTCCTAGTCGGGTAAGCACGGACTTGCCCCGCTGTCGCCGCAAGGCACAGCGCTAAACCGGCTCATATCGGGGAAGCCCTCGCTCCTCAGCAGGGTAACCCCGAGGGAAGTTCCCCAAGTGGGAACCCCGTAACGACTGACCCGAAAGGGGAGGCGCGCCTTATAGGGTGCGCAAGATGCCGGTTCCTCGCCCCTT
>JANWYH010000002.1 GCA_025054715.1 Pyrinomonadaceae bacterium
TAGAGGATGTAAATCAAACCCTTTCAGCCTATGTTAGAGCACAGCTAGTTTCTTGCATTTTTATTGGATTTCTATGCACCACTGGCTTTTACTTTTTAGGCTTAAATTATTCGCTATTGTTAGGGATTCTGGCAGGCATTTTTGAATTCGTGCCCCTGATAGGACCGCTGGTCATCGGTTTAACGGCTACCGTTGTGGCAGGAATTACTGATTCATTCCAGACGGCAACCTATACGGCTATCTTTTTGATAGCTTTGAGAATCTTTCACGACTATGTAACATACCCAAAGATAGTAAGAGGCGGCATTCATCTTCCCCCTGTAATCATTATCCTTTCTATCCTAGTAGGCGAAAAACTTGCAGGCGTAGCAGGCGTATTTCTCGCCATCCCTATAACCGCCTTACTAATTGTTCTATACAAACATATCCTAGAACACAGAAAAAGTAAGGGATTCTTCAGTGAGCTTCTTAATGAGAAAACAGAAGCTGAACAATAAAATTCCAAATTTTTAGAAAAAAATCCATTTTCTCGAATTTTTCTTTAGAACCAGCTCTATGGAAACAAGCGATTCCAAAAGCTTAAACATCGAAAAATCAATAAGATGGAGAGGCAAGGTTTTTTGCAAAAATTTTGGCATAGCTCTTGCTAGAAAAAGGTTTGAAATCCAGAAAGGCTTTCTTATAAAAGCCATTTCAATTCTTAAGGAGGCAAAAGATGAGGAAATTCGTCTTTAGTTTGTTGTCAGTTTTTTGCTTTTCGCTCTTTTCATTTGCTCAGTCGGGCACGGGTAACCTAACGGTTAACGTTTCAGACCCTAGCGGTGTTATCCCGGGCGCGACTGTAGTAGTGGTAGATAACAAAACCGGCAGAGAAAGAACCTTCGTCACGGGAAGCGATGGTTCAATAGCTATACCCAACTTAGAAGTTGGAGAATACACTGTCAGAGTATCTGCTGAAAATCGCAAAACAAGTGTTTACAACGATGTCAAAATAGAAACTGGTAGAACCTACGTCTTGAGTGCTATTCTTCAACCCGGTGACGTTAAAGAAACTGTAGAAGTAACTGCTGGAACTGAATTGATAAACAGCGCTACAGGGGAAATCTCCAGAACAATAACCCAAAGAGAAATCGTAGAGCTCCCCTTAAACGGAAGAAACCCGCTTGCGCTGATAACTTTGCAAGCAGGAACTTCATCAAATGGTGCAACTAACACAGTTATAAACGGTCAGCGCACATCGTTTACAAACATAATGCGTGATGGACTTAACATTCAAGATAACTTCATCCGTGCTAATGCTACAGATTTCGTTCCTGATCGACCAAACGTTGATGACGTAGAAGAATTTACGATCATCAACCAAAATGCTGGTGTCGAATACGGTTACGGAGCTTCTCAAATCCAATTTGTTACCCCACGTGGAGGCAATAGATTAAGAGGTGCTTTGTTTATTTACAACCGCAACTCTGAATTTGCTGCAAACTCTTTCTTTAACAATCTAAATCGCATAGCTAGACCTTTCTTGAACAGAAACCAGTTTGGTTTTCGTGTCGGCGGTCCAATAATTCGTAACCGACTGTTTTTCTTCGGAAGCTATGAAGGTTTCCGTCTGCGTCAATCAACTACCATAACAAGAACCACTCTATTGCCGAGTGCAAGAGCTGGTATCTTTACTTACATTGACAATAGCGGTGTAACAAGAACCATTGACGTTCTAACAACAGCTGGAGTTACGGCAGACCCAGTCATAGCAAGTAGAATTTTATCCAAGCTACCTCAAGCTAATAACTTCATTTCTGGTGGAGATTTCAGAAATACGGCAGGATATACCTTTAGTCAAAAGCAAGACCAAGACAGAGATGCTGTAACGACTCGTTTTGACTTTGACCTCAACACTCAACATACCTTTTCGACTATTTACATGTATAGAAAAGAATTTCTGCTCCGCCCAGATGTTGACAATGGGGGATTCAATACCGTCCCGTTTGGCTTTCAAGGAGCAAGAACCTACACTACTAACTCAGCTTGGCGATGGACACCGAGCGGAAACTGGCTTAACGAGTTTCGCGTTGCTTTACAGCTGAGCAGACCCTTCTTTGATAGAAATGATCAACCTACAAACTACTTCCTTTCACTCCCTGTGATTTCAAGTCCAGAATCAACTTTCCAAAAGCAAGGACGAAACACTGCTATTTGGCTTGTTAGAGACGATGTTACATGGACCAGGGGGAGACACACCATTCGCTTTGGTGGACATGCTTACTGGTTCCGTATCAATCCATATGGACCTCCGGCTTTCGCTAGATCAACAATTCCAACGATTACAATAGGAACTAACGTAAATACTCCACAGCTTTCTGCTGCACAGTTTCCAGGCGGAATTTCTTCTGCTCAACTTAGCGCAGCTAATGGACTTCTTGCTCTTCTCGGAGGTTTTGTAAGCAGCGTAAGCCAAACCTTCAATGTAACAAGCAAGACCAGTGGCTACCAACCAAATGTGCTTCCTCAACGTAGATTACATTACGAACACTACTCATTCTATCTTGGTGACCAATGGCGTCTAAGACCTGGACTTACTCTTAACTTTGGCGCTAGATATGAAGTTTACACTCCTTTAAGCGAGCCTGATGGACTAGCTCTCGAACCTGTTCTTGGTTCACAAGCCAGCATGCTAAACGCTATTCTCGATCCAAATGGTACATATAACTTCGTTGGAACCAATAATGGTGACAACAGATTTTTCAAGACCGACAAAAACAACATTGCTCCAAACATTAGCTTCGCTTGGTCACCAGAGTTCGGTGGTTTCTTAAAGTATTTATTCCCTGGAGACGGAAACACGGTTATCCGTGGCGGATTCAGCGTCAACTTCGTTAATGACGAATTTGTTCGCTCCGCCGATAATGCCCTAGTTAACAACGAAGGTCTTTCGCAAACTGTAACTGTTTCGAATCTAAATCAACGACTTGCTACTTTCTCAAATCCGGTTACTATCCCAGCTTTCCAAGTTCCTAGAACTTATGCTCAAAACAATGCTTTAGCTGGGAACTTCGGCACTGTTTTTGCTGTCGATCCAGACATACAAGTCCCAAGCCTCTATCAATGGAACATTGGCATTCAAAGAACGCTTCCATGGAAAATGGCTCTTGAAGTTAGATATGTAGGAAACCGTAGCAACAACCTCATCAGAGGACTTGACTTTAACCAAGTAATAATCAAGGAAAACGGTTTCCTTGAAGACTTCCTGAGAGCCCGTTTCAATATGTCCATAACTGGAGGTGCAGCGGGTAATCCAGCGTGCACTACTAGTGGATGTTTGCCTTTGACCTTCTTCCCAACTTTGCCAAACGGTGGTCTGCTAACAAATGCAACAATCAGGGCGCAAATTTGGGCAGGAACACCTGCAGATTTGGCAATTCTTTACATAACCAATCCCAGCATATTCCCAGGAGTTAGCGCCAGATTCCTGAGAAATCCAAACACAGGCGTTGCAGACTTAGTCGGTAACTTTGCAAAATCAAATTACAATTCTTTGCAAGTAGAACTCCGTCGTAACTTTTCACAAGGAGTTTACTTCCAAGCCAACTACACTTTGCAAAAGACTTTAACTGATGCTGCTGGCGTCGGGCAAACACGCTTTGATCCTCTCATTGACAACGCTAATCGTCGTTTAGAGTACGCTCGCGCTGATTTCGATACCGAACATGTCATTAACTTTAACGGAATCTTCGAACTACCTTTTGGCAAAGGTAAACCCTTCTTTAATCAAGGTGGTATCGTAGATTTGATTCTTGGTGGATGGCAGCTTGGCGGAATCATGCGCTTCTCAACAGGCGCACCGATTTCAATAACTGACCCGAGAGGAACGCTAAATAGAGCCGGACGCTCAGGAAGACAAACTGCATTCTCTAATCTGAGCAATTCAGAAATTTCTAGACTGATCGGTATCTATAGAACACCTTGCGGCGTCTTCTTCATCAATCCAGCAGTTATCAACATTAACCAAGCAAACTTGGCATCTGGTAACTGCACTGCTCTTGGAAGCGGACGTGGTGCCGAAGGCTTCGGAACAAGCTTCCCAGGACAGGTCTTCTTCAATGTTGCCCCGGGTGAAACCGGAAATATGGCTCGTAATGCCTGGAATGGACCTATCTACTACAACTGGGATGCTTCAGTGCTGAAGAACTTCCGTATAAGAGAAAACATGCGCTTGCAACTGCGTGCAGAAGCTTTCAATGTTCTCAATAGAGCTAACTTCTTCGTTGGAGTCTTCCCAGGAAATGGAAACATTAACAGCACAACCTTTGGACGTATAACCACGTCCTATGCACCTAGAATCGTGCAATTCGTCGCTAGATTCGAGTTCTAAAGAATCGAGAATCTAGTATTCAATTCCAAGGCGGAAGTTTTCTAGCTTCCGCCTTTTTTGTATAATCCAGTTAGACGTGTAGAGAAGGAGAAAATCATCATGACTACTAAATTTCTACTCTTAACGATGAATTTGATTTTACTTTCTGCTGTTAGCCTTTCTCAAAAGCTTAAAGCAGAGGATATCCTAAGCAAGCACCTTGAAAAGATTGAAGGTTTAAGTAAGTTGAAAAACATAGTAGCTTCTGGAACAGTTAGCTTTACGATGTTAAGAGCTGGTGGTGCAGGTGGTAGCGGGAAGATAGTAATCGCATCAGAAGATAACAAGCTCCTACTCGGAATGAGTTTTATGATACCTAATTATCCCGGCGAAACCATAATTTTTGACGGGAAAGATTCAAAAATAGCCTTTGCAATAAATAACGCTCGCTCAGAATTTGGCAATTACATTTTCCGTTATCCTGAAGTTCTACGGGAAGGACTTTTGGGTGGTCCTTTTCTAACTCATTGGGCATTGAAAAGGCTCAAATCAAGTAAAGCAAAGATCAGTCTGGATGGCATTAAAAAAGTAAACGGTAGAGAAGCTTACGTTTTGGAATATCAACCTAAAGGCTCATTCGATTTAGAAATCCGTATATTCATTGATAAGGAAACGTTTCACCATGTCCGAACGGAGTATTTCCGAGTAATTTCTGCCATTCAAGGTCCTAATCCGGACGCATCCGCAAGTAGAAGGGAAAGAAGAGAAGAGATGATCGAAGAATTTTCCGATTACAAAGTAGTAAATCAAATCGAAATTCCCCACAGCTATAGAATTTATCTCATGATCGAAGGGCAATCCAGAACGAATGAGTATGAATGGAAAGCTAATTTTTCACAATTTTTCTTTAATCAGGAACTCGATCCAAATACCTTCGTAGCTAAATGACAAAACAACAGAAAAGCTTATTACCACCGATTGGAGCAGGCGATTTGATCGATCGCTCCATAAGACTTTATCGCCAGCACATTTTAACTCTAATTCTTATCGCCATTCCGCCAGTTTTATTCTGCACGTTACTTTCTACCGGCTGGAACTTTTTTGTCTATTCAAACTTGTCATCAAGAATAGAAGTAGATTTTCTTGCTTTATTTGGTAACACCATCTTTTGGTTAGCAGAGCTTATTATGATTCTTTGTGTAATGGGAGGATTTTCAAGAAATCTTGTCAGTTCGATAGTCTTTGAAACTCCAATTTCTTTCCGAGAAACTTATCTGATTGTAGTAAAAAAAATTGGAAAACTTTTTGTATCCTCGGCTTTAGTCGCAACATTTTTGCTAGTAGTTTTTTTTATCACTTTTTATTTCTCACTTGTTGTATTTTTCCTTCTAGTTGGCGTGTTGTTATATATAACCAGCCCCCTCTTTTATCTATCCATGATATCTGTTTTTCTCTCTCTCATAGTTGTTTTTCTAGGCGGTGGTTGGATCTTCTTTTTCGTAGCTTCTAGATTCGTTTATGTTCCACAGGTAATAGCAGTTGAAGGAAAAGGCGTTTTATCGGCTATTTCACGCAGTTCAAGTTTGGCTCGAGCAAATACTAATCGAGTTTATGCACTTTTTGTCTTCACTATAATAGTTGTCTATGTTGCTTTAGCTTTGATATACATACCGCTCTTGATCTACAGCTACTTTAGTGGTGTAGAAAATTTTATTTTCAAAACCATGGACAGAAGTCCATTATGGTACTTAATAATCAGCGAAGGTTTGTTCCAAATAAGCTTGGTTCTCGCAAGTCCAGTTCTTATGATAGGTTTATCACTTCTCTACATAGATGAAAGAGTAAGAAACGAAGGCTATGATATTGAACTTCTAGCAGCAAGGCATCTAGAAGAAGTGCCATTACTAGAAACCCAGTCAACCCCTTTTCATCCTGTATTGAAAAATGAGATCAGCGAGCAGTCCGTTAAAATTTTCAACATCAGCTAAGATCAGGCTTTGTTTTGCGGTCCTACTACTTGCAAATGTGGCTTTTTCTGCCATTTCGTTGGAGGAATACCAAGCAAAGCTACATAAGCTAAAATCCGAGTTAATCTTATCAGATGAAAAAGACTCTACCCTTTTCGACAGAGCAAGAAAAGATTTTCCTAATCGAGTTACAATCGAATCTGGAAACTCAAGATTTGAAATCAGCAATGAATGGTTACTCAGCAAATTAGAAAAAATTCAAAATAGTAGTGGTGAAGAAAGAAAATCTAATGTTGATGAAACGCTGAAAACAATCGAGTATGCACTTAAAGAAGTGGAAAAGCTAAAGCAAACTAAAACTGCTTCTCTTTCAAAAAGCGAGGCTAAAAAAAAGCTAGAACAAATACTCTCCAAACCCGAATACTTAAAACCTGAAGAAAAAGAACCTAACGCTTTTGAAAAATTCATAGAAAATATCCTTAGATGGTTACAGAGAAACTCTCCAAAACCTGTAATTCCCGAAGCCAGTTCAGAAACACAGAAAATTTTAAGTTTAGTTCTTCAGATTATAATAACAGTCCTGCTCTGCGTCCTGATCGGCATCCTTTTCTATCGGCTGACTTTAAGAAGTACTAGCAATAACACTTTATCAGAGGAAGATGAAACAATCGTTCTAGGGGAAAAGCTTTCGAAGACCAACTCTTCAGAAGACTTGTTGTCTGAAGCTAAACGTCTTGTTGAAGAAGGCAATATGAGACTTGCTATTAGAAAGGCTTATATTGCACTTCTATATGAGCTAGCCAACAGAAAAATATTAAGACTTTCGAAGAATAAAACAAATCGAGATTACCTTGAAGAGGTAAAGCATAATCTTGAAATCTACCCAAGTTTTTGCTCAATGACTAAAAGCTTCGAGCGAGCTTGGTATGGTTTCAGAAACCTTACAAGATCAGACTGGGAAAATTTTATGGCTACTTATAAACAAACCATAAATAAAAGGGTAGGTAAAGGATGAAACAAAAGATTATCCTTTTCTTTGTTTTGTTTCTATGTCTAATTGCTTTCGTATCTCTCAACGCCATCTCTTATATTCGAAGAAACTCTGCTATAGAAAAGGAAAGTTTTCCCAATCGCTCAAGCTTCAACTCTGGAGCAACTGGAACTAAGGCTTTCTACGAAATTCTCTCCCAAACAGGAAAAGATGTGATTCGCTGGCAAAAACCTATCGAAGCTTTTATCCATTCGGACTTCAACGCTATTATAATAGTTGAGCCGTTACTGATAAACTTAACTACTGAAGAGATAGAAAAACTACTGGAATGGGTATCTACTGGAAACAAACTTATCTTAATTACCAGAAGTCCTGAACCTACGCTGTTGAATGTCTCGTCCGATTGGACATTAATTGCAAGCTCCAATCCTTCATATAAGATTTACGAAATTGACCCCTACAACGCATCTGAGATGACCCATAACACTGCTGCTATCAATCCTTCTTATCCGACTCTTTACTCACGAGACGTCATCGCTATTCAACCATCACAATTCGCTACGAAGATCTCCCTATCCAAAACTCCGTCGAACAATCAGGATGGCAAAAGAATCTACTTAAATGCTACGACTCCTGTCGTGCATTTTGCAGACAAAAGTGGAGCGGTTTTAATCAGCATTTATCTAGGCAGTGGTGAAATAGTTCTCTTAAGCGATCCATTTATAGTCTCAAACACTGGAATAAAGCTCGCCGATAATCTACAAATGGCACTCAACCTAGTCGAATCTCAAAACAAAATCGCCTTCGATGAATATCATCATGGCTACGGCTCGGCAGAATCTGCTTTAATTAACTATTTTCGAGGCACTCCAATTTTTGCCTTTCTGCTTCAGTTGGCTTTAATTTCATTGGCAATTCTTTTTTCAAGAAGCCAAAGATTCACACGTCCTCTCCCCATGCCCCGAAAAGACAGACTATCGAAACTCGAGTATGTTTCAGCCATGGCAGAATTACAAAAAAGAGCTAGAGCCTACGACTTAGCCTTAGAAAACGTCTATCTAGAATTTCGCCGACGAGTATCCAGTCTCTTTGGTTTAGACTCATCAAAAACTTATCCTGAAGAAATGGCAACACAAATAAGGTCAAGGATAGACTCAGATGAAAAGCTAGAAAAAATGCTGAGAAGATGCGAAGCCGTCTGCAAGGGAATCAAAATAGGAGAAAAAGAGGCTATGGATTTGGTATCTTATTTGAGAAAAATAGAAGAAAAACTCGGAATTAGAAAACGTGAGCGAAGATTAAGACTCTAACTCTACCATGCAAAATAGGCAATCAGTATCGGCACTATAAGCCACAAAAGCCCCTTAATCAAAAAGAACAGAAAACCGACTACGCCTAAACGCTTAATCCACTGATTAACTTTTCCTCTTTGCATAAATTTCAGGATAAAATTTTATTACTAAACTTTGCAAATCAAGCTCGCCGAATTTAGCCTATGTTGCGTCTTTGTACAGTATTTTTGCTAACTTTAACAATCAGCTTTTCACAAGACACACCGCCAAAAGAGAAAGGAAAAAAAGAGGCAGAATTGATCGAGATTACAAAACTTGATGAAACGATAAAGCTCGACATAAGGTATGCAACATCCAATAACTTCGTCGGAAGACCTGTTTACACCGAAGCAAGGGCTTTCCTTCAGCGACCAGTCGCAAAGGCGCTTGTTCGTGTTCATAAAAAGCTCAAAAATATTGGACTTGGTTTAGTCATATTCGATGCTTATCGCCCTTGGTCGGTTACTAAACTTTTTTGGGAAATTACGCCGCCAGAAAAGCGAATTTTCGTAGCAGATCCGTCTGTTGGTTCAAAACACAATCGTGGCTGCGCTGTTGACCTCGGTCTTTACGATTTGAAAACGGGTAAACTTCTTCCTATGCCATCCGAATATGACGAATTTACTGAAAGAGCCTCGCCTACTTACTCAGGAGCTACAGAAGAGGAAAGAAAAAACCGAGATTTGCTGATAAAAATGATGCAAGAAGAAGGTTTCACGGTAAATCCTTATGAATGGTGGCATTTTGACCACAAGGACTGCCAAAAATATGCTGTTTACGACATTCCCTTTTCGGAAATAGGAAAGAAGCGGAAAAAGTAAAGCTATCTTGCAACTTTCTTTTCCGCCTTATTTACATTAGCAGAGTCAACGTTTACATTTGCTTGGGGCGGCATAGATTGGCTTGCCATATTTGCCGCTTCTCTCTCAATCAAAGACCTAGGTTTTCCTGGAGATTTGTAAACTCCGCTAAAAATTTCACCTACCGCCAATCGCCAACTAGTATTATCAACTTTTGCTGTGGCACCAGCATCAAGTAATTTCTTTGCTATCTCCTCTGCTTCGCTAAACAAAGCTCTTTTCCTACCGTAAACCTTATTTGCTTCTTCAATGACTTCCATTCCTTGAATCGCTTTTGCCGTCTCCGTTACTTTCGCCCTATCATCACCGACAAATTCAAAAGAAACCTCTGCTTCTTTAACAAACGGTAAATCTTCCCAAAGTCTTCTCCTCTCATTCCAAACTTCTACGGCTCCGAAATCTCCACTTATTCGCTCATCGCGTATTTCCGGCATCGCAGCTGAAAATGTAGTTTCAGTAAAACCATTTTTTATAACCTTCTCAACGGAGCTTTTTTCCATATTCGCTTTAGCCTCAGCCAACATCAAAGTTCCATTTGAAAGCCATTTTTTTATCTCTTCTGGATTTTTACTTTTCACTGCTCGATAAAGCATCTTATACGCTTCGGTAGGCGAATCTGCCGTGCTTTTTTCTTTCTGACAAGCAAAAACAAAAAATACGAGAAACAAAATAGCTACCTTTTTCATTTTCTCTCCTACAAAATAAGTTACATCTCGACAACAAAGTTATAATACTTTTGTGAAAGCTAATACTCAAAATGCCAATAAGGCAAAACTTCGCAAAATTTTTCTTCAAAAAAGGCTTAGTCTATCTTGCTCGGAGCTAGAAACTATGAGTAAGCAAGTTGCCGAAAAGTTCTTTACTTACTTTGACCTATCAAACAAAAAAAATCTACACTGTTTCCTGCCAATTGATAAATTCAACGAAATCAACACCCTTTTTATCTTTGAAAAAGTCTGGAAAGAATTTCCAAACGTTAAAACATTTGCTCCCAAAGTAAATTTTGAAACCAATTCGATAGAAAGCATACGCTTTACTCAATTTTCAACCGTTGAACAAAACAAATGGGGAATTAAAGAACCCACATCAGGAGAGGCGATCTCAAGTAGTGAAATAGAGCTTGTTATTTTACCTCTATTATGCTTTGACAAAAGAGGCCATAGAGTCGGATATGGTAAAGGCTTTTACGATAGATTTCTAAAGGGCTGCAAAAAGGATTGTCTTAAGATAGGACTGAGCCTATTTGAACCTGTAGAAAGTATTTTAGACGTAACCGAAGAAGATATAAAAATGGATTATTGTATCACACCGTCAGAAGTTTTTAAGTTCGTTTAAACGCCGCGAGCATCTGCTCCCCAGATGAATTTGTGAAGCTGAAGATTTAGCCTTACTTTTAATCCGCTAGCAGCTACTGCTTCCGCTATTTCTTTCAAATCAGTTCCCCAAACTGGAGAAATCAATATTTCTTTGGCTCTTTCTTGCAGTCTATACTCATCTATCACTCTCTTTGCAAAATCCAAATCCTCTAGATTTGCGACCACAAACTTCACCTCATCTTTGCTTCGATCGATCATTTCGAGATTTTTCCAGTAATTTCTTTCACTTTCACCCGAAGCAGGACACTTTACATCGAGTATAATTTTTGCTCTTCTGTCAACGTTTTCTATAGAAAAATATCCTCCTGTCTCTATCAAAACCTCATACTCTTTGTCACACAGAGCAGTAATAAAAGCAAACACATTCTTTTGAGCTAGAGGCTCTCCTCCAGTTATCTCTACCAACTGGCATTTGTACTCCTTGATTTTTGCGAAAATCTCATCAAAACTCATTCTGACGCCGCCGGTAAAAGTGTATTCCGAGTCGCACCAAAGGCAGCGCATTGGGCAGCCCGTTAAACGAACGAATATACAAGGTCTGCCTGCGTGAGAAGATTCGCCCTGAATCGAAAGGAAAATTTCCGTAACTCGAAGCTCCACAAATCTTATTTTACGACAAATTCTCCGAAAGAGTTTTTAAACTAAAATTTTCTTCAAAACTTAAGCAATAAAGCTAAACTTGAGTTAAAATTTAAGCATGCCGTCTGGTGAGTTAATAGATGTCAACCCAAAAATTCTGAATTCAACGGTTGAGTTTTTAACTGCAATGATTACACCTGCGCTCTTGATTTCGGCAACTGGATCGCTTGTTCTTTCTACTTCTACGAGACTTGGACGTGTTGTCGATCGCGTGCGCGAATTAGAGAAAAGACTAAGTGAACTAATAACCGCAGAAGACAAAGACTCTATTCCGCTTTATGAAAAAAGACTCGAGGTTATAGTGCACCTTCTTGACAAAGTCACGAGTCGTGCCAGAATTTTACAAAGCGCCATGAGCGCATTTTACTACGGCTTATGCTTTTTCATTTTGACAAGTGTTACAATTGCAGTTGTTGGACTATTCAATGTCTATCGCTGGTTACCGATTCTGGTTGGAATAGTCGGAATAATATTTCTTTTTTACGGTAGTGCTCTCATGCTCCGAGAGACAACTATGGCAACTGCAACAATTAAAGCCGAAATGGATTTTACATGGAGTTTAGCAAAAACAGTTGCACCAAAAGAGATAATTGAAAAATATACCCTGATAAATGGAGAACTTGAGAAAAAAGATGAGGCACGAACCTAAATTTTTGAAACTCTATCGAACAGGTGAGCTAAAGCAAAGAGTAGAAGCACTCGAAAAAATGCTTGAAGCTTGTTCAGTGTGTCCTAAAAACTGCGGCAATAACCGCCTTCGAGATGAAATAGCTGCTTGTTATTCCGGGAGATTGCCTATAGTTTCAGCCTATACACCTCACTTCGGAGAAGAACCCTTTCTTACAGGCACACGCGGCGCAGGAAATATATTCTTTGGAAACTGCAACTTAAGATGCGTTTACTGCCAAAATTATCAGATTTCTCAGACATGGAAAGAGCAAAGGCTCAATGAAGTAACTCACGAGAAACTTGCTGAAATAATGCTTGAGTTACAGCAAAGGGGCTGTCACAACATAGGTTTTGTAAGCCCTACTCATTTTGTTCCACAGATGGCACGTGCAATTTTGATAGCAGCAGAAAAAGGTCTCTGCCTACCAATAATTTACAATACGAATGCCTACGATTCTGTAGAGGTTTTAAGACTACTTGATGGAATCGTTGACATATACCTCCCTGACTTAAAATACGCTGATTCTGAGGTTGGTTTTCAATACTCGAAAGTTCGCGACTACGTAAAATACGCCCGAATGGCGCTCAAAGAAATGTTTCGACAAACCGGTGATAGTTTAATATTCGACAAAGACGGACTATTAAAAGCTGGGCTTGTAATACGCCTTCTTGTTTTGCCAAATGATTTAGCTGGCATTGAGGAAAGTCTAAAGTGGATAAAAGAAGAGCTTTCGCCGAAAGTCGCAATTTCATTGATGGCTCAATACTATCCAACGCACAAAGCGGCAACCGATCCGCGCTACATCCTTTTATCTAGGAGAATATCAATGCGAGAATGGTTCTCTGCAGTTGAAGCATTGGAAGCACTCGGTTTTGAAGAGGGATTCATTCAGGAATATGAATCTGCTTCGTTTTATTACCGACCGGATTTTGACGACAAAGAAACACCATTCAAAGATATAAGAGATTTCGAGATATGCAAGTAGGAGAAGATGCACCCGATTTTGTCTTGAAAGATGAAAATGGCGATAGCTGGCGACTTTCAGAAAACTTAGGCAAAACCATAGTTTTGATTTTTTACCCTGGCGATGACACGCCAGTTTGCACTAAGCAGCTTTGCTCGATTCGTGATAATTGGGAAAAATACGTAGCCACAGGCGCTCTAGTCATCGGAATTTCGACAGACTCGAGCGAGTCACATAAAAAATTCATCGAAAAATACAATCTGCCAATAAAGCTGCTCTCGGATGAAACAGCCGACGTAGTAAAAAAATACGGAATGCAATCATGGATACCAGGATATTCGGCAAGAGGCGTCGTTATCATAAGCAAAGACGGTAAAATCGTTTATCATAAGGTTCAACCACTTAGTATCTTTCGACCCAAAGATGATGAAATAATTGAAGCTATAAGAGCAGCGGAGAAATAAAAAGGCTTACCTTTTCGATACCGTGGTGCTATGATCAAGTTTATGGGACTTTTTTCATCCGAAAAATTCAAATGTTTGCGTTGCGATCGAGGTGGCGAACAACTTAAATTCGCACCATTCCCCAATGAAATTGGAGCTAGAATATACAATGAAATTTGCCAACTTTGCTGGAAAGAGTGGCTACAAAAACAAAATCAGCTTATAAATCACTTCGGATTAGATGTATCCGATCCTGAAGCCCAAGAGTTTCTTTTTGACCAACTTAAGTTTTATCTTTTCAATGAAGGCAAAAACTTAGCAGAAATTGACACAAGCAAAGAAGGAACTATTCGCTGGTAATGAAAAATTATGCCGTAATGATAACAGCTTTTTTACCTGTTAGCTCCGAGAAATCTTTTGTATAAACGGTTTCAACCTTGCGAACGCGACCGATGGTTTCTATTAATTCCTGTGTTGAGGTGATTCCGTCTTCGACAAAGGAAATTGCCCATTTCTCTACATGCGAAGCTGTCTGCAAAAAATCTTCTATTAGTTTCAGATACTGGCTTTTCGTTTCAGCTTTAGCTGTTAACTTATTGTTGTAAGATAGTTCAAGCTCATGCCAGAAGTTATCCGCTTGCCTTAGCCATTCCTCCCTCCAAGCCTTCCAACCAAGACTCTTTACAATGTCAACATTTCTTAACGGAGGAAGTCTTAGAAACATTAAATCAGGAACAAAATCCAGATCTCTTTTATGCTCAGCGATGAAATCATTTGGACTTTTAAATTGACAGAAATTTCTTTTCTCATTTTCAACAGGCGCCGGATGCCTCACCCACAGACGTTTGAAAACCTTTGACAGTGGCTGTCTTAAATGCCGAGTTTCTTCGGAAAACGAAAGAGCATAGTCTCCTACCTGCATAGCAATATAAAAGGCTATTGACTTTGAAAAGTTGGTCTCTAATTTTTCAATATTTCGACGAACATTATCGAACCACCAGGCATCAGTTTCGCCAAACCATTTTCTCAAAGCGTGATTATTAAGCTGATAATAAGGAACGTAAGCATCTTCAAGCACAACTTCTACTTCTTCTTCAGACAAAACGTTAGAGTTATTTTCTATTAAAGCCTGAGCCTTAACTAGTGAGCTTTGAAGCGTGTGATTTGCGGTGACTTGAATTTTCCAACGCTTCAAATAAAGTCCAAGATACGGTTCCCAACTAAGTGGAATGGCTACAGAAGAAAATCTCAATCTTCTTAGAATGTTGAGCTCGAAAGCAAGCCAACCGTTTTGATACATAGTTAAACGTCGCCTTTCACAATCTGCACAGAACTTTCAAGTTCCTCGAATATCTGTTCGATATTACCTAGTTCAAAAAAAACCTTTACTACTGTTGGATCAAACTCAACACCAGCTCTTTCCCTTATGTATTCTTTTGTTTCCTCTTCTGAAAATGCGGCACGATAAGAGCGCATAGCAGTCATTGAAACAAACGAGTCCGCAACTCTCAAGATTCTCGCTGACAGAGGGATTTCCTCTCTTTCCAAAGCATCTGGATACCCAGTTCCGTTCCACCATTCATGATGCCATCTAACGAGCAGTTGAGTAGCCTTCGGAAAATTCCTTCTTGCGAGCTCCTGTTCACCTATGATCGGATGTCGCTGCATGTCAAGCCTCTCTTCTTCGTAAAGAGCTCGGTTCTCTTTTAAGTAACTCCGATTCATCACCATTTCACCTATATCGTGAAGAAGTGACGCCTGCCATAAAACTTCTCTGTCATAATCCGTAAACCCAAACGCAACTGCCATTCTATCAGAAAGAATTGCTATTCGAACAGCGTGAGGACAGCTATATCCTTCAGCTTTATCAATAGAATCGGCTAAGGTTAAAATTTGGCTGTCAAAGTCACTCATAATGAAAAAAGTTTTACAGAAAAAGGCTTGAAAATCCAGCTTAAACTTTTTATTTTCTTTGAGAAAGCTCTTCCAGCATCTTCAACGCTCTTGGCTCATTTGGGAAAGCCTCCAAAATTCTTCTCAACTCACCTTCAGCTCTCCGTAAAAGTCCATAATTTAAGTAAAACTCAGCAAGCATTATCCTGTAGTCTGGATTTTTCGGGTCTAACTTGATGGCTTCTTGAAGCTCGGCTTCAGCCTTAAATTTATGTCTTTCATCTAAAGAAAGAAGCTTTCCATAGAAAGCTCTATAACGAGCATTTCCTGGCTCTAAAAACACAGCTCTAGCTAAAAACGGCAAGGCTTCAACATATTTTTCTTTAGTCATCAGTTCGTATCCTTCTTTGAAAGCCTCTTCAGCAGCGGACTCTCCTCTCGCTTCAGTTTTTGATTTCATATGATTACGAATTTTCAAATCGTAAGCCTGCCTTGATCGCTCATCTTTAAGAGTCTCATAAGCACGTGCAATCTGACTAAATGCCTTTTGAATTCGCTCATGCAATTGCGTCCCTGCTTCTTTGTGAAATCTGTCAGGATGAAATCTCTTCGCTAAGGAAAAATAAGCTTTTTTTATCTCCTCATCTGTGCTTTGTGTCGAAACATTTAGAACTTGGTAAAAGTTTTCGGCATGCTCGACACGGTTTAAGTATTCTTCTAGTGCTTCTTCAGCTTCTTCTTTTTGTTTCTTTTCTTCTAACTTAATCGCCTCTGAAACCTTGTGATCAGACGGTTTTAACCGCACGGAACGAATCGCTTGGATTTGTGCCTGTGAAAAAATTGGTTTACCATCTTCCCTGTCAAGAACTCCGCAAAGCCAAAGAGTATAAACAATCCTTAAAACCTCATCTTCAGGAAGACCACAAATCGAAAAAAGTTCCTCAAGCGTTAACTGACGATCTTCAAAACGAGAAAGAACATAAGCTTCTTTTGGTAATAAATTAACTTCAGGCTGGTTTAGTTTAGCTAAAAACTTTTCTTGAAAAGAGCTGAAAGATAAGCGAATTCGCTCCAAAGATTCTGCTCTTGCGTAAGCTAAAAAAATCTCGTTCAGATTGATCTCGTAGTTCAGGTTTTCCTTTGCCCGAGCAAGTGTCGTAAAAAGCCATTCACCATCGCACCAGCTCAGAAGGTTTAATAGTATTCTTTCGATTTGCAGCTTAAAAGCTTCTTTCAAATCTAGCTCGTTAATTAAACCCTTATTCAAAAGCGATTGAGCAAGCTCGAAATCATTTGTGATGGCAGGAATTTGCACAAGCTGCTCTTTTTGAAGTTTTCCTTTTTCTAGTAAAACTACAAAGAGCCTATGAATGCGCTCATTTGAGCTTGCAAAAACAACTTTACCCTTACGAAGATAAATAACTGCTTGCCTTTGTCCCTGATTTAACCTAAAAGAACCATCGAATTCTAATTTGCAAGACTCAGCTAAGACCTCAGCAAAAGGTCGTTCAGATACCCTGCCAGAAGCTTGCAGTAACTCTAATACCATCCTTTAGCATAGTTTAATGATTTTCAACAAAATCACAAAATGCACCTTTGAAAATAGAATTTGCTCAACTGGAAAACATAGGTTAAAATTGCCCTTTTGGCAAAAGCCAATTCTAAAACGCTATAAGAAAAGGAGTTTTTAAGGGAGTTTTTATGAAAAAAGTAGGAATTTTAGTCGGAAGAGAAAAAAGCTTTCCAGAAGCTATTATCAAAAGCATAAATGAACGTGGACAGGGCGAAGTAATAGCTGAGATGATGAAGGTCGGCGGTATTCCCTTGAATCAGCAAAAGCAATACGACATCATAATTGATAGAATATCGCATGAAGTGCCGTATTATCGTGCAATGCTAAAACGAATGGCTCTTGAAGGCACTTATGTAATAAACAATCCTTTTTGGTGGTCTGCCGACGATAAATTTTTTAACTACAGTCTTGCGGCGAAGCTAGGCGTTGCAATTCCGAAAACTGTTTTGTTACCTCAACACTCTTACATACCTGATATAGTCAGCGAGTCTCTCAGAAACCTGGAGTTTCCAATTGACTGGCAAGGAATAGTTGATTACGTAGGCTTCCCAGCATTTTTGAAACCACACGATGGCGGTGGCTGGAAAATGGTTTCAAAAATCCATTCTCTTGAGCAACTCTGGTATCAATATAACCAAACTGGCACTCGCTGCATGGTTCTACAGGAAGCAATAGAATATGATAAGTTCGTTCGTTGCTATTGTATAGGACAAAAAAGAGTGTTGATAATGCCCTATGACCCGAGTAAGCCTTATCTTTCCGGACAGCAGTATTTCCAAGCCGAAAACTATCTGGAACCGCAATTAAGAGATAAAGTCGAAGAAGACACAATAAAAATATGCCAAGCATTAGGATATGACATAAACACCGTTGAATTTGCAATAAAAGACGGTGTTCCTTATGCAATAGATTTCATGAATCCAGCACCAGACGCAGAACTTGCCTCTGTTGGAGAATTTAATCATAACTGGTTCGTGAACGCTGTTACAGACCTTGTATTTGAAAAATTAAGCAAGGAAATAGAAATACCAGAATATCGCTGGCTGGCTCTACTAAACGGCATGAACGCCGTTCAAAAAAAAAAGATAAGAACTAAAAGAGATTCAAAAGAAAAAGCAACCTCAAAACCTAAAACAAAAAAAGCCAGCAGTAACCAGCGGTAAACAGTCCGTACTTAGCCAAAATGCAGAAGTGGAAAGGGTTTTTTGTAGCCGTTTACAATAAATCTTTTGAAGATGAAATTTTCGGTCGAGCCGCTGAAATTGCCTTTTACTTTCTTTTCTCGATCTTTCCGCTTCTGCTCTTTCTAACAACACTTTTTGGACTTGCTTTGAAAAATTCAGACGAGCTTCAAACGCAACTTTTTTCTTACCTTAAACAGGTAATGCCTGGATCGGCTTATGAGTTACTTCAGAAAGCATTGCACGAAGCAATCCAAGAAAGCTCTGGCAGTAAAATAACGTTAGGACTCATAATGATACTCTGGTCAGCTTCTGCTGGATTTGAAAGCCTTAGCAATGCCTTAAACAAAATTTACGCAGTCGAGGAAACTCGCTTTTGGTGGCAAGTGAAACTGAATGCAATTTTTCTAGTTTTAGCAGTAAGCCTGCTTGTTCTTGTAGGAATTACGCTTAATCTATTTGTCTCAAACTTAATTTCAGGTCTTTTTGGCAAGACTATTGCTGAAGTCCTCTCGAGTTTCATAATTTTGACTCTTTTGTTTTCAATCTTCGAACTAGTTGATAACTTCTGTCCGAATTTCAGTCGCAAACAAAGACGTTTTTTTTCTTGGGGAGCAGTAGTTTCGATTTTGTTGTGGTTACTAGTTTCAAGTGCTTTTAGTTTCTATCTTCGATTTTTTGGCAATTATGCTAGAGTTTATGGTTCTCTCGGTGCGGTAATTATACTAGTTTTTTGGTTTTATCTTTCAGCTTTGGTTATACTAATCGGAGCTGAAGTAAATTCTCTTTACCGGAGCAAACTTAAAAATGTCTTTAATGCTTCAGGAAATAACTGAGCAGCCGGTTGTTCTTGAACGAACGATCCAAGCTGAAAAAGAAAAGATAAGAAAGCTAGGAAACTACCTTCGATCTAAGGATATAAGATTGATAATTCTAGTAGCTCGTGGCAGCTCTGATAATGCAGCACTTTTCGGGCGTTACTTATTGGAAATCACAACTTTTATACCCGTTTCTCTATCAGCGCCTTCGGTTTTTACGCTCTACAATGCTAGTCTAAAACTTGACAATGCCTTAGTGATAGGGGTTTCTCAATCTGGAGAAGGCACAGACATCAACACGGTTCTTGAAAAATCAAAAGCGGCTGGCGCCTTTACCATAGGCATAACTAATGAGCCGGACTCTTCAATGACGAAAATTGTGGATGAAACACTTTTAATCCATGCAGGACGAGAAAAATCCGTTGCCGCGACTAAAACTTATACTGGTCAAATGCTTCAATTCTACATGCTTTCTTCAGTTCTTTCCGACGTGAAAATCGAATATGAGCAGATACCGAGCTTTTGTGCCGAGAGTTTGCAGCTTCGCTCAACAGTTGAAGAAATTGTTGCTCGTTATGCCTTCATGGAAAATTGCGTCGTTGTAGGACGCGGTCTAAACTACGGAAATGCTTATGAGCTTGCCTTAAAACTTATGGAAACTTGCTATGTAGTCGCTGAGAGATTCTCTTCAGCAGACTTCTTTCATGGTCCACTTGCAATAATTGAAAGAAGATTTCCTGTGATAATGTTTGCGCCTTCGGGCGTTACAAAAAAAAGCAACATAGATTTACTCAGACGTCTTCGTGAGCTTAAAGCTGACAGCCTCTCGATTACAAACGATGAAGAAATAGCATCTCTAAGCTCGAGGTATATTGCAATGTCGAAGGAAATAGATGAATTTTTATCACCGATTCCTTTTATAATACCAGCACAGCTCTTTGCCGCTCTTCTTGCCGAGACAAAAGGCTTAAATGCTGACTCACCGCGATCTCTATCGAAGATAACAAAAACTTTATGAATCTTTAGGAGATGAAAGAAATGCTTTTAGAAGGAAAACGCATTTTGGTAACAGGTGGAACCGGTTCGTTGGGACAAAGGCTAGTCCATCGACTTTTAACAGGCGAAATGGGAAAACCAGCAAAAGTAATTGTATTTTCCCGTGACGAAGCCAAACAACACGAGATGAGGCTTTCTTTTTTGCATCGCAAAGCAGCCACAGACGAAATAATATATGAGAACTCCCAGCAGATTTTAAGCTTTCGAATAGGCGACGTAAGAGACTATGCATCTTTGGTAGCAGCTTTGCGAGATACAGACGTTGTTTTCAATGCAGCAGCAATGAAACAAGTCCCAACCTGTGAATATGCTCCATTTGAGGCAGTTCAAACAAACGTGATCGGAGCATACAACATCGTTAGGGCAATTAGAGAAAACAATCTGAAAGTTGAAACCGTAGTTGGCATTTCCACAGATAAAGCTTGCAAGCCTATAAACGTAATGGGAATGACTAAAGCTCTGCAAGAGCGAATCTTTATTGAAGCAAACCGTGACTTACCCAACACGAGATTTATATGCGTAAGATACGGAAACGTAATAGCTTCAAGAGGTTCTATTGTTCCTTTGTTCATCGAGCAAATCCGCAATGGCGGACCGGTCACGATAACCCTTCCGGAAATGACAAGATTTCTTCTAAGTCTTGACAGGGCAGTTGATACAGTTTTCGCAGCCGTAAAAGAAGCAAGAGCAGGAGAAACTTATGTTCCACAAGTTCCATCAGCAAAAGTAGTCGATATTGCTAAAGCTTTAATGAATGGACGTAAAATAGACATGGTTTTCATCGGAATCAGACCCGGGGAAAAAATCCATGAGATTATGATTTCTGAAGAAGAAGTCTATAGAACGACTGAAAGAAACGGTTACTATGTAATCCTGCCTATACTGCCCGAGCTTAGAAGAGAACCGCTCGCGAAGTCCGCTCTTTCAGGAGAGTATTCATCTGAACATAACAATTTAGACATTGAAAGCATAAAGAAGCTACTTGAAAACGCAAGCGATGAGATCAAGTTCTTCACGAATTCAAAAACCTAAAAATTAAAGGACGGCTCGGAGTAGCCTCGCTATCGAATGCAGTTATTTGAAGATTGAGCAAAAAAACGCCGTCTTCTACTTCATTTGGAACATAGATCATCTCAGTAACAGTCTTATGAATTTTCGTTTCTGAAGCTAACCGAAAGCTACCTTGCGGCACGTTCCAAAAGATACGATGATTCGTAAGCCTACCTTCATCAAATAATCTGTCAATCGAAGGTAAGTCAACAAGCAAATGATCGAACTCGCTAGCTATAAACTCCATCGCTTGCAAAGAAAAAAAAGGCGGAATTTCGTTCAGGTAAGTTCTTTCAAGTTTACTTTCATCGTTCGGCAACGTGCGAACAATCAGTGCCTTCGGAGCTTCTTTTTTTTCGTATTTGATTTTTTGAAGAGCTTGTAACAGAGCTTTTCGAGTTATCAATTCGTCGCTTTTATTCTTTATAGGATAGTCTTCTGAAGTTCGATCAGCTCTTTCCGAAGTTACCGAAATTAAAAGAGCAGTAATAAAAACATCTTTCAAACACTCGTAAACAGCAATTCTTTCGTAAGTTATGTGCCCGACACACTCGGTATGCGTTCCGTTGCAATGAGGTATGAGCTTTATTTGACTGAAATTGCAACTTCCGCCCAAACGAGTGTCTCCAATTATTCGACCAGCTCTGCAACTTGCAATAGAAGCTCTTTCTACGCCGTAGGCATTAGGTTGCTTACCATCAAAAAGCAATGGAATTGCAATGCTAATAGGCGCTGATAAGTCAAAGAGATTAAAATCTGGCATCTTTCCCTTCTGTTTTTTCCATTTCGGTTAGAGCGTCAAAGGCAGCTTGTAAAACTGGTCTTGCCCGCAATGCACTATCCATCTCTCCTACAAATCCAGCCCGAACCATCGCATCGAGAATCGCCGCAGCACGACCATAACCTATCCGCAAATGCCTTTGTAGAAGAGAAGTAGAAGCTCTTTTTGCGTTTACAACTATACGTAAGGCTTCCCAAAATAGAGGGTCTGTTTTTCCAGGTAACTCTGTTCCCTCCATTTCCTCTTCTGTCTTGGTTATGGTCTCGTCGTATTCTGGCACTCCCTGAGATTTTATGTGCTCTACTATTTTGAAAATTTCCTTTTCTTCTACAAAAGCCCCGTGAATGCGTATTATCTGCGATGTTCCCGGCGGTAAAAATAACATATCACCCTTACCTAGAAGACGCTCTGCGCCGTTTGCGTCAATAATGGTTCTGGAATCTACTTTCGACGAAACCCTAAATGAGATTCTCGAAGGGAAATTTGCCTTTATCAAACCAGTTATCACGTCAACCGAAGGACGTTGAGTAGCAAGAACAAGGTGAATACCAACGGCACGAGCCATCTGAGCAAGCCTAGTTATGGATTCTTCTACTTCCCTTCCAGAGACCATCATAAGATCGGCTAACTCATCAATGATTATTACGATGTAAGGCATTCTTTTCCAAGGTTTTCCCTCTTCGTCAAATCTTCCTTGTTCGTTTCTTTCCTTTACTGCGGCATTATAACCATCAATGTTGCGAACTCCCCAGCCTGCAAGATACTTATAACGCCGCTCCATTTCCGAAACAGCCCACTTCAAAGAAATCGCAGCCCGTTTTGGATCAGTAATTATAGGCGTTGCAAGATGTGGAATATCAGCATACACACCTAATTCAAGGCGCTTCGGATCGACCATTATAAACTTCACCTCATCAGGTCTAGCCTTATAAAGAATAGAAACTATCAAAGCATTAACCCCAACCGACTTACCCGAACCTGTAGCTCCTGCAATCAAAAGATGAGGCATTTTTGCAAGGTCTGTTACGTAATTTGCACCATCAATCGTCTTCCCTAGAGCAATTGTAAGTAGCGACTCAGACTCACGAAATTTTTTCGATTCAATGATTTCACGAAGATGAATTGTTTCACGCTTTGTGTTCGGAACTTCTATACCAACATAAGCCTTGCCAGGAATTCGGTCTATCCTTATGGATTCAGCTTTCAACGCTAGACAAAGATCATCTGCTAGGCTTACAATCTTTGAATACTTAACGCCCGGATCCGGCTTGAACTCGTAAGTAGTAACCACAGGGCCTTGACAGATATTGACAACTCGACCCGTTACATTAAATTCTTTCACTTTCTCCATTATTTTTTCAGCCATAGCTAAAAGCTCTTCATCCTTTTGCTCTGAATAAAAAAGTGGTGCAGTTAAAAAATCAGTCGGTGGAAAAACGTAATCTTCAAAGCTTTGAGTAGTCACCCTTCTAGATGAAACATCCCGTTCTTGTTTCTCTTCGAGATGATTGCTGATTATAGCAGGCATCTGAATCTCCTCTACGGGCTCATCAATGCGCCTTATAAGCGGTTCATCATCAACCCTTTCAGGTTTATCAATCGTTTGAGGCTGCCTCCTTATTTTTACCTGCTTTCTTCTTTCAAAACGCCATTGCCGATAGTCACTAAAGAATCTCTTTAATTTCTCAAACAAAGAATTAAAAGCTACCGTAAAGCCTTCTAAGAGAAAGGAAAAAGACACTCCCGTGATAACAACGAAAGAGACTACGATCAAAAGTGATAGCAAAATAATAGAGCCAACTTTCCCTAAATAAAACGCAATCTTCGCAACAAAAGCTCCAACTATCGCTCCATAACCACCAAGTATTGAAACAAGCCCAGAAGCGCTAAAAAGAAAAGTAACCAAAGAAAATAGTTTTCCAAACTCAAACAGAACGGCTTGTGAGCGAAAAATCTGTATAGAAAAAATAGCAAGTAAAAACGGTAAAACGTAAGCTACTAAACCAAAAGTGCTTATCAAAATCGCAGAAACATTTGCTCCAACAACTCCTATCCAGTTCTTAACAGGCTGACTGCTTGAGGTAATCACCGATGGATCATTTTCATTGTGAGAAATGAGGCACAACGAAATTACAACTGCAACTGCCATTAAAATTATGGCAACGACTTCGTCTGCGTAATTTTTGTGCCCTTTCTTAACCTTTAACATTTTAGTCTTCACTGCAAGTTTGCTTCTTGTTTTTGTTTGTAAAGCAAATATTCCCTTATAAAATCATCAATATCACCATCTAAAACTGCATCAACATCTGTTCTTTCATACTTCGTTCTTGTATCTTTTACAAGGCGATACGGATGAAGCGTGTAGCTACGTATTTGAGAACCAAAAGATATTTCTCGCTTTGACGCTTCAAGCTCCATAACTTCTGCACGTCTTTTTTCAAGTTCCAACTCATAAAGACGTGATCTTAAAACCTTCATTGCCATTGCTCGATTTTGAATCTGAGAACGTTCGTTTTGACAAGTAACTACAATTCCAGTCGGAATGTGAGTTATCCTTACGGCACTATCAGTTACGTTAACATGCTGACCTCCTGCGCCTGACGAACGAAAAGTATCTATTCTTAAATCTTTTTCATTTATTTCAATTTCTATATCGTCTTCAACTTCAGGAATCACAAATAAAGAAGCAAACGAAGTTTCTCTACTCGCACCAGCATTGAAAGGCGATATTCTAACAAGCCGATGAACCCCAGCTTCGCAAGAAAGAAGACCGTAGGCATATTCGCCTTCGACGCGGAAAGTGGCAGATTTTATGCCTGCTTCGTTACCGGGCTGAACGTCGAGAACTTCAACCTTAAATCCTTTTCTTTCAGCCCACCTTAGATACATCCTCAGCAGCATCTCAGCCCAATCTTGTGCGTCCGTCCCACCAGCACCAGCTTGAATAGAACAGATAGCATTTTTGGAATCTGACTCACCAGATAAAAACATCTCGGTTTCTGCTTCTTCAACCTCTTTTTCAAGTCTTCTTATCAATTCAGACAGCTCCCTGAGGGAATCCTCATCACTTTCCGCAAATTCAATTAAAACTTCTGCATCGGCTAAACCTTTTTCAAATCGCTCTTGCCGCTCAACAACTTTTTCTAAACGGCTCCTTTGACGAAGAATCTTTTGAGCAGCCTCATTGTCATCCCAAAAATTCGGATCCGCTATTTCTGATTCGAGCCGTTTTAGCTCTTCGTGCTTCTTTGTTAGGTCAAAGAAACCTCCCAAGCTGCTCTACTTTTACGCTCAGCTGTTTATGTTTATCTCTTAAATCCGCCAAATCCATATTTTCCGAAAACTAAGAAAAAGAAACTCAAAATTAAACTCAAAAAAGCTAACCAATCTCCATATTTTACATAAAAAGTCGGCTTCGTGTCATTTTTTCGGACTTTCCAGATTCTAACAGCTTCCGTGTAAGGTTCTGCTTCGTCCAGAACAAAACCTTCTTCGGTTATAAAGGCAGTTATTCCGACATTTGTTGCTCTTACTACGGGACGAGACGTCTCAACCGCTCTAAAAACTGCATTTGCAAGATGTTGTCTTAAAACAGGTGTCCGCCCAAGATAGCCATCATTTGTAAGTTCAATTAGAAAATCCGCACCCTGTATTGCATACTGACGGGAAAGGTTTGGGAAATGAGATTCAAAACAAATCATGACTCCTGCCTTGGCTCGACCAATTGAAAACAAATCAAACTCCTTCCCAAAAGCGAAATTTCCAACTATGGTCGGCACAACATCCTGTAAAAAACTTGGCACTGGCGCATACTCACCAAAGGGAACTAAAAAAATCTTGTCATATTGCCCTACCTTTTGACCCCTCTCATCAATCATCACAGCAGAATTGAAGAAATTTCCAACTTCAGGATTTGGTTCAGCAGAATTGAAAAGAAGAGAAACTCGGTTTTGCCTCGTAAATTCACCGAAAAGTTTCCTGAGACTTTCATCTCGTCCGTATGAAAAATTCATTGGAGACTCGGGAAAAATAACTACTCGAGGAATTTCTTCTTCCAAATAAAGCGCCGAAAGCGCATCTTCAGCCTTCTTGATATGCTTACCCTTAAGTTCTTCCCACAAATAATAATCAAGTCCGCTCATCGGAACATTAGGTTGAAGAACTATAAGCTTTGCGGCAAGCTCTCCTTTGTTTTCAATCTGTGACCTGAAAAGCAATCCAAAAAAAACAAAAATCACAAAAGCTAATGCGACGATGCCCATAAAATCTAAAGTCTTCTTTTCAAAAAAAACCAATAGCATCAGCACTAAAGAGGAATTTACTAAAACAACTAGAAAACCGACTAACCATATCCCACCTACCGAAGCCAACGAAGCTATGTAAGGAACAAAAGCTTGCGAATATGCAATGGCATTCCAGTTGTTTCCTGTTACTTGAAACCTCAAAAACTCGATTGAAACCCAAAGAAAGGGAGCTACCAAAACGGCTCTAACGCCGTACTTACTCAATAGAAATGCCAAAAAAAACGCAAAAATAGCTTTAAAAAAACCTACAAAGACAGCGCCTAAAAAAATAAACAAATAAGCCAACACCGCAGGAATACCACCATAATGAATCAAAGCATAAGTCAACCACCAGCAGGAACCAAAAAAGAACAAAGTCCCCCATATCCATCCGAAAAACAAAGCCTGCCATTTGAAATCTTTTACCTTATATATCACCCAAAAAAAGGGCACAAGCGCTATCCATGCTATCCACCATCTCTCAAAATCAGGAAAAGCAAAAACCAAAAGAAGCGCCGATAGAAGCGTTAATAAACTCTTCATTTCTAACTAAAAAGTTTATCAGATTCTTTTGTTGGCTTCCTCTTACATAAAAGTTTGAAAAAATTTTTATCTATTTGACTAAAATATTCAAAATGAATGAATCTCAAAACACAAAACAACAAAGTTTGTCATTTTTAAATGACACTTTTTGTCAATTTCCTAGAATTGAAAAACAGAAATTATTTCAATTTGAATAAAGCATTCAATTTGACTTTATTTAGAAAGGCGAGAGCCCAGCCTAGGGCTGGGCTCAAAAAGGGAAGGCAGAACTGAAGGAACGCTCGGGAGGTCAGTCAAGCGCAGTGGCATACCACGCTTGGATGAGTGGTGGCATGGCAAGGTCTTGATCAAATATCAAGCTATCCGCTTTTTTATATAGGCATTTAGTATGCCACTTCCAAGCTTTCAAGGATTTTAGGCTTTATAGGCAGACATCTCCTGACGGAAAGTTGGAATTTTTAACTAATTTCTAGAAGATTGCACTTTTTAGTGTATTTTTTGCGGGTTTATTTGCTACATCTTTCAACTTGTCTTTGTAGAGCAATTACTTCTTCGTTTTGAGGAGAGATTTCTAGAGCTGATTTAAGCCAGTTTTCTGCTTCTAAACAATTCTTAAACTCAATAGCAATTTTTGTCAAAGCTATGTAAGCTTCTATAAGACGGTTATCCCAAAAAATTGCGGTTCTAAAGTTACTTACAGCTTGATTCATTTCTCCACGCCTTAAGTAGATATTTCCAATAAGCAAATATGCCTCTGCCGTCATTGGTTCACTCACCAAAACGCGCCTTAAAACCTGCATTGCTTCATCATCGCGTCCTTCTTTGTAGAGAGACCTTGCTTGTTGCAAGAAAATCTCTATCTCGTTTACAGCCTTTTTCTCAGGCAATTTGTTCCTTTTTTCTGATATTACCACGGCTAATTCTTCTCTAGAAACTTGACTAGTGCGCAAAGGTATTTCGAGGTTCTTGTTTTTAGTCCAAGTGTTTTCGAGTCTTGCGTAGTTCCTTAATAGTCTTCTTGCCTGATCATCAAGCTCAAAGGCTCTCTCTTTGTTTCCTATCTCCTGAAAAGCTTTGGCTAAAACGAAGCAAACCTCTCCATCATTTGGATTAGAAACTAAAACTTTTTCAAGATTTTCTATGGCTTGCGCAAAGTCTTTATTTAAGAATAGAGCAATTCCGTAGTTAAAAAGTATCTCTGTATTTTCTGGGTCTGATGCAACGGCATTTTTAAGATATTCTATACCTTCATTCAGAAGTGCTGCACTTTTTCTTTTATCCTTCTTTTCTGCTAGAGAAGCCTGAATAGCTACTGCTCCGAGAAAGTTATGAACTTTTATCATTTGCAGTTTTTCGGCAGCAGATCGTAAGGCAGCTAAAGCTTGCTCATAGTTTTTTTGTTGCCAATAAATTAAACCTATATGAAACGAAGACTCTGGATAACGAGAACTGTCCTGTGGAATCAAGGAAAAATACCTTATTGCTTCTTGAAGGCGACTTTGAGCCATATAAAGATAACCCAATTCGATTGCGGCATCAGCATAAATTTTGTCTGATGGGTCTTCTCGTTCGGCGTAGATTCTCAAAGCATTCTTCAAGTAATTTTCACGAAGCTCTGTTTGGTTAGAAAGAAGCCCTTTTATGTAAGCTTCAAAAGCTTTCGGTGGTACCCTGTTAGTAACCTTCCTAATAAAATCCATCTCAGAAAAAGGAAATGTTCCTACTGAACCAGAAATACGCAAAAAAATTCTGTAAGCGAGCTTTCCTTGAAGTTGTTGCAATTTTGTCAAAGCTTCGCTTAGTAGAATTGAGTTATCACCTAACCCTTCATCACTGCCTAGAATTTTCCCTTTATCTACTTCTATGATTATTGCTTTCACGCTAATAGTGGCATCCGTCTGCTCTTTTGCCGGAAAGATATTATATTCTCCTATTACCAACATCGAAGATGCGGTTTCACGAGCAACCTTTAGCGATGATGCAATCGAAGGAAGACTAGTAAGCGAAATTCTCAGCTGCTGCTGGGCAATTTTTCTTTCTTCATTCGATACGACTTCTATTGAAAGCGAGCTTACCTCTTTTGAATCACCTAGCAAGTCAGCCAAGCCCTTAGCAATTGCTTCACCTATCCAATTAAACTCTGATTTATTCTCAATGGGGCTTTTGTTTTCAAACGGCATGAAAATAACTCTATTCTTAGGAGTTTGCGCACTTACTTTCAGGAAAGTAAACAAAAGTAAGACTAAAATAGCTCTCTTCATAAAACTTTCTACAAAAACATGCTCCCAACGAGGAATCTATTTTTGAATTAGATGCTTTCAGACATTTCATTCGGTGTTTGGCGGGAAGTAAAAATTGGCAGTCGGTACGGGATTCGAACCCGTGTTACCGCCGTGAAAGGGCGGTGTCCTAGTCCACTAGACGAACCGACCTCATTATTCAAACAACAGTAAAAACGCGAAATTTCAGAATAGCTAATAACACCTTTCTTGTCAAATCTCGCTATAAAGATTTCCACACTTTCAAAAATTAAAACAACAAAATCTTCATTTTGATACTAGATTAAACTTGACTTTTTTGCGAATTAGAATTAGTCTAATTTTAGTTTCATAGTAACCTAACGATGTGTTAAGTTCCGCACTTCTACTATTAGTATTTAAGGGCGAGCAGAGGGCAGTTAAAAACTTATTCCAAGGAGATAACGATCTATGAAAAAGGCGAAACTTATAGTTAGTGCGGTTGCGATTCTCTTCGCTATAACTCTTTTCGCAAGCTTACACGGCACACGCACCAGTGCCAAACAAGAGTCATCTGAAGACTTTAAGAAAATGGTAGAAAAAATGAAGGCTGAAAAGCCTGCGATCATGAAAAGGCACATGGAACTCCTACAAGAAAGATACGATCTTAGTAACCGTCCGTCAAAAACGGTTACGATGTCAAGAGGAAAGCCAATTCAAGAAGGTGTCAGAGTTAAGTTGCCCGAAGGAATGACTTGGGAAAAACTAGCCTCCATGTCTCCGGAAGAAATCAGAGAAAAAGGGCTTTTCCCGAAAGGTTTTATGCCACTACCACATCCAAACCATCCAGAAGGTGGCATGCTGTTTCCTAAGTTCCACATAGACGAAATCCTGCGTCAGGAAGGTAGAGACCTTACAAGATTTGACCTTGATTACGATTTACCCGAACACTTTCTGCCAGAATTCCCTGCCCCAATTTACCTTACGACTCGTCCTGACCTAGGAGATGTTTCAAAGGGACAGCTGGTCACAATTGACAACTACTACGAGCTCTTCAAAAACATCTTGAATCCTAAACAACTGGAAGGACTTAGACTTTTAGTAACTCCGTTTCCTCAACAGCAATTTAATCAAACTGACGATAGACGCTCAGAGAAACCAAGCCGTGGCGTTACCTGTTTTGACTGTCATGCAAACGGACATACAAACGCAGCTACTCACCTAGTCGGAGATATACGTCCTCAAGAATTCAGACGCAGAATTGACACGCCGTCACTACGCGGCGTCAACATTCAACGCTTATTCGGTTCACAACGTGCGCTAAAGAGCATAGAAGATTTCACAGAATTTGAACAAAGAGCTGCTTACTTCGATGGAGACCCAATAATGGCAACTAAAAAGGGCGTAAATCCTTTAGAACGCGGTAGCCAAGTGCATGCTATGGCTGAGTTCCAAGAATTACTTGATTTCCCACCTGCGCCAAAATTAAACATTTTCGGAAAACTTGATCCCAAAAAGGCAACTCCTTCGGAACTTCGAGGACAAGAGCTTTTCTTTGGAAAAGCCCAGTGCGCAACCTGTCATACACCACCCTACTACACAGATAACATGATGCATAATCTCAGAGTCGAGCGTTTTTACAAGCCTCAAATGATAAATGGCAGAATGGCAAGTGCTGATGGACCAATCAAAACTCCTGTCTTACGAGGTATTAAGGACTCTCCGCCTTATCTACATGACGGAAGGCTTCTGACGCTTGAAGATACTGTTGAATTTTTCAACCTTATCTTAGAACTCAAGCTTACAGAACAAGAAAAGCAAGACCTTGTGGCTTTCCTAAGAGCACTATAAAATCAAGGCGCATCTCTTCGCTTGAAGAGATGCGCTATATTTCATTGAATACTTTAAAGAAAACAAAGTTTTCTTAGTTCATCGAGTCTTTCCTTTAGTCGCAATATCTCAATCTATCTGCCGATATAGATTGCTGATATCTAATTTTTCCCTCCTAAGGAAAAAGCCTTCATCTCAAAACGGGTGGTTTACCTCCAGGAGGGATTACCCACAATTGATATGTAGTCTTTTCCTTTGTCAATTCGCTCTGAGTTATGACTATTCTTCTTGGGTCAATCCCACGCACCTTTGTTAGGTAATCAAGAGTCCTTTTAGCAAGAACGTCAGCTTTGTTACGAGTGCGGCTAATTTTATCCGTTCCTTGATATATAATTATGTAACCTTGAGACTCAGGCTTGTTTTGAAGCTCAATTACAAAATTATCTAGTCTCGCTTTGTCATCATCAAACGAGCGTGATACAAATTCATCAAAATTATAGGATTTCGGCTCAGGTATAGATAACTTTTCTACTTCTGTATTAACTCTGTTCTTCTGAAAACAGGTGTTACCGTAAACATCGTCAGAGACATCTAGTTCGGCTATTATGGTTTTGCCACCAAGCCCTGTTGAGTCTACAGTTATGCTGGAAGTTCCAAGACCGCTTATTATCTTTGCGCCTTCTGGAAACACACGCCAGCGATAGCTTAAAGGAATTTCCGTATTTTGAACTCGGTTCATCGCAACAAAAGTTACCAGATCACCTTCTTTTATCTTGTCGGGGGCTTCAACCCATACATCATAAGGACAAGGGCGTTTTGTAACCTTTTCTACTACCTTCACACAAATACAGTTTCTAACTCCTTTGCGAATCTCTATCTGCTTGACATAAGTTTGTCCGTTTGGTCCTCTGATTTCTAGCTTATGAGTTCCGGGCGAAAGATAGAATTCAGCAGGAGTATCAACACCTGACATACCTATTACCACACCATCGACCACAACTGGATACGATTCAGGCGATGTTTTTATGGAGAGAATACCTGTATTCTTTGGCGGTTTTTTCTCGTCATTTGCAAGGGATAAACCGAAGCTAAAAAACAGTAGTAAAAATGCACATACACACGTCGCTCTCATTTTTCTTCCCTCCTGCTTCTAGAAAATCTTTTTCTAGCAATAATTCCTATACCTGCCAATCCAGTTCCAAATAGCAGAACAGCTATCGGCTCTGGAATCGGTTCTTTAGGAGTCGGCGTCTTTGTTGGTGGCCTCGTGGGTGTAGGCGTTACTGTAGGTGTAGGTGTCAGAGTTGGAGTTACCGTGGGCGTAGGCGTTGTGGTTGGGGTCGGAGTCACGATAGGCGTTTCCTCACTCGTTATAAGGGGCACAAACGGAACGGCACCGAGCCCTAATAATGTCCACCAAGGAAAACCGCCTGCAGCCGGTATTACAACAGGACATTCGCACGCCTCGTCTTCGACTATTGATGTAGTAGTTTCTACTATTACCCTCTCGTCTTGTGTGGTTTGAGCATTTTCCCCACTTTGAGACTTATCTTTTGGTGGGTCGGTAAGACGTAGCTTTACGTAACTTCCCGAAGACGGTCTTAAATCGATTACTCGTTGCACGCGATCTAGACCTATGGGAGCAGCGGAAATTGTATCAAGTCCTATAAAGATAAGCGTTACCAATAATATCAGGTTTTTCTTTACCTTGCTCATCGTTTTCAAAGCCTGTTGAATTTAACTCTAAGAAAGGGTAAGTTTTAATTAGATACTTTTTCCAAAATTTTCGAAGAATCATGTCAGAAGAAATAATTGGCAAAATTTTAGTAGATAAGTACAAAATTGAATCAATACTAAAAAGAAAGCAAGATTTTCTAATTTGTGCGGGAAAGCAGATTCTTTTAGATAAACCTGTTCTAATAAAACTCTTTTTCAAGCCATCAGTAAATCTTATCACGCAAGAAATCCGTAGTCTTGCCACACTTCCCCATCCAAACATTGCGGGGTTGATAGATTATGGCGAGCAGGAAGATGGCACTATTTTTCTAATTACGGAAGCAATTAAAGGCAAAAGCCTCAAACAAACAATTCTTGAAAACGGATTCTTCGAGCTTGAAAAAGCAAATGACTTAATTCAGCAAATTTCATCAGCACTTATTGCGGCACATGCAAACGGTGTAGTTCACGGAAGATTAAACAGCGAAGACATCTATGTTGCTACGTCAGCCGACGGCAAGGACTTCGTGAAAATTTCTGGTTTTGGTCTAATCGGTAGTCCCGTGACAATGGAAGAAGCATTTTACCTTGCTCCTGAACAATTTTCAAAGAATGATTTGAAAGATACTCGCTCCGATATTTACTCTCTAGGAATAATCGCTTATGAGCTTTTAACAGGACACTTACCATTTTCTGGAAAAAGTCTAGATGAAGTAATGCAAAAGCACCTCAAAGAAACTCCTCCTCCAATTTCCCATTTTCGGAAAGACATTCCTAGCGAAATCGAAGAAATAATTCGAAGAGCATTGGCAAAATCACCCGACAACCGCTTCCAGACTGTTAAAGGATTTGCCGAAAACTTCGATTTTGCCGTAAAGTTTGCAAAGAAATTAGCTCATACGAGCACGCAAGTAGCAGTTCCGAAGAATAATCCATGGAAAACGGCTTTCATTGTTTTCTCAGGAATCATGATTCTAGGTAGCTTGTTTATTTATCTAACGCAAGTCAAGCAAACAGAACCTCCTACGTTACCCATAGAGGCAAACAGTATTCCGGTTCAACCCTTAAATCCCGCGACCGGTATGATCGAACAGAGCCTTTCAAATATGTCTAACTTTGAATCAATGTCAAACATGATTCAATCTAACATGAAACCCGAGGTCGTAAGAAGCAACGATTCTTGGTCTAGTGGAGCTTTCATCCCACCGCCAAGCACGCAATACTATGACGGAAATGTTAATCCACAAAGCCCGTTCATGGCGTCAGACGGGAATGTCTATATCATTGTCCCCAAAGCAAGTTCAAATTCAAATTCAAATCAACATACAAAACCGGAAACGAATAAATCTGCACCAAAGGCTTCGCCAACATCTGCTGCAAACCTAGAAGTTAAACCACAAAACAAGACGGCTGAACCAACTTTGCAAGAACCTAAAAACTCTCCAAAACCAACACCCTCTCCTACGCAAAACTTGCAAAAATAGCTTTAACTAAATATGAATGGCATAAAATTCAATCGTCAGGAACTTTCAGGCGCTTTTGGTGACATAGGAACAGATTTCCCACTCATAGTTGCGATGATTTTAACAACGGGTCTTCATGGCCCCAGCGTTTTAATTACCTTTGGGCTTCTACAAATCTTTACTGGTTTGGTTTACAAAATACCTATGCCGGTTCAGCCTCTAAAAGCAATGGCTACGATCGTTATATCGCAAAAGATCGCCGGAAACATCTTGCTTGGAGCTGGACTCGCCATAGGTTTAGTCATGTTTTTTCTCTCTCTTGTAGGTCTTCTTGAAAAACTAACAAAGCTCATTCCAAAAGCAGTAGTGCGTGGAATCCAATTAGGACTTGGAATCAGCCTTTGCATAATTGCCTTGAAAGAATACATCCCTTCGGAACAAATCTCAGGCTATTTAATAGCTATTGTTGCCTTCACAATTACAATTTTACTAATTGATAACAAGTACCTTCCCGTAGCTTTTCTGATAATCCTGCTGGGCGTAATCTATGCTCTGATTTTTAATGTAAACATACAAGTTATTCGCAATTCCATCGGGATAAACTTGCCCCAATTTCATATTCCTACTATTGAAGATATAATTACAGGTTTTGTTCTCCTAGCACTTCCTCAGATACCTCTTTCTTTAGGAAATTCAATAATAGCAACCAAGCAAGTTACAGACGATTTGTTTCCAGAAAAGAACCTTTCCGTTAAAAAAATAGGAATAACCTACTCGATTATGAATTTAGTATCACCTTTTCTCAGTGGAGTCCCTTGCTGCCACGGTTCAGGTGGGGTGATTGGACATTACACTTTCGGCGGTAGAACCGGTGGTTCCGTAGTAATTTACGGAATCTTTTATATTTTACTAGGATTGTTTTTTGGAAGTAGCTTTGAAGAAATCGTTAAGGTATTTCCCCTTCCGATTTTAGGCGTAATACTGTTATTCGAAGGAGTGGCGATGATGAGCCTGATAAAAGATTTAACGGAAGAAAAGAGAGACTTCTTTATAGCAGTTCTCGTTGGCGCTATTGCGACTGGCTTACCTTACGGATTTGTGATTGCAATCACGATTGGAACTTTAATTTTCTATAGCCCAGTTAGAATAAAATCTCTTGCCAGATAGTCGAACTAGCTTTGATATAATCAAAACTAGATGAATAAGAGCAAGGTCTTAGTAGTTGATGATGAACCTAGAATACAGCAATCGCTACGAGCCATACTAGAAGATGAAGGCTACGAAGTAGGAGTCGCCTCAAGCGGTGAAGAATGCCTTAAATATGCTGAGCTAAAAAACTATGCTTGCATACTGCTTGACATCTGGCTTCCAGGAATAGACGGTCTTAGGACTCTTCAGTTATTGCGCGAGCAAGGCAATAACTGCCCTGTTATAATGATTTCTGGACACGGAAATATCGAAATAGCTGTCACAGCCGTAAAACTAGGCGCATTCGATTTCATAGAAAAACCCTTCTCAATAGAAAAAACTGTTTTGACCGTTCGTAACGCAATCAGAGCCTATCAGCTAGAACTTAAGAACGCTGAGCTTATACAGAGTCTAGACCAAGAATACGTAATGATAGGCGATTCGGTCGCAATGCGTGCCTTAAGGAAACAAATCAGAATTGTTGCTGAAACAGACGGGCGCGTGCTAATCACTGGAGAATCAGGAACAGGAAAAGAGTTGGTTGCAAGAGCTATACACAACCAATCAAAAAGAAAAGACGCCTCTTTCGTCGAAATAAATTCCGCTGCTATACCCGAAGACCTGATCGAATCAGAACTCTTCGGTTACGTAAAAGGTGCCTTCTCCGGTGCAACCCATTCAAGAAAGGGAAAGCTTGAAATTGCAGATGGCGGAACTCTTTTCCTAGACGAAATAGGAGACATGTCGCCAAGAATGCAAGCAAAACTTTTAAGAGTCTTAGAAGAAGGGCGCTTCGAGCCTCTAGGAAGCAACACACAAATAAAAGTTGATGTCCGAGTTATCTCAGCTACAAACAAGAATCTCGACGAGTTAATTGAATCAGGAAACTTCCGACATGATCTCTTTTATCGCCTAAACGTAATTCCATTTGAAATTCCTCCACTTCGTGAAAGAATCGAAGACATACCTCTTCTTGTCGAACATTTTAACAAGAAATTCTCTGCCTCCTACGGCAAAAAACCAAAGGAATTTACACAGGAAGCAATCCAAATACTGCAAAGCTATGCTTGGCCTGGAAACGTCAGAGAACTAAAAAACACTGTAGAAAGAATAGTTATAACCGTTCAAAAGGAAAAAATCACACCCAAAGAGCTACCTCCTCTTTCTATTGAACCAATAAGTTCTAAGCCTGCTCGCTTTCCCTCCTTGAAAGAAGCCATAGAAGATTTTCAAAGAAAATACATAGAGCAGAAAATAAACGAAGCCGGTGGCAACATCTCTAAAGCCGCAGAACTAATGGGAATAGATAGAAGTCATCTATATAGAAGAATAAAGTCACTTGGAATTGACATCGAAAAATTCTAGGCTATCAAATTTTGTCAAATTGAATTATCTTTTATTTCAATTTGAAAAACGTTTAATTGTGTTTAGATTGGTTTAAGTTTATAAACTTTGTTTATACAACATTTACAAAAAGAAAAGATTTTGGCATAGTTTTTGCTTTCTTGGGAGAAAGGGAGAAGAATTTTCGAAGGGCGGACACTTTGAAGAACTGAGACACCTTAAAACCTCATTTCCTCCGATATTTGGAAAGTTTAAAAAAACGACTGTCAACCGTTCGAACTCGGTTTGCGCTAACCCTATCTGGTTTCTCCTCCTTTCCCTCATCCCCCTAAACGAGCGGTTGGCAGTCTTCTCAATACGTGAACCTTGAGGAGAGATGGATTTCGATTTTTCTTTAGGACTGAAAGTTCTAAAGATCCTTTCAGAAAGCTTTAGAGTCTATTTCTTCAACCAGCCAAAAATTGCATTCATAGTTATTTCGCGATTGGTTTCATAGATGGCTTTTGTCAATGGGATATTCATCGGACAAACTTTGATGCAATTCTGAGCATTCCCGCAGTTGGTTATTCCGTCTTCACCCATTAAAGCCTCTAGTCTTTCATTTTTTGTCATTTTTCCTATTGGATGCATATTGAACAACCTAACCTGAGCTATTGCTTGAGGACCTATGTAATTATCGCCGTGATACTGTGGACAAGCTTCAAGACAGCATCCGCAGGTCATACATCTTGAATAGACATACCTTTCTTGAGCTTCTTTATTTGATATGCGAGGACCTGCGCCTAGATCGTGAGTTCCATCAAGCTCAATCCATGCTTTGACTCTTTTCAGATGCTCAAACATTTTCGTTCGATCTACTTTGAGATCACGTATGTTTGGAAATTTTGACATTGGTTGCAGAGTGATTATGTTGCTCCCCGAATCTAGAATTAAATCATCAATTAAAGCCGAGCAAGCTTGCCTTACGCGCCCGTTAATCACCATAGTGCAAATTCCGCAAACTTGCTCAAGACAGCTCATATCCCAAACTGGAGGATTGGTTTTGATACCTTCTTTAGTTATCGGATTTTTACGAATTTCCATTAAGGCTGAGATCACATTCAAGTTTCTACGATAATTTATTTCAAAGGATTGCCAATAGATAGGCGCATCTGGGCGGTCACGCCGCTGTATTCTTATTTCAATTTTTTCAGGTGGGTTTTCTAAAACTCTTTTTTTGTGTCCGTTCTTCACTTTTCCTTTTCCTCCTTACTTTCCTTTTGGTTTACTATAATCTCGTTTTCTGGGTGGAATAAGGCTTGTGTCAACTGGTATGTAGCTAAACACTGGCCCTTCAGAAGACCATTCGGCAATAGTAGTTTTCAGCCATTCTTCGTCATTTCTTTCAGGAAATTCGGGCTTGTAATGAGCGCCACGAGATTCATTTCTATTAAGTGCGCCCAGAGTAATTACACGAGCTAACTCAAGCATATTCCAAAGCTGACGAGCATGAGGAAGAGCCTGTGTGGCCCAGAGATTAGAGTCATTGATTGAGATACGCTTGAATCTATCCATAAGCTCAAGAATCTTATTGTCTGTTTCTTTGAGCTTATCGTTGTAGCGTACGACCGTAACGTTTTCGGTCATCCATTTCCCAAGCTCTTCGTGTATTTTGTACTGATTTTCTGGCCCTTCACTCTTCAGAATTTTCTCATTTATTTCCTGTTGACGCTTTACTTCTGCTTCGTGTATTCCGTTTGTTTCCGTTTCCTTGCGCTCAACATTTTTGACATATTCAATAGCAGAAGACGCCGCAACAAAACCTCCATAAACACAAGAAACTAGAGAATTAGCTCCGAGGCGATTTGCTCCATGGATAGAGAAATCACATTCTCCGGCGGCTAGTAGCCCCGGTATATTTGTTCTTTGTTCATAATCTACCCATAAGCCACCCATCGAGTAATGAACTCCGGGGAAAATTCTCATCGGAACCTGTCGTGGATCATCACCAACGAACATCTCATAAATTTCCAAAATTGCACCAAGCTTGCGATTGAGAATTTCGGCTGGTATGTGAGTCAAATCGAGATAAACTTGATTTTCGCCGTTAACACCATACCCTTCTAAGCAAACCTTAAATATCTCTCTAGTGGCGATGTCTCGAGGGACTAGATTGCCGTAGGCGGGATATTTTTCTTCAAGAAAATACCAGCGTTCTGATTCTGGTATATCACGCGGATCTCGTCGATCACCCTTTTTGCGTGGCACCCAAATTCTTCCGCCTTCCCCGCGTGCTGACTCACTCATCAACCGAAGTTTATCCTCTCCGGGGATCGCTGTTGGGTGAACTTGTATGAATTCACCGTTAGCATACTTTGCTCCTTGTTGGTAACAGGCAGAAGCAGCGCTTCCTGTGCAAGTTTGAGAATTAGTTGATTTGCCAAAAATCAAGCCAGGTCCGCCTGTGGCTATTATAACTGCATCCGCATAAAACGCTTTTAGCTCTAGATTTTGCAGATTCATCGCAACTACGCCACGGCAAACTTGATGATCGTCTAAAACAAGCGAGAGCATCTCCCAACCTTCATACTTTTTAACCTTACCCAAAACCTCATGCTTTCTGACTTGTTCGTCCAGAGCATATAAAAGTTGTTGACCAGTAGATGCACCAGCATAAGCTGTGCGGTGATGAAGCGTCCCGCCAAAACGCCTAAAATCAATCAAACCTTCTGGCGTTCTTGCGAACGGAACACCCATACGATCAAACAAATAAATTATTTGCGGTGCCATCTCGCACATTCTTTTCACTGGAGGCTGATCGGCTAGAAAATCACCTCCGTAAACCGTATCGTCAAAATGCTTCCATGGAGAGTCACCCTCACCTTTCGTGTTCACCGCACCATTTATTCCGCCTTGTGCACAAACTGAGTGAGATCTTTTAACCGGAACAACCGAAATTAAATCAACATCATAACCTGCTTCGGCTATCTTCATCGTCGCCGAAAGGCCGGCGAGCCCACCACCTACGACAACTATTTTAGCTTGCTTGGATACTGACATAACACAAACCTCAAACTTTAGAATTTTCTCGGAGCAACTGGCTGAATTAACTCAGCTTCTTTTGGAGCATCGCACAAAACCTCAGGCATTAAGCCACAAGGTCTAACAAACGAGAATGCCGCATTCGTCCCAACAGCAAAAAGTATTAAGCCTATTGCGGCACAAGCATACAGGGTAGCTTTCTGAGCCTTTTCTCCTATCACAATTCCCCAATCGACAGCAAAAAGAAAGATTCCATAACCCAAGTGCCATGCTGTTGCCGCAACACCTAAAACATAAAAAATCAATATTCCTGCCGATTGAAAATCCCCGGCAATTATAGCAAATGCTTTATCTGCATTTCCTGACACTTTTGTGGCGGTAAGTCCGAAGTCTCCAAAAAGCCCAAAGCGAAAATGCAAAATGTGAAACAAAATAAAAACAAAAAGAAAAATACCAGTAACTCGCTGGAATAGGTATAACCAATTACTTAAGTATCCGTAACTTCTCACATTCACTTTCGCTTCTGAGGAAATGAAAATTCCGTAAACGGAGTGGAAAAGCAAAGGCAGAAATATGCCGAAAATTTCTATGAGAAGCAAAAAGGGAAGATGATGAATATCAGCAACGGCTTCATTAAATACTTTCTCGCCATACATTGCCTTTGCATTAGTGAACATGTGAAAGAAGAAAAAAACACCAAGCGGAACTATTCCCGTCAGCTGATGCAGTTTTCTTAAAATAAAAGTTTTACTCATACTGCCTCCGAATCTAATTTGTAGATTAAGTCATACCCTTTGTTCTTGCAAGCTTTAGAGTTATCACTTTAGCTTGTTTGCAAAATTAGATCAACTTAATTTTTTTGCATTGACTGTCCAGAAAAACTTATATTTAGATTAGAAATGCATATCGAAACGCTAAAAATTTTCTGTGATCTTGTTGAAACTCAAAGCTTTTCACTTGCGGCAGAAAAAAATTTTATAACCCAATCAGCCGTAAGTCAGCGAATTTGCAGTCTTGAAGAAAGATTCAACCGAAGACTTATCAATCGCGTTCGTGGAAAAAGCCAAATAAACCTAACTCCTGCAGGAGAAGTTTTCTATCGCCTTGCAAAGCAAGTTATTGCAAGCTATGAAGAGCTTGAAGAGAGCATGCGCAAATTCACTGACAGAATCAGTGGAAAGATAAAAGTAGCTACCGTCTATTCTGTAGGGTTACACGAACTTCCGCCAAAGGTGCGCGAGTTTATGTCAAAGTTTCCATCCGTGAAAATCGACATCGAGTATTCCAGAACAACCCGAATAGTAAGAGACGTCTTAAGTGGTGAGATTGAGCTTGGCGTTGTAGCTTTTCCCGAACCACGTCGAGGTATTACAATCGTTCCAATGCCCTCTGATAGACTAGTCCTCATCTGCCCTCCTGAACATGAACTTGCCCAAAGAGATAAAATCACGGTCAAAGAGTTAAAGGGCAAGCCCTTTGTAATGTTTGAGCGCGATATTCCTACAAGAAAAGCAATAGACAGAATTCTGAAGTCTTATGGTGTGAAAGTCAGGAAGGTTGCAGAGTTTGACAATATAGAAACGATAAAGCGCGCCGTTGAGGTTGGATTTGGACTTGCAATAGTGCCACATCCTTCAGTCATTGATGAAGAAAAGAATGGACAGCTAGCTGTAATTCAGCTTGCTGAGAAGGATTGGGTAAGACCTGTAGGGATTATCTACAGAAGCGATCGCAATCTTTCACTTGCGGCTAAAAAGTTTATTCAGCTTCTTGGAAGCACCTAAATATAGGCTTGATCTATTAGCCGAGAAGGATAAAAATTATCGTTTGAGCTCTTGAGATTTTATCAAAGACCTTAAGGCTTTTCATCAGCCGAAAAGGTCTCTTTTTTATGAGAAGACAAAAAAGAACGCTAAAAAAAAGAATCAAAAACTGGTTTCTAGCTGATATTCAAAGAATTGAAGGACCTCACGGCAAAGAAGGAGTTCACGGTCAACATCCTTGGTGGAAGGTCATGTGCCTTACAGGTGTTGACTACTTCTCAACATTAGGTTATCAACCTGGCATCGCATTTTTGGCTGCTGGCGTGCTCTCTCCAATAGCTACGTTGTTTTTAGTTTTGATAACCCTCTTTGGAGCTTTCCCAGTTTATAGCAGAGTTGCTGCAGAATCTCCTCACGGTGAAGGTTCTATAGCAATGCTTCAATCGCTTTTTTCGAGATGGAAAGGCAAGTTAATAGTTCTGGTTTTACTAGGATTTTTAGCCACAGATTTTGTTATCACAATAACCTTATCATCAGCAGACGCAACAGCACATATCCTAGAAAATCCATTCGTTCATGAGCATTTACCATTTTTAGAACATCCGGTTTTGGTAACGATAGGGTTGATAACTATTCTAGGTATAGTCTTTCTTAAAGGTTTTCGAGAAGTTATCGGAATAGCAGTATTTTTGGTCGTAACTTATTTATCACTGAACCTAATCATTGTCTCTGTTGCGCTCTATGAAGTTTTCACTCACCCGGAGCTTCTGGAAAACTGGGCTAATGCCGTCTACAACTATCGTGGAGCCGATGGTAACTGGCTTTTAATAATAGGAATAGCTTTGATTTATTTTCCAAAACTAGCCCTAGGACTTTCTGGCTTTGAAACTGGAGTTGCCGTAATGCCATTGGTTAAAAGCCCTGATAGAATCAGGAACACACGCAAATTGCTTGGTACTGCAGCACTGATAATGAGCTTTATGCTGGTCTGCAGTAGCCTTTCAACTGCTGTCATAATCGAACCCAAAGAATTCTGCCCAAGAATTGACTGCAAAAAAGCAAATCTTGAATCATATCCATACTATTGTGCTTGCTCCGCTGAAGAAATAGAAAATGGTGTCGTAAAAGAGACGGGCAAAGCTAATGGAAGAGCATTAGCTTACATAGCCCATAAGTATCTAGGGGAAATTTTCGGAACTGTTTATGATATAAGCACTATCTTAATCTTGTGGTTTGCTGGGGCATCAGCGATGGCGGGGCTTTTGAATATAGTGCCTCGTTATCTTCCGAAATTTGGAATGGCTCCAGAGTGGGCACGGGCCTCACGTCCGCTTACAATTGTCTTTACGATAATCTGTTTTGCCGTCACCATTTGGTTTGAGGCAAGTGTCGATGCTCAAGGCGGAGCTTACGCAACGGGAGTCCTTGTCATGATTTCATCGGCAGCATTAGCGGTTACTATTTCCGCTTGGCGTCAGAAAAATCGTTGGAGATGGGCTTTTCTAATCATAACGATTGTGTTTGCATATACTACCGTTACGAACATTATTGAAAGACCCGACGGCATTAAAATAGCCTCTTTCTTCATCTTTTCAATAATCCTTTCGTCTTTCATTTCCAGAGCTTTACGCTCGCTTGAGGTTAGAATTGACGAGGTTGAGCTGGATGAAAAGGCAATGGAGTTTATAAAGGACCTTGCTGAAAATGATATTCGTATAGTTGCAAACAGAAGAGAGACAGGCGATGTATCTGAATACCGTTACAAAGAGCATGAAAAGCGAGTTGACAATCATATACCATCGAGCGACCCGATTCTTTTCTATGAGGTTGACGTAGGAGATGCTTCTGAATTCAAAGGAAAAATAAAAGTAAGAGGCGTCGAGGTAGATGGTTATAGAATTTTGCGGACGGAAGCTCCTTCAGTTCCTAATGCAATAGCGGCGCTTTTGCTCTATCTGAGAGACAAAACCGGTAAAGTTCCACATGTTTATTTCGGTTGGAGCGAGGGCAATCCTATAGTTTATCTGATGCGCTTCGTGCTGTTTGGTGAGGGGGACACAGCTCCCGTTACTAGAGAGATTTTAAGACAGGCTGAGCCCGATCCGGATAGACGTCCAAACGTTCATGTAGGCGGTTGATTTTCTGGTTTTATCAGATCAGGATTCATCGCCAAGAAGCACGTCCTGCAATAAACCGGACGACCTTGAGAAGGGTAAAAAGGCACGGTTGTATATACCCCACACTTTGAACAATGAACAGCTACCTCTATCTTCTGTTTTATTCCTGCTGCTTGCGCTGCCAGGATGGCTTCTAATCTTTCTGTCTTTGCCTTCTTGCAAGGTTTGCACCTTTTCGGTGGATTCTTCAATCCCTTGTCACGGAAAAATACCTGCTCGCCAGCTGTCCAAATAAATTTCTGACCACAATCAATGCAAATTATCTCAATATCAACAAATTCCTCTTCGCTAGACGCTTGAGTCAATAATGTCATAACTACCCTTCCTCGGCCGTTAACATAAATTTAAGATAATCTAATTCATATTCTAACCTTTTCTTATTAGTATAAATCAAGCACTCGACTGCATTTTTGCTTTTACATTTTAAAGAGATAAACTTGAAGGCTTGGAGTTATGAAAATTCTAGTGGTTGGCTCAGGTGGAAGAGAACACGCTCTCTGCTGGGCCTTTGCCAAAAATCCAGACAGAAAAATCTACTGCGCAGACGGAAACGCAGGGATTGCCGAAATTGCCGAATGCATAGACATAAAACCAACACAAATAGAAAAGCTAGCAGACTTTGCTGAAACGGAAAAAATAGATTTGACTTTTGTTGGTGGAGAATCTGCCCTAGCACTAGGAATTGTTGATGAGTTTGAAAAAAGAGGACTAAAAATAATAGGTCCTAACAAACAAGCCTCAATGCTAGAAGCTTCAAAAGCATTTGCAAAAAACTTCATGAGCCGGTACCTCATACCGACAGCAAAATACCAAGTGGCAAATTCTATAGAAGAAGCCAAAGCTATAGTCAAAAGCAACTTCTTCGGTAAAAGTAAAATCGTTATAAAGGCAGATGGACTGGCAGCGGGTAAAGGCGTTATAGTCACAGACGGAAAAGAAGAAGCTCTTGAAGCCATCAATCAACTCCAATCAATCGCTGGACAAGAAGCTACGCAAAAAATAATCCTTGAAGAAAGGCTAATCGGCAAGGAAATTTCGCAGATTCTCTTTTGCGATGGTGACAACTTTGTTCTTATGCCTCCCGTAAGAGATCACAAGAGACTTCTTGACGGCGACAAAGGGCCAAATACTGGCGGAATGGGAACGATAGCCGATTGGAATCTCCTTACTGACGAGCAAAGGGAAGAAATAGTAGAAAACATAGTCAAGCCGACTCTGCAAGGATGCAAAAAAGAAGGCTTAAAATTCAAAGGAGTCCTCTTTCTTGGGCTGATGCTGACAGAAGAAGGCGCAAAAGTCCTTGAATACAACGTCAGGTTTGGGGATCCAGAAACTCAAGTCATCTTGCCGTTACTCGAAACAGATATTTTTGGTATTTCAGAAGCCATAGCAAACGAATCCCTAAGAAATCTGGAAGTAAGATGGTCAAGATCAAGCGCCGTGTGTGTTGTCCTGGCTTCTAAAGGCTATCCTCAAAATCCGCAAGTAGGAGCGTGCATTTACGGTGTTGAAGATGTAGCAAAAACAAAAGACATTTTCGTTTTCCACGCAGGAACAAAAAGAAATGAAAAAGGCAAGTTAGTAACGGCCGGCGGTCGCGTTCTCGGTATAACCGCTATAGCTGAAAATATCGAAAAAGCAATCCAAAAAGCTTACCAATCTGTCGAGAAAATCCGCTTTGAAGGCATGCAATTTAGGCGTGACATAGGAGCAACATAAGGATGAAACGATACAAATACTACGATCTACTGATGGCGACCTTTGTGACCGTGCTTCTTTGTTCAAATCTAATCGGAGTTCACAAGGTCACTTATGTTAATTTGCCATTGTATGGTGAATACGTCTATGGTGCTGGCGTGCTTTTCTTTCCGATAAGTTATCTATTCGGTGATATTCTTACAGAAGTTTATGGATATGCGCGATCGAGAAAAGTAATCTGGGCGGGTTTCGGAGCGTTGATCTTTGCTTCGTTTATGTCTTTTGTTGTCGTAAACTTGCCACCTGCTAGCGTTTATCCACCTGAAAGCCAAAAGGCGCTAGAAATGATTTTCGGGCAGACTCCGCGCATTGTCATCGCATCATTGCTAGCTTTCTGGGCTGGAGAATTTGTTAACTCATTTGTCCTTGCAAAAATGAAGCTACTAACAAAAGGCAAATTTCTATGGACTAGAACAATCGGCTCTACGATTGCGGGTGAACTTACAGACACACTGATTTTTTATCCAATCGCATTCTACGGCTTTTGGTCGAACGAACAACTCATTAGCGTAATGATTGGTAACTACTTCATTAAAGTAATGTGGGAAGTTTTGGCAACTCCGTTTACCTACGTAGTTGTCAATGCCCTAAAAAGAGCTGAACAAGAAGACTATTTTGACTATGATACTAACTTCAATCCATTTATTTTGGAAGTAGAAAAATAAACTGGTTAGGCGTAAGTTAGTATCTACTGCAAATTTTCATCGGACACGTCTGCAAAAATTTTGATCCGACACAAGAAACACATAAATTCTTCAGAACCCACCCAAAGCCCTGACCCCCTACTACTATAACAGCTGCACACATCTACTCTAAGAAGAACATGTTCTTTTTATGGCAGTCTGAGTATTCTGATAAAATTTATGTTACACGTGAGGACTCTTCTTATGACCAAAAGTTTCCGCCGAGTTTGCTTGATTGTTTTAGACTCTGTTGGAATTGGCGAGATGCCGGATGCAGAAAAGTGGAATGATAGAGGCGCTGACACTCTCGGGAACATACTGAAAACCTATAAACTTAAACTCGAAAATCTAAGGCAATTAGGACTAGCTAATATAAGAGCATTTGAGAGCCTGCCACCCGTCTCTTCACCCGCAGGAAATTATGGAAAATGCGCTCTTAAGTCAAATGGAAAGGATACAACTACAGGTCATTGGGAAATAACTGGGATAATTCTGCAAAAGGCTTTTCCAACTTATCCGAACGGATTTCCTTCGGAAATTATTGAAAAATTCATATACGAAGCAAAGCTTCCGGGTATCTTAGGAAACATACCTGCTTCAGGAACTGAAATAATAAAGCAGCTTGGCGAGGAGCATATTAAGACAGGAAAGCCCATAGTCTATACTTCAGCCGACTCCGTCTTTCAAATAGCTGCACACGAAGATGTAATACCTGTTGAACGCCTCTACGAAATCTGCCGTATAGCCCGCCGAATTCTTGATGGAGAGCATAAAGTTGGACGCGTAATCGCTCGCCCATTTGTTGGAAGTAGCGCCGAAAACTTCAAAAGAACGGAAAATCGCCATGACTACGCCGTCTCGCCGCCAAAAAATAATCTTCTCCCAATGCTAAAAGATAAGGGATTTGAAGTCGTTGGAATTGGAAAAATAACCTCTATCTACGATGCAGTCGGCATAACACGAGACTTTGTAGCAAAAAATAATTCCCAAGCCATTGACCAAACAATAAGAGCCTTAAAAGAAATAGAGTCAGAAGGCTTGATTTTCTCAAATCTAGTTGATTTTGACATGCTCTATGGACATAGACGAGACGTTAAAGGTTATGCACAAGCATTGGAATACTTCGACTTGCGATTGTCAGAAATTCTTGAGGCTTTGCAAGAAGAAGACTTGCTCATTTTGACAGCAGATCATGGAAACGACCCAACCTACAAAGGCACCGATCATACTCGCGAATATGTGCCTTTGCTGGTTTATGGTAAGAAAGCAAAACAAGGCATTAACCTCGGAACTCGCGAATCGCTTGCCGATATTGGACAAACCATTGCTGAAAACTTCGGCTTGAAACTCGAACAAGGAAAAAGCTTTTTGGATGAAATTCGCCTTTAGCAACGAAACCTATCGTTTCAATGCTGCATTTACGAAAGCAGCAGCATCTTCTTTTAGTTTACGAAGAGAACCTTTCTCAATATACATCATGTGTCCGGCTTCGTAGTAAGCAAAAATTACATTGCGCCGCAGCTCTGGATCAAGATTCATGGCAGAAAAGGTGTATTCAGCAGCAAAAAAAGGTGTTGCCATATCGTAATAACCACAGGCTACAAAAACTTTCATGTAAGGATTTTTAGACATGGCTGTTTTTAGAGCAGGTGCTACGTCAGCGTAGTTGTTAGTTACATTCCAATTCCACGGACCTATACCGCCACCAAGAATGTAATACTCCAAATCCGTTTGAAAGCCGAGTTCTCTGCGAACGTAATCGTTGAAGGTAGCAGTATAAGGCGGCCGAATAGCCGTCAGACTTGGGTCAAAATCTGGACTACTTCCTGCCGCATCCTTGTCAATCCCGACGAAACGGCTATCTAGCCTACCTGTAGACCGTCTCTTTTCTCGAAGAAGCTCTTTGTTGAATTCCGCAAGTTCGACGCGAAAGTTGTTCTGTTCAATAAATTTCTGACTAAGCCCAGTTAAATTACTCATTTTTTCTAAAAGAGACTGCCTTTCTGTAGCAGAGAGTCGATCAATTCGCATAAGCGCTGGTGCATATTCATTCATTGCAAACAAACGCGCCATTTCGACTACTTCTTCAAGTGGCTTTGATTGAAGAGATGGTGGAAGCTTTTTATGATACCATGCAGTCGCAGTGTAGGACGGCAAAATTAAAACCAAAGGCAAATCATTTCCATCCGCAAAACGTAAAGTCTGAAAATTCAGAACAGCGGAGACAAGCAAAATACCATTTAAAGCTATTCCCCGCTCGAAAAGATGATTTGTAAGACCCGAAACACGCGTCGAACCGTAACTTTCACCAACAAGAAATATCGGAGAAATCCAACGCTGATTACGAACAAGATACATCCGTATAAATTCACCAACTGACTCGATGTCGCCATTCAAGCTGAAAAATTTCTGTCCTAACTCGGGTTTAACGGCTCGGCTATAACCAGTCCCAACCGTATCAACGAAAACTAAATCAGTAAAATCTAACCATGTATACTCATTATCAACCAATTCGTAAGGTGGCGGCGGCATCATTCCATCATCAAGCATCCGGACTCTTTTCGGTCCCAAAGCACCTAAGTGAAGCCAAACCGACGACGAACCGGGACCGCCATTAAAAGAGAACATTAAAGGTCGTTTAGAAACATCCCTCACATCATCGAGCGTGTAAGCCATGTAAAAAATTCTAGCTTCAAGTTCACCGGTTTGAGCGTTACGAATAGGCATGTAGCCTGCCATAGTAGTATAATTCAACGTCCGCCCACCAACTCGAATAGAGTGTTTCCTTACAACAGGCTCAAATTCTTTCGAATCTGTTGTTCTTGAATCCGATGCTCTCTCTAAAACGCTCGAAGGAGTCGGCGTAGGAGTAACCGTCTGAAAAAAAAGAAGAAAAGAAAGTAACAAAGCAAACATACCTTATTTAATTTAAGTCTTTTTAAGAGTTTAAGAACTTCTAGAAACGTAGATTACCACAATGAATTATAAAAATCACCAAGGCTGAAATGAAAGAGGCCGTAGCGAGTATAAAAAACGAAATACTTTTCAACAGAAACCTGTTTAATTGTTGAAAAAGGCCGATGTTGGAAGCTAGTGGCAGATTCAATTCATCTAAAACTAGCCCATCCATTTTTTTCAAAATCTTCACAACTCATTGCCCGTGTATGGAAAACACTGATACTCAAATTTCACTGCCTCTTCTATTTTTGCCCTCCTAAAATAGTTCGTATAATCGAAAGCTCTTTTCCGCCAATCATTTTTTCAAAATCTGGAAATTTAGGGCTCCACTAATTCAAAAAGAGATTTACGGTTTAACAGAAAATTCACTGCAAGTTGAATTTCAAATCTTGGCTTCTGGTTGTATCATAGAGCTATGGTTAGTAGAAGGGAATTCTTAAAGGGTGTCGCAACAAGCGGAGCTTTATTGGCCTTTAGCGGGTTTCAAAAAAGGGCTGAAGCTATTTTAACAAACTCGGTAGCAGATTTGAAAGCTTATGGTTTCGGCGAATTGTTTCCTACTCCTGCAAAAAATACGGGCGAGATTTACCTAGCACTTCCTAAAGGTTTTCAATACAACGTCATAGGTAAAGTCAAAAGTCGTATGTCTGATGGAAATCTGACACCACCAGCTCACGACGGAATGTCAACCTTTCTCGTAAAAGGAGAGCTTAGAATTGTTAGAAACCACGAAGTAACAGGTGGCAGAATACCAAAACCTTCAGCAGCAATCGGGACAAATCCATACGATGAATCTGCCGCCGGGGGAACGACGACTCTAATAATAGATACGAAGACCAATGAGCTTGTCAAAGACTTTGTAAGTCTAAGTGGGACTTTGATTAACTGCGCCGGTGGTAAGACTCCTTGGGGTAGCTGGATTTCTTGCGAGGAAACAACTCTTGGCAAAACTGTAATAACTACGAAAGACGGACAAAAACAAGGCGGCTTTTTAAAACCGCACGGATATTGCTTTGAAGTTCCTGCATCTTCAAACTCACCTGTAAATCCAATCCCGCTAAAAGCTATGGGAAGATTCTGCCATGAAGCAATTGCCGTTGATCGAAAATCAGGCATAATCTACTTAACCGAAGACAACAAGATGGCTGGCTTTTACCGTTTTCTGCCGAATAGATACGGAAGACTCCAAGAAGGTGGCAAGCTCCAGATTTTGAAAATGAAAGACATAGACAACTTCGACACCAGAAAAGGCCAAAAAGTAGGTAAAAGCTTTACAGTAACATGGGTTGACATAGACGATCCTGATCCAGAAGAAGCCGATGTTGATGAGCTTGCAGTTTTTAAGCAAGGAGCTAAGAAAGGAGCTGCCGTGTTTGCTCGCTTAGAAGGTATCTACAGCGATGACAAAGGGCAAATATATTTTGTTTCAACTAGCGGTGGCGACAATAAAGGTGGTCAAATCTGGCTCTACAGACCCGTAAATAAGGATGAAGGAATACTGACTTTAATTTTTGAATCTCCCGATAGAGACATTCTCGATATGCCCGACAACATCTGTCTTCACCCCAAAAATAATCTTTTGTTCATCTGTGAGGATAGCGACTACATAGGTGAAGGTGGAACCATTGATAACTACATAAGGATACTTACCCCAAATGGCAAGATAGCAGACTTTGCAAAAAACATTACCGAAGGCTTTATAAGTGGCGAGTTTGCTGGTTCTACTTTCTCCGCCGACGGAAGAACACTCTTTGTAAATATCCAAACCGTTGGAGTAACACTAGCGGTCTGGGGCGATTGGGACAAATTTAGAATCTAGGCTTTTCTTCCTAATCTTGGAGGACTCCAACAGTACTATCTTCAATCCATTCAAGCGGCTGTCTCAAAAAGAGATAATATCTTTTTTCCTTCAGCCGAACGCGGATGAATGGTGCGAAGGTGTTTCCTACCTTGCATTTCCCAGATGGCGGTTATCTCACCGTCTTTTTCAACTGCATGATAGGTTATCTCTTCTTCAACTGATTCATTTGTTCCTTTCAGTTCGGTATCTTCTTTTTCTTCTTCAGACACTTGAACGGTAGCTGCTATGCTTTCTGTTTCTGACATATTCACCCTTTTCGAATTTTCAATTTTAAGCGGCTTTTATTTACAAAGTCAAATCTTCCTGTCAAACTTGAGACAAGGCGTATCACTGAACAAAGGAAACTTCGTAACCTTCACGATAACGCAAATTCATCGGAGAGCTTACCCCCCTAAGTTCAACCCTGATTTTCCTGTAAGTCTTTTCTTTACTTTCGTTTGACGAGTAGTAACCTAAGCTATAACTTGCACCAATGGCTTCAGCAATTTGCTTAAAAGCTCTTCTGGCCTCACTCAAATCAACTACAGGAAAAACTTGTCCTCCCGACTCTTTGGCTAATCGCTGCATTTCATAATCGGCAATTTCATATAGTTTCTTGCTAATAGCAAGCCTTTCGAAATACCCGAGAGAACAAAAATCATACGTCTTCTCTACCTTTGACTTTGCGCCAAACTGCTTATAATACCGCCTAAGTTGTGCAGCCGAAAATTTGGTTGCTATTTCACAATCCTGCAAAAGCCCTTCTTCAAAAAAATCTCTCGTATCAAGCTGAATAAAATAGACCAAAATACCTTTCTTTTGAACTAATTCAAGAACTTCATCAAAATCTGCGACACTCACTGAGTCAACTCCATCGGTTAAAGCAACAATCGCACGCCTGCCTCGATATTTTTCTGTAGGTTCTTCGTTAAACACTTTGTTGAGAATTTCCAACATAGCATCATAGTAAGGAGTTCCGCCGCTGGTGCTGATGTTGGCTAAAGATTTCTCAAGAGTTAGACGCTCTTCGGTAAGACCAGTTAGAATTTGGCTTACTGCTACTTGTTTCCCATCTCTAATTACGCTTTGAAAAGAAACTATAGCGACTTTATCATCTTTCCTCAATGACGAGATAAAGTAACTTGCAGCACGACGTATTAAAGGCAATTCATTTCGAGTCGAACCTGAAGTATCAAGAAGAAGAGCTATCTCAAAAGGAGCTTCCGTTAACGAAAAAGAAGCAATTTCTTGCTTCTTGCCGTCTTCATAAATAACGAAATTTTCTCTCTTAAGATTAAGAACTGGCTTGCCACTTGTGTCAGTTACTATAACAGGAACATTGATAAGTTTTGTCTCGATGCGTATTATTTCGTCTTCTTCCTTCCTGTCTTGCGCAAAGCCAAAAGCACAAAGAAGAAGAATAGCTATATAGATTTTGAATTTGCGTAACACTTTTCAACTTTTAGATTATATTCCACTAGACTACGATAAACCAAAAATTTGTATGAAGAAGCAAAGTCTAGATGATCAGCTGAAACAGGTAAGTTGTAGAAAAAATTCTTGGATAAATCTGTTCCTGCCAACTTTCGAGTCGAAAAGAAAAAACCTGCCCTACACCAGGGCAGGTTTTTCAGCGTTTTGATCTAGAAAACATAAGCGTTTGCCGAGATTAGTGCATCAGCAATTCGTTGACGAGCTGCAATCGTGTTCACAGGAGAGCTATTTTTTGTAAATCGCTTCAATGCGACTAAAAGTATTTTTGCTTCATCACCTTCGGACATTGCAGCAATCGTGTTTCTGGCAATCATTTCTATTCGCTGCATTGCATCGTTGCAAAAAACTTGTGCCATGTCAATCTGCCTTGAGGCATCGAAACCTCGACTTGCTGTTTTTTTAGCGCGAAGAACGGCTGTTTCCATAGCGTAAGCATTCATGATTATATCGGCGCAGTTTATCAGGATCTCCTGCTGATTTTGAATGTCAGCCATGTATTTCTGCGCTGCAGTTCCCAGAATCATTAAGGCTACCTTCTTAGCATTTTTTGCAAGTTTAGATTCTCTAGCAAGCAAGCTCTCATCTTCATCGAACGAAAGCGCAGGATTCATTATTTCATCCTGAAGCGCTTTTGCTGCTGCAAATAGCTCTAGCTGACCCTTCATCGCTCGTTTCAAAAGCATTCCTGGAATTAACATTCGATTGATTTCATTTGTTCCTTCATAAATTCGGCTTATTCGTGCATCTCTATACGCTTTCTCAGCAGGATAATCAGCCGAATACCCATAGCCACCATAAATTTGCACCATCTCGTCAACTACATAATCAAGAGCTTCAGAACAGAAGACCTTGTTTATGGAGCTTTCAACCGCATACTCTTCAATCGAACGCATTTTCCTTTCCGTATCAGCTCCATCACCTATCAAGGCGTCAATCATACCGACCGTTCTGTAAGTAATGCTTTCAGAAACCCAAGTTCGGATAGCCATCTCAGCTAGCTTGTGCTTTATTGCACCGAAAGAAGAAATAGGCTTGCCAAATTGATGACGCTCATTTGCATAGCGGACAGACTGATGAATCGCAAGCTTCGCTCCACCCGTTGCAGATGCTCCAAGCTTAAAGCGCCCAACATTTAAGATGTTAAAAGCTATTTTCGCACCATCACCCACCTTCCCGAGAATGTTTCCTACAGGCACTCTCGCATCCGAAAGAATCAAAGGAGTAGTCGAACTAGACTTAATACCCATTTTATGCTCTTCTGCGCCGGGACGGCAATTTTCGCTTCTTTCAACCAAAAATGCAGAAAACTTTTCGCGCTCACCGTCAACCTTTGCAAAAACAATGTAGATATCGGCAAATCCACCGTTGGAAATCCACATTTTCTCGCCGTTTAACACGTACTCCTTTCCATCTTCTGATAATCTAGCGTGACATTTAGCTCCGAGAGCATCCGAACCGCTACCGGCTTCGGAAAGGCAATAGGCTGAGACCACCTCACCTGATACAATCTTCGGAATCCAAGTTTTTTTCAGCTCTTCAGAACCAAAATAAAGGATCGGCAAAAGCCCGATAGAAGTTTGTGCTCCAAAGGTTGTCCCAAAACCGCCACTGCGGCCTATATTTTCTGCGATGACCACGCCCGTTGTTTGATCAAGCCCCAAGCCTCCATACTCTTCGGGGATAGTAGCTCCCAAAAGCCCCAGCTCACCTGCCTTTTTTAACAAATCACGAGCAACTTGCCAGTTATGCTTTTCCATTTCGGGAATTTGCGGAAGAACTTCACTGTCAACAAAGCTGCGCGTCGTTTCACCTATCATTCTCTGCTCTTCCGTTAAGTCCTCGGGCGTGAAAACTTCCGTAACATCTTCAATCAAAAAGGCACCACCCTTTACAAAATCTTTCTCCATTTTTGCTTCCATAACTTTTGCTCCTTTCGTTTTCTGAAATTATATCTGAATGAATGCTCATTCAGCAAGCGGAAAGTTCGTAAGTGTCGAATTTTTCCACAAATAATTAGATACGCTTGAAAGCTAAAACTTGAACGACCGATCCTAGACCTTTGTGAAAAACACCTTCTCTAACTTCCCTAACCACCTCGCGCGCAATTTCAAATTCGAGCCCGCTCAAATCTTCTTTCAAATCTTCTATCTCATAAAGAAGCTCTGGGTCTTTCGGTCCGCCCGTTCCATATTGAAGCTGACGAGGAGAATAAGCCTCTAAAATAAAAACCCCAAAAGGCTTTAATCCCTCTACTGCTGATCTGTGAACTTTACGGCGACTTTTGGGAGGAAGATGCCCGAAAATAGAAACTACGGCGTCCCATTTGTTTTTATCAATCTCATACAAAGTGACATCTGAAAGAACTGTTTCTATCTCAACTCCTTTTTCTGCTGCAAGCCTTCTTGCTTTTTCAAGACCTACCTTTGAACTATCAACGGCTGTAACTCTATGCCCCTTGGTAGCCATAAAAACAGCATTTCTACCTTCGCCTTCACAAAGAGAAAGCACTTTTGACGAAGGCGGAAGTCTATCTATTACCGAAGCCAAAAAGTCGTTGGGCTCCTTTCCGTAAACGTATTCATCGCAAGAAAACTTTTCGTCCCAGTTCATAACTTCCTAAAACTTTTTTCTTTTTCCTAAGCGATTTCTTTCAAGAATCATGGAAAGCGCCATTGATTTTTCGTTTAGCAATTTGCTGAGAAGTTTTAGTTGCCGCTCATTTTCGCAAACTTTCATCTTCTCCTTTAACTCACCAATCTCTCTGATAAGCTCCACTTCCAATGGGACAATCTTATGATTTTTCAAAAGGGCATAGGCAGCTCGCACGTCTTCTGGTGCAGCGAAGTATTCATCTAAATTTATTGGCTTACCTTCACCTTTAAGCCCGCTGAATTTGCCCTCCGATATAGCTTTTTGTATTTGTTCTTCAATGAATTTTTCCAGCCACATAATCATTTTCTATAAATTGCCGATACCAAATTTCAAAACTTATAAGCCGAAAAATTTTACTCGAGTCATCTGCTCCACTCAAAAATCTGCGAGTCAAATACTCCAAGTACTCTTTATTAAAAACCCCACGACTGATTACTCTTTCGCTTAACACATATTCGTCGATCAATTTCTTAAACCTTGTTCTTAGCCATTTATTTACCGGAACTGGAAAACCCATCTTCGGACGACTCAGGATTTCTTCAGGAATTTTCTTCTTCATTGCCTGCCGCAAAAGCCACTTTGTGGTTCCGGAACGAATCTTGAGTTCTGCCGGCATCTTTGCGCAAAATTCCACTAGATTATGATCGAGAAAAGGTTCACGTGATTCGATCGAAGCCGCCATGCTCATTTTATCTTGCTTCATTAGAAGTTCTTGAAGATACGTTTTCATATCAACATAAAGAAGTTTATCTAGGATGTTTCCGACCTCAGAAGCTTCCAAAAGGCGTTTTTGATGAAAATATGCATCTTGTAACTTTTCTTTTGCTTTTTTTGTGAAAAGCTTATCCTGTGATTTTCTATTAAACACTGCAAAGTTATCGAAAAAAAGTTCTTCAATGTTTGCTTTTCTTACAAGAAAAGTTCTTGAGAGTTTACCGTCTGAATTTTCAAGAAGTAGCCTTATAAACTGCCTGAACTTCAGTGGTAGCAAAGATTCGTATCTTTTACCGTATTCAATAAGTTTTATAGCCTTAACATATCTGGCGTATCCAGCTAAGGTTTCATCACTTCCTTCGCCCGTAAGAACTACCTTAACATGCTTGCTGGCAAGGCAAGCAACAAAATAAAGCGGAATGCAAGCCTCAAAGCTTATTGGTTCATCATTTTGCCAAATAAGTTTAGGAAGAGAAGAGAAAAAATCTTCTCCAGTTACGATGATTTCGTGATGATCGGTCTGAAAATGCTTTGCCACGATTCTTGCAAATTGAAGCTCATTGCTTTCATCGTCATCAAATCCAACCGAAAAAGTTTTAATCTGTTCACCTGCCTCTTCCGTCATCATAGCGCAAATAGCTGATGAATCAATACCACCCGAAAGAAACATCCCTAGTGGAACGTCTGACATCAATCGGATTCTTACGCTTTGACGGAAAAGTTCTAGCCAGTTTTCGACGAAAAAACTGTCGTCGCCTATCGTTTTTGGTTCAAAGCTTAAGTCCCAGTATTTTTGAACTAAAATTTTTCCATCTTGCCACAAAAGAAAATGACCCGGCAACAGCAACTTGATACCATTAAAAAGAGTTTCATCAGAACAAGCTCCGTGGTTTGCCATTCTTTCTGCAAGAGAACTGTAGTTTAGCTGTGGCTTTATAACTTCGAGAAGGCTTTTAATCTCCGAAGCAAAAAACAAACTACCATTTTCACCGTGAAAGTAGTATAGCGGTTTTACTCCTAATCTGTCGCGTGCCAGAAACACTCGTTTTAGATTTCTATCCCATATTGCAAAAGCAAACATGCCGCGAAGGTGCTTTAGACATTCCGTTCCGTATTCTTCGTAAAGATGAATTATAGTCTCCGTATCGCACCGAGTTCTATAGGAATGACTTTTGCGCTCAAGTTCCTGACGAAGGTCTGTATGGTTATAAATCTCGCCGTTATAAACCAAAATGATTGAACTATCTTCATTAAACATTGGCTGATGGCCACCTTCGATATCAACTATTGAAAGCCTTCTGTGACCTAAGCCCACTTTTCCGTCTAACTCGATGAATTCGCCCTTATCGTCAGGCCCTCGATGGCTTAGCTTGTCTCTCATTCTGCGCACAGCCTCAAGTTTTACTTCGTCTCGAGAAAATCTAGGATAAGCCATTCCGACTATTCCACACATATCAACCCGTAATCTTACCTATGCCGCCGAAGCGACGCTCCCTTTTCTGATAATCAATGATGGCTTTGAGAAACTCAACTCGACGAAAATCAGGAAAAAGAACAGGCGTAACGTAAATTTCGCTATAGGCTATCTGCCAAAGTAAAAAGTTTGAAACTCTAAATTCACCACTCGTTCTGATCAGCAAATCCACTTCTGGCAAACCATAAGTGTAAAGATTTCGTTCTATGTCATCCTCGCTCAAATCCTCAGGCGTTTTACCTTCTTCGATGAGCCTTCTCATTGCCTTGCGTGCAGCTTCGACGATTTCAGCGCGTCCACCGTAATTTAGAGCAACACTTAAGATCGTTCCTGTATTGTAGCGAGTTTTCTGTTCGGCATTGACAATTCTTTCTTGAATATCTTTATCCAATCGGCTTATTTTGCCAATAGATTGAAAACGAATGTTGTTTTTATGCACATTGTCAAGCTCTTTTTCAAGATAAAACTTGAGCATCTCCATCAAACCTGAAACCTCTTCTTTTGGTCTTTTCCAATTTTCCGTCGAAAAAGCATATAAAGTCAGGGCTTTTATACCGAGCCTTGCACTTGTATCGAGAAGAACCCTTACAGATTCAGCTCCTTCACGATGCCCTCGAATGCGTGGCAAACCACGTATCTTAGCCCAGCGACCGTTACCGTCCATTATTACCGCAACGTGTCTAGGCAGCCTCGACAGATCAATTTGCGACAAAAGTTTAGATTCTTCAGAATCAGGTTCAACCACTCCGACGAAACTTTTTATCATCAAAAAAGATTCCTTTCTTCAACCATAACTACGGCTGAAAAGTTTATTTTGCCATAAACATGAGGATAAAATTCTCCTTCTGCTGTTGGCTCAACTCTTACTTCCGCATTCAATAGATGCGGATTAACATGCAAAATTATAACCTTTTCTTCCCTGGCAAAATACTTGCGTAAAACATCTTCTATTTGATACTTAAAGCTACAATGAATGAAACCTTCCCGATGAAGACTTTCTGTCTCATATTGATCAAAACCCTGCTTTTCCTTCCATTCATCCGTCTTTACAATGTGATAAATCAACATTTTCAATAAGAAACTCTAAGCAAAGTTAGACCATGTGCCGGTGCCGTAGCACCTACAAACTTTTTGTTTCCTGTCTCTAAAGCTTTTCTTATAGAGTCTGTCTCGAGCTTTCCCAAACCCACTTCAAGCAAAGTTCCGACAATCGAGCGAACCATGTAGCGTAAGAACCCGTTGCCTGTTATGTAAAATTCTATCATCTTAGCTTGCGCTCTATCGTCGAATCGGGTTTTAACGTCAAGCGAAAAGATAGTGCGAATCTTACTTCTTGACTTATCATCTGCGCAAGAAAACGCCGTCCAATCGTGCTCTCCAATCAAAATTTCAGCAGCCCGTTTGATTTTCTCCATATCCAAACTTCTTGCCTCGTGAAGAGCGTATCTTAGCCAAAAAGGCGACATTACAGGTGAGTTAACAACACGATAAACATAAGTTTTACTTTTAGCAGAAAACCTCGCATGAAATTGCTCATCAACCCTTTCAACGAATATTACTCTTATGTCTTTTCCTAGGTTACCATTTATTGCTTGTCTAAGCTTTTCCGCCGTAAAAGATTTTGTCATCTTTACGTTTGCGACTTGCCCTTCGGCATGAACACCGGCATCAGTTCTACCAGAACCACAAACATACACTCTACTACCCTCGAGCAAAGATAACACTCTCTGAAGCTCACCTTGGACAGTGCGCTTATTCTTCTGAATTTGCCAGCCGTGAAAATCCGTCCCGTCGTATTGAATCAAAAGCTTGAAGTTCATCTTCTACTTCCTGGCTTTATAGCAGGAATTCCTTTTACGCACAAAGGGCATTCTTGAGGGGCATAAACCGGAACATTCATTGAAACTAACCACGTCCTAGGCACGCCGACATCCGCTGTCCCATAAGATCGATCAATTATCGAGGTTGCACCAATGATTTTCGCACCGCGCAAAGCTTCGATGCACTCTCGCGTAGAACCACCCGTAGTTACCACATCTTCAACGACCAAAACTCGCTCGTTTTTCTTAACTGAAAAACCACGCCTTAAAGTCATTTTACCGTTTTCTCTTTCCGTCCATATAAACCTTGCATTCAAAGCATCTGCCACTAAAAAACCTATTATTAGCCCACCGATAGCAGGCGACGCTACGGTTTCGATTTGTTCGTTCAAATATTTTTCCGCAATAAGCTTGCCAAAAATTCTCGCCTCTGAAGGCTTCTGTAAGGCTAAAGCGCATTGAAGATAAATCGGGCTATGTAACCCACTTGACAAAATAAAATGTCCTTCAAGAAGTGCTCCTGCACTGCGAAAATGCCGCAAAATGTCTATCTCGCCCATAAGTAATCAAGAGATTTTACCCAATAGAAACATTAAAATCCAATCTCGCAAAGCCTTCCTCTTTGACATCTGATTCTTAGAGTTTCACAATAACAAAAGATGCTTTTACACCGTAACCTTATCTCAAATTCTGAAAAAATAGTTGAAGCGATTAAGTTACTTCGCTCTTTTGGCGGTAGAACTTCTGTGATGAAATTCGCTAAAAGATTTGCCAATATATCCTCTAAAGACCAAGCTCAGCAATTTGCAGAAGAGTTGTCAGGAAAAGACCCAAGAATAGTCGTAAAAGATGGCTTCATAGAATATATCCCACTTGAAAAAAGAAACTACATACTTTCTGAATCGAGTTTCGTAGTTTTAGACATAGAAGCAACTGATTCGAAATTCCCCCCGGGAAGAATTCTTGAAATTGGAGCCTACAAAATCAAAAATCGGCAGATAATAGGCAAGTTTCATAGTCTCGTAAATCCGCAAACTCCCGTGCCGAAATTCATAAAAGAACTTACCGGCATTTCCGATGAAATGGTCGAAAAATCGCCAGTCTTTGAGCAACTGATTTCAGACTTTTTGGAATTTCTTGATGACTCGATTCTAGTTGCTCATAATACCCGATTTGATGTTAGGTTATTAAACTATGAAATTGGCAGAACTTATGAAAGTTATCAGCTCCTAAATCCAAGTCTTTGCACGGTTCAGCTTTCAAGAAAACTTATCACTGGGCTTGAAAATTATCGCCTGAAGACAATTGCAAACTACTATTCGATAGAAATCGAAAATCTACATCGTGCCGACGATGACTCCTACGCAACGGCAAGAATTTTTATGAACCTTCTTTCAGAGCTTGAGAACCTTGGTATAAAAGACCTAGAGGGCATCAAAAAACTCAAAAACCTGAAGGAAAGTAATGCAACCATCGGAAACTCTTCAGCTATTGGTTAAGAAATACCTTTTCATCTATTGACTTTGAGTTACCGACCACAATGAAACGAATGTTTCTCATATACTTTTGAGCGACACGGCGAACGTCTGCCGGCTTTACTTGATTTATTCTTTCTAGAAACATCAAAGAATTACGCCAGCCTCCTCCGATAAGCTCATATCTTCCAAGCTCACCAACCTGAGAAGCGTTCGTTTCAAGCCGTAGATAATACATCGTCGAGAAAAATCCTGGAAATCCTACGAAGCTGTTTTCATCAAGCGTTTCCCGCCGCAACTTCAAAATTTCCTTCAACATAAGCTCAACTGCCTGATTAGCATCCACGGCCGTTACATAAATACTTGCTGTATTGGCTTCGTTGTCATTCATTGAAGCGTCTGGAGCATAAGAAAGCTGTCGCTCCAGACGAATTTCTTGATTTAAGCGAGATTGAAGAAGCGAAATCGCAACCTTCATAGGATAGTAATCAGGGTCAGACGGTGAAGGAGCTGCAAAGACACCTCTTACGTAGTTTGTCTGAACATTTCTCTCGACTACTTCTAAAGTAGGTTTATCAAATTTCAAAGCAGGTAAAGGTTTTTGTCTATAATCTCCTTTCGGAAGTTTTCCGAAGGTCTCTGCAACTCTTTTCTTTACATCTTCAACATCAACGTCTCCGACAAAAACCAAAAGTAGTTGAGAAGTCTGGAGAATCCTCCGATAATAATCCTGCACGTCCTTAAGCGTGAAACGATTTATGTTTTCAATCGTTCCAAGCGGCTCGTTTGCGTATGGATGCCCCTCATAAATAAATCTTCTCTGAAGAACATCAAGAAAATTATCTGGACTGATGCTTCTACTTCTCAAGATGGTCAAAATTCGTTCACGAACAATTGATAAGTCTTTATCTTCAAAAGCTGGATTTATAATTAAATCGCTAAAGATTTGCCATGACTTGCTGAAGCTAGTCTTTGTGCTGACCAGAGAGATCACACTGAAATCTTCACTGGCTTCCACGTTTATTGAGCTTCCTATTCTTGAAAGCTCACGTTTAAGGACATCCCTTGGAAAATTTTTGCTTCCTTCGATAGCTACTGAAAGAGCAAAATTTTCTATGCCAGTAGTTTCTGGTGTTAAATTCCTAACACCTCCTCTCACGAAAAGCCCAACAGCAACGGTTGCCGTGGTAGGACGGGGCTTGACAATTACCTTCAAGCCGTTTGTTGTCTCAAATTCTGATACAGATTGAAATTCCTGTGTTTTAGAATTTACAGGTTCTGACTGAGCCAATTGCTGAGAAAATGTAAAACTATAAAAAAGCAGAAAAAGAACTAGAAATACTGTTTCTTTCATAACTAATCCCCTAGTAAATCCTTTTCAGTAAGATTTAGCTTCTTCTGATTTTCGGCTGACAACATCACCACGACAACGTATGGTTTCTTGTGAATATAAGTAGAAATGTAACGACTTATATCTTGTCTAGATACGGCGCGCAGGTTTTTGTAGTAATTACGATAATATTCTGTGCCGGTTGCTGCCCACCAAAAGCCTAACTCGTGAGTATACTCACTTAGTTTTTCTCTACGATAAAGATTTTCAGCCTCAAGCAATACTTTTGCGTTTTCTAACTCTTCATCTGTAAAGTATTTTTCATCCATGAAGCTAGCTATTTCTTCTTTAAGTTTCTTGATAGCCTGCCTAGCTTTTTCGACCGAAGTAATCATTGTTATTCTTATGGGACCGACGTTGCGTTGCGTGTAATAATGGACGTTTAAGCTTGTTGCAAGCTCTGAATCTATCAAAGCCTTCTGCAGTCTAGAACTTGGTTGTTCAACGATGAAAGAAAAAACATCAGCAGCATAGGTTGATGCATCATCTTTACCGATAGAAGGCCCATGCCAGCCGAATTGGACAATGACGTTATCTACGTCTTGAGTCAAAATCACAGCTTCGCTCTTTTGCAAAGGCGGATGCTCAACTAGCGGATACTTTACAAAGGGGTCTTCACCCTTTTGCCAGCTTCCAAAAAGCTGTTCGGCAAGCTTGAAGACTTCTTCTGGATCAACATCGCCAGTAATCACTAAGGCCGTGTTGTTAGGAACATAATACCTGGATTGAATAAGACGCATCTTTTCAACTGTAGCACTTGCAACTGTTTCGCGTGTTCCCCCAGGATTTTTGCGACTTGGATATTTGTAAAAAAGTTTATCCATCATTGTCCTTTCAAGATAGTAACCCGGCTCTGACATTTGTCGGTCAAGCTCGCTTAAAACTATTTGAATCTCCTTTCTCAGCTCCTCCTCGTTAAAAGATGGATAAACGAGTGCATCGCGCATCAATCGCATCATTGTAGAAAGATTTTTACTTGTAGTGTAAAAGTAATAGTTTACGTGCTCTTCATGAGTTGAACCATTCCGCAAAAAACCTATTTCATCAATTGTTCGAAGGTAGCTAACGTCACCTACTTGATTTCTATACCTCATCGCAGCGGGGCAATTATTGCTTAAGTAAAGATCGCTTCTTCCAAGCGAGTTAAAAAAGTCACATCTGAAAATTTCTATTGCACGATTTGTATTAAAAAACATGTGCTCATAAAGATGAGATAGCCCGTTTAATTCAGGTGGCTCAGTAAAAGAACCATTGCGAACAACCGCCTCAACCGTTACAAGCGGAACGGAACGGTCTTGCAAAACTATAATTTCTAAGCCATTGGCCAGTTTCTTGTTTACAAAGGGAACTTCTAATCCCCTCGAAACTGCTTGCGACGAAAAACCAATTTGTGACAAACTAAAAAGGAAAGTGATAAGTAAAACTAGCTTTTTCACAAGATGCTCCTAAAAATTTTCTTAGGGTGATTGTAACATACGAGGTGAAACAATGAAAACAGATGCTTTGACACACGGCGCAAGAACATTGATGAATCGTAATCCAGAAGTTAGAGCATGGATCGAAAACTATCTGAAGGAAAAGGTCCGTGCTGAAAAATCTGAAATGAGCGATGAAGAGTTTGAAGTTTTTTGGAAATACCATAAGCCTGAAATAATACATGAACGTTCAGCAGAGGGCTTCCTAGCCTACAAAGAACACACAAAACAAGGGAGTTGAGTCAAAAAGTGCATATAAAGGAAAAATTCATTGGTCCGGGAGGCACGCAAGGCGGTTTTCTGGAGTTTTTTCTAGGCTTAGCAATGACAGTCATTGGAGCATATCTACTTACAAACAGAGTAGTTGTAACGACTGGTTTTTGGAATCTTTGGGGGTACAATACCTTTGGCTTATCGCTTCTTCCTTTAACCTTTGGCGTTGCTTTTCTTTTTTTCAATGGAAAGTCAATTATCGGATGGATACTTGTCTTCATAGGCGTTCTAATAATTTTTGTCGGTGTTTTAATGAACCTAAATATTTATTTTCAGCCTACAAGCCTTTTCAACACGCTAATAATGCTTTTACTTCTAGCAGGCGGTTTAGGCCTAATAGCAAGGAGTCTGGTGGAACATGAGTAAAATCATTAAAAGCCTATTGCTCATCATTCTACTAACCAGCTTTTCCTTAGCACAAATAAAGGATTTAAAACCTACAGTCATTCTGGTTTCTTTAGATGGTTTTCGTGCAGATTACATAGAAAAATATAAACCACCGACACTTCTTGAGATAGCTAGAAGAGGTGTTCGAGCAAAGTGGCTAGTTCCTGTTTTTCCAACTAAAACCTTCCCTAACCACTATTCCATAGCAACTGGTCTTTATCCAGAAAATCACGGAATAATTGAAAATAACATATATGATTTTGGAACCATTTTCAGCCTAAACAAACGAGAAGAAGTCCAGAATGGTCGCTGGTGGCTCGGCGAACCAATTTGGGTTACAGCAGAAAAACAAGGGATAAAAACCGCTGCTTTCTTCTTTCCAGGAACAGAAGCAGAAATAAAGGGAATAAGGCCTACATTTTGGAAAACTTACGATGAAAAAGTGCCTTACGAGGAAAGAGTAGCAACCATTTTGAGCTGGCTTGACCTTCCAGTAGAAAAACGCCCTCAACTGCTTATTCTCTACTTCGATGAACCAGATTCTTCGGGTCACCGATGCGGTCCTAATTCGGATTGCGTCGCAAATGCAATAAAACGGGTTGATCTACAGCTTCGGAATCTAGTTAACGGATTAAAAGAACGTAAAGTCTATGGAAAAGTTAACTTGATAATAGTTTCAGACCACGGAATGGCAGAGGTTAAGCCCAACCAAGTCATTTTTCTTGACGATTACCTGGATCAAAACTTAACTGAGAGGATTCTTTGGACCGGCGAAATTGTTCAGATTTTTCCAAAAGAAGGAAAAAAGGAAAAAATTGCCGAAAACTTGAAATCTATAGCTAATGCGAAATGCTGGAAAAAGGAAGAAATTCCTTCAAGATTTCGTTATCAAGCCAGCCCGAGAATTGCTCCAATAATTTGTCTAGCCGATGAAGGTTGGTTTATGACTTCCCGCGAAAGATACGAATCTCAAAAAAATAGACCTGAATACAACCAAATTCGAGGCGCACATGGTTACGATAATCAACTTGCCTCGATGAGAGCCATTTTTATAGCACAAGGAAAAGCTTTCAAAAAAGGAAAAATCGTAGAACCCTTTGAAAACGTGGATATTTACAACATCTTAGCAACTATTCTAGGACTTAAACCCGCACAAACAGACGGAAATCTGAACACACTAAGAAAAGTCTTGAGATAATAGAATCGAATCCCTAGTCAAAAAAATGTTTGACTTTTTCTATCAAAGACTCTTCTTCTAAGTTTTTATTCTCGATCTCGGCAAGTTTTTCAAAGAGCTTTCTTTGCTCTCTAGTTAAATTCGTTGGGGTTATAACTTTAACTGCAACAAAAAGGCTACCTCTATGATTTCCACCAAACGCAGTCATACCCTTTCCTTTGATTTCAAAAACAGTGCCTGTTTGTGTACCTGCGGGAATTTTTAATGTTTCTTCTTGCCCATCTAAGCCTTTTATTTTAAGTTGGGCACCCAGTGCTGCTTGGGAAAATGAAATAGGAACGGAAGTGTAAAGATTATCACCTTCTCTTACGAACCGCTCATGCTCCTTTACTTGAATCACAATGAACAAGTCCCCAGGCGCTCCGCCGTTCCTGCCCTCTTCACCCTCTCCTCTAATTCTAATTCTCGAACCAGAATTAACACCGGCTGGAATACTAACTTCAAGAGTTTTCTCCTTCTTCACTCTGCCTTTTCCATCACAAGCCTCACACTTTTCCCTTACAATCTGCCCTGCACCAAGGCAATTATGACAAGTTCTTGCGACCGTAAAGAAGCCTTGCTGATAGCGAACGCTTCCCGTTCCTCTACAAGTAAGACAAACTTCCGGATAAGACCCTTTCCGAGCACCACTTCCACCACAATCAACACAAAGAACAAGCTTAGGCAACTTGATTTGCTTTTCAACCCCGCTAAATGCTTCTTCAAGCGTTATTTCCAGATCATAGCGAAGGTCTGCTCCGCGTTCAGCACGCGTTCTACTAGATCGCCTAGAGCCTGTAAATCCGAAAATATCATCGTTAAAAACGCTAAAGAAGAAATCTTCAATGTCACTAAAAGCATCTGTCGAGAATCCAGAGAACCCTTGTCCGTTTACTCCAGCATGTCCAAATTTGTCATAACTTGCTCTTTTTTCCGGATTTGACAGAATTGAATAAGCTTCTTGAATTTCCTTGAATCTTTCCTCTGCTTGCTTGTCACCTGGGTTTTTATCAGGATGATATTTTACGGCGAGTCTTCGGTACGCTTTTTTTATCTCATCTGCAGTTGCACTTCGTGAGACGCCTAGAACTTCGTAATAGTCCTTTCTCATAAGCCCTCTCAAAGAAGGTCAAATTCTATTTTAATAGCAGTAAAACTTATTTCAAACGATTATGAGTGAGAACTTATGAGAAGAGTCGTAAGCTCAGCAGCAACTTCCTCAACCTCAAGCATTTTTTGTTTGATTATTTCCAAATCGCTCGAACTCAAAACTTCTTCTGCATCACTTAAAATAAAGCTGACCTGCTTTATTTTCTCGCTAGGCAAGCCCTTACCGAATTCTGCTAGCGTTCTACGAGTATTTTTAATAAGTGAGTCAAGACGGTTTCTTTGTAGTATAAGCTCCTTTTCTTTTCGATCCTTTTCGGCTGAAGCTTCAGCTTCAATAATCAACCGCTCTATTTCATCAGGAGAAAGCCCTGAAGAAGGTGTTATTTGCATAGCTTGCTCTAAACCCGTGAATTTATCTCTGGCTGAAACATGCAATATCCCGTTTGCATCAACTTCAAAAGTAACCTCAATTTGAGGAACCCCTCTTGGAGCGGGTGGTATTCCTACAAGCTCAAATTTTCCTAAAGACCGATTTTCCCGAGCTATTTCGCGCTCACCTTGGAGAATGTGTATTTCAACCGATTGCTGATTGTCAACTACCGTTGTGAAAACCATTGTATTTTTCAACGGTATGGTAGAGTTCCTTTCGATGAGCTTAACGAAAAGACCACCACGGGTTTCTAATCCGAGAGAAAGCGGTAAAACATCGAGTAAAACTATATCCTTAACATCGCCTGCCAAAACAGCACCTTGTATAGCTGCTCCCATGGCAACGACTTCATCAGGATTTATCTCGGCTGAAGGTTCTTTACCGAAGATTTCTTTAACGGTCCGAGCAATAATAGGCGAACGAGTCTGACCTCCAACTAAAATAACTTTGTCTATATCAGCAGGCTTTAATTTTGCATCCCACAGAGCTTTTTGACACGGCTCTATGGTTGATTCGACAAGGTCTTTGACTAGCTCTTCAAATTTATCCCTAGTCAAAACCTTATTGATGTGTTTAGGTCCTGTCGAATCAGAAGCAATAAAAGGAAGATTTATGGTTGTTTCTGTCACACTGGAAAGTTCACATTTAGCCCTTTCGGACGCTTCCTTAAGTCTTTGCAGTGCCAAACGGTCTTGACGAAGGTCTATTCCATGCTCTTTCTTGAAGTCTTCCACAAGCCAGCCAATTATACGTTCATCAAAATCCTCGCCACCTAAAAAAGTATTTCCCGAAGTCGAAAGCACCTCAAAAACCCCGTCGTTTATTTCAAGAATCGTTATGTCGAAGGTGCCTCCTCCAAGATCATAAACAGCTACCTTTTCTGTTTTCCCTTTTCCGAAACCGTAAGCTAAAGCGGCAGCCGTAGGTTCATTTATAATTCTTTCAACCTTCAAACCCGCAATTTTACCGGCATCGCGAGTAGCCTGACGTTGCGCATCGTCAAAATAAGCCGGCACTGTGATTATCGCTTCAGTAACTTTATCACCCAAGAAATCTTCTGCCGCAGACTTGAGTCTTTGAAGGACTATTGCTGAAATTTCGGGAGGACTATAGACTCTATCAAGAACCCGAATGTGAGCATCCCCATTTGCCGACTCAACAATTTCAAAGGGGACTGTCTCACGCATCTTCTGAACTTCAGGAGAATTGAATTTGCGCCCTATTAGCCTTTTAACGGCGTATAACGTATTGTTTGGGTTTGTTACAGCTTGCCTTTTAGCTATCTGTCCGACTAATTTTTCACCTTTTTCGGTAAAGGCTACTACGGAAGGCGTCGTTCTAGCACCTTCCCTATTTGGGATAATCTGCAGGGTGCTGCCTTCCATAAAAGCAACACAAGAATTAGTCGTTCCCAAATCAATACCTATTATCTTGCTCATAAGCCAAATCTAAAAACGCCTTTTAAGCCTTTTAAGAATAAAGCTTCAAACATTAAAATTCTCATTTACAGAAACCTTAACCAAAGCATGTCGAATAACCTTGTCACCTATCCTGTAGCCGCGTAGAAATTCAGAAACTACGGTATTGTTAGGAAACTCACTGTTTTTTTCTACTTCTATAGCTTCATGAAAGTGTGGATCAAATGGCATGCCTACGGTCTTTATAGGCTCGACTCCCATTTCAGCAAGTATCTCATAAAGCTGCTGATTTACCATTATGATGCCATCTAGAAAGCCTTGAAACTCTCTGGTAAGATAAGAGTTCCTTTGCGAGGATTCAATAGCCCTTTCAAGATTATCAACTACAGGAAGAAGTCTCCTAGCAACATCTATCATCAGCTTACTGGTTATTTCTGCCTTTTCTTTTTCAAACCGCTTCCTAACGGCTTCGAAATCCTTTATCCGGCGATCGAGCTCTTCGCGCTCTTTTTGAAGTTGACTCTCAAAATGAAAAGTTTTCTTTTCCGCTTTCTGGTCTTTGATCTCCAAGGTTCTGTCGAACCACAAAGAATCCTCGAGGAAGGTTTTATCATCCTCATAGACTTCTATTTCTAACTCTACAGAATTGATTCCGTCTATTGACAAGCTTCTTTCCTTTTCTTCTAACTCTTTAATGAATTCATCTAAGGGGACATCCTTTTTTTCCATATTTCCTTATCTCCTCGGAGGTTGATTTTAAGTTTTTCTACTCATCAACTTCTCAAGAAGACGAGCAACATAGCTAACCACAGAAATTACCCTCGCATACTCTATACGGGTAGGACCTACAACGCCTATAGTCCCAAAAGCTTCACCACTTCCAATCCTGTATGAAGTGGTAATTAAAGAACAGTTTTGCATTGAAGGAGCGAGATTCTCTTTACCTATCATTATCTTCACGTCTTTGTTAGAAACATCACTAGAAATACATTCATTGAGAATCCTAACTAGCCGAGTTTTTTCTTCAAATGTTTTTAGCAACGCTTGAAGCTGTTCAAAGTTAAAGTCCCGCTTTGACAGTATGTTTGCCGTTCCTTCAACATACACTTGTCCAAGCTCGTCATTTTCAATGCTTTGAGAGCAGAGAATTATGGCTGTTTGAAGCAATTTATCAAAAAGTGCTCTCTCTTCATGCATCAAACGTAAGATTTCATTGCGAATGGCTATGAGACTTTTCCCTCTAAACTCAGCGTTAAGATAACGAGCAGTTCTATTAAGCTCTTCCTGTGAGATATTCTCTTCTAGCCTTATTATCTTATTGTGAACAATGTTAGGAGACGATATCATCATTACTAGTATTCTTTTGTCGGAAAGATTGAAAAACTCAATGTGTTCAAGCAAATCATTTGACATACTTGGCAAGGCAACTATACCGACATTTTCAGAAATAGTGGAAAGAAGTAAACAGGATTTCTCCATCAATTTTTCCGGGTCATCTTCATCGCTTAGATACTCATTTATAAGTCTTAAGTCTTCTTCTGTTAGCTTCAGAACACCCAGCAAGTTATCTACATAAAAGCGATAACCCTCATCGGTTGGAACTCTACCTGCGGAGGTATGAGGCTGTTCCAAAAGACCCGCATCTTCTAACTCGCTCATAACGTTACGAATGGTAGCAGGACTCCAGCCGTAACTATACGAAAACTTCTCTGCGATCGTTTTCGACCCAACCGGCTCGCCCGTCAACAAATGTTCGTGTATAACAGCAGATAAAACCGCTCGCCCTCGACTATCAGGAAACTCTTCTTTTCTTTTTGTGTTGTGACTAAGCATACTTGTCCCTTCTCTTAAGCTTAGTCTATGCTTTCTTTTTGATAACATTTTATGAACGCAAAGTCAACAAAAAATGTTAAACAGCAGCTCATACAAAGCTTTTACGAAGAAGCTCTTAAAGCGTTTAGTTTCAAAAAAGTTAGCATCACATTTTATCCATACAAAGGATTAAGGCACAAAATCAAGGTCAAAGATGGTTATGTCACGGTGAGGCTTGCCAGCTTTATTGAAAATGCTCCTTTGAAAATCCATAAAACTCTCGCAAGAATGCTTGTGGCAAAATTACTGAAGAAAAAAGTTTCTCAAAAAGACATTGCAACCTACGAAGAATTTTTAGAGCAAAACAGAATAAAACTAGAAAACGTCGTAGAACCAAACCCAAAAGGCCAGATTTACAATCTTGAGGAAATTTTTGAAAATCTGAATAAAAAATACTTTGATAACAAAATTCCAAAACCTGTAATTAAATGGTCATCAAGAAAAACCTACAGAAAACTTGGTTGCTGTAGCCTAACAGGAAAAGTAATAACCATCAGCAAGATCCTCGACAACGAAAAGGTGCCCCTATACGTTCTCGAATATGTAATGTATCATGAAATTCTGCATATAAAACACCCCGCATCTTATCAGAATGGAAAAAGACTTGTTCATACAAAGGAATTCAAAAAGGACGAAAAAAAGTTTAAGCAATTTGAAAAAGCTAGAAGATGGTTAGATGAGCATCAGACATGGCTTCAAAAACAATCAAAGATATAACTTATCGTGAAAAAGTTTATGAACTTGTAAGACAAATTCCCTACGGACGAGTGATGACTTACGGTCAAATTGCAAGGATTTTGGGAGAAGAATACACTCCTCGCAAAGTTGGTTTTGTCATGAGGCTAGCCGAAGAAGATAAAGTACCATGGCATAGAGTGATAAACTCAAGAGGCGGTTGCTCAACCGCTAAACTGACCATCCCAGTAAATCTTCAGCAAAAAATGCTAGAAGAAGAAGGAATCGAATTCGATGAAAAAGGTTTTTGCGATTTAGACAAGTATCTGTGGAATCCCTAAACTTAAGGTTTGCTTAACTGGCTACGGCAAAGTTATCATTTTCTTTCTTCTGATATTTTCTGAATTGAAAGAGGTATCTTTAGAAAATGAGAAAAGGTGTCGAGATTGCACCCGCCGAAGGAAAATTAGGCATTATGTTAGTTGGACTAGGAGCAGTCAGCACGACTTTTGTCGCAGGTGTAGAAGCTGTTCGCAAGGGGATGGCTTTACCTATAGGCTCTTTGACCCAGATGGGAACAATTCGTCTCGGAAAGAGGACTGAAAATCGCTTTCCAAAAATCAAGGATTTCGTTCCTTTAGCCGATCTAAATGACTTGGTCTTTGGTGCCTGGGATATTTTTCCAGATTCAGCTTATGAAGCTGCTCTAAAAGCGGGAGTTCTGGAAAAACAACTAATTGAGGATTTAAGAGAACAGCTCCAGTCTCTAAAACCAATGCCTGCTGTTTTCTCGCAAGAATACGTAAAAAAACTAAACGGTAACAATGTTAAAAAAGCAAAAAACAAAATGGAGCTTGCTGAAGCTCTAATGGAAGACATTGCTCGTTTCAAAACGGAAAACGGTTGTGAGCGACTTGTGATGATCTGGGCTGCCTCGACGGAAGCCTTCTTAGAACCTTCCGAAGTTCATTCTTCAATTGAAGCATTTGAAAAAGGCCTTTACGACAATGATCCGAAAATTGCCCCTTCGATGATCTATGCTTATGCCGCCATAAAGTCAGGTGTCCCATTTGCCAACGGTGCTCCCAACTTGACGATCGACATACCAGCTCTTACCGAGCTTGCGGAAATTAAACGCGTTCCTATCTGCGGAAAAGACTTCAAGACAGGACAAACCTTAATGAAAACCATAATCGCGCCGGGATTGAAAGCACGAATGCTCGGTCTTGAAGGTTGGTATTCAACTAACATTTTAGGAAATAGAGACGGAGAAGTGCTAGATGACCCTGAAAACTTCCGAACGAAAGAAGAATCTAAGCTTTCTGTTCTCGACGCGATTCTCCAACCGGAACTTTATCCGGAACTCTATGGCAAATTTTCACATGTAGTCCGAATAAACTACTATCCTCCGAGAGGTGATAATAAAGAAGGTTGGGATAACATTGATATCTTCGGATGGCTCGGCTATAAAATGCAGATAAAAATAGATTTTCTCTGCCGAGATTCCATTCTTGCCGCACCTTTAGTCTTAGACCTTGCTCTTTTTCTAGACCTAGCTCAGCGAGCACAAATGAAAGGGGTGCAAGAGTGGCTTTCCTTTTATTTCAAGTCACCACAGACGGCACCCGGGCTTTATCCCGAGCATGATCTTTTTATTCAACTTAAAAAACTCAAAAACACTTTAAGATATTTAAGAGGAGAAGAATTGATAACGCACCTCGGTTTAGAATACTATGAATCCGACATCTAATAACTCATGTTAACAATGATCGCAAAGTTTGAAATTTGTATGAAGATTGCTTATCGTGTTAGCCTAACTAACTTCCTAGTGCGTTGAAGAAGCATTTAACTTTTGCAACATAGCCACATTCTTCATCCTTCGATATTAAAATACCTAGCTTCTGGATGATGAGTGATTATGGCGGAAGTTGATTGCTCTGGATTTAGTTGAAATTCTTCTGTCAGCTCAACACCGATTCTTTCTGGCTGCAAAAGTTCAAATATCTTTGCCTGGTCTTCAAGATTTGGACATGCGGGATAGCCGAAGCTAAAGCGAGCGCCGCGGTATCCTTGCTTGAAAAGTTTTTCTATGGAATCAGCATCCTCATCTGCGATTCCCAACTCTTCTCGAATTCGTTTATGCCAGTATTCAGCAAGTGCTTCTGTTGCTTCAACAGAAAGCCCATGAAATAGCAGATATTCTTTGTAGTTATTTGCTTTAAAAAGCTTTGCGGAGTGTTCGGAAGCCCTCTTTCCCATCGTTACCAAATGGAATGCCACAACATCAATTCTTCCACTCTCTCTTGGTGCAAAAAAGTCAGCTATACACAAATTTTGACTTCCTCTTTGCGTAAGAGGCTGTCTTGGAAAAGTAAAGCGTAACCACTCGGTTTTTTCGTCATCTCGATAAATTATCAAATCATTTCCTTCAGACTGGCAAGGAAAATAACCATAAACCAATTTAGCTTCAAGCAATCGTTCACGAATTGCTTGCGCCTTTAGTTCGTTATACTTAGGATAAACCTCCTTCCTTAAAAACTCCTCATATTCCTCTTTTGAGCGTCTTCCTTGCTTAAATTGCCATTGCCCTTTGAAAAGAGCCGTTTCATTGATGAAGGCAAAAATTTTACTTAAATCCTTTATTTCGACCACTTTCGAGCCATAAAAAGGAGCCTTCGGAATTGGAACATTTGTTGAGACGAAAGAGCGTGTTGTGTGAGTCGTATCTTGTTTGGACCTAGCTGAAAAACGAATAATTTTTTTACCAAGCTTTGCTTCCTCAGCCAAAAGTTCCTCTTTTCCGTTTTGCTTTGCTAGTTTGGGTTGTTTATCTTGACTATGTCCGGTGATTAAATCCATGGCACGAAGCCCGTCGAAGGCATCTTTTGCATAAAAGAGCCTACCCTTGTAAAGGGGTATTAGTTCTTCCTCGACATACTTTCTATTCAAAGCAGCACCGCCCAAGATAACTGGTACGGTTATACCTTTATCGTTCATCACCTCTAGATTTTCTTTCATTATTAAGGTTGATTTCACTAAAAGTCCGCTCATGCCGATCGCATCAGCTTTATGTTCTTCGTATGCTTTAAGAATGTTCTCTATCGGCTGTTTTATGCCGAGATTGATAACTCGGTAGCCGTTGTTCGTCAAAATTATATCAACTAAGTTTTTGCCAATATCGTGAACGTCGCCTTTTACAGTGGCAAGAATCATTGTACCCTTACAAACTCCTTCTACCCGCTCCATAAAAGGCTCAAGAAACTTCACAGCAGCTTTCATCACTTCAGCTGACTGAAGAACAAACGGAAGTTGCATTTTCCCTTCGCCAAACAGATCGCCAACAACCTTCATTCCATCAAGTAAAATATCGTTTATTATGTCGAGTGGAGAGTATTTTTCCAGCGCTTTTTTAAGATTTTCCTCAAGCCCGATTTTTTCACCGTCAATTATGTGCCTTTTGAGCTTCTCTTCTAATGAAAGATTTTCTGTTTCTGCCTTAATTGATTTTGCATTCTTCCCTTCGAAAAGCTTTGTAAATTCCGCCAGTGGATCGTAGATACACACTCCATCGCTAAATCGCCTTCTGTCGTATATTAGATCAAGCGCTACCTCGATTTCGTGCTCGCTAAAACGACTCAATGGGAGTATTTTTGAAGCGTTGACAATTGCCGAGTTCATTCCTGCCTGCACGCATTCATGTAAGAAAACAGAATTTAGTACAATGCGAGCCGCAGGTACCAAGCCAAAAGATATATTGGATATACCGAGAATTATATTTGCGTCGGGCATTTCTTTGTGGATTTGCTTAATTGCTTCGATCGTTTCTGCCGCATTTCGCCTATCTTCCTCTATGCCGGTTGAAATAGGCAAGGCTAAAGGATCGAAGAAAATGTCATGAGGCTTTATACCAAACTCAATTGCTTGCTTGTAAGCACGACGAGCTATGGCAGTTTTTTTTTCTGCTGTTCGAGCCATTCCTTCCTCGTCAATAGTTCCGATGACAACGCTAGCACCGTAAACTTTAGCCAGTTCGAGAACTTTAAGGAATCTAGGCTCGCCATCTTCGTAATTTGTAGAGTTTAGTATGCATTTACCACCAGCAAGTTTTAATCCTGCCTCCATTTTTTGCCATTCTGTTGAGTCAAGCATCAAGGGAATCTTTACATTTGTGACTAACCTTGACACAAGCTCATGCATGTCCCGAACGCCATCACGTCCTACAAAATCAACGTTAACATCAAGAATATGAGCCCCTTCGCGCTCTTGCTCTTTTGCAAGCTGAACCAAACCGTCCCAATCTTCCTTTTGCAAAAGTTCACGCATTTTCTTAGAGCCAGAAGCGTTGACTCTTTCGCCAACAATCAAAAACGAACTGTCTTGATTGTAAGGTTGAGAAATGTAAATTGAAGATGCAGAGGGTGTAAACCTAGCTTTACGCTCTTTAGGTAATACGCCTTGCATTTTCTCCACGACTAGCTTCAAGTGAGCAGGCGTAGTGCCACAGCATCCTCCAACGATGTTTACCCCGAACTCCTTAGCAAAACGCTCGATTTTTGCTGAAAAATCTTCAGGCGTTTCTGGATAAAATTGCTTTCCATCTTTTATTTCCGGCAAACCCGCATTTGGCAGGACGGAGACAGCAAATGGTGCATTCTCGCAGAGAAACTTGACATTTTCGGTCATATGATCGGGTCCTGTCCCGCAATTCATTCCTATAACATCAATCGAGAATGGCTCAAGCGCCGTAAGCGCTGCGCTTATTTCTGTTCCGTTAAGCATTGTCCCGAAAGTTTCAATCGTAACTTGCACTATTATCGGTATCCGAACACGTCTTTCGGCGAAGAACTCAAAAATTGCGTTAAGTGCAGCCTTAGTTTGAAGTATATCCTGACAGGTTTCGATGATATACATATCAACGCCACCGTCAAAAAGACCTCGAACCTGCTCTCTGTAGGCTTGCTTTAGCGCATCGTATGAAATGTGCCCTAGAGTAGGAAGTTTGGTTCCAGGTCCGATTGAACCAGCTACAAAGCGTGGATGATTAGGCGTTGAGAAATCTCTTGCCAGACGCTTTGCAAGTTCGGCAGCCCGTTTGTTTATGTCATAAGTCTTGTCGGCGATACCGTATTCTCCAAGAACTACGCCATTTGCTCCAAATGTGTTCGTTTCAATAACATCGCACCCTACTTCTAAAAACCCCAAATGCACCTTCTCTATCGCTTCGGGCTTGGTGTAGATAAGGTTTTCAGAGCAATTTTCAAACTGAGCACCTCCCCACTCTTCGAGTGAAAGATTTTGCGCCTGAAGATTGCTCCCCATCGCCCCGTCAAAAACTACTACTTTTTCTTTTAGAATCTTCAAAAAGTCTTTCATCAGCAAAAATTTACCTCTTCTTTGATTTATAGCCCAAAGCTAAAAAAGCGCCAAACAGGCGCTTTCTTGAGATTCACTTCTTTGAGAGCGGCTGTTTAGCAACTTCTTTAACGTGGCTGCAAGTCGCCTTAAATCACCACGTATAAAAACATTGAATCATCTATTCGAGAAAAATGCAAATCCTGCAAGCTCTCGAAAACCGTAGTTAAACTTCTTCTACCCTCAACTTAATTCCTCTTCGATCAAGCTCAGCTATGAACTTTTCTGAATCAATTAGAATTTCCTGCGGAATCGCTCCCTTTTCCGAAGTGTCACCTCTTGCAATCATCTGCGCAATGATTGAAGCTGGGAAAGCTGTCATCCGCATCATTGCACTTAAGCCCGATACAGGATCGAATCTATCAATAATCGAGTAACGAAAATGTTTCTTTGGTTTTTCTCCAACAAAATCCACCCTAACAAGCACGACATCGGGCTCATCCGCGGGCAAGCGTCTTCTTAAAAGCTCTGTAAAAATTTCCCTTGGCACAAACTTTTTTCCGCCAACCTCTATTGTTTCACTTGAACAAAGCCCAAGCTCTATCATTGTTTTGAATTTTTCACAATGCCCTTTGTATCGAATGGTCTTATAATCAAGATTCCGAACTTTTCCAAAAAAAGTTCTTGGTAATGTAGACGCCCCACCCGAGGTATGAAAAGCCTCTAAAGGCGGGAAGCCGTTGAAACTTAAGCTCTCAATTTCAGTCATGGAATCTACTTTTAGGATTTTTCCGTCTCGAATGATCATTGCTGGCTCGACATACTCGTTAATCAAGCCCTCAACGCTGAATGTTAGTTGGTAATCAAGCGGCGGCTTCGGATTTTGGGGAAGCCCTCCAACTCGAATAAAAATGCTTTCTACCTTGTCAAATCGCTTTGCCCCATGCGCTGCTAGAATCGAAACCATGCCGGGTGCCAGTCCACAGTCCGGCACTATGTTTATTCCAGCCTGCTTTGCCTTGTCGTTTAAAGCCAACTGTTTTTCAACTACAAGGATATTTCCTCCAAGATCGCAAAAGTTTGTTTTAGCCTCTATAGCTGCTTCAGAAAGCTGAACATTGTGCCAATAGTCAACACAAGAAATAGCAACATCAAACTTTTGCATCAATCTAACCGTTTCTCCATAGTCGGACACATCAATCCTTTCGGCTTTAACCACTTTGAAATCACCTGCTACTTTTTCCGCCTTTTGAATTAATAAATCTGCAATCGTAATCGAATCAACGCTGCTATTTTTCAAAAGGTCATAAACAACCCCATAGCCCATTCTGCCTGCGCCTAAAACTAATACTTTCATACTTTTGCAAGTTCCTCAGCTATCATTCCACGGACCTTGTTTAAAAGCTTGGGAATATCTTCAGTCCTGTAACCTTCCACTTCAACCGGCGGCAGGAAAATCATCTGAATCGTTCCCGGGAAAGCCGTTCCGCAGTTTTTTCCCATCATCCAATCCGTATTCTTGATTGCTACAGGAACTATCGGTGTTCCAGTTTGCAGAGCCAAATGAAAAGCCCCTTTCTTAAAGGGCAGTAGCTCACCCGGCATCGCTCTTGTGCCTTCAGCAAAAAAACCTACTGAATAGCCTTTGCTAAGAAGTTCTTGAGTTCTATTTATTGACTCAATAGCCTTTTCCGGATTCGACCTATCTATTGCAATTATGTTCACAAATCCCATTCCTTGCCCAAAAATTGGCACTTTCAAAAGTTCTTTTTTAGCCACGATGCTCATTCTTCTGCCCGTGTAAGCAAAAAGTGCTGCTGTATCAAGATAGGAACGATGATTACTAACGAAAATATAACTTTTTCGCGATTCAAGATTCTCTATACCTCTTACTTCCACTTTTGCACCGCAAGCTCTCAACCAAATTTTAGCACCCCATTGCGCAAGCGGATAAAGCCATGTTCGGCGATTTATAAGCCAAAGAAAAACTAACGTCGGAGCACCAATAAACAAAACCATAACTGCGGCAACAAACCAGCACCAGTAATATCGCAATTTTCCTGAAAAAGAGAATTTGCTAGACTTTTTTACTGGGAACTCAATTTTTTCGTTTTTCTCTATCTTTTCAGCAAAGGAGACTTCAAACACGTGATCAGTTTAAGGCTTAATCGGAAAACCTCAAAGTTTACTTTCGGGCTTTTCTTAAGTCTCGTTTTACTTTGTGCGGCTGTTTTCTCCCAAAAAATTCCTTCACCGGAAGAAGTTCTAGGTTTTCGACCAACAACCAGTAGAACCATCGCCGACTGGTCGCAAATAGTTAGCTATTTCAAGAAACTCGATGCCGCTTCAAACCGCATCATAGTTAAAGAAATCGGCAAAACTACACTCGACAAACCATTTATTGTTGCGTTTATTTCCGATGAAGAAAATTTACAACAGTTAGAAAAATATCGCCAAATAAGCGAAAAACTTGCTAATCCTCAGCTTATAAACGAAGCACAAGCAAATAAACTCATCGAAGAAGGCAAAGTCGTCGTAGCGATCTCTTGCTCAATTCATTCAACTGAAATCGTAGCTTCACAAATGTCAATGAATCTTGCCTATGAACTAGTATCAACAGCTGACGAAGAGACAAAAGAAATCTTGCGAAACGTTATCTTGATCTTAATTCCTTCAGCCAATCCAGATGGAATTGACATAGTAGCCGATTGGTATCGGAAAACCCTCAACACAAAATCAGAAGGAACAAACCCGCCTGAACTTTATCATTACTACGCAGGCCATGATAACAACCGCGATTGGTTTATGATGAATCTTCAAGAAACTCGCCTTGTAACAAAACTTTTCTGGCAGGAATGGTTTCCGCAAATAGTCTATGACATTCATCAAATGGGGCAAAACGGTGTGCGTTTCGTAGTTCCACCATTTTACGACCCAGCAAATCCTCGTATTTCGCCTTCGATTTTACGCGAAGTAGGACTTATCGGCTATAAAATCGCAGCCGATCTTCAAGCAAAAGGTTTTGCCGGAGTTGCAACAAATACAATTTTTGATACATGGTGGCATGGCGGTTTCCGCTCAACACCTTATTATCACAATTCAATCGGTATTCTAAGCGAAGCAGCAAGCGCAAATCTCATGACACCAGTAAATATAACAAAAGAGCAGCTGAAAGCCTCTAGGCCAGTGCGCGGGCTCGTCTCTCCGCTAGAAACGGCAACAAATCACCCACAAGCCTGGCAAGGTGGCGTCTGGCGCCCTGAAGACATCGCAGCAATGGAAACTATTGCATCAAAGTCCGTGCTTGAAATGGCTTCAAAGTTTCGCAAAAGATATTTGCGACTCTTTTACGAAAATAACCTAAAAAATCTTACCCACAATGAATTCGATCCGATCGCTTTCGTCATTACCGCAGGACAGCCAAACACGCAAAGCATTTCTAGATTTATCGAAATCCTCATGTGGCAAGGTATTGAGATTTTCGAGATGACCGAAGAAGGATATTTTAGCACGGACGAAAAAAAGCGTGACGATTTTCATGAATTTCCACTAGGTTCGTTTCTAATTTTCACAAACCAACCACAAAAACCTAATATCCTCGCACTTTTAGAAAGACAGTCTTATCCAAACAGAGTTAATGAAAGAGGCGAAGCTGAACCGCCTTATGATGTAGCTGGTTGGACACTTCCGCTTCAGATGGGGATCGAATGTCAGGCTGTTTGGGCTATACGCGAGCTTGATAAGTTTAGAAAAACGCTGCGACGCATTGAAAATATAAATCAGGCACGAGCAACCTTGAATCTACCGCCTGTAAAAGAGCCCTTCTCAAAACTACCAAATCCGCTGAAAACCAGTCCGAGAATCGGCATTTACAAGTCTTTTGTTCCCTCGATGGACGAAGGCTGGACTAGATTTGTGTTTGATACATTTCAAATTCCGTTCTCTTCCGTTTCAAACAAACAGATAAAAAAAGGCGACCTTGAGTTTGACGTTATAATCCTTCCTTCCGATAGCAAGCAGGAAATCTTGGATGGACTCAGCAAAACTCGCTATCCTGAAGAATTTGCCGGCGGAATTGGTGAAGAAGGAGTTGAAAATCTTAAAAGATTTGTCGAAAAAGGTGGCAAACTTATCTGCTTCGATGAATCTTGCGAACTAGTTATTGAAGTTTTTCAGCTACCGCTTAAAAACGTTCTTAAGGGTTTAAAAAGAAACGAGTTCTACAACCCTGGATCAGTCGTCAAAATTGAGGTAAACCGCTCCTCGTCCTTAGCTAAAGGCATTCCTGAAGAGCTACCCGCATATTTCATCAACAGTTCAGCCTACGAAATCCTAGAAGAAAGCAGGGTAAAGGTAGCGGCTCGATATGCTTACAAAGATGCACTGCTTTCGGGCTGGATGCTAGGCGAGAAATTCCTAAACGGCAAAGTTGCACTCGCAGAGGCTGACTACGGCCAAGGAAAAATTATTCTTTTTGCATTTCGACCACAACATAGAGGACAGACCTTTGCTACCTTTCCTCTTATCTTTAATGCTCTGGAGAAAAATCAATGAAAGCTGTCTTTATAAGAGAATTTGGCGGCATTGAAAATCTAGAGATCAGAGAAGTTGAAGAACCTGTCCATCCAAAAGGAAAAGAGATAATCGTAAGAGTAAGAGCTTGCGGCGTAAATCGTGCAGATATCCTGCAAAGACGAGGACTTTATCCTGCTCCAAAAGACGCACCCCAAAGAATCCCAGGACTAGAATTTGCAGGTGAAATTATCAAAATAGGCGAAAAGGTTAAAAAGTTTCGTCTCGGCGAAAGAGTCTTCGGTATAACCTCTGGTGGCGCCCAAGCTGAACTTATAAAAACTCACGAAAGCATTCTGATGAAAATTCCTAATGGCTTAAACTACACAAAAGCTGCTGCCATCGCTGAAGCCTTCATAACGGCTCACGACGCTCTGTTTACGCTTTCAAAACTCAAGCGAAACGAAACCGTATTGATTCACTCGGCTGGCTCAGGTGTCGGAATTGCAGCGGTTCAATTAGCAAAGCTAATAGGAGCTAAAGTTATAGGCACTTCAAGAACAGCAGAAAAGTTAGAAAAATGCGCCAAATTCGGACTCGACGTCCCGATTCTCATTAAATCAGATGCAGATTTTGCCGACATTTTAAGAAAACTCGGAGGAGTTGATGTCATATTAGACCTTGTCGGAGCCGCTTATTTCCGACAAAATCTTGAAAGCCTGAAGAAAAAGGGACGAATCGTTCTCGTAGGACTTGTCGGCGGCGCGAAAACAGAGTTCAATCTAGGAATTGCTCTTTCTAAACGACTTACAATTATTGGAACGGTTCTGCGTTCGAGGAGCTTAAAAGAAAAGGCACAAGCAATCAGAAAATTCGAGCGAATGCTTCCATTTTTTGAAGATCGAACCCTAAAACCTGTCGTTGACAAGGTCTTTAAGGTCTCAGACGTCCGACTTGCCCATGAATACATCGAATCAAACAAAAATTTCGGAAAGGTTATTCTTGAGTTTTAATCTTTTTTGATTGTATCCTCTCAGCAACTTCATCTGTAACTATACAAACTCCATTTTGCATCTGTCTTTCTAGCCTCTCAGCCCATGACAAAGCTTCTTCATAAGTCAAATGATGTGCTACAACCGAATCAAAGGTTATCACGGCCCAACAAGCTTTTTCTAACTCCGACTTCATCTCAATTTGCTCTATTTGCTCCATCTTTTTGAAAATTTATCATAGGTTCGGCAAATCACAAAAACTTTGACTATAATTGCAAATATGGAAAGAACAATCTTTCTTACAGGCTTTCCTGGCTTTATTGCCGAAAGGCTTGTAAGGCGTTTAGCAAAAGAAAATATTAAATTTTTCCTGCTAGTTCAACCGCAATTCTTTGAAAAAGCTCAGCGATCAATAGAAAAAATTTCGGCTCTTACTAATACCAACAGAGAAAATTTCTCAGTTTTTCAAGGCGATATAACTAGAGAAAACCTGAGTCTTTCAGAGTCGGAACAAGAAAAGATTTTTAATGAAACAACTGAGGTTTTCCACCTTGCGGCGATTTATGACTTAGCCGTTAAGAAAGATATAGGCTATCTGGTCAACGTAAAAGGCACTCAAAACGTAAACGCATTCGTCAAAAAGATTCCCTCTCTTCAACGTTATAACTACGTTTCGACATGTTACGTAGCAGGAAAACGCGAAGGTGTTATTTTGGAAACAGAGCTTTATCATGAAGCCGGTTTTCGCAATTATTATGAAGAAACAAAGTATTTAGCAGAAGTAGAAGTTGATAAGTTAAAAAACGAGTTGCCGATTACTATTTTCCGCCCTTCTGTCGTTGTTGGAGACTCAAAGACTGGTGAAACTAGCAAATACGACGGCATTTATTACCTAATTCTTTACTACAGAAGGTTCCCTGCGCTTCTTAGACTCTTCAATGTTGGCAACGAGATGGTGCGTCTTAATGTTGTTCCTGTTGATTTTGTAGTTGAGGCAATGGCAAAGCTTTCTGAAGATGAGTCCTCACTAGGAAAGACGCTTGCTTTAGCTGATCCATCGCCATTGACTACAAAAGAAATCTGTGATGCTGTAATAGAAGCGATAAGCGGAAAGAAATCGATTATTACACCGCCAGCCGGACTAGTTCGATGGATTCTAAACCTTCCCTTCTCGCCCACAATAACAGGACTGCCGCACTTTGGCGTTCCATATTTTTTTATCAAGCAAACTTATGATACAAGCATTGCCAATAACCTTCTTTCAAAATACAACATTACTTGTCCAGACTTTAGAAGCTATGTTAAAAATCTAGTTCAGTTTGTGGAAAAAAATCCTAAACTTTGATCTTGAAGCTATTTTTTCTTATATTTGCTTCGTTTGAAAATATGTTAACTTTCGTGGCAATAATTTTTCTCAGCTGGCTACTTTTTGGATACTTTTTTTACGGAAGGTGGATAGCTAAACAGCTGGAACTTGACGACACAAGGATAACGCCTGCCCAAGAAATTAACGACGGCGAAGATTACGTTCCTACAAAGCCGTTTTATCTGTTCGGTCAGCATTTTTCGGCGATTGCTGCTGCAGGTCCTATTGCTGGACCTATACTGGCTTGTCAATCTTTCGGCTGGCTTCCTTGCCTTTTGTGGATAGGGCTTGGCGTGGTTTTGATAGGTGCAGTTCATGACTTTACAACTCTTTTTTCATCGGTCCGACACAAAGCTTGCTCGATAGCCGAAATTGCCCGAGAAAAAATGGGGCGTCGAGCTGGAAGAGCAATGATGGCTTTTATCTGGATAGCTCTCGTTTACGTAATCATAGCATTTACGGACATAACAGCTGGCACTTTTGTATCAGGCGATGAGGCACTTCAAGGCGAAATGAGCTTTAACCCAGGCGGTGCAGTCGCTTTTGCGAGCATAACTTACCTAATACTGGCAGTTATTCTCGGTTTTGTTCAGAGATATCTAAATCCGCCCCTTTGGCTTTCGACAATTATATTCGTGCCAGCGGTTTTCTTGCTTTCCTATCTTGGAACGAAGTTTTCCAATATATTCGTGCTCGATCATACGAGCTGGGCAATTTTGATTTTGATCTACTGCATTGTAGCTTCAATTGTGCCGGTCTGGTTGCTTTTACAACCGCGTGGCTATCTTGGAGGATTTGTTCTTTACGCGGCACTCGCCGTAGGAGTAATTGGTGTTTTCTTTGGCGGTTACGAAATTCAACAACCGTATTTCAAAACTTGGGATGCAGGTGGACTAACTGGTGCTCTTTTTCCGTTCCTCTTTGTTACAATAGCCTGCGGAGCCTGCTCGGGGTTTCATGGTTTAGTTTGCTCTGGAACTACGTCAAAGCAGATAGAAAAAGAGTCTCACACTCATCCTGTCGGATACGGAGCGATGCTAGCGGAAGGTTTCGTCGCATTTATTGCGCTTGTAACAATAATGATAGTCTCGTCTGAAGCCGTTAAAGGAGTTTCACCGGGTAAAATCTACGGTAATGGCATAGGGGAGTTTTTAACCATTTTAATTGGAAAAGAGAATCTACCATTCGCGATCACTTTTGGCGCTATGGCTTTTTCAACTTTTGTTTTCGACACTTTAGATGTTTCCTTGCGTCTTGGTCGTTACATTGTTCAAGAGTTAACGGGGCTTAAAGGTCGTTTCGGCGCCGCAGTTGGAACATTAGCTACAATTATAATTCCGTTTATTAGCATTATTCTTGCTCCAAGGGGTAGTTGGAACGAATTTTGGACGCTCTTCGGCGCATCAAACCAGCTTCTTGCAGCACTTACACTTCTGTCGCTTACGGTTTGGCTATATCAGTCAAGAACACGAATAGCCTTTACACTTTTTCCGATGCTCTTCGTCCTTACAATAACCATTTGGGCACTCGGAAGCCTTTTAGTCGGTAACTTCAAAGCATCAACAGGCTTAGACATAAAACTGATAAATGGCTTAGCTTCTCTGATTTTAATTTTTCTGGCGACGTTTCTCGTGCTCGCAGCAATAGTGAAAATTAGATACGAAAGACGCTTCCAATCAGAAAAGGGCAATGTCAGCGGTTGAGGAAAATTTGGAAATTCAGCAAGCTTTAAGCCCAGGCGAAGAAAAGTTTGATCGCTGGCGCAAAAAAGCAGGCTTTTTCCTTGCTCCGACAGTTTTTCTTTTAATTTATTTTTCACCCTTCAATCTCAGTCCTGAAGCCCACAAATTAGCAGCTGTAATTTCAGCAACAATAATCCTTTGGATTTGCGAATCGCTTCCAATGCCAATAACGGCTCTGACCGCTGCAGCCCTTTGTGTCGTTTTAAGGATTGCTCCAGCAAAAGAGGTTTTTGCCCCTTTCGCCGATCCACTGATGTTTCTCTTTATAGGATCTTTTATCATTGCCAGAGCAATCTTTCTACATAAAATCGACAAACGCTTTGCCTATAGCGTTTTATCGCTGAAATGGATAGATGCCCGCCCTTCACGCATACTCTTCGCTTTCGGTGCAACAACAGCTTTTCTTTCAGCATGGATTTCAAACACTGCAACAACAGCAATGATGATGACTTTAGGACTGTCAATCATCTCTTTTATTTTTGAACAAGAAAGAAAATCCGCAGTCAAAATCAATTATCAATATGCAACCTCACTGATGTTAATGACTTCTTTCGCGGCTTCAATAGGTGGATTGATGACGCCGATAGGAACTCCACCGAATGTTATCGGCATAGGATTCATCAGACAACTAACCGGCTATGAAATCACTTTCTTTAAGTGGCTTTTGATCGGAATTCCTATTGTCTTAACTCTTTACATCTTTCTTTTTTCTTACCTTAACTTCTTAGCTCCTGCAGGCATTAAAAAGCTAGAAGCAAGTCGAGAACTTCTAAAGTCGGAAAAGCAGAAGCTTGGTAAATGGACGCGCGGACAGAAATCTGTTATTGTAGCGTTTCTTACGGCTGTTTTTTTATGGATTTTTTCAGGCTTAGTTGCTCTGATCGCTGGTGAAAATAGTGAAATTTATAAAACAGTTAATTTGAGATTACCCGAAGCTGTTGGTGCAATTTTGGGCGCTTTTCTGCTATTTATTTTGCCGGGCGACAGAAAAGGCGAAAGGGCAATCACATGGTCTGAAGCATCGAAAATTGACTGGGGCGTAATTCTGCTTTACGGTGGCGGTTTTTCTCTCGGAGTTCTCTCCTTTCAAACAGGACTTGCTGAAGCTATCGGTAAAAGCCTAACTTCATTCATACCTTTTGGAAGCGAACTAGGATTACTCATTGTCTCTGCCTTCATCGCCGTATTACTTTCAGAAACAACTTCAAACACGGCTTCAGCAAACATGGTTGTTCCGGTTGTAATTGCAATTGCGCAAAATCAAGGTATTAACCCCGTAATTCCAGCGCTAGGTGCAACCTTTGCCGCTAGCCTCGGCTTCATGCTACCTGTCTCAACTCCATGCAACGCAATAGTTTATGGCTCTGGTTACATTCCATTAAAGAAAATGATCAAATACGGACTCCTGCTGGACATATTTGGAACTATTATTGTCATTCTGCTACTTGGCATTGGTCTACGCTTCTTTTAGAGGCTTTGCCATCTGCTTAACCTACTAATAAAATGAAAATAATGCCAAAAGAAATAAGAAAACCTCACGAAGAAGAGGAAATAAGTAAAAGTCATGACCTTAAAAATGCAAAAAGACTCCTAAAATACCTCAAGCCTTATCGAAAAGAAGTAGCACTAACACTTGTAGCAACCCTAGCTCTTAATTTTCTCGCTAGTCTTCAACCTATTTTCACAAAAATTGCTGTTGACGATTTTATAACGCCTCGCCAAATCAACGGTATATTGCTTTTCGCCTCCGCTTTTTTCCTCGTTTTTCTAGCTAGATTCTCGCTGCAATACTTTCAAGAGCTGCTTTTAAATTCGATAGGTCAAAAAGTAATGCTTGATCTAAGAAGTGAAATTTTTGATAAGCTCCAGCGTCAAGAAATTGCGTTTTACGATAAAAACCCAGTCGGCAGAATCATTACAAGACTCACATCTGACGTTGATGCTCTAAACGAGCTATTTACAGCGGGCGTTATAGATGTTCTCGGCGATCTAGTTATAATACTCGCCATTGTCGGATGGCTCTTTTGGTTAGACTGGTCATTAGCTATAGTCTCTCTGATAATTATCCCACTGCTTTTTATCGCAACAAACTGGTTCCGGAAAAATGCAAGACGCGGATTCGACCGCGTCCGAACTAGAACGGCAAAACTTAACGCCTTTCTTCAAGAACATATATTAGGCACTCAAATCGTTCAGCTCTTCAACGCTGAAGAAAAAGTCAAAAGAAAATTTCATCAAGTCAACGACGACTACCGCAAAGCAAACATAGAAACCATTTACTACTATGCGGTCTTTTATCCTCTTGTCGATTTTATAGGCGCGGTCGGAATAGCCTCCTTGATCCTTTTCTTTGGCTTTAGTGTCATCACTCAATTTTCTGCTCACAGCACAAGCCTTACAATCGGAACACTTGCCGCCTTTATTCAATATTCTGGCTTGCTTTTTCAACCAATAAGAGACCTATCTGACAAATTTAACGTTTTCCAAGCTGCCATCGTCGCTTCACATAGAATTTTTCTTCTACTTGACTTACCAATCCAAATTCAATCTCCCTCAGTTCCCAAGAAGAAAGGTAAAGCTCTCGGAAAAATCGAATTCCAAAACGTATGGTTCGCTTATAATGAAGGAGAATGGGTGCTGCGTGATGTCTCCTTCAAGATTGAACCCGGCGAATCTGTAGCTTTAGTTGGAGCAACTGGCTCAGGAAAAACTACCGTCACAAACTTGCTAATGCGCTTCTACGACGTAAAGAAAGGAAGAATACTCGTTGACGATGTTGATGTAAGAGATTGGGATTTGAAGTCTTTAAGAGAAAATTTCGCTGTTGTTCTACAAGACGTCTTTCTCTTTTCTGGCACAATCAAAGACAACATCCGTTTAGGTAACGAGCAGATAAACGACTTACAAATAATTCAAGCTGCAGAAGAAGTTAAAGCCGACGAGTTTATAAGAAGTCTTGAAAAAGGTTATGACACCAAAATCAAAGAGCGTGGCGCTGGACTTTCAGTAGGTCAAAAACAGTTGATCTCGTTTGCCCGTGCTTTAGCCTTCGATCCAAAGATCCTAATTCTTGACGAAGCAACAAGCTCCATTGACACAGAAACTGAACAGTTAATTCAGCAGGCTACGATGAAACTCCTGAAGAAGAGAACTTCAATCATCATTGCACATCGACTTTCCACAATAAAAAATTGCAATAAGATCTTGGTCTTTCATCACGGAGAATTAAAAGAAACAGGAAGTCATGACCAACTACTTGCAAAAAAAGGCATTTACTGGAAGCTTTATCAACTCCAATACTCCGAACAAGCCTTTTCTACTGGAAATTGAATTTGTCTTAAAAGTGTATTAAAATTGCTTACGAAATGGATTCATCACAAATAATTCACTCTAATTTTCAGTCCTGTAAAGAAAAAATTTTACAGATTTATGAATCCTGCCGCCAGAAAAAACCTCAATACAATGTAACTTATCAGCAGTTTGAAGAAAGGATACAAAAAAGCATCTACAAGTATTTTAAAGAAAAATCTCTGAGTCTAGCAGAACTAAATCAGCTTCTTGAAGAACTACACAGTGAAGATCTTTACCTCTCCATCGCTTGTGCAAACGGAGACGAACAAGCATGGTGGGATTTTGATAAAGAATATCGTTCTTATCTGGAAAAAATAGCTTTAAAACTAACCAAAAATCAAACTGACGCTGAAGAAGTAGTAGAAAATCTTTACGCTGAGCTTTACGGAACTACGTTAAAAGAAGGGCAAAGAGTGTCAAAATTTCTGACCTATAGTGGCCGAGGATCGCTTCGTGGATGGCTCAAAGTCATAATACAAAACTCCCTGGTTGACCTACATAGAGCTTTTGAAAATATATCCTCAGTAGATGAAATAATCGAAAAAATCGGCGAGAGTGCAACTAACTTTCTTATTTGCGGCAATCAAGAAAAAGAATTAGAAGACGAAACACTCAAAAAACTAGAGTACAAGAAGTACCTTAAAATGGTTTTTCAAGCGCTAGAAAAAGCTTTTTTATCACTTAGCAACGAAGAAAAACTTTTGCTCTGCTACTACTACAAAGAAAACTTGAAATTAAGAGAAATTGCAAAGCTTGCTGAATCACCTGTGTCCCCTCTGAAAAGATTGTTTCAAAGACATAATAAAAAAGCAGGTCGCATCCATGAATCAACTATAATGCGATGGTTAGAGAAGACTTACAAGAAAGTTCACAAAAATTTTCGTAATGAACTTAAAGCACTCAATCTGAAACCAAAAGAAATAGAAGTTTGTCTTAGAGTTATTACAGAAGACTTTAAACGCTTTTCTCTTGAAAATTTGTTATCTTTTTGAATATTCCATCTGAGGATGATGCATCTTGCTCGATTTTTGTTAAAAAACATGGCAAATTTGAAAGAAAAATAAGTCTTGCTTTTTGGGGGAACAAAGATAAATGGAAAAAATGGATGGATTCGAAAACCTTCTGAGAGCATATTTGGCGGCATCTTTTAACTCCTCCGAAGAAAATGATCATTTAGACGAAGACATGATAAACGCGCTGATAGAAAAACGACTAAGCCAAAAAGAACAAAAGCCCATCTTAGAACACTTAATGAATTGCGCTTTTTGCCGCCATCTAACAGCACAAATTATAAGGCTTGATTTTAACCTTCTCGAAGAAACTCCTCTACTCGAAACTACGCCAAGCTTTTCAGAAAGAATTACACAATTCTTATCAAATCTCCTTCAACCGTCTTTAGCACCCATCGAAGCTTTTGGAGAAAAAAAGGAAGAAGAAGAAAAAGAAAAAAAATAGGAAAGAGATTTTTGATGAATTCCGCTTTTCTATTTCTTCTCTTCAACAAAAACCATCGTTTTTGCTACTTCGATCCATCGTCTTTGAGCTTCCTCGAAACCCTTTATCAAAGAGTCTGCGATATCTACCGAAAAAGAAATTGTACTCTGTTCGGACTGATTCTTTCCTACAACCTCACTAAATTCATGTAATTGTTTGTGAATAAAATTCATCCAAGCATTTTGCATTTGCGAAATGCCTTCTAAAAGATTTTTAGAGTAGCTTTTCATTGAAACGCTATCACTAGAAGCTGATTCCACAACGAAAATTTGCTTTGTTAATATTTCGATCCACTTTTTTTGCAATTTGAGAAAACCTTCAGAGCCTTCCCTTATGAAATCTAACAACATATCTAAAACATCACTCTTGAAACCAGCAAGCTGTGAAATCAGTTTCAGAGTAAGCTCGGTTTGTTTTATGTTTGCCTCTATCCAGATCGCTTGTAGTTCTAACATCCCATTGAATACATCCTGAACTACTGTTGCAGTTTTCTGATTAGCTTCTTTTTCAGTCCTATCTTGTTTCCTGCTTTCCTCTCTTGTACGACTTGGTTTTAGGCTCTTTCTTCTACTACTCATACCTTCATTTTCCTAGATGAATCTCAATTAAAAAAGAAACCCGCCGACACTTGGTCGAGCGGGTTCCTTCTGAGGAGGGAGTTTATTTGCTTGCCGTTTTGGGCTGAGCAATTGAAGCCTCCGTAACTCTCTGAAAGCTGTCAAAGACTTTCTGCGCAAAGGCAAAAATTTGTTTCTGAACGGGAAGTTCAAACTTAAAAGCTGATTCTATAATATTTTCACCATTTGATGCAAGCAGTTTTAACCAATCCTGCCTAATCTGCGAAGTCGCATCCCAATAGTTCTTTGCAACCTTCAAAGTTTCAACATTTGCATTATAACCAGCGTTGTAGATTCCTTGAACACAATTTTCTACTACCTCTGCCATCTGAATAGCAGTCTTAAAAGTTGTTGTTGTGGCTTTCTGTGCTAATTCAACCGTCGTACTTAAAGTTTCATTTACATTCTTCTTCGTCATATCAAATCTCTCCTTTTAGTTCTTCAGCCTGTTAAACTGACTGACATTTTGAATCTTAGCAGGTAGAAACTAGTTTGTCAAGAAAAATTTTTGCATTTGCGAAAAAATTTTTTCATAAGTTTATCAACTTTCGATTTTTCAGCACTTTATATAATTATGCACAAGCGTAATTAAAATTTCGCTCGCTTTTTGATTTGTTTTTCTTCAACTATGTAGCTTTTTTATATGATAAAATTCCAAATATGCCTAGGAAAAAAATGCAAACCGAAGACGATTCAAAACAACTGGTAATAAAAAGATACGGCAATCGCCGCCTTTACAACACAAAAACAAAAAGCTACGTCACCTATGAGGATCTTATAGAGCTAATACGCGAAGGAAAAGATATAAAAGTAATAGATTCTACTACTTCCGAAGACGTAACTAAAACCATTTTAATTCAGCTTATCTTAGAAGAAGAAAGAAAAAAAAAGTCCATTCTTCCAACAGAATTTCTTCTACAACTTTTGCGTTCACGAGAAGAGGCAGTGCAAGACTTTTTCAAAAATCATCTTTCAGCAAGTTTCGAAGCCTATCTGAAAACCAAACAGGAATTTGATAAGAGATTTCGTGCCATGTTAGAGATGGCAGCTTCAGTGCCTCAACTTTGGGAGAAGATTATTCCAGGAGCGGAGGTTTTTCGAGAGTTTTTGACAGGAGAGAAAAGCCCTGAATCAAACGTAAACAAGCCGAAAAAATCCAGGAAGTAGTTTAAGTATTTTTTCGCATAAGCGAATAATAGATAGACACAAAAAAAGCTAAAAGCATTATGAAACCAGCTGTCCAAAATGTTCGTTTTAGCGTAAAATCATCTACTTCGTCAAAAGCGTTATTAAGAAGAATCCCACAAAGAAAAGGTCCAACAACTCTTGCTAGGCTAGCCGCTGACTGCATCAACCCAAGAGCTCTGCCCTGTTCATTCTCTCCTACCAACTTAGAAGCTAATGAATTCAATGAAGGAGAAGAAATAGAATTTCCGAAAGAAAAAACTGCAGTTCCTAGAAGTAAACTTATCAAACCGCCAGAATCTTTCGATACCAAAGGAACAGAAAACAAGCTCAAAGACAAAATTAAAGAGCCAGCTATGATGAGCTTTTCTTCTCCATAAAGTTTTACGAGCCGGTCAAGAAGAAAGCCTTGAGTTACCACAGCGATAAGACCTATGTAACCTAACAAATAGCCTGTTTGAGAAGCGTCGTAGCCGAAGTTAGTCATTGTGTAATAAGCAAAAGCCGTGGTCATCATCGAAAAGGCAGTTACAAGAAGAAAGTATTCAATCGTTAAAACTGAAAATCTGCTGTCTCGAAGAGCTCTCAAAATTTCCTTAAAACGGCTTTCCCTGTTACGGACTAGGCCATTACTTTTTAAAGATTCGGGAAGTATGAAAAAGATCAGGACAACATTTATAAAACTCAGCAACGAAGCAAAAAGAAAAGGGATGTGATGACCGAATTTACTTAAAACCCCTGCTATTGCAGGACCTAAAATAAACCCGAGCCCAAAAGCCATGCCGAAAAGCCCCATACCTTTTGCTCTATTTCGCTCCGTCGTAACGTCCGCAATGTATGCCTGTGCCGTAGATAAGTTCGCAGCTGTTATACCTCCTAGAATGCGACTTACATATATCATCCACAAAGAATTCGCTAAACCAAGCATCAGATATCCAACACAAGAGCCGGCTATGCTTAATAAAAGTACTGGACGTCGCCCGTATCTATCAGATATTCCGCCCAAAATAGGAGCAAAAATAAATTGCATAAAAGAATAAGAAGCCACAAGCAATCCTATGTCTAAGGGTGTAGCCTCAAATTCTTCGGCATAGAATGCCAAAAGAGGAATTACTATTCCAAACCCAATTAAATCAATCAAAACTGTAAGAAAAATGATTAAAAGAGGTCTGGAGAGAAAATTTTCATCTGTCTTTTCAAAAGGCTCGTTTCCCATTTCTCGAAACCTTCAAGCTCATGTAGTAAGATAGCAAAAAGAACATTAACACATGAGGAGATTAATGAAGAAATGAGAAGGCAATTCTTTTTACAGGCTTTGCTAGTTTTTGCGATTTTTGCTTTATTCTTAAACTCTAAGTCTCAACAAGACAAAACAAGCAAACAACATACTTTGCCTGAAATCAGTTTTGTAGTTTCTATGTCTAAGCCTTGGACTCATCTTTTAGAAGTAGAAATGCATATAAAAAACGAAAAAATGCCCGAGAAGATAGAACTTGTAATGCCGGTATGGACTCCTGGAAGTTATATGATTCGAGAGTATTCTAGACATGTTCAAGACTTTGAAGCAAAAGGTAAACTCGATGGTAAGTCACTTCGATGGCAAAAGACAAGCAAAAACGTCTGGCAAATAGAAACAAAAGGTTCAAAAGAAATACTAGTAACTTATCGAGTGTATGCAAATGAGCTCACAGTCCGAACAAATGAGCTAAATCATGAACACGCCTTTTGGAACAACACGGCGTTATTATTTTATGTAAAGGGGTGGCTTAATGCACCTTCCAAAGTAAAAGTTATTCCCTATGGAAACTGGAAAGTGGCAACTGCTTTACCCGAGATAGAACCAAATGTCTTCTATGCCGAAAATTTTGATATTCTTTATGATTCCCCTTTCGAAGTTAGCGATTTCAAAGAGATTACTTTCAGCGTGAGAGGTATTCCTCATCGCTTTGTTGTCACGGGTGAAGGAAATTACGATCTTGAACAAATAGCAAAAGACACCGCAAAAATAGTAGAAGAGCATGCCCGAATTTTTGGAGAATTACCTTACAAAAATTATCTCTTCATACTCAACCTAAGAGGTAGAGGCGGACTTGAACATCTTAACTCCACAGCACTACAATGGGGCCGTTTTGATTTTAAGCCAAGAGAGCGGTATTTAGACTTTCTATCACTCGTAGCTCATGAACACTTCCACGCATGGAACGTAAAACGCATTCGTCCCGACGCTTTAGGTCCATTTGATTACTCTAACGAAAACTACACGAAGCTACTTTGGGTTGCCGAAGGCGCTACTTCCTATTACGAAGGCGTAGTTTTGTTAAGAGCTGGATTTATCACCCCAAAGGAATTTTTAGAAACAAAAGCTTCTCAAATACAAGCTCTGCAAACTAGACCTGGAAGATTTCAAACAAGTCTAGAAGAAGCTAGTTTCGATGCTTGGATAAAGTTTTATAGGCAGGATGAAAATTCCATAAACAATCAGATTTCATATTACGACAAAGGCGAAATAGTAAGCTTTCTTCTCGATCTCAAAATCCGTTCTTCTTCTGGCGGCAGAAAATCTCTAGATGATGTCTTTCGCCACCTTTACAATGAATTTTACAAAAAACAAAGAAACTATACTCCTGAGGACTTTCAAAGAGCATGCGAGTTGATGGCTGGTAGTAGCTTAGAAGATTTTTTCGCAAGATACGTCCGCGCAAGAGAAGAAATCGACTATAACTCCATACTAAAAGATTTCGGACTTCAGCTCATTGAACCAAGCGGTAAAAGAGCATTTTTAGGCGGTAGTCTGTCACAGCAGGGTGACAGACTAATCATAAATAGCATTCCTGCAGACACTCCAGCATACAATCAAGGACTTAACGCAGGCGATCAAATAGTTGCAATAGATGGCTACAGAGCTTCTAACAGTTTTTTACAAAACTATCTGAACGAAAAAAATCCTGGTGACAAAGTCAAAATAACCGTTTTTCGCTTCGACAAACTAATGGAATTTGAAATAATTCTCGGCTCGCAATTTACATCGGGCTACGGGATAAAAACAGTCGAAAACCCAAATGAGCAACAGCAAATTCTCTATCGAAGTTACTTCGGAGTAGAATTGAAGTGATGCAGTCGTATCTGAAAGTTTTTTTATTAGTTTTGCTGTTAATCTCTTGTCAAAATCAAAAAGATAAACCTAAAGAAGAAAAAAGAATTGGACTTCTTGGAAACGTTCCTGCTACAAAACTTAGTTTCAGACTTGAAGCAGACGTTCCTGCCCCTTCTGTAGAAGCCGAAGGCTGGAAGCAGCGTGAAATTTCGGCTAAACTTAGTCAATCTGATGCTTTCTTTCCAGCAGTTAGAGAAGATTTTGAAAAAAACAGAATGGAAGAAGTTTTGGACGGTACTTTCGTATCACCAGACGGTACTCGCATTCTTGCCCTATATCATCGCCCAGAGGATACAGAAAAACAATATCGCTTAGACTTGTATTCAAAAGAAGGAAAACTTATAAAAAAAATCACTCCGGAAGGACTCGCCGTTATATACTTTCCTGATACAATTGCATGGTCGCCCGACTCAAAGTATTTCGCCTTCATAGCTTCAGCAAGATTAGTTGCGACGAAACCTCAAGAAACACTAGTTCCAACACCAGAACCAACACCCACAGAAGAAACTTCCCCATTACAAACTCCAGCTCAACCAGAATCCACACCAGCTTTTAGAACCGAACAAATCTACATCTGTGACTCAAACGGCAGTGCCCTAAAACCTCTCACACAAAACGAAGGCTTAATTCACTTCTATTTAGCATGGTCGCCAAACAGCGAGCTTCTTCTTGCAATGGCTTTGACCTGGCGAGAATGGGAACTTGAAAGACTACAAGCCCAAAGAAAAGGTGAGATTTTCATTCCTTCGGGACGTCCCAGAGTTATTGAAAAAAGTGGACGAATAAGATTGTTAGACGATCGCAAAACGCAAGTTTTACCAGTATGGTCTCCTGACTCCTCAAAAATCGCCGCTGCCTTTAACACTGAAATTTGTATTTATGACGCTTCTGGTGACCTGCCTACACAAGCCTCTATACCGCTTAGAAACCAGCTTCTTATCGCTTCTCAAAAATACGAAGAAGAAATTAAAAAGCAAAATCAAGATGGCTCATCTGAAACCGAAAAAAACCAGGCAACACCAACTTCCGATATTGGTGTTACAACCTTACCAAAAGAAGAAGATTTAGTTTCTTTTAACCCGATAGTCCGCCTTCTCTGGCTTGAAGACCGAATACTTTACTTTCAAACAGGCTATGTTAAAGAAATGTTAAATCCCTCCGAAAGCGTGAGAAGCTTTCTCCGATGGCATCGCATTATCCTCAGCCTTCAAGGTTAAATTTTCATAGAGCTATATGGAAATTTAACGTTTTGTTTCATAACATTTGGAGAGTCGAAAAATTCGGTGTAAAATTTTAAAAGAGGTTTGAAAAATGAAAGAGGATATACAGTTCCCCGACGAAGAAGAGCTACATTTAAGTCAAATGAGTCCCTCGATTCGATCTTTAGCCGAGGAAGTAAAACTAAGAAGTAGTAAAGCGAAACTTCAGCCAGAAAAAATAGTTCAGAAGCTGTCGCCATCAGAGTTTAATACGGCGATGGTTCATTTTTATCGCGGTGAAATTCAAAGGTCTAATGTCTGGCGCACACGCCTTGATACTACAACTAACTGGGCAGTTATAACGACGGGAGCGACGCTTTCATTTGTTTTTAGTTCTCCAGATAATCCACATTTTGTAATACCGATAAATACGATTCTAGTTGCTATCTTTATGTTCATGGAAGCACGACGTTATCGTTATTACGAAGTCTGGGCAAATCGAGTTCGTGTTCTTGAAACAGGGTATTTTGCACCGATGTTATCCAATCAAGCTATCCCACCCGATAGAGAATGGGCTGAACATTTGTCGGCAGATTTACTCTCACCGCACTTCACAATAAGTGAATGGGAAGCTATCGGAAGAAGGTTACGAAGAAATTACATCTGGATTTTCGTTTTGCTTGCCTTAAGCTGGATGCTAAAGGTTTATTTACATCCTTATCCAATCGCTTACAGCGACCCGCGCATTGACCCTGTAGAGGTTTTCTTAGAAAGAGCCGCAGTTGGAGTAGCCCCTGGATGGCTTGTTGTTTCAGTCGGCTTTGTTTTTAATCTTTTAATTTTCTTCGTTGCTTTTGTTACAATGAAACTTCACAATGCTTCTAGCGAGGTGTTACCGCTGGAAAAATTCGAGTGGCACCCTTTGAAACAAATGAAAGACTGGGCAGAGTCCAGCTTTCGCTATAAAACTATTAGACGAGCGAAAAAGGCTCGTCAAAGAATTCGTAGCATTCAAAGAGATACTGAAGAGTCGAATTCATCATAAGGAAAGACATCGGTGTGATGAGAAAATATTTTCCTTTCTTCTTTCTGTTTCTTCTTTCTTTTGTTTCAGCTCAAACCCCACAAGCAATCTTTGAAGATTTCTATCTTCAAAGCAAGTTGATGGGACGCCAAATGCCTTACAGAATCATTTATCCTAAAAACTACAAAGAATCTAAAGAAAAGCGCTTTCCGACGATATACTTACTTCATGGTTTATCGGGAAACTACAAAAACTGGTCTGAAAAAACGGCTTTATTAAAATATGCGACCGAATACGACTTTCTATTTGTTTTGGTCGAAGGCGAGAATGGTTGGTATTCGGACAGTCCTTCAAAGCCGAACAGTTTTTACGAAAGCTATGTGATTGAAGAGTTAATACCTGAGATTGATAGAAACTTCCGTACTATTGCAGATAGAAATCATAGAATCATTGCTGGTCTTTCGATGGGCGGATACGGCGCTATAAAATTTGGTCTGAAATACCCAGAGAAATTTGCCCTTGTAGGCTCTTTCAGCGGAGCTCTGAGCGCAACTTCAATAGATGAAAGACAGACTCTTGAATGGATTTCAAAGTCTCTACGAGAAGCATTTGGAGAGCAAAACAGCCAAGCAAGAAAAGCTAACGATATTTTTCTACTAATTCAACAGATGCATGAAAAGCAGCTCAGCTCATTGCCCTTTATATACTTCGATTGTGGAACAGAAGACTTTCTATTCAAAAGCAATCAGGATTTTATGAAGCTCCTAACTGAGAAAAAAGTCAAGCACGAATATAGACAGCTTCCCGGAAATCACACATGGGATTATTGGAACGCTCAAATTCAAGAGTTTCTGCGTCTCGTTAAAAGGTTTCTAGAAAAGGTGAACTGATGCTAAATTTTGCTGTAGAAACTGCGGTTTTAGCTGGTAGAGCTTTGCTAGAGAGGTTTGGTCGAAAATTGAATGTATCTAAAAAAGGAGAAATCAATTTAGTAACCGAAGCTGACCTCGCCTCTGAAAGGCTAATTTTAGAGCGAATTAGAAGCCATTTTCCAAAGCATGCAATACTTGCCGAAGAGTCAGGCGAGGCTCTCCTCCCTGAGAATGATCAAAAGTGGAAGTGGATAGTTGATCCACTCGATGGAACTACAAATTTCGCACATGGTTATCCTTGCTTTGCCGTCACAATCGCCCTCGAACACAATGAAGAAGTTGTCCTAGGCGTTACGTTCGACCCCACAAGAAATGAACTTTTTGCTGCAGAAAAAGGCATGGGTGCCACGCTAAATGGCAAAAAAATTAGAGTTTCAGAAACTGAAGCGCTAAGTGATGCTTTGATAGTAACCGGTTTCCCATATGATTTTGCAAAACGAAAATCCGTCATCGAAAACCTTTTGAAATTACTTTTTCGCGCAAGAGGCGTTCGTCGTGATGGTTCTGCGGCTATTGATTTAGCTTACATCGCATGTGGTCGTTTCGATGGCTTCTGGGAAGAAGGTTTAAATCCTTGGGATGTTGCCGCAGGTTATTTGCTTGTCAAAGAAGCAGGAGGAATGGTTACACACTATGATGGCTCGCCTTTCAGCATCTACAAACCGACTATTCTAGCAAGTAACGGTTTGATTCATCAAGAAATGGTCGAAGCTCTCAAAAGTTAACTTGCTTTTTGCTTTTCAATCAGGTTAAACTTTCCAAAGTCAAAATGAAAGCGGATAAAGCCTATCCTAAAACCGTCAAGATAGCTGAAAAAACAATAACTTTACGCCCCTTATTGGAAGAAGACGGAAAAGCCATTTTAGATTTTGCACGGTCTTTACCGGAAGAAGATTTGCTCTTCTTATCTTTTGACATAACTGACGAAAATGTAGTTAAGCAATGGATCAAGTATGTTAAATCAGGACTTTGGCATACGATCATTGCTGAAAATGACAACAAAATTGTAGGTCATGCCACACTGCTGAGAACCGAGCAAATATGGACAAGGCATCTAGGCGAGCTAATTATTCTGGTCGCACCGGAACTACGAGGCCATGGACTTGGAAGTAAACTTGCTTTTGAGATATTTAAAAAAGCAGAAGAGTTGAAACTAATGAAACTTGTGGCAAGAATGGCTGCAACACAAAAAAGCGCTATTGCCGTTTTTGAAAGGCTTGGATTTAGAGCAGAAGCTCTCTTAAGCGACTATGTTATTGACAGAAAGGGTCAAACTCATGATCTGCTTGCAATGTCTTACGACGTTAGGGGCTTTACTCAAAATCTTTAGGCAATGAAACCGAAGCTGAGGAAATATCTATCCACGTTAGACGCGGCTTTTCTTTACCTAGAAAGAAAAGAATGTCCGATGAATATCGGTGCTGCTTGCATCTTTGAAGGAAAGTTAACCTATGACAGTTTGCTAAAACACATAGAAGATCGCCTACCCTTAGTTCCACGTTATCTACAGAAACTTTCACCAGACCCATTTAATATCACTCATCCGTCGTGGGAGCTTGACAGAAAATTTTCAATAAAAAAACACGTAATTAAGGTCAAACAAAAAAAGACCTTCAACAAAAAGGATTTGGAAAACTTCATGGGCAAATTGATGTCCGAACTGATGGACAGAAGCAAGCCTTTATGGGAACTTTACTTGATAGAGGATTTTGAAGGTGGCGGTTCGGCAATTATTGCAAAGATTCATCACTGTATGGCTGATGGCATTTCAGGAATTGACATAATGAAAGTAATGTTCGATGTTACCGCAAAAGCCGAAAAACCTGAAACGCAACCGATACCTGATGAGCCGCAGAAAGATTTGACAGAAAAACTTCTTGACTCTTTCTTCAATACTCTCCAAGAAGAAGCAAAGAACTTTCTCGCGCTTCAAGGCGGTATCTTTTATCTTTTATCTTCTTTTACAAAACCTGAATTGATAAATTCTCTGCCGGAAATAGCAGAATTAATACCTGCTATTTCGTCACCACCATTTATTTTGCCGTTTAATCGAGAATGTTCCGGAGAAAGAAGGCTTGCCTGGACAGAATTTTCCTTCAAAGATGCCAGAAAAATCCGCGATCGTCTAGGCGGAACTGTGAACGACGTTGTGCTTACGGCTCTGACGAAGTCGGTTTCGGAATATACGAAACTGCACAAGCAAAGCGTTAAAGATAAGTTTGTTCGCTTTATGGTTCCAGTAAGCTTACGTCAAAAGGAAGAAAGAGGTTCTTTAGGTAACTTGATTTCTTTTCTTCCGGTAGAAATACCCATAGACATAGAAGAAACGGACGAAATTTTTAGATATGTCAATCGAAAGATGAATTTAATGAAAAATGCTCACATTGCAGAAACCCTGATGCTTTTTGGTGCTGCTTACGGCATGTTACCGCCTCCGATACAGGCAGCTATTGGAGCCATTGTTGATCTGCCCTTTCCGCCTTTTAACATGGTTGCGACAAATGTGCCCGGACCTCAAATACCGCTTTATCTTGCCGGCAGAAAAATGGTAGAACAATATCCGTATGTGCCCGTAGGCTATCGCTTGGGCTTAGGTTGCGCAATTTTAAGTTATGACAAGAAACTTTACTTCGGGCTTTCTTCCGACAAACAAGCTATGCCAGATGTAGAAAAATTCAAGCAGATTCTAGACGATACACTGAGCAAAATGAAAGGAAAATACTGCGCATGAAAGGAGAAGAAATCTTAACAAATTTCGATAGAGAAATAAGAGAAGTCGCCCTTCCTATTTGTTTAGAGTCTTTAGTTGGTGTTGATTGGTTTTTGCTTCATGTATCACCGGTTTACTATGGTCTTGGCATTCCAAAAGGAAACGGTTCAGCAGTAATTCTCGTGCCTGGATTTCTTGGCTCTGACGCATATCTTTACGAGCTTCATTGCTGGCTGGCTAGAATTGGTTATAAGCCCTACTTTTCTGGCATAGGCTGGAACGCTGATTGTCTGAATGTTTTAGTTGAAAAGCTACAAGTTACGGTTGGGAAAGCCTACGAAGAAACGCGCGCCAAAGTCCACCTTATAGGTCACAGTCTAGGCGGTATCATTTCACGCTCGTTAGCGGCACAAAATCCGGAATTGATTGAATCCGTGATTACACTAGCATCGCCTTTTCGGGGTGTTCGATCTCACCCGAAAATCATTAAGTTAGCCGAAAAAGTTCGCCAAAGAATTTTTGCAAGAAAAGAAAAAAGCAACTATCCAAGATGCTATACAGGCTATTGTAACTGCCCAACAATCCAAGCCTTAAAATCATTTCCTTCAAATAAAGTGCGCAGAATATCTATTTATACGAAATCGGACGGAATAGTTGATTGGCGTGCCTGTCTTACGCGCGACCCTAAACGAAACTTTGAAGTTACGGGAACTCATATTGGTTTAGTTTACAACTTTCAGGTTTATAAGCTGATAGCAAACTTCTTGGCTGAAAGTCTTTCTAATGAGTGAAAACTTAAAGCGTGAAATAGGTCGTTGGAGTCTCACTGCGATTGCAATCAACACAATCATTGGAGCAGGCATTTTTGGCTTGCCAGCTAAAGCATTCGAGAAAACCGGTAGCTGGAGTTTGCTGCTTTTTGTTTTCTGCGCTTTCGTAATCGCAATAATCGTCCTGTGCTTTGCAGAAGTTTCAAGCCGTTTTCAACAAACCGGGGGAATGTATCTTTATGCTAAAGAAGCCTTCGGCTCAACAATTGGTTTTGAGATAGGCTGGCTTTACTGGCTTGTAAGAATTACAACTTTTGCTGCAAACTGCAATCTTTTTCTAGCTTACCTCACACTCTTTTTGCCAAGCTCAAATTCAGGTTTTACTAGAATTGCATTGATTTTCCTAATTGTTGCTTCTCTGACCACGATCAACATCCTTGGAGTTAAAGAATCGGTCTGGCTTACTAATCTTTTTACTATCGGGAAAATCTTGCCTTTACTGATTTTCGTATTAGTAGGTTTATTCTTTGTTGAACCTAAAAATTTTTCTTTTGCCGCGACTCCCAACTACGAAGCTATTTCCACAACTGCTTTACTTTTGCTTTACGCTTTTGTCGGTTTTGAAGCTGCCGTGATTCCAGCAGGTGAGACTAAAAATCCTGAAAAAAATGTTCCGTTCGCTCTTCTGGTGTCGCTTGGCTTTTGCACGATTCTTTTCGTTTTGATTCAATTCGTTGCGATTGGCACTTTCGACGAGCTAGCACATTCGGAACGCCCACTTGCCGATGCAGCATATAGATTTATGGGCGACTTCGGTGCTGTTTTTATAGCTACTGGAGCTTTAATCTCGATACTTGGCAATCTAAATGGTGGATTTCTCGCTGCCACTAGACTTCCCTTTGCTATGGCAGAGCAAGAAAGCGCTCTTTTACCTGCCTTCATTAGAAAAACTCATAAAAAATTCAAGACACCTTATATTTCGATCTTACTTACTGCACTCCCGATACTATTTTTAACGATACAATCTTCCTTCATCTCAGCCGTAGCAATTGCAACTGTAACTCGACTTCTGGTTTATGCGACTACTTGCCTAGCCCTTCCTGTTTTCCGTAAAAAACCCAGTGTTCCTAAAGCTCAATTCGAAGTGCCCTTCGGCACAGTGATTTCTGTCCTTTCAATTCTACTGATAATTTTTCTCCTATCGGCTATTAGCTTAAATGAGCTAATAAATCTCTTGATTTTCGCACTTTTAGGTTTTATCATTCTCTGGATTGCGAAAAGACTCAATTCTTCTATCTAAACTTACAAGCTCCATTTTCATTACCAAATAATGCGTGAGAAAGTCACTAGCCCTTGAGACACACTATTTTACCTGGCCTTAACCCCATTAAACCGATAATATCCAAAGACATTCGTTAGCATTACATAACCGTTACTTGCTCTTTTCGTTTATATAAGTAACCTGACGTGTCTGCTACTAGCTGTTCGCATACGCCTTTTTATCTTGTCTTACAGTTTTCCACAAAACTAAAAGTTTAGAGAAGCTTTATGCTCTACAGCATGAAACTTACTAAAGAATCAAAGAACGATGATTATTCTTTCAAAAAGATGCGACATTTTGAGAAAATGACTTTTGAATGAGGCAATTATGCTTATCGTTTGCATTTCAGACACACATAATCAAAGAATTGATCCTCCTGAAGGCGATATTTTGATACATGCCGGAGATGCAACAAATGAAGGCACTTCGGAGGAATTAAAGGAATTCTTTGATTGGTTTTGTTCCCTTCCGCATAAGACGAAAATTTTTGTCGCTGGCAATCACGACGTTTTATTCGAAAAAGACCCAGAAACGGCTAAAAGTTTTATAAGTGATTCAACAATCTATCTTCAAGACACTTCCGTAAAAATAAACGGTATAAAAATTTACGGAAGTCCATGGCAACCGGTTTTCTTCGATTGGGCTTTCTGCTTGCCGAGAGGTAAAAAGCTTGCTGAGAAATGGGAGCTTATCCCCGACGACGTAGAGATACTTGTAACTCATTGCCCTCCTTACGGAATACTAGATGAAGTTTACAAAAATGGCGGCACGAGTCACGAAGGTTGTGAGGAACTAAGAAAGCGTGTCGAAGTGCTCTCTCGAAAAAGACTTAAGTTACACGTTTTCGGTCACATTCACTCTGGCTACGGTATCACAAAAGCTTTTGGCGTTGAATTTGTAAATGCCTGCATTTGCGACGAAGAAAACATAGCCAAGCAAAAACCGATAGTTATTGAGATTTAACGTAGAACTGATCTTCTTTTGGCTTCAACGGTCTTCCAAGCCAGAGTGGACGTCTTAGTCCGTTTGGTCCTGGAGCCGGACGAGTCATCGCTAACCACTCTTTGTAAATTTGGAAAGCTTTATCAGTATCAACGAAAATATCGCCGTATTGATCGCCTTCATGAGCTTTCTCAATTCTGACCTTCTGATGCCAGCAATGCATACCAGAGAGAGGATCAGGATGAACCGGAAAAGTTATGTTTTGATGAACTCCGCCATCAGTCCAGAAGACTCTGGCAGTGTCGGGGTCATCACTTTTATAAGGTGTTATTCCCTCTTCTATGCGCATTTTCCATTTGCCTTCTTCAACTTGCTCGATCTTAACAAGATTTGTTGCCCAGCGGTTTCCACCGGGATCTTGGCGACGGCGCCATCTACCTATGTGGTGAGAACAAGCGATTACACCTGGCTTTATTCCTTCTGTTACCCACACCTTGTTGACGAAATAACCTATATCGGTGTAAACTCTCACCAAATCACCAGTTTTCAAGCCCCATTTTTTAGCGTCTTCGACATTGACCCAAACAGGATTGCGATGTGATATTTCTGCAAGCCATTTAGAATTCCCCGAGCGAGTGTGAATAAGCGTCGGAAGCCGAAATGTCGGAACAAGAACAACTTCGTTTTTCGTTGGATCGAGTTTTTCCGGATGAATATGGCTCTTTATATAGGTTGGGAAAGCGTATTCGGGCCAGCCCCAGCTCTTTAGAGTCTGCGAAAAGAGTTCTTGACGACGAGAAGGTGTCGGAAAACCTTGACGAGGCTTCCCGTCAACCACTATGCCTATCACTTTGCCATTTTTGATTACTTCGCCTGTTTCTTCTCGAATCTCAGAACCTATCAAATCTTCTTCGGAAAGCTCCTTCATATGCACTTCGTAGCAATGCTTTTCAATCTCAAAAGCTCCATACTTTTTCATGTATTCAAGCGGCGTCAAGCCTTGCTCTGCAGCTTTCTCCGGCAGTCCCTTTATTTCATTCTCGAAGATATATTGGTAATACTCATCAATGTTTATCTTTTCGCCTTCTCGATAAGGAGACATGAAGTATTGACGAATTCCTAATGAACCATCTTCGTCAATCCGCCACGAAAGCTCGAACCAGAATTCATCTTCTTCCCAAACTTCGCCTGGATTAGCTTCGTAAGTGAATTTAACGTCTTTACCCATCTTTTTCAGAGCCTCGCGCAGAACTGGCTGACGAAAACCTACCCATAACCCAGAATGAGTTTCATATGAGACAAGATCGTGACGCTCAGGCGAATGCCCCATCGGAAGAACGTAATCGGCAAAATATGCCGTTTCGTTCCAAGTCGGTGTCAGTGCTACATGCAAACCTATTTTTTCTTCGTCTGTTAAAACTTCGATCCATGTAAACCCGTCCGGATAAGTCCATACAGGATTAAAAACGCGTGTAAAGTAAACTTCGAGTTTGCCTCTTCCTTCCTTGAGAAAGTGGGGAAGTAGAAAGCTCATTTCATAGTGAGAAAATGGGTATTCAAGCGGAAAGTGTAATTCATTCCAAGTGTCCTGCGGTGGCGGTGTGCTAAACCCTTTCGGCTTAAACTTATTCCATGCGCTAGGTAGTGTTCCACCAAAAGTTCCTACACTTCCCGTAAGAACGCTTAGAAAATGCAGGCATCTTGAAACCATCCAACCACCCAAATTTCCACTAGCAGCGCTACGCCAGTTATGCGTAGCAAATCTTGTTCCGGCTTGACCTATCTTGATTGCAACTTCTCTTATCATTTCTGCCGGAACACCGCTTTCTTTTTCAGCGAATTCTGGTGTATATTCAGCGTAAAATTTCTTCAGCTCTGAAATGAAATTATCAAAATTCACCTCTGCTTGAGGATTCATTTCCTTTAAGCTTTCCCGCCAGTTAACCCAATCAAAAAGAAATTTTCGGTTGTAAAGGCCTTCGTCCAGTATAACCTTTGCCATCGCTAATAGAACAGCAACTTCGCTTCCCGGGTGCGTTGGCATCCAGTAATCAGCCATAGAAGCCGTATTAGATAATCTCGGATCCATCACGGCTAGTTTTGCTCCGTTCATCATGCCTTCAATGATTCTTTGAGCATGAGGATTAAAGTAATGCCCTGACTCAAGATGCGAAGAAACTAAAAGAATAAACTGAGCGTTCGCATAATCAGGAGACGGGCGATCATAACCTTGCCAAATCGCATAGCCAAGACGGGCACTTGAAGAGCAAACGTTTGTGTGTGAATTATGTCCATCAACTCCCCATGCCTGTAAAATCCTCTCGATAAAACCTTCGTGTCCCGGCCTTCCCACGTGATAAACAACTTCATTTTTGCGTCCTTCTTTCAAAGCCTTGCGAATTCTTGAAGCAATATCATTCAGCGCTTCATCCCAAGAAACTCGCTCCCATTTTCCTTCACCACGCTTTCCTGCGCGACGCATCGGATAAAGAATTCGTTCAACATCTTCTATCTGATTCAAAGTAGCCGGTCCTTTAGCACAATTCCTCCCGCGACTCCCAGGATGATAAGGGTTTCCCTCTAACTTTCTAATCTTTAGAGTTTCTTTGTCTACGTAAGCCAAAAGACCACAACCAGCTTCGCAATTAAAGCAAATCGTGGGAACAATCATGTAGTTCTTCACTTTTCGCTCCTGACCGCTAGTTGCCTCATATTCTTTCCAATCATCCCACTTTTCTTGAGGTGGATGAGTATTTAGCCCTCCATCAGCAACCACTCTTTCGAGTTTTACAGGCTCTGCCTTGTGCAAATTTTCAATAAGCCCGATCTTTTCCGCAATTCTCTCAATAAACGAAACGCTCCTTTCACTCATAACCTACCTCTTTCTCAGAAAATTTCCTTCTAAAAATCTATCCTATCTACGACGAAAAAGCAAACTGCTTTGGCATATAGAAATGCGGTTTTAAGTTTCTATCAAAAATTCCTTGATTGTTAAGAAAGACTCCACTAGAATCTAATAAGTTTCCTTCAAACTTGAAAGGAGGAAAGATGCTGAAATCAATACTTCTAACTTTGTTGTTTTTGCTTACGGCTGGGATTTATTCACAAACGCCAAATTTTGAAAAAGACCGCGAAATGGCTGAATTTATACGGCGCGTAACCAACAGAACCTCTGAGGGATTAACTGAAATCCAGACTAAAAATGGCGTGATAGTTGACCTACAGGGAAGATTCCAAAATGTCGTTTTAGCAAGAATTGATGAAAGTAAGTTTTTGCGAACTGCATGTGTGGTTGACTTGAACGAAGCAAATCTATTTTTCGGTAGAAACCTTGAAACAGGTGAACCTATATTCAGTGGTTTACTCAACGCAGAAGAGTCTCTTTACGAAGTAGCCAAAAGGCACGGAATGTCGTCAGATGAGTTTATTTTTTATAAAAACCTAATTCAACAATTCAATGAAGGAAAACTTGGTCCTGCAAGCTCTACAATAACAATAGTAAATAATGATGGAGCTGGTGAAGGATTCAATGATACAACCCCTGCAACTCCCGAAGGTGGCAATACAGGAACTACACTAGGTCAGCAAAGACTCAATGTTTTCAACTATGCTGCCAGTATCTGGTCAGCTTTTCTTGATAGTGGAGTTACCATTTTAGTTAGATCAAACTTTGACCCACTTACTTGCACTGCAACAAGCGCCGTCTTAGGATCTGCCGGCACAATATCAGTTGTTAGAGATTTTCCTGGTGCTCAATTCACGAGCACTTGGTATCACGTGGCTCTAGCTAACAAAAGAAATGGTTCAGACCTTGTCCCTGCAAGTCCAGACATACAAGCTACTTTCAATAGTAGCCTTAATGGAAATCCAAGCTGTCTAGGCGGATGGAGATTTTATATGGGCTATGACAACTCCACACCACCTAATACTATCAATCTTCTTGTTGTGGTTCTGCACGAGTTAGGACATGGATTAGGTTTTTCTAGCTTTGTAAATGGTTCAAATGGTCAGTTCTTTATGGGTTTCCCTGATGTTTACACTACTTTTATGTTTGATCGGACGGTTAATCTTTACTGGAATAACATGACTAATACCCAAAGACAAGCTTCTGCCACAAATGCAAACAATGTTTTATGGGACGGTGCGAACGTTCGAATAGCTTCTGGCTTTCTAACTGCAGGAAGAGAATCTGCAACTGGAAGAGTAGAACTTTACACTCCTTCAACCTTTTCTTCGGGTTCTTCCATTTCGCATTGGAACACATCAGCGACACCAAACTTATTGATGGAGCCTTTTATAACTGTAGGTTTACCTCTAACTTTAGACCTAACTCGTCAACAAACTCGTGACATCGGTTGGTATAGAGATACCACGAACGATCTAATCCCTGACACGATAACAAATGTTGCTCCCAGCAATGTGATCTTAACGGTAGGCTCTACTGCTCAAGTTACGTGGACAAATACAGGTGGATTCAACCGCCCTGTAATAATAGAGCTTTCAACGAACGGTGGAAGCACTTACCCAATAACTTTAGGCACTAATATAACCAACACAGGTTCTTTTACTTTCGTAGTTCCAAATACTCCCACAGCTCAAGCCAGGATAAGAGTAAGAGAAGATAATTTCGTTGAGCCTTCTGGAGTTTCACCAAATTTCATAATAACGACTCTCAGTTCAGCTTCCGTATCCGTAAGCGGTAGAGTAATTGGGACAAACGGCAGAGGTGTGGCTTCCGCAATAGTTAGAATGGTATCTCAAAACGGAATAGAAAGAGTAGCTACTACAAATCCTTTTGGCTACTACTACTTCACCGATGTTGAAATCGGGGCTTATATCTTTTCAGTGAAGAAAAAAGGAACGAATTTTGCTGATAGAGCAGTAAACATTACCGAAGATATTTATGATTTGAACTTTACGGCTTTGCCTTAAGAGCTTTTTCAAATGCAAGAAAAAGCTTTTTCCATTCTTCGTTAGTCAAAGCTTCTGCGCGTTGCGTTTTATTTATCTCGACAGTTTCTAGTATTTGCTCTAATTGAGCTAAGTCAATAAGATCTAGCCCTCTAAGATTGTTAAAAAGTGTCTTTCTCTTTTGGGAAAAGCATTTTCCAACAAAATCAAAAAACCTTTCAATCTCTATGTCGGATTCTTCTTTGGGTATGGCTTTGACGACCGAACTCCAAACTTTCGGCACTGGTCGAAATGCAAAAGGTGGCACCTCAAAAATTTTCTCCACAAAAAGAAAAGTCTGCGCAATTACGGTTAAAAATCCTCTCTGTTTATTCTTTGGCTGTGCCAAAATCCTGTCGGCTACCTCCTTTTGAAACATAAATGTACAGTCTAGAATAAAATCCTTTTCCCTCACGATTTTCTGCAAAATTGCCGTTGAGACATAATAAGGCAGATTGCCTACTACTTTAGCTTTTTTATAAAGAAGACCACAGAGTTTTACGTCCAAAATATCCGCATGAATGACGGAAAAATTCTTCCTTTCTGAAAATTCTTTTTGAAGAAAGCCTGCTAAGTCAGAATCAAGCTCAACAGCAATAACCCTTGCTCCTGACTCAACAAGACTCTTTGTAATTGCTCCTCTTCCTGGTCCTATCTCCAAAATTAAATCCTCAGGTTGAGGATTGACTGCCAAGATTATTTTCTCGATGTGGTTTTTGCTAACCAAAAAATTCTGCCCTAAAGACTTTTTAGCCTTCTTGCGCATTATTCTGTAGGATAGCCGGTGATTTCCACGTCCTCGCCTAGTTTCTTTACGTCTATATTTTTCAGACGAAATGCAGTTTCTAGACTATCTGCTCCTCTACCCTCAACTGCCACAGGAGCGGTACTTCTGCCTACTATCAAAGGAGAATAAATAAAAGACACTTTGTCAATCAACCTCGAATCAACGAACGCACCTGCAATTTTTGCCCCACCTTCAACTAAAACGCTCTGAATTTGAAGTGAATAGAGGGTTTTTAAAACTTTGTGCAAATTGCGAGCGTCTTGCTGAAGAACCTTAACCTTCTTCTCAGCGAGTAACTTTATTTTTTCCTCATATTCCGAGTTTGAAAATACGATTGTGGGAAAATCTTTAGCCGTTTCAACAATCCTTGAATTAAGCGGTATTCTTAGACGATTATCTAGAACGATTCTAACAAGAGGTCTTCTTCTGGGCCTGCCGCTTCTATCGGTAAGTAATGGATTATCAGTAATAACTGTGTTCGAGCCTACCAAAATGGCATCGTGTTCGTGTCTTAACTCATGGACTCGCTTTAGCGAAATTTGGCTTGAAAGCGTAGTAGATACAGTTCTATTAAGTGATATTCTTCCATCGAGCGATAGCGCCATTTTAAGATGAACAAATGGGCGCTTTTTTCGATGCCAAACAAAGAATTTCTCGTTAAGTTTATGCGCTTCTTCTGCCAATATACCAGTTACGACCTCGATTTGATGTTCCCGTAAAACCTTAAAACCTCTTCCTGAAACCAGAGGATTTGGGTCTTCAATAGGACAAACGACTCTTTTTATTCCCGCCTTTATGAGTGCATCGGTACAAGGTGGTGTTCTTCCCGTATGTGCGTGTGGTTCTAAAGAGATGTAAGCAGTTCCTCCCCTTGCTTTCTCACCTGCTTGTTCCAAAGCAATAACTTCGGCATGGACTACATTATCGTAAATGTAAGTCCCTTCACCTACGATCTGTCCATTTTTGTCAACTATAACACAACCTACAAGAGGATTTGGGCTTACTTGTCCAACTCCCAGTGCTGCAAGCTCGAGAGCGCGACGGGTCATTTTGAGGTCGAATTCCGAAAAATTTCCCATAACTAGGCATCAGATTTTGCTCGGTCAACCGCCTCAATTACAGCTTTAACAATTTCTCTTTCCCAGTAATCCCAATCTCCCTTTACTCGGCAGCCTGCAGCATTTTTGTGACCGCCACCACCGAATTTTTCTGCTACCTTGGATACATCTATATTACCTTTCGATCTGAAGGAAACTCTGTAGGTTTGAGGCTGCGTCTCTCTCATGTAAATTACGGCTTCTACTTCTTTTGCAGAAAGGGGTATATTAACAAAACCTGCATGATCTCCGTCAACCGCACCTGCCTCTTCTACCATCTGAAGCGACTGTCTCATCCACGCAACTCTCCCTGATGGGTCGCGCTTTACAGTGTTCAGAACTCTTCTTAAAAGCTCTATACGACTCCATGGATAAGAGTTATAAACGATTTCAGAAATCTTCGACGGATTCACCCCTACTTTTACCAACTCTGAAGCAACTTTTAAGGTCCTATCCGTAGTATTTGAAAAATGAAAGCTACCGGTATCCGTGATTAAGGCCATGTATAGGCATTCAGCAATCTCACGTGTAATGCGTCCGCCGATTGCCTTGCAAAGGTTATAAATCATCTCGCCTACAGCGGAAGCGGTCGAGTCTATCCAGTTTATATCGCCAAACCGCTCGCAAGTTACGTGATGATCAATGTTAACTATAAATTGTTTTTCCAAGTTTCTTATGCCGGGTCTATCAATGTCAGAACATTCTATAACAAATACGGCATCATACTGTCGGTCTATTTCATCAACTTGTCTTATTCTATCTGCTCCTGGAAGCATTAGATAGTAAGAAGGTATAGGGTCTCGAACGATTACTTCTGCTTGCTTTCCTAGAGAAAGCAAAAGCCAGTAAAGTCCTAAGGATGAACCTATTCCGTCACCATCGGGCCTGACGTGCGTAGTAACAGCAAAATTTGTGTTTTTTTCAATAAGCTCAACTACTTGACCTAGCATCTTTCTTAGGATATTTAGCCTTTTGAGCTCAGCTCGTCAATGAGTCTTTCAACCTTCATAGCTCTTTCTTCAACAGTGTCGCGAATGAAGTGAATATAAGGCACTCGCCTCATATTCATACTCAAAGCCAACTGACGACGGACGAATCGTTCAGCATTTCTCAAGACTTGCATTGTTTTGAGAATCTCTTCTTCAGTTCCTTCGACCAAAACATAAACGCTCGCATCCCGCAAGTTATCTGAAACCACAACTTTTGTGACTGAGATGGATTGAATGCGTGGATCTTCAAGTTCGTAGGATACTATTTCGGTTATTTCCTCACGCAAAGCCTCTGCAATTCTTTTGGGACGATGCATAGTCTACAATTCGGTAGCTGCGATCTTTTCTAATGTAAAAGACTCTATTTCATCGCCAACTTTTATGTCGTTGAAATTCAAAAGTCCTATTCCGCACTCAAATCCTGCACGAACTTCGCTCACATCTTCCTTAAAGCGCTTAAGTGAGGCAATGTCTCCTTCCCAAACTCGAACACCATCGCGGAATAATCTCGCCTTTGAAGAACGCTTAATTGTGCCCTCGACAACTAGACAACCAGCCACCGTTCCAACCTTAGGCACGCGGAAAGTCTGTTGAACTTTTGCCTTACCTAAGATTACCTCTTTCTCAACGGTGTCCAGCATTCCTATCATTGCTGCTTTTATTTCTTCTTCAACTTTGTAAATTATCGAGTGAAGACGTATCTCGACTCCTTCTTGCTTGGCTATTTCCGCAGCTCTTGCTTCCGGACGGACATTAAACCCTATTATCACGACGGCTGTTTGCTTGCTGTCTGCTTGAGTAGCTGAAGCTAGAAGAACATCTGACTCGGTAATTGCACCAAGCCCAGCACGAATTACTCGCACCTTTACTTTTTCCGTAGAAAGTTTTTCTAAACTAGGACGCAAAGCTTCGATAGAACCTTGAACATCTGCTTTTAGAATTACAAGAAGCTCTTTTACGTCTTCTTGCTTCAGAAGCTCTATACCACGCCTTATGGTTCTGCTTAAGTCTGCCGTTCTTGCTTTTAGCTGTCTTTCTCTAGCTATTTCTTGTGCCTGTTCTATATCCGTGACAACTTGAAAGATATCGCCTGCTTGTGGGACTTCTTCTATTCCTAAAACCTCCACAGGTGTTGAAGGAGGAGCTTCCTTTAAGCTTTCTCCTCTATCAGAAAACATTGCTCTAACTTTTCCATATGTTTTACCGACAATAAAAGGATCGCCGATGCGTAAGGTTCCTTGCTGCACCAAGACGGTAGCTACCGGACCGCGACCTTTGTCTAGTTTTGCCTCTAAAACCACACCTGAGGCCCGAAGTGATGGACTTGCCTTTAACTCCATTATGTCTGCTTGAAGAATGACAGTTTCTAAAAGCAATTCGAGATTTTGACGTTTCTTCGCTGAGATAGGTATCATCTCGGTATTTCCGCCCCATTCAACCGGCTGCAATCCTTGAAGTGCAAGTTCTTGTTTTACTCTTTCTACATTCGCATCCGGTTTATCAATCTTGTTAATAGCAACAATTATTGGCACTCCTGCAGCCTTCGCATGTTCTATAGCTTCGATTGTTTGTGGCATCACGCCGTCATCGGCAGCGACAACCAAAATAACTATATCTGTAACACGTGCACCGCGAGCACGCATCATCGTAAAGGCTTCATGCCCAGGCGTATCGAGGAAGACTATTCGGCGCGTCTTTTCAGGGTCATCAGGATCAGGAACATAAACCGAATATGCTCCTATATGCTGAGTTATTCCTCCAGCTTCACCGGCAGCTACATTCGTGTGTCTTATAGCATCTAGAAGCGACGTCTTTCCGTGATCAACGTGTCCCATTACAGTTACTACAGGGGCGCGCGGAACCTCTACTACGTCTTCATCTGATTCTACAACCTTCAAAAAGTCTTCTTCTTGTATCGCTTCTTCAAAGGGAACTACGGTTATGTCAAATCCAAGTATTCTGCCAATTTTTTTCAGATCATTTTCGGAAAGTTGCTGGTTGATAGTTGCAAAAATTCCTTGCTTTATCAGAAACTGCACCATGTCTTTCGGGATTACTCCCAGCTTCTCAGCGAAATCTCTAACGGTGGTGCCTTCGGATAGCTTCAAAGGTCTTAGACCACCAGCATCTGGTTTCCCGACCTGCTCAAATATCTTTTGTTCTATTGTCTTCGGTTGGTAGTGAGCAATTTCTTTTTCTTCTAATTTGCTTTCCTTCTGATAACGATGGGCCTTTTTGTCATGACGTCCAACAGGTCTTCTATCGCCCGGCTTTGGAAAATAAACGGTCTGAGGCGTCGGGGTTTCGCCCGGAGTCGCTTTAAGTTCTGTCCTTTTTTCTTCTTTTTTCCCTTTGATGAATTTCTGTCTTTTTTTGTCCGTTTTTATTTCATCTTTAGGTTTAGCTGGCTCAAATACAACCTTTTCGCCTTCCTTAAATCCAGCACTTATAGCATCTTTTCTAAGTTTTAGTTGCTTAACCTGCGCGCCAGCTAAGGTCTGCCTTTTATCATCTGTAGTCGTAACCCTCTCTTCTGTAGATTTTTCTTCTTGCTTTGAAATTTCAGCTTCCACAGTGGTTTGAACTGTTTGTTCTGGTTTTTCAATTCCTCTGGCAGGTTGAGCTTCTACCGCAGATATTTCTGTTTTCCTAATTACCTTAACTGTTCTAAGAATGGTTCTAGGCTCCTCTTCTTGTGCTTCTCTCTTTGGCTCCACCTTTTTTTCAGCTTCTGTTACGATTGGTTTCTCTTCCTCTCTTGAAGGAACCTCTGTTTCAGCAGATCTCTGCTTTTTTATAACTTTTATCGCTTTAGCAGCAACAGGCTGGTTTGGAGCGAAATAGCGATTTCTTACTTTGTCTGCTAGCTCCTTTGATACAGAATTGGAAGGAACAGTTACATCGGCACCTTCGCGCCTTAATTCTTCTATGACGCGTTTTGTGTCCAATTTAAGCTCTTTAGCCAGCTCGTATACCCTAACTCTACTTCCAGACACTGACATAACTATTGAAAGCTAAAATTATAACTCAAGGTTTGCTGAAAGGCTACTCATTTGATTCGCTAGTTGTTTTCTTATCACCCATTAGCTCTTGTTTTGCGTTTACTGCAGAACGAGCTGTATCCAATATCCTTTGTGCTTCGTCCATGCTAACATCGAGAATATCGGCAAGCTCATCAATCGTTAACTGCGCCAAAGCCTCGATGTCACTTATGTTACGCTTATTTAATTCTTCAGCCTGTGCAGCCGAAACTACACCAAGAGCAGAGAGCGGAACAGATTTCCCTTCTGCCATCATTGCCCCCATCTTCATAGAAATTTCTTTCTTGATTTCTTCTTCGCTGACAATATCTATGTCCCAACCAACAAGTTGTGCAGCAAGTCTTACGTTTTGTCCCTTCTTACCAATGGCTAAAGAAAGCTGATCTTCCGGGACAATCACCCGCATTTTTCTTTTTTCAATATCAGTTATCTGAACCTGAGAAACCCTTGCAGGACTTAAAGCATTAGCTGCAAAGATAGAAGGCTCTTCTGACCATTGAATAATATCAATTTTTTCACCTCGAAGTTCCTTTATTATGTTCTGCACGCGCGAACCCTTAACACCTACGCACGCTCCCACTGGATCGACATCCTTTTCGTTCGAAGCAACTGCTATTTTAGAGCGTTCACCCGGATCGCGAGCAGCAGATTTTATCACAACCGTTCCGTCATATATCTCGGGAACTTCCATCTCAAAAAGTCTTTTCAAAAGTTCTTCTGAAGCTCTTGAAAGCTGAATCTGAGGTCTTTTTGTTTCCTTTGTAACCTTCGATATAACGGCACGTATTCTATCGCCCTGATTCCACTTTTCCGTCTTAACTTGTTCCTCTTTCAAAATGATTCCTTCAAGACCGTTACCTAAATCAACAATTATGTCCTGACGCTCGAATCTTCTAATAACGCCATTTACAAGTTCTCCGATTTTAGCCTCATATTCTTCATAAATTCTCTCACGAATAGCTTCTCTAACTCTTTGAATCAGCGTCTGCTTTGCCTGCTGAGCTGCTATTCTACCCATTTCTTCGGACGGCAAGGGTATTTCAAGCTCATCCCCAGGCTCTAAGCTATCATCTCCGGTCAACTCTTTAGCTTCCTCAAGTGAGATTTCCGACCCAGGGTCTTTCACTTCGCTAACAACACGCTTCTTTTGATAAACGTCTATAATGTCCTTTTCCTCGTCCCATTCTATTACGATTGTTTCTGGTTTCACCCTTGATTTGAAATGCTTACGTGCCGCATGAAGCATTGCTTCTTTCATGGCACGTATGACTGTTTCACGTTCTAGATCGTACTCATTGCATATGGCTTCGATGTTCTGCTTAATTAGAACCATAGTTCACTTCCCACGCTTAAGTTCCTTTCTTAAGTCCATTTCTAAATTTGCTTTTTCAACTAAATTGTAACTTATCTTAACCTCACCGCTTGTTCTGTCAAGAATTGTGATCTCATTGCCGTTGACTGATTTTATTATCCCACGAAAATTCTTCCTTCCATCTATTGGCTCGCTCATCCGAACCTTTGCCGCATGACCGATAAATTTTTCAAAATCTTTCAAGCTATAAAGCTGACGTTCTATGCCGGGCGAAGAAACTTCAAGAAGGTAAGACGTTGGAATGAAATCTTCTACGTCAAGAATCGCTTCAACTTTTCTGCTTACATTTGCACAATCGTCTAAAGTTACACCAGCTGGTTTGTCAATATAAATCCTTACCACTGGCTTTCTAGCTAAACCTATAACTTCAACATGAACTAACTCTAATCCTTCATTTTCTGTAACCTGAAGAGCAATCGCTCGTACCTTTTCCGTGAGCCAGCTCTTTTCCATACCCGTAAACAAAATTAGGCGCGACTCGCCTAGGCTCGCGCCCATACTTTCAGAAAAAATCATGATATATTAATTCAACTTATCAGTCAATCCGCTTTATCACAAAAATGGTCACATCATCGGAAGGTTTCCCGCTCTCGGAAAAATCAAGCAGGCTCTCTTCTATAAAACGAATTAGCTCTTTAGCAGAAAGATGACTGCCCTGCACTACCTTTTGAGCAAACCTTTCACGTCCAAATTCTTTTCCTTCTTTGTTGGTCGTTTCTACGACTCCATCCGTGTATAAAACCAATATGTCGCCTCGATCAAATCGCAAAAAATGCTGATGATAATGAACGTCCCGGAAAATCCCGAGTGGAAGATCCCCATATTCGATAAACCTATACTCTCCCGTAGATTTAACTAAAAGCAAAGGGTTATGCCCGGCATTGGAAAAAACAAATGTCTTGTTCGTGGCATCTAATATGCCATAAATGGCTGTTATGAATTGATGCTCCTCAACCGAATCCCAAAGCAGGTTACTAACCTTTGCAAGAGCTACGTGCGGAGCATAGCCTATTTGCATGCCTGTGCGAAGCGATGCTCGAAGGAAAGCCATCAGTAGCGCAGCCGGAATGCCTTTACCAGCGGCATCAGCTATGATTATGCCGATTTGATCTTCAAAAATTTTCACCCAATCGTAGTAATCACCCGAAACCTCATCTGCTGGGAAAATATACGCACTCATATCAAAGCCTTCGAGTTGAGGATCTTCTTCGGGCAAAAGTTCAAATTGCACCTGACGAGCTACTTCTATTTGTGCCTCTAATCTTTTTTTCTCTATCAGTTCTTGATGTAGCTTTACCTTCTCAATAATTATCGCAACCTGAGATGCAAGAAGCTGTAGAACAGAAAGATCATCCTCATCGTAAGCGTTTAGATAATCACATTCCAGATCGAAAACTCCTATGACTTCGTTATTCGAGATAATTGGCGCAACCATCTCAGATTTGGTTTTAGGGCGTGCAGGAAAGTATCTCGGATCTTTGCTCACATCTGGACAAATTATGGGCTGACCAGTCTGAGCTACATATCCGATGAACCCTTCGCCCATTTTCAATCGAGGTTCTATAAGCTCAAAGCTTATCTCATAGCCACGTAACCTCTTAGACTTGAAGATGTAAGGATTATCCTCTGTCTGATCATGTTCTATTAAATAGATTCCCGCAGCGTCATAATGAATCAGAGAATCTAAAGTGTCCATCACCAAGTCCAAAACTTCGTCCAGATCGAGCGAAAGGCTTATTTTCTTCGTAATGTCAAGCAACATCCGAAGCTTGTCAACTACAGTTAAGTTTTTATCCTTATCAGAAAAATGTTTAATGGGCTCTTGCATTTACCTATCGAAAATTTTAGAAGACTGATTGCTGTTTAACAAATAAACCGATTCATTTCTCCAGGAAATTAAGAATTGCTCTAGCGGCATTCAAGGCCGCACCACCTTGTCCCAAAGTAGCCACGATATTTTTTAATTCCATACGCATTTTTTCGTTGTTTGGTTTTTCTAACAAAAAGAAAAGCTCCTCAGATAGTTTCTCTGGCGTAAACTCATCTTGAATAAGCTCAGTAACTAATCTCTTACCAGCAATCAAGTTAACCAAACTGAAATGCGGAACATCAATTAAAGGTCTTAGAAGTTTATAGTTAAGACTTGAAGTTTTATAGACTACCACAAGCGGTGTTCCTATTATTGCAGCTTCAAGTGTTGCCGTCCCACTAGTAACAGCCGCTACGTCCGAAGCATTAAGCGCATCATAAGTTTCACCATAAACGGTTATCAAACTAGCGTTTAGATTATTCAGCTTTCTTAAGACCGAATTTTTTGCCTTTTGCACTTCTTCAATTCTTCGCGTAGGAGCTAACGCATTAACAAACTGAATTTCTCGATTTCTTCTGTGCATTATTTCAGCAGTTTCAATCATTACTGGCAGGATTCGGCTTAATTCCTTCTGGCGACTTCCAGCAAGAAACGCAATTATTGGCTTATTAGGGTCAAGCCCGTGTTTTGAACAAAATTGTTCCTTTGAACAGCTAGCAAATACTTCACCCACTAATGGATTTCCTACATACTCTACGTGATGAATTCCTCTCTCAAAATACCACTGTTTTTCAAAAGGTAGGATTACTAACAGAAGATCAACGAATTTTCTTATTGCTTTTATCCTATAACCTCTCCACGCCCAAATTTGCGGAGAAATGTAGTATATAACTTTCAAGCCTCTTTTTTTTAGCGCTTTCGCAAGCTTTAAATTAAAATCCGGAAAATCCACCAAAATTAAGGCATCTGGCTTTCTCAAGAGCGCTTCTTGTTTCAATCTTTTAAAAGCTCGCAAAAACATCGGAAGCGATAAAGCTATTTCTAAAACTCCCACAACAGAAAGTTCATCAGCATCAACGATGGTTTCAACGCCGCAAGCCCTTAAGTTTTTCCCTGTAGCTCCGAAAAATTCTATTTTCTCTTCCGAAAGCTCACGAAGCCTGCGAACAAGTCTTGCTGCAAGTGCATCACCAGAAGCCTCGCCTACCACTATCATCAATCGCTTCATCACACAACTTAACTCGCTAATTAGGTCATCTTACGATTTTCAACAAACAGATCGCTCTGTTATACTTTTGTTTGTTATTTTTAAGCTTATGAAATTCGTAGAGGTTTTACTAGTAAAGTTAAGATTTTCGCCTATCTTGCTTCTGATTGTAGTGTCAGCACAAGCACAGCTAGATTCTGTAGTGGCTCAGATAACTAACTCTACAAGAGAATCCTTCGTAACAGGAATTTCTGGAGACGGTCGCTTTGTTGTTTTTGAATCTACCGGCAACATAGCAACCGTCAATCCAAGAAATTCTGACGGTAATAGAGAGATTTTTTTGTTTGACTACGCTCAAAGACAGATTTTTCAGATAACTAACACAAAAAGCCTTCTAAACGACCCAGCGCGAGATCCATCTTTTGACAATATCAAAGTCGAAATTGTAAACCAGCGCCCAGTAATCAGCAATGATGGTCGTTGGATAGCCTTTAGTTCAAACGCAACATGTTCTTATCCAGGAAATCCTACAGCAAGTCCGCCCATTCCACCTATAGATCCAACAGCCACTACTAATCCCGGCAACTTTGATCCGAATACGACCGACACATCCTTCCCCTGCAACATAACTTTAGGAAGCAATGTCACCAACAATCTAGTAAATGATGGAAACACAGAGATTTGGCTTTACCAAATTCCTCTGGTTCCACCTGCAGACCTTTCAAGTGGTGACGAAGTCCCATTCGTTGACCTAAGTGCAGGAACCTTTATTCGCGTAACAAATACCTTACCTAGTCGTCTTCCTCAGCCGGGCACTTCTTCAACCGCAGCGGTAATAGCAGACGATAATCGAGACGTAAGCATCAATGACAATGGTAATGTTATCGCTTTCATTTCAAATAGGGACCTAGTTCCCTGTCCTACGACTCCATCTCCAACTTGTGGCAACGCATATCCAGATTTTGACAATCCAGAAGTATATGTTTATGTTCATTCCGTAAACACAATTTCTCAAGTTACGGCAACTCCACGCGGAAACATCTTAGCACCTATTTATAATGTCAACCCAAACATTTCAGGTAACGGCTTGAGAGTATTCTTTTTAAGCAACGCAAATAATCCTATCGTTGGCATGTCTGGTGGTAACAACTCCGATAATTCAGATGAAATCTTCTACGCTGATCTTGACCCAAACGGTAATCCAACTGGAACAAAAAGACAGGTAACACAAACAAGCAGAACTCAAACAAACGATTTCGTTAACATCTTAAGCTATGGAAAACGAGTTAGCCGAGACGGAAGATTTATCGCCTTTGAATCATTTGCTGACTTGACTAATGAAAACAATGGAAACAATTATAACTCAAGTGCTGTTTTCGTTTTTGATGCAACAGCCTCAGCGAATCCATTCCGTCGCATTGGCCCCAGAGCCGACGCCGACCCAGGCGCATCCGAAGGTGATGTGCTAAGATTCCCCGGATTTACTGATTATGATTCAAACGGCACTCCAGCTACAGTTGTGCTTACCACCAGGTTAAACATAACTCCTTCAGGCACGATTCCATCTAATCCTCAAGATGGACTGAATCCTGCTCCGGAAAGACCTCCTCAAATATATGCTTATCAACTTAATCAGCCTCCATCATCGGCAAGATTTACGAGAGTATCGAAATTTCCCGCAAGTTCTGTTATTGCTTCTACTCAAGCCTATGCTAGCAATTCTTTTCGTAGAATGGCTTTTAGCCTCGCTCAATCCGAATTAGGAACAGGTAACTTTGATCTAGTCACGGAAGGATACTATCTTTTAACTCCTTTCGTTGAAACAACTGCCGCAGCTAATTTTAATTTTGCAACCGGAGCTAGCCGCTTAGCGGTTTCGCCCTCACCTGTCCCAACACCATCTCCGACATCTTCACCGACACCAACACCTAGCCCCACAACATCTCCAACTCCAACGCCAACTCCCATAACACCGCCTGCTGTTCAAGGCATCTCACCCGGCATGCTGGCAATTGTAAGCCTTGATAGTGGCTTCATTAGACCCATACCGAACAAAACTGCTGTAGGTTCAATCTCACGAAGTCCACAGCTTCCGATAGAACTGGCAGGCGTCACAATGACAATAGGTGGTGCTACGGTCGGTTTAAAATCAATAAGTAGAAGGGAAATTGTTTTCGTAGTTCCGCTAGGACTTTCTACAGGCTCATCAGATTCGGCTTCTTACCCATTTGTAATAAACGTAAGAGGCGTAGTCTATAAAGGCACAGTTACGATTGTTCCCTTCCGACCCGATGTATTTACGAATCTACCCTCACCAGGTCCCGGCGGAAGAGCCAAAATACAAAACGTTACAAATCGAGTTCCTACAACAGAACCCTTTACAACTACAACCATTAAAATAAAAGGTGGAAGGCGCGTTCCGACCGTCTTAAGGATTTATGTTACTGGCGTTGCCAACATAGATATTCGCTCACTTCTTTTAGTGAGAATCGGCAGCGTAACAATTCCTGTCTCAATCTCATCTTCTAACCCTAGAACCATAGAACCCGGTATTCAGGTCATAGACTTTGAGCTTCCTTCCAGTCTAGCAGGTGCAGGCGATCAGCCAGTAGTTGTTTCGGTAACCTTCTCTGGCAGAGAGTATTCGAGTCGCCTAGACGATACTGCACCGAAAACAAGAATTCTCTAAATCTAAAGTCAGAAAGTCTAAATAAAAGGACTTTCTGACTTAATCTCTCTTGAAACTTTAGGCAAAACCTAACCCTGCTTTTCGTCTATTTAGTTAGAACCTATGACTACAGATTTTATTCGTGATGTGATTAATAGTCGTTGGGAAGACGCTTTCTTCAAACTTGGTAGACTCCAATTCAAAGAGATCTTACAAAGCTTCGCTACGTTAGACCCGATAGATTTAGATGAGCTATGGAAAAATAGAGGAAAGGTCTGCATAGCAGATTTACCAAAGGTAGAATTCGCATACAAGATAGTGAAAAACCGACAAATACCTTTTCCTACTCCGAAAGAAATCACTCAAGCTGAATTAGCTGATGCAAGTGCCTTTATTACAAAACCTTCTTATTTAAAAATTGATGAAGATCTAACCGGCATCTTACCGAAAGCAGGCACTCCCTTAACCCTTACAGATGCTGCATACGAGCAACAAGCTTCAACGTTAGGTGTAGAAGTATCTGCAATAATGGCAGTTGCACAGGTCGAAGCCGGAGGCCGTAAAGGTTTCGCCAATGGTTTCCCGATTGTTCGTTATGAGTTACATGTTTTTCACAGGCTAACAAATGGAGTTTACTATAAAACGCATCCTCATCTTTCTCAGCCAACATTCGCAAAAGGCAATCCTTATCATACGGGAAAACAAATAGATGAATGGAGATTCATTCACGCAGCTATGCTGCTTCAAGACGGAGCTGGTAGAAGACGCTATTCAGAAGCATGGCAGTCAACTTCTTGGGGAATGTTTCAAATAATGGGATTCAACTATAAACTCGTTGGCTGGACTAGCGTTGAAAGCTTTGTTGCTGATATGTTTAAATCAGAAGAAAATCACCTTAAAGCCTTTATAGGATTTTGCCAAAAAAACGATCTTGTAAAATATATCAAAGATCGAAAGTGGGAAGATTTTGCTTTTCGCTACAATGGACCAAGTTACAAAGTTAACAAATACCACGAAAAAATGGAGCAAGCTTACAAGAAGATAAGAGAAGAAAGAATAAAGCAAGGAAAGAGGCCTTAATATGCTAAAGATTTTGTTATGTTTTTCCTTAATCTTGCAAAACACCTGCTTCGGAGTCGAAGAAAGCCAACAAATTCGGAAACAAGAAATCGTAAGGAAAACAGAACCTGGATATTCTGGGATTTTTGAAGCGTTAACTATTGGAATAAACGATCGGATTATAACAGGTTATTACGAAAATTATAGAGGAGAACTGATTGAGGGCGGCGCACCTCAGTTTTCATGTGCATTTTATTTAGAAGGCGAGCTAAAAGACGATAAATACGAGATAAAAGTCGTATATCCTGACATAGACTATAAAATAGAAGGTTTTATCGAGTTTACAAGATTTGAGGACAAACCCGCTGTTTTCATGAAGCTAAACGAAGACCCACCAGGATGCGCAAACGTAGAGCCTAAAAGTTTCGTAGAGGGCGTCTTTTTGACAGCAAACCAAAAAGGCACATGGAGAGAAATTCGTCTTGTCAGGAAAGATAAAACCTTCTTTTACAAAAATCCGGATTCAAGAGCCAGAACAAAAACTTACGTAATTAAACATGATCCGGTTCGCCTTTTCGAAATCAAAGATGGTTGGACGAAGGTAGAAGTAGAAACCCGAAAAGGAAAGAAAATAGACGGCTGGGTGAGATTAGAAGATTTGTATCCTTCAAATTAAAAAACTGTTGTCACGAACAGAAACTCCATCTAAGCTTACTTTGAACATCAAAACTACAAAGCTAGAATTCCTCGTGTAGTTTGACAATTTCCCGAAAGAAAATTAACTTGAGCTTAATGACTCTGAAACTAGCCGATATTCAAGACGCGAGGAAAATTTTACAAAAGGTTATAATCCCTACTCCGATACTTTTCGACGAAAAGCTTTCAAATTTAACGGGCGTGAAAGCATATCTAAAAGCTGAGTGTCTTCAGCGGAGCGGCTCTTTTAAGGTTCGTGGTGCATATAATAAAATTGCCCGTTTATCGCCGGAGGAGAAGGCGCGCGGAGTTATCACGGCTTCGGCGGGAAATCACGCCCAAGGCGTGGCTTTAGCAGCAAGATTGCACCAAATAAAAGCAACTATAGTTTTGCCCGAATATGCTCCGTTGACGAAGGTTACGGCGACTAAGGCTCAAGGTGCTGAAGTCATACTTCACGGCTCAAGTTTCGATGAAGCCGTATCTTATTCGCTTCAACTTCAGGAAAAACACGGCTACACATACGTTCATGCCTTTGACGACGAAATGGTAATTGCTGGTCAGGGAACAATAGGCTGGGAAATCGTCGAAGACATTCCTGAAACGACCGTAGTAGTCGTGCCAATAGGAGGTGGTGGTATAATTTCAGGCATCGCTCTTGCTGTTAAAAACCTATTGCCAAAGGTAAGAGTATATGGTGTTCAAGCAGCAAATTGTGCTGCTATGAGAGATTCCATAAAGGCTGGAAAACCTGTAGAAGCAAAGAGTTATCAATTTACTATTGCAGATGGAATCGCCGTTAAAAAGCCCGGTGGGAAAACCTTAGAGATAATCAAAAACTTTGTTGACGATATTGTAGAAGTTACCGAAGAAGAAATAGCCAGCGCGATTTTTCATTGCGTTCAGAATTTGAAGTTAGTCGTTGAAGGAGCTGGGGCAGCCGGTGTGGCAGCACTTTTGGCAAGAAAAGTAAAGATTGATCCTGGTGATACGATATGCACAGTGCTTTGCGGAGGAAACATTGACGCAAACTTACTTTCGAGGGTTTTGGAGCAAGAACTTGTTCGTCGTGGCCACTACATAATCTTGAAACTACTTGTTCCAGACAGACCCGGCATGCTTGCTGCTCTCACAAAAGCCGTAGCTGAAACTAGAGCAAACATAATAGAAGTTTTTCATCGCCGCTCGATGTGGCTCGCCCCTCTTGGCTTCGTAGGTATTGAAATGCTACTCGAGGTAAGAGACGAAGAGCATGGCAAGGAAGTTTTTGAGCATCTTCAAACCGTAGGCTATCACGTAGAAAGAGAAGGTGTGGGTGATTGGGAAGAATAGTTGCCATTTTCGATTTTTGGTGGCCAAATCTTATAATTTTGTTTTTGAATTTTTGACAAGTAAGGAGATTACGAAATGGCAGAAAAGTTTGATGTAGTTATAATTGGCGCCGGGCCCGGCGGATATGTTGCCGCAGTTCGTGGTGCGCAAATAGGATTAAAAGTAGCCATAATTGAGAAGGAAAAAGGCGGTCGCCTTGGAGGCACCTGTGGTCTCAGAGGGTGTATTCCAACAAAGGCATTGCTAAATGCTGCTCATCTTTACGAAAAGGCACAACATTTTGAGAATTTCGGTCTTAAAGTCGAAAAACTAAGCTTTGATTGGAAGCGAGTCCAAAAATACAAAGACGATGTGGTAGCAAAAAACTCGGCAGGGGTTTCCTATTTGATGAAAAAAAATAAGGTTACAGTCTTCAATGGTTTCGGCAAGATACTTTCTCCTGGTAAAGTCGAAGTCAAATACGAAGACGGCAAAAGCGAGGTTTTGGAAACGAAAAATATAATAATTGCAACAGGTTCCGTATGTCGTCCCATCGCGGGCTTTGAAACCGATGGTAAAAAGGTTGTGAATTCTGACCAAATTCTTGAGATTGAAAAAGTCCCAAAGAGCCTAATAGTAATGGGCTCAGGCGCCGTCGGAGTTGAATTTGCCAGCGTTTACTCCCGTTTTGGTGCGGAAACAACAATCGTCGAGCTTCTTGATAGAATTGTCCCTCTAGAAGATGAAGAGGTTTCAAAAGAGCTTGAACGCAGCTTCAAAAAAAGAGGGATAAAGGTTTACACGGGCGTAAAGCTAGAAAAAATGGAGAAAAAAAGCTCATCAGTGAAAGTATCTGGAAAAGATTCAAAGGGTAATGAAGTAAGCTTTGAAGCTGAGATGTTGCTTGTAGCTGTCGGAAGAATGCCTTACACAGAAGGGCTTGGGCTTGAAAACACAAAAGTCAAGGTCAATCCTCGCGGAACAATAAAAGTCAATGAATTCTGCGAAACGGACGAACCAGGAATTTACGCAATAGGAGATGTAATTGATACGGCGTGGCTTGCTCATCTCGCCTCGAAAGAAGGTATTCTCGCCGTCGAAAAAATAGCGGGTAAAAGGGTCGAACCTATAAATCACAGATTAGTTCCAAATTGCACTTACTGCGATCCAGAAGTTGCTTCGGTTGGTCTAACTGAAGCTAAGGCAAAAGAGTTGGGTTATGACGTAAAGGTGGCAAAATTTCCTTTTTCGGCAAGCGGGAAAGCTAGAATTTTAGGAGAAACCGAAGGATTCGTTAAGATAGTCGCAGAAAAGAAGTATGATGAAGTCTTAGGTGTTCATATTATTGGTCCGCATGCTACTGAACTTTTAGCTGAAGCTTGCGTTGCAATGCAGCTTGAAACGACGGCTGAAGAACTTGGACGAACTATTCATGCTCATCCGACAGTTTCTGAAAGTATCATGGAGGCAGCAGAAGGAATACACGATTTAACGATACATTTGTGAACAATGATTTATCTTTCACAGGTTTTAGGAAAGCCTATTTACGATGCTGAAGGCGAAAAAGTCGCCGTGATTCGTGATGTAGTCGTCCGATACGGAGATGAAGATTATCCGCCCGTTATAGGTCTAGTCGCCCGATACAGACGAAGAGATTTTTTCGTCCCATGGGCAAGAATTGCAAATTTTGGTGAAAGTGGAGCAAGACTTAACACAGACATTCTTGATTTGAGACCATTTACTCGCAGAGAAGGAGAAGTTCTGCTAGCAAAGGACGTGCTCGATAAGCAACTGATAGATGTAAACGGCAAAAGAGTTGTCCGTGTCAACGATGTTCAGCTTATAGAAGTGGCTAACCAATGGCTCGTGACTGGTGCAGATGTTGGCATCCATGGCTTTTTACGAAGACTTCTTCCGACAGGCGTTTATCCTAATCGTCCCGTAGAGGTAATCGATTGGGCGGACGTTGGCTACCTAGCAACAGACACGCCAACAGCAGTTGTGCAATTAAAAAAATCTAAAGATAAGCTTTCTCGTCTTCACCCGTTTGAGATTGCTCAGCTAGCCGAGTCCCTCTCACCAATTCATAGAACGGAAATTGTAGAGTCGCTTGACGATGAAATCGCCGCTGAGACGCTTGAAGAGATGTCCACCGAAAATCAAGTAAGAATACTTGAAGAGATAGATGAAGAGCGAGCTGCAGATATTCTTCAAGAAATGTCACCTGACGACGCTGCCGATGTTCTTGAAGAAATGGACGAAGAAAAAGCAAAAGAACTTTTTGAACTCATGGAAGAAGAAGAAAAAGAAGATGTTGCCGAGCTTATGTCCTTTGAGAAAGACACGGCTGGCGGGCTTATGACTACTGAATTCGTCGTGTTACCCAAAAATCTGACCGTAGCTCAAGCAATCGCCAAACTGCGGGAAATGGCAAAAACGCCAAACATGATTTATTACCTTTATGTTGTCGAAGAGGAAAACTCTTGGAAACTTTCAGGTGTGATCTCTTTGAGAAGCTTGATATTGGCTGATCCGACTTTGCCGCTCGAGCAAGTTATGCGTAAAAGCTTCCAATACGTCCATCCGGACACACCAGCAGAAGAAGCGGCAAGAAAAATAGCTGAATACAATCTGCTTGCTTTACCCGTAGTTGACGAATTGGGCGAAATTAACGGCATAATAACAGTTGATGATGCTATGGAGATTCTGCTACCGAAAAGTTTGAAAAATCGCTTGCCAAAATTATTTGGCTAGCTTTGAAACGAAAAGCACAAAAAGATTGTCTTTTTTAAAATATGACGAAAATCCTTCTTAAGGAGTAAGTTATGAAAAAACGAGTAAGCGTTTTGTTGGTAACTGTAGCTTTTATTGCTGTTAGCACATTGAACGCCGCAAAAACCGAAGGCTTAGCAATAGGCTCAATTTTGCAAGACTTCAAATTGAAAGATATAAACGGCGTAGAGCAAAGTTTCAAATCATTAAAGGGTCAAAATGGAACAGTAATCATCTTCTTATCTGCCCAATGCCCTGTAGTAAAACAGTATAATGACCGCATCAATCAAATCTACGACGAATACAAAACAAAAGGCATTAACTTCATAGGCATAAACTCAAACTCAACCGAATCGCTAGAATGGGTCAAATCTCACGCAGAAGAGAATTACAAGTTCCCAATGCTGATTGACACTGGTAATATTCTAGCCGACGAGTTCAGCGCCACGGTTACACCGGAGATTTTCCTCTTTGATTCACAAGGAAAATTAGTCTATAGAGGAGCTATTGATAACGATCGCTCAGGAAAGAATGTGACCGAAAATTTCCTTCGAGATGCTCTGAATGCGCTTCTGGAAGGCAAGCAAATAACAAAAACTGTAACAAAGGCTTTCGGATGCACCATTAAGCGTATAGAAAACGGGCAAAAACCCGTAAATACAAGCATAATAATTCAAAAAGCAAAAATCTAACTCGAAGAGCAATGAAAAAAGTTCTGATGTTGGGGCTGATGATTTCTGTCGTCAGCTCCTTTGCTGAAGTTTATGCACAAAAAAAGAGTGGCAAAGTACTTGCTAGAAAACCTCAGCCTGTAACAAAGCAAAAGCCCAAGTTAAGTCTTCCTAAGGTAATTCTAATAGACGAAACCGGCTTAAAGCAGGTTTTAAGACCTAAAGGAAAACCTCTTTTAGTAAATTTCTGGGCTACTTGGTGCGCGCCATGTCGGGAGGAATTTCCTGATCTTGTAAAGATAAGTAACGAATATCTAGGCAAAATAGATGTGATAACCATTTCCTTAGATGACCCGATCGAAATAAATCGAGACGTACCGAAATTTCTTGCAAGAATGAACGCAAAAATGCCTGCATTCCTTCTTAAAGCTGCAAATGAAGACATCGCTATCGGCATAGTTTCAGAAAAATGGCAAGGTGGACTTCCCTTTACTATCCTATTTTCAACTGATGGAAAGGAAGCCTACAGTCGCTTTGGAAAATTCGATCCTATATTGCTTAGACGAGAAATAGAAAAAATTATGTTCAAAGAAGCCTCCAGATGAAATTCGACTTTCAAACCCACAAAGGCTAAAATGACAGTTTAATTTCTAGCTTCTGGAATAAACCGATGAAAACTGAATTTGTGATTACTGATGAAGTTGTAGCCCAACATAACCTAACCAAAGAAGAATACAAGCAGATAACCGAAATTCTAGGTCGTGAGCCTAACCTAACCGAGCTTGGCATCTTCAGCGTAATGTGGTCGGAGCATTGCAGTTATAAATCTTCTAAAATCCATCTAAAAAGATTGCCTACAAATGGTGAACGCGTAATAGTTCCACCAGGCGAAAATGCAGGCGTAGTTGATATAGGAGAAGGATGGTGCATAGCTTTTAAGATAGAATCTCATAATCATCCATCATTTATCGAGCCATTCCAAGGCGCTGCTACCGGTGTAGGTGGTATTTTAAGAGATGTTTTCACAATGGGAGCACGCCCAATCGCTGCCATGAATTCCTTGCGCTTTGGTCGTCTAGACAACCCGAAGCATGGAAAGAGAAATAAGTCCATAATGCGCGGAGTTGTCGCAGGAATCGCCCATTATGGAAATTGTTTCGGTGTTCCAACCGTTGGTGGGGAAGTTTTCTTTGATGATTCTTACAGCCTCAATCCGCTTGTTAATGCCTTTGCTCTCGGAATCGTCAGAAAAGAACATATCTTTTTTGGTAAGGCTGCTGGGATCGGAAATCCGGTTGTTTATGTCGGTGCAAGAACCGGCCGTGACGGAATTCATGGCGCTATAATGGCTTCCGCAGAATTTGATGAATCCGCTCTTAAGAAAAGACCAACGGTGCAAGTCGGAGACCCTTTCCTTGAAAAATTGCTCCTAGAAGCTTGTCTGGAGGCAATGCGCTCTGGTGCCATTGAAGGAATTCAAGATATGGGGGCTGCAGGACTTACTTCTTCTTCAGTTGAAATGGCATCACGTGCAGGCACCGGAATCGAGCTTTATCTCGATCTCGTTCCACAACGTGAAACCAACATGACTGCTTATGAAATGATGCTTTCAGAATCTCAAGAAAGAATGCTAATAGTAGCTAAAAGCGGGCGCGAAAAAGAAATTATTGAAATCTTCAATAAATGGGAGTTAGACGCTGTCGTCATAGGAAAAGTGATAGAAGAAAAAAGACTTAAGGTATTTCATAAAGGCATTCTGCAGGCAGACTTACCAATAGAAGCCCTTACTGAAAATGCTCCAAAATATAACCGACCACTTATCGCACCAAAAAGAAGAAGTACGAATATAAGACCTAAAGCACAAGCTCCTGACGACTTTAACGAAGCTTTTATAACTTTGCTTTCATCTCCAAACATATGCTCAAGACGCTGGGTTTATGAACAGTACGATCACATGGTGCGCACAAATACTGTAGTTTTGCCGGGAGCAGATGCTGCAGTCATAAGAATTAAGGAGACTAGGTTTGCTGTTTCTATGTCTTTAGACGGAAATGGCAAATTCTGTGCAATAAATCCTCGCCTCGGCGCACAGCTAACAGTCGCAGAAGCAGCAAGAAACAACGTCTGCGTCGGAGCAAAACCCATAGCAGTAACGAATTGTCTTAATTTTGCCTCACCTGAAAGACCAGAAGTTATGTGGAGTTTTTCCGAAGTCATTGATGGAATGGCTGAAGCATGCAAGTTTTTTGAAACGCCCATAGTTTCGGGTAATGTTTCCTTTTACAATGAAACTGAAGGAAAAGGAGTCCTGCCAACGCCAATTATTGGAATGATTGGACTAATAGAGGATACCAAAAAGATTGTAACTCAAGGTTTCAAATCTGAAGGCGATTTAATAGCTTTGCTGGGAGATGTCGAAAGCGAGATAGAAGCAAGCGAATATGAACAAGTTATTTTGAAAATCTCCACTGAAGAACTAATTGACCGAGGAAAGCTTCCAAGCCTTGATTTAGGCAAAGAAAAGGCTATTCAAGACGCCTGCCTTAAGCTAGCCGACGAAATGCTTATAAAATCCGCACACGATATTTCAGAAGGCGGATTAGCCGTTGCATTAGCTGAAAGTTGCTTTTCATCTCTTAATCGTAAAGCAGTTGGCGCAGAGATAAATCTTCCAGAAACAACAACCTCAATAGAATCTCTTTTGTTCGGAGAAAGTCCATCAAGAATAATCATTTCGTTTGCAGAAGAAAATCTTCAAAAAGTCGAAGAAACTGCAAGAAACTTCAATTGTCCTTTTCAAATCATAGGCAAAGTAAAAGGCAACAAACTGAAAATCAATGTAGGAATGAAGCAAGTTATTTCAGTTGAGATTGATGAGATCGAAAATTTGTGGAAAAATGCTCTTGAAGGTTATTTAAGCGCACGGTGAGCGATAAGCTACAAAGAGCAGGTATCTACATTCATTTTCCTTTTTGTCTCTCGCGTTGTTCCTACTGTGATTTCGTTACAGAAATTTATCGAGACGAAGATTTTGTCGAAAAATATATTGCAGCTATTTGCAAAGAGATAAGCTTATCTGCCGCAAGCCCTTACCAAGTTGATACAATCTACTTTGGCGGCGGAACTCCCTCGCTTCTTAAGTCTTCACAGCTTGAGAGAATACTAAAGATAATTGACTTAAAGTTTTCGCTCATGTTCGACGAACTTGAAATCACACTTGAAATGAACCCTGCAAGCATATCGCTTGAAAAACTAAAGCAGTTTAAGTCTTTAGGAATCAACCGTGCAAGTTTTGGAGTTCAAACCTTTGATGATTACCTACTTAGAATTTTGTCAAGAAGACATACAGCCAAACAGTCAATAGAGACTTTCCATCTCCTTCGTAAAGCAGGATTTGATAACGTTTCTTTCGACTTAATCGTCGGACTTCCACATCAAACGATGCAAATCTGGAAAGATGACCTTAAGAAAGCGATCGACTTAAACCCAGAGCATCTTTCGCTCTATCTTCTGGAAATTCACGAAGGAACTCCTCTTGCCAAACAAATTCGTAGCCAACGGCAACCGCAACCCGACGAAGACCTTTCAGCCGAGATGTATAAAACAATGATAGAATGCCTTGAAAATTCAGGATATGTGCAATACGAAATATCTAACTTCGCTCGCTCAGGCTTTCAATCTCGTCACAACTTAAAATATTGGCGTTGCTCGCCTGTTTTCGGGTTCGGAGTTTCTGCATTTTCCTTTTGTGACGGACGCCGCTGGTCAAACGAAAAGAACATTAAAAAGTATATAGAGACAGTAGAAAGTGGTCGCTTGCCAATAAATTTTACAGAAAATGTCAATTTAGCTTCTGAATTTGCGTTTCTTGGTCTGCGACTCGCTGACGGGATAAATCTTGACGAATATAAGCAGCGTTTCGGTTTTGATCTGCTGGAACAGTTCCATGATGAAATTGAGAAATTCCAAAAGCTAGGTTTAGTTGAGATAAAAGAAGGCTCTTTGCGGCTAACCAAACAAGGAATGATTTACTCAAACGAAGTTTTTATGATTTTCGTTTGAGAAGAAGCTTGAAAAAGCTTCTTCTCGTTACGAATTCACTCTTGTGGTATAACAAGCTCTTGACCCGGATAGATTTTGTCAGGATCAGATATCTTGTCTTTGTTGGCTTCAAAAATCTTTTGCCAGCTTACGCCGTATTTTGCGCCGATTTTACTTAGAGAGTCACCAGGCTGAACGGTGTAAGTCGTAGCTGTAGATTCCGGAGCTGAAATGTTCAATACTAGATCACCAGAACGAAAATCTGGATCGATTCTTCCGTATTCCTCCCATAGCCTCTGCTTATCAGCAGAGCTTGAGGCCTGCCCCGAAATATGAAGCACTCCCTCTCCTTCCTGAACTGTTAAATTCTGAACACCTAAAGCATTTGCTAAATCAATAAGAGATTTATACTTTTCTGTTAATGACATATTGACTAACCTTCTTCCAAAATCATACAAGGTGATTTTGGTCAGAGTATTTATACCCCGCCTTTTTAGACAAGCCAGCTCTGACAGGCGGCATTTGGCTTGTCAAACACTTTAGCCAACCTTTCTAAGAGCTTCCTATAAGGCTGACTTGCAAAACAGCAAAAATTAAGCTGCATACAAGGTAAGATAATCAGCTACTACACCGCAGTTTTCAGACTGCTTCTATTTAGCTTCGGTAAGTTCATTTAAGAATTTACCGGGACCAGCTTCTTGAGCAGCACGCACGCAGTCCATCATTTTGCCCTTCGGGATTGTGCCCCTTGCAGTAGCTACTCCATCTTTTACCTCAACAGTAGCACCACTACAACCGACTTTTTTCCAATTTTCCTCAATCTTTTGCTTGACTTGAGCATCATTGCCTGAAGCTAGTTCGGCCGGTTTCGGAGTCGGAGTTGAATTAGCAATAGCGTTTGTGTTCTTTGTTTCCTCACGACACGCAACAACAAAGATAAAAGAAAATAAACACAATAAAATCAACACTTTTTTCATTTCTGATTTCTCCTCCCAAAGTTTTTAATTAACCAAGATAGCAAAAACTCTCTCACTTCTTCAAGTCAAGTCGAAAAGCTCTCTTCAAGACTCATCCGACAGAGGAAAGAACTGAATGAGCAGCAGAAAGCCTTGCAATCGGGACTCTAAAAGGCGAACAGCTTACATAATCAAACCCGAGAGAATCGAAGAACTCTATCGAGCGTGGGTCTCCGCCGTGCTCACCGCAAATGCCGATTTTTAGTGACGGATTCGCATTCCTTCCTCTTTCTACAGCTATCTTTATTAGCTCTCCTACACCTATTCGATCGAGTGTTTGGAATGGATCGTCCGGATAAATTTTCCTTTCGACGTAAAGAGGAAGGAATCGCCCCGAATCATCACGGCTTAAACCAAAAGTTGTCTGAGTAAGATCATTAGTTCCGAACGAGAAAAATTCCGCAACTTTTGCGATTTTATCAGCGACCAAAGCTGCGCGTGGCAATTCTATCATTGTGCCCACCGTGAAGTTTACTTCCATGTCGTTTTCCTTCATTACTTGCCGTGCAATTTCCCTAACTAAATTTGCTTGATGAATAAACTCTTCAGGTGTAGAAACAAGTGGAATCATAACCTCGGGAAAGACGTTAAGCCCCGAGCCTTGAACCTCACAGGCAGCTTCAAAAATGGCTCTGACTTGCATTCGAGTCACTTCAGGAACCAAAATGCCAAGACGGCAACCACGAAGCCCAAGCATCGGATTAGCCTCAGAAAGATGCTCTACTCGCTTCAGTATGCGGCGCTTTTCGGCTATCTCGTCAAGCAATAAATCCATTTGTTTAGGACTTGCATGTCTAGCTTTGAATTTAAGCTCGGTAAGTTCTTCAAAAAGCTCTATTTGACTTGGAAGAAACTCATGTAAAGGCGGATCTAGAAGGCGAATCGTTACCGGCAAATCATGCATCGCACGGAAAATTTCTATAAAATCCTGCTTTTGAAAAGGAAGCAGTTTTTCAAGAGCCTTTTCTCTTTCACCTTGCCCGCGTGCCATTATCATCTCGCGCATAACCTTTAGGCGTTCCTCACCGAAAAACATGTGCTCGGTTCTACATAAACCTATTCCTTCGGCACCGTATTTGCGTGCTAGTGCAGCATCATTTCCTGTGTCAGCATTTGCGCGGATTTTTAGTCTTCGTGTCTCATCCGCCCAAGACATCAACATTTCGAAATCTTCGTCTAGCTTTGGCTGAACCGTAGGAACTTTCCCTTTGAAAACCCTTCCTGTTGAACCATCAATGGTTATCCACTCGCCCTTTGTAATCGTAAGGTCTCCAACGGTAAATTCGTTATGGCTATAGTTTATGTTCAGAGCAGAAGCTCCCGCCACACAAGGCTTACCCATTCCACGAGCCACAACAGCAGCGTGAGAAGTCATTCCACCTCGCTGCGTCAAAATGGCTTCGGCTGCAACCATTCCATGAAAATCGTCTGGACTTGTCTCACGCCTTACAAGTATCACTTTCTCACCTTGCTTTGCCAACTCTTCAGCCTCGTCTGGAGAAAATACGACTATCCCTTGCGCTGCTCCAGGACTAGCTGGAAGGCCTACGGCTATAGGTGTTACTTTAACTTCTGGATCAATCATCGGATGAAGCAATTGATCGATCTGCTCAGGCGATACTCTTTTAAGCGCTGTCTCTTTATCAATCAGACCTTCTCGAAACATCGCCACAGCAACTCGCACGGCCGCCGCTCCAGTTCTTTTACCGCTACGAGTCTGCAGCATGTAAAGCTTTCCATTTTCTATCGTAAATTCGATATCCTGCATGTCTCGATAGTGCTTTTCCAAAAGGTTTGTCACTTCCAAAAGCTGTTTATAAACTTCCGGCATTTCCTCAGCTAGCTTTGTTATAGGTTTCGGAGTGCGAATCCCGGCAACTACGTCTTCACCTTGTGCATTTGTGAGATACTCACCGTAGAGAACTTTCTCGCCAGTTGAAGGATTGCGAGTAAAACAAACGCCTGTTCCACTAGTCTCACCCATGTTACCAAAAACCATTGCTTGAATGGTAACGGCAGTGCCCAAATCCTCCGAAATACGATGCACTCTCCGATAATCAACTGCCCGCTTACCCATCCATGAATCAAAAACTGCAGCTATTGCCATTTTCAACTGTGATTCAGCATTTTCTGGAAAGGCAAGACCTGACTCTTCCGTAAAAACTATTTTTTTGTAAGAAGCCACGACCTGTTTTAACTCCTCAACGGTTAAATCTGAATCTTGCTTCCAACCGTTTTTGTAACGATCCAAGACTCGTTCAAACTTTTCATGCTCTATCCCAAGCACAATCTCACCAAACATAGAAATAAAGCGCCTGTAAGCATCCCAAGCAAATCTTTCATCACCGGTCTGCTTTGCCAATCCTTCCACAGTCCGGTCATTTAATCCCAAATTTAAGACTGTGTCCATCATTCCCGGCATTGAAACAGGAGCGCCTGAACGAACGGAAACAAGAAGCGGATTCTCCGAAGAACCAAATTTTTTACCAAGCCTTTCCTCGAGGTGGTCTAGTTTTTCACGAACCTGCATCCACATTCCCTCTGGAAAGATTTTCTCGTTAGCATGATATTCCTTGCAGCACTCTGTTGTTATAATAAACCCGGGCGGAACAGGAAGCCCAAGTCTTGTCATCTCAGCAAGTGCTGCTCCTTTGCCACCGTAAAGAAGTTTTCCTTCTTTTGAATTCGGTAATTCACACTCTTCAAAAAGATAAACCCATTTTTTCATACGCCTATCCCCCAACTAAAGCTTTGGAAATTTTCGTAAAACTTCATCATAAAGTCAAAAAATATCAGCTAGCTTTCTCTAGCCTAAACCTCCAAATCATACGGTTTTGACTTTCATCAAAAACATATTCACTACTAGCGACACGCCAAAAACCCAAAAACTTCCACTGGCCAACCCTTAGCTTGCAAAATAGAGGAACTCGATGAGCAGATTCAATCGCATCAAGAAGCGCTCGATTAAAACAATCTAGCTTTTGATTGCCTCGTCTTCCCGCACCTGTGTAAATAATAACTCCATCTGTTTCAAATCTATCAGGATAACAAGAATTTATACGACCGAAATCAGTTAACAACGAAACTAAACGCCCATTCTTCTGATAAATGCCATTTCTGGTCTTGTGTATCTGAGAAACCTCAGTCCAAGTTAAAATTTCACCCTCTTTCATTTTTGTTAAAAATTTTTTGAATTTTTTTAATTTTTTATAACGAACACTTGACAAACGACATAAGCAAGTCTTATAGTAACTTCTCGTTTTGCTGAAAGCAATTTTTTGAGCTTATCGGAAACACTTAAGCTATAATACTGGCGCCTTTATAAATGGTAAGTTCTACCAAAATAAATGACTCAAAGAGGAGAGCAAAGAGTAAAATGAGAAAGTGTCTTTTAATTGCCTTGACGGCAATAGCAGTAGGTATTTTAGTGCTTGGGATAATCTCAAGCAACGTCGGAGCGAAGCGGCAAGTCTTCGTCAAAGGAAGTGAAGATGAGCTTGAGCTTGCAAAGCGTGTAAGCCTTGAAATACTACGAAGCCATGCTTTACTCGAGCATGGTCTTACAAACGTTGATGAGTTTGAAATTTCAAAGGCTGAGATTGATGACTTAAAGATGGCGCATGTCCGCTTTCAGCAAAAGGTCAACGGCTTGCCAGTCTGGGAAGGCGAGGCGATAGTCCATTTAAGGTCTGATGCAGAGCTTTCTGTAATTACTGATGATTTGAAGGCTAATATAACTGTTGAAACAAAGCCGAATCTTTCGGCTGAAGACGCCGTTGAGATAGCCAAAAGGCACTATCGAGGCTCAAAATTCCTGACTGAAGAGCCAAAAGTAGACCTTTGGATTTACAGAGGCACGGAAAGAGACCATCTAGCCTATCGAGTCCGAATGCGTCGTATTGATGGCTCGTCTCATCCGACAATGCCTGTAATCTTTATAGATGCTCACACGGGCGAAAAGATTTTCTCATACGATAATCTACAAACAGGTTCCGGTTCATCACTTTACAGCGGAACGGTCACCATAGACACAAGCGTTTCTGGCTCAACCTATTACATGGAAGACCTTAATAGACGCATCGGAACATTTGACTTCCGCAACGGAACAAGTCAAGTCTATCGTTTTACTGACACTGACGATATTTGGAACACTTCTTCACAAAGAGCAGGAGTTGATGCACACTATGGCGCAATGAAAACCTATGATTACTATTTTAATGTTCATGGGCGTCGCGGTGTTGATAACAACCAAGGACCAGGTAGCTACACTGCCGCAGCTAACAGCAGTATAAGGCTCTTAAGTTCGCGTGTTCATTATGGCACAAATTATAACAATGCTTTCTGGGATGGAACTTACATGACTTATGGCGACGGAGATGGAACAACTTTCACACCTCTTACAACCCTTGACATTTGTGGTCATGAAATGACTCACGGAGTAATTGAAAGAACTGCAAACCTTACCTATTCAGGAGAATCCGGTGCTCTAAATGAATCTTTTGCCGATGTTTTTGGTGCAATGGTTGAGCTTTACGCCCGCGGCGGTTCTCCAACAGCGGATACATGGAAAATCGGCGAGCAAGCTTACACGCCTAATACAGCTGGCGATGCTCTTCGCTACATGGACGATCCTCATCGAGCAGCAAATAGCGGCTTTACTGCCGATGACGATCCTGATCACTACGCTGAGCGCTACACTGGAACGGCAGACAACGGTGGCGTTCATATCAATTCGGGCATCGGAAATAAAGCTTTCTATTTAGTCGCTGCAGGTGGAACACATCATCGTAGTGGTGTAACCGTTACAGGAATTGGAGCAACGAAAGCAGCCAGAATCTGGTATCGTGCGCTTGCCTATTATATGACTTCAGGAACTAACTTCTCTGGGGCTAGAACCGCTACCTTAAACGCGGCTACTGATCTTTATGGCAGCTCCAGCGCAGAATACAATACTGTCGCAACAGCTTGGTGCGCTGTAGGTGTCGGTTCCTGCCCAAGCGGTGGAACCCCAACTCCTACACCAACCCCTTCACCAGGTGGTAGCGAGCTAATAGTCAATGGTGGTTTTGAAGGGAGTCTATCACCTTGGGTAAGTTCAGGCTCCGGTGCCTTCTATACCTCAAATGGAAGCTACCCCCAAAGCGGAACGGGTTACATCTACTTTGGCGTAAACAATAGTGTTACTGGTCAAATTTATCAGCAAGTTTCCATACCCTCCTCAGCCAGTGGAACTCTGACTTTCTGGCTAAATGTAACTTCGCAGGAAACAACAACTACCACTGCCTACGATAGGCTCTTTGTAGAAGTTAGAAATACCTCAGGAGCGCTTCTAGCTACGCTTGCAACTTACAGCAATCTCGACAAAGTAAATACAAGTGCTTACTCACAAAAAACGTTGAACGTTTCTGCCTACAGAGGACAAACTGTGCGAATTCAATTCAGAGTAAGTAATGACAGCTCCTTACCGACGACTTTCCGCGTTGATACGGTATCTTTACGGTAAGACTTCTTTGGGTGCCTTCGGGCACCCAAAGATTTATACTCCACCCTCTCCATTTCCGCAATACCTGCTTCAGTTTTCAACCTCATACTGTCTCTTAATTTGTTGAATACACTTTGCTTTTCAGTTTCTCTGAGTGGGTGTGTAATTTTACGAAAATTATCCTTGTAAACTCACCAACCATTACCTATTAAGTTATTACTTTCTTCGAGTCTTTCTAGCGTTTTCGTTTCTTAATTAGTCCAGGATTTCTGTTGAAGTGTTCAGGCAAAATTTACCTTCTTCTCCACCTAACGCCTTCCTTCGTATCTTCTAGAATAATTCCCTTTTCCATTAGATAAGTGCGTATTTGATCAGCTTTTGCATAGTCACGATGCTTTCTAGCTTCCTGCCTTTCTATTATTAAACGTTTTATTTCTTCATCTAAAATTTGCTTGTCTTCCTTGCCGAAAATTCCGAGAACTGAATCGAACTTTTCTACTGCCTCAATTGTAAGTTTTTTTTCATCTTCCCGTAAAACTTCATTCGAAATTGCAATGTTTACTTCTCTTACCATATTATGAATTGCAGCGAGGGCAACCGAAGTATTAAGATCATCATCCATAGCCTGCTCAAATTCTTTAAGAGCGGTTTCTATTTTCTTTTTAAGCTCTGGATTAGAGCCACTTTCGGCTTTCGTTTCCCTGATTACGGAATGAAAGATTTTTAGTCTTTCAACCGTGGATACCGCTCCTTTCAACCCTTCAAAGGTGAAATTTAATTGTTTTCTGTAGGGCACGGACAAAAGTAGATAGCGAATAGCAATAGGCGGAAAACCTCTAGCCATTATGTCTCTCAAAGTAAATTCATTACCAAGAGACTTTGCCATTTTCTCTCCATCAACTTTTAAGAATTCACTATGCAACCAGTATTTAACGAATGGTTTTTCAGTCGCTCCCTCGGATTGAGCAATTTCGTTCTCGTGATGAGGAAACTGCAAATCAATACCGCCTGCGTGAATGTCAAAACTCTCACCTAGATATTTCATTGACATTGCTGAGCATTCTATATGCCAACCCGGTCGCCCTCGACCAAAAGGTGCGTTCCAAGCGGGTTCTTCACCCTCAGGAACATGTTTCCATAAGGCAAAATCACGAACGTTTTCTTTATCGTATTTATCAGCATCTACTCTGCCACTTGCTCCTGTTATATTACCTTCTAAGTTTATTTTTGAAAGCTTCCCATATTCGGGAAAGGCAGCAATTCTGTAATAGACCGACCCTTTCGATTGATAAGCTCTCCCCTTTTCCAAAAGCTTTTGGATTAAATTTACCATCTCGTTTATGTGCTCTGTTGCTCTAGGTGCAACATCTGGTCTTTCACAACCAAGTGCATCCATATCTTCCCAAAAAGCTTCAATGTATGGAGCAGTCATCTCATAAATTGTGATTCCACGCTTTTTAGATTCTGTAATTATTCGATCATCAACATCAGTTAAATTCATCACATGTGTGAGACGATAACCTTTGAATTTCAAATAGCGTCTTAAAATATCCCCAAAGACGAATGTTCTAAAGTTACCAATGTGAGCAAAGTTCCACACCGTAGGACCGCAGATATACATCCCGACCGAGTTTTCGTTTAACGGTATAAACTGCTCTATTCTGTCCGTAAGCGAGTTATAAAATCTTAACATACGAACTTCTCCGAAAAGTAAATATAACACGGCTGACTGCGAAGTCATCCCTTCATTTATCTTCTAAAACTTGGTTATTAGGCAGTTTTCCCGACCAGGTTTTCTGAACTCACGTCTTCTAAGAATAGATATTTACGCCATTCAGGGCGAGACTCTGCGTAATTACAGAGCAAAACTCTTTCAAGACCGAGACTTAAAACTTTCTGAGATGTAAGAAGCGGCATTCTTGCCTGTTCAGGAGTTCTATTGCCTTTTCTCTGATTGCACTTAATACAGGCAGTAACAAGATTCTGCGGAATACTTTCTCCACCTTGCGCACGCGGCACTATGTGATCAAGAGTCAAGTCTTTGGCCGTTTTTTGCTCTCCACAATACTGGCAACGATAACCATCACGCAAGTATATTCTAGCTCGCTTCATGGTAGTTTCTTGGCGACGACGCTGAACATGAACGTATCGGCGAAGACGAATTACAGAAGGCACTCTAATTTCAGTCGAAGGTGATCGCAAAACATTATTACCATCATATTCTTCTATCGTTACCTTGCCGTTGAACCACATGCAAATAGCTTTAGCTATCCCCACAGTTCCCAACGGTTCGTAACTAAAATTTAAAAGCAATACTCTTCCCGATAGCACCCAAAAGCACCTCCTAATTGAAAAATACTATATCAACGCGAAGTTACGCAAACGTTAAGCATTGCAAAAAAGGCTGTCCTTATGTGGACAGCCTTTTCAGATTGAATATCCAGCTCTTTTAGAAGAAGAATCGGAAACCGAATCTTACATCACGCGGAGCTTGGAAGCTATTGGGAAGTTTGTAGTCGTTTCTATAGCCTGTAGAGGAAATACCTCTGGAGTTCAGGAAATTTATAACGAATTGCTGAATACCGCCACGATTGAAGATTGTCTGAAAGACGCTAGCTTCATCGGGGCAAGTAGTGCAACCGCCAGCTGTCAAAGTCGATGCTGTGAAATTGGTTGCACTTATGGTAGTCTGCACTCCCAAGACGTTCTTTTCATCAAACAGGTTACGAATATCAATGTAGCCTTCTAACGTGTAACGATTATCGTTACCAAATCTGTAGCGGTGTTTAATTGAAAAGTCGGTTTCTGTAAAGGTTTCAGTTCTGCCAAGATCGCCACGCCTAAATAGAATCGTGGTTCCAAGGCTGTAAAGATTGTAAATCGTTGTCAAAGGCGTTCCAGACTGAATGGTGGTAAATGCCGAGAAGGTCGTTGAGTGAACCTTGTTCTTGAACCAACCGAAAGTGTATGCACCGTAAGCTTTGAAAACATGTGGTCTATCAGTTGCCAAACGACCATTGTCTGGTTGACCATTCGCATTAAAGCCAAGCGGCGGTAAGTCGAAAAAACGGTTAACATTCGGGCTAGAACGTCCAAATTCATCTGAACTTGCTAAGCCCGAGTAGTTACCATACAGGCGACTCAAAGTGTAGCTAGCACCGAAGAAATGATTGCTAGCACGTCTTTCAACTCTAAGTTCTAATGCATCGTAATCACGTTGAGCTTTAGCACAAGGATAGTTTCCTTGCCTAGCTATTTCACAGTGCAAACCAAAGCCTGGGTTACCAATTATGTAGGCTTCACTACCTTGAGAGTTGAAGACTCCAATGTCTTCGATTGCGCGATCAATTTGCTTGTGAGTATATCTTCCACTTATTAGGAAGTTTCTTGCTAGCTGATGCTCAACACCAATAGTCCATTCGCTTTGTCTAGCTGCCTTGATGTTCGGATCAATGGCACCAGTTTCAAATATATCCGCATTTGGCAAGTTAGTTGGTATGCGGAAGTCGAACTGACAAGCCGACCAAGGAGGCGTTGCTCCCGTAGGTTGAGGTGTTATTGGGCATCTTCCACCGATCGGATCAGGATTGTTTCCGATTATATTCTGAAGAGTATAGTTTCCGTAGAACGGCCCCCTTACTGGTAAAATCTCGAAATAGTCTCTTCTGAAGAAGTCACCACCAAAGGAACCACGAGGCAATTCATACTTGAATCTATCGTAGAATTGCCCAAAGTTTGCAAATATCTTTGTCTTGCCATCTCCAAATAAATCAAAGGCAGCACCGAGTCTAGGAGATATTTTATCGCCCCAATTGAATTTTATCGAAAGCCCCTGTGAGGTAAAGGTAGGAACAACCTCTCGTTCAATTCTGATACCAAGATTCAAAGTCAGCCTGTTGAGTATTTGCCAAGAATCTTGAATGAAGAGTCCTTGGTTGTCGCTTGAAGCCTTACCAGTAGTGGCAAATCTCTGCAAGAAACCCGACCCGAGATTACCTGGCGTCGGTGTAACTGGAGCGCCCAGAGCATTGATGGGTATGTTGTAGTAGAGGACTACAACTCCTGTATCTTTGTAGCCTTCATTCACGTTATTGAAAATGCGATTGTATTGGTAGCCAAATTTAATGTTATGACGCCCCAAGAATTGAATACCAGAAACAGCAGCATCAGCATCGAAAGTAGTCCTCGTGGAAACATCATAATCAAGTTGGAAGTTGTTAGAAACATTCTGAAATCCAGGCGTACATCCCGAACCAGGAACATTTTGAGGCGTTCCTGAAGCATTACAAATAAAGCGGGTTATTCTCGGGATCCCGTATGAATCAAGTTTTTCATTCAGGAATGAGCGCCCTGAACGAACACTTATAACCCATTTGCTAGTTGGAGTCCAGGTCACCTGACCGTTTACAGCATTAGCGTTCTGACGACCTCCCCTTTGAGCAAGAAATGCTGCTCCTCTTAAAACTTGTCCGCCGATAGGAGCCGATTGAGGAAAGCTTAAGCCCTCTGTTAAGCCAGGCAAAACTCCATCCTGTATAATTGGATTCCAAAGAAAAGTGCCAAAAAGTCTCAGCTTAGAAGTCGGTTGAGCATCGAGACGCAGGCTAGCATACTCGTATTTAAGTGTTTGTTTGTAGCTGATAGTCTCTTGAACATTTCTTGAAGCAGGATTGCTCGTATAGTAGTAGTCAATCTTCCTTGTTGTCTGATAAACAAGTGGTGCATATGTAGCAGAATACCACAACTTACCCTTTATAATCGGACCGGTAAGCTGTGCGACAGGAAAATATCCAATGCCACCATCCTTCGGAGGTTTGAAGTATTCAATCTGGCCTGGATTCACTCCGTAGCGATTTAGAACGTTTCTTGGCGAGCCTTGCAATTTTTCTGGACGGAAGGATAAACCAAACGTTCCACTCAAAAGATCATTTCCACCACGAGTTACTACATTTATTACTCCACCAGTGGCCCCCCGTATTCGGCTTCATAACCTGTTGATTTAATTTGAACTTCTTGGAGAAGCTCAAAAGGTAGATTAAAGTTAGCATTGAGTTGTCCGGTGCGGAAATTTGTAACCTCCTGACCATCAACATTAAAAACATTTTCAGCGCCGCTCGCTCCATCAATCTGGAAACCAGCGTTTAAGCTTTCAGGTCTTACATTGGGAGCTATCTTTAGCAATGAAGCAAAGGTATTTCCTTTTGGCAAATCTTGAATAACCCTGTCGGTTATGCTGATATCTATCTTAGTGTTACCTGGGTCAATTGTTGCCGAGCTATCAGTCGTGATGGTCACTTCTTCCCCAACAGCTCCAACTTCAAGCTGGAAGTTACTCACAGCAATTCTGTCAAGCACTACTGTCACAGTGCCAACGCTGGTTTTGAAACCTTCTTTTTGAACCGTAACCGTATAGGTTCCGACTGGTATTTGCGAGAAAGAATAAAAGCCTTCCGTATTAGTCGTTGTTGTCGCTTTATATCCTGCTGTTGTCCCAGATGCTTGAACCGTAACTGTAGCTCCAGGGACAACTGCTCCGTTTGGGTCAGTAACGGTTCCTTCTATGTTCCCCGTTGTTCTCTGACCTATGGCTAGCGATGCTAGGCAAAAAACCAAAACCATTAGCGAATAAACCTTAAAACTTCTCATACTTTTTCACGTAACTCCTCTCAATGAAATATTAGTAACCCTAATCACCTACAAAAACTTTTCGGGTTACACTAGATCTAGCTCGCAATTTTCATACCACAATTAACCATAACACACTAAACCTTTTGCTTGCTTAATTTAGTTAACTAGCAGAGCTAGAGAACATTACAAAAAACCGGAAAGACAGTTTTCTTTGTTACAATAACTTGGATTTCAGAGAGACTCTAAAAGGATTTTTGACAATTTCCAGATCAGCTTAAGTCCTGGGTTTTCCTGATTGTAAAGAACCCATGGCATATCATCTATTGTAATAGCTATAACGATAGGACCTCGGCGGGTGTAAACTATGCCTACATCACTTCTTAATCGGTCGAGTGCGCCTGACTTAGATGCTACAGGGGTTGTGTCTAAAAGTCCACGTCCGATGCCATCTGTGTATTGTTGACGCCGTAAGATAGAAAGCATTTCGTTTGAGGCTTGTCGTGAGATAATTTCGCCCTTTTCAAGCTTTTCGAGCAACAAGCCCATTTCGCGCATTGTAGAAACACCAATTCCGAAAAAGCGGTTGTTATCTTCTCTTATTATTCTAGCTTCTCCACCACCACCGATTTTTCTCAAAGCTCGAGTATAGCGAAACCCAAGCTTTTCCATCCTTTCGTTAACGGCGTCAGTTCCAATCTTGTCTAAAATCATGTTCGTTGCGGTGTTATCAGAAACCACTATCATTAGATTGACCAAAGTTTTCAAGTCCAGTTCCGTTCCTTCTGTGAACTCGCCCAGGATACCGGAACCACCGGTTTTGTTTTTTAGAATGAATTTATCATTCCAATTGAGTTTGTTTTCTGCAACCTGTGCAAAAACCTCAACCATAATGGCTAATTTGATAGTGCTTGCCGTTCTGACACGCTCGTCTGCTCGAAATTCATAGGTTTTGCTGTCACTGAGGTTTTTAGCATATATCCAAACACTCCCTTGAAACCCGTTAATTGTTTGCTTTATTTTACGGTCTAGAGCGTTTTTTTGGGCGTAGAAAGGCTGATAGCCCAATAGTATCAACAAAAACAAAAATACAGTTACTTTCACGGAGGTCATTTCCTCATCTACTAGGAAGCAAAAAACTTTTCAGGGTTTTGATGTCTCACCTTTGTCTTCTGCTTTCGGAGTTTCTCCATCATCAGCATAGTAATTATTATAGTAATCGTAACCGTAATAATAACCGTAATACCCATACTCAAGCGAACTAGGCCTAACTCCATTGAGAACGATTCCATAGATTCTGGCACCGATGCTCATTAATCTCTGCTTAAAGCGCTTCATTAGATGAAGTGAGCTTTTTCCTGCCATTGCAACTACTATTACACCGTCAACTAGAGTCGATAAAATCGCAGCATCCGCAAAAGATATAGCAGGTGGTGAATCAAGTATCACGTGCTTATAGTTAGTTTTTAGGAAGTTAAGTAATGCTTTCATTTCGCTAGAGCCTAGAAGCTCAGCTGGATTTGGTGGTATCGGTCCACTAGTTACTACTTTCAGAGAAGGAAGCCCGGGAACGGACTTAAGTATTTCATCAAGGTTTTTATCCCCTGAAAGATAATTTGTAAGTCCTGCTGAATTCGAAAGTGAAAAATGGTGGTGCAATCTTGGACGTCTCAAGTCACAATCTACTAAGACAACCTCTGCGCCAGACTGAGCTAAGGCAATCGCAGTGTTAATTGCCGTAGTAGTTTTACCCTCTGAAGGCTGAGACGAGGTTATCAAAATGGTTTGTGGCGGCTTTCCTGCAGATGAAAAAAGAATCGAGGTTCGCAAGTGCCTAAAGGCCTCCGCAATAGCAGAACGTTGCTCTTTCATAGTTATAAGAGCAATCGACGTTTGTTCATTTTCAGTAATAGATGCTTGAGAAGAAACCTTCTTCTTTTCAGCATTTGCATCAGGAATCATTGCTAGTGTAGGTAGTCCTAGATGCCTTGTAACATCATCAACATTACGGATAGAATCATCCAGATAATCTAACAGAAACGCTAGCCCGACACCCATGACGATTGATATAAGAAATGCTATCACTATGTTGCGATTTCTAGGCGGCCCACTTGGGACTTCTGGCACAGAGGCTCTGGTTGAAATTGATATGTTGTCGGGACGGCTAGAACTGATCGCTAGCTCTAATTCTTTTTGTCTTTGGATGTAAGTATTTAGAAGGCTTCTACTGGTTTCAATTTTTTGCGTCAAGTCAGTAAGGCTCATAGCAGCTTGGCCTTGCTGATTAGCTCTTTCGACCTCTTTAAGGTAAGAATCTCGAGCTTGAGCCTCTCTCTTTCTAGCAGAGTTTAGCTGAGCTAGCAGCCCAGCAAGAACCTCTTTTTGAGCTTTCTGTTCAAGTTGTTTTCCCTCTTGCTCTATCTTTTTTGAAACTTCAGCACGAATTTTTTCTTTATTTTCTTCTAGTTGCTTTATTCTAGCTTCAAGCTGCTTCACTCTCGGATATTCAGGTGTATATCTTGCTAGCAGTGCAGCGCGTTCGCTTTCGGCATCTTTTATTTGCCTATCAACCTCATCGATTCTCTTTTCAAGATCTGCCTTTAGCTGAAGCTGTTGTTCGCGTGCAGCATTTAGAAACTTATTATCTGGTATGACGGAAAGAATTTCGCCGCGGTTAGCGGCTTGAACAGCGGCTTCATATTGTTGTTCAAGGCGTCTTCGCTCCGCTTCTGCATTGAGCCATTCAGTGCTTTTTTGCTGTAAAATGCTCGCTGTAAGCTCCTGCCCTTTTTCAGCCATAGGCAGTCCGCTATTTCTCATCTCGTTTATTCTTTGCTGTTCTAGTTCTACAATACTTTGTTGGAGTTGTTCTATCGAAGTGGTTAAATCTTCGAGTGACTTCTGTAGGCCTTCAGTTTCTCGTCGAATTGTTCTATCTATATAAACTTCTGCGATTGTATTAGCAAGAAGCGCAGCTATATCGGGATTTGTGTGAACCACATTTATTGTAAATAGATTTGTTCTTTCTTCTTGGACAGCATCAACACTAGGCAAAAGACTTGCTGTTAATCTTTCAACGGTTTCTTTTTCTTCTGGAGAAAGCCTAGCTTCTAATTTGTCAGGGCTTTGTTCTTGCAATTGTTCGCTTATTATAGGCAAAATTTTACCCTTGTTTTCCTCTGTATTGGAATTGAATAGAGATTTGAAAAAAGCCGTAAAACCTGAGCTTTTACTGCTTAATACTTCAGGATTACGATAAAGTTGTAACCTTATAACTACTTCTTTGATTAGCTCAGGGCTTTCGAGAAGTTTTTCTTGTGTGTTGAAATAGTTTACATCATATCCGAAATTTATGCTTATTGTATCCTTACTTTGCACCTTTGGCTTGCGAGGCTCAATCAGCAATGTTGCAGTGGCTTTGTAAATCGAAGGTTGTCGATACATGTAAAATGCAACTAAAGAAGTTATAATAACCACAAGAGCGATTATTACGGGGAGCCGTTTATAAATAACTAGAAGATACTGACGTGGATCAAACCTTCTGTCAAAATCTTCTCCGTAGCCGTAATAAGAAGAATAGTATCTCGGCGGCGCCTCGTAGCTGATTTTCTCTAGCTCCTTTGGCAAAGGTAATAGTCTCTCGTCCTTTTCCATTCTGAAAACCCCTTTCCTTAATCTTCTAGCTTTCTTTTATAACACATCTTATCGAAAAATTCTTCATATTTCCTTGAGCAAGGCAAAATTTTTGTTAACTGCAAGCTAGAGCTTACAGCTTTTAGGCAATCTTTCGACATGTTATAATTTTCACAAAAGGTTATGAAAATAGCAGAAAAAGCACGCAGTCATGATTTTGAGCTTGGAATTTCAGGTTTTTGGTATTCAGACTTGTATAAGCCAGAAAAGTTGGAGGAGTTAGCAGAAAAGTTTTATCAAGAATTAGCTGCTCGAAATCCTGAAGTGGCTGAAAAGTTAGACAAGTATATAAAATCTCGCGGCGATGGTTTTGATAGAAAACAAGAGTCAGCGATTTTAACAGAATCAGCACCTTATCTTTCAGAATTTGTTGCCAAGCTTTTTAAGATAGAGCAAGAAAGAGAACGTTTATTCAGGAAAGTAAAAGAACAAGATGCTGTGTGGCAATATAAGTTCTTTGTCCAGCGACGAGCAATTAAAAAGTTTACGGCTGAAAAGGCAGCGGAATCGAATCTGCCCGAACTTGAAGAAGTGATGCGTGAGCTGCGCTTTAGATGCTTTGATGACACATTGATTTTTGATGAAGAGCTTGCTGTCGCAACCATAACTTCTCGTCTTCTTCAGCTGGAGGAAAAGCTAGCGAAATCACAAGACTACGAAGATAAAACAGTTGACAAAATCTTCGAAGCTTTCGAGAAAAATCGCCGATTTGCAGATGCCATTTCAAAACGGGCTGAAAAAATTGACGTAAGAGGAAAGCTTTTACTTATCAAAGCTACGCTTGAAATCGTCGAGGAGTGGTCGGCTTTTCATTTTTTCAAAGGTGATAAAAAAGGCTGGCAGGCTTTCAGAGTCCCTCACACGCTCGATTATCAAAATTTAGTAAGGCTCGAACGTTACAACTCAAAACTTCCAGAAGCAATGCGTGCCTTAGAGAAAGACCTAAGGCGACGAGACGGGTTTAAGCTCACCGATGACCGAGGAACTGAAAGAGAAGCCTTATACGAAGTTAATTATTGTCTAATTTGTCACGAACGTTTGAAAGACTCATGCTCGAAGGGTTTACGAGAAACTGACGGCATTCCGAAAAGAAACCCTTTAGGAATTAAGCTGGAAGGATGTCCGCTTGGTGAAAAAATATCAGAAATGCACCTTCTTAAGCGTCAGGGTGACCCGATCGCAGCACTTACGATCATTATGATTGATAACCCAATGTGCCCAGGCACGGGGCACAGAATTTGCAACGACTGCATGAAAGCCTGTATCTTTCAAAAGCAAGAACCTGTAAATATACCGAAAGCAGAGACTTCGGTTTTAACAGACGTTCTTTCGCTTCCATACGGATTTGAAATCTATAGTCTCCTGACCCGCTGGAATCCTTTGAATGCGAAGAGACCTTTTTCGCTTCCTTACAACGGCAGAAACGTTTTGGTTGTCGGCTTGGGACCGGCAGGTTATACCCTTGCAAACTACCTATTGAATGAGGGATTTGGAGTCGTCGGAATTGACGGATTGAAAATAGAGCCTCTTTCGGACGAACTGACAGGGAAAAATGGAAAATTCGTTCCTAAGCCCATAAAGGACATAAAAGAAATTACACAGGAGCTCGATGAAAGAGTTCTTTCAGGTTTTGGCGGAGTTTCAGAGTACGGGATAACTGTTAGATGGGACAAGAATTTCTTAACAATCTTACAGCTTACACTTGCTCGTCGCAAGTTTTTCCGTAGTTACGGCGGAGTCCGCTTCGGTGGAACTCTGAAGATCGAAGATGCTTGGCAATTCGGCTTTGACCACATAGCAATAGCGACCGGAGCCGGTAGACCGACATTCGTAAAAATGAAAAACAACCTGATTCGTGGTATCAGAAAAGCCTCTGACTTCTTGATGGCTTTGCAGCTTACTGGAGCATTCAAGAAAGATACCTTTTCGAATTTGCAGATTCGTCTGCCTGCTGTCGTTATCGGTGGAGGGCTTACTGGGATTGACACCTCAACGGAACTTTTTGCTTACTATCCGATTCAGGTTGAAAAGATACTAGATGCTTACGAACAAGTAGTCGAAGAGTTTGGTGAAGACTACGTCTGGCAGAACTTTGATGAAGAAGAAAAGCAAATTTTAACGGAATTTCTCGAACATGGAAGAGCCGTAAGAGCCGAGCGCTGTCGTGCAAAGCAAAAAGGAGAAAAACCGAATTTCATTCCGCTTGTAAGAAGTTGGGGCGGCGTATCACTAGTTTATCGAAAGAGATTACAAGATTCACCAGCATATAGGCTTAATCACGAGGAAGTTCAAAAAGCGCTTGAAGAAGGGATTGATTTCGTGGAACTGATGGACCCACGTGAAGCTGTGCCTGATGAATTCGGAGCCGTCGAAGCTGTAATTTTCGAGCGTCAACGCTACGACGAAGAAAAAGGAAAGTTTGTCGGAACAGGTGAAATGGTTAAGCTACAAGCCAGAACGGTTTGCGTCGCAGCAGGCACATCTCCAAATGTAATTTATGAAAGAGAAAATCCGGGCACTTTCAAGCTAGACGAAACTGGTCAATACTTCTTACCTCACAAGCTAATTAGAGAAGATGGAAAGTTAAAACTCATACCAGCAAAGCAAGACGGCACGGCATTTTTTACATCTTACTGCAATAACGGCAAATTTATCACTTACTACGGAGACAATCATCCTACCTATGCGGGTAATGTTGTGAAGGCAATGGCTTCAGCAAAACTTGGCTACAGGGAAATTTCTAATCTTTTTTCTGAAGACATTGGCAAGAAGGCTAATGAAGAAGACTTTGAAACTTTAATAAAAACCCTAGATGAGGAGATTCGAGCATTTGTAGTGAAAGTTGAAAGGCTTGCACCTTCAATTGTCGAGGTTATAGTTAAAGCTCCATTGCAAGCCAGAAAATTCAAACCTGGTCAATTTTACCGCTTGCAGAATTTTGAGTCCAAAGCACCGATGATTGGCGACAAGAAACTTTTAATGGAGGGACTCGCTCTAACTGGAGCATGGACGGATGCTGAAAAAGGCCTGCTTTCAATGATTGTTCTTGAAATGGGAGTTTCCTCAAGATTATGCTCTCTTCTTAAACCGGGCGAAGAAGTAATCGTAATGGGACCTACAGGAACACCAACAGAAATTCCCGAAGGCGAAACCGTTATGCTCGTAGGTGGCGGTCTCGGAAATGCCGTTCTTTTCTCGATAGCAAAGGCGATGAAGGAAAAAGGTAATCGCATCATCTATTTTGCTGGTTACAAAAATGGAGCAGATCTTTTCAAACGAGAAGAAATAGAAAGCTCTACCGATCAGGTTATCTGGGCAACCGATTACGGGGTTGAGATAGTTCCGAAAAGGCCTCAAGACGCTCATTTTAGAGGTAACATAATTCAAGCGATGTTGGCCTACGCCGAAGGACGTTTGGGAGATCAGCTTATAAAACTTTCCGATGTTGATCGAATCATTGCCATTGGTTCTGACAGAATGATGAATGCAGTCAAGGAAGCCCGTTATACAGTTCTTAAGCCTTATCTAAAAGAAAATCATATAGCCATCGGCTCTATAAATTCGCCTATGCAATGCATGATGAAAGAAATCTGCGCACAGTGCTTACAAAAGCACGTCAACCCTCACACAGGAGAAGAATTCTTCGTTTTCTCCTGCTTTAATCAAGATCAAAACCTTGATACGGTTGATTTCCGCAATTTAAGTGAGCGTCTCAGATCAAATAGCGTGCAAGAAAAATTATCGAACATGCTTTTAGACAAAATCCTTAAAAAGGCAAAACTACAAGCGGTCTAAAAATGTTTACAGGGATAATAGAAGAAATCGGAACGATTGAGGACATCAACAAACAAGCTAGCACGGCAAAACTCAGGATTTCTTGCCAACTAGTTAGCGAAGGAACAAAAGAGGGAGACTCTATATCAGTCAGCGGAGTTTGTTTAACGGCAATTGATGTTTCACCGACAGGTTTTTCAGCCGATATTTCCGAAGAAACTCTTCGTAAAACTACACTTGGCAGGCTAAGACAAGGTTCGAAGGTAAACCTTGAACGTTCATTGACGCTTCAAACAAGACTAGGCGGACACATCATTTTAGGACATGTTGACGGATGCGGGGAAATTATTCTAATCGAACGAAATGGAGATTATTCAAAAATTCGCATAGCTTACCCAAAGGAACTTTCTCACTACATGGTCTATAAAGGCTCAATAGCCGTCGAAGGAATCTCGCTTACAATTGCAAATCTTACTGGTGAGTGGTTTGAAGTTGCAATCATCCCCAAAACATGGAATCAAACAAATCTTTCCTCGCTGAAAGTCGGTGACAACGTTAACCTAGAAGTAGATATACTCGCAAAATACGTTGAGAAATTACTAAATCGGAAAAATTCAGCGTTTACTTTCGACCTTGATTAGCCTAGCTCCTAGATAACTCTTTATGAGTGCAGTCTTCGGGTGATTTTCAACCCATTTTCTTATTTCCTCTTCAGAAGCATCCTTAGGCGGTTTAGGAATTTTGACAGATCTATCAATCGAATTGTCCTTAGAAACTGTTATTTTTGGCGCATTTTTAAGAGGCTTTAAGTCATCACCTTGAAACTTTAGGATTTCTTCTAGTTCAGAGTCTAGACTGGAAATTTCTACATGCTCCAAATCTGATGAAGTTATTGTCGAAAGGCTATCGCTTCCGAGTAGGTCTTCGATGGTTTGAGTTAGCTCAGATTTTTTTTTTACTTCCTCGGTTGAGGAACTGAGAATAAGCTTTTCAAGTTTTTCCAGCCTATCAATTATCTCTTCTATTGGTGTGAGTCGCCTTATTTCAATAAGTTTTACAAGACCTACTTCCAGCTGATAACGAGGCTCCTTTGCTTGTCGCAAGCGCGTCTGAAGCTCGCTAAGCGAATGAAAAAGCCTGATTAGATCTTTCTCAGTAAAAGCAGAGCCAATTTTTTTTAACTCTTCTGACGAGAAAGCGTTATTTTCAATGAGGCTATCTGAAATTTTAACTACAAGCAAGTTTCTTATAAGGAGAAGTAAATCATGGCAAAAGACAATTAAGTTCTGTCCCTTTCGGCTAATCTCATCAACTATTGAGATAATCTCAGATGGATTACCTTCAGCAACTGCGTTTATCGTGCGCCTTAAAACTTCTGAACTTGCCCTTCCAAGAGTTGTGACAACGTCTTCGATTTGAATTTTACTAGTCTTTTCAAGCGTAGAAGCAAAGCTTATTACTTGATCAAAAGAAGTCAAGGCGTCGCGCATCGAACCTTCACCAGCGCGGGCTATTTCCCATAGGGCTTCATCTTCTATTTCGACATTTTCCTTCTCAGCGATGCTTTTTAACTTTTGAAAAATCTTCTCAGTAGATATGGTCTGAAAATAGAATTTCTGACATCTCGAAAGAATAGTTGCAGGAACTCGATGAATTTCAGTAGTTGCCATCAGGAAGACAACCTGCGGAGGGGGCTCTTCTAAAGTTTTCAGCAGCGCGTTGAAGCTCGAAGTGGAAAGCATGTGAACTTCGTCTATGATAAAAACTTTGTAGCGATCACGCACTGGAACTGTGTCGACCCTTTCGATAATGAGATCGCGGACCTTCTCAACCTGCGTATTTGACGCGGCATCAAATTCCAAAACGTCAATCGAGCGGCTTTCAGCTATTTCCTTGCAGGAAAAACAAGCATCATCCTCAGAAGAACATGGGAACGGATTCGGCTTGTCTGTTTTCAAGCAATTCAAGGCTTTTGCAAAAATTCTTGCAAGAGTCGTTTTACCAACTCCGCGAGGTCCCGAAAAAATATAAGCCGAGTGTATTCTCCCTGAACGAATCGTATTTTGAAGGGTTTTGGTTATGGCTTCTTGCCCAACAACTTCTTCAAATCTTTGAGGTCTCCATTTACGGGCTATAGCTTGATAGGACATCTAGTTTTCGATCCGGTAAGTAGGAATCATGAAGTTGGGCGGCCTCAGACTGAACCGCAACACAGGCTGGTATTGCTACCGTTGCTCGATTCCTCGCCTAGCGGGGTTCACAACCCATGCCTTGTGCGGAGTCTGAAGCCATAAAAAACCAAACTAAAGAATACACCAAAAATTATTTCAAAACAATTTTTGCTAAAAACAATTTTCACGAATGCTTTCTGTTGTTGAGTCTTCAAGCTTCGGCAATAAAAACTTAAACTTAAATTACCTGAAAGACCGCAAGCATCTCGATCCAAACCCACGAATATATTTTTTGAAATAACATTTCTCCTGTGTCATACTCTTACTGAAAATGGACATCTTAGCAAAAAGAAAATCTCCTGAAACAAGCTTTTGTTTATTGGCGAAGCTACTGCCACCTCGTTCCTCGCAACAAGCTATTTCTCGGGAAAGATTAATCAAAAGAATGTTGGAAAATAAATCAAACTTAGCCATAGTGATTGCAGAAGCAGGTTATGGAAAAACTACTCTCATTGCGGATTTTGTTCAAAAAAGCGGTAAAAATTTTGTTTGGTATCAACTTGACCAAACAGATTCAGATGTCTCGGTTTTTCTCACTTACCTAGTTCAAGGAATCCGTAGGATAATTCCTAGGTTTGGCAAAAGAATACTCCAGTATGTCAAAAAAGCTCCGGAAGAAATATCTTTGTTTCCTGAAAGAGCTGCCGATTTGTTTCTCAACGAGGTTTTCGAGTCAGCAACTTTTCCATTTTATTTAGTTTTGGACGACTATCATACGATTGAAGCTACAAGCCCAGTTCACAAGATCGTTTCCAGAATTCTCAAATATACTCCTGAAACACTTAACGTTTTAATTACAACTAGAGATTTGCCACCGCTTCAACCTTCAAGTATCTACCTACCAGCTTTACTAATAACCGCGGAAGAATTAGCCTTCAATAATGAAGAAATTAAAACTCTGTTCAAAAAATACATCGGCATAGAGCTAAAAGACGAAGATGTTGCTAAGCTTAGAGAAATAACTGAAGGCTGGGCAACTGCTCTTCAGCTTATCTTACAGTCTGCTCAGCAAGAAAGAGAGTCCAAACTTGATTTTAGAAAAGCCCTCCAGAAGACAAGAAAAGATATATTTCAATACTTCGCCGAAGAAGTTTTCCTGAAAGAATCACCCAATTTTCAAAGAGCTTTGCTTTTTCTCTCTCTTTTCAAGGATAACTTGACAATTTTTTGTAGAAGAGTATTCCCCGAAATTTACTCAAAGGAGTGTTTGGAGAATTTCCAGAAGAAAAGTATCTTTGTAAATGCTGTCGAAGAAAAGGAAGTTTACTATCGGATTCATCCTCTTTTCCGAGATTTTCTCCAACATAAATTTCGCAAAGATTTCGGAGACGAATTTCTAAAAGAGAGTTTCTGTAAAATAGCTGACTTCCTTTATCGAGAAAAAATGTGGGAAGATTCGATCGAGTATTTTCTTAAAGGAGAAGAGTTTGGCAAAGCTTTGGAAATTCTAAAGAAAATAGCTGATGATTTACTCGGAAAGGGAAGGCTAATTCTTCTTGGAAGTTTACTATCAGATATTCCTGAGGAAATCTTGCTAAAAACTCCTGAACTACTATTAAAACAAGCCGAGGCACTCCGTCTTCAAGGTAAAACAGAAGAATCACTGAAAGTGTTAAGAAAAGCAACAAAAGTTTTCTCGAAAAAGGGCGATAAAGTAGGAAGAGCTGAAGCTCTCTGTATTATGGCAGGAGTATTGAGGAAGCAATCAAGAGTAGAAACTGCGATGAAACTTATCAAAGAAATTGAGGAGCTACATACAGATGACGAAGGTTCGATGAGGGTTCGGATGAAGGCTGAAAATACAAAAGGGCTATGCTACATAAGTCTCGGTATGCTACAGGAAGCTGAAGCTTGTTTTAATAGAACGTTGAGGCTAGCAGAGGAGCTTAGTGATGAAAAGTTCATAAAGATAGCGCTTCACAATTTAGCTCTGCCCTCCGCCTTTAGAGGTGATTTTGAGAACGCATTGAGATTGTTCCGAAAAATTCTGGATGAGTCCGAACCATTCCCGCAGCAAGCCATAGGTCATCTTAATATCGCTAGGCTTCACATCTTCAGAGGCGAATTAACAGAAGCAGAGTCGGAGCTTAACAAAGCGCTAAAAATCTGCAACGACTTTAACATAAAAGACTTGTTAGCGGAAATCTTGGAAGCTTTCGGTAATATCCATCGAGAGAAAGGCGACTATCAAAAATCTCTTGAGTTTTACGAGAGAGCAAAGAAAATATATGTAGATTTAGGGCTGAATTTATCGAGTAAGAGCCTAATGGAAGAGGAAGCAAAGCTTTACCTTTCGATAGGTTGGCATTCAAAAGCACAGGCTCTCCTCGAAAAACTTACCGAGGAACGCAAAAAGCGAGGAAACGAGCTTTCAATTAAAATAGCTCAATTTCTTTTAGCTTATGCACGTGCAGCTCAAAATGATCTCGAAGCTTTAGACAACGAGGTTGAAAAGCTAAGGCTTTTCTTCAATCAAAAAGAATTAAGTTATGACGAAGCACAATCCTCACTACTTATTTCAAGAATTTATTTTGCCAAGGGGAAAAAAGATAAAGCTTTCGAGTTTCTGCGTCGGACTTTAAATTTGGTAGAAAAATTTGGCTACGAATACTGGTTTTTGTCAGAGATGAAAACAAATAGGGAATTTTTTACAAACGATGAAATAAAAGCTATTTTACCACCTCACTTGTCTCAACACTGCAAAATCGAAAGTAAAACTGTTAGGGTTGAACTACAAACCTCCGAGATATTTGACCTCTACCTAAAGACTTTTGGATCGATAGAAGCTCGCCGTCTCGACTCCAAACCGATACCTTACAAGGCTTGGATTACAAAGCGAGCAAGAGATATTTTCTTCTTTATAGCAACAAGTAAAAACAGGCGTGCCACAAAAGACATCTTAATAGAAACTTTCTGGGAAGGCGAAAGTTTAGAAACCGCAGAAAAGAATTTCCACCCTACAATCTCCTATATCAGAAAAGCCCTTAACTGGGGACAAGACTTGAAAATAAATTTTCTAAGCTTCAACGATGGCACCTACTACCTAAACCCGGAAATTTCATTTTGGATTGACTCGGAAGAATTTGAAAAACGAATAGCAGAAGCAAGTAAAGCTCGTTCCGAAGGAGATACTGAAAAAGTTTTTGCTCTTTTAATCGAAGCAGCTGAAATCTACAAAGGCGAGTTTATGCCAGGAGTTTATGAAAATTGGGCAGAAGAGAGAAGAAGTTATTTTGAAGAGCAACACATCAAGCTTTTAAGCTCGCTTGCAAAGTTAAGTGCTTCAAGAAAAGATTTTGCATCAGCAATTAAATATGCAGAGCAAGCTTTACAGAAGGACTCTCTTCGTGAAGATATGTATCGCCTTTTAATGAGAATCTATGCTTTACAAGGGAAAAAGGCTTTAGCGGTAAAATGCTTCAACAAGCTAAAAGAAACATTAAAAAAAGAGTTGGGAGTTAACCCTTCACCTGAAACAATCAAGCTTTTTAAGGAGTTATTTGATTAAGTGACAGCTTCTATTTCTTGTTCAAGGAGTTGACGACGGTATAAACTTGCGTATTCGCCTTGAAGCTTGAGAAGTTCTTGGTGTGTTCCTCGTTCTACTATTTCGCCATCTCTCAAAACACATATCAAGTCCGCGTCACAAACAGTCGAAATTCTATGGGAAACTATCAAGGTAGTTCTACCGTTACGGAAATCTTTAAGATTCTTCAATATAGCTTCTTCGGTTGCAGTATCTACGGATGAAAGAGCATCGTCAAGTATTAATATCTGCGGATTACGTATGATAGCTCTAGCAATACAAACTCTTTGTTTTTGACCACCCGAAAGCGTTATGCCTCTTTCGCCAACAAGCTGATCGAAACCATACGGAAAAAGCTTTATTTCTTCGGTCAAACTTGCTACGTCAGCTGCTTTTTCAATCATTTCTTTAAGCTTTTCCGTATTCTCTTCCTCTATACCAAATGCTATATTCGCCGCTAGAGTATCGCTGAAGAGAAAACTTTCTTGAGGTACAAATCCTATTGCTCTTCTTAAGTCCTTCAAGCGATATTTTTTTACCGGAACACCATCAATAAAAAGCGTATCCTCATCAGTTTCTAAAAGTCTTGGAATTAGGCTTATTAGCGTTGTCTTGCCGCTACCTGTTTTCCCTACAAATGCTACGGTTTGACCGCTTTTTATCTTCAAGTTTATATTTTTCAAGACCTTGACACCGTTATAAGAAAAACTAAGGTTACGAAACTCTATCTCGCCTTTGATTCTAGGCTTAGTTATCGCATTTGGTAAATCCTTTATCTTAGGTTCTATTTCCTGAACCTGCCGCACTCTTTTCAACGAAGCCATACCACGTTGATAAAGATTCACAACGTAACCCATAGCTATCAGATACCAGATCATTCTTTGCAGATACAGGATAAAAGCCGTGAAATCTCCTGCCGAAATCTCACCTCGAACTGCCATAGGAACACCAACTGCAACAATCACCACAAAACCCAGCCCTATAAGAAAAAAAAGCAGTGGACGCATTGCAGCCGAGTATTTCACCAAAGACAAATTTTGAGCCGCGTATTCGCGATTTAGCTTTTCAAATTTCTTAATTTCAGACTCTTCCCTAACAAAGGCACGTATGACTCTAACACCTGCTAGATTCTCTTGAGCCATCGCTGTAATCTCAGAGAATTTCTCTTGCACTTTCTCGAAGCGGTTGTGAATTATCTGACCGAGTATCTTAACTGCGATTGAAACAAGAGGCATTATTAAAAGAAGTAAAAAAGTAAGCTTTGCAGAAAGGCTTATCAAAATAGGAAGCACGACTGAAATCGCAAATATAGCTTGAAAGGAATAGAGAATCATCGGGCCTACAATTTGTCGAACCGCAGCGAGATCGTTTGTAGCTCTTGCCATCAAATCACCAACACGGTTTCGCTGAAAAAACTCCATCGGCTGATAAATCAAAGAATTAAAGAAGTCTTGCCGCATGTCATATTCAATGTGTCTTGAGGCGTTGATCAAAAGTCTTCTTTGCAAAAATAAAAAAATGCCACTTATAAAACTCGCCAACAGAACAGCCGACGAATACTCTAAGACCTTCTTCCAAGTGATTTCTTCTGCTAGATCGTCAACTGCTTTTCCAACAATGTACGGGATCAGAAGACTTGTTAGCATCGAAACCAAGATGCAAACGATGCCCAAAAGCACCGTAAATCTGTATGGCTTGATATATTGCCAGAGAATTTTATGCTCTTTCATTTTCTAGTTTCTTGAATAAGTCGTTATAGCCGTTGCAACTATTTCATCAGAGTCATCGAAAACATCAGCCAAGACCGTTATAAGTCTCTTTCCTTGCTTTATTACTCTTGCTTTGCAGATGACCTTACCGTTGCGAACCGAACGGAGAAAATGAACTGTAAGATTTGCTGTAAAAGCCTTCTCGCCATCTACTAAAACGGTCGCTGCGGCAAAAGCTGTCGCGGTATCGATCAGCGAAGAAATTGCTCCACCGTGAAGCAAACCTTGTGGTTGCCTCAGCTCGTCCCGCACGCTTAACTCTAGGGTAGCTTCTCCTACTTCAATATCCGCTAACTCCATCTTAAGTAAATTTACGAATGGAATGCCTCGCAAAACCTCTTTTGCTTTTCGTTTCAGATCATCCATAACTTCAACTTCTCCTAGCAAACTCATCTAATGAAACCTTTTTGAATTCAGAAGGCAGCGAAAAAATCGCATCATCAACTTCAAATCTCAAATTCTGTAATTCTACAGAATAAAGTAAAAGCTTCTCTGCTCCCACGGAGTAAAACTCAGACTTAAGGATTATCTTCTTTTCCTCATCATAAAAAAGTATAACTTCGGACTTTGCAGAATCATCGATAGTCACAACGTATCTGGTGATGGTGTCTTCGGTATTTAGCTTTTCAATCTTAGAATTAAACCTTCGCCTTAAAACCTCAGAAGTAAAAAATTTGAAAACAGAATCCTCAAAGGAAGGCTCGTCCCTTTTTCTGGACTCTGTAAACATTCTTTTTGCGTAGTCTATAAGAAAAAACGCACTTTCTCTTTGAAGATAAGCAAGGTTGTTTTCAAACCTTATAAAACGATTTGCCCCTTTCCTCGCAACGAAAATCCGTTTTTCGATCTTTTCTTCCGAAGAGGAATCAAAAGAGCGAAAGATAATCTCGGCTTGGAAAGTCTCAGGTTCTTTAGTCTCAAAAAGTCTCTCAGAGAAGGATAAATTTTGATTTGCTTGATTCGTTTGATTTGTTATAACCGACTTTCGGCAAGCGAAAACTAGAAGGGAAAAGCAAAGCACAAAGGTAGCAAGCTTCAAAGGCATAGAAAGACTCAAATTCAAATGTTAACATAAACAAGCAAAAAGTTCAGACTATGTCCATTTTGTCCTAAAATTTCTCTGTGGAAAAAACTTTGCAGCAGGTTAAAAAAATTCTCGAAGAAGCTCAATCAGTCTTGATCGAATTCTCAGACGGAAGAAGAATCCAAGTGCAAGAATTTAACGTCGAGGAGTCGAGAAATAGAATCTTGCTTTCATTTTTTAACGACGAAACTCCGCAAATTTGGAGCGTTCAAAAGGTTAACCCTAGGAAATCCTTTATTAAAATACAAAGAGGACTTGGGAAAGAAACGGCATTGGTTAAGGTTTTGAAGACTGAAGAAGAGATTTTAGTCGAAAAATTCGCCTGCAAGCTTAACCTAAAGATAAAAAGAAAACTTGCAAGAAACAAATTCTTGGTCGAAGATTCAAACCACAACCGTATGGTCATAGTTTTAGCGGAAACAACAGCTGTAAGTGCACTGACAAAAGCCATTTTAGCGCTTAAGAACTCTGGCGTTTCTAAGGCTTTTCTGCTTCTTGAAGAAAGGCAAGCTCAGATTGCCGCTACGTTGAAACTGCTTCTTAAAGATTTCACAAAAAGCGCGATAGAAATTTACGAAAAGACAAGCTTCAGCGTGTGCACCAGGCATCTGCAAGAAGTGTTCAGTCCTAAGTTGAAGCCTGAATCGAACTCTATACCTTCAAAGCTTAAAAATATAATCAAACAAGCCCCGGAACAAATAGAAGTCAAATCGTCTTCTGAAGAAACAACCTTCTATTTTCTCGGACTTCCTTTTCTCTTCGCTAACGAAAACTCTATAACCTTTGGCATCGAAAACAAGAAACTCCTTACTGAAGAAACCTATCAGGAGCTAATCGAATTAGTCGAAAAGCTTAAAAAATATCGAAACCCCAATAGCCACAATAAAAAACATTTGTTTTATCAAATGATGCCAGAAAGATGGCTTGAGGCGGTTTTGAAAAAAAGTATCAAAGAACTCGATTCAAATCTACTAACAAAACCCGTTTATAGCCAACTCGGCATAGGAAACGACAGAATAGACCTAACAGCCTTTAGAAGAGATGGCAAAATCGTAGTAATAGAGATCAAAACTAGACCTGAAGCCGAAATGCTTTTTCAAGCGCTCGAATACTGGTTTAAGATAGAATCAGCAAGGCAACAAGGCGCTTTCGATTCCGTAGATTTCAAGCCTTCTTCGACTCTAATTTATCTTGTTGCTCCAGCTCTTTCTTTTCACAAAGAAATAGATTTTCTTGCGAAAACTGTCGAATCCGTTGAAATCCATAGGTTTGATCTAGATCAAAACTGGCGACGTAAGATAAAAGTGTTGCAAAAAAGACGGCTTTAACCCTCATTAACAAAGCGATAGCCGACGCCACGAACAGTTTGAAGAAACTTTGGTTTGTTAGGTTCATCTTCTAGGTATTTTCTTAATCGAACTATAAAGTTATCAATTGCCCTTGTGTCGGTATCCTCGCAAAGTCCCCATACTTCCTCCAAAATCATTTTTCTTGAGACAACTTTTCCTTCGTTTTCTATCAAATAACGTAAGAATTTTGCCTCCATAAGTGTCAACCGAACCACTTTGTTTTCATGCCTAATTTCTAGGCTATCGAAATCTATCGTTCTACCGTTCACGGTAACAATCTCAGAAGTTCTAGACATTTCGCGCTTTAGCCATTCGCGACGCCTCAAAAGTCCTTTGAGTCTAGCGAGAAAAATGGAAAGATCAAAAGGCTTTGGTAAATAATCATCGGCTCCTGAAGCGAAACCTTTAAGCACATCTTCAGACTTGCCCAAAGCCGTAAGCATCAGTATAGGCACGAAATTTTCACTTTGACGAAGTCGAGCAGCGAGGGTAAATCCGTCTATTTTGGGGAGCATTACATCTAAAACGACAGCGTCAAAGTTTTCTTCTGATAGTCTCCTAAAGGCTATCTCTCCGTCTTCAGCAATTTCAGCCTCATAGCCTTCAGTTTCGAGATTAAATTTTAAGCCCTCGGCAAGATGTTTCTCATCTTCCACTATCAAGATTCTCATAAAGAAAAGTTTAACACGAAAAATAGCCTAAAGTGAGAAACCTTACTTTGCAAGAAAACGTAAAATAAGGTAAGTTTTGCATAAGAGAAAGGAGTTAACTGTTATGTCAAAGGGTCTAAGGACTTTTTTATTAGTGATTGGCGGTTCTTTTTTAATTTTGCTGATTCTTGTTGCAGCGGTCTTTTTGATCGCTGAAATCTGGATGCGTCCTTCTATTGCGCCAAACAGTGTTCTGGTAATCAACCTTTCCGGGCAAATGCCTGACTATGTTCCAGAAGACCCTATGGCTGACTTTTTATTAGGTTCACAAGGACAGTCCTTTGTTTCGCTACTTACGCAACTACGAAAAGCAAAAGTAGACCCACAAATAGGCGCTGTGCTTGTCGAAATAAACTTCCCACAAATAGGCTGGGCTAAAGCAGAAGAATTCAGAAGAGCAATAATAGATGTTCGCTCGTCAGGTAAGCCTGTTTACGCTTATATGGAAATAGGCTCAAGCAAAGAATATTACATAGCTACGGCTGCAGATAAAATCTTTCTTCCTCCAAGCGGAGACCTTTTTGTAACCGGCTTGATGGCACAGGTCACGTTCTTTAGAGGCTCTTTAGATAAACTAGGCATAGAGCCTCAGGTCATACAGATAGGAAAATACAAAAATGCTCCTGATCAATTTACCAGAAAACAAATGTCTGCTGAGCACAAGGAAGTGATAAATGCGATCTTGGATGATTACTTCAATCGAATGGTAAATGAAATAGCTCAATCAAGAAACAAGTCACCAGAGGAGGTTAAAACTCTGATTGATCAAGCTCCATTTTCAGCCAAGAAAGCAAAGGAGCTTGGCTTGATTGACAACGCTATTTACAAACATCAGGTTCATGAAGAATTGAAAAAAGCTCTCGGATATGCAGAAAACGAAGATTTACGGCTCGTTAGTGCACAGAGATATCAGAAAATTAGTGCCAGTTGGCTTGGGCTAAACAAAGGTGAAAAGATAGCTATCATCTTCGGCTCAGGACCAATAAATCAAGGAGAATCTGAATTTTATCTCGATCAAACGATAGGTTCAAACACTATGGTAAAAGCTATTTCAGAAGCTTCCTCTGACGAATCCATCAAAGCCATAGTGCTTAGGATTGACTCACCGGGTGGCTCGGCTCTAGCTTCTGATCTTATCTGGAAAGCCGTAGAAGACGCGAAAGCTAAGAAACCCGTAGTAGTTTCAATGTCAGATGTTGCAGCTTCAGGCGGTTATTACATTTCTTGTAATGCAAATAAAATAGTTGCGGAAAACTCGACATTAACTGGTTCTATAGGCGTGTTTTTAGGAAAGCCCGTCTTGAAAGGCTTTTACGATTGGCTTGGAATAAGCACCGAATACGTAATGCGTGGCAAAAACTCAGGACTCTTTAGAGAAGCTGAAAAATGGTCTCCCGAAGAAGAAGCAAAAATGCGAGAACTTGCCAATAGAATTTATTACGAAGAATTTGTGCCAAAAGTGGCTCAAGGGCGTAGCAAGTCATTCGAGGAAATAGATTCTATCGGACAAGGAAGAGTCTGGACCGGACTACAAGCAAAAGAAAGAGGTTTAGTTGATGAAATCGGAGGATTAGAAAAAGCTGTTGAGATAGCAAAACAGCTTGCCGGTATCGCGCCAGAAAAAGAGGTTCAAAGAATTGCCTTCCCAAGACCAACCCCTCTTTTCCAAAGACTTTTAGGCGCTGAAGCGGATGACGTTTTCTCCGAAGAACAAAAGCTCATAAAATCTTTACCTGAAAGTTTAAGAAAAGCTTTTCGATATACCCAAATAATGCAAAATGTCGGCAGAGGAGACGCAGCCATGATAATGCCGTTTGAGCTAACTTTCAAGTAATCAGTAAACCATTCTAGCTTTTATTGTGCCTTTAACTTGCTTTATAAGTTGAAATGCCTCATGAGACATTTTTTGATCAACATCAAGAATGACATAACCAATTTCTTCGTTTGTTTTCAAATACTGACCCAAAACGTTAATACCTCTTGATGAAAGCTCAGAATTTATCTGGGACAAAACTCCAGGGACGTTTTCGTGTATGTGAAGGATTCGATGCGTTCCTGCCTGTGGCGGCAAGCTAACCTGCGGGACTGTGTGAGAACCCTCTGACGAGCCTAACTCTAGATATTTTATAAGTTTTGTCGAGACATCAATTCCTATGTTTGCTTGAGCTTCTTCGGTTGAGCCACCAATATGCGGCGTTAAGATTACATTTGGCATATTTTGCAAAACACAAGTAAACGGATCTCCAGATTTTGCAGGCTCTTCCGGAAAAACATCAATCGCAGCACCTGAAATCGTTCCGTTTTCTATGTATCTTTTAAGAGCATCCAAATCCACAACGTCACCTCGTGAATAATTAAGCAATATCGCTCCCTTTCGGAAATACCGTAACGTCTCATCATTTATCATGTTTTTAGTCGTCTCATTCGATGGAACATGAAGCGTAACTATATGAGATTGCTCCAACAGCTCTCTCAATGTCCTAACTTGTTTAGCATTTCCATGAGGCAACTTAGTCGCTATATCATAGTAAATTACGTTCATTCCCATAGCTTCAGCTAGAACGGAAACTTGAGAACCGATGTTTCCATAGCCTATGATGCCTAAGGTTTTGCCTCTAAGTTCATAGCTTCCCTTTGAATCCTTAAGCCAAATACCTTGATGCGCAGCGTTCTGCTTATCAATTATCTTACGAATCAGCATCACGCAAAGACCTATTATCAACTCAGCCACAGAGCGAGTATTCGAATAAGGAGCATTAAAAACAGCGATGCCTTTACGCATAGCTGCTTTCAAATCAACTTGATTGGTTCCTATGCAGAAACAACCTATAGCGATAAGTTTCTGAGCATTTTCTAGGACTGCTCTTGTAATCTGAGTCTTTGAACGAATGCCAAGAATATGAACGTCTTTAATTTGTCTTTTGAGTTCGTCCTCTTCGACTGCCTTCTTAAGCCTCAATATATTCACATATCCGTTCTGCTCAAACTCATTTACAGCTGAATCGGCTATGTTCTCAAGGAGAAGTATTTTTATTTTCTCTTTCGGATATGATGTTTGCTGTATCATAGGGTTACGGTCTCAAACGATAAAGCATTCTTGGAAAAGGTATAGTTTCTCGAACATGTTCTATACCGCAAATCCAAGCTACACATCTTTCGATTCCCATTCCAAAACCTGCGTGCGGAACGCTTCCATAGCGTCTTAAATCCAAATACCACTCGAAAGCTTCTCTTGGTAGATTATGCTCTTGTATTTGCCTTTCAAGAAACGCAAGATCAAAAGCTCTCTGTCCACCGCCTATGATCTCTCCATAACCCTCAGGAGCTAAAAGATCGGCACCTAAAGCTAGCTCAGGCCTCTGCTTATCGCGCTCAAAGTAAAAGGCTTTAACCGCAGCTGGAAAATGATGAACAAAAACAGGTCGCTCAAAGCTTTCGGAAATAAAAGTTTCATCGGGGGCCCCAAAATCACCACCCCATTCAAAATACTTTTCTAATTTACCTTCACGATAAGCTTCTTGCAGAATCTTTACCGCTTCGTCATAATGAATTCTCGGAAATGGTTTCTTTACAGTCTCTAGTTTCGAGACGTCTCTTTCCAGAGTTTTCAAATCTTCAATTCTTTCGTTTAACACTCTTTCGACGACATAACAGACAAGGTCCTCGGCCAGATTCATCACATCTTCCAGGTCTGCATAAGCCATTTCAGGCTCAACCATCCAAAATTCAGTAAGGTGACGTCGAGTCTTGGATTTTTCAGCACGAAAAACAGGACCAAAACAATAACTCCTTCCAAAGGCAGCCGCTGTCGCTTCATTGTAAAGCTGACCGCTTTGTGTAAGATACGCTTTTTCGTCATCAAAATAATTTACTTCAAAAAGCGTCGTCGTTCCCTCACACGCATTCGGCGTAAAGATTGGCGCGTCAGCTAAAATAAATCCCTGATTGTCGAAAAAATCTCTTACTGCGCGAACGACGCTGTGACGAATGCGAAGAATGGCATGTTGGCGACGCGAACGAATCCAAAGATGACGATGATCCAGTAAAAACTCTGTCCCATGCTCTTTTGGCGTTATAGGATAGCCTTCGACATTTTGTATGATCTCAAGCCCAGTAACATCAAGCTCTACTCCTATCGGTGAACGTTTATCTTCCCTGACCTTGCCGCGAACAATTATTGAAGACTCTTGACCTAATTGCTTTGCTCTTTGAAAAAGCTCTTCATCATTTAGCTTAAAAACTACACATTGAACTATGCCCGTTCCATCACGAACCTGCAAGAAAAGTATCTTGCCGCTTGAACGCATGTTGTAAAGCCAACCCTTCAGCGTCACCTCTTCGCCAATATGCTCTTTCAATTCATTTACGTATGTTTGCCTCATATCTGCATACTAATGAGATTTTCTAATGTTGATAATTTAAGAATAAAGGTTTACTATCAATGATGATGTATCGTCAAACGAAATTTTCAGAAATCTTATACAAAATCCGTGAAGAGCTCTCACGAGAAGCTGATTATGACGCTTTGAAATTTGCAAAAATCTTCCTCAAAGACGAAAAAGTTATGTTAGCACAGGATGAAGCGAATCAAAAAGGAGCAAAGAGAAAGAATGAAAATTTTGACCTTATATGTAAAGACGACTTAGAGCCGGGGAGAAAAAGCATTTGAATCTAAAGGGAGGGGGAATAGTTTTGAAAAATGCAGGAGAGGGGGAATACCTCCTTGATAATAATTGCCGAGTCCAGCGAAAGAGCTAACCTTCTTTTAAGTAAGCTCGGAGAGCTTCAGGAGCGAGTCATTAAAACAACCTGTCACCTAGAAGAGGCTTATGAATCAAACCCTAAACTGATAATTTACGATTGTCTCGATAAACAGCAAATAAAAATCTCCGATATTTTCAAGCTTTCCAGCTTAAACGCAACCGTAGTTCTCGTCGGAGAATTCGACAAAAGTACCAAACTAAATAACCTCAAATTTACTTCATTAGATAAACTGTCCCAAACTGTTAAAGAAGAAATCGAAGCTAAAGAAGACTTATTAAAGATAATTCTTTCCTCTGCCGAAATAGGCGTCTGGGATTGGGACCTTTTAAGCGACAAAGTATTCCTTTCGCCTGAATGCAAGAAAATACTAGGAGTAGAAACTTCAACTGACTATGAAGGAAACTACCTGAAATTCGTGGCTTTAGATGAAAAGGAAGAAATTCGCAATAGAAAACTCGAGGCAATATTTTCAGGAAAGCCTTTTCAACTTGAGTTACCTTTCAACAGCCCATTTAAAGGCTTGATATGGATTTCCGTTTTTGGTAAGGCGCAATGCGATCATACAGGTAAACCCATAAGAGTGATAGGGACCGTTCAAGACATAACAAAAAGAAAAGAAATCGAGCAGAATCTTCTCCTCAATGAAGCAAGATTTAGATTGATAACAGACGTAACACCAGTCATGATCGCTCAGCTTGACGCCAATATGAACTGTCAGTTCGTAAATCAAAGCTTCTGCAAATTCTATAACCTCGAAGCCGACAAAGCCATAGGTAGAAACATCCGTGAGTTAATAAAAGATGAAAGATTTGAAAGCCTCTTCAAAGGAATAGAAAAAGCTCTTAAAGGTGAAATTTCCAAACGGGAAATTATCCTAGACTTCGAATACAAAAAAACTTTTCTTTCCGTAGATTACATACCTGATCGTGATGAGAAAGGACAAGTAAGGGGATGTTTCCTCTTCATAAAGGACAACACAGACAGCCGTCTAGCATTTGAAAACCTAAAAGAAAGCGAAGAAAGGTTTCGTTCTTTGGTGAAAGCAACTAATCAGATAGTCTGGGTAAGTCCAATTAAAGGAGCCGAAGAACCTAAGATAAGATTTCTCTTTGATTCAATCAGCAAAATAGGCTACATCGAAAGAAGATTTCATCCCGAAGACTATGAAAATCTGATAAGTGACTTGAAAGAAAACGCTCAAAAAGGTAATACCTACAGCGCTACCTACAGAGTATTTCATCCCGAAGATAACTCTTACCACATCTACGCTTTAAGCGCATTCCCAATTCTTAAAGATGGAAAAGTGCGTGAATTCATAGGCACAATGACTGATATAACCGAAAAACAAAAGACAGAGCAAGAGATTCGCTTTCAAGCTGAGCTTTTGAACATGGTTGATCAAGCGATTTTAACGACAGATCATCAAGGCAAATTGCTTTATTGGAACAAATTTGCCGAAGGGCTCTTCGGTTGGAAGGATGAAAATGTCCAGGGAGAAGACATTTTCGAGCTTGTTGTCCCCGAAGAAAGCAGAAAAGCAGCGAAAGAGATCACTATTGAAGTGCTAAAAGGCACACCTTGGTCTGGCGAGTTTGAAATGAAAAAAAGAGACGGAAGTCGCTTCATTGCGTCTTGTAGTTTATCACCTGTTTCAGAAAATGGAAGAACAAAACTAGTAATAGGCCTGATTCAAGACATCACAGAGAAGAAAGAAGCCGAAAGAAAATTACAAGAAAGCATGGAACAATTAAGGCAGGCTCAAAAATTAGAATCTATCGGGAGACTAGCTGGTGGCATCGCTCATGATTTTAACAATATGCTAACAGCAATAAAGGGCTACAGCGAACTTGCATTAAGGCAAATTAGCCAAGAAAGCGGCTTATTAAGACGTAGCATCGAAGAAATAAAGAAAGCCGCAGAGCGCTCATCTTTACTTACGCAACAGCTTCTAGCCTTTAGCCGCAGACAAATAATGAAAACAGAAACCCTAGACTTAAATCAAAACATAAAGGAAAATATCTTCTTGATACAAAGGCTTGTCGGCGAAGATATTGTAATCTCGCTTTCACTGAATGCAAAACGCAGTTATATCGAGGCAGATGCAGGTCAACTAGCTCAAGTATTAACAAACCTAGCTGTCAATTCAAGAGATGCTATGCCAAACGGCGGCATTATTACAATCAAAACTGAAGACGTTTATCTAGATGAGTCATTTGTAAGTAGTAATCTAGAAGCCAAAAAAGGTATGTACGTTAAGCTATCATTCGAAGATAACGGCTGTGGAATGGATGAGGAAACGATAAAACACATATTCGAACCTTTCTTCACAACGAAACCTATTGGCAAAGGCACAGGTCTAGGACTTTCTACTGTTTATGGAATTGTAAAGCAGCTCAATGGATTTATAACCTGTAAAAGTAAATTAGGAAAAGGCACTTGCTTTGAGATTTTCTTGCCTATTACGCAGAAAATTGTTAAAGAAACAGAACAAGAAAAAGAAATTCAACAAGTAAAAGCTGGTAAGATTCTTCTCGTCGAAGACGAAGAAATGGTCAGAGCACTTACAAAGGAACTCCTCGAATCCTGCGGCTATGAAGTCTTTGAAGCAAGAAATGCAAAAGAGGCTATATCTTTTTTCTTCATGACAAAGGAAAAGCCTGATCTGCTCATAAGTGACGTAGTAATGCCTGGAGTAAGCGGATATGAACTAGCGACTAAAATAAGAGAAAAAGCTCCAACTTTACCTGTTCTCTTCATTTCAGGATATGTTGACCAAGTGGAAAAATTTAGAAAATTTGAAAACGAAAGAACCTTCTTTATTCAAAAACCCTTTTCTAACGATTCTCTTATAAGAGCTGTATCAGAAATCATCGAGAAAAACCGCCCTAAAAACGAAATCGTTCGCTGAAACTAGAATAAAGATTTTCTATCATAGAAAATATGCTTGTTAAAGGAATAGGTGCTATTGCTTTTCTGTGCTTTTTAACACAAATTTTATCGGCTCAAAACAAGTTTGAAGGCTATAGAATTCTACTCGACGTTCCAGAAAACCAAAAACAAACCGCCTGTGCGATCCGTTATGCTCCACCCTCCACTGAAATAAGAATCTTCGATCTTAATCAAGCAACCCCTATGAAAATATCACCTTGCGCTGGTTCGCAACTACTCCCAAGCGCCCGTCCTTCAGAGGCGATTCTTACAACAACATCCAATGATGGAAAATGGTGCTTTCAAGGCGAAGACAAACGCTACCGCATAATTTTCAAAGCAGACGAGCTTGGCGGCTACAAGGAAATCGTTTATGACTGGGTTGCGAACACTGAAAATACGGGCATTTATAATATTAAAGATTTTGGAGCAAAAGGAGACGGCTTAACTGATGACACAATAGCAATAAGAAGCGCTCTGGCGTTTATAGCAACTCGTAACGGCGGAACATTAAATTTCCCAGAAGGTGACTATCTGGTCACATCGCCAATTGTTTTGCCTTCGGGCGTAACAATTCAAGGTGTTGGAAGCCTAGCAACCGGCTCACCAACAAACAACATAGTTCAACGAGCAGTTACTAGAATTCGCCTCAAGGGCAAAAATCTTTCTATTTTTCGCATAGGTGAATGCACAGAAAGGGTGACAATACGAGATATAGAGCTTTACGCAGAAAGCAACGATAAAACCATAGGAATTGAAGCCGTTGGTGCTTACAACTCAAGTCAAGACTTCTTCTTCGAGCGGGTGTCTTTTAACAACTTTTATCGTGGCATCTACGTCAGAGGCTTACCGCAAACCGGTTTCGCATGGCAATTCGACTACGTAAAGGTCAAAAATTGTAGATTTGTTTATAACTCTGACGCAGGCATCTATAGTTACACAAAAAACATAGGTTGGAAAATTGAAGGATGCTTCTTCCTCAACCCGAAAAGAACCGAATCCCAACCGGCTAACTCGATGACGTTTTGGTATGCTGGATTTGTCTTGATTCAGGATACCTTTGGCGGAGGATTTCCAAATGCAAAAGGTGGCGCTTTTATCAACGTTGTAGATAGTTCAAACATCACTGTTATAGGCTCTCAGACCGAATCAATGACAAATTCTTTCATCTACAACGAACCAAAACTAGCTTACCACGGCGATTACTCCTATCCGATAACTTTCATCGGCAATATATTTGGCGACCCAATAGAGTTTAGAGGTAGAAGAACCTTCGTTTCGATTGGCAACATGTATGGACCTAACACTTTCGTAGCCGGTCCTGAAGTAAGAATTTACTCAACGGGAGATAGATTTTGCTACGATGGAAACATACTAGGCTGCATTAGTGGTGCGAAAAATAATTTCGATAAAGCCACTGTTATCATGATGACTGGTCAGCCCGATGATGGAAGCGTCAAAGGACATCCTACCTTCTTCGGCACAGACGTTGAGTTTGGAGGAAGTGTTCGACTACCATCCTTTCGTCAAGAACTTTTACCCAAAGATAAGCCTAACGGCTCTATGGTCTATTGCACTGATTGCCAAAGAAACTCTACTCCCTGCCGTGCTGAGGGCACGGGCGCACCAGCCATTATGATAAACGGCAAATGGAGCTGTTTATAAGCGTCTTATATGTAAATGGTAAATTTATCACGTGAAAGGAGAAGATGATATGTCAGTACCAGACGCATGGGGAGTTCCATACTACGATGTAGTAAGCCTCTGCTGGCTGGCTTATAAAGAAAATAAAGCAAAAGTGGGAGACCGTTGGCGGTTTCAGACTGGTTCGACGTGGACGATCAGAAATGTCTATGAATCAGGACCTTTTAGAGCAGTTCTTGCTGAACAACTTTCTACTGAACTAATGTGTATAGCTCCTTCTCTAGTTCTTTCTTTTTCAGGAACTGACGAATTGCTGGATTGGCCTGATAATATCAGTCAGGGTCTTACTGGTGTTTCAGGACAATACTTTCGCGCGCTTAGTATCGCTAAAAGTAGTCCCTGCCAGATGGTTGTTGGTCATTCCTTAGGTGGCGGAATGGCTTCTTTTGTAGCTATTCATACCGGAAAATGTGCAGCTACCGTTAACCCAGCAGCTTTGAATATATTTGTCGGCTTAATGCCAAACTCAATACCAAACTTACCGAATTTAGTAGGAATTTTAAAACACGGAAGTCGTGTAATAAATTACGTCGTTCCTGGCGAGGCATTAGATATTTTGGACAAAGTATCACCTTCTATGACGCGAGTTGGCAAGATAATTCATGTTCCATCCAGTGGTAAAGATTTACTAGGTATAAACAAACACCTTTTGAACTATTTGATCGGTTTCACTCCACCTACAAAAATCTAATTATTCTCTTCCACTAGCTTTTTTAATCTTTTCAAATCCAGGTTTAGCTTGTCGAGAACAGCTTTTGAAAGGACTGCTGCTGGAGTTTTAAAAGGAATATCACCGACGCTGCGAAGGCGAATTTTAACGCTTGTTCCTTCTGCAGCGTCTGAAAGAGTGTATTTTACTAGCATTTCGAAAGGTTCATCTATTGACAATTCCAACATCCTTCCTGGTTCTTCTGCAACCACTACAACCATGCTGTCGAACCTCTTATTCATAAAATCGCCGATACGTTGAACTTTCGAGCCTTTGCAAAGTTTGCCAGGTGTAAGCGGAAAAACACTAACAAGCCCGCTAATCCATAGTTTGTCATACTTAGCATCAAACATGAATTCAGCTACCTTCTCTCTTGGTGCTGCTATTAAAATTTCAGCCTGCACATCTACAGACATTTTGTTAACCTCGCTGAAAACCGCTTCTAGCAAATAATATCAGTTAATTTTCTAGCTTACAAATCTAACTAATCTAGCTGAAGAAACTGCTTAAGCGCACTCTCCCAATTTTGTAAAGGCTTAAGTCCCAATCGCTCGCTTAAAAGACAAGCCAGTCTGGAATTTTTCGGTCTAGGCGCTGGACGATTGAGACTATCTGACGATATTTCTTCTACTAGATTAGATTCTAAACCTATCATCTCACATATTTTTGCACAAAATCCCGAATAGTTCGTTCCTTCACCCGAATTTGTAACATGAAAAATCAATGGCAAGTCCAAATCCACAAGTTCACGAAGCCTTTTTGCAAGATCATCTGCAAAAGTTGGCGTTCCAAACGAGTCAGAAATAGCCTTAACCGGTTTGCCAGCTTTCAAAATATTAGCTACTTTACTTAAGAAATTATTTCCGCCCTCACCATAAATCCATCCTGAGCGGACGATTATGGTTCTAGCATACACGTTTCTTGCTCTTATTTCTCCTTCAAGCTTTGCCTTTCCATAAACACTCTGCGGATTTGGCGTGTCGCGCTGAGTATAAAAACCTTCTTTCGTTCCGTCAAATACATAATCGGTTGAAACGGTTACAAACACACTGTCATGTTCTTTCGAGGCAATAGCCAAATTTTCTACGCCAAGCGCATTAGCTGCATAGCATTTTTCAACATTTAGCTCACTGCCATCTACGTCCGTATATGCTGCACAGTTTATTACGGCTTCAGGCTTATACTTACTGAAAATATCAAAAACTCGAGTTCGATTTGAAATGTCTAGCTCTTGCCGAGTTAAAGCTATTACTCGGTCGCCATTTTCGCGACAATACTTGATAGTAGCGCGCGCAAGCATTCCATTAGCACCTGTGATTAAAACTCGCATATCTTTTCAAACAAGGCTCTATAAATCTGCTTTCCCTTAGCCTCGACTGCTTTTTCGCGCTCTGTTTTTACAGGAAAAGGATTTTTTTCAACCTTAATCTCTCTCAAACCCTTGATAGCACGAAACTTTTCAAACATTTCTTCTGCTAAAAACTCTACATCTGTTTGAATAAAAATTTTACCGCCTTTAGAAAGAAATTTTGTCAAGGTGAACGCAGTTTCATCTGTTATCATTCTTCGCTTTGCATGCCGTTTCTTAAACCATGGATCCGGAAAATGAATCGTTACGATTTGCAAAGCGTTTTTCGGAAAATCCCGCAAGAGACTAGGCAGAGACACTAAAACATTCGTAAATTCGTAGTGCAAATTCTTTAGTCCTCTTTCTTTGGCAATTCGATTAGCTTCCACGACCAAAGCTTTGCGAATCTCTAAACCTATGTAATTTTTATCAGGATTAAGTTCAGCCATTTCGAGCAAGAACCTTCCACGAGCCGAACCAATGTCAAGATGCACGGGTAGATCAGGATTCTGAAAAAGTTGTTTTAGATTCAAAGGCGGTGAGATGAAAAGATAATGACGAGCTAAAGGATTAACATGTTGATGCACACGGATTCTCGACATAAACGTCAGATTTTATCAAAACCTAACGTAGTCCGTAATCAAAAGAATAGTAAGAATCGCAAAGAAAACTAAAATGCCCATTGCAATCATTCCAGCAGCTTCTGTAAGTGCGCTCACCTTGCGTGGATTTTCGCAAACGTTTCTAGAAACAGTCATTAAACCATATAGAAAGCCTGATAAAAAACCCCCTATATGAGCAAAATTGTCTATTATTCGATAGGCTACTATTCCAAACGCAAGAACGAAAACTATATTTACAACTATGCTTCTTAAAAAATTCGGCGGTAGATGTTGTCTCCTTCTAAAACCATAAACCGCGAGATAACCCATCAAACCCATTATCCCTCCGGAAGCACCTACTGATATTCCTTCGGGTAAAAACACAATGCTTGCCAAAGCACCACCAATGATTGATAGAAGAAAAACTATCGCCATTCTAGCTTTATCTGAAAAAGCCTCAATCAAGCTAGCAAAACCGTAAAAGGCTTGACTGTTGAAGTAAACGTGCAAAAGTCCAGCATGAAGAAAAGCAGATGTCAATATCCGCCAATATTCATGTTTTTGAATAACATCCGTTTTAACTAGTCCAGCAACAAAAAACGACCTCAAGTTTCCTTCCGCATCAATTATGTCAGTAATCTGGAAGAAAAAAACAGAGATTATACAAACTAAAATTATGTAAGTATAGGTAGGTCTTACTCTTACAACCTGTGTTAGGAACTTTTCTGCCTCAGGTGTAAGAATCAAGTCTTCAATTTTCGTTCTGCTGGCTTCATAAAAGCCCCATAAACCAGCTAAAACAAAAAATACACCTATCAGAAAGAAAATATTGCGAAATAGAAGAGAAAAGAAATCTCTATGAGAAAAACCTGTGGTTTCTGGAAAGCTTGTTAGCAAGGTGACCAAAAAAAGATTGATTCCTAAAATGGTAGCGCCAATGCAAAGGCTTCTCAAAGCAAATTTTCTAATCTCGGCCTTCTTTTCGGCTAGATATTTTTCTGGATCAAATCTCGGTTCTTTTTCCTCAAGCTCAAATTCCATAATTTACATAGCAAGCCCGCCATCGGCCTGAATAACTTGTCCCGTTATGTATCTGGCTGAGTCAGAAAGCAAAAAGCAAGCTATCTCTGCCACTTCTTGAACTGTCCCGAGCCTGCCTAATGGTATCTGAGACATTATTTTTTCTCTATATTCCTGATTCATTTCTCTTGCCATATCAGTTTCAATCAGCCCGAGTGCAAGCGCATTAACGGTTATTTTTCTGCTTGCAACTTCCTTCGCTAGCGCTTTTGTAAGACCTATCATTCCTGCTTTTGAAGCAGAGTAATTTGTCTGTCCTATCATGCCGACGATACCCGAAATTGAAGATATATTCAAGATTGAACCGCCATTCTGATTACGCATCATTGGACGAAGCACTGCTTTTGAAAAGTTCCATGCTCCTTTTAAATTCGTGTCAATAACCGCATCCCAATCTTCTTCTTTCATTCTTAAAATTAGCTGATCGCGAGTTATACCAGCATTGTTAATTAAGTAATCCACAGTTCCAAACTCCGCAGTAACTTGACGGACAAAATTCGCAGTAGCATCCGTTTTTGCTACATCACATTGAGAAGCGAAGCATTTAACCCCAAGCGCTTCTATCTCAGCCTTAAGCTTTTCAGCTTCTGCCGTGCTTTTTGCATAGCTAAAAGCTACATTCGCACCCCGCTTCGCTAACTCAATAACTATTGCCTTGCCAATACCACGAGTTCCTCCGGTTACTATCGCAGATCGCCCAGAAAATTGTTTCTCACTCATAACACGCTTTTATACAAAATTTTTCTTCAACAAGCTAATCTAAAAGTTCACTTTTCAAATACTTTCCGCCACTCAGAAGCTATGTATTCCAAAACCTTGCAGTCGCAAAATGCTCCATTAGCATTCAGCCATTTAGTCACCCTTGCAAAATCAAGCCGATTTTGCAACATAAACTGCATCGAGTTAAAAAGCACATGAGAACAAGGCTTTTTCTTTAACTGCTCCTCCAAATACTCAAAAAGCTGTTCTAGTTTCTTTGGGTCAATTGGAAGATTTTCGAGGAAAGATTTAAGCTCTTCCTCACTGAAGTTTTGCAGATTTTCGACCTCTCGTTTTCTTATTACAGGCATTTTGCTGGAAGGACAAAAAATTTTGGTGGCGGGGGGGAGACTCGAACTCCCAACCTTGGGGTTATGAATCCCACGCTCTAACCAGTTGAGCTACCCAGCCACCCGGCCAACTAAAATCTATTATATTCTGAAAGTTGAAAAGGTCAAGATTGACTCGATGCAGCGACTTCAGCAGGATAAACGCTTATGAATTTACCTTTTCTGCCTTTGTCTTCAAACTTTACGATACCGTCTATTAAGGCAAAAAGAGTGTCATCTCCGCCTCGACCTACATTTTTGCCTGGTTTCCACTTGGTCCCACGCTGACGAGCTAGAATATTTCCGGCCCTAACCATCTCACCACCAAATTTTTTTAGCCCTAATCTCTTCGATGCTGAATCCCGACCGTTTCTAGACGAACCAACCCCTTTTTTGTGAGCCATAGATTTCTCCTTTCAAATTAAAAATCTTCTATCTTTATCTCTGTGTAACCTTGACGGTGCCCTTTCTTGCGTTTATATTGTTTGCGTCGCTTCTTTTTGAAAACAATTATCTTCTCACCCTTACCATGACCAATAATAGTGGCTTTAACAACTTTCGAGCCTAGTTGAAGTTTACCATCATCGAAACTCAAAATCGCCTCAAGTTCTACCTGCTCACCTTCCTTTTTCCCCGAAATAGAAGGCACTTTGAGGACCTGTCCCGGCTCAACAGCAAATTGCTTTCCACCTACTTTAACCACTGTATAAACCATTTCGTCCCTCGCTTAAGTAGCAAAAATTAAGGCGAGCCTTACGAACTCGCCTTACGCAAACTGGTGATCCGAGCAGGAATCGAACCTGCGACCCACTGGTTAAAAGCCAGTTGCTCTACCTACTGAGCTATCGGATCAATTTTGAAATAACCTCGCCCAAAACTTACATTTTACAATTCTAAAATCTAATTTGCAACTAGACTCTGAAATGTTTTTAACAAGAAGCTCTTTTTGCAAACCGACTTTTTTGCCACCATTCAATAGTAATCTTTAAACCTTCCTCAAGACCTACTATTTTTTCATAACCCAGAAGTTCCCTTGCTAGATGGTTGTCGGCTTGAGAGTGTTTCACATCACCTTTCCTTTCCGGCAGATAATCTGCTTCAATTTCCTCTTTTCCCGTAATTTTTTTGAGAATCGCTAGCAACTCGTTGAGACTTGTTCTTTCCCCATTCGCAACGTTTATAACATGACCTATGCAACGTTCACTCTGTGCTGCCTTTATGTTCGCATCAACAACATTTGCAACGAAGGTAAAATCTCTAGTTTGTTCACCATCCCCGTAAATTACAGGTCTTCGGTCACTCATCAAAGCATCTATAAATCTCGATATTACTCCCGAATACATAGAGGAAGGATTTTGTCTAGGCCCAAAAACATTAAAGTAACGAAGACATACGGTTTGCAATCCATAAACCCGCCAGAAGACTTGACAATAATATTCACCCACAAGTTTCGCAACAGCATAAGGCGAAAGTGGTTCAGGACGCATGGTCTCTACCTTTGGTAGCGTAGGTTGATCCCCATAAGCCGAACTAGAAGCAGCATAAACGACTCGCCTTACGCCATATTCCTTAGCCTTAACTAACAGATTAAAAGTCCCGTTAACACAGGCATTATGTGTTTCAACTGGATTTTCCACCGAACGTGGAACACTTGGCAATGCAGCCTGATGAAAAACTATTTCTACCCCTTCTAAAGCCTTCCTTAAAGCATTTTCTTCATTTATATCACCCTCAATAAAATCGAAATCACCTCTGATTTCTTCAAGATTTTCTCTAAAACCAGTAACAAAATTGTCAATAATTCTAACCTTAGCACCACGCTTGATAAGCTCTTCAGCGAGATTAGAACCAATAAAGCCAGCTCCACCTGTAACCAAAACCCTCTCCGTTAAAGCCATAGACTATCTTCCTACACCGACATATTCAAACCCCATTTCTTTCATGTCCTTAGGCTCATAAATGTTTCTAAGGTCTGCTATTTTAGGTGACTTCAAAAGACTTTTTACTCTTTCCATGTCAAGAGCGCGGAATTGATTCCATTCCGTAACTATGACTAGAGCATCAGCTTCCCTAATTGCATCATACTCGTCCTTCGCATAATAAACACAAGAAAGATGTTTCTTGGCTTCCTCCATTGCTGCAGGATCGAAAGCTTTAATCTTCGCACCTCGTTTTTGTAGTTCGTTTATTATGTAAATGGCAGGAGATTCTCGCATATCGTCTGTTTCGGGCTTAAAGGAAAGCCCTAAAATTGCTATCGTTTTTCCTTTTAGATCTCCGACGAGTTTCTCTATTTTCGGAATCATCAACTCTTTTTGACGCTCATTTGCTTTAATAACGGCATCTACGATCAAGGTTTCCACTCCATAAATATCACCAACCTTCGTAAAAGCTCTGGTATCTTTCGGAAAACAAGAACCGCCATAACCAGGTCCCGGATGAAGAAATTTGCGACCAATTCTATTATCCATGCCTATACCTTTTGCGACATCATGAACATCACAACCAATAGCATCACACAAGTTTGCAATCTCATTTATGAAAGTGATCTTAGTGGCTAGGAAAGCGTTAGCGGCATATTTAATTAATTCAGCCGCCTCTAAAGAGGTGATAACAAAAGGGGTTTCTATCAAATACAAAGGCCGATAGAGGTCTTTCATTATGGCTATAGCTTCCGGATCGTTACTTCCTATAACAACCCTATCGGGCCTCATGAAATCATTTATGGCAGCTCCTTCTCTTAAAAACTCTGGATTTGAAACTACCCCAAAGCTGGTCTTTACCTTTTGATGTTCTGAAACAAACTGCCTGAGCCAGCGACCTGTTCCAACTGGAACCGTTGACTTAGTCACCAAAACTTTGTATCCATTCATTGCCTCAGCCACATCTTTCGCCGCCTTTTCGTAATAACTCATATCAGGGAAACCGTCTTCCTTTGGCGGTGTTCCTACGGCAAAGAATATAACTAGTGCCTGCTCAACTGCAGATTTTATGTCTGTAGTAAAATGAAGTCTGCCATCTCGTAGATTCTTTTCTACGATTGTTTCAAGACCAGGTTCGTAGATCGGAATTATTCCTTTTTTTAACTTATCAATCTTCTCTTCATCAACATCAACACAAGTTACTTCCACTCCAAACTCAGCAAAACATGCACCTGTAACTAATCCTACGTACCCTGTTCCAATTACCGCTATATGCATAACTCTTCCTTAAAAAAAACGTTTGTTCAATAATTCACAAGGATTATACAAAATTTTTGCGGGCTATGAAAACACAGCCCGCAAAGGTAAGATTAAGATAAATTTTCGGAGGTTTTCTACAAAGCTTATCTAGTTGGACTAACAACAGTAGTAGAACCGGTACTTGTTGGCTCTTCTCCCCTGGTGCCTACTAAGATTGTCGTTATAACGGCACCGCCTATTCCAAGAAGTATAGCAGCTATTGCCCCTACACCAATTCCTGCTACAGGAACCGGAACAGGCGTTCCTGGACGCAGACAAGGCTTACAATTCGGTTGCTGCATATCGCCTGCTATTTCGCCAGCACCAGCTGCCACTTGTTTATCTGTTGTTCCAACCCTCATCGTTACAAGCCCAAAGACAGTATCCACATGAGTATGAGAACACTCCACTTCGATTATGAAGTTGTTTTGTTGACCTGCATCCGCTATGATAGTCGCGTCCTTTGTTGCAAAGGTTGCAGCAATACCAGCATTACTTAAAACAGTGACTTTTCCCGAGTCAACTATACCTACCATGCTCGAATCGGTAAACCGAATAGTTAAAGAAGTCTCAGGAGCTAACTCAACTTTACCTGACTTACCTAGGCTTAATATTGCTGTTGAACCTGCTGCCGTTTCTATACGACTTCCAGAAACTAAAGTTGCTCCAGAAATAGCACTCTGTCCATTTACGGTTACATTACCTGTAACGGTGATTAAGCCCGTAGCCTGTTGAGCTAAGCTTAGAGAAGAAAAAAGGACCACGAATAAAAGCATTCCTATGGATTTACTTATTCTGCTTAACATTTTCATTCCTCCTGAAAAATACTTTAATAGTTTTTAGCTACACTATCAAGCAAGGTTTACCTAGTAGGGCTAACAACGGTCGTTCCACCGCCTATTTGGATATCATTCGAGCCAGAGGTGGCAATTGCGATTGCTACTGCTGCCGCACCGCCTAAAATCAAACCCCAAAGCAACCATGCAGCTCCTGCATCATCATCGTCATCATCTTGCTGTTGTGCTGACACAGACTCACCTACATTCAATTTCGTCAGACCGCTCGAGGTCTTTACACTAACATTGTTTCCTTCAATAGCTGTAACCTTACCAGCAGAAAGTTCGACAAAAATACCCTTTTCATCAAAGGAAACTAAGGCTACCGTCTTAGGGGCTAACTCAATCTTTCCTACTCCACTGATGCTAACTATAGCATTTGAAAATTCATCGGTTGAAATAGTGCTTTCAGAAAAAATACTCCTGCCTGTACTGACTACTTCCCCGTTAATTTTAACCTTAGAGTCTTCATTACCATTAAGAATGGTTACTTCTCCGGTAAGCTTGCCAGCAGCAAAAGTCATTGCTGCCAAATTCACCAAGGCCACTATCAACAAACTCAAGCTCATTGGTTTTCGGTTCTTCATAACTACAAATTACTCCTCAAAATTTTTTCTTTCAAAAGACGTCTTAAAAGTTACGCTTTTTAACTTTTACAAAAAAATGTTCAGAATGTCAACGTTAGATCGATAAAATTTCTTCTTCAAAAAAGAAATTTCTTTAGCTTTTCAGACTCCAAGCATGCATGGTTTTTGTCTAAAATCATGATTATGAAGGTTAAAGTTGTCCTTTTCGTGATTTTAGCTTTTTCAATTTATTCTCAATCACAACCGCTTGATTTGAAAACATACGCCGAAAAGACCGATTACAGAAGGACTCCTAGCTATTCTCAAACAATTGAATTCGCCCAAAAACTAGACAAGACCTCAAGATTGATAAAATACGAATCTTTTGGGAAAAGCGCTCAAAAAAGAGACTTGCCTCTTTTGATAGCAGCATCTGACGAAGATTTTTCACCCGAGAAGGCTCGCAAAAATCAAAAACTAGTTGTGCTAATTCTTGCCTGCATTCATGCCGGCGAATCGGACGGTAAAGATGCAGGACTAGCTTTGTTCAGAGACATCGCCACAGGAAAAGAAGCTGAGCTACTTAAAAGCATTGTGATTCTTTTTATACCTATATACAATGTGGATGGACACGAAAACTTCTCGCCTTACAACCGTATAAACCAAATAGGTCCCGAAGAAATGGGCTTCAGAGCAACTTCAACTAACCTAAACTTAAACCGCGATTTCATGAAGGCTGATGCACCAGAAACCAAAGCTTTTCTTGCTCTTTGGAACAAATGGAAACCAGACTTTTTTATAGACTCTCATGTCACAGACGGGGCTGATCACCGATACGACATGACTTATGAGTTTCCACGTTCTTATGAAGTTTCTTCGCATATTCGGGATTGGATGATAGAAAATTTCGAGAAAAAGGTTATCCCAAAGATTGAAAAAGAAGGATACTTAGTAACTAGATATTTTGAGCTTGTTGGACGTGAAATAAAAGACGGTATAGCGACTTTCATAGCTACACCACGCTTTTCAACAGGATACGCTGCATTAAGAAACCGACCAGCGCTTCTTTTAGAATCTCACTCACTAAAACCCTATAAAACTCGAGTTCTTGTCACTTACACTATGATTAAAAAGGTGCTTGAAGAACTTGAAGAAAGCAAAAATAGCCTAAAAGAAGCTATTTACAAAGCAGAAATAGAAACCATAAACCGAGGTGAAGTCTTTAACCCAAACTACAGATTCCCACTTCAGTTACAAGTCACGAAGCAAGCTGAACCATTTTTATTTAAGGGATATGAATATCTCATTGAAGACTCACAAGTTTCTGGAGCAAAGAAAATAGTTTACACTAAAAAGCCATCTGACTTTGTTGTCCCCAAATACGACAAGGCTGAAATTACGGTTTCAGTTGACCTACCACTCTTTTACATAGTTCCTGTGCAGTGGGAAGAAGTTATATCCATCCTGCAAATCCATGGAATTCAATTCTATCGAACAAAAAAACCTCTTACGCTGGAAGTTGAAACCTACCGTTTAACCGAACCTAAATGGGCGACAAGACCATTTGAAGGCAGGATAACGTTAACTTGTAACGCGACCAAAGTAAAAGAAAAATTATTTTTTCCTGCCAATTCTGCTCTCATTCCATTAGAGCAAGAAAATGCAAATGTTGCCGTTAACTTACTAGAACCCTTATCTGCAGACTCCTTTGTCTCATGGGGATTCTTTAATGCTATATTCGAGCAAAAAGAATTCTATAGCGATCACGTGATGGAAAAAATTGCCGAAGAGATGCTTAAAGGCGACGAAAAACTAAAAAAGGAATTTGAAGAAAAGTTAAAGGATGCTAACTTCAAGCAAAATCCGAGAGCAAGACTAAACTTCTTCTACGAGCGCTCTCCTTACTATGACAAAAAGATAGGTCTATACCCGATAGGGAGAATCACCGAGTTGAAAAGCGAAATAAAAGAAGCAATTCGATAATAGTTAAAATGAAAGCGTTGAATACCAAAATCAAAATTCCATAAACTAGGCTTTCAAAGTAATCTGAAGCTATGCCTATAAGTGTGTTCGTGATGATACCACCAAGGCTTCCCATAATGAAAAGCGGCGCAGCATTTTTGGTTGCTGACGGAGCGAAGATTTTAGTGAATCTAGCCATGTTTGCGGGAAAAATCGCGGATGCCCCTATTCCACAAATACTTGCTCCGAGAAAAAGACTTTTCTCAGATATTAAAATCAGCAAAAGCCCCGCATTTAAGATGAGAAGACTAATTAAAACAAAAAGCCTCTCTGGGCAAAAACGTACGCTTATAGGGGCTAGTAATCTCCCTAAAACGAAAAAAGTAAAAAATACAGGAGTTGCTGATAAGCTTTCCGCGTAAAATCTTTCCGAGTAGGTCGTAAGCCAGCCTCCTATTCCACTTTCTAATCCCACATGCGCAAAATTGAAAAACGCTATTAGCCAAGAAATAGGATTACTCCAGATTTCCCTAAATCCAAAAGATGCTATTCTTTTTCTTTCTCTTTCTCCTTTCGGTGAATTACGCAAAAAGACACAAGCTAACAAATATAAAACTGAAAGTAGCGTTGTCGGAACAAGCAGACTGCCTTCATCTGCGAAAGCGTAAATAAAGGGCTGACAAGTAATTGCTCCAACACCCCAGAAGAAATTAAGGAAGCTTAGCGAAGAAACTGTATTTGAAGGATTTACCTTCGCCATTAGCATGTTAATAGCTGGTATGTTCGCTCCCGTGCAAACTCCATTCAGAAAAAATCCCGCCGAACAAATGAATTGAAACTCCGAATTCAGCAGAATAACTCCAACGGCAGCGCAAACACATCCGATTCGTATAACTAGCAAAAAACTTCGACTCTTAACTATAAACTCATAAACCAGAATTCCTAGAATCGAACCCGCAAAGTGAGCAATAAAAAATTTGCTACTTTGAGCGTCTGTAAGCAAAAATCTCGCCGAAATAAAAGGTAGAACTTGTCCTATCAGAACAGTGCTTATACCTACAAGAAAAAATAAAAAGTAAAGTAAAAGCTTCTGAAATTTTGACATCAACGCTTTTTTCGCATAATTTTTTAGGTTGCGCAAAAGCAAATTTTAAGCTAAATCAATGGCAAGATGGAATCTATGAAGAGGCTTTTAATTTTGTTTTTTTTCGCACTTCTATTCATTGGCTGTGCGAAGGAAAGACAGCAAGAAAAACGTATAAAGATAGGCTTTTCGATGGCTACACTTAAAGAAGAACGCTGGCAACGAGATAAAAAAGCTTTTGAGGAATACTGCCAACAAGTCGGTGTTGACTGCAGAATTACCGTTGCAAACAATGACGCAGGAAGACAGGCAAACGACGTTGAAAACCTACTAACGCAAGGCATAGATGTTTTAGTCATAGCTCCTCACGATGCAGTTCAAGCAGCCACTCTAGTTGAAAAAGCAAAAAGTCAAGGCGTTCCGGTCATTAGCTACGATAGACTGATTCATTCCGACAAAATTGATCTTTACATTTCTCATCAAGTCCCCGTAATTGGTCGTAAAATCGCCGAATACGCACTCGAGAAAGTTCCAAAAGGCAATTATGTAATGGTCTATGGGGGTTTTACAGACAATAACGCTCACATATTAAAAAGAGAGCAAATGGCGGTTCTTCAACCTGCTATCGAAAGAAAAGACATAAAAATAGTTGCCGAACAGTTTATAAACGACTGGAAAAGAGAAGAAGCATTGAAATTTGCTGAAAACGCCCTAACTCAAACAAACGACGACATTCAAGCATTTGTTGTGTCAAATGATGGCATGGCAAGCGGTGTTATTGCCGCTTTGGAAAAACGAGGTCTTGCAGGAAAGATACTCGTAACTGGTCAAGATGCAGAAATATCTGCCCTCCAGTCGATAGCTGAAGGAAAGCAAACTATGACAATTTACAAGCCAATCATTCCTCTCGCTCAAGGTGCCATAAATGCAGCCATCAGGCTAGCAAAGAAAGAACCGCTTACCGAAGCAAAGCCTTTCTTCAACGAAACTATACAGAAAGAGATTCCCGCCATATTGCTTGAAGTTTATGTTGTTGACAAAAGTAATCTTATGGAAACAGTTATAAAAGACGGTTATGCGGATTATGAGCGAGTTTATGAAAACGTCCCGATAGAGCAAAGACCCAAGCGATAAGTATGCTTCTTGAAATGCGCTCTATAACAAAGGAGTTTCCGAGCGTTAAAGCTCTTGACAAGGTAAGTTTCAACCTGTCTCAAGGCGAGTGTCATGCACTTGTTGGAGAAAATGGAGCTGGCAAGTCAACTCTAATGAAAATCCTTTCTGGCGTTTATCCATTCGGTTCTTACGATGGAGAAATTTTAATTGATGGAAAGTTAAAGAAATTCTTCAACGTTCGCGACGCTGAAGATTCGGGCATTGCAATTATTTTTCAAGAGCTTTCTCTAGTTAAGGGTTTAAGTGTAGCCGAAAACATATTTTTAGGAAGAATTCCCTCCAATTTCGGCATTGTAAGATATAGCGATTTACGCCGTAAAGCCTCGGCTCTCTTACAAGAGCTTCATCTTGACTTAGACCCCGAAATGATTGTTAGAGACTTAAGCATTGGCAAGCAACAAATCATCGAAATAGCAAAAGCCTTATCGAAAAATGCAAGAATTCTTGTTTTAGATGAGCCGACATCTGCTTTGACTGAATCTGAAGTCGAAAGTCTCTTTGAGGTAATTCGCAAACTAAAGTCCCGCGGTGTAGGATTGATTTATATTTCTCACAAACTAGAGGAAGTTTTCTTAATAAGCGATAGAATCACCGTTCTTAGAGATGGGGAAACGGTCGCAACAAAAAGTTCCAAAGATTTTACGAAAGAAGAAGTAATCGCTTGCATGGTAGGAAGAAGAATTGAAACCGTTTTTCCAGAAGTGCAACGTAAACTAAAGGAAGAAGTTTTAAGAGTAGAAAGCTTTACGGTTTACGATTACTACAATAAAAAAGTTGTTGACAGTGTGTCCTTTTCTGTTCGCAAAGGTGAAGTTCTGGGCATTGCTGGTTTGGTCGGAGCAGGAAGAAGCGAGCTTTTAATGGGTATTTTCGGTGCATGGCAAGGCAGAACTGAAGGCAATGTATTTCTCGAAGGCGGCAAAATTCAGATCAAGTCTCCGATTGATGCTATAAAGGCAGGAATTGGCTTTGTAACCGAAGATAGAAAACGGTATGGTCTCATAATTGAAAAAACTATTCAGGAAAACATGACTTTGGCGAGTCTAAAAAATTTTTCTCGAAATCTTTTGATAGACAAACTCAAAGAATTCTCAACCGTAAGTGATTTAATGAAACTGCTACGGATAAAAGCACAACTACCTAGCGTCAAAGTTTCAACTCTTTCAGGAGGAAATCAGCAAAAGGTTGTTCTCGGAAAATGGCTTCTTACAAAACCCAAAGTTTTGTTTCTAGACGAGCCAACCCGTGGAATTGACGTTGCAGCAAAGCAAGAGTTTTATTTACGGATAAATGAGCTGGCGGAGCAAGGTCTTGCCATCGTGCTAGTTTCTTCAGAACTACCTGAGATTTTAGGTCTTTCTGACAGAATCCTGGTCATGCACGAAGGAAAAGCTATGGCGGAATTTACTCGCAAAGACGCCACTCCAGAAAAAATTATGATTGCGGCAACCGGTTATGAAAGAAAAACTTGAGAAAATATCTCTTAGAGCTTATACAATGCTTGCCATTCTCGTTTTGCTATGGCTATTTTTTCACTGGCAAACAGAGGGGATCTTCTTGACGCCTAGAAATCTATCAAATCTAATGCTTCAAACCTCAGTAACAGGAATTTTAGCCGTTGGAATGCTGATGGTAATAGCGGCAGGACAGATAGACCTTTCCGTTGGCTCAGTACTGGGGCTTGCTGGCGGGCTTGCTGCAATAGCTTTGACACACTGGGAATTCGGAGTTATAGGTTCTATCGTTCTAACCTTAATGATTTGCATGCTAATAGGCGCTCTTCATGGTTTTCTTACTGCATACTTTAGCATTCCTGCGTTTATTGTGACCTTAGGTGGGCTTTTGGCTTGGCGTGGCGCAATTAAAGGGCTTTCACAAGGCGAAACCATCCCTGTCTCTGATCCAACGTTCAAGGCAATCGGACAAGCTAACTTACCTGAAAATATAGGTTGGATCATAGCAATTATTGCCATCGCAATTTTGGTTTTCATAAACTTCCAAAGAGCCGCTACATCAAGAACTGTATTAAAAATACTTTTGCTTTCGTCGCTCGTAGTCATTTTCACTTTTGTAATGAATTTGGCAAACGGCATTCCCATACCAGTTCTTTTGTTTCTGACGGCGTCTTTGTTTGGTCTTTTTATAACGGACATGACTGTCTTCGGGCGTTATCTTTATGCGATTGGAGGGAATCGTGAGGCAGCAAGACTTTCCGGAATAAACACAAAACTTAACATAGTCATTGTTTACATAATCTTAGGAGCTTTAACAGGTCTAGCTGCAATAATTTTCACGGCAAGACAAGCGAGCGCTTCTCCTGATGCTGGTGTTCTGAAAGAATTGGAAGCCATAGCCGCTTGCGTAATAGGCGGAGCTTCACTAGTTGGCGGGCGCGGAACCGTTCTAGGCGCTTGCTTAGGAGCCTTAATCATGGCTACTCTTGACAATGGAATGTCGCTACTAAACATTAGGGACTATGTGCAAGAACTCATAAAGGGAACTATTCTCGTTCTAGCTGTCGGAATAGATATGGCAGGAAGAAAAGAATCTTGAGAAGAAAGAGGTGAAAAGATGAAATACTTCGCACTCACTTTTCTATTGTTTTTTTGCATGCAAACCTTCGCTCAGAAGGAAAAACCTAAACCTTTCATAGAGGAGATGCTAAAAGAAGTGTCTTCTAAACGTATAGAAGCTGATATTCGTAAACTAGTTTCTTTTGGGACACGAAACACAAATTCCGATCAAGATAACCCGACTCGTGGCATCGGTGCAGCTAGAGATTGGATTTATAACGAATTCCAAAAAATCTCAGCCGAATGCAGCGGCTGTCTTGAAGTTGAAAAGCAATCCTTTTTGCAACAACCCACTGCAAATAGGCGCATACCGAAACCTACTGTTATTACAAACGTTTTCGCAAGGCTAAAAGGAACATCTGACCCCGACAGAATCTACATTGTTTCGGCTCACTATGACTCAATGTGCGCCGACCCAGCAGATGGAAATTGCGATGCTCCCGGAGCCAATGACGATGCTTCTGGCGTTGCAGCTGTTCTTGAAATGGCACGTATAATGTCGAAAAGAAAATTCGACGCTACAATTATTTTTCTTACCGTAGCAGGTGAAGAACAAGGACTTTTAGGCGCAGCTTATTTTGCTGAAAAAGCTAAACAGGAAAATTGGAACATACAAGCAATGTTTACAAACGACATTATCGGAGGTGTTACGACCTTCAAAAATGCACCGAACCGCCAAACCGTTCGAGTATTTTCCGAAGGAGTGCCTTCAAATGAAACAGAAGCTGAAGCCGCCATAAGAAGAAGTGTTGGCGGTGAAAATGATTCCGCTTCTCGTCAGCTTGCTCGCTTCATAAAGGAAACTGCTGAAATCTATTCACCGGATTTTTCCGTTATCATGATCTATCGGCGCGACCGATACTTGCGCGGCGGTGATCATATTCCGTTTTTAGAACGAGGCTTTCCGGCTGTAAGATTCACCGAAACGAACGAGGACTACAATCATCAACATCAAAACGTTAGGATCGAAAATGGTGTTTTTTACGGCGATACGCCCGAATATGTTGATTTCGAGTATGTTGCAAAAGTTACAAAAATAAATCTAGCTTCTATAGCAAGATTGGCTCTAGCACCGTCTGCTCCTAAAAATGTTCGTCTTATCACAACTCGTTTAACTAATGATACCGAATTGAGATGGGATGCTTCACCTGAGCAAGACATCTCAGGCTATGAGATTGTTTGGCGTGAAACTACCGAACCTGTGTGGACAAACTCTGTCTTTGTCGGAAATGTAACAAGCTATGTAGTAAAGGGAATGTCAAAAGATAACTACTTTTTCGGCGTAAGAGCCGTAGATAAAGATGGAAACAAAAGCCCTGTTAGCTTTCCAAAGCCTGGAAGATAAAATCAATCACCCTGAACTTTCAAAACGGCAAGAAACGCTTCCTGAGGGATTTCAACTCGACCTACCTTTTTCATTCTTTTTTTGCCTTCTTTTTGCTTTTCCAAAAGTTTCCTTTTTCTGGTAACGTCACCACCATAGCATTTTGCTAAGACGTTTTTACCCATCGCTTTAACGGTCTCACGAGCTATTATTTTGCTTCCTATCGCAGCTTGTATCGGAACTTCAAAGAGCTGACGCGGTATCAATTCCTTCATTTTTGCAACTAATGCTCTGCCTTTCGTAAATGCATTAGAACGATGAAGTATTACAGATAAGGCATCGACTGGCTCACCCGAAACTAAAATATCCAGCTTTACAAGATCGCCTTCTCTATAACCGAGGAAATGATAATCAAACGAGGCGTAACCACGCGAAACTGACTTCAAACGGTCATAAAAATCGAGAACTATCTCGTTAAGAGGCAGCTCATAGACAAGCATTACACGACCTTCGGCAACATATTCAAACTTTTTCTGAATGCCTCGCTTTTCTTCCAGAAGTGATAAAATCCCACCTAGATACTCATCATTTGTTAGGATAGTTGCTTCGATGTAAGGCTCTTCTATTTTAGCTATTTTTCCGGCATCAGGCATCTGCGCGGGACTATCTATTTCTAATACTTCGCCTTTAGTAGTCGTTACTCGATAACGAACGTTTGGTGCTGTCGTTATAAGGTCTAGATTGAACTCTCTCTCAAGACGCTCCTGTATTATTTCCATGTGAAGAAGCCCTAGAAATCCACAGCGAAAACCAAACCCGAGAGCTGTAGAAGATTCAGGTTCATAGAAGAAAGAAGCATCGTTAAGTCGGAGTTTATCCATTGCTTCTCTCAGATCTTCATATTGAGAAGAATCTGTCGGATACAGTCCGGCGAAAACCATAGGTTTTACTTGCTGAAAACCTGGGAAAGGCTCTGCTGTCGGACGGCTTGCTTCAGTTATGGTGTCGCCGATCTGAACATCTGCAACAGTTTTTATTGAGGCAGTCAAAAATCCCACTTCACCGACACTAAGTTCTTCTATTTGTGAAGGCTTCGGGCGATTTACTCCTAAATTTTCAACAATATACTCTCTTCCCGTGCTCAAAAATTTTATTTTCATGCCCTTCTTTATTGTCCCTTCGATAACACGGAAAAGAACTATTACGCCTCGATAAGCGTCATACCAAGAGTCGAAAATAAGGGCTTTAAGTGGTGCCTGAGGATCGCCTTTCGGTGGAGGAATTCTCTTAACTATAGCTTCTAGAACTTCGTCAACACCCTGCCCTGTTTTTGCACTTACCGAAATCGCCTGGCTTGCATCTAGCCCTATTATTGTTTCTATCTGCTCTTTTACTTTTTTCGGGTCAGCACTCGGTAAATCAATTTTGTTAAGAACAGGTATTAGCTCTAGATCATGCTCTATAGCTAAGTAAGCATTTGCCAGAGTCTGAGCCTCAACTCCTTGAGAAGCATCTACTACAAGCAAAGCACCCTCGCACGCAGATAAACTACGTGAAACTTCATAGGAAAAATCAACATGTCCGGGCGTATCTATTAGATTCAGAACATAAGTGTTCCCATCTTTTGCTTTATAATCAAGTCTTACCGCGTGAGCTTTAATCGTTATGCCTCGCTCTCGCTCCAAGTCCATGTTGTCAAGAATTTGATCCTCTTTCTCTCGCTCTGAAATAGCACCTGTTAACTCCAGAATCCTGTCGGCAAGAGTAGATTTTCCGTGATCAATGTGTGCTATTATCGAAAAGTTTCTGATAAGCTTTGAATCCATAGGCTACACCAAATAATTTATCAGAAACTACAGATTTCCGATAGAACTGGGAGCCTCTTGTGTAGCCACTTCAATTACTGTAACTAGTTTTTCTTCTTCTTTTTTGGAGTGAAAACAGCGGTCATCTGATAGCCTTCCATTTTCGGAGCAACTTCTACATCGGCAACATCTGCAAGGTCTTCTTTTAGCCTGTTTAATATGGCTTCTCCCAACTCTTTGTGAGCCATTTCGCGACCACGAAAGGTTACAACTGCCTTTACTTTATGACCTTCATCTATCCATTCTCGACAATGTTCGACGCGATATTCGTAATCATGATCGTCAGTCGAAGGACGGAATTTCACTTCTTTTACCGTTATTGTTACCTGTTTTTTCTTCGCTTCTTGCTGCTTTTTCTTCTGCTCGTATAGGAACTTCCCATAGTCTATTATCTTGCAAACTGGTGGATTGGCATTTGGTGCAATCTCTACCAAATCCAAACCAGCTTCGCGCGCTCGTCGAATAGCATCGCGCGTATCCATAATGCCTATTTGCTGACCGTTTTCATCAATTACTCTAACGGCGGGTACTCTTATCCGCTCGTTTATTCGATGAAGCTGTTCCTTTTGTTTATTTCTTCTGAATTGAATAGATCAAACCTCCTTTTCGATAAATTTTTCTACATCAAAACTGATGGCTTTCGACTGTTTCAAATTTTGCAAGATTTTTATGAAATCATCAAGTCTCATTTGACCTAAATCTCCACTTCTACGCTCTCTTACCGCCACCTTCTCTGATTCTTTTTCTTTATCACCTAGAACAAGCATAAACGGTATTTTTTGAAGCTGTGCATCTCTTATTTTTGCTCCTATCTTATCAGACCTTAGATTCGTCTCAACCCGAAAACCAGATTGTCTGATTCTTTCTGCTACTAGCTGGGCGTATTCATTTATTCGATCAGTTATAGGAAGCACAGCGACCTGAATGGGAGAAAGCCAGAAAGGAAAAGCCCCAGCGTAGTGTTCTATTAGCACTCCAAAAAACCTTTCTATCGAACCAAAAAGCGCTCTATGAACCATTACAGGACGATGTGGCTTATTGTCCTCTCCGATGTATTCTAACTCAAACCTTTCAGGCAAGTTGAAATCAAATTGAACGGTTGAAAGCTGCCACAGTCTGCCGATAGAATCTTCCACCTTAATATCTATCTTCGGTCCGTAAAAGGCAGCTTCTCCCTCGATTCTTTCGTATGGTATAGCTCTTTTTTCAAGTGCCTTCATCAAAGCTTTTTCTGCCTTTTCCCAGTCTGCATCTGAACCAAGATAGTGTTTACCATCAGATTTCCCGCGAACAGAAAGTTCTACCTTGAATTTCTCGAATCCAAAAGTTTTAAGAACATCATAAGCGAAATCGACACAAGCTCCAACCTCATCTTCTACTTGCTCGGGCGTGCAAAAAATATGCGCGTCATCTTGCGTAAACCCACGAACGCGCATTAAGCCATGAAGCGTCCCCGAAAGTTCAGCTCGATAAACTGTTCCTAGTTCTGCATAGCGCAAAGGTAATTCCCTATACGAACGGGGTTTTGTTTTGTAAATTCCTATGTGAAAAGGGCAATTCATGGGCTTAATTCGAAACTCGATCTCTTCGTTGAATTTTTCGGGCATTCTCATTGGTTCAAAAAGCGAATCCGCATAATTTTCTTCATGACCCGAAATCTGCCATAATTGCCTTTTTGCTATGTGAGGAGTGAAGACCATTCCGTAGCCTCGCTTTTGAAGCTCTTCCCGCAAATAATCTTCCATCTCCTTACGGATTGCTCCACCTTTAGGATGCCAAAAAATCAGTCCTTGTCCGTATTCATCATGTATAGAAAACAAGTCAAGCTCCTTACCTAAGCGACGATGATCTCTTTTTTCCGCCTCCTCTCTCTGACGAAGCCATGAATTCAACTCTTCTTCAGTCGCAAAAGCATTTCCATATATTCTCTGCATCTGCTCACGGCTTGAATCGCCTTTCCAGTAAGCACCTGACAGAGCCAATAGCTTGAACGCTTTTAGCTTTCCCGTATGTGGAACATGCGGACCAAGACAAAAATCAATAAAAGGCGAATTGTCTATGTAATAGATACTGCCCTTACCCTCAACCTTTTCCTCTATTAGCTCGCATTTAAGAGGCTCATCACGATTTTTGAAAATCTCCAAAATTTTCTCCTTCTCTACCTCTTCTCGCCTATAAGGAAGATTCCGCTTCGCCATTTCGCGCATCCGCTTTTCGATTACGGGAAGATCCGTTTCTGTTAACTGTCGTGGCGCAATCACATCGTAGAAAAATCCATAACGCGGATCGTCCATTAAGGCTGGTCCTATGCCTAGTTTTGTTCCCGGAAAGAGATCAAGAATCGCAGCAGCAAGTAAATGCGCTGTCGAATGGCGAATTATTTCCAGCCCTTCACGCGTGTCAGGCAAAATAGGCTCAATCAACAAAACTTCACTTGTTGTCGGAAGCTCACGATATAGGTCAACCTCCACTCCATTTAACTTAGCAGCTATAGCTTTCTTGGCTAATTCCTTGTCAAAAATCTTTATAGCATCGGAAACCGTTGCAGGTAGCGAAATTGCTTTAATTAAGTCCCCGATTTTTACATTTACTTCCATAAGTCAAAAAATACAAGCTAACATTTTAGGTTTGTACTTTCAAGTTTCTTCAAGAATAGACTATTTTCTTCGCAACCTCAAAAATGTTAGCTCCCACAAGATCAGGCTTTATACGAAGCCGATGCAATTCAAGACTGCCGTAACCAGTTAAAACCAAAGCCGTTTTCGTCCCTGCTTTTATTCCTAACTCCAAGTCTATTATTTTATCGCCAATAGTCCAAGATTTTCCTATGTCGATAGAAAAATCCTTAGAAGCTTTTTCTATCATCCCAAGACTTGGTTTTCTACAAAAACAATTTTCCTCAGGTAGGTGAGGGCAAAAATAAAAAGCATCTATCATGCCTTCTAACCTCTTTTGAATTTCAAGGTGTATTTGCTCCATATCGCTTTGCGAAAAAAAGCCTCTATTTATACCCGATTGATTCGTTACAACGATCAGCAAAAATCCCTGTTCTTTCAGAATAGAAAGCGCTTGTTTTGTGAAATCGAACAATCTTAAGTCCTCTATTCTACGAAGAAACCCAACTTCTTCTATCAAGGTTCCGTCTCTATCAAGAAAAACTGCTCTTTTCATTCTACTGCAACTATGCAAATTCTTTCTTTGTCAGCTAGGCTTATCATCTTGTATTTCTCAAACATCAATGTCTTTCCAGCAGTTATGCAAAGACATGTTGCCCCAGCCTCTTTCATTACTTCAATAGTAGGTACACCAACTACAGGAACATCAAATCTCATATCTTGATTTGGTTTTGCCACCTTAACCACAGTTAGCTTGCCTCGAGCCAAACGCCCTGCCCGCCTTATGGTCTCATCTGTTCCCTCCATTGCCTCTATTGCCACACAAGCTTTCGCTCGAACAACTATAGTCTGGCCTAAATCAAGCCGTGCTATTTCTCTCGCAACTTCAAGCCCATATTCTATATCCTCTCTTTCGGTATGATTAGGTTTTCTTTTGGTGAGAATTCCCTTTTCGGCAAGATGTTTTTTGAGAAAAAAAGTAGAATCGATAAGCTCAATGCCTTCTTTTGCGAGTTCTTCCGCAACTGCCCCGATCAAAGCGTCTGTATTTCGTCGCCTCAGACGAAACAGCATTCTTATCATTCTTAAGTCAGGCAGGGCATCACTAAATATCTGTGTGTGTTTTACCTGCCCGCACATCATCACCTTCGTTATCCCTTCCTTTTTGAAAAAATTTATCATTCGGTTTAGCTGTCCGATTCCAACCCAACAAACCTTTTCTGCTACTTCTTCGATTTTCTTATCTGTTTCTTCACGAATTGCTACGACTGAAAGGCTAGCTCCTGCCCTTTTCGCTTCTTCGATTGCAAGAAATGGAAACTGCCCATTACCCGCAATCAGTCCGTATTTCACTTTATCACACCTCGCTTTGAAGTCTCGATGAAGTTTACCAGAAGCTCAACCTCTGGACAATCTGTTATCTCAGTCTTGATTCTTTCCAAAGCTTGAGTGGTGTTCAATTTAAGAAACAAACGGTAGGCACGATGTAGCTTATCTATGGTTTGTTTTGGATAATTTCGTCGCTTCATTCCAACTATATTCAAACCATAACACTTCGCGTGATTTCCCTGACAAATAGCAAAGGGTGGAGCATCCTTTACTATGACAGAATAGCCCCCAATAAATGCTTCTCGTCCAACCCTGCAGAATTGGTGAACTCCTGAATAAGCTCCTACCGTTGCGCCATCTTCTATTATCACGTGACCTGCGAGTGTAGCACCATTAGCCATTATTACTTTGTTACCAATAGTACAATCGTGAGCCACGTGAGCCTGTGCCATCAGGAGATTATCATTTCCTATGAAAGTAACACCTCCGCCGTTTTCAGTTCCCTTGTGAATCGTTACAAATTCGCGTATCTGATTTCTTTTGCCTATTATGACTTTGGTGCGTTCGCCCTTATATTTCAGATCCTGTGGAGCTAGTCCTATCGAAACAAAAGGGAAGATATGAGTTTCATCACCTATTTCGGTCTCGCCATCTATTACAACGTGAGACTCAACTCTTACTCGCTCTCCGAGAATTACACCATCACCAATTACTGAATAAGGACCTATGTAACAACCACTACCAACTATCGCTTTAGGACTTACTATTGCTGTCTCATGAATAAAGACTTGCTTAGGTTTAAGCATCTTGAAATAGCTCTTTATCTTGCCGATTTACTAAATCACTAATTACGCACATTATATCAGCTTCTGCCACTAAAACGTCGTTCACCTTTGCTTCACCGTGCATTTTTTGTACTCTGTTACCTGTTCGAACAGCTGTAACCTCTAGCAAAAGAGTATCTCCAGGAAGAACCGGACGGCGAAATCTTGCTGATTCTATACCAGTGAAAAAAGGTATCTTACAGCTTCTATCAGAAAATTCACGCAAGGCTAATATAGCTCCCGCTTGAGCCAAAGCTTCGATGATTAACACTCCAGGCATTACCGGATTATCTGGAAAATGTCCCTGAAAGAAGTATTCATTTACACTAACTTGCTTTACAGCAACAATCCGCTTGCGAGGTTCGAGCTCAATAACTTTGTCAACCAACAAGAAAGGATAGCGATGTGGCAATATCTGCTGAATCTGCTTGGAATCTAAAATCGCCATAAACAAACTTCCTTCAAAGAAGATAAACGTGCTTTTACATCATAAGAAAAACTAAAGACCAGCTCCTTTATGTGTGGCTGGTCTTTCAGTCGAAAAAACTATCTTTGCGGATTCGTTGTGGTTGTAGAGGTCGTCTGACGAGCATTGTAGAAGGTTATGAAATCTTTAGTCACATCAATTTTCTCATCTCCTACGGCTAATATAAGCTGTCCTTCGTCAAGACGTGCTGCGTCGAAGATCAGAGCATAACCTTTTTGCTTAGCGTATTCCTGCATAGCCTTCATAATATCCTGCAAGATAGGTCCTACAACCGTGTTGTAACGGCTCTGGTATTTCGCATTTGCGTCTTCCTGCTTAAATTTTGCTTCCCGTTGCAGCTTCTCTATTTCTTCTCGTTTTGCCTGCAGTGTTTGTGGAGACACAGGACTATTTGGTTTATTAGCCTGTTCAAGCAAAGTGTTGTATTCTTTTGTCAAAGAATCAATCCTGCTTGCTAGCGTTTGAAGTTCAGTTTTAACAGGCTGAAACTCCCTATCGAGAGCATTTAGGGCATTCACATACTTCGTGATGCCCGTTTTTTCATCATCGAAAGCGAGAGTGTTTATCACGGCTATCTTTGTGCCACTCGGGGTTTGAGAAATAGCAGGAACGGCACTAAGGATTATAAGGACTGCTGCAAAAATTATCAAGTTTTTCATTACAGAATCTCTCCTTTTTCATGCTAAATTTTCAAATCTAACATTGATTGAAAGATTTTTCAACTTCTAAAAAGTCTTACCTATCGAAAAGCGAAGGCCATTACGTTTACCAGGTAGGAAAAAGTTTGGTATCTCTCGCGTAAAGCCAATTTTTGCATTTGGATTGTAGTAGTAAATGAGCCTAAAAGGAACATTTATAACTGGCACTTGTACGCGAAGTTCAAGTCCAACACTTGATCGAAAATCTCCTAACTTGCCGAAAATGCTTTCACCTACCCTTATATACTGATTCGTCTGAGCTTCGCCTCTTAGATAAATTTCTTGCAAGCCTGCTGGTAAGGTCAGAGGGCAAGTAGAAGGAGAATTTCCGCAGTATATTTGCAAAAACTCTCTTCTTGTTATTGGTCTTCCGTCTCTAATTATTAACCCGCCGAGAAAAGATGGCTGGAATTGTGTATTATTACGCAAGAAGATCAGGGATAAAGAGTTAAATGCTCCAAGGAAAGGCTGATCTGACAAGAAGTTACTATTTATAATCTGCACATCTCCTTTGCGTAAGTTAAAAGCTGCACCTATATCAGCAAAGGCAACAAGGTTAGCCGGTCCGAAAATTGGTATTCGATATTCAAAGTTCCCTAAAAGTTGAGTGTCCCCGCCAATGTAAGCATAAGTCCTTCCTATCAGTGCAGGATTGGCACCAGAAGCACCTGTAAATGTTCCTAAGGCTGCTATGGCTTGACGATCTCTATCGTTTAAGCCTGTCACAGGCTCCGGCGTTCCAAAAGCATTCCTTGCTACTACAACGTTTCTAGACGTTACGTATGTATCGACAGGCGCAATTGGACCAATTGAGCGAACATTGTATCCTCTTATGTCGAATTCACTTCCTAGAAAGAATCTTTCAATAAACGGAACGCCGTTGACGAAGGCTAGTGAATTTGCATCCCTTATCTTATCTGTTGTTGCCCATGGCCTAATGGTAGCTGCTTGAAGCCTAAAACCTAATACTTCTGCATTTTTTGATTTTCTTCGGCGGATTGGTATGAACTGAGTGTAAGTCACGCTAGGGGAGTAGGTTCGAACATCTCCGCCTATTCCTGAGAAAGCGAATTGGACAGCTATTTGTTTTCCTCTGAGAGTGTCGAAACCATTTGCTGCTGGCTGACGCGAGTCATATACAAAAGAAGGAATTATCTTGCTTGTTGCTATGTTAGGCTGGCTGAAAACTATCGGAATAGAACGACTCGGATCACCGCTTTGGTTTACCGGCGGGTCTTTTATAGTCGTAGCAGAAAATTGATAAGTAATGCCTACACGAGACAACTGAGAAAAGCGTCTTTTTGGCAAGAATTCAGATAAAGGAGCAGTTGCAAAGACCGAAAAGCCATAGGTTGATTGGGTGAAAAGATTTCTCTCATCGGTCAAAATCACTCCAAAAGGATTAGCAGCATCGAAAAACAAGTCTTGATTTTGCGAAAGGAAGGTTCCTTCACCGAAAAACTTATAGCGGTAAGTAAAAAGTGAAAACCCTACTGTGATAGGACGGTCACGAAAATAAGGCTCAGTAAAAGACAATTGAAGACTGCTTTGACGATTCCCAAAGCCAAAGCTAAAGGCAAAGTTTTCGCCTCTCCCAAAAAGATTATTCGTCGAATATTCAAGACCGAAGAATGATCCTCCAATCCCTGAAACACCCCCATTGAAGGATATTTGCTGACGACCTTTTTCCTTAACATTGACTATGAGATCAACTTCTCCCGACTCTTCGTTCGTTCGTATCTCTACATCTTTTTCTTTGTCAATAGGCTCGAAGTATCCCGTCTGATTCAGTCTTAAAATGGATATTTCCATTGCTGTTTGATTGTAAATATCACCTTCATTTATGAGCATCTCCCGTCTTAACACTCTGTCGCGTGTGAAAGTGTTTCCTGCAAATTCGAGCCTGCGTAACCTGAATTGTTTACCTTCATCAATGCGAATCGTTATATCAACTATTCCTTCCTTTGGATTCGTGGGATTATCGCGTAAGTCTGTTTCCAGATCAACATCGTAAAGAACGAAACCTTGCGTTCCATAAACTTTTTTCAAATCTTCATACAGAGCTTTTCTTAATTGTCTTCCATCAGCTATTTCGCCCTCTTTCAAGCCAATGTATCTTAGAAGTTCTTGTTCAGGGAAAATCGAGTTTCCTTCTATCGTCACTTTACCAACTCGAAACGGTTTTCCTTCGTTAACAGGTATTACAATCTTCAAAACCTCATCCTTTGAAGAAATCAGCGGTAAAGGAAGTGTTATCAATGGCAGAAAATCAGTTCTTTTAACACCCAGCCCAACTACTTCAGGTTCACCTATCCTTGCCTGAAAGTAGCCCTTTGAAAACATGTATTCTCGTACATTTTTCTGTAAATCATACTCTAGTTTTCTTAGATCGAGAACGTCTTGTCCTTTAATTCTGGCGATCAGACCTGTCTTCTTAACTAACTGCATTGCATCTCTAAGTTCGCCGTCTTTGAAAACCTCATTTCCTACGAAATCTATCTCTATGATTCTGGATTTTCTGCCTTGATCTATCTTGAATGTTAACGCAACAGAAGTTGCACTAATCTCATCAACCACCTCCGTAACGGTTGCATTCGGATAACCTCTTGCGGCAAGCATCTCGCGAATTACTCGTTTGGCATTATTGACCTTTACAGGATCAAAAACGGCTTCTTTTGATACGCCAACTCGTCTTTCACGGAACTGCTTCAGAATCTCTGACTCTGAAATAGCCTTTGTTCCTTCAAACTGCAAATCACGGATAATCGGAAGCTCTTTTACCTCGAAAATTACCCTAACACCACCTCTTAGACCTTCTTCAACAAGAACGCGTGTTGCTATCTTATCGAAAAAATTAAGCGATAAGAGTTCTCTTAAGTCTCGCTCAAGCTGTTGAGGATCAAGAACATCTCCCGGTCTAGTTCTAATGTAATAAAGCAAATCCTCGTCTCGGAGTCTTCGATTTCCTTGAATGTCAACTTCCTCTACTATTCTCTGCTGTTGTGCAAAAGACACTTGAAAAATGAATGCAAAGAGAACTGCCAAAAATTTTCTCATAGGCAAGCTTACTAAACTCCTCAAAACTTACTCGTGGACATTACGCTATTTTAGCTTTTTAGCCTCCATCATTCAAAATTTTATTCAAATCTTTTGGATTCAGTCCTGACGAAACAAGGTTGCAATCATTAAAGAGAAAGCATTTTCTTAGCCCTTTCTACTATATTTTCAACTGTAAATCCGAAAAATCTGAATACATCCTCGGCGGGGGCGCTAAGTCCAAAAGTATCTACGCATAGAGTCTCACCTTTTTGTCCTATGTATCTTGACCAACCAAGACTTACTCCCGCCTCAATTGCAAGCCTTTTTTCAACATCCAGTGGTAAAACGCTTTGTTTATACTCTTCTTCCTGCTCCTCGAAGAATTCCCAACAAGGCATCGAAACCAGCCTTGTCCGAATGCCCTGATTGTTTAGGATTTCGTAAGCCCGTAGAGCAAGACCGACCTCAGAACCGGTCGCAATCAATATAAGCTCGGGCTTGCAAAACTTACCTTCTAAATCAGTTGCTTCAGCCAATATGTAAGCTCCCTTGTGTAAACCGTCTGCAGAAGCATATTTTTTTCGATCAATTAGACTTACCTTTTGACGAGTCAGTGCTAAAGCCGTAGGAGCGTTTCTTCTTTTCAAAGCAGCTCGCCACGCTTCTCTGACTTCGTGAGCATCAGCAGGACGAATAACTGCAAGATTCGGAATTGCTCTAAGCGCACAAAGATGCTCAACCGATTGATGTGTAGGTCCATCTTCGCCGAGTCCTATCGAATCATGTGTGAAAACGTAAATAACTTGAATTCGAGAGAGGGCTGCTAAGCGAATTGCTGGGCGCATGTAATCGCTAAAAGTTTGAAAAGTTCCGCCAAAAGGTATCAATCCTCCGTAAAGGCTAATGCCGTTTAGAATGGCCCCCATCGCGTGTTCTCTTACGCCAAAATGTATGTTTCGGTTTTCATATTTACCAGCCTGTATTGAATCGGATGATTTTATGTAGGTGTTGTTCGATGAAGTAAGATCAGCCGATCCGCCTATAAGTTGTTTAACTTTCCCAGCTACAGCGTTGATTACCTCACCCGAATAAACACGCGTAGCCTTAGCTTCTACATTGTCAAAACTAGGCAAAGCATCTTCCCAATCTTCGCTTAAACTTCCTTCACAAAACCTCGCGAATTCGCTCCCTAAATCGGGAAACTCTTTCTTATACTTCTCAACTAGCTTTAACCATTTTCTTTCTAGCTCTTCGCCCTTTTTTATCGCTTTGCGAAAGTGATTTAGAGCCTCATCTGGAATGTAGAAAACTTTATCCGGATCCCAGTTAAGATTTTTCTTAGTTTGACGAACAGCTTCTTCGCCAGGAGCATCCGAATGAGCTTTATTTGTCCCTTGCTTAGGCATTCCGTATCCGATGACAGTCTTTATTCTTAATAGCTTTGGCTTATCTTTTATCTTGAGTGCTTTTCTTATTGCCTTTTCTATTTGCAAAAGATCATTTCCATCGGCTACTTCCAAAACTGCCCATCCTGCTGCTTTAAATCTTTTGGTAACATCTTCGGTAAACGTCAAATCCGTGCTACCGTCAATGGTTATGTTATTGTCATCATAGAGATAAATGAGATTATCGAGTTTAAGATGACCAGCAATCGAAGCTGCCTCATAGGATACTCCTTCCATCAAATCCCCATCGGAGACTACTGCGTAAATGATATTGTCAATCAAAGGAAAGCCTTCTCGATTAAACCTAGCTGCAAGGTGCTTTTGCGCTATAGCCATTCCGACACCATTTGCAAAACCTTGTCCAAGCGGCCCAGTCGTAACCTCGACACCCGGAGTTAAAATGTTTTCAGGATGCCCTGGAGTTTTTGAATGTAGTTGCCGAAAGTTCTTTATTTCCTCCAAGCAAAGATCATAACCAGTAAGATAAAGCAAAGAATAAAGCAACATCGAGCCGTGTCCGGCTGAAAGCAAAAACCTATCACGATTAAACCACTTGGGATTTCTAGGATTGTGCCTTAAAAATTTTGTCCAAAGGACATACGCCGCAGGAGCCATTCCAAGAGGCAACCCTGGATGTCCTGAATTAGCCTTCTGAACAGCATCTAACGAAAGCGTCCGAATCGTATTAACGCAAAGAATGTCCAGATTTCTTTGTTCTTTTGCTGCTACCATATTCAAAAGAAAGACTTTTAACTTTGCAAAAAACAAAAGATGGATAGTATCATTTATAGCCAAGAAAACCAAAGCTGAAAAACCTAAATCAAAAAAGCAATCAAAGGACAGGAGCACGAAGTAATGAAGGATAACAAAGGATTTATCGAAAAATCACTAAATGTTATAGAAAAGCTAGGGAATAAGCTTCCCGATCCTGCTGCGCTTTTTGTGATTCTGCTCTTTGTGGTTTGGATTCTTTCGGCTCTGCTTTCATCTGTTAGCTTTTCTGAAATTGATCCTAGAACAGGAAAGCCGATAGTTATAAACAATCAGATTACAGGAACAGCTATAGCAAACTTCCTATCCAACATGGTCACAACCTTCACTAGCTTTCACCCGTTGGGCGTGGTATTAGTCGCTCTGTTAGGTGTAGGCGTTGCGGAACATACAGGATTTATAAATGCAATGCTTAAGGCTTTACTAAACATAACATCTACGAAACTTCTTACACCTATGTTAATTTTTGTGGCAATTATCAGCCACACGGCAGCTGATGCGGGTTATGTTCTTGTAATACCCTTAGGTGGAGTTATTTTTTACACTGCCGGACGACACCCACTTGCCGGAATATCTGCTGCTTTTGCAGGAGTATCGGGTGGCTTTAGTGCAAACTTTATTCCATCGTCGCTCGATCCTTTGCTTGCTGGTCTAACTCAATCAGCAGCCCAAATTCTCGATCCCTCGAGAACGGTTAATCCTTTGTGCAATTGGTTTTTCACAACAGCTTCTTGTTTGGTTATAGTAGGTGTCGGTTGGTATCTGACGGACAAAGTTATCGAGCCACGCTTGAAGAATGTCGAGATTGATGGTGATCCAGAAGATATGCCCAAAATGGAAAATATTGCCTCAACGGAAAAAAAAGGACTTATCGCGGGTTTGCTGACATTAGCTTTAGGCATTGTAGTCTTGATAGCTGCTTCATTTCCTCAAACCTCTCCTCTTCGCTCACCTGTTGGTTACAGAATTACAGATGCTTCTCTTGAAAAATTGAAATCAGAAAGCTTACCCGAAGAGATCCTCAAAAAGGTAGAAACTATAAAAAATCAAGATTTCTCTAGCAAAACGGCTTTCGAAAATGCGCTCAAATCAAAAATAGGAGAAGAAAACTTGAAAAAGCACGAGAAGGTTTTTCTAGAAAGTGCGGAAAAAATTCCTCCGCAGCTTACAAGTTCTGAAGCACCTTTGATGAAAGCCATAGTTCCATTGATTTTTATTCTGTTCATTCTTCCAGGAATCGTCTATGGTTATGCGGCAAAAACCATTAAAAACCATAGAGACATTATACAAGGCATGTCAAAATCCATGAGTTCCATGGGCTATTACATTGTTCTAGCCTTTTTCGCTTCATTGTTCATCGCTTCCTTTTCTCAATCAAACATAGGGGCTTTACTTGCGATAAAAGGAGCTAACTTCTTGAAAGATTTAGGATTACCTGGACAGGTCACCATAGTTGGCGTCATAGTTTTCTCTGCTCTCGTAAACTTGCTTATAGGTTCTGCTTCGGCAAAATGGGCACTTTTAGCTCCAATTTTCGTTCCTATGCTAATGCAGCTTGGCATCTCACCTGAACTTTCACAAGCCGCCTATAGAATCGGTGATTCCGTAACAAATATAATAACGCCACTTATGCCATATTTTCCCTTAGTGGTTGTATTTGCTAGAAGATACGTCAAAGATACTGGGATCGGAACTCTGATCTCGCTGATGCTACCTTACTCCGTAGGATTTCTAATAACATGGGTAGCGCTTCTGCTTATTTACTGGGCACTTGGCTTGCCTTTGGGGTTACAAGCTCCTTACACTTATCCATAGCGAAAAAATGGTTACCTTAGATTGTCTCAAAAACTTTTCGATGAGGTTATATGCGTAGAAACGTAGTTGCTAATCTTTTAATCTGTTCGCAACTGCTCTCAATAGTTTCTGTAGCTAGAACTTACGCCGCTTGGCGTGAACCCGTCCGTGGACGAAAAGCTATGGTCGCTTCTCAACACGAGTTGGCTTCAAAAATAGGAATCGAAGTAATCAAGAAAGGCGGAAACGCCGTAGATGCTGCAATAGCTGTGGCTCTTGCTTTAGCCGTTGTTTATCCGGAAGCAGGAAACATAGGTGGCGGCGGCTTTATGCTAATTAGATTCAAAGATGGAAGAACCCATGCAATTGATTACAGAGAAGCTGCACCGAAAGCTGCTACAAGAAACATGTTCTTAGACAAAGACGGAAACCTCATAAAGGGTGAGGGCAGCTCAACTATTGGCTATAGAGCCGCTGCCGTGCCGGGAACGGTAGCAGGCTTGGAACTAGCTTATAAAAAGTTTGCATCAGGCAAAATATCTTGGCATGATCTTGTCGAACCAGCTCGTCAATTAGCTCAAAATGGATTCGCCTTGACTTACCGACATGCAAACCTTCTTAAGTCATACAGCAAGAATTTAGAAAAATACGAAGACAGCCGTAGAATTTTCCTCAATAACGGCAAGTTTTATCAAGAAGGCGATATTCTACGTCAGCCCGATCTTGCTAGAACTCTTGCTAGAATTCAAAAAAACGGAGCAAAAGAATTCTACTTCGGGCTTACGGCACGCCTAATCGCTGAAGACATGAAACGTAACGGCGGGCTAATAACCTTGGAAGATCTTGCCAACTACCAGCCAAAAGAAAGAGAACCTTTGCGAGGAAGCTATCGAGGATACGAGATAATAACGATGTCCCCACCAAGCTCCGGTGGAATCGTGATGCTACAGGTGCTTAACATGCTTGAAAAATACGACATCAGAAAAATGGGCTGGGCTTCCGCCGAAAAATATCATCTTCTTATAGAGTCAATGAAGAGAGCATTTGCTGATAGAGCCGAATGGATGGGCGATCCAGACTTTGTAAGCATCCCGACATCTTATCTAATAGACAAAAAATACGCTCTTCAACGAGCTTCCACAATTGACCTCGAGAAAGCAACACCTAGCTCTCAAATAAAACCCGGAGAAATATCCATAGCAGAAGGCAACGAAACCACACATTTCACAGTAGTTGATACCGAAGGCAATGTTGTCTCAAATACCTATACGATAAATGACCTTTTCGGTTCAGCAGTGACCGTTAAAGGGACTGGTATCCTGTTAAACAATGAAATGGATGACTTTGCTGCACATCCCGGAAAGCCTAACCTCTTTGGATTGATACAAGGTGAAAGAAATCGCATAGAAGGTGGAAAAAGACCTCTTTCCTCTATGACCCCAACAATCGTGTTAAGGAAGGACGGCACCCTCTGGTTTGCGGTCGGCGCTAGAGGTGGACCTCGCATAATTTCAGCGGTTATTCAGACCGTTATCAATATGATCGATCACGACATGAATATCCAACAAGCGATTGACGCGCCTAGAGTTCATCATCAATGGTTCCCTGATGAGGTCCTTTATGAGCCTTTTGGTTTAAGCGAGGACACAATAAAAGAGCTGAAGAGATTGGGACACAAGTTGACTGAAAAACCAAGTTATATTGCTTCAGCTACAGCAGTTGCGATAGAGGAGAAAACAGGAGTAAGACTTGGTGCGATAGATTCGAGAAGTGATGGCGAAGCGATTGGATTCTAGCGCACGTAAATAGGATTCGAGATTATCCAAGGCATTCTTAGGGTTGGTAAATCTAAGTATAGTTCGGCTCGATATGCTCCTTTTTCACTAACGTCAAAGACTGCCTCAGTGCCGTAAGATTCGGAGACTTTCTCTCCATTCCGCAAGAGAACAATTTTTGCCGGTAGCGGTGATAAGACCTTAAGCCTTACTGGCATTTCTGTTTCCTCTATTTCATCTCCCATCGTTTGCCCGTTTTCCGTCATGAACCGAAAACCTCGAGTATCGCCCCATAAGTCAACACCGACAAAAAGCCTGCCTCTTTTGATGGCTTCTAAAAGAGTTTCTTCGTTAAACACCTTATCTTTCTCAACGAGAACATGGTTTCTGATAAGGCGAAATACTCGCTCGTAAGGGTCTAGTTTCAGGTAAAAGACTTTATTCCCGGCATCGTCACCTAAAAGAAAAAATCCAATGTTTGAGTGTGCATCCGATCCGGCAAAAAGCGTGACCTTCCTCTTTGCAGTTAATTCATCATACAAGCGAAGGCTATCATCGGGGCGGGCGAAGTATTTTGTCAGAAGTAGCTCACTATAGCTTCTCCAAGACCAGACAGCATCGAAAATAAAAAGCCCTGGATTTATCCTTCTAGCGTTTGTGTTAAGTGAAAAAAACTCAAATCCGTCAAAATCTGCTTCCTTCGATTTAAGACGCTCTGGGTAAGTTACGAAAATAAGTCTGCCGAGAGATTTATATTTTCTAATAAAGTCAGCTGTTTCAAGTTTTGAATCCATAAAGCTGTCGGCATGACCGGGAATCATTAAGAATCTGTCTCCGCTTGCTGTGTCAACTTCCTGTCCATTTACGAAAAGCACTCCTAAGTATTTGCCTCTTAAAGTAAGCGAAGAAGTATCAAAAAATTCTGCCGTGTGCTCCGTCATTATTACAAAGTCAAGCTCCGAATTTTGAGCTGCTTTTATAAGTTCCTCGAAGTGTCCTGTGCTATGTCCGCCCAAATTCGTGTGAACATGAATTATTCCTTTGTAATCTGCATACCTATCTTGCGCTTCCAACTCTTTCCGCTGTGAGTTTATTCTTGCAATCTCTTCAGAAAGTTTAGCAAGTTCATAACGCCGATAAATAAAAGGCGTCTGGCTTAAGAGAACTATCAAGAAAAGCAGAATTAAAACTTTTTTTAATTTTCTCTTCATTACTCAACAGAGAAATCAACGGAAACCGTTTTTTCAGAAATTTTTTTGCCGAAAGCAGCTACCTTTTGATGTTCCGGATGAGCTGTATAAAAATCATAGGCTTTGCGATTCGGATACATCGCAACTAGCCCAGTATCGAAAGACCGTTCAATACGTAGCTCGTCCCGCCCTACATGGAAGCTCAAAATGTCTGGAATGATGGCAGGAAGCCGTTTTAGCATCTTTACATGGTAATCTTTTTCTTCTTCAGTGGTTTCAGGTTTGTATTTCCAGCATACTATGTGCACGAACATAATGAGATTCTACAAGTCGGCCAGCTAGTGTTTCAAGACTCGTCTGTAACCCGTCAAACTCCGATTATTCCTTATAAATTTCGTCAATGACTTCCTTATACTTTTCTTCTATGACTCGTCTTTTAATTTTAAGTGTTGGGGTAAGTTCGCCACCTTCGACTGTAAACTCATTTTCAAGCAAAGCTATTTTTTTCACTTTCTCATATTGAGAAAGGTCTGACGTGAGAGTATCTACCTCAGATTTCATGAAACTAACAATTTGAGAGTTATTACAAAGCTCTTGATTTGTTTTTGCCTTTATACCATGCTCTTTTGCATAGCTTCGCAAAGCGTCAAAATTCGGAACTATAAGAGCTGCAGGAAATTTTCTTTCGTTTCCAACTAAAACTACTTGATTGACATACATAGATCCCTTTATGCGTTGCTCTATCGGTGCCGGAGCTATGTATTTGCCACCTGAAGTCTTAAAAAGCTCCTTCTTTCGATCTGTGATTTTCAGGAACCCATCTGAATCAATCTCTCCAATGTCTCCTGTTTTGAACCAACCGTCTTCTGTAAAAGCTTCTTTTGTAGCTTCTGGCTTGTTGTAATAACCTATCATTACGTTTGGGCCCAAGACTTCTATCTCGCCATCGTCAGCTATGCGAACTTTGACGTTACGGATTGGCTTTCCAACAGTCCCGATTCTGCACTCCAAAGGATTATTCGTCGAAATCACGGGGGATGTTTCCGTCAATCCGTAACCCTGCATGATTCTAACATTTGCACCGTTAAAAATAAGGTATATCTCGTCGGAAAGAGCAGCTCCACCAGTTATGCAGTATCTTAAACGACCTCCGAAAAATTCTCTGAACTTAGAAAAAATCAATCTGTCAGCTATTAAATGCTTGAACTTAAGAGAAACTGGCACTTTTTGCCTGAATTCTTCCTTCAGAGCAAATTCTTTACCAACACTTATAGCCCAGTCAAAAATTCTCTCTTTGAACTTTCCACCAGCCGATGCCCTTTCTTTAGCCTTCAAATATACTTTCTCGAAAATCCGCGGCACACCAACAAAAATAGTGGGACGAACTTCGCGAAGATTATCTGGCACCTTTTCTAAGGATTCTGCATAGTAAACAGACATTCCATTGAAAATATACGTGTACATCGCAGAACGCTCGAAAACATGTGATAACGGCAAAACCGATAAAGACACGTCAGCATCCGAAACAGGGAATTTTTCTATAGCGTCTATAACGTTTGAAACTATATTTGAATGAGAAAGCATGACGCCTTTTGGCTCACCCGTCGTCCCGGAAGTGTATATTAAAGTCGCCACATCATCAGCACCTACATTACTTTCCAGGGTCTTTAGCAACTGAGGATTATTCTCCTTCAAACTTTTGCCTTTTTCTTCAAGGTCCAAAATCGAGAAAGAGTTCTCAACCTCTATTTCAGATTTATCAAAGAAAACAAGCCTTTCTACCGTCGAGCATTCTGGTAAAATTTTAGCTACTCTCTCATAAAAATCTTTGTTTTGTAGGAAAAGAACTCTCACACCTGCGTCATTGAGAATGTATTTTACATACTGCGGTGCCAAGGTCGTGTAAATAGGAACGTCTATAATCCCGACTAGCTGACATGCCGCATCGGTCAATGTCCAATCTGGAGAATTAGGCGCCAGAATAGCTATTCGATCACCTTTTTGAAGACCCAATGAGTAGAGCCCTAAAGCAATGCTTTCAGCTCGGAAAATCATTTCTGAAGAAGAAATTTTCTTCCATTGACCGTCGCATTTATAGTTCAATGCATCGGACTTCTGATGCTTTTCCACTGCTTGACGGAACAGCTCACCTAAGGTTTTAGGCTCACCTTCAAAAAGCGGTATTCTCTCGACTCTTGCCGTCTTATACATAAGCTTTCCACCTTTTCTTCTGAAAGTTCTACCGATTCAAAACTCCATCAAAGAAAATCGAGATAACTGTTTCCGCCATAGGGGCAAGCGGATAATTTTTCTTTGACAAAATCCAATTAGTAACCATTTCGTCAAGTGCTCCGAAGAGAACCTTAGAACAGACTGTCGGATTCAAATCTTCTCTGAAAATCCCCTTTTGCTGTCCCTCGATAAAAACCTGCTTGATGATATTTAAGTAATCAGCAAACGCTGTAGTTGAGAATTCTTCCATGAATTTAGTTGAGCCTCGAAGCTCAACCTGAAAGACTACGGCTAAATCTCTGTCTTGCCCAAGTTTTTCTAGATGTAACCGAGCTATTTGTCGAAGTTTTTCTGCAGGATCGTCCAGATTTTCTATCTTCTTTTTTGCTTCTTCAATGAAAATTTCCATCGCATGCCTGAAAATAGAATGCAAAATGTCATCTTTATTCTTGAAATAAAGATAAACGGTTCCATCGGCGACTCCCGCTTGACGCGCAACATCTGAAACTTTGGAGTTGAAAAAGCCATTCTGCGAAAAGACTTTTATAGCCGCTCTAAGAATCGCTTCCTTTTTGTCTCCGGCTAAAACTTTATTTGAAGAGTTACTGTAACGAAGTTGCTTCACCATAAAATTTTTGAATGAGCAATCATTCAGTTTTGAGATAAAACTATAAGAAGTGGGACAAAAAATCAATCCCGCTCAAAGGAAATTTGCAAAAATTTTACCCATTAAACCTCAACTACATCTATCTGAGCTTTCTGAAGCTTGCCAGAGTAGTCTATGTAAATTGCTTTCCATTCGGAAAAAATATCAAGAACTTGAGTTCCTGCCTCTCTATGTCCATTTCCAGTGGCTTTTGTGCCACCAAAAGGAAGATGAACTTCTGCCCCAATGGTTGCCGAATTCACGTAGCAGATACCAGTGTAAAGCTCTTGTAAGGCATAAAAAGCTTTATTAACGTCCTGCGTATAAATGGCTGAAGAAAGCCCATATTTTACGCCATTTACTATTTCGATGGCTTCGTCTAAAGTCGAAAAAGGAATTATTGCTGTTACAGGACCGAAGATTTCCTCCTGCTCGATCCTCATGCCGGGTTCAACATCAACAAAGACTGTAGGTTCGATGAAATAGCCTTTCGCGTATTCGCCCTCTGTCAAACGGTTGCCTCCGCAAGCCAGTTTTGCTCTGTCCTCATTCTTTCCTATCTCAATATAGCCAAGAATTTTTTGAACTGCCTGCTCATTTATGACCGGCCCTACGTCGGTTGTTGGGTCGAGCCCGTTTCCTACTTTTAAGTTCTTCGTCCGTTCAACGAATTTTTCGACGAATTCCTTGTAAATTTTCTTGTGAACAACCAGTCTAGAAGAAGCAGTGCATCTTTGACCGCTCGTCCCGAAAGCACCCCACAAAGAGCCTTCTATTGCATTATCAATAGCAGCGTCATCCATTACGATAATGGCATTCTTGCCGCCCATTTCAAGGCTTACAATTTTGTTCTGACGAGCACATTGCTCAGCAATTAAACGCCCTGTTTCTGTCGAACCAGTAAAGGAAATCAAGCGAACCTTTTCATTTTCTACTAAAGCTTTACCAGCTTCTGCATCTCCATTTATTAGATTGACAACTCCCGGCGGAATACCTGCTTCTTCGCATGCCTTAACCAAATTAACGGCAGAAAGCGGAACGTCCTCACCAGACTTTAAAACTACCGTATTTCCACAGATTAAAGCAGGCATTAGCTTCCAAGATGGTATCGCCATCGGAAAATTAAATGGAGTTATCAGCCCACAAATTCCTACTGGCTGGCGGACACACATCGCTGCTTTGTTGGGCATCTCAGCAGGCGTGGTAAATCCGTGCAGACGCCTACCTTCCCCCGCAGCAAAATAAGTGCAATCTATAGCTTCTTGCACATCTCCACCGGCTTCTTTGATAACTTTTCCCATTTCACGAGTCATCTGTTCTGCGTAAAAATCTTTGTTACGACGCAGAATTTCACCTAGCCGAAAAAGAATCTCTGCTCGTTTTGGAGCAGGCGTTCGACGCCATCTATCTGCTGCATTGGCTGCGGCTTGAACTGCTCTACTTACATCTTCAGCATTTGATTTTGGAAAGATACCTATAACATCGCTTGTATCAGCAGGATTTATGTTCTCAAACCATTCTCCTGAAGATGATTCTACCCATTCTCCGCCTATGTAGTTGTAGTATTTTTGTGCAGAACTTTGTGCTCTCATCATTTCGAATTCTCCTTATTGTTGAACCGTAAACTGAATAATCCTTTTCTGAATGCTTTGGGTCCTGCGGTTGTAACCTGCAACATGCATGACAACGGCATCGCCGGGTTTCAGCCTTCCCGCAATTTCATTAAAAGAACGTATATCCGTAACCTGTTGACGATTTACTCTTTGAATTAGGTCTCCACGTCCTATTAAATCTGCTCCGCTTGAAATTCTCAAATCGTTAAGAAAGCTACTGGCATCTACTTCCTTTACTAAAACACCTTTTTCACCTTCGTAGTTATAAGTTTTCGCAAGAGAAGGTGTTAAATCCGATAAAACCAATCCAAATGGAGAAATGTCGCTTCTTTTAGGCCTTTCCTCATCAACAGACACCCTAGTAGAAGGTCTTTCACCTAGCTTTACAACAGCCTCTCTGCGCTCAAGTGAATCGCTGTTTTCTCTTAAATACGTTATTTTGACTTCCTTTTCCGGCTCCACCGTTGCTATTTTCATGATCAGATCATGAGCATTTTGAACTTTCTCATCGTTAAAACCTATAATTACATCTCCAACTTGAAGGCCTGCCCGCCCCGCAGGAGTATCTTTTCCAGCTACGTTCGTTATTATTGCTCCATTTGCGCTTTCTAATCCATAAACTTTTGCAAACTCACTCCTTACAGAGTCAAGATTGACACCTAAATATCCTCTACGAACTCTGCCATGTTGAATTATTTGACGATAAACAAAAATTGCCTCCTTTGATGGCAAAGCGAATCCTACACCACTGAAGTTGCCTGTTAAAGTTGCGATTTGAGAGTTCACGCCTATCACCTCTGCATTCATATTTACAAGTGGTCCACCAGAATTTCCTCGATTTATTGCTGCGTCAGTCTGGATAAATCTTTGAAAAGGCGATGCAAAAGGAGTCTCTCGCTTTACTTGTGAAACTATACCTGCAGTAACAGATTGATCAAGTCCAAACGGCGAACCTATGGCTAAAACCCATTCTCCTATCTGAACAGAGTCTGAATCACCAAAAATGACTGTCGGAAGTTCCTTCTTCGCATCAATCTTCAAAACGGCAAGGTCCGTTTCTTCGTCGGCGCCTACTAGTTTTGCTGGATATTCCTCACCATTTTGTAGTGTTACAACAACTCTTATGGCATTTTCAACGACGTGATAGTTTGTCAAAACATAGCCGCTTTTTTCGACAATAAAACCGCTTCCAACAGCATAATTCGCCCTAAAAGGCCTTTCACGATAGAGACGTTCATCAGGTTTATCGTTTTGTTGATTCCCTGAACTAAAAGCTATCTCAGAAGCCGCCCTATATCTTGCTCTGACACTAACAACAGAAGGTTCTACTTTTCTAACCACCGAGTAAAAGACTTCTGACATCTCTCTTGATAACGATCTCGCATCTTTCTCCGCAACGATCGGCTTAAATACAAAAGCTCCAAAAAGAAAGCCCGCAACGAAAACCATAAAAGCGAGTAAAACCTTTGTTCTCATGACTGAATGCTCCTTTTCTTTCGCAATAATCTTTCTTGTAGTATATCACATGTCTGTTTTTCTACATTGAGATTAGAACCTTCAAAACGCCCTTTTGAGAAGCCTTTTCAAAAGCTTTTAATCCTTCATTTATCGAGAATTCTTCCGATATTAGCTTAGTAACATGTATTTGCTTTCTCTCAAGCAACTCTAACGCAGGCGCAAATCTTCCACATCTAGAACCTACAATGGAGATTTCTTCAACCACTACCTTCCACATTTCAGCTTTAGTGCTACCATGAAAGGTTGACTTCAAAACCAGCTTTCCACGAGGCTTTATCATCTCAAGCGCTATCTCAAATCCAGTTTTGTTTCCGCTGGCTTCTACAACTACGTCAAAGCTTTTCTTCGGTAGTTTCGCAAGAGATTCTAACAAAATCGAGTTAATATTCTGACTTTCAGCTATATCAAGCTTTTGTTTATGCTTTCCCAAAATACTGACATCTTTGCTCTTCAATGCAAGAGTCATTGCGCAAAGCAAACCTAGCTTTCCGTCGCCGATGACTAAAACCTTTGTTTCTGGTAATATTTCAACCTGCTCGGTTATAGCATACGCCGCTGATAAAGGTTCAACAAAGACTGCCTCTTCATCGCTAACTCCATCAGGAACCTTAAGAAGATTTCGCAAGGGTAAGGTTAGATACTCTGCATGTGCACCGTCACGCCCTAATATTCCGAGGACCGTCCTGTCCGAACAATGTCTTGAATCGCCTTGCTTGCAAACATGACAACGCCCGCATCCTACATTTATCTCTCCAACAACTCTTTTCCCTATCCAATCACTGCTTTCCGCACGCTCGACTATCCCAACGAATTCATGTCCTAAAGTCCCTCTAAACTTTGCATAACCGCGAATTATTTCCAAATCCGTTTTGCATATACCTGATTTCAGAACTCGCACCAAAGCTTCGCCTTCCCTCTCTGGCTTTTCTACATCGCATAAAGCTAAATTTCTACCATCAAAATGAAGCGCTTTCATTTCAGATTTAAGACGATGAATCTAAAGAAATCTTCTAGGTCAAAAGCATATATCGGAACTTTGTAAACTTCGCTCAAATGGTCAAATTTCATTCCGTCAAGAAATATCGGTTCATCCGTTTTTATCGCGTGTTTTGGAATTATAACGAAGTTTCCTTGCACTCGGTTTGTAATAGAAAGAAAATCGCGTCCAGTAAGAAGACCTGAAACTGCCACATCTCCACCAAAATAGGAATTTTTAACCGCTAAAACTCTTAACTTCGACCCGATCAATGAGTTAAGCTCTTCTACTTTCGCGGTTAAAATGGGCGCGAACATTTCTCCAGTTAAAATCGTTCCATCAAGGCTATCAACTCTTTCCACCTTCGGTAAAAAATCCCATTTTGCCACTGAGATAGCCTCTTTTCTTGTTCTTTTATTCGAATTGATTCTAAATGCTGAAAATTTTGCTTTCCTTACATTTCTTAGAAATTTATCGAAAGAGTCCAAAAAAGCGCGAACCATTCCGACTCCGTCTTCTATTTGCGGATAGTCACCATAGTGACGGCGTGAAGGTATTGGCATGCCAGCCTTTATGTAGATCTCATCTCCTAAAAAGGCAAATGTAGTCCCCAAACGGCGCCGAAACTCTTTTTGTAAGTTTTCAACTTGATTTATTGTTTGACGACAAAACTGAGGAGTTACTCTCGTAAGCCTAACGTCAGTGTTGTATTGAGTCAAAGCCACAGGCACAATCGCCACAGAAACGACTCCAGGATGAAAAGAAGCTAAATCTCTAAGAGTTTTCTCCAAGATTTTTCCGTCATTTATTTTGGGGCACAAAACTATCTGAGCGTGAATTTGAATATTATTGTCTAACAAAAACTTCAGCTTTTCAGATATGTCAGCCCGTTTTTCATCTATGTTTAGAAGATAGGCTCTTGTCTTTAGGTCTGTTGCGTGAACTGACACATATTGAGGTGATAGTCTTTGCTCCACGATTCTATTTAGCTCGTCTTGAGTTACTGAAGTTAAGGTCGTGTAGTTGCCGTAAAGGAATGAAAGTCTTATATCTTCATCTCTTACGAAAAGGCTAGGTCTGGCATCCTTAGGATTTCCTTTGCAAAAACAAAAAATACAATCATTTGCGCATTGACGAGGAACAATCTGCTCAAAAGATAAGCCAAAATCCTCGCCTTCCTCTCTCTCAACTTCTAATTCCCAAGTTTCGCCATTTTTCTTTTTGACTATGAGAGTCAGGAAGTTTTCTCCTGAAGTTTGAAAGCGAAAATCAAGATAATCTCGGATTACGTGACCATTTACACGGACAATTCTATCTTCTGGCTCCAAGCCTAACTCATCGCCTAAACTATTTGGCTCTACTTCTGTTATCTTGACACCAGGACGGCGAATCTGAGTTATCGCAGGTGTTACTGCAAATTCATACATAATAAAATGGAAAAGCCGACTCTAATAGAGTCAGCTTTTCGGCTAAATTATTGAACAATTCTAAACTTTGCAGAAGCCTCTATCGGCTTATTTTGAGTGTTAACTCTGTCTCTTACGAGGATTTTTATTTCGTAGTCACCTACAGGCAGCTGTGTTGTAGGAAGAAGTTTGGCTATAGTCAGTCTTTGTCCGTAGTCATTTAGATCATTCCAATCTTCCTTTTGTCTGAAAAGTTCCTTGCCTTCTCTTAAGATTACATAGTCAACATCTACAGCTGGTCGTAAGGTTGTCTGATCTATGCCTGCGTTGTAAATATGCATGTAGATCCCAACGTCTTGTCCTTTCTTAAACTCGCCTGAGAGGTTCGGAATAACCTTTTCTCTCCCTATTACGAACATTCCTCCTATATCTTGTTCAGTTGTGTAACGAAGCTTAGAAGCGAGAATTAGCGTAGAGGTGGAAAGCTTTTCAGGCTCGTATTTTGGAACTTCAAAGCCTACGCTTCTAACACCACGACTTCCACTAACCACGTCTCGAACAATTACATCTATTTTGTATCTTCCGGGCGCAAGCGTTATAGCCTTTTGATAAATAGATTTCCTTTCTTTCATTTCCGCAAGCTCTTGTGGCGAAGCATGTGTAACTACAGAATCTTCAAATATCCCAGAACGCTTTCCACTAACAGCTGTAATTCTACCGAAAATGTTTATCTTAGCTGTCGGAAGCCCTCCTTCTTCCTCAAAAGTTAGCTCGCGATTATCGGTTTGGATCGTAAAAGCCGTGATAACTTGATTATCTGATTGACGGAAGAAATCAACTCTCACATCAAAATCCAAGGGATTTGTGTCTATAACCGGCGAATCAAGGCTTGCTTGAAGGTCCGTAAACTTAACTTGAGGTGGTCTTTGCAAAGCGGTCAGAATTTCCAAGCGTCGGAAAGGCATGTCCTGTTCACGCATAAAATTCAGTGTGTTGTTGTATTGTCCGGAAATCCTATCGGCTTTATCAGCAAGTCCTAACTCTTCGGCTAATGTGAGACCTGCTCCCGGAACCATCAATAAAGCATCCTTTTCATAGGGACTTCTGGCTATTCTGTACTCACCCGTTCCCGTAGGATCAACAAATTCTATCTCTATACCACTACCAACGCCCTCTATGTGCCTATAAAACCATATTTCAAAAGGATAAGTGCTTGTCGTGCCACCACCTTCCCAGCTGGGACGATTATAAACTCCTCCCGCAGGATATGATTCTATTGAATCCGGTTTTCCGAACATTATGTAAATTCTACCTCTGTCAGTTTTCCAACCCGGTATCCCAGAAGTGAAGTGCTCGTTCGCATAAGCAATTCTCTCGTAGTATTCCTCTCTGAATTCGTTTTCTTCCGTATCAGGATTCGGATCACGTCTTCGCCAGAAGTTCTCAATAAAATTCTCTCTTTCCTCATCAGTTTCTAAAGCTAGAAAAGCTTTCTTTTCCTCAGGAGTAATTATGTAGGCTACGTCCTTATTCAACCAGTCTTTATAAACTTTTGACATTTCCTTCTTTACTTTTCTCGGTTTCTGAGTAACGTCTTGAGGCTGATTCTCCTGCGAAAATGATTGCAAACAAAAAAGCAATAGAACAAAAAATACTAAAGCTTCTCTCACGGCTTTCGTCCTCCAAAAACTTTTCTGACTAAATTTTACCAGATATTCTCTGTCGTTCAAGATGTATGAAAGATTAGATTTGGTTGCTTTGCGCAGTAACTCTATCTCTCCCAAAAAACCATGCCACAAATATTGAAACCAAATATAAAGCAACCATTGGAAAAGCAAACAAAAGCATGTTTGGAATATCACCTGTAGGTGAGATAATAGCTGCTACAAATAAGATAATAATCAACGCAATTCTCCAATTACTCAAAAGCATTTTGGCATTAACTATTCCTATTCTTGCAAGAACATAGGTAACCGCCGGCATCTGAAAAATTACACCCATTGCTAGCATTATCAAAGTTATAAAATCAAAATAATCACTCGCCCGCAACATCAAACGAAAATCCTCACCCAGAAAAAGCAAATACCTTACCGCAGGTGGGAAAAGAATATAATAAGCAAACGCTGCACCTATAACGAAAGATACTGTCGAAAGAAAGATCAAAGGAACTACATAAGCCTTTTCATGCTTGTAAAGAGCCGGTGAAATAAACACCCATGCTTGAAACAGAATGAATGGAATAGACAAAGCAAGAGCCGTGTAAAGAGAAACCGTAACATAAAGAGTAAATGGCTCAACAGCTGTCGTCACTATCATCTTCTCATCAGGACTTGCACCCGATACTTCAAAATCTATCGGTAACTTGACACCTCTTGGAATTACGAATCCACCAGAAAAAATTTCGTCATTTGTAAAAAGTCCTATTTTCCCCTCAGAATCCTTAGCCACGTATGCAGAAACAGCCACTCCCGCTGGAATCCAAATACCCCCTATTCTCGTTCCCCTATCGAACACATAAACACCCTTATCGCCTTCCTTCAAATTGGAAATAGAAAGTATTTTCTCTTCTCCCGTCAATCCTTCAATAGTTATCTCCCTTTGTTGAGCCTCTCTCAAGGCGTTTTGGACAGGAATTGCTAAAAAGTTGTAGATCTTATCTGAAAAAAACCAGCAAACAAGAAAGGACACGCCTATAAAAAGAACGCAGTATATCAAACGACGACGTAACTCGTCTAAGTGTTCTAAAAAGGACATTTGTGCGCCTAATTCTTCTTCTCTCTCTGCCATTTTTATAGCCAGTTTTGCTTCTGATTAACCTGAGCTATTCCGTCACTTTTTCCTTGAGTTCTGTTTTCTGAACCTGAAAAATTAGAAGAATCAGAATTCAGATAGCTGTATTTTTCCTCGGCAATTATAAGATTTTCATCGAGGGGATTCCTTAAAAATTTCTTCTCGTGCTCTTCCAATTCTATCTCTTGTTCCCAAGCCCTTCTAAATTCTTGTCCCGCTCTTTTTATTTCGGCTATGGTTTTTCCTATCCTTTTTGCTACTTGAGGCAGCCTTTTAGGGCCTAAAAAAATTAAGGCTAGCGTCCCTATCAACAACAATTCTTGCCAGCCCAGAGATTCACCTATAAGGATGATCATCACATTATTCAGTATGCCAAATATTTATGATCGAATGAAAGTCGTAAAGAAATTTAGCATCTCATCAATCTTTGATATAAAAAGTCAAGCTCAGAAGAATTGTAGTATTCTATTTCTATTCTGCCGCCTTTTCCTTTTTTGTCTGGAATTATAGTTACTTTTGTCTTCAGATGTTGCCTTAACCTAGCTTCTGCTGCCATTATATTCGCATCCTTTGTTTCTTTTCTTTCTGCTGATGTATGTTTGCTCTCGCTTAGTTTCTTAGATAACTTTTCTGCATCCCTAACCGAAAGCTTCTGATCTATTATCTTTCTCGCAGCCTCCCATTTCGATTCATCTTTTTCTAACATCAAAATAGCTTTTGCATGACCTACTGTTAGTTTACCTTCTTCTACTAAAGCCTGTATTCCTGAAGGTAGCTTCAATAATCTTAGATAAGTAGCTATGGCAGTTCTATCTTTCCCAACTCTTTTTGCTATAACTTCTTGCGTTAAACCAAATTTTTCTATAAGTCTCTTGTAAGCCCTTGCTTCTTCCATCGGATTTAATTCTTGTCTCTGAATGTTCTCTACTAAAGCAAGTTCCAACAATTTGTCTTCAGAAACTTCTTTTACTAAAGCAGGAATTTTCCTAAGGCCTGCTATTTGAGCAGCTCTCCATCTTCTTTCTCCTGCTATTAGTTGATATTTTTCGCCTACCCTTCTAACCACTACAGGTTGAACCACGCCATTTTCTTTTATTGACTGAGCAAGTTCTTCTAACTCCTTTTGTCCAAATCTGACTCTTGGTTGTTCTGAATTCGGTTCTATTAAGTCCAAATCCACTTCGATCAATTCTTCTTTTTCTTCGGAATCTCTCTCGCCTAACAAAGCACTTAGGCCTCTACCCAATGCTTTTCTGGTCATGATTTAATATCTCCTTTGCTAACTGAATATAACTTTCCGCTCCTTTTGAACGAATATCGTATAAGATTATAGGCTTTCCGTAGCTAGGCGCCTCAGCTAGCCTAACATTTCTAGGTATAACGGTTTTGAAGACTTGATCTCCATAAAAATCCCTTAAATCCTTCGCAACTGCAGCCGATAAGTTTGTTCTTTCATCGTACATTGTAAGTAACAACCCTTCTATAGCTAAATTTGGATTGAGCGCTCTTCTTAACTTAGCCAGAGTATCAAAAAGTTCCGTGACTCCTTCTAAAGCGAAATACTCACACTGTATTGGAACAAGTAGTGAATCAGCCGCAGTCAAACTATTTATGGTCAATAAACCTAGCGAAGGAGGACAGTCAATTATTATAAAATCATATTCTCGTTTTACTACGTCTATCGCTTTTTTCAACACATATTCCCTATCTTCTATTTCAACAAGCTCAACTTCAGCCCCCGCAAGATTTCTGTCCGAAGGAAGGACCATTAACAAAGGCAGCTCCGTTGGCTGTATAACCTCTTTTATCTTGCTTCTTCCAATAATTACGTCATAAAGGGATTTTCTTTTTTCTATCCTCGAAAAGCCAACTCCCGAAGTTGCGTTAGCTTGCGGATCGGCATCCACCAAAAGTACTAGTTTTTCCTCAATAGCCAAGCTAGCTGCCAAGTTTATAGCCGTAGTCGTCTTACCGACACCGCCTTTCTGATTAGCTATAGCAATAACTTTCCCCATCCAAACAAAAACACAAACAAAATACCACAAAAAAGGTTTTTGTCAAAATGTTTTTGCTTTGTTATGTGTCACGTGACACATCTATCAGACTTGTTAGCCATAAGATAAACAAGAACCGTGGAAACTGCGGCAGGAGTAAGACCACTTATTCTCCTAAGTTGACCGAAAGTTTGAGGTCTAACCCGTTCGAGTCTTTCTACCATTTCACGTGAAAGCCCTGCAATTTTACGAAAATCAAATCCTTCAGGAATTTTCATGTTATCATGATGGTGAATCCTTTCATAAGCAATTTTTTGGTTTTCAATGTATCCTTTGTAAAGAATATCAGCAAGAGCCGATTCTAGCTCTTTCAAACTTGTCTCAGATTTTATAGATTCTGGCAAAAGTCTGTGTATCAATTCAGAACTTACTCCCTGCCTCTGAGAAAGTTGAGCTAATGAAATAGAGTCTCCTAAATCACATCCAAGAAGCTGAGAAAGAGAAGCATATTCTACCGAGGAACGCTTAAATCTGGTGTTTTCAAGTACTCTATGAAGTTTCATGATAAGGTCTCTTCTGCGATTGAACTTTTCCCAATCTAAATCACCTATCAGCCCTAGCTCATATCCTTTTGGCATTAACCGACGATCCGCATTATCGTGACGAAGAAGTAGCCTTGCTTCAGCTCGCGAGGTAAAAATTCGGTAAGGTTCATCAACCCCATTACGGATCAAATCGTCTATCAGAACACCTATGTAGGCTTCATCTCTTCTCAGCTGAAAAGCAGGACGCCCTTTGACTTGCAAAGCAGCATTTATTCCTGCGATCAACCCCTGACAAGCGGCTTCCTCGTAACCAGTAGTTCCATTTATTTGTCCTGCGAAAAAAAGTCCTTTTACCTTTATTGTTTCCATTGTAGGTTTTATTTGTCTTGGATCTACGAAGTCGTATTCAATTGCATAACCAGGACGAATTATTTTCACTTCCTCCAAACCCGGAATCATTCTAACCAATTCTTGTTGAAGCTCCGCAGGAAGAGACGTTGAAAAGCCATTCAGATAAACTTCGTTTGTGTTATGTCCTTCCGGCTCAAGAAATAGTTGATGACGATTTTTGTCAGCAAACTTAACAACCTTATCCTCTATCGAAGGACAGTATCTAGGACCTATCCCTTTTATTCTTCCAGAGTAAAGAGGCGAGAGATGCAAATTATCCCGTATCTTTTGATGCAGCCTTTCAGATGTATAACCTATGTAACAAGTTATTTGTGGCTGCTCTATTTTTTCAGTCGAGAAGGAAAAGGCGACTGGGTTCTCGTCTGCTGGCTGCGGCTCGAAAGCGTCCCAATCAATTGTCCTTCCATCCAGCCTTGGAGGAGTTCCCGTTTTTAGTCTCCCGACAGGAAAACCTAGTCTTTTTAAACTCTCTGCCAACTCTAACGAAGCGGGTTCGCCCGCTCGACCTGCTGAGAAAGTTTTCTGTCCTGTATGAATAGTCCCATTTAGGAAAGTCCCAGTTGCAACTATAACTGCTTTTGCGCCTATTCTTCGAGTGTCTTGTAGTTCTACTCCTAAAACTCTGTCATTCTTCACTATCAGATCTACCACTGTTCCCTGTCGTAAATGTAAATTAGGTGTAGCTTCAAGCATTCGGCGCATCTCCATCCTATACAAACTTCTATCCGCCTGAGCGCGAGGGCTTCGGACGGCTGGACCACGAGAGCGATTTAGTAAGCGAAACTGAATTCCCGTCCTATCAATAACTCTTCCCATTATTCCGCCCAAAGCATCTATTTCTCTAACGAGATGACCTTTTGCAATACCTCCTATAGCTGGATTACAGGACATCTGTCCTATTAAGTCGAGGTTTATGGTAATCAGAGCCGTTTCTACTCCCATTCTTGCACAGGCCGATGCTGCTTCGCACCCAGCGTGTCCAGCTCCTATGACAACCACATCAAACACTTCATCGAACATAGCTTTTAATCCTTCAAAAGAATTATACCAGCTCAAGAGAAACTCTAAAAATCTACTTACCTATGCAGAAGGTTGAGAAAATTCGATTTAGTATGTCTTCTGTTGTTGTTTCTCCTGTTATCTCCCCTAAAAACCTCATTGCATTGTGAAGCCCAGTAAGAACAATTTCTTCACTCGCTTTTTGATCTAGCAATTCTAGGGATTTTTCTATTTCTTTTTTTGCCCTAATTAATAAATCAGCATGTCTTGCATCAGTCACTAGAAAACCTTTTTCTTCAGCTGCCGAATTTCTTGATAAAAAAGGCTTTATGATTGCTCTTCTTAAATCATCTACTCCCTGAGCAGTTTTTGCAGAAACTTCTACAACGTTCTTGCCGTTAAACTTCTCAACCAATTCCACCTGCTTTATGTCAACTTTGTTTATAGCTATCAGATGCTGCATGTCCTCTATCTCACTAAGAATCTCATAGTCTTCTTTAGTTAAATCCTGAGAACAATCAACAACAAAGATCACCAAATCCGCGTCAGCAATGACTTTTCGTGTTCTTTGAACGCCTATACTCTCAACTATGTCATCTGTTTTTCTCAATCCTGCAGTATCGCTTAGACGAATAGGTATGCCATTTATGCTAAAACTTTCGTGAAGGCTATCACGAGTTGTGCCGGCGATTTCGGTAACTATTGCTCTCTCGTAACCTACTAGGGCATTAAAAAGGCTAGACTTACCAACGTTCGGCCTTCCTACGAGTGCTATTTTCAATCCTTCTCTAAGAAGTCTTCCTGCTTTGAAGGTAGAAGACATTCTTTCAATCTGTTTTACTATTTCATAAAGTTTAGTTTTGATCTCGTCCATTTGATATTCAGGCAAATCATCCTCCACAAACTCCAGCGCGGATTCAAGAATAACTATTACTTCCAATAAACCTTCCTTCAAAGGTTGAAGCAAACTAGAAAGCTCACCTTGCATTTGCCTTAACGATTGTTTTGCAGCGGCTAAAGTCTGAGCTTCTATCAAGTCTCTTATAGCCTCGACCTGCGAAAGATTCATCTTTCCATTCATGAGCGCCCGCAGAGAAAATTCGCCTGGAGACGCCATTCTTGCTTCCAGCTTCAAGCAGGCATCTAAAATTTGACGAACGACTATTGGAGAGCCATGGCAGCTTATTTCAACTATATCTTCACCCGTGAAAGAAAACGGAGCCTTAAAGTAAGTAACTACCGCTTCGTCAATCAATTCCCTAGTTTCAGGATCATAAATTTTCCGCAAACTAGCGTATCGAGGCTTTGGACTAAAGTTTTCATCTATTAGAAGCTTGCTAACTATCTCAAGGCTATCTCTACCACTCAGACGAATCACTGCTATAGCACTTCTGCCTTCAGGCGTAGCTAGTGCAACTATTGTATCCATAATTTCATTTTACAACACAATGCACTGCCACCTATTTCATAAAATTGTCATACCATGTCTGAAAAATGAGCAAAGTCCATATTTGCTTATGGTTAGACTTCTTTCTCTCTCTATGCTCTAGTAGCAATTTCTGAACAAAATTTTCATCAAAAAGCCCTTGTTGCTTTATTTTAGCGGGACTGAGAAGATCGTCAATCAAAGGCTTTAGACTCGTGTTGATCCATTCCGCTATCGGCATTCCGAAACCCTTTTTCCGACGATTTAAAATCTCTTCTGGTAAAGCTTTTTTCATCACTTCCTTCAAAATTCTCTTCCCTTTACCTCCCTTTAGTTTGTATTCAACTGGAAGCTTTGCAACAAACTCTGCAATTCTATGATCCAAGAAAGGAGCTCTCACTTCTAATGAAACAGCCATCGAAGCCCGATCAACCTTCGCTAAAATATCTTCAGCTAAGTAAAACTGCATATCGAGAAATTGAGCTCTTTCAACATCATCAGTAGCATCACACTCACTCAAGCTTTCCCTAGCAAGATCGTAAATATCTATTTTCACCGAATCGAATACTTCCTTCTTCAGTAACCTTTCCTGCTCTTTTGTCGAGAAAGACCCAAACCACAGATGATGACGCGCAACCATGTCGTAATCAGCTGCCATGACGAACCTTTTCGCTCTATAATCGAACGGAAGATTTTTCGCTGAAACCGGCAGGGAATTAACAAGAGGCTCGATCGCGTTTCTTCTAAAAAATCTTGGAATTTTCTCATAAATCTTCGCAACTTTATGAGCAAAATACATTGGATAACCAGCGAATATTTCATCCCCTCCATCACCGCCAAGCGCTACTTTGACTTCTCTACGCACAAATCTAGAAAGAAGATAGGTCGGTATTAAAGAACTATCTGACAAAGGTTCGTCAAGCCACTTTCCTACTGAAAATATAATTTCGTAGGCTTTTTCAACATTTAAAACCTCTTCATGATGCTCTGTTCCAAGATGCCTTGCAACGATTCTTGAGTAGTAAGACTCATCAAAAGAAGCTTCATTAAAGCCTATCGAGAAAGTCTTCGTCTTTTCCTTCTGGCTTGCAAAATACGCTACTGTTGAAGAATCTATGCCGCCAGAGAGTAGAACACCTAACGGCACATCCGAAATCAATCTCATGTTAACAGACTCTTCTAGGAGTCTTCGTAATTCTTCTGAAGCTTCCCGAAAAGAAACTTTTAGTTTGGGGGAAAAAGTAAGTTTCCAGTATTTTTCAATAAAAACTTTGCCTTTATCAACTTTTAACACATGAGCAGGTGGCAACTTCCTTATACCCTCGTAAATCGAGAGAGGTGCCGGAACGTAGTCGAAAGAAAGATAATATTGCAAAGCCTTTAAGTCTAGTTTTTTGCTTACGGAAGGATGACGAAGCAAAACCTTCGGCTCAGAAGCAAAAATCAACTTTTTATCAAAAAAACCATAATAAAGAGGTTTTTCACCGAACCTATCACGAGCAATTAAAAGTTTCTTGTTGAGAGCATCCCATAAGGCGAAGGCAAACATACCGTTTAGATGCTTCACCATCTCTTCCCCGAATTCTTCGTAAAGATGAGGCAGAATTTCTGTATCTGATTTTGTTCTGAAAGAGTGTCCACGATTTTCAAGTTCCTTCCTTAGCTCTCGAAAGTTGTAAACTTCGCCATTCATCACAGCAACTACGGTCTTATTTTCGTTAAAAACAGGCTGATCGCCTGTTTCCAGATCAATGATTGAAAGCCTTCTCATTCCGAGACAAGCTTCATCACCGAACCAAAACCCTTCAGAGTCAGGACCTCGGTGAGTCATTTCCTTGCACATTGAGCTGAGCACTTGTTTGGAACTACTCGGAGACCCTCCTTCAAAATCAAACCAACCAGCTATTCCGCACATTTTAAGTCCTTATGGAGTGCTAATTTCTTCATCAAAACCTATTTTTTCGCGAATCGAATATATTGGTTTACTTTGCGACTCATGATAAGTCCTAACTAGCATCTCAGCAAGAAGTCCCATAAGAAAAAACTGAATAGATATAGCTAACATAACAACTGCTATTATCGGCAAAGGCGTCAGTATGAACGAAACCCCGTTGAAAAATTTCAGATAAAAAGCCCATAAACCTGCAAATAGCGATAATGCCAGTGATATTAAACCAAACGTCCCGAAAACATATAATGGCTTTGTTTGATAAGAAGCCATGAATTTTATGGTCATCAAGTCAAAAATCACTTTGAAGGTTCTAGAAATTCCATATTTTGACCTTCCATGCTTACGAGCATGATGATTTACCACTATCTCTGTGACTTTTGCGCCAGCCCAGCTAGCGTAAATCGGTATAAAGCGATGCATCTCACCATAAAGCTTTACGTCTTTCAAGACATCTCGCCGATAAGCCTTCAAGCTACATCCGTAATCATGCAGATAAACTCCGCTTATCCAAGAAATTATTTTGTTGGCAATCACGGAGGGCATTCTTCGCGAGAAAAGCCTATCCTTACGATTTTTCCTCCACCCAGAAACTACGTCATAACCTTGCTCTATTTTTTCCAAAAGCTTTTCAATGTCTTCCGGATCATTTTGCAAATCAGCATCCATGGGAATCAAGATATCTCCTCTCGAAGCGTCTATACCAGCACTCATTGCAGCAGTTTGTCCATAATTTCTGCGCAAAGCTATAACCCTGACCCTCTCATCTGTTGAAGCTATCTGCCTGAGAATTCTAAGAGAACTGTCCGTAGAGCCGTCGTCAATATATATAACTTCAGCTTTTCGATTAATACGCTCTAGAACCTTCTGTATCTTTTCGTGAAGAAGCTTCAGGTTTTCTTCTTCATTATAAACCGGCAGAAAAATAGATATTTCAGGCTTGCCTTCCTCCTTTTTCATCTGAAGAATCGTGAGATGTCATTGAAGGTGGTAAGAAGAATGAGAAGCAAAATTATAGCCAACCCAACCATTTGAATTCTTTCCTTAACCACCATAGGCATTGTCTTTCCGAAAATGTCATAAACTTTTTCTATCCCAAGCATCATTATTTGGCCACCATCGAGAAGCGGTATAGGCAATAGATTTATCACGCCGAGATTTAAGCTGATTATTCCTAATAGCGAAAGAAGCCCCAAAAAACCAGCTGCAAACACCATCTGAACAATTATTTGAACTATTCCGATAGGTCCAGATACTGTGTCGCGGGCGGATCTTTCTCCGGTAGAAACTTGCCCGAAAGCTTTTGCAGTCATTCTCAAAATTTCTACGTTTGTCTCCCAAGCAAAAGCCATTGCCCCTAATACTCCTACAGATTCCCTTGCTCCGGAAAGAGTATTATTAAAAGCGATCCCTATGAGCCAATCGCCGTTCCTCTCTACAGCTCTGGTTTCTATTTCTAACCTTTCTCCGTTTCGGTTTACTTGAAGCTTAATTGGTCGATCTTTTAGCTCGTTAATTATTTTCTTCATCTCCTGGCGATTTCGAACAACTTTTCCGTTAACAGATACTATCCAATCTCCCACCTGCAATCCGGATTCAGCTGCTGGCATCGTCGGCTCTATTCTACCTACTACGACAGGCTCACTTCCAAAGTCAGGTTCAAAATCTAGAATGCCAGCCGTCTGGCCGGCTTCGGTAATTGCCAAAGGTTTAATGGTAAGTTCAACGATCTGACCTTCACGCTCTACAACAACAGGAATAGCCTTTCCTGGAGCCAAAAGAGCGTCTCTTTCTATTCTTCGCCAAGTTGGATTTTCAACTCCATCGAATTTGATTATCCTATCACCTACCCTCAAACCAGCCTTCTCAGCCTCACCACCAGGCTTTACAAAACCGACTATCGGGGCAGGATTTGACGGAACACCGTAAAAAAGAGCTATAAAAAACGGTATCGCAAGTGCCAAAAGTATGTTCATAAGCGGTCCGCCGATGATAACCAAAAACTTCTGCCAGCGAGGACGAAGCTCATAAAGCTCTTTCTCCGGAACATGCTCTTTCTGTGAGGCTCCTCCTTCTAAAGGTGCTGTAACTTCGTCTCCATAAAGCTTAACGTAAGCTCCCAGAGGAATTGCAGAAATGCGGTAATCGGTATGTCCTATCTTAAAACCCCAGACTCTCGGTCCAAGACCAAAGAACGAATACGCTTCTACCCGCATTCCAAAAATTTTTGCCATTATGAAATGACCAAACTCGTGTATGTTTATAGCTACTCCTAAAACAAATATAACTGCTAGTATTGCTATGATGACTTCCATAAAATTTAACTATACACAAGTTTAAGCTTACGGGTTTTCTTAGTCAAATTGCTTATTCACCGAAAATCTTTCTACAAAACCTTTTGCTTCTGACCTAGCCCAAGAATCCACCGCCTTTATTGTCTCAACTCCCTTAATTTCCTCTACTTTATGCTTTTCCATAACCGACTTTATAATTTTCGGTATATCGCTGAGACGTATTTTCCGATTAAGGAAAGCTTCAACGGCTATTTCATTTGCCGCATTCAGGACAACAGGCATTGATTCACCTTTCTTTAAGGCTTCATACGCCAACAAAAGACATGGAAATTTTTCGTAATCCGGTTCTTCGAACGTTAACTTCTGGTAAAGGCGAAAATCAAACGAATTTAGACATCCCCTTCTCCTTTCAGGAAAAGTAAGCGCATATTGAATCGCATGCTTCATATCCGTCACACCTATCTGTGCAATTATCGAACCATCTATGAATTCGACCATCGAATGTATAACCGATTGAGGATGCACTATTACGGAAATTTTTTCTTGATCTAGACCGAAAAGCCAATGTGCTTCTATTACTTCTAAACCTTTATTCATTAGAGTAGCAGAATCTATGGTGATTTTATCTCCCATTCGCCAATTCGGGTGATTGAGAGCCTCTTCAACTGTAGCACTTTCTATTTCTCTTTTTGTCTTAGTTCTAAAAGGTCCACCGGAAGCCGTTAGAATAAGTCTTTTTACCTCTGAAATTTTTTCGCCTTTCAAACATTGATGCAAAGCATTGTGTTCGCTATCTATCGGCAAAATTGTTGCTCTACTTTTTTCAGCTGCGGACAGAATAAGTTTGCCGCCAACTACTAAAGCCTCCTTATTTGCCAAAGCAACCCGCTTACCCAGTTCGATTGCTCTTAAGGTGGGAATAAAACCTGTAAAACCCACCGTTGCTGAAACAACTATTTCAGCTTCTTCAAAAATAGCTACCTTCGTCAATCCTTCTTCACCGAAGCATATTCTAGGATGCTTTGAAAGACCAAGTATAGAAAGTTCTCTTTCCAAGCGTTCTGCACAAGCTTCATCCTTAACCGCAACTATCTCAGGTCTAAACCTTATTATTTGTCTAGCTAACCTTTCAATGTTACTTCCTGCAGCTAAACCGACAACCTTATAATCACCGAGAAAATCTATAACCTCAAGCGTATTACACCCTATCGAGCCTGTGGAACCTAAAATAGAGACAGCTTTCATAGCCTAATGCAAAAGATAACACAAGCTCGCTCTCCGAAGAAACTTCTTATACTCCGTTTAGCTCAAAGGAAGCTTCTGCGGTGCTTTAACCCATATATCTTCGGCAAACCACATCCCAACAATTATAAAAAGCCCCGTGAGGGCAAGACTTAGATCTGAAGCAACATTTACAAGAAATAAAGGAATTATATTTCCAAGCAAGATCATTCCCAGCCAAAATCTCGTCTTGAACTCGCCATATAAAATCATTTTGACCGTTGCTTCGGCATCCTTCGTTGTGTGAGAAGTCAAAAGCTCTACCGTAAGCAAAATTAGGTGGAGAACTATTGTCAAAATCGTCAGATAAACAAGACCCTTTTTAAGGTCTTCTGCAAACTGAATAAAGTAGGAAGCCACAAGAAAAACTGCTAATCCTGCCATTATCGAATGGGTCATCATGTGAAGACCAAGCATCGGACTTTGCCAAAAATCTCTGCCCTTCGCCTGCGCAAAAAGAAACGCCGTGTAAACAGCTGAAAGCAGCGCCAACACCACCCCTATAAACTCAACCACTTTCAAAGCGGAAAAATTTTCAAAACCAAGTAAAAAGACTGCAAGCAGAAGTGTTAAAACCCCACCAAAAGAGGTGATTATGTAGGCTCCACGGGTAAGCCATGATTTCCACTGAGGACGAAGAAGAACATACAGAAACCTGTCGGGTCTTCCCAGATCTTTTATCAACAACAACCCGGTAATCGAAATAAAAATAAATGAAACTATTAGTCCCAAAAGTTTTAATTCTTTCGGAATGTCAATAAAGAAACCTGTTGAAAACGGAAGAAGAAATGCTCCAGCAGCAATCGCCTTCGTCAAAACGTAAGCCGAAACTTCCCATCCCCAAAGAATTCCTTTGTCGGGTGCATCATAAACGCGTCTAGCCTTACCATCAACTCCTTTTTCTTCTTTTTTTTCGTGCTTCAAGGCTGAAGAGGAAATCCTCTTTTCTACGAACTTTGCATATTTACCAACTCCATAGGCCTGACTAGACCACATGTAGTCAGCTTGCTGATATGTTTCTGTTGGATCAAGCGATGTTCTGTCGCCGTCTATGTAGTAAAGCTTTGGTTTCGTTCCCTTTTCCGGCTTTCTTACGGAAACTGTCTCGCGCGCTAGAAGTTTCGAAATCTCCGTATTTGGATCATCCATATCGCCTGCAATGATGGCATGTTCCGGACAGACTATAACACAAGCGGGCTCAAGACCTATGTCAACTCTATGCGTGCAATAATTACACTTTGCAGCAGTGTAATTATTCGGATCAATGTAAATGGCATCGTAAGGACAAGCCTGCGTGCAAGCCTTACAGCTTATACATCTACGATTGTCAAAATCAACTATTCCATCTGAACGAGTAAATAACGCTGAAACAGGGCATATTTCCACACAAGGTGCATCGTCACAATGATTGCACCTCATTACGGAAAAAAGTCTCCGCGTATTCGGAAATTCCCCTTTTTCAACATACTTCACCCATGTTCTATTTACTCCAAGAGGAACTAAGTGTTCAGCCTTACAAGCAACCGTGCAAGCATGACAGCCTATGCATTTTCTGTTGTCTATTACGAACCCGTATTTCATAATGCTACCCGACCTTTTCTAGAAGCTTGGTGACTTAATTATATGAGAATATACTTCAGATTTCAATTCAAGGCTATAAGTATCTAAAAACTTGTTGTTCAGTGTCATTTGATTTGAAATTTTATTCTAAAATCGGCAATAATTACGCTTTCGTTTTGCAAAAATCTTAAACGGAGAGGTGTTAGAGAAGTGGAACTTTGGTTAGTTCTTGTTATTAGCGTGCTAGTTATAGGCTTTGCATTGTTTCTTCTAAGAAACGTTCTAGGTCAAGACACTGGCACGGAAGAAATGCAGAAAATATCAAATGCAATCAAAGAAGGCGCAGAAGCTTTCTTGAGAAGACAGAACAAAACAATAGCGATGCTCGCCGTAATCGTTGCCGCATTGCTATTTATTTTGTATGCCTTTTTAAGGGAAAAAAGCTCCGCTGATCCCGTTGAGCCAGTTTGGCTTGCTTTTTGGACGGTGGCTTCTTTTGTTTTCGGGGCTATCTGCTCGGCAATAGCCGGATATGTTGGAATGTGGTCATCAATTAGGGCAAACATACGCACGGCATCAGCTGCTACGAAAAGTCTAAACAAAGCCCTGCAAATAGCTTTGCGAGGCGGTGCAGTAGCAGGTCTTTTCGTTGTCGCTATGTGCATGTTGGGAATAAGCTTACTATTTTTGCTCGTAAAACAAGTAAGCGATGTTCCTGAAGACAAAATCCCTCTGATGATTGTTGGTTTTGGGTTTGGCGCTTCTTTCGTTGCACTTTTTGCTCAGCTGGGCGGAGGGATTTATACAAAAGCTGCCGATGTTGGTGCTGATTTGGTAGGAAAAGTGGAAGCTGGAATACCAGAAGACGATCCAAGAAACCCAGCCGTAATAGCCGATCTTGTCGGCGACAATGTAGGCGATTGTGCTGGCCGTGGTGCTGATCTTTTCGAGTCAACTGCCGCAGAAAACATAGGTGCTCTGATTCTAGGTGCTGCACTCTTTTCAGCAAATACTTCTCTTTTCTCGCAGTCGCAACAACTAGGTGTCATACTCTTTCCGTTGGTCGTATCGGCGCTTTGTATGATTGCGTCAATAATTGGAGTAATGATAGTTAAAACAGACGAAAACACAGACAATCCTATGAAAGCTCTCAATCTAGGATATTACGTAACTGCAGCCTTAGGCGTTGTAATTTTTGGGGTTACATGCTATCTTCTCCTCAACACCCCAAAAGCTCCTAATGCATGGATATTTTTCTGGGCTTGCGGCGTCATCGGGCTACTCACATCTGTTGCTTTCCTATTTATCACGAGATACTACACTGAATCAGATTATAGACCGGTTAGAGAAATCGCAAAAGCTTCTACAACTGGACCGGCAACTAACATTATTAGCGGGATAGCTGTGGGACTTGAATGTGTAGCGATTCCCGTAGCTGTTATATCAGTAGCCCTAATATCAGCATACTACCTTGCAGAAGCTTCCGGTCTTCGTGATGCAGGTCTTTTTGGAACTGCTGTTGCAACCGTAGGCATGCTCGGAACTGCTGGATATGTTTTGGCAATGGATACCTTCGGCCCAATAACTGACAATGCAGGCGGAATCGTGGAAATGTCAAATCAGCCTGATTCCGTCAGAGAGAAAACCGACAAGCTCGATGCTGTAGGAAACACAACAAAAGCCCTAACAAAAGGATATGCTGTAGGCTCGGCCGCACTGGCTGCTTTTTTGCTTTTCTCTGCCTATCTTGATGAGGTAAAACACTATGGATTGTCACTTGATTCCGTCGATCTTTCAAAACCAAACGTGTTTATCTGTGCAATGCTAGGTGCAATGCTAGTTTTTCTCTTTTCTTCCCTTGCAATCCGCGCTGTCGGAAAAGCTGCCCAAGTAGTTATTGAAGATGTAAGAAATCAGTTCAAGGAAGACCCAGGAATCCTTGAAGGAAAATCAAAGCCAAACTATGGAAGAACCGTTGACATCGTAACCCGCGGCGCTCTAAAGCAAATGATTCTTCCAGGAATTCTTGCTGTTGGGATGCCCGTTGTTGTAGGCCTGATCTTTAAATTTATATACAACTCACTTGGCGGAAGTAGTGCTTCCGGTGCAGCTACTGGAGCAGAAGGTGTTGCCGCTTTTCTTATGGTAGCAACAATCGTCGGAATCCTGATGGCGCTCTTTTTAAACAATGGCGGTGGAGCTTGGGACAATGCTAAAAAGTCTATAGAATCTGGTGAATACGGTGGAAAGGGAAGTGACGCTCATAAAGCGGCAGTCGTTGGAGATACTGTCGGCGATCCTTTCAAGGACACAGCTGGACCAAGTCTGCATGTTCTCATAAAACTTCTCGCAACTGTCACTCTTGTTCTTGCTCCCTTTTTCATCTAGAAAAAAATAGAAAAAGAGCGGTTTCTTCGTTCGAGAAACCGCTCCTGAAAATACAACTTAAATCAACCCAAAAATTTGACATACGAGCCTTCTACGATATTCTAAGAGGCATCACTACGTAGAGGTAACTATATTCACTATCCTTTACTGGCTTCATCACTACCTGTGAAAAGTTATCCCTAAACTCAAATCTAACGTTCACCGAGTTTGTCTTAGCTCTTACTTTTTCGCCTTCTGTTTCTTTCTCAACTGTGGCTACAGACTCTGCCGAGATTACATTTAAGAAATCCTGTAGATACTGGAAGTTAAATCCTATAGTTACTGTTTCTCCTTTATAGTCGGCTACTACTTCTTCTCTTGCCATTCCTTCTTCACTACTTTCTGCCTCTATTTCTATCTTTCCATCGCTTAAGGTTAGTTTAACGGCTCTACTTCTTTCGTCTGCCATCACACTAACTCTTCGCAAAGCATTTTTCATCTCTATACCATCAAATTCCGCTACGAAATGACTTTCCTTCGGTATCACTGCTTCGTAATTAGGAAAAATTCCCGTAAGCTTCCTAGCTATCAGCTTTCTGCTTCCTATTTCAAAGTAAAGAAGATTCTCATCTTCAGCAAACCTGCACTGACCTTTTTCTTTAGTCAGTCTCGAAAGCTCGTTAATAGCCTTCTTTGGTATCAAAACATCAAAAGGTGCGCTTGTCATCTCCTTTTCTACCAAAGCAAGCCTATGTCCATCTGTTGTTACCATTCTCAATCTTCCATCTCTAGATTCAAATTTCGCTCCCGAAAGTGCATAGCGAATCATGTCCTGTGTCATTGCGAAACCAGTCATTTGAATAAAAGAAGAAATAATGGCATTCTCTACTTCCGCCATATCCAATGCCTTTGCCGATGGAATTTGAGGAAAATTGTCTTCGTTATAGCTCAAAAGTCTAAAGTTTGCTTTTCCGCTCTCGATTTCAACTCTACTTCCATCATAAGTGAAACTTACTTCCTCCTTTTCAAGTAGTCTGACTATATCGAAAAGCTTTCTTGCAGGAACACAAACGCTTCCCTCTTCTTTGACTTCAGCCTCTATGATTGTAACTAGAGTCGTGTCTAGGTCAGTTCCTGTAATCTTTATCTTGTCTTTGCCTTCGGATTCAATCAGTATGCATGACAAAACCGGTATCGTAGATCTCTTTTCGACTATTCCTTGAACAAATCCTAGTTCTTCTTTCAATTTTTCCTGTTTCGCTGAAAACTTCATAATCTCAATTCCTTCCTTTTTCAAAAATTTGATGCTGCCCTATTTTACTACTACTATTTATTAATAAATACATATATGTGTGTATAGTAGCAGTAGTAGGGCCTGTGGAAATGTGGAAAACTTACCTAAGTCATTGAAAATACTAGAGAAAAGTTTCCACAGGGGGCTGTGGAAAACCTGTGGAAAAAATTTTTCTTTGTGGAAAACTCTTCACAAAGAAGAGATTTCCACAGAGATCCACAGGGGAAATTTTCCGCACCCTGTGGAAATGTGGAAAAAACTTTTTTAACTGTTGAAATAACATAAGATAAGCGAATTTTCAAAAAACCTAACCTGTGGAAAATTTTTCAGGTCTAAAACTGTAACTATTTGCAAATACAATCAATTAGGTCATTTATGACCTTGTGGAAATTTCTATCTTCTTTTATAAGGTTTTCTATCTTTTCGACAGAATGGATAACAGTTGTATGGTGTTTTCCGCCGAAAGCTCTACCGATTTCTGGAAAGCTACTTTTCGTTAGCTTCTTACAAAGGTACATTGCAACTTGTCTCGGAAAAGCGATATGCCTTGAGTTATTTTTTGATTTCAGGTCTTCAACAGTGAGTTTGTAGTGAGATGCGACTATCTTTGTGATCTTTTCGATGGATATATTTTCAGACTCTTCAAAACCGACTACATTTCTTATAGCATCTTGGGCTAGCGCCTTTGTAATAGGCGCTCCTTTTAGAGATGAAATTGCTATTAGTCTAATCAATGCACCTTCTAGCTCGCGAACATTACTTTTTACCTTGCTAGCGATGTAAAAGGCAACATCGTCAGGAATTTCTACATTCTCAAGTTCAGCTTTTCTCTTGAGAATTGCTATTTTTGTTTCAAGCTCCGGCGGCTCTATGTCGGCTATTAAACCCCATTCAAATCTTGAGTGTAGCCTTTCTTCCAAAGCTGGGATTTCTCGAGGTGGACAGTCAGAGGTAATGACTATCTGCTTTTGATTGTTGTGAAGCGTGTTAAAGGTGTGGAAAAATTCTTCTTGAGTCCTTTCTTTTCCTGCCATGAATTGTATGTCATCAATCAGAAGAACGTCTATAGAACGATATTTTTCCCTAAAAACTTGAGTTTTGTCATAGCGAATTGCATTTATTAGCTCGTTCATGAATTTTTCTGCCGATATGTAGGCAACTCTCATGTGCCGATTTTTTTCCTTGATAAAATGACCAACTGCATGCATGAGATGAGTTTTGCCTAAACCAACACCGCCGTATATGAAAAGGGGATTGTAGGTTTTTCCTGGAGATTCGGCCACTCTTAAGCTTGCTGCATGAGCAAACTCATTGCATTTTCCGACTACGAATGTTTCGAAGGTATATTTCGGATTTAGAGTCGTATCGGCAGGTTCTATATCAATAAAGCTAGTTGTTGTTACGGGACTGTCGCAAATTTCAATGTAGCTTTTTTCATTTGAACTTCCTTGATCGGAGAAAAACTCTTCGTTTTCGTAGGGATTTTCTTCTTCTATCTTCCACTCGATCTCATAGTTCGGAAGGTTCATTTCGTGCATGATTTGTTTTATGAGGTTGGAATAATAGTGTTCAACCCAATCCTTGTTTACTTGATTTGTCTTCAGATAAATTACCTTAGAAGTTTCGTCAATTCCCTCAAACTGTATCGGGCGAAACCATGAGTCAAAAGTCTGCCGATTGATGCGCTTTTCTACGGTTTGCAGGATGTTGTTCCACACATTGCTTCTTCCAGCTACTGCTTCCATACCTGTTTCTCCTTTCCGAAATCCTTCCTGATCTATCATCATAACTTTTAAGCACCTTCAAGGAAACTTCTTTAGCGTCACAAAAAGCTTCAAAAAATAACTCTAAAATTAACAACTAAAAAGGGTTTTTTCGAACCACTGAAGAAGTTTTCCACAAACTTTTCCACAGGCTTGTGGAAAGATGCTTAAAAGTTTATGTATAGCTTTAAGTCTTTTATTTTCAATAACTTAAAGAAAAATTTATTTTCCGAAACGGCAAAAAGAGTAGCATAAAAAACTGTCAAATGCAAGAAAAAATCCACAGGTTTGTTAAAAAAAATTTTCGTTATTGTAAACTAGTGATGTTAGAAGGTTTTTGGGAAACTAAGTGGCTTATGAGGAGTTTTCTCAAATGCAAAAAGAAAGCATGGATTTTATTTTTGACTCGATGAAATCTATGACTGAAGGACTGTACTACATGAGTGAGACAGATGCTGAAATTTTAGCTTTTAAAGGTGGAATAGTCGATAGGCTAGATAAGGAAAGTTTTGCAAAGAGCACGGCGCTAAGAAGCGAGGAAATAGAAGAAAGGGACTTTGAAAAATTTTTTGAGCGTTTGACAAAAGTTCAAGACTGGTTTGGTGAAGAAGAAAGGAAAAATGCTGAAAGGTTCAAAAAGCTCAGGGATTTTATGAAGAATCATCTAAGGGATTTGAGAGTTTTCAGAGTTGGGAAGATAGAGATAGAAATTTACGTAGTGGGAATTGATAGTAAGGGAAGAATTTATGGGTTTAGGACTCAGGCTGTAGAAACTTAAGTTTATTTCTTTATGAAAAAAAAGTAAGAGAGTAGTGATTGGATAAGACCAATTAGAAAGCCAAAAATGGCTCCGAAGATTTCTATGGTCCTAAGATGTTCTTTTGCAACGGAAAGAACAAGTTCTTCGAGCTTTTCCACTGGGTAGTTGTCAATCTTTTGTCTTACGATCTCGCCGATATTAAATTCCTGTATTGCTTTCGGAAGTTGTTGTTTGGCTGCATCTACTATGATTTGTGTGATAATTTCTGTTATTTCTTCTAGCTTTTCTTCAGATACATAGTTAGAAATCTTGCCTATAGGCTCTGAGAGAATGTTTTCTATTCTCTCTGATATGATTCTACTTACCAGAAGAGAAGTTTCTTCGCTATTTAAAACATTTAGAATAGTTCTTGATAACTGCTTTTTTAGAACATCTTTTGATTCTGGATGAATAAGCTTCAGAATTGCTTCAAGACTGTGAGGTTTCACCTTGTAGATAAGTTCATCGAGGTATGAAAAGATGGAATTTTTAATCTCCTCACTCTGGATAAGTTTCAAAACGCTAACGGTTATTTGTCTTTTTAGTTTTTTGAAGCTTTCCTCAGAAAGATTCCCTAGGGTGTCTTTCAGCGGTTTTTTCATTGCTAAGTCTATGGTGGAGATCAAAAAGTTTTTCGCCTCTGTAGCGAAAGAGTCAGCTTTGAGAGTTTCCTCAATTTTTTTTGGAAGAGATAAGTTCACGAGCGAATCTACCTCTTTCAAAAGGTTTTCGCGAGAAACGAAGATTTTTTTGAAAAAGGGAAGATTTTCGTAATAGTTGTGAACCTCCTTTTTGATTATCGCACTTATTTGACTTTTTGTTTTTTCGGAAGTCGCTATTTCAGTGAGCTGATGGATTATTGGATTTATCTGGTCGCAGATTTTTTCCTTCATGAGCTCTATGGAATCTGGAGTGAAAAGCGTTTCAAGGTTAGCTTCTGATCTAAAAACCTCATCCATTTGGTAACTGACGAACTCCTCGACTTTCTTTTCTAGGTAGTGACTTTTAAGTGCTTTATGAACTTTTATTTTCAAAAAGTCTTTTATTTGTGAGAAATCGTCTTCTTCTAGAGTTTCAGCAAGTCTCTTTGCAAGAAGTTGGTCGGCTTTTCTTGATGCAAAATCATTAACGGAAGCAGCTACTACGGGGCTTTTCAAAGAATTAACCACATAGCTGCTTATTTTCAGCTGAAGAGAGAAGGCTGCATCTAGCAGTGGCTCGCGCAGTTTTTCAGGGGCGGCTTCGATTATGCAGGGAAGATCAGATTTTGAAAGGTTTTCTACGTATTCTTTCAAGGCTGAATGAATTTTTCTTCTCAAGAAGTCTTTTCCAAAGAGTTCTTGAATTAGAGTTTCTTCAGAGACCAGTTCTTCTCCTACCACTTTTCCGATAGCTTTTGCAAGTCGGTCTCTATGCCTTGGAATCATTCCTTGAGGGAAGATAGTGATTCCGAAGACTTTTACGGGTTTTCGCGGGCGAAACAGCATTCTCACGGCAAGCCATGCTGCAAAGTAGCCATGAACAGTTGCGAATAGTATTAGAAGAAGAACTTCTAGGACTTTTGCTGTAGCTTCCACGAAATCAAAAAACCTGAAAACCTTTAGATTGTAAGCAGAAATCTGCAAAATCTTTCAACCATTGATAGTTTACTGAGTAATTTTTCCACTGTTCCTCAGGAGCTCTATAAAATGTGCCATCGTCGGGTTCATCCGTTATGGTCAGGTTTACGAAAATACGCTTGTTAGGTTCGAGTTTTGGTAAGATCTCTTCGTAGATTCTTTTTCCTATCAGACGTGCTTCTTCTTCTTCTACTTTTACACCGTTTCCATTTGATTCCATGAGGCGCAATTTGTTTCCACTTATTATGTCAAGGCTTCTAATGATTTCTAGTGTCGGCTTCCAATGCCAAATGCTAGCATGAAATTCATAACCTTCCTTTCCCAGGTCAATAAGTGTGAAACTCATAAGGCTTTTTCCTGTAGAACGTCTTTGTTCTATAAAAATCCTATTTGTAAATATAAAATAAGTCAACAAACATTATTTACGGTCAAGTTTTGAACAAGAAGATAGTTATCTTATAATCAGAGCTTTAAGTTATGCAAGAATCCATTTCTTATGCTGATGCTGGAGTTTCGATAGACGAAGCAAATTTGTCTGTATCGAAAATAAAGTTACTTGCAAAGACCACTTTCAACGAGAAAACCTTGACTGAGATAGGTAGCTTCGGCGGGATGTTTCTTGCTTCTTTCGAGAATATGCAAGAGCCCGTCCTGGTAGCATCGGCAGATGGTGTAGGAACAAAGCTAAAAATAGCTTTTCAATCGGGAATTCATGACACCATTGGGCAGGACTTGGTTAATCACTGTGTTAACGACATTTTAGTTCAGGGTGCTAAACCCTTGTTTTTTCTTGACTACTTTGCCACTGGAAAGTTAAAAGCTGAAACTTTGGTTTCCGTAGTGAAAGGAATCACAGAAGCCTGCAGGCAAAACGGATGTGTTCTTTTGGGAGGGGAAACAGCGGAGATGCCCGGGTTTTACTCAGAGGGCGAGTATGATTTAGCGGGTTTCATCGTCGGTGTTGTTGACAGGAAAAAGATAATAGACGGAAGGAAAATCCAAGAAGGCGACGTCGTTTTAGGAATTAGATCAAATGGATTACACACAAACGGATATTCTCTTGCTCGCAAGATTCTTTTTGAGATAGGCAAATATGGTCTTGATGATTATGTTGAGGACTTAGGAGAAAAGTTAGTTGATTCCTTGTTGAGAATACACAAAAGCTATCTTGCAGACATAGAGAGGTTTTTGGATTCAGAGAAGATAAAAGGTTTAGCACACATTACTGGTGGAGGATTGGTTGAAAATATACCCAGGATTTTACCTAACGGAGTTTCAGTTTACATCGATAGGAAATCATGGGAAGTACCGCCTATATTTGCGCTAATTCAAAGACTTGGCAAGGTAAGCCAAGAAGAGATGTTTCGGACATTTAACATGGGAATAGGAATGGTTTTGATTTGTACAGCTAAAGATAAAGAGTTATTTTTGAGTAGTATTGAAAATTGTTTTGAAATAGGTGAAGTTATAAAGGGAGATAGGAAGGTAATCTTTTAAGCGAAGGGAGAAGAAAAGAATGAAGATAGGCTTACCAAAGGAGATAAAGGACAATGAGTATAGAGTTGGTTTGACGCCAGCAGGCGTTAGAGCCTTGACGGATGCTGGACATCAGGTTTTTGTGGAAAAGGGAGCTGGTGAAGGCTCCGGTTTTTCTGATGAGCAATATATTCAAGCAGGAGGAAAAATACTAGAAAGAGCAGATGACGTATGGGCTGAAGGCGAGATGATAGTTAAGGTTAAAGAACCGATCGAGCCTGAATATGACCGCATGCGAGAGGGACAGGTTTTATTTACTTTTCTTCATCTTGCTCCTGAAATTGAACTGACAAGGCAATTGATGCAGAGGAAAGTTACCGGAATAGCTTACGAGACGATAACTGATAAACATGGGAACTTGCCTTTGCTAAAGCCAATGTCTGAAGTCGCAGGTAGAATGTCTGTTCAAGTAGGAGCTACCTTTCTTGAGAAGATGAATGGAGGGCGCGGAATACTACTTGGTGGTGTTCCAGGTGTTCCTGCAGCAAATGTCGTTATAATTGGAGGAGGAGTTGTCGGAACAGAAGCTGCGAAAATGGCTGTTGGGCTAGGCGCGAGAGTAACTATAATTGACAGAAATCTTGAAAGGTTAAGGCAGCTCGACGATATATTTCTATCGAAGGTTCAAACACTGGCATCGAGTCGGTATCAAATTCACGAAGCAATCTCTCATGCTGATCTAATTATAGGAGCTGTTCTTGTTGTAGGAGCGGCAGCGCCGAAGCTTGTAACCCGCGAAATGTTGAAAGATGTTCCTAAAGGAGCAGTCGTGGTCGATGTTGCTGTCGATCAAGGAGGATGTTTTGAAACAACTCGCCCGACAACACACTCTAATCCAACGTTTTACGAAGAAGGAGTTCTTCATTACTGCGTTGCCAACATGCCTGGTGCAGTCCCGAGAACTTCGACTTTTGCCCTAACGAATGCAACCTTGCCTTATGTTCTAGATCTTGCAAATAAAGGTTTTGAAAGAGCAATTTCAGAGGATGAAGGCTTAAGGCAAGGAGTTAATACTTTTGCTGGAAAATGCACTTATGAGGCAGTTGCGATGTCTCAAGGAATTGAATACACCCCATTGGATTCTTTGATGTCCTTTGCCTCTAAGTGACGCGCAAAGAAACTTACTGCTCATCAAAATATCCAAAAAACGCTCCATCTTCATGGTGGAGCTTTTTGTCTTTACTGAAGCGTTCCATTAAATAACGAATAGAGCTTTTTCAAACACGCCATTCATCACGTTTTAGGAAAACAAGAGTGATACTTCTACTAGTTGAAAAGAAGTGCAAAATCGGTCCTTCAACCGCAAATTGCCCACAAAAGGTCGAGGCGATTTACGGTTTCAGAGGACTAAGCATGGCTTTTCAGAAGAAGCCATGCTTTAGTCTTGCTTCGTGTCAGCTTCTTGCTGAGAAGGTTTCTTTTTTGGATATTGAACCTTCGATATAGCGTGTTTGAAAACAAGAACATTTTCGCCGTCTGAATCTAGCAGAACGGCAAACTTATCAAAGCTTTTTATTCTACCTTTAACCGTTTCGCCATGAACTAAAGTTATCGAAACATTCGTCTTTTCTCGACGAGCAATGTTCAAATAAGCGTCCTGAACTTTTCCCATGAAACTCCTTTCAAGTAGCTAATCTGAGGTTACTTACAAAATTTTTCCAAATAATTTAAGTTTTGTCAAACTCTTGTGAAATGTGGAACGAGCTTTTTCTATGGAAAATATCTTTTTTCACTATTTCCCAGAGAGCTTCTTTTATCTTTGGGTCTGTTCCAAAACCTTCTAACCATGTAACGTTTTCCTTCTTAAACCAGGTAATCTGTCTTTTTGCATAGTTTCTTACATCCTGCTTTGTTTTTTCTATAGCTCTTTCTAAAGATATTTCTCCTCGTAGATACTCACAGACTCGCCTATATCCGTGAGCGCCTAGGGCTAAGGAGTCTTCTTTTACTCCCGAAAGAAGCAGTAATCTAACTTCTTCTACCAATCCATCGGTGAAGTGCTTTTCTGTCCTTAAGTTGATTTTCTCATAAAGAAGATTTCTAGGTGGGTTGAGGGCAAATATCTTTATTCTTTTTGCAAACTCAGGGGGTTCAGGAAGGTGTTTTTGTGCTTCTGAAATACGCTGACCTGTTTGGAAGAAAAACTCAAGCGCACGCATAACTCTCGGGTAATCGCGAGGGAATAGTTTTCGAGCGGCCTCTGGGTCGATTTTTCGAAGAATTTTGTGGAGGTGTTCAGGGCCTTTTTTTTGCTTTATCTTTTTCAGCTTTTCACGAATTCTTTGATCTGTATCGGGACTTTCAAAGAGAGGACGCATTAGGGTTCTAAGATAAAAACCTGTTCCTCCAACTATTATGGGAACGTTTCCTCTTTGCTCTATCTCTAAGATTTTCTGAGAGGCATCTTTTGCCCATCTAACGGCTGTATAAGCTATGTTTGGATCAACGTAATCAAACAAATGATGCGGAATACCTTTCATTTCTTCGAAAGTAGGCTTTGATGTAGCAATTTGAATACCTTTGTAAATCTGCACAGAATCGCAATTTATAATCTCTGCTGCTTTTAATCGAAGAGCGAGTTCTATGCTGAGTTCCGTCTTTCCAGAAGCAGTAGGTCCAACGATTGCATAAATGGGATTCTTCATTGATGAGCTAAAAGTCTTACTGTTACGAAAACTATAGTCAGGATCAGAAGAAGAATTGCTCCGAGAACTTGGTTTTTAGAAAATCTTATCACATAGATATTTTCATGTAGTCTGACTTTTTTATCAAATAATCCTTTCAGCTTTCGTTACAGGATTTTCATGATAAAATCTCTTTGGGCGGAGATTTGCTAGGATGAAAGAGGAAAAAATCAAAGTTGTAGAGGCGGCTATTTCGCAAATAGAGAGAAGATTTGGCAAGGGAGCAATAACTAAGTTAGGTGAAAAACCTTTAGGTGAGATAGAAGCAATTTCTACAAGCTGCTTGAGTCTCGATTTAGCATTAGGTGTTGGAGGATTTCCTAGAGGACGCACTATCGAAATTTTTGGACCTGAATCTTCAGGAAAAACAACGCTTGCCTTGCATGTGATTGCGCAAGCTCAGAAAGAAGGCGGAATTGCAGCTTTTATAGACGCTGAACATGCACTTGATCCGTCGTATGCGAGCAAAATAGGTGTTCAAGTGGAAGAGCTTTTAATTTCTCAACCTGACTATGGAGAGCAGGCACTAGAAATAGCAGAGACGCTTGTTCGCTCAGGAGGAATAGACGTAATCGTAGTTGACTCCGTAGCAGCTCTTGTCCCGAGAGCAGAACTAGAAGGAGAGATGGGGGAAGCTCATGTCGGCCTAATAGCTAGACTCATGTCACAGGCTCTTAGGAAACTAACTAGTTCGGTTGCCGCTAGCCGAACATGTTTTATCTTTATAAATCAACTCAGAGAAAAAATAGGAGCCATGAGTTTTGGAAATCCGGAAACTACTACTGGAGGAAGAGCATTGAAATTTTATGCTTCTGTTAGAATAGATGTTCGCCGCATAGGTTCAGTCAAAGAAGGTGAGAAAATAATAGGAAGTAGGACAAAAGCGAAAATAGTGAAAAACAAGGTTGCTCCTCCATTTGCCGAGTGCGAGTTTGATATTCTTTACGATGAGGGAATATCGAGGGAGTCAGACATACTCGATTTAGCAGTAGCCCATAAAATAGTTGAAAAAGCGGGAGCATGGTTTTCATATAAAGGTGAAAAATTAGGGCAAGGTAGAGAAAACGTTAGAAGATTGCTCAGGACAAAACCAGAACTGTGCAACGAGATAGAAGATGAAATAAAGGAGAGGTTGAACTTCAAAGGTAAAAAAACTTCATAAAGAACTGTAAAAAGCTGCTAATTATTGATTCCCTGTAGTCTCTTTATCGGAGGATTTTTTGCGCTTATCTTTAGCTTTATTGATATTCACATTTGAAGGTTGATTTACGACATTTATGTCGACGGGAGTATTTAACTGTCTTTTTATCTCCTCGGGACTTGGGATTCCCGGAGTAGGTGTTTTTCCGGGCTTGAAAGGCTTGTTTAGTTCTTTTATGTCTGGTATTCCAGGCGTGGGAGTTGGTCCTTTAGGAACTTCCGTTATCTTACTTGGTTCAGGTATGCCGGGAGTCTGTCCTTGCACAGGAAGAGGATTTGCGGAAAACTCTGGCGGGAGGTCCTTTTCTTTTACAGAAACATTTGCTTTACCGGTGTTTCCGTCGGTTTCCTTATTGCCTGTTTGGCAAGCAAGAATGAGTGAAAAAATCGAAATTAAGGCTATTTTTTTCATAGTTTCCCCTTTTGAGATAATAACAAAAAAAGTGCCGGCTTGAAAGTAGCGTTTCCGGAGGGCAGAAACGGCATTCAAACCGGCACGGGCGGGGGTAAGATAGTCTTGTAAAGTTGCCAAACGAGGCAAATCAATTTTATAGCATAATTTGAAAAACTACAACAAAAGTTTTCGATTTGCTGGTTATAATAATCTACTGCGGATTTTCTTATGGATTTTGAGTCTGGATACCTAATAATTTCGGTTTTTGTTTGTTTTTTTGTGGCTTCTTATTCATGGTATCAAGAGGCAAGGGGTAGCAAGTATCTTGCTTTCAGTAGCTTTTTAGCCGCTTTGTGGGTGATTGCGGAAGCTATCAAAAAGAACTTTGCTTTTTATGATTCTCAACTTTCAGCAGAAATAATGCGATTTTTTGCGGTTATACTTCTGCCGCCAAGTTATTATATCTTTATCCACGAGTATTGCCGCGGCAGAGTTAAACGGAAGTATCTTTTCTACTTGGTTCCATCCATTTCTTTGTTGGTGTTCTTTTCTAATCCTTTTCATTCGCTCTTTTATGAAGGTTTTTACTTTACAGAAACTGGATTTTTAAGGCTAAATTTTAGTTACTACTTTTGGTTTATTCATGTCCCTTATTCTTTTTCTTTGATTTCGGCAAGCCTGGCAGTTTCCTTTTTAACTTTTCTTCGTGCTTCAAGGCAAGATAGAAAAAGGCTAGCAGTTTTGTTTATATCTACACTCTTTCCTTTTCTTGCGAGCATTTCTTCCACACTGAAGTTTTTCGGCACTTCTTTCATGACCGCTTATGCCTTCCCAGTTGCTTTTTTGATAATTGCTTACTCAATTTTTAGGTATAAATTCTTACAGACGAATCCAGTAATTTATGAGACTATCTTTCAGGTGATGACGGAGGGGGTAGTGGTTCTCGATAAAAGGAATGTGGTTGTAGATGCAAATCCCTCTTTTCTGAAAAGCGTCTCGATGGCAAAGGATGAGGTAGTGGGCAAAAATGCAGAGGAAGTCTTTTCTAAGTGGGGGCAGTACGTAGGAAAGTATAGAAAAGTAGATAGAGCTCATGACGAAATAGAAGTGAGAATGAGCGGAGAAAGGCGATATTTTTCTCTGACGATAAAGCCTATTGAAACAGGAGACGGTTTCGAGGGTCGAATCCTTATTTTCAGGGATATAACCTATCAAAAAATGCATGAGCTTTCCTTGAAAGAAATGGCTTATAAAGACCCCCTAACGCAAGCAGCTAACCGATATAGACTTGAAAGCGAGATGAAATGGTTAATAGAAGAAAAGGAAAATTTTGGATTACTATATCTCGATTTGAATAATTTTAAGCGAGTTAATGATAGCTATGGGCATGAAACGGGAGACAAGCTTTTGAAGATAATAGCTTCGAGGGTTAGTTCAGCTTTGAGAGAAACTGATCTATTTGCAAGAGTTGGTGGAGACGAGTTTGTAGTTTTAGTCCGCAATGTGAGCGAGGTAGGGAAAATCAAAGAAAGGATCTCGGAAGTTTTTTTCGAGCCTTTTGAGATCGAAGGTAAAATCTTTGAGGTGGATTGTAGTATAGGTTTTGCTACCTATCCGAAGGATGGAAAAGATTTAATACAGCTGCTAAACAGGGCAGACTTAAGAATGTTCGAGGATAAGAGAAAGAGGAAGATGAGTTTGGATGAGTTTGTAAGTTGAGAACGATTCTGAAATAGTATTTGATTGATGGAAATATCGGCTTCACTAGTCAATCTTTTAGGATTTACGGTCGGGATAATATTGTATTCCCTCTTAATGATAATGGTTTTCAGTTACAGGGAGAGGTCAATAAATTATCTGCTAGTTGCAACGGCTTTAGCCGGAATTTTATGGAATTCAGGTGAGCTTTTTGCAAGCATTTTCCAGGAGCTTCAAATGCCCATACTTTACTCTTTTGTAGAGGCTGTATCCTTTTCTGCATTAGGTTTTCTCGCACCCTTTGTTATTCATTCTTCCTTGAAAGATTCAAAGAGACATTATGAGAGAATTCTTGTATTTTCTGGGTACGTTTTAGGAATGGCATCCTTAGTCATAAACTTGTTTTCGTTTCTTATTGAAGGCGAAGCTCCATCGAAGTTAAGTTTACAGGTTTTAGCTTTTGGTTCAGCTGTTTTAATAGTAGTAGTTTTAGCGTTTTTAAGAGGGAGTCGGAAAAAAATAATCTTAGCTGCATCACTAGCTATATTCATGATTTCTGCTTTTCATCTTAGCGTCGAGCAAGAAGAGAAGTTTTGGTTAGTCGAGCTTGTAGCTCATCAGGCTTCACTTCCTCTTGCGATTTTTATATTACTTCAGGACTATAGATTTGCTTTTGCTGACTTGTTTTTGAAAAGGGCGTTACTACTGATTTTGTTAGTAGTAGTAAGTTTCACATTTTATTCGTTTTTGTATTTGCCTTTGCTAAGAGGTTTGAACTTAGAGGATTTAGAGGCTAGCGCAATTTTGTTGGGATTTTGGGTTTTGACAGCGCTTATGTATCCGGTCCTCAACAAAAAAGCTAAATGGCTCGTAGAAGTAATCTTGCGCCGTGGTGATTATGAAAAACTGAAGGATGGCATAATTTTGGCAGTTCAAAAGCTAAACAGCTCTGAAGAGATACTTGAGGTTGCCCTTCGAAAAATTAGCGAAAGTCTTGGGTCGGCCGAAAGTCAATTTGTAGAAGTCCAAGAAAGTTATGAAAATTTGCCTAAAGTGGAGGCGACTCAAAGAGCTTTGAAAATCTTAATACCTACGACTGAGCCGCCATCTTATCTTTTGGTTTTTAAGGGGCTTTCCGGTGGAAGAAAACTTCTTTCTGAAGAAATAGAAGCTTTGAAGACAATTGCTCTGCTGATTGGTCGGAGAATAGATTTACTGAGAGTAAATCATGAAAGATGCGAAAAAGAGTTACGTGAGCAAGAATTTTCGAAGCTTGCTACGGAAGCGCAACTTGCAGCTTTGAGAGCTCAAATAAATCCTCATTTCTTGTTTAATTCTCTTACGACGATAGGATATTTGATACAATCTTCTCCTGAGAAAGCCTTTTCAACTTTGATGAATCTTACGCAACTTCTTCGTGCCCTTCTTCGTTCTACAGATGAATTCATAACGGTAGAAGAAGAGATTAGGCTTATTCAGGCTTATTTGGAAATAGAGAAGGCAAGGTTTGAGGAGCGATTGAGCGTAGAAATCTATGTTCCAAAAGAGTTAGAGCAAATTAAGATACCTTCGCTACTGCTTCAACCCTTAGTAGAGAATGCAATAAAACACGGTATATCAAGATCAAAGTCAGGCGGAAAAGTGAAAATATCGGCTGAGCTTTTGCAGGAAAATGGAGAGAGTTATATTCTTTTTTGCGTTTACGACAACGGTTGCGGTTTTGATTTGAAAACCTCAAAAAAGGGAATCGGTCTTACGAATATAAGCAGAAGACTGGAGAATTATTACAAAGGAAAAGCTGAACTTAGAGTTGAAGCCAAAAAGCAAAAGGGGACGAAAGCAATGATAAAGTTGCCTTTGGCTAAAAAGAGCGACTTTGTTAATGTGATTTAGACTTTGTATCAAGCTATACTATGTTTGACCAATATGGGAACTAGAAGGAAAGCAAGAGAGTGTAGTCTTCAGATAATGTTCGCAGCCGATTTTAGGAATTTCATGGACATAGAAAACCTCATTCGTGATTATTGGAAAGAATTTGGTTTCGATGAAGTCAGCAAAGGAACAAGTCTATTGGTTAAAAACTTTTTTGAGGAAATAGACGGCTTGGAGATCTTGTTGAAAGATATAAAAGGTGTAGTAAAAAAGATAACTCATTACCGGGAGAATTCTAAAGTAGGCGAAGAGTATGAAAAACTGATTTGGACGGGTAAGTTAGTGAGTGAAAACTACAAGAAGATGGTAGAAGAAGCTATAGAAGGAAAGTCTAGTTGGGAAGATAAGATAAGAGATGTTGAAGCGATTCTGGAAAAATACGAAAAGGATGTAAAGGGTTTTTTCACAGACGTAGAATACTGGATGCAAAAGGACGAAAAACTCTATCTTATGATGGATTTTGAAGAGATAAGAGAAGTAGAGGAAAAGTTTTCGCAAGTTTTAGTAAGGTTAGTAGAAAACGTCGGGAATTTTGTTGAGGTAGGCAGAGAAGTTGAAAAAGTAAGAGAATTTGCGGATCGTCTAGTTACAGGAACGGTAGCAATGCTCAAGGTAATTGACGAAATGATCACCTTAAAAGCTGAACATTGGAGACTCTCCAGAATGGCGATAGTTGATAGAAATGTTCTTAGACTTGCCGTTTATGAGATGATGAAAGAAGAAACCCCTAGAACGGTCGTCATAAGCGAGGCATTAGAGACGGCGAGAAGGTTTTCAGGATACGAGGCCGCTCAATTTGTAAACGGACTTTTAGACGCTATAAAGACCGATCTAGAAAATGAAGATCAAAATAAGATAGATGAAAATTCTCAACAGCTTCATCAAGCTAGCTGATTATGGATTTATTTAGTCTTGCAAAGGAACAAGCGAAAAAGGAAATCGAAAAGTTGAGAGCGGAAATAAAGTACCATGATGAGCTTTACTATCAAAAAAACGCTCCTGAAATTTCCGATTACGAGTATGACCAGCTTTTAGAAAGACTAAAGAAGCTAGAAGAAGCTTATCCTGAATTTGTAACTCCGGATTCGCCAACCCAAAGAATTGGCGGTAAGGCAGAAGGATTCGAGCCTTTTCAGCACACAGTTCCAATGCTATCTCTTGACAACTCATACGATCTGGAAGATTTATATGCTTTTGACGAAAGATGCCGCCGTCTTGCAGATGGAAGAAAGTATGAATACGTAACTGAGCTAAAAATAGATGGTCTTTCGGTATCTCTTCATTACGAAAACGGCGTTCTTAGCGTAGGAGCAACAAGAGGTGATGGTTACACGGGCGATAATGTTACCCAAAATGTAAAAACAATTAGAACAATTCCTTTGGTTCTCAAAGACTTTCCACCGGAAGTTGAAGTAAGAGGAGAGGTTTTTCTCTCACGTTCTCAGTTTGAGAAAATTAACGCCGAATTGGAGATACGAGGCGAGAAGAAATTTGCAAACCCTAGAAACTGTGCTGCAGGAACGCTTCGTCAGCTAGATTCTTCAATAGTTGCTGCAAGACGGCTTGATATGTTTCCTTACGATGTTCTTCGCGGAAACAAAAAACTTTTTTCCACGCATTGGGAAATTTTCCCTTGGCTTGAGAAAAATGGTTTTAACGTTAATCCCAACAGAAGACTTTGCAATAACATAGATGAAGTTATTGATTTCATAAATGAAATGCTTGAAAAGCGCCACTTGCTTGACTACGACATCGATGGTGTAGTTGTTAAAATCAATCAAACAGCTCTTCAGGAAGAATTTGGAGCAACGACCAAAGCGCCTCGCTGGGCAATAGCTTATAAATACCCAGCCGTTCAAGCAACTACAAAACTAGAAGATATAATCGTTCAGGTAGGTCGCACCGGAACACTTACGCCTGTTGCTATTTTGGAACCAGTTCACATTGCTGGCACTGTTGTCTCGCGAGCATCTTTACACAACGAGGACGAAATAAAACGTCTGGGTGTGAAAATAGGTGATTGGGTTTTGGTCGAAAAGTCGGGTGAGATAATTCCTCAGATTGTTCAAGTGATTGAGTCGAAAAGAACAGGCGAAGAAAGAGAATTTATATTTCCAACGAAATGTCCTGTCTGCGGTGCCGATGCAGTTCGTCCTGAAGGTGAGGCTATTCGCAGGTGCGTAAACCCTGACTGTCCTGCCAAAATCAAAGCTAGAATTCTATATTTTGCAATGCGAAAGGCGATGGACATTGAGGGTTTGGGAGAAGTATTAGTTGAACAGCTCGTAGATAAGGGATTAGTGAAGGACGTAGCGGATATTTATTACCTAAAGTTTGATGATCTTACAAACCTTGAGAGAATGGGCAAGATTTCAGCTTCAAATCTCCTGCAGCAAATAGAAAACTCAAAAAATAGAGGCATGGAAAGATTGCTTGTTGGTTTAGACATTAGACACGTAGGCGAAAAATATGCAAAGATTCTTACAAATCAATTTCGTTCGATTGACCGATTGGCAGAAGCCACAAAAGAAGAGCTAGACACGATACCTGAAATAGGTGAAGCCGTAGCAGAGAGTGTTTATCAATGGTTTCGCAACCCGCGTAATCAGGAAATTATTAAAAAGCTTAAAATGGCTGGGGTAAAAATGAGTGCCAGCGAAGAGCAAAATATAATAGATAAAAATTTTGCTCATAAAACTTTTGTTTTAACGGGAAAACTAGAAAGGTTTACACGTGATGAGGCTTCTACTGAAATAGAAAGGCGTGGCGGTCGCGTTGCAAGTTCTGTAAGTAAAAAAACCGATTACCTTATCGTAGGTGTCGATGCGGGCTCTAAACTTGCGAAGGCAAAGGCTCTGGGAATAAAAATTCTAAGCGAAGAAGATTTTCTAAAAATGCTTTCAGGTCATGTTGATAGTAATTCCTAAGAGAACAAGGAAGATAGGTGCAATCGAAGTAAAAAGGCTTCTACCTTACTCAAAATACCGTTCCGTAGGTCCATTCATTTTTTTTGATCACTTCGGACCTGTTGCGATGACAAAACAAGTAGATATTTTGCCGCATCCTCACATTGGGCTTGCAACTATAACATATCTTTTTCAAGGTAAGCTGATACATCGTGACAGTCTCGGCTCGAAGCAGCTTATCGAGCCGGGTCAGATAAACCTAATGTCTGCTGGAAAGGGTATCGTTCATTCAGAAAGAGTGCCTTTTGTTTTGGAAAATGAAAAGCTCGCAGGGGTTCAAATATGGCTTGCACTTCCTGAAAATTACGAAGACTCTGAACCATTTTTTCATCATTACGACTGTTTGCCAGAGCTGAAAGCAGAAGACATAAACTTAAAGGTTCTTATGGGAAGGTTTTTTGATTTGCGGTCTCCTGTAGAAAGCTTTTCGAGCGATGCGCTTTACTTAGACTGTTGCCTTTCTGCGAATACCAAACTCGAACTTTGCGAAAAAATTGAAGAGCTAGGAGTTTACATTCTCTTCGGCGAAGTCCAGATAGGGCAAAGTGTTTTTTCAGAAAACACGATGATAGTTTGTTCAAATTACAAGGAAATAGTTATCTCTGCAACGAAAACGTCTCGCGTTTTGATTGTTGGCGGTAGCAGGCTGGGAAAACCTAGATACATGTGGTGGAACTTCGTTTCTACCTCGAAAGACAAAATAGAAGAAGCAAAAAGAAAATGGGAAAGACAGGAATTTCCCTTGATTCCCGACGATAATAAAGAATACATACCCCTTCCAAGCTCATTCGAACAAGTCCCGCCGCTTTGAATTTTAAGTTTGGAATGCTCTTCTGGCCTTATGAAGGCTGGCATGCACTCTTAATCTAAAATCTCAAGCAGCCTTCGCCTCCCTAAGGCTTTAGATATCAGCCTGTTACAACTTCTTTATTTCTATTTTCTTACTCAATTTGCTTGTAAACTTACTCTGTTCGTCAATAGAAAAAGTTGTTTTGCGTAAATTAGCATTCTCATATTTTACAATATAACGATAAAATGATATACTTCTTAAGCGTTTATTGGGTTTTGTAAAAGGTAGTGGAAAGGCAATTTTGATGAATGTTTTAAGAAAGGAGAATCTTTGTATGAAGGGGAAAATGCTTTTAGTAGTTTGTCTAGCTTTAGCACAGACAGTATTCGCCACTAATGGCTCGAATCTTACGAGCGTATCTCCTGCGTCTAGGGGCATGGGTGGTATAGGTGTTGGTATGCCAGTAGGAGCAGTTGATACTACTTTCAAAAACCCTGCTTGGATGCCTTATTATAAGGATTTTCATGTAAGCTTCGATGGCATACTTTTTCTGCCTTCCGTGAAAGCTAGAACGAATCTTAGTCCGATGGGACCAATGAATCCTCCTGCTTTTGAAAAAAGTGAAGTAGATAGAACAGTTATTCCTGGTCTTGGCATAGTTGATCAGTATAACGATAAGCTCTGGCTTGGAATGGCGGCTTATGGTGTCTCTGGTTTTGGTGTGGACTACAGAAACAAAGATCGAAGACTTGCTAATATGCACACTAATTTTCAATTTTTAAGGATAATGCCTTCCTTTGCTTACAAGGTCAATGAGTCATTTTCCGTAGGCGGTTCGATTCACATAGGTTATGGTTCTTTGGACATGGGAGCGAATCTATGCCGGCCAGCAACTCCTCCTACTTGCTGGAATGCTGGTGGTGGGCAATCTCAAACATTTGGAGCTGGTTTTCAAGTAGGATTTGCTTTCAACTCAAAAGATAAGGTGTTTGCAGGGTTTACGTATCAAAGTCCAATCTCGATGACCTATAAAAGGGTGTTTGATTCTGATGGAAATGGATCGTTTGAAGATTTTAAGCTGTATCAACCTCAAGAAGTGGCTTTCGGTTTTGGAGTAAAGCCTTCGGAAAATTTAAAAGTAGGAACAGATTTTAGGTGGATAAACTGGAAAAATGCGAAAGGCTACGAAGGTTTTCAGTGGAAGGATCAATTAGTGATTGCTGTAGGCAGTGAGTATGAGCCTGCGGAGGGAGTTCAAGTAAGAGCTGGATGGAACTATGGAAAGTCTCCAATAAGAAGTGGTACAAAGAATCCAGCTACATCGAGGAATATTCCTAACTTTACTGCTCCTTTTAACGATCTACAAATAGCTTACTTTAACTTGGTTGGATTTCCCGCGATTACGGAACATCACATAAGCCTAGGAGTAGGCTACAAAATTAGCGAAAATTTCGGCTTAGATATTTCATATGAGCACGTCTTCAACAAGAAGATAACAGCGACTGATACGCTCGGCATAGGTTTTATAACCGAAGCTCAAAACGCACAAAACTCTCTTTCGATTGGGCTTAAGTGGAACTTCTAAAAGGACGGGAAGACTCCTTCGGAGTCTTCTTTTTCTTAGTTAAGAGGTTAGAGTCGAAATTCCGCCTCATTTTTAAGCTCTTCTAGGCGAGTCAGTTAGCCCTATGTTTTTTCCATAGATTACATGATGCGACTGCTCGTGACGGTTTTAACTACTCTAGGGCGAGTTTCCGTGAGTTTTTCATTTCTGGTTTTGGGTTCTATGATGATTGGTCTGAAAATATTGTTTTGTTGAGATTTTTCAGCTCCTTTTTGTTTGTTTTGAATGCTTTGTTTTGATTGCTCATCTTCAAAGAGAACTGACACATCTTGTTTTTTCGTAAGCTTCGGTTTTTGTTTTGTTTGAGGCAAGATGTCTTCTATATCTTCATTTTCTCCGCCATCTAGTAGTATTGAAGTTTTTTCATCGACTTTAGGTTTCGGTGTAGGAATCTCTTTTGCGATGTAGTAGTTAGGTTTCTGGAAAAGTCTTTTTTCAAGGGCTTTGTATATTTTGCCGGCAATAATTGCTGCAGTTTTCCCGCGCTCATTGTGTCCTCTGGTTAAAACGACAACCGTAAATTGAGGATTTACAACAGGGGCTACAGAAGCAAAGATTCCAAGCCAAGAGCCTTGACCGATGCATGATCCAGTTTTTCCAGCAACATTGAGATATGAAACGCCGGAAGATCGAGCCGTTCCGTAATTGACTGCAGCAATCATTCCAGGTAGAACACTCTGTAAATTTTCTGCGGAAAGAGGTATCTGGCGGCGTAGAAATCCTTGGAAGGATACTTTTTGGGAGGCGACTTTCGGTATTTGCGGAACTATTATTTTTCCGTTATTCGCTATTGCAGAGATCATAACAGCAAGCTGTATGGGAGTAGCTTCCACTGAGTCTCCGTGTGAATAGATTCTTGGATTTTGGTTTGCAAAGGGAAGTTGTCCAGGGTATTCCCCTTCCAAGTTGATACCAGTTTTCTCGCCTAAACCTAGTAAATGAGCATAGAACAAAAACTTTTCATTCCCTAGGACTGAGCCGACCCTTTGAAAATACGCATTATTTGAATAGGCGAGCGCATCCGTTAAATCCAATCTGTAAGGCTGAAATGAGATCTCGCCTGATTTTTGGATAAGCCCTTCGTTTAAGCCTGCTATTGCTGTAATAAGTTTTATTGTTGAACAAGGTTTGAAGCCACGCCTAACGGCCCAGTTTTGATTTACAATGGTAAGGATTCTGCCACTTTGTGTTTCCATAACGACGATAGTGCCAGCTTTCCGGCCAAGAGCAGATACAGCAACGCTTCTTATTTCAAGGTCTTCGCCTTCGGTTTGATCAGACTGAATGTTTATAAGAGTTTCTTCGATAAGACTTCTTTCAAAAGCTACCTGCTTTTCTATTGCCAGACGGATGGCTTCTTGGCGTTTTCGCTCCTCTGAGAGTCTTTTCTTGAGTTCTTCCTCAGCTCTTTGACGTGTTCTTATAGTAGTGATTTTCTGTTTATGAGTTTCCTTTTTCTGACCAGTTTTTGTCATGATTGCAGGTTTTCTGCTCTGGGACGGCGTATAGGCAGCAAAAAAGAAAAACACAAGAATTATTGCTAAGAACATTCTAAAAAGGAGGGACATCTTACTAACCTCTCTAAAAATCAAATCGGTTTGGTTTTGGCGAAAAATAGGATTCAAATGTCATCTAGCAAGTTTACTTGAAAGCCAAACAAAATATAACATTCAAACAGAGCCAGACGCAAGAAAATTTTTAACAAATTTTAACAATTATGAAAGTTTTTAGTAGTTTTCGTTTTCGACTTCTTCTTGTTTTGGCATTTCTTCTAGTAATTACGCTGGGGGTTCAGTATTACTTAAATCTTAGAACAGAGCAACAAAACGCTATTTTACGTAAGAAGCAGGAACAAGCTTTGGTAGCTGGTATTGTGCTTGGTGTTAATGGAATGCAGTCGCCGGATTATAGGCTAAAGGATTTGATCGAGCGTGAGAGTTTTTTTGGAGAGCGAATAATTGACCGTATTCAAGATATTATTGTAATAAGCAATGATTTGGAGGTTTACGATAGTCTCAATCCTGATTATTGGCCTGTTGCTACGGATGAAGGGGAGATAATTTATAAAAGATTGGAAGAGTTAAAAAACCTGCCGCCACTAGTTGATGCAGAAAAGCTGGGCGATGATGTTGCGAAATTCCCAAATGCTTACAAAATTGATGAGAATGTTGATGCCGAGGCGCATGTTATACCGATAGAGACGAATCGCGGGAGGTGGTATATCATGGTCATTCTGAAAAATGACAAGAATCTGCTTTCTTGGCGGGCGGCTTTAAGTTTGGTTTATACGCTTGGGGTTTTATTGATTTCTACATCCATAACGATTTTCCTGATTTGGCGTTTTACTCGTCCCATAGCTAATCTTTCAGAAGCGGCAAGGCGTGTAGCTCAAGGAGATTTGTCGGTGAGAGTTCCCGTCGAAAAGCGTTCAGATGAGATGGGAAAATTAGCCATGCAATTTAATGAGATGATCTCACAACTTCAGAAGAAAGAGATGTTAGAAGATCAGTTAAGAGAGGCTGAAAAGTCAGCGGTTATTGGAAGATTATCGTCAGCAATTGCCCATGAAATTCGCAATCCGCTTAATTACATAAATCTAACTCTTGATTACTTAAGAGCAAAGTTTGCTCCCGAGGGCGATAGGCAAGCAGATTTTAATAAGCTAACCCTACAGCTTAAAGAAGAAGTAGCTCGGATAAATCGTTTGGTTACGGACTTTCTAAATTATTCTCGCCCTTTGAAGTTGAATTTTCAGAAAGTTGATCTCGGAAGCTTAATTTCTGATTCGATCAGATTGGTTGAGGTTGAAATAGAAGATTTGCCCATAAAGGTTAGTTTTTCAAAGCCTAGTAAACGTATAGAAATAACAGCAGACGAACAAGCTCTACGTTCGGTTTTTAACAATTTGTTTATAAATGCTGTTCAAGCGATGGGCAAATTGGGTGGAGAGCTAAAAGTTTCGATTTTTGAGAAAGACAGGTTTGTGCAGATAGAAGTAAGCGATACTGGCGTAGGAATTGAGTCAGAAGATTTGCCTAAAATTTTCGAGCCCTATTTTTCTACTAAAGAAACGGGGACAGGATTAGGACTAGCCATAGTCAAGCGGATAGTCGATGAGCATAGAGGTAAAATAGAAGTAGAATCAGAAGTTGGAGTTGGAACAAAGTTTATTCTGAAATTCCCGAAAAATCAGGAGAGTTAAGTATATGTCCAGAAGAACTATTTTAGTCGTTGATGATGAGAAAAATCAGCGTGAGATTTTACGGATGATTTTATCGAGCGAAGGATATGATGTAACTACAGCAAGTTCAGGCGAAGCTGCAATGAAGTTTGTCAGAGAAAAACATTTTGACTTAGTTTTGACGGACCTCAAGATGACAGGAATGAGTGGAGTTGATTTGTTAAGAGAGCTAGTTGCTTTTGACAAATCAATAATAGTAATCTTGCTGACTGCTCATGGAACGGTTGATTCAGCTTTTGAGGCGAAGGAACTTGGGGCGTTTGCTTATCTGCAGAAGCCTTATGATAGGGATAAACTACTTGAAACGATAGAGCGGGCTTTAAGTAAACTGAATCAGCTTGACACCGAGATAATATCGGCTTCGCCTCAAATGGATAAGGTAAAGAAGATGATTTTGAAAGTTGCCCGTTCAAATTCCACTGTTCTCATAAGAGGGGAATCTGGAACAGGAAAAGAACTGATAGCTCGGGCTATTCATCAGAATAGCTTGCGTTCAAATGCGATTTTTCAAGCGGTTAACTGTGCCGCAATAAATGAGAATCTTCTCGAATCGGAGCTTTTCGGTCACGAAAAAGGAGCTTTTACGGGCGCTGTTAGCGAAAAGAAGGGTTTATTTGAAGTTGCCGACGGTGGTACGCTTTTTTTGGACGAAATAGGAGAGCTTGATACGTCTCTTCAGGCAAAGTTACTTCGGGCTCTTCAAGAAAAGACCGTTAGAAGAGTTGGTGGAACGAAGGAAATTCCTGTTGATGTTCGTGTAATTGCTGCTACTAATCGGGATTTATTGAAAATGACTCAGGATGGAAGGTTTCGTGAAGACCTTTATTATCGCCTTAATGTGCTTTCCATAGAAGTTCCTCCGCTTAGGGAGCGTCGAACAGATATTCCTCTCTTGATAGATTACTTCATTAAAAAACATACAAAGAATACTCCTAACAAGGTAAAAGGAATATCCGCGGAGGCAAGAAGGGTTTTGCTCGATTATTGGTATCCAGGGAATGTTCGACAACTGGAGTCAGCAATTGAGCGGGCGGTTTTGCTCGCTGAAGGTGATTTGATTCAGGTTGAAGACCTACCGCCGGAAATTGTCAAGGCAGAGGCGGCTTCAAGTAACAGCGAGCATGTTTTCAAGCTGCCGCCAAACGGGATAAACTTTGAAGAGGTTGAGAAAAGTCTAATAATCCAAGCTATGGAGCGGACGGACTACAACATAACAAGAGCTGCAAAACTGCTAGGTTTGACTTTTAGAACACTGCAGTATCGCCTTGAAAAGTTTGGAATCAAAAGGGAAAAATGAACGTTTCCGTAGCTTTCAAAATCCTATCAATCGTTTTAATAGCTGTCGCTTTTTATTTTCTTTTCTATAGGAATGATCGAGAGACGGTTTTCATTATTGCAGTTTTGGGCGCTGTGGCTTTCTTTTTAAGCATTCGATTTGAAATTCGAGAAAGGCAAAAAGAACAGAATTAAGTTTTTAATCTTTGTTTTTGCAGACTATCAAATTAAATATGCCAAACGCTTTTTTCGAAAGCTTCGTGATTTCAAGGTCTGCTTCAACTGCGAGTTTTGCAGTTTGGCGATTGAAGCAATCTTGAAAAAGTCTTTCAGTGAAGAAGTTTATAAGGTCGAAAAGATAACCCAAAAATCCTTCTGGACGGACGTGTTCGAGAAATATTATGTCGCCGTCTTTTTTAACAACTCTCTTTAATTCATTAAAAGCTTTGTGGGGAGATCGTATGGAACAAAAGACAAGTGTCGCAACAGCGGCATCGAAGTATTTATCTTCAAAAGGCAAATTTTCTGCATCGGCTTGCACTAAAAGAAAGTCTTTGCTTTTTTCACTAGCCTGTAAAAGCATATTTCTCGAAATGTCTGATGCTACAAGCAGTCTTGATGTTGGGTAAAATTGAAAGTTTAAACCTGTGCCTGCTCCTATTTCTAGGATTTTTGCATTTTCGGGTAGCAAACCTAATGCTTCTCTACGCCATTTTGCCAGAAACTTCTGTTCTGCTGGTAGTAGAAATTTGTCATACTTTTTTGCAAATTTATCGTAAACTAAAAAATGAGACTTCATAAGATTTATCATAATCGAGATGTGATATGCCTAAAAAAGGAAGTATTCTCGTAGTTGATGACGAAGAGATAATGAGGGAGGTTTTAGAGACGCTTCTTTCCAACGCCGGATACAAGGTAGATTTAGCAAGAACAGGCGAAGAAGCCATAGAAGCATATACGAAAAAGCCTTATGATCTGGTCATTATGGACGTTTCAATGCCTGGGATGGGTGGACTATTGGCGTTGGAGGAATTGATAAAGATAGACCCAGAGGCAGTAGTTTTGATGATAACCGCATACGCAACTTTTGACACGGCGATTTCCGCCTGGGAAAAAGGAGCTGCTGGGGTTATAAGAAAACCATTTGAGAACTCTCAAGTTCTGGCAATGGTTGAACGAGGCATAAGAAAGCGTCGTCAAGAAGAAGAAAGAAAAACGCTTCGTCAAGCCATGAGCCGATCTGTCAATCGAGAAAATTTTATCTGGCGATCTGCTGCCATGGAAAATATCTTTCGATTGATAGAAAGGGTCGCGCCAGCCAGATCAACCGTTCTAATAACAGGAGAGTCTGGAACAGGAAAGGAATTAGTTGCTCGGGCTATTCATGAGGCTAGTCCTAGAGCTGATAAGCCTTTTGTGGTAGTAAATTGCTCCAATATACCTTCGGAGCTTCTCGAAAGTGAGCTTTTTGGACATACAAGAGGTGCTTTTACAGGTGCGGTTACGGCTAAAAAAGGATTGTTTGAAGTAGCTGATGGGGGCTCAGTTTTTCTTGATGAAATAGGTGATCTTAAACCAGAAACCCAAGTCCGTTTGCTTAGATTTCTTCAAGAAAGAGAATTTACACCTTTAGGCGACGTGAAACCTGTAAAAGTAGATGTGCGCATAATTGCCGCAACGAATGTAAACTTAAAGGAGGCTATCAAAAGCGGTCGGTTTCGCGAGGATTTATACTACCGTCTTTCTGTCGTTCCTATAGATCTGCCGCCACTGCGTGAGCGACGTGAAGATATTTTACCTTTGGTTCAGCATTTTATTCGTAAGTTTAACAAGGAGAATAACCGAAACGTAAGCGAAAATCTATCTGCAGAAGTACTTTCTGTGCTTGAAAACTACGATTATCCAGGAAATGTTCGAGAGCTTGAAAACATCATTGAAAGAGCAGTTGTAATAGCGCCTAGCAATGAGATAACTCTTGATTGCCTTCCGACGGAAGTTCGCAACTTTAACTCGGCTGCTAGAAAAAACGGCGTATCTTTTTCATTAGATATTTCTGAAGGTATAGATTTTTACGAAGCTGTAAAAGAATTTGAAATAAACCTTATTAAGCAAGCCCTTGAACAAACAGGTGGTAATCAATCCCGCGCCGCTCGCCTTTTAGGTCTTAATGTTACCACCCTAAATTCTAAAGTTTTGTCTTACAATATCTTGAAGAAACAAAAAAAGGGTGCATAATTTTGTCCGCCAGAAACTTATGCTGAAGTAGAGCTTGCCGGTAGTTCTTTTTAGCAAAGAACCTGAAAACTGATAAAAGTTTTCCGAAATTAAGTGAAGAGAAAGTTTTTCCCTAAATACTTGTATTTTTCGATTTTTTACAAGGGATACCAGCTACTAGATGTGAGATAATCTACTTTGTTTTTTATCTCGCTGTTTTAGTTTTGCAGTTAATCATTCAGTCTTTCTCTCGCTAGGTCAGGTAATTTTAGCTTTCAATCGGCTTTTGATCTTTTTTGGTTAAGTAGAGTTTTCCATGTCTTTTTCTTATTATCAAATTTGTTGGTAACTCGGCAAAACGACCGCTTTTTTTACTCAATACTAAACGCTCTATAGCTTCGATATGAACGGCGTTTATGCCTTTAAGCTCACCTATTTCAGATTCAAGCCAACTTCGCAAGACCCTATGTCTTACGCCAGGTGACATTTTTTTTAATTCAGAAATTTTAATCTCTGCGTCAAAAGTTCGTTTTATCAGTTCTTCTAAAGCCTCATTTTCTTCGCTAATCAAATTTGCAGTTCTAGATAAAACTTCGATTATTTTCGGGTTGAAATTTTCTAAAAATGGTATCAGCTCATACCTGACTCTAGCTCTTGTAAACTTTTTATCTTTGTTCATCCAGTCGGTGCGAAACTCAATGTTGTTTTTTGCGCAAAAATCTTCTGTGTCGCTTCGCTTTGCCCATCTTAACAGAGGTCTAATTAGAAGCGTGTCTGCTTGCTTAGAAATCTCTCTCAAAGGTTTCATTGCTGACAAACCACGAATTCCGCTGCCCCGAATCAGATTGATTAAAAAGGTTTCTGCTTGGTCGTTCATTGTATGAGCCGTTAGAACTCCGAAAGCTTTTTCTTTTCTAGCAATGTCTTCTAAAAATTTGTATCTTATCTGTCTAGCTTTTTGTTCCAGATCGCTTTTTATTCGTGACAGGTCAACTCTTTGAGATACGAATCCAAAACCGCATAGTGAAGCTAGCTGTTCGACAAATTTTTCATCTTCAGAACTTTCTTTGCGGAATCCATGATTGAGGTGAGCTACTATGAATCTTAATTTTAGCTTTCCTCTTTCTTTCAGTTCCTTTAGTGCTAAAGTTAAAGCAGTTGAGTCAGCGCCGCCGGAAACAGCTACTACAAAACTCTCTTCTGCAAATGGTAGCTGAAGCTTGCGCCATTCGGTTATGAATTTCCGAGTGAAGTCATCCACAACAAAGAAAATTATAATAAAAAAGCCCTGCCCTTAAGGGCAAGGCGTATTGAATCAAAAAGCAGGCTTAGAGTGGCTAAGCTCGCTTTGAGCAACAAGCTGATGAGTTGCAGCAAGAAGCGCCTTCTTCACAGCAATCTTTTTCTGAAGAAGATGCTTTCATCTTTTTAAGCGGGCAGCTTTCTGATGAATTGCAGCAAGAAGTGCAACAAGTTCCACCCATTGCGCATCTGCCATCCTTGCAGCAATCCGGCATACCGCAGCATTCTTCGCAATTATCACAGCAATCGCTTTTTGCTTGCGTAGAAGCAGAAGCTGTTGAAATCGTAGAAGAATCAGTAAACGATTCATGCTGAGTGATCGGGCAATACTGGTTTTCTTCTGTCGTGGATACATTTGATATTTTACCAGCTATTGTAAGAGCTGAGACGACAAAAATAGCGAACGCAACAAAGTAAAATACTTTTTTCCTCATAGTTTCGTGTTCTCCTTTTTTGGTTAGATTTGATACTTTTTCGGCAAAACTTGCCGTAGTTTTGAGTAATTCGTCTTTTGCGGATTGTTTTTAGATTCGGAGAACACGATTTTTTATGTGAAGTTTTTCTTGTGGGACTGGAGGACACAAGCAAAGCCTATTAGACTTTACTTCCTGTTTTGATTGCTCATGTCGTAAAAAGAAACTTACTCTTTCAAGGCTTGGTTCTAGAGTGTTATTTTGAGATTTTTCTTCTTTTCTTGTTTTATCGAAGAGCTTGATAAATGGCGAACAGCAATCAAAGCCAAGGCTTGATCTTTGTAGGGAATTAACTGTTTCTTGTCTCCTCGAGTTTTCGCAGTGGGCTATTTTGGCAAGTGGGCAACTGGCTTGGATTGCCTCTTCTGCTTTCATGTTAAGGCAGCAGAAAAGGAAAGCAACACCACTCAGCCAAAGAACTAAAAAGGTAGTGAAAACTCTCCTGACCATTACCACTTACCGATTATAGTATTTTTGCTTAGAGAATCAAATTTTCAGACGTCTATTTTTAAGATATTCGGAAAGCTTTTCAACTTCTTCTATTTTTAACAGTTTTGCGAGCAGGAGAAACGAAAGCACTCCGAGGACAATTGGTACAAAGGCTTCTATGAGTTTGTATGAGAGGTTTTGAGCGCTGAAACGATCGTGTAAGAAATTGTAGCTAAACCAACAAACAAACGACATTACGGTTGAGGCTATTCCTACTTTCAGGAAGGCAGAAGCGATCTTTTTGCCATTTATTCGACCTATTCTCTGTCGCATGACAAAGACTAAGATGAAGAAATTAACTAAAGCAACACAAGAAGTTGCAAGAGCAACGCCAACATGTGCTAATCCGTGAGGATGATTTTCTGATACGCCAAAGCCAGAAAGCCAATTTCGGAGGCTATAGGAGGCTAATGCGTTGACTAGAATTGAGATAAGGGCGGCGATCATAGGAGTTTTTGCATCGTTTAGAGCGTAGAAAGCAGGAGAAAGCACCTTTATTGCGGCGTAACCTGTCAAGCCGATTGAATAACCTGTCAAAGCCCAAGCTGTCATAGGAACATCTGCTTCCGTAAATGCTCCGCCATGTGAGTAAAGAAGTCTTACAATGGGCTCTCCAAGCACAATCAAGCCGCAAGCAGAAGGTAAAGTCATCAAAAATACGAGATTGAGCGAATCTGAAAGTGTGTTTCTGAAGTCTGTCATCTTATTTTCACTTGCTAGCCTTGAAAGAACAGGCACGGAAGCGATTCCGACGGCAACGCCAAAAAGACCTATAGGAAATTGCATCAGACGGAATGCGTATTGAAGCCATGACACCCCGCCTTCAATTCCAGAAACAAAAAAGGTATTTACCATGACATTTATTTGAACGGCACTCGTTCCCAAAATAGCGGGTGTCATCAAACTCATCACGCGTCTTACTCCTTCGTCCGTAAAACTTACGATTGGTGAAAATCGAAAGCCTACTTTTAGCAATGAAGGCACTTGGATTAAAAATTGTGCAGTGCCGCCGATCAAAGTTCCAATTGCCATGCCAATAATGGCCCACTGGGCATTTTCAGAGGGAATTAGGTTTCTATCGGTTGATCTTTCCCATCCTCCACCTGAAAGCCAGTAAGCAAATGCGAGACCCGTTATGATTGAAACTACGTTGAAGGCTGTGGAAGCCGAAGCAGGTATGCCGAAGACTCCTTTTGTATTTAGCACGCCCATCGCTACTGCGGCAAGTGCAACAAGCAAGATAAAAGGAAACATTATTTGAGTTAACGTGGTTGCAAGTAATGCTTTTTCTGTTGAGAAGCCATCAGCGATTAGGTTAACTATTTGCTCAGAGAAGAGGATACCAAATATCGTTATTATACTTAAAACAATTGCGACTGCATTCATTACCAAAGAAGCTAAACGCCATGCCTCCTTTTCGCCCTTATTTACTTGATAATCAGTGAATACTTTGACGAAAGCAGCTGAAAGAGCCCCTTCGGCAAAAAGGTCGCGCAAAACATTTGGAATACGGAATGCCACTTGATAAGCATCATTCAGGAATCCAGCACCGAAGTAATAGGCATAGACTTGCTCTCGCACTAGCCCCATGACGCGCGAAAACATTACGGCGATAGAAACTATTCCAGCAGATTTTGCAACACTTTTTTGCTTGGTTACTTGTGTCATTTTAGATATAGGTAAACTGAACCAAAGCTTAACTCAAGTTTTTAGGAAAGTACTTTTTTCAAGTATCTTCCAGTGTGTGAATTTTGATTTGCAGCTATTTCTTCGGGCGTTCCTGTTGCAACGATGTAACCACCGCCACTACCACCTTCAGGACCGAGATCAATTACGTAATCTGCCGTTTTTATAACTTCGAGATTATGCTCTATGACCAAAAGGCTTGCTCCTTCTTCGATTAAAACTCTAAAGGCTGACAGCAATTTTTTCACATCTTCAAAATGAAGACCCGTCGTAGGTTCATCAAAAATGTAAAGAATTCGGGAATTGTTTTTCTGCAAAAGGTGGGCTGCTAGCTTGATTCTTTGAGCTTCACCTCCGGAGAGTGTAGTTGCTGACTGTCCAAGGCGCAAGTATCCTAGTCCAATGGCATCTAGGACTTTTAGTCTGTTAACGATTTTTGGTATTTCCTTAAAAAAGGCAATAGCCTCACGAACAGTCATTTGTAAGACTTCATGAATGTTTTTGCCCTTGTAACGAACATCTAGGATTTCATTTTTGAATCTGGTTCCATGGCACTCTTCGCAAGTTATCTCAACATCAGCCAAGAATTGCATTTCAATAGTGACCGTGCCGCTACCTTGACAGGTTTCACATCTTCCACCCGGTATATTAAATGAAAAATAAGAAGCATCGTAATTTTTGGCTCTTGCAGTCATGGTAGAGGCGAAAAGTTCGCGGATGGCGTCGTAAATTTTCAGATAAGTTGCTGGGTTTGACCTGGGAGTTTTCCCTATCGGAGATTGGTCAACCAAAACTATGTCGTCTATCAGTTCGCTGCCTTGTATCTCTTTGAAAAGACCTACTTTGCCTTGCCATTCGCCTTTCTGTTTTTTCAGTCCAGCGTATAGGACGTCATAGACAAGCGTTGACTTTCCAGAGCCAGATACACCTGTTACGCAAACGAAAATGTCAAGAGGTATCTCGACAGTGATGTTCTTTAGATTGTTTTCGCGAGCTCCGATGATTTTTATTTTTCTTTTGGTAGGCTTACGTCTTTGAGAAGGAGTTTTTATTCGGGTATCTCCTCGCAAATACTTTGCTGTCAGGGAATTTTCATCTTTCATCAATTCATCAAAAGTGCCTTCAAAAACGATTTGCCCGCCTTGTTCACCTGCTAGAGGTCCTAGATCAAGGATTTTATCTGCAGCACGTATCATGTCTTCGTCGTGTTCTACTACGAGGACGGTGTTGCCGATATCGCGTAAGTTTTGCAATATTTTTATAAGTCTCAGATTATCGCGCGGGTGAAGACCGATAGATGGTTCATCCAGAACATAGAGAGCACCTACAAGTGAAGAGCCTAAATTAGTTGCAAGTTGGATGCGTTGAGCTTCTCCGCCAGATAGTGTAGAAGCTAATCGGTCAAGAGTTAAATAGTCTAATCCTACATCGCACAAAAATTTTAATCTACGCTTTATTTCGAGAAGTAGTCTCTCAGCAATTTTTTCGCGTTCAGGGGGAAGTTTAAGCTCGTCGAAGAATCGTTTTGCTTCGGATATTGAGAGCCGGACTACTTCGGGGAGAGATTTACCAGCAATTTTAACGTCGCAGGCCTCGCGACGAAGTCTTCCACCGAGGCAGTCAGGACAAATAGTATATCCGCGATATTTTGACAAGAAGACTCTCACATGGAGTTTGTATTTTTTGGATTCAAGCCATCGGAAAAAACCGAGGACACCACGCCAGCCGTCAACGCCGTGCCAGATCATCTTCTTTTGTTCCTCTGTAAGTGTGTGGAAAGGAACAGAAGTTGAAATTCCTGCTTTTTTAGCAAATTTAAGAAGCTCTTTTTGCGCCCATTCTTGATTAGGTTTCGAGAAAGGTTCGATAGCTCCTTCTTCAAGGCTTAGAAGTTGATTCGGAATGACCAGATCAAAATCTATGCCGGTTATATTTCCGAAGCCTTGACAAGTAGGACAAGCACCAAAGGGGGAATTGAAGCTAAAAAGAGCGGGTTCGGGTTCTTGGTAAGCGGTTCCGTCGTATTTGCAAACGAATTCAGTAGAAAATTTCATCTGAAAGCCGTCGGTTGTTATAATCAGAGCTTCGTTGGACTCGCGGAAACAGATTTCAAGCGAGTCAATAAGTCTTTGTTTAATAGAAGGTGATGCCTTAAGACGATCTATCAGAATGAAAGTATTTGAAAAGTCTTCATAAGGATAATCTTCTAACTGTCGCAACTCGATAATTTGTCCTTCGCGAAAGAGTCGGGAAAATCCTTGTTGCATTAAGCTCAAAAGCAAAGCTTGTTTTTTAGGTTTTTTCCCGTCAGTTTTCACCGGGAAAAGGACATAAAATCTAGTTTCTTCCTTAAGTGTTTGGATTATTTCTTCGGCTGCCGATTGAGGAGAATCTTTTTTTATCTCTCGCCCGCAGACCCTACAAAAGGTTTGACCTACACGCGCATATAGAAGCCTAAGATAATCATAGATTTCCGTTTGAGTTGCAACCGTTGAACGAGGGTTTCGTGTGCTATTTTTTTGTCTTATTGCGATTGCGGGGGCGATGCCAATAATTTCGTCCACGTCTGGCTTGTCCATTCTTTCAAGAAACTGTCTTGCGTAAGCTGATAGACTTTCAACATAGCGGCGCTGCCCTTCAGCATAAATTGTGTCAAAAGCTAAAGAAGATTTGCCAGAACCAGAAACCCCTGTTATTACGGTGAGCTTATTTATCGGTATCGAACAAGAGACATTTTTCAGATTGTGAACACGTGCACCGCGAACTTCTATAGCTTCTTCTTGTTTTACTTGCATAAATTTTCAGATTATCACAGAAATTCCAAGATACTTAAAGCATCAAGCTTTTTCCATTCGAAAGGCTTGTTGATTCTTCATTCGTAGAAACCAGAAAACGCCTGAGCTACTGGCTATTAGTCCAGCTAAAAGCGCAACTGTTTGGACGGGCATGAAGGTAAGACTGATGCCGGCTACGTAGCTTGAAAGGCTAAAAACGGTTATTTCTGCGCCTCTGTCTAGGGTTGAGATTCTTCCTCTTATGTAGTCAGGCAAAGATTTTTGGAAGATTGTCTCTTGAACAGCATACTCTACGCCTATAATTGTTCTTGAAAGAAGAATTAAAGCTGCCGCCAAAAATAGCGAAGATACTAAACTAGCTGCAGCGAATAGAATACCGTGTAAGATTAAAGTCCAGCCGATAAAGCTTATTTCTTGCCCTCTTGCTTGAACTATCGAACCAACTCTATGAGCTATTAACATTCCTAAAGTAAGCCCTATTCCGTTTGAGGTCATAAGAAATGAAATCGTAAAATCAGGATTCAGATTTTTGAAAACTTGCACGGCTAATCCTTCGAAAATTATGAAAGTAGCACCACCTCCTACAGCCCAGATAATATTCATCAGAAGAATCGTGAAAGCAAATGAATTGTGAATCGTATATCTAACTCCTTCTTTAAGCTCGTAAAAAAATGATTCTTTTTGGGAAAAATTGAGTTCTTTTTGTTGCATAGCGTCTTCAGGTATTAGCCAGACAGAAAAGGCCGAAATTAGGAAAGAAACTGAATTTATCAAAAAGGCTGCTTTGTAACCAAAGAGGGAAGAAACCAAGCCACCCAGAGCGGCGCCAACCGCCATAAAAAGAAAACGGGATGAGAATATGAGCGCGACAGCTGATAGTAAGCCTTCTTTACCTGCAAGGTTAGGTACTGAAGCTGATTTTGCACCATCAAAAAATGCTGCCGTTGATGACAGCAGGATTGAACCAAGATATGCTATCCATAGTTCTTCAGGTGAGTCTATCAGTAGAAAAATCAGAGCTATAAAAGCACGAGCAATGTCTGTGACTAGCATTATTTGTCGGCGTGAGAAAAGATCAGCAACCGTGCCGGCAAAAGGCATCAGCAACGCCCAAGGCAAAGTCCTACATAAAAGTAAGGTTCCAGCTGCTTCAGGTGATGCTCCAGAAATTGCTCTAACAAGTCCTAGTCCTGCTATATAGTTGAACCAATTACCTAATTCTGAAATCAGTTGACCCCAGAATAAGTTTCTGAAGTTTTTATTAGTTTTCAACAGTTCCACATAGCCCAGGTTCATAAAGGAAACCAAATTTATAGTTTAACGCATTGAAAAATCTTTTTGTACACTGCTTTCGCTTTGCCTAAGGTTTACGGAGTTAGGAACGACTAAAGGAGATTTAGTTTGATTCCAGCAAGAAGAACACCGAGCATTGTCTTTGCATCTTCTATTTCACAGTTTTTTATCATTTTGAAAAGTTGCTCGAAGTCTAACCGTTTGATTTGAAGCAGTTCGTCGAATTCAGGCTTTTGCTTTGTTGGTTTAAGTTCAGTTGCAAGAAAAACATGCATTTTTTCTGAGAGAAAGCCTGGTGATACGAAAAATTCTGTTAGTTTTTCCAGTTTACCCGCTCTTACACCTATTTCTTCTTCAAGTTCACGCCTTGCACATTCTTCGGGCGTTTCATCATTTTCAATCGAACCTGCAGGGATTTCTACCAAATATTTTCCTGCAGGGTGGCGATATTGTTTTACGAGAGCTACAGTTTTATCGTCGAAAACCGGGACAATTACGGAGCTTCCATTGTGAATGACCATCTCTCGATTGTAGCTTATGCCTGCTTCAACTATCTCATCTATTAAGACTTTGAAAACTTTTCCTTCGTAAACTAGTCGGCTATTTTTGACTTCAGGTTTCATAAGATTCAAAGCTAAAATGCTAACTGAGTTTATGAAATTTTCAAATGTCGTGAGGCGTGATTTATGAATTTTGCGAAAGATTGGTCATCATCAAAAAAGTTTTTATTTGCTTTTGCGATAGCGACTTTTATAGTTTCCGTTGCTGTTTTTGTGATTTCGTCAATTCCTACCAGCGAGGAAGTAGAGAGACGAAGTTTGGAAGGGGCTTTTCGAGAAGGCTCAGCCGAGTTTGAAAGGCTTACTAGAAAAATCTCCATAGCAAATGACGATGAAAATACTCTAGAGTCTCCGACAGCTTTAGGAACGATAATGATGTCACTTTCGGGTCGGATTCGCAACATGACAGGGAAATCTATTACGGGTCTCGAAATAAAAGTTTCAGTCGTCGATAGCGAGAACAAACCAATAAGGGAGAAAATTTTGGTAGTGATTCCAACTAGGAAGGAAGTTTTACTTCCAGACGAAATTTTACCCGTCCGGGTGACAATAGACGGATTCAAGCCCGATGATGATCGCGCAATGGTTCGGTGGAAAGTTACCGCAATAAAGGTAGTTGAGTAACGTAGGCAACAATGGTCAGATTGTCATTAAAGGAATTGCCGTGCTTCGCAGCGTGAAGTAGTTTAAGCAAAAAGCCATGTTAGAAGATAATAAATCGCTACGCCTGCGCCAATTATCAAAAGAATCAGCAAAAAAGCAAAAATGGCAACAGCAATCTTAAAGGCGCGGTAACGTTTAGGATCGGGTGGCGAAAGTTGTTCTTGAGGAAAATATGGTGGCGGTCTGTTGGGCATATTAGTTTTCTCCGTCAATTTTTAATTACTATCTTGAATCGAAAAACTATGGTTTGCAAGTTTAGAAGACGTTTCGTTTTTATTTTTTCTTGCAATTTCGTAGAGGATTGTTTTTACCTGAAAGGGAGTAAGAATTGGGCATTTTTCAAGAATTAAGGCTATTATACCGACAATGTGGGAACAAGCGAAACTGTTTCCTGTAACTCTCTTAAAACTTCCATTTTGCCAACAAGATAGGATGTTTACTCCTGGGGCAGTTAATTCAGTGGTTTCGCCATAATGAAATCCGAAATTAAATGGGTTCTCTTCGTTACTTCTTCTTACTGAGATCAGAGAAGAGCAAAATGCTGAGGGATAAGAAGGTTGTGGCAGATTGTTAGCAGCAGCTACGATTATCGAGCCGATTTGATAGGCTCTATCTAATAGTTCGTGTAAGGGAGCTAGATATTGAGTTTTCGTCGTGCCAACGCTTAAATTTATAAGTCGAAACTTTCTTCTTATTGCATATTCGAGGCCGGCAATGAGAAATCTAGCATCATTTGAAACTGCTTCATCTAGGACCTTAATGCTGTAAAGTTTGGCTTCTGGCGCTATCGAAGTTATTATTCCGGCGCAAGCCGTTCCGTGTCCAGTAGAGTCTTTGCCGTCGGAAGAGCGAAAACTTATTTTATTATTTTCAACGTATGCTTCGACTGATTCGATGATTTTCCCTTTTAATCTTGGATGAGAAACTTCTATGCCGCTATCAATTATAGCGATTTCAACATTTTTGCCAGTGCCTTTTTTCCAGCTCTCATCAAGCAAGAAAAAGTCTAGCCATTTAGATGGCTTAAATTCTTCAGTCATTTTAGCCATAGTCACTAGAATAAAAGAGTTTTCTTTTTAGAATAATCCAAAGTCAGCTGAAGCAATTCCTTACACAGTTGTCTTTCTTCTTCTCCTTGTTTTGAAAGCTCTTTTACTAGAACGGCAAGCTCTATCATTTCACGATACTCATTAGATGTTCGGATAGATCGAAGCCAATCGCGTATTTCTGAAATGTCTATTTTCTCTTGACTAATCATTTTCTCGCCTAGATTCCTAAAAATTTTTACCGACTCGTAAGTATTAACAAGAGAAGCAATTATTTCTGCAAAAATAGCGGCTTCATCCATTTCTTCAGAAGTAAAAGGCATATAAGGTGGTTCTCCAACTCTATTTACATACTCTAAAACGCCGATGATTCTTTCATCGTATCTCAGAGGTGTTGCTAGCATTATTTGGGTTGTGTAGCCCGTTTTTTTGTCAATTTCATCGTAAAAACTAGCTTCATTTGAAACGTCGGATATAGCTATTTGCTGCCCCGATGAGAAGACAAATCCGGCAATGCCTCTTCCCGCTGGAATCCTCATCCCCGTAATCTTATCAGCTACCTTGCCAGTGGCCATTAAAAAGTACAAATCGTTAGTATTAGCGTCTAAAACCAACACAGACGAACCGTCAGCTTTTAACCGAGCGGATGATATCTCAAGAACTTTCCTTATTGATTCGGTAAGCGGCTCGGTCATTGCGTTACCTATGTCAATAGTTTCCAAGATATACTTGAGTTTTTCTTCAAACTTTGTCATCTTTCTGATTATTCTATCACAACTATTTTGAGGCAAATGCATCGTTTCCAGTTATTTTTTCTAAATGACTTGTTTCGTTAAAGGCTAAAAGCCGAACGTTTTTGCGCCCCCGAAATTCAAATTTGCAAATACCGCAGTTAGAAGTAACTAACCAAGGCGTGTTTTTCGTGTTTTCATTTATCGCTCCAAGCAGGTAAAGACTAGTAAAGCAAATTACTCCCGTATGAGTAAAGATAACTATGTTTTTTCCTTCATTTTCGGCTAGTATTTGTTCGAGCTTGGTAGAAACTCTCTGAAGAAGCTGAAAATAGCTTTCACCATTTTTGATGACATGTAAAAAATCTCTAGTTATGAGGGCCTGGTAATCTTCTGGGTATTTTTGCGCAGCTTCTTCAAAAGTCAGTCCTTCCAGAACGCCAACGTTTCGCTCACGGAAAGCTTGCGTCTTTTGAACTTCTACTTTTAGAAGTTTTGATAATGGTTCTGCAGTTTGGACTGCTCGGACGAGATCACTAGAAAAAATAAGGTCAATTCTTTCCTTTTCAAGGGCTTTTGCAGTGGCTAACGCTTGCCTTTTTCCTAAAGCTGAAAGAGGCGTTGCTGAATGTCCGCCAAATCTTCTTTCGGCATTTTTTTCTGATTGTCCATGTCTTACTAAAAATAGCCTCGTAAGTTTCATCAACCTTTAACCAGCGCTTCTGATTTTAATTTCTCGGTTTGGTAGTGTGTTGTTAAAGCGTTTATAAATTCGTCTAATTCTCCATCCATAACGGCATCGAGTTGGTAAAGAGTAAGTCCTATTCGATGATCTGTAACGCGATTTTCTTTGAAATTATAGGTTCTGATTTTTTCGGAGCGGTCGCCGCTTCCAACTTGTGCCCTTCTTTCTGCCGATATAGCTTCTTGACGCTTTCTTTCCTCAAGCTCCTGAAGTCTGGCACGAAGAATTCGCATAGCTTTTTCACGGTTTTTTATTTGAGATTTTTCATCCTGCATCGAAACTACAATGCCTGTGGGTATATGAGTAATTCTTACGGCTGAGTAAGTAGTATTTACGGATTGACCTCCTGGGCCAGATGAACAGAAAGTATCTATTCGCAAATCTTTCGGGTCAATCTGAACATCTACTTCTTCTGCCTCAGGTAATACTGCAACCGTGACGGCAGAAGTGTGAATTCTTCCGCTGGCTTCTGTTTGAGGAACTCTTTGAACACGGTGAACACCTGACTCATAACGCAATTTTGAGTAAACTCTATCGCCTTCTATGACCGCAATGGCCTCCTTAACACCGCCAAGTCCGGTTTCAGAAATGTCCATGATTTCAAACTTCCAGCCTTGTTTTTCAGCGTATCTTGCGTACATCCTTAATATCTCTGCTGCAAAAAGGGCTGCTTCTTCACCGCCCGTTCCAGCTCTTACCTCGAGAATGACATTTTTCTCGTCATTTGGGTCTTTTGGTAGCAAAAGAATTTTAAGAGTTTCTTCTACTTGAGGAATTTTTAGCTCGATTTCGTCAATTTCAGACTGAGCCAATTTTCTAAGCTCGTGATCATCTGTTTCCATAAGAAGTGATTTGGCACTGTCGAGGTCTTCTTTTAGCTTCTTAAGTTCTCGGTATTTTTCGACTATTTCGCCAAGACTTCGGTGTTGTTTCATTAGTTTCGCATAAGTCTTTACGTCTGATATGACCTCAGGCGACGAGATTTGCGCAGTCAATTCTTCGTAAGTTTTTTCTATTTGTTCTAGTTTTTCAAGATCAAGCATAATTACCCTTGATAGACTCAAGTTTTAGAAGCTACTATTGCGACTTCGAGCTGTTCATCTTTTGGTTCGCTTGTTGTTATCTTTTGAAGCCACAAGCCTAGCTTGGTTACCAATCTAAAAATTTGACTAGATTCTTCTTTTGCCGCATATCTTATTATTTCATAGGCAAAGCCAGTAATCGGTAGTATAATAGCGATTCTAGCTATTAAATTAAGCATCATCTGGTCGAATTTTACTACGGAAAACAGAAAAATTACTAGTAACGTTGCGACCATTAAAAGGGAGGTTCCTTTTTCCGGCAAGAAGAAGATGTGCAAAACTTTGCTCATAGAAAAGCTAGAAAAGCCGCACTTTTCGGACGCGAAAAAATCTTTTTCACGCTCTTTTTAGCGGCGATTTTTGAAGTGCTAGTGTTTATTGTTTTCTTTCATTGTTCGGTCTTTCTTCTGTAACGCCTGTTAAATTTTTCGACTCGTCCTGCAGTATCAACTAGTTTCTGTTTTCCTGTGAAGAAAGGGTGACACTCGGAGCAGATTTCTATATGAAGGTCAGTTTTACGAGTCGAACGAGTCTTAAACGAATTGCCACAGGCGCATGAAACCGTAATTTCTTGATAATCCGGATGTATTCCTTGTTTCATTTCTTTTTCTCCGTAAAGAAAGCAAATAATAATGATAATCATTTAGCCTTGAGAAAGCAAGTTAGGCTGTTGATAAAACTTGATTACTTGTATATAATCTAAGTTTCTTGGGTATTTGAAGTGGGGCAGTAGCTCAGTTGGGAGAGCGCAACGTTCGCAATGTTGAGGTCAGGGGTTCGATCCCCCTCTGCTCCACCAATCTAGCTGTCCTGCCTTTTGAAAGTCCGACAAAATCTGTTAAGATTTTCGACTACTGATGGAAATAATAAGTCGTCGAGCAAGGATTGCTTCTGTAGCTCGCAAGTTGAGGCGCGAAAACAAGACAATAGGCTTTGTTCCGACGATGGGGGCTCTTCATAAAGGGCACATCTCGCTCATCGAGCAAGCACGCCAGATGGCTGATGCAGTTGTCGTTTCTATTTTTGTAAATCCTATCCAATTTAACGACAAGGAAGACTTTCAAAAATATCCCAGAGATTTGATGGCAGATGCGACGATTTTAAGTGAGTATCAGGTAGACTACATTTTTGCGCCCTCAGAAGAAGAAATTTACAATGAAGGTTTTTCAACTTATGTTTATGTTGAAGGGCTTTCGGATATTTTTGAAGGAGCTTCAAGGCCGGGTCATTTTAGAGGTGTTGCTACCATAGTTACGATACTTTTTAATTTAATTAGACCCGATTTTGCGTTTTTTGGGCAAAAAGACGCTCAACAAGTTGCCGTCGTAAAGCGTTTGACTAAAGACCTTGGATTCGATACTGAAATAGTGGTTATGCCGACTGTAAGGGAAGAAACAGGATTAGCTATGTCCTCTAGAAACGAGCGTTTAACGAAAGAGCAAAGAGAAAAAGCTTCCGTAATCTACCGTTCGTTGTGCGAGGCAAAGAAGGCTTTTGACAGTGGTGAAAGAAATGTTTTCGTTCTAGAGAATTTGATTCGCGAAGAGCTTGCAAAAGAACCGCTAGCAAAAATAGATTACGTTGCTGTAGTAGAAAACGAGAGCTTTAAGCCTTTAGAAAAGATAACCGAAGGCACGAAAGCGATTGCATTGGTTGCAGTTAATTTTGCGGGGGTTAGGCTGATTGACAATTTACTCTTATCCTAAGTTGTTGGCAATGCGTTTTGAAATTTAAGCATCATAAGATCATATGAAAAAACTCGTATCAGCTGTTATCTTCATCGGTTTTGCCTGTTTTGTAGCTTTTGCCCAAGGAGGTTTCAAGAACTTGGATGATCAAGTTTTGGAGCAAAATCGTGGCAAAGTTGTAGTTCTTGCTGTTAGTGCTACTTGGCTTCCCTTATCAAAACAACAGGCTTTACTGCTGAATCGTTTAGCAAAAAAGTATGCTTCCAGAAAGGATATAGCACTTTATTTTGTTACGGTTGATTCAATTGACCCGAAATCCAAGAATTTTGCTTCGGACGAACAGATAAAGGAATTTTCTACAGAAAACAAGATAAGCGTTCCTATATTGCGTGATACAGATGCCAGCACGGTCAAAAGGATGAAGGTTAGTCAATTACCGTCTTTTGTTTTGATTAAAAAAGACGGGCAAATAACAGAAACTCTAAGCGGCTTGAGCGAGGATAACTCTGCATTGGAAGTCTTTTTTAATCAACTTGTGCAAAAGATTGATTTGATGTTGACGAACTAATTTGTTTAATGAGTTTATAGACGAGATGAATCGGGAGTCCAACAACATTCCAGTAATCGCCTTCGATTCTTTCAATAAATAAGGCTGCTTGAGCTTGAACGGCATAAGCGCCCGCCTTGTCAAGAGGCTCTCCATTTTCAATGAGAAACTCTATTTCTTCTTCACTCATGTTGGCAAATTTAACGGAAGTTTTTTCGATAGCAGTAATGGCCCTAAACTCAAGATCGGATTTTTCTACAATTGCAACGCCTGTTAAAACTTGATGCCATCTATTAGAAAGAGCCCGAAGCATTCTGCGTGCTTGCTCTAGGTTTTCGGGTTTACCGAGTATCTTACCGTCTATAACCACGGTTGTATCGGCTCCGAGAACTACTCCTTTGCTATATTTCGAAGCTACCGCAGAAGCTTTTGATTTTGCTAGTCTAACTACGTAATCTTCGGGAGTTTCGTTTTCTGTAGCAGTTTCATCTATGTCAGCTACATCCTTTTCAAATTCCCAGCCAACAGATTTCAAAATTTCAGCTCTTCTTGGGCTTGATGAAGCTAGAATTATCTTCGGAAGTTTCATAGAAACTATGATAAACTTTTTTGGGCTAGGTGCTAAGATGGAAGAGCTTTTTAACACTTTACCGAGAATAGTTGAAATAAGCGGCGATAAAAGTTTGCGCGAGGCGATGGTTTTTGCCGCTTGGAGAAAAGTCACAGGGGATTTAAAGGAGAAAACCTCTCCTGTTAAATTGGAAGATAGACGTTTGTTGGTTGCCGTTTCTGATAAGACATGGAAGAAAAATCTTGAGAAGATATCAGAAGAGATTGTTTTTAGGCTAAACGCAATTCTCAAACAGCCAATAGTTGCCTTTATAGATTTTCAAGTTGATAAAAGCCGCTTTGTGAAAGAGAAAAAAAAGAAGCGAGTAGAAGAAACTTTGCTAAAAGCGGTTTCTCCGGAAGTAAGTTCTTCTGCCAATGCCATAGAAGATGAAGATCTTCGCCATCAGTTCTTGCTTGCCGTTGGTGCTTGTCTTAAAAGAATGGAAAGAGATGAAAAAAGATAAGTTCATTTGGTTTAAGAAGAAAGAATTGACCGTTAAAAAATGTTGTGATACTTTCGTAGTTTGCGATATGCTATAAGTCGCCATCTGCTTGATGTGATAACGGGATTTAATACAGACGTGGAATATAATGGTGAAGTTTACCATGTTCAAACCGAAGACAAGGGTTTGGAAGCACGGATAATTTTGTCTTTGGTTTATCAAGGCGGGACTATCCTTGCAAGCAAGCGATCACCGTACGATGACCTGCTGAAAGACGGAAAGATTGATGAAAAAGCTTTAGCAGAAAGATTGAGTAAACAACATAAGCTTATATGCGCTGCTATAAAGGCGGGTAGAATTGAAGATCTGAAGAGAATGTCAATGCAGCAGTCAGGCTCTTTTAGCAAAAAACTGATTGTGAAGAAAGAGCTTTTTGAAACTACCTCAAAAGAAGATTCATCAGAAGAGCTTATACTACCTGTCGGGGAAATAGTCAGACAAGAGCTATCCAATCAGGAAGAGATCATAGAAATACCAGTTGACATAGCAGAAGAGCCTATTGTCGAAGAAGTTGAAATAATAGAAGAGGAAATGCTTCCAGAAGAGGCCGTGGAAATTTTGCGCGATCTTACAGAAGAAAAGACCTCTGTTAGTAGCTTGAACGTGGAGATACTTGGAAGTAAAGTTTTTAAGGCAGGAGATAGGAGAATTTTAAGCATAGTAGTAACGCAAAGTGAGACAAAAAAAGCTGTGTCGAACTTACCAGTTATTGTAAAGGTTTTAGGTTCTGCTTTCCGACCGGTCATTTATCATGCTAGGACAGATGAAAATGGGCTTGCTTTGATAAAGGATTTTCAAATACCTATTTTCAAATCAGGAAGAGCCGCTATTCTCATCAAAGTTTTGTATAATGGAGAGGAGGTAGAAATAAGACAATTAGTAAGACCTTCTTGATTTATGAAAATTTTAGTCAACGGACAAGAAAAAGAACTGGAGAAGCCGATAAGCTTATCAGAGCTTCTTGAAAGGTTTGAACTGCCTGTTGAAAGAATTGCTGTCGAAGTCAACGAGGAAGTTATAAGCAGAGCCAACTGGTCAAAAGTCCTTATAAAAGAAGGTGACAAGATTGAAATAGTTCATTTTGTAGGTGGCGGTTAAAAGATGGTTCGTCTTGCCTTAGTTGTCATTTTTGCTACGGCTTCAACACTCTTTTTTAACTGGGCAGCGGCTTCGGGGAAATTCGGCAAAACTGTAGGAGAGATTTCAGCTAAATACTCAACGAGTGTTACTCCGTCAGATTATGCTTTTTCAATTTGGGCGTTGATCTATGCAGGGTTGATAGCTTTTAGTTTGTATCAGGCTTTACCTAGAAATCTAGAAAGATTGGATTCAATAAAATGGTTTTATCTTCTTACCTGCGCCCTAAATGTCCTATGGCTTTATGCTTGGACTAAAGAAAGAATAATCGAATCTTTTATAACGATTCTTTTTCTACTCGTCCTTTTAGCTCTTATCAACGCTAGGTTAAAGAAGACAGAAAATACGTCTGATTATTGGTTAGTCAAATTCCCTTTCGGCATTTATTTTGGCTGGGTTACAGCGGCGACAGTACTTAACTTTGCCGTCTTTTTGGTTTATTTCGGTATAGAAGTTAAATCAGGTTCCACGGCTATTTTCCTTATTGCTTTAACTACTTTGCTGGCTGTGATTGTGTGCTGGAAAATGAGGAATTATTTTTATCCCTTACCAATAGCCTGGGCACTTGGTGCGATCGCCGTAGCGCAAAGTGGTAGTGAAACTTTGATCGTTGTAAGCTCAGTCGTAGGCGTCATTATATGCCTTATTGCATCTTTAAGCTTCGTTCTTCAAATGCCTTCCATGCGGGAAAATTTATGAAGCAAATATGCGTTTCGATTTGTGCAAAAAGCCTTAGCGAGCTGATTGAGAAAGCTCGTTCGGTTGATGCAGAAATTGTAGAGTTAAGGCTGGATTGTCTCGATGATTTAGGTGAGGAAACCGTTGATGTTCTGTTAAGTCTTAAAAAATGCCTGATTCTTACATATCGCTCTGAAAGCCAAGGTGGAGAAAAGCCTTTGAAAAAGCATTTATGGTTTAGTATTTTGCAGAGACTGTCTTCTAGATTGAAATCTGAAAATGTATTTGTTGATTGCGAATACGGTTTTCCGGAGGGGCTTTTTTCCGATCTTAAAAAAATAGTTTCTTTTCATTCTTTTTCGGGCAAGAAAACAGACATACAGAAGATTTATGAGCAGATGATCAAAAGTGCGGAGATTGTGAAAGTAGCCGTAATGGCGGACGATGCGTTAGATGCGATTGAAATCTGGGATTTGCTTGGTGCAGCGAAAAGAGACAGCAAAAAACTTATCCCGATTGCCATGGGCGAAGGCGGGAAATGGACTAGAATTTTAGGATTGGCTTATGGTGCATTTGTTACCTTTGCTTGTTTAAGCGAAGAAGAAGCTACAGCGCCGGGGCAGATTTCTTTTCGAGAAATGAAGGAAGTTTACCGTGTAGAAGATTTGACAGAAAAGAGCGAAGTTTACGGACTTTTGGCTGGCGATACAACCTATTCTCTTTCGCCTTACATTCATAATCTTGCGTTCAGGCATAACTTTGTGGATGCTGTTTTTGTTCCTTTCCAAACTAGAAATATCGAGAAATTTTTAACCGAAATGGTCGCTAAAAAAAGAGTCAATTTCAAGGGATTTGCGGTTACAAATCCGCATAAAGAAAAGATAATCGGTTATCTCGATGAGATTGATTGCATAGCAAGCAAAACGGAAGCAGTTAATACCGTGAAGATTGAGAATGGCAAGTTGAAAGGCTATAACACAGATGTAGAAGGATTCATTAAGCCGCTAACTGAAATTTACGGGGAATTAAAAAACACACGTGTTGCCCTTGTAGGCTCCGGTGGGGCGGCTCGTTCCTGTGTTTATGCCTTAAAAAACAAAGGTGCTCAAGTCACTATATTTTCCCGTAATATGGAAAAGGCAAAAAAACTAGCAGAGAAGTTCGATGTTTCGTTCGCTGAGTTTTCAGTGGGGGAAAATTTATTTGATAATTTCGACATACTTGTAAATGCTACTCCGACAGGTACAAAGGGAGCCTACGAGAATGAAACGATTGCTAAGGCAGACGATTTGAAAGGTCTTCATTTAGTTTACGACCTCGTTTACAATCCTTTTCGGACAAAGCTAATGAAAGAGGCTGAAAAAGCATGCATTCCTGCTATTGGAGGGCTTGCAATGCTTATAACTCAGGCAGCAAGACAGCAGCAAATATGGACGGGGAAGCAACCGCCTGTAGAGCAGATGAGTCAAGTGGCTTTAAGAAGGATTACTTTTTAGAGAATTCGTCGTTTGCTCTTTCCAAAATGGTTTTTATTGCCATTTTTGCTAGCTTCCATGTTCTTTCAAAATCTATTTTGCCGTTGCTTTCTTCTTTTCCTAAAAGTTTGTTTAAGATGGTTTTACTGAGGTCTCTACCTTCTCGTTTCAACATAAATTCTTTGGCATAAGGCTTTGCTGTTTCGAAGAAGTTAAACTCTGGGTCGGTTATAATTCCGATTCCTTCTAAAGTCATCAAAGCGCGCATTATGTATGTGAAGTTTGAGGGAAGCCTAAACGGGTAATCATACATAACGTCTGCAAGCTCGTAAGTTAATTCTTTGAACTTTACATCTTTGAGCTTCAGGTTTAGATGGTATTTGAACATTTTTTCGACGACTGGGCGAACTATTTCAGGATTGACTCCAGGCTTGAGGAAATCCAAATCAATCAGGTCTTGTGCAATTCCTGCGGCGTCTCTTCTTACAACATGAAAAAAGGCATCAATCATTTTTGATTGTAATTTCGGTGTAATTCTTCCAACCATTCCAAAGTCGAAGAATGCCAGCCGACCGTCTTTCATTACAAGCAAGTTTCCCGGATGCGGATCAGCATGAAAAAAGCCATCTTCGAGAAGTTGCTTCAAGTAGGTGCGAATTAAGAGCCTGTTTATTTTCTCTGGAGCAATTCCTTTCATTCGTAGCTCTTCGATGTCAGTCACTTTCGTTCCCTCGATAAATTCCATCGTGAGAACTTTTTTAGTTGTGGCTTGCCAGTAAATTTTCGGAACGTAAATGTTTTTCCATTCACGGAAATTGTTTCTGAATCGCTCGGCATTTCTAGCTTCTGCTAAATAATCCATTTCTTCTTGGATAGTTTCTTCAAATTCTGTGAGCATTCCAGTCCAGTCGGCATTTTCATTAAGAGAGGGGAAGCGCTCGCTGAAACGAGCTATTTTCCTTAAAATTTCTATGTCGCCTTTAATGATAGTCGCAAGATTTGGTCTTTGGACTTTTACAGCTACAAGTTCACCTGTTTTCAGTTTTGCTTGGTAAACTTGACCTAGGCTTGCTGCTGCTATTGGTTCGTTTGAAATCCATTCGAAGACATCTTCCAACTTTTTTCCAAGTTCTTTTTCGATTCGAGCAAATGCAAGCTGATTTGGAAATGGCGGAACTTTATCTTGGAGCTCGCCAAGAGTTTTTATAAAAGGCAATGGTAAAAGATCGGCTCGAGTGCCAAGAGCCTGTCCTATCTTTATAAAAGTTGGTCCAAGTCGGATAAGTTTTTCTCTAAGCCATACGGCTTGCTTTTCTTGAGCTTTCTCCTTACTTTGTTCGTTGCCTATAAGCAACCACCTTAAGAGTTCTAAGAATTTATGGAAAATCCAAAGTCTAGCTCTATAGAGCTTCTCTCCTAAGACGGCAAGCCACGTAAGCCTCGAAGCCATCTGCATTCTAGCGTCTGCTTGTTTGAGATGGTGTTTTCGATGTATCTCATACTGATCAAGATAAAGATAAAGTGAGAGCATCCCTATGACGTGTCCGATTTCAATCAGTCGAAAAAGCCCGCGCAGACCTTTGTATCTTTTTCCGACACTTTTTTCTTTAGACAATAGGCTTTTTTCATTTGCCGTGATTATTGCCAGTGGTGAATTTATAACTTGTTCATTTTTTCTCATAAAACGCTCTATCTTTAGAATCCCAGATCGTGGTAGGGTTTGTAAAGAGTTTCACAAGTTTTCTTTTGATTCTTATTTGCTAAATCAAATAAAGCAGGATTATGTTTACAACATGTGTTTTTTGTGATAGTATCATTGTAAAGTTTGGGGCTTTGGTTTTTCTTAAGTTTCCTACCTTCAGATTTCACGAAGGCGGTTTTTGAGAAATTTCAAAGAAAGAAGTTATGAGCCGTTACAGAAAAATAGTTTGGAACGAAGGAATGCTCCTTACGCCGCACCACTTTCAGCAGTGGGACAATTATCATGAAGACTTGCTCAATTCACGCATAAACTCTCTTTTTGCTTTCAACTACGGAGTGTTGGATTTACAGTTAAATCATGAAGCTATAGCAAATGGAAACTTTCAAATAATTTCTTGCCGAGCTGTTTTACCTGATGGATTGATGGTTAACATTCCTGATACTGATCCTGAACCTAGCTTGCGTCCGATAGCTGAGCATTTTCGAACAGAGCAAGAATCTTTAGGAGCATATCTAGCTATTCCCGCTCATAGATTTGGTTCCGCTAATTTTCAAGCTAACGGGGCCCCAGAAAATGTCAATGTAAGATTTTTGCAAGAAGGTGTTCTGGTAAAAGATGAAACCACAGGAACTAATGAACAACCTATAGCCTTTGCTAAACCTAACTTAAGGATAATTTTTGAAGACGAGTTGCGAGATGGTTTTACCTCGATAAAAATTGCCGAGTTAGTAAGGACAGCGACAGGACAATTTAAGGTATCAGAGAACTACATTCCACCTGTGCTGTCTGTATCAGCTTCGCCTTGGCTTGTAAACATGCTTCGTCAGCTTGTAGAAATCCTTATAACTAAAAGCAGCACATTAGGCGAGCAGAGAAGACAGAGTCGATCCTCGTTAGCTGATTTTACAACTTCTGATGTTGCTATCTTTTGGCTTTTACACACTGTAAATTCTGCTATTCCGATTTTGTTGCACTATTTCAACTCGCCATTAGTTCATCCTGAGAAATTATATTTGAAAATGTCGGAGCTAGTAGGTGAGTTAATGACTTTTTCAATCGATCTTCATCCGAAGAACATAGTTAGATACGACCATGATGATTTGTATTATACGTTTAGTAATCTTTCGGCTCAACTAAGAGATTTACTTGAAACGGTCATTCCAACGCGTTGCGTGCCGATACCGCTGGAGAAAATTAGTGCTACTACCTATGTCGGTAGGGTAGAGGATGACAGATTGTTAAATGAGGCAGAATTTTATTTAGCTATTAACGCAAATATGCCAGCTTCTAGGATAATTGAGGAAGTTCCAAGAATTCTGAAAATTGCCTCACGTGATACGATTGATACGGTTGTTGGACTAGCGTTGCCGGGTGTTCCTTTGATTTACAGAGAAACTCCGCCAGCTTCGATTCCGGCAAGAATGGGATTTAAGTATTTTCAGCTTGATACGAGCGGAGCTTATTGGGAAGGAATCAAGGGCTCGAAGGTTTTGGCTGTTTATGTTCCCGAAAAAGTCCCCGATGAAAAATTAGAAATGTATGCCATAAAACCCTAAGGATTTTTAGAAAATGTCCGAAGTAAATATACAAACCATTCGCAGAGTTGCACCGCAAAGTCCGCGTGATCTCGTGTATTTTGCTTCTCCGATTTTTGATTTGATCTTGCGGCTACAAGCAGGACTTGTCAAGCCGTCTAATGAGTTACGGCCTAAGATAAAATCTCTTTTGGAAGATTTCGATCGCCGGACAGAGCGTTATAAGTTCAATCACAGAATTGTAAACGAAGCGAAATTTGCGCTTGCTGCTTTTGTTGATGAAACTGTCTTGACAGGAGATTTTCACCTTAAGGAAGAGTGGGAAAGGTTTCCAATTCAGCTTGAGTACTTTCAGGAACAGCTAGCAGGTGAGAAATTTTTTGATCGTCTCGAAAACCTCTTGCTTGATATACAGAAGACAGCTGATGCTGTTGAAGTTTATTACGTATGCTTGCTTTTAGGATTTAAGGGAAAATATGCTATTTATGAGCAGAATAAGCTTCTTGATATAATGCAAAAAACTGCAAATGCCTTAGTAAAGGTAGGTAAAATCAAGCAAGTTAATCTATCTCCTAATGCCATAATTAACGATCAGCCGCCACCACCTGAAAAAAAAGGACTACCGATGTGGGCAAAATTGATGGCTCTCGGGGGTCTGTTATTTGTAGTCTTGATTTATTTGGTTATGTATCTTCTAGCGTCGAAATTTTTAGATGACACGATGCAAAGGTTACAGCTTTAGTAAATATGTCAGAATGGCATTTTAATCAGCTTCGCTATGCACTTGGAATAGGAGGACTTTTCTCCTTTTATGGAGTAGTTTCGTTGATTGTCTGGTTTGCAGGGGAGCAATTAGGTTATCCGATAAGCCAGCGAATAGTTGTCATTGCGCTTGTTTTATTAACTTTACCTATTTCGCTAGTAGTTGGATATGTCGTTACGAGACGCAACAACAAGAGTGAAGTAAAACAGCATGTAGCTTCATCGCCGCAAGAGCCGACAACGCCTAGTGTGCATTTTGATGAACTACAGAAAGCAGCTGAGCAAGTGGTTCAGTTTCTTGCGGCTTCAAAGCATAATGTTTATTCTTTGCCATGGTATCTTGTCGTAGGAGCGCATAGATCAGGAAAAACAGCATTGATTTTAGGTTCTCGTTTGAATTTTCAGACTTTGCCGAATCAGCGTCAGTCAGAGATAAGATTTATACGTCCGACGCGTTCAGTTGAGTGGAGAGTTGCAACGGAAGCAGTTTTTATTGACACGGCTGGTCGGTATTTATCTGAGAATCCTGTTGATATAGAGGAATGGAGAGCGCTTCTTGAAGTTATTAAAAGATATCGTCCTGAAAGGCTGGTTGATGGAATTATAGTTACAGCAAGCTGCGAAAAGCTGATGCTTGCTGAAGAAAAGGAAATTGAGGAACAGGCAAAGATTTTGCGCGCAAGGATAGATGATGTTTTGGCAAAGTCTAAGGTTCAACTGCCAACCTACGTTGTTTTCACCTTTGCAGATTCTATCGAGGGCTTTAGAGATTCATTTTCAACTTCACAAAAGGAAGGAGAGAAGTTAGTATGGGGAGCGACAATTCCGCTTGAGAAAAGTCAGCAGGCAGCTGCTTCGTTATTTGATAGCGAGTTTGGCATTTTGCAAGAAGCCATAATGAAAAGACGGCTTTTTCGACTAAGTGCGCCTTTTCCGCCGATAAAGCAGCTAAAAATCTTCAATTTCCCACGGCATTTTGATTCGGTAGGTCAAAAAGCAGGATATTTCGTTTCAAAGCTTCTGCAGCCAAATCCTTTTAGTAGTAGCCCGCTTTTCAGAGGTTTCTATTTTACGGCTGTACCTGTTAGCCGCCCAAAAGTTTCTCCAGACAAGACCATGGCAGTTGCGCCGAGTGAAGTTAAAGAAACTTTTTTCACCGAACCTCTGTTTCGTCAAGTAATTTTGCGGGATCGCAATCTCGTTGTGAATTTTCTATCGCAAAAACAAGGTGCTCCTATTCTGGGCTGGGTTTTAATGGCGTTAGGGGCGGTTTTGTCAGTTTTGTTTTTGGGATTATCCGGATTTTCGCTTTATCAGAATAAGCTTCTTCTTGATGAAGCTACTGAAAAGGCTGAGCGGGTTTTCCAAATTTACAAAACTGATGCCGGCAGAGACCTTTTCACGAAAACGCACGATGAAGTGCTCCGAGAAATCAATGCTATTGAAGACTTGCGCAAGAAACTTGTCGAACTTGACGAATATGAAAGAAACGGTGCTCCGTGGTGGATGAGATTCGGGCTTTACTCTGGAAATAGAGCGTATAGGGAAAGACTTCTAAACATCTACTTTAATGCCGTAGAGCATAGATTCAAAAAACCTGCTATTAGAAAGCTAGAATCCGATTTACAAGAATTTGCTTCAGGACAATTTAACTTTCAAGGGACGCTTACCGAAAAGGACGAGGAAGTTCTAGGGAAAAATTACGATCTTTTGAAGGCTTATCTAATGCTTTCCGGAAAGCCAGAATATCGCGAGCATGCAGAGTCTAGCTTTCTGGCTTCTACTTTATCTGATTACTGGAAAAGAGAGTCGAAAATTGGAGAAGGATTATGGTTAGTTGCGCAGCAGCAGCTTGAATTCTGGGCAAAACAAGTTGACAGAGACGAATTTCCTTTTATTTTGACTAATGAAAATCTGATAACACAAGTTCGTCAGAAACTGCGGGCTTATCCAGCTTGGCAAAGATATTACAAACGTAAAGTTACAGATATATCGAAAATGCTAAATGAGAGACAAGGTGATATTACGGTTGCAAACATTCTTGCTCGAAACGGTGCAAGCTCTGATTTTATAGAAGGCAATTATCGTGTGCCTAATGCTTTCACGATTGATGGTTTTTTGATGATGGACGAGGCTATAAAGAACGCTAGTAGGGAATTAAGTGCTGACGACTGGGTGGTGGGTGAAGAAAGTAAAGTTAGTGCAGAAGGAGTTGAGGCGAGTCTTATTCAAGAAAGGTATTTTCGAGACTATACTGATGAATGGAGAAAGTTTGTCAAAGGTATAGATGTAAGAAAATATAATAATCAAGCCGATGCCGAACGAGCTTTTGAGGAATTTATTTCTGCAAATTCACCGATGAAGATATTGATGAAAGAAATAGCTAGGCAAACTAACCTGTCAGAATCTGCAAGGCTGTCTAGTTGGTGGGGTTGGATAATAAGCTGGTTTCAGTCTAAAAAGGCTGAAACTGGTGGAAATACCGTTGTTGAACGTGATTTCCGTCCTCTGTTCAAATTTGTAGAGGATGAGACGATGGCGAAATATGCTAATGCCTTAAAGTTGCTAAGAGATAGGTTTGCGGGAATGTCATCGGATGAATTCGCACGAGTTGCTCGTGATCTATCGCAGGACAGAGACACAAAGCTTAAGCTAAGAGATTCTGAAAACACTGTTTCTAATCTCCTAAGCTCTTTTAACGAAACGCCAGCAGGGCAAGATCTTGCAAATGTCTTGAAAAAGCCAATTGGAAATTTAAGAGAACTTCTCGGAGCCGGTGTTGCAAGCCAAATAAGAAAGATTTGGAGCGAGCAAATTTTGCCGAGAGCAAAAGAAGTTGAAAAAGGGTATCCGTTTGAAGAGACAGGCGATGCTGATATTACAAAACTAGCTTCTTACTTAAATCCTGTTGATGGAGACCTGACAAAGTTTTATAACGAAAGGCTTGCAAAATTCTTTGAAGAGTTTGACGGGAAACTTAAAGTAAAAGAAAATAGCGAGGTAAAGTTTTCAGAAGATTTCGTGACATATCTAAACAATGCTTTTCGTTTGCGTGAAGCTCTCTTTGGAAAAAATAAAACTCCTTCATTTAGTTACGAATTCAGGGTGCAGAAAGTTGAAGGAGCGATAGTAGAGGTAACGATAGACGGGCAAAAGGTTGATTCTAGTGGAACAGGGTCAACGAATATGAAGTTTCCCGCTACTTCAGGCGAAACGGGTGTTTTCATAAATGTGGTCACGATGTCAAGCGGACAAGGTTTTTCAGCAAACACTTCTTCTTCTAACGTCTCTACTTCTGATGTTTCTGCGGAAGGAAGTTTATCACGCAGATTTCCAGGTGCATGGGGTCTTTTTAGATTCTTTGACGCTGGTTCACCCAGAAAGAACTCAACCACGGGAGAATATCAGTTGAGCTATCGTATTGGAAACAAAGTAGTGAACGCATCTATTAGACCATCTGGCGGAGATCTTTTTGACAAAAACTTATTTAGATCGGTTCGAGCACCGCAGGAAATTTTGAGGTAAGTTAAAATGCAAGAAGCGAAGGCAAAATTTGATAGTGGCGATTTGAAAGGTGCTATAGAGTCTTTGATTCAGACTGTAAAGCAAAAACCTACAGATTTTCAGGCGAGAACATTCCTATTTGAACTATCACTTTTTTCAGGAGATTGGGAACGAGCAGAGCGACAGTTAGATGCGATTGGACAAATGGACGCTAAAACCGCTTTCGGAGCAAAAGTTTATCAACAATGCATAATTGCTGAAAGAAAACGATCTCAATTTTTTTCAGAGAACCTAAAGCCTGAATTTGTAACAGAAGTGCCTGAATATATCTATGGACTTTTGAAGGCGAATGGATACCTGATTAGTAAAGAGAGCGCTAGAGCTCGAGAAGTTCTTAATGAGGTGGAAGAAAAAAGACCAGCTTTTTCTTGTCAGATTAACGGAAAGTCAGTCAAAGACTTTAGAGATTGCAATGATTTGACAGCTTGTGTTTTTGAGGTTTTTGTTCGTGATTCTTATGTTTGGATTCCATTTGAACAAGTAAAAAGTATTGAATTTGTTCCGCTTAAATCTCTCAGAGACGTGTTTTGGCGACAAGCGAAGATTGAGACCTTAAATGGCACAAGTGGAGAAGTTTTTGTTCCTGCCATGTATTCGGATTCTTGGAATAGCGAAGACAACAATGTAAAACTAGGTCGCGCAACTGTTTGGCAAGATGCGGGTGATGAAGTCTGTATCGGTAAGGGGCAGCGAGTTTTCTTTGTTGATGAAGATATTAAGCCAATTCTAGAAATTGAAAAAATAGAGTTTCAGCATGCGGTATGAGGGCAGAATCAAGACCAGCAGTTATTGACTTTGAAGCTTTGTTAAAGCCTATTTCCGAAGAGAATCCGTCAGGAGAAGATCTGAAGTATTCGGGGCTTTACGATGAAATACGCGAGGCGCGTCGAAGTGAAATAGGGATTCAGGGTGACTGGCAACAGGAGACGAAAACTGCAGATTACAAGAAAGTCATCCAAATAGCAACATCCGCTTTAGCCTCAGAAACCAAGGACTTACAGATTACGGCATGGCTCGTAGAAGCTTTAGTCAGAGAACATGGTTTTGTCGGTTTAAGAGATGGTCTTCGTCTAGTACGATGTTTTCATGAAACCTTTTGGGAAACCATGCATCCACAAATAGATGAAGGAGATATGGAGGCAAGAGCAAACGCTGTAGAATGGATTGGGGAGCAAATGGGCACTTTCATCAGAACACTGCCACTGACAGGTGGTCAGGGATTTTCCTACGTGCAATGGGAAGAGTCGAAAAAATTCGATTTTCCAGATAATATAGACTCACTCGATTATCACGAGAGAGAAAAAATGCTAGCCCTTAAGGCACAAGCCGAGGAAGAGAAAAGAGTTACGGGTTCGATGTGGCGAATAGCAAAGAGTCAAACGAGACGTGCCTTTTATGAGGACCTGAATTTACAACTCGAAGAATGTTGGGCTGAGTATCAAGCCCTGGAAAGTGCTATTGAAGAAAAATATGACCGAAATCAAACGCCTAGTTTAAGAACACTACAAAAGTCCTTGGATGATATTAGAGCTCTTGTAAAGAATCTTTTAGAGGAGAAAAGAGCTGAGGAGCCTGATTTAGTTGAGGAAACTCAAGAAGAAGTTGTAGATAAGGATGGACAAGCCTCGGTTGTAAAAACCACTGGGACGGTCGGTCCAATTCAAAGTAGGCAAGATGCTTTGAGGAGGCTAGCAGAGATAGCCGAGTATTTTCGTAAGAACGAACCACATAGCCCAGTTTCTTACCTTATCCAACGGGCTATTAAATGGGGCAACATGCCGCTTGAGGGTTGGCTTCAAGATGTTATAAAGGATGAGGGAGTCATTTATCAGATAAGACAAACTTTAGGTTTTAATACGCCGGATTCATACGAATCTAAATCAGATTGAATTGAAAGGAGAATGACTTATGCCGACGAAAGAGAGCTTACAACACAAAATAGCAAGAGTTCGACCGCCGAGAGTTCAAATAACTTATGATGTTGAAGTTGGGGGGGCAATTCAATTAAAAGAGTTACCCTTTGTTGTAGGAGTGATAGGTGATTTTGTTGGTAAACCGGAAGAACCTCTTCCACCCTTGAAAAACCGTAAGTTTATAGAAATTGATGCAGATAACTTTAATCAGGTTCTTGCTGGTATGAAGCCTCGTCTGGCTTTCACAGTGGAAAATAAATTACAAAATGATGGAAGTAAAATAGGAGTTGAGTTGAGATTTAGTAGCATTGAAGATTTTGAGCCAGACAACATTGTTCAACAAGTTGAGCCTTTAAGAAAGCTAGTTGAGGCAAGGCGTAAACTGGCAGATTTGCGTTCAAAGATGGACGGAAACGAAAAGTTAGAAGCCATACTTGAGGAGATCATCACAAATACTGAGAAACAAAAGCAACTAAGCGAAGCACTTGGTTTACAGCAAGAAGAGAAAGGAGGTGAGTAAAAGTGGTGGAGAAACAGCAAGAACAGACTTCTTCTGCTGAAACCGTAGAGCAAGTTAAAGAGGTTAGTCTTTTAGATCAAATTCTAGAAGAAGGAAGGCTAGCACGAGACGAATATCAAAGAGAAGCTGCGAAAGATATGATTGCAGAGTTTGTTAATCAAGTGATGTCGGGCGAATTGAAGCTGTCCAGAAATATGGACATAGCTATAAACGCCCGAATCGCCGAGATTGACCGTTTAATCTCGGCGCAGCTTAATGAAATCATGCATCACGAAGAATTTCAACGTCTTGAAGCTTCTTGGCGAGGACTTCATTACTTGGTTAGAAATACTCTTACAAGCTCGCAACTTAAAATTCGCGTGATGCATGCAACTAAAAAGGAACTTCTGAAAGATTTTGAAAGAGCTCTTGAGTTCGATCAATCGGCTCTTTTTAAGAAAATTTATGAAGAAGAATATGGAACCTTTGGTGGTGAACCGTATGGTGTAATTATTGGCGATTATGAATTTGGAAATAATCCTCAAGATTTGACTTTGCTTGAAAAAATCTCTCAGGTAGCAGCAGCAGCTCATGCACCTTTTATAAGTGCGGCTTCGCCTCAGATGTTCGGTTGGGATTCTTTTAGTGAAATGACGGAAGTTCGCGATATTGCAAAGATATTTGACCGAACCGAATATATGAAATGGCGGAGCTTTCGTGAATCAGAGGATTCTCGTTATGTAGGGCTTACCCTGCCACATATTCTTCTACGCGAGCCTTATGGTTCCGCTACAAAGCCAACAGAAACGTTCCGTTTTGAGGAAGATGTGGATGGAAAAGATCATAAGAAGTATCTTTGGGGTAACGCTGCTTATGCCCTTGCGACTAGATTGACAGAGGCTTTTTCAATGTATGGTTGGTGTGTAGCGATAAGAGGTGTCGAAGGGGGTGGGCTTGTTCAGGATTTACCAACTCACACTTTTGAGACTGACGAAGGCGAAATTGCTATGAAGTGTCCAACCGAGATAGCCATAACCGATCGTCGCGAAAAAGAGTTTGCCGATAGCGGATTTATTCCGCTTGTGCACTGTAAGAATACTGATTATGCTGCATTTTTCTCGGTTCAGTCTTGCAATAAGCCTAAAAAATACGATACCGATGCTGCGAATGCAAATGCCCGTCTTTCGGCACAACTTCAGTATATTTTTGCTGTTTCGCGGTTTGCGCATTATCTAAAGGCAATGATGCGCGACAAGATCGGATCGTTTATGTCACGCAAAGAGTGTGAGATGTTTCTAAATCGTTGGATCAATCAATATGTCTTAGAAAATGATGTTGCTCCGCAAGAGCAGAAGGCTAAATATCCTTTACGAGAAGCAAGGGTTGATGTGATGGAGGTTCCTGGTAAACCAGGGGCTTACAGAGCAGTTGCATATCTTCGTCCACATTTTCAACTGGATGAATTGGCTGTATCGCTTAGGCTTGTTGCGGAATTGCCTCCGCCCGCGAAGTAACTGAAAGAAAAAAGGCAAAAAAGATTAAGTAGAACGTCTTTTGAAATGGTATCAATTTTAAAACCAAAGAAAGGAGAAAAAACGTATGGCATCAGCGGATTACTACTTGAAAATAGATGGAATAGAAGGCGAATGTGAAGTAGCCGGATTTGAAAAACAAATGCAAATAGAATCGTGGTCTTTCGGAGTGACAAACTCTGGTTCGGCCGCGATAGGAACAGGGCTTGGAGTAGGAAAGGCACAGCTACAAGACTTTCATTTTGTTATACAAAATGGCAAGGCTAGCCCACAGCTTTTCCTGCATTGCTGCAAGGGAACACACATAAAAGAGGCTGTTTTGACCTGTCGTAAAACAGGAGGTGATGGTAAGCCTTATACCTACTATCGGGTGATATTTAATGATGTTGTGATCTCTTCATTTCAAACTGGCGGTAGTAACGGTAGCCAGACCTTGCCGATGGAACAGATATCGTTTAACTTTACGAAAATAACTCACGAGTATTTCCAACAGAAAGCTGATGGAACAGTGTCGCTAACGAACACTGTCACATATGATCAAAAGAAGGTCGAGGCTTCAGGAGCTTAAAAGTTTCCTAGGGAAGAACCAGCATTTTGCTAGGTTCTTCCCTTTTTGGACTCTATGTCAAGGCTCAGTAACGAAATAAGCATCGTTCCTTCGCTTTTAGATCGTCTTTTGGACTTTGAACCAGAGCTTTCTCAAGAACCTCCTAAATCCAGATTGAAAAACTTGAGAGAAATCAAGCAAAGCATAAAGCGTGATCTAGAGTGGCTTTTAAATACTAGATCACATCTTTCAAGAATTTGTGATGACGGTGAAGAAGTAAGGAAATCAGTATTAGCCTATGGACTGCCGGATTTTACAGGTGTAGGTATTAAGAGTCATCTAGAGCAGAACAAACTCACAAAGGCGATAGAAGAGGCAATTTTGATTTTCGAACCAAGATTAACAAACTTAAAAATATCTCTTGAACCGTTTTCCGAAGTTGATAAGACTATAAGATTTCGTATAGAGGCTTTCTTAAAGATTGAACCTGTTCCTGAACCTGTGGTTTTTGACACGGTGTTTCGACTGGTAAGCGGAGAGTTTGAAGTCAAAGATGCGTGATGAATTGTTAGGATTTTACGAACGTGAGCTATTTTTTCTAAGAAGAATGGGAGCAGAATTTGCTCGTAGATATCCTAAGATTGCATCACGTCTTTTGCTGGATGAAGAGAAAACTGAAGATCCTCATGTAGAACGCATTATAGAAGCTTTTGCTTTTTTGGCTGCTAGAATTCAACTTAAGCTTGCAGATGAATTCCCAGAAATTACAGAATCTTTCCTAAATGTTTTGTACCCACATTACTTGTCGCCAATACCTTCGATGGCAATCGTTCAGTTCGTTTATGGTAATCCTAATGACAAGCTGACTACGGCTCAAAAGTTACCAAGAGGAACAAGTCTGTATTCGAGATCGGTTGAAGGAGTTAATTGCCGTTTTAGAACATGTTACGAAACCATTCTTTTTCCTTTGGAAGTAACCTCAGCCGCTTTAGAGTCAGATGCACCTCCTGATTCAAGAGGAAAGCTTGCAAGGGCTAGACTCAGAATAAGTTTTCGTTGTTATGGTAATGCTCAGCTTTCTGAACTCAGGGACGGTCAAACAAATCAAATTCCAAGGTTTATAAGATTTTACTTAAATGATACTCCGCAGATAGTTTATCCGCTTTATGAGTTTATCTTTAATAACGCTGTGGCTGTTGAATTTAAACCGAAAGACCCACCAGTTGACAATAAAACTTTTCTAACGATGACTGGCCTGCAACTGAAACTACCTGATCCAGTAATCCTCTCTGCAGATTGTATAAAACAAGTGGGTTTTTCTGAAGAAGAAGCAATGCTACCTTACACGAAGCGATCTTTTCCTGGATATCGCCTACTTACAGAGTATTTTGCTTTCCCTTACAAATTTTTGTTTTTTGATGTTTATGGTCTTGATGAAGCAGTAAAGAGGAAGTTCGGAACATATTTCGATCTTATAATTCACCTCAAAGACATAACTCTACCTGTTGGAGAAATCACGGCTCAAACTTTTGTCATAGGGGCATCACCCGTGGTAAATCTTTTTCAACAGACAGCAGATCCGATATATCTTTCTCAGCAAAAATACGAATATCACCTGATTGCTGACGTTCATCACCAAAGAGCGGTTGAGATATACTCGGTTGATGAAGTTTTTGCTACCGATCCAAAAACAGGTTCTACTAGAATTTACTCACCTTTTTATTCAATCAAACATTCTTACGAAGATGTAGCAGAAAAATCGTTTTGGTATGCCTCTAGACGTGCTTCGCAAAGAGAAAACGACAAAGGCACAGAGGTTTTTCTTTCGTTCGTCGATCTAAATTTTAATCCAAAAGTTCCTGCTGAAGAAGTTATAACTGTTAAGGTTACATGCACGAATCGGGACCTGCCTGCCAAGCTACCGTTTGGGGGGAAAGGAAATGATTTTGAGGTAGAGAGCCCTGTGATTCTTTCGCGTGTTAGATGTTTGACAAAGCCAACTGAGACTCTAAGACCACCGCAGCGACGTGCTCTTCAGTGGCGGTTGATTTCTCATCTTTTGTTAAATCACCTTTCGCTCCTTGAAAATGCAGAAGGTGTGCCAGAAGCTTTACAGGAGATTCTACAGCTTTATAATTTTTCCAACAAAACGGCGATAAGAAAGCAAATCTCGGGCATTACGGGGATAAAAAGTAGAAAAATCGTTAGGCAAATAGGGGGCAGAATCGGCATGGGTTTTGTAAGAGGGGTAGAAACTCAAATTGAGTTTGACGAGAAGGAATTTGTAGGTGCAGGCATTTATCTTTTTTCTTGTGTTTTGGATCATTTTCTTGGACTTTATGTTTCGCTAAACTCCTTTAATGAGTTAGTTGTTACTTCAAAACAGCGTGAGGGAGTAGTAAAAAGGTTTGCACCTAGAGCCGGTGCTAACTTTTTAATCTGAAAATGAACGATATTCTCGAAAAACGAAAAGCTCAAAAAAATCTCTATGAAAAAATCATGGAGGAACCTTACGAATTTGAGTTTTTTCAGTTTATAAGGCTTTTGAAAAGAATTTTCTCAGAGCAGGTAACTAGCCGTGAGAAGCTTTCTATAGATGAACTTGTGAGGTTTCGCTCCACGTTAAGCTTAGAATTTCCGGCAAGCGAAATTCAAGAAGTCAAGAAAAGGTATGATGAGGTTTCAGGTAGCGAGAAACTAGATGTCTTTGTTAATTTTATTGGAATGCTGGGCGTCATTGGGGCAATGCCGATGCGTTATACAGAGCTTGCGGCGGAAAGAGCTCGCTATGGTGACACGGCCTTATGGGCTTTCCTAGACATTTTTACTCATCGAGCGGTATCGCTTTTTTATCGTGCTTGGGTCAAGTATCGCTTTCCTATCGGTTACGAGCAAGGAGAAGATAATTTTACAGATTACTTGTTTTGCCTTGTAGGGCTTGGCATGCCAAGTCTTCGAGGCAAAATGCACATAGAGGATGAGTCGCTTCTTCCTTATGCAGGTCTAATAACTCAAAGGCCTCACTCGGCAGCGGCTTTGAAGAATATAATTTCGGATTATTTCGATGTAAATGTTGAGGTTTTACAATTTCAAGGGCAATGGATTGAGCTTGAAAGAGAAAATATAACTTTTTTGGGAATAGCAAATAGCCATATTGGTTTTAACGCAATTGTTGGGATGAGAATATGGGATAATCAATCAAAGTTTAGACTAAGAATAGGACCATTAGGATTTAAGCAGTACGTTGCTTTTCTGCCCGTTGGAAGTGCCCACAAGCCGCTGAAATCCATTGTCAGGTTTTTTGTTGGTGAAGAGTTTGATTTTGATATTCAGTTGGTATTGAAAGCAAGGGAGGTTCCAAGCACCATTTTAACTACTAGAGCAAAGCGTCGTCCGATGCTCGGCTGGACGAGTTTTTTAAAAAGTAAGCCCTTTGCCCAGGATGATGAGCAACTTATTTTCAGAGGATGAAAGAAAGAGTGAGAGATATACGGAGAGGCAATTTAAGAAATTTGTGGGCGGTTGAGACCGTGAAGTTTATGCAAAAAGTATATGTTTTGAGCTTAATCGTTGCGTTTTCATTTGCTCAGAAAGGCATTGCACAGGTTAAGCACCGGATTTATTGACTTGTTAAAGTTTGGAATTTCTGTGAAAGAGGAGGAAGTTTATATGGGCGTGAATTTAAAGTCATTAGTAGGCAAGCTAAACGATACTTGTCGAAGTGTGCTTGAGGCGTCAGCGGGCTTATGCCTTTCTAGAACGAACTATGATGTCGAAATCGAGCACGTTTTGGCAAAGCTATTGGAAACGGATAACACGGATTTTCAGAAAATTTTGCGGCACTACGAATGTAGTTCTGACAGATTAACAAAAGATGTTAGTGTAGCCTTAAATCGTTTGAAAACTGGAAATTCAAGAACACCTGGATTGAGTGAACATCTTCCTCGTTGGTTTCAGGATGCATGGCTTTTGGCTTCAATTGAATATGGTGAAGCGAGAATTCGTTCAGGTCATCTGCTTTTGGCACTTCTTACAAATGAAAATCTAGCTAGGATTGCTAGAGAAATCTCGAGAGAATTTAACCAAATAAGCGTTGAATCCTTGAGAAGCAAATTAAGAGAAATAACAAAAGATTCAAAAGAGGAGGTTGCTTCGAGAGATTTTGCCGAGCCATCTGCAGGAGCCACGCCTTCTGGAACAAAAGCACTTGATCAATATACTGAAGATTTAACCCAAAAAGCGCGTGAAGGAAAAATTGATCCGATTCGAGGACGTGATTTTGAAATTCGTCAGATAATAGATATTCTAATGCGCCGACGGCAGAATAATCCAATATTGACGGGTGAAGCGGGGGTTGGTAAGACGGCTGTAGTCGAGGGATTTGCTTTGAGAGTTGCTGAAGGAGATGTTCCTGAACCGCTACGGAATGTTTCGGTTCGAGCTTTAGATTTAGGGCTTTTACAAGCAGGTGCCGGCATAAAGGGTGAATTTGAAAATCGTCTTAAATCGGTCATAGAAGAGGTCAAGTCATCTCCGCAGCCTATAATTTTATTTATTGACGAAGCGCACACTTTAATAGGCGCAGGCGGTCAGGCAGGGCAAAACGATGCTGCTAACTTACTAAAACCTGCACTTGCTCGTGGCGAGCTTCGCACTATAGCTGCTACTACATGGGCTGAATACAAAAAATACTTTGAAAAAGATGCTGCTTTGGCGAGGCGCTTTCAAGTCATCAAGATTGAAGAGCCGGATGAAGAAAAAGCAATAGCAATGATGCGAGGGTTAGTTGCAAAAATGGAAGAACATCACAAAGTCCGAATACTTGATGAAGCCATAGTCGAATGTGTCAAGCTTTCACACCGCTACATAACGGGAAGACAGCTTCCCGATAAGTCTGTTTCAGTTCTTGACACGGCTTGCGCGAAAGTTGCAATAGGTCAAGCCGCTACGCCTGCGCCCATAGAGGATACTATTAGAAGGATAGAAGACTTGACCTTTGAGATAAACTCTTTAGAAAGAGAACAAGCCGTCGGAACCGATCATAGCGAACGGCTGGCTGAACTAAAGGAAAAGAAGCGTATCGAGGAAGAAAAGCTTGGGAAATTAAGGGAACAGTGGGAAAAAGAAAAGGAACTTGTCGAAAAAATACGGAATATAAGACTGAAGCTGGAAGCAAATAACTTCGATGGAAATGGAAAAACCTTTTTGCCGAGCGAAAAAGGTACTCAGACGCAAACCGAGGTTGAATTCCTGAAGAAAGAACTTGAAAGACTAAATGAGCAATTGAAATCCATTCAAAACGACACTCCTTTAATGCAACCTGTAGTTGATGCTCAAACCGTTGCAGAGATAATTTCTGGTTGGACTGGCATACCTGTCGGGAAGATGGTTGCAGATGAAATTCAAGCGATTATGAATCTAGCTGAAACGCTGAAAAAGAGAGTAGTTGGGCAGGACCATGCCATAAACTTAATTGCTGAGAGAATAAAAACTTCGCGTGCAGGCTTAACTGATCCACGCCGTCCAATAGGAGTTTTTCTTCTTGTTGGTTCTTCTGGAGTCGGAAAAACCGAAACGGCACTTGCTCTAGCAGATGCTCTCTATGGCGGCGAGCGTAACCTGATTTCTATAAACATGAGTGAGTATCAAGAAGCGCATACTGTTTCTAGCCTTAAGGGTTCTCCTCCGGGGTATGTTGGCTATGGGGAAGGTGGAGTTTTGACAGAAGCGGTCCGTCGAAAACCTTATTCAGTGGTTTTGCTTGACGAAGTCGAGAAAGCACACCCAGACGTAATGGAACTTTTCTATCAGGTTTTTGACAAAGGGGTTCTTGAAGACGGCGAAGGTAGGGAGATTGATTTCAAAAACTGTGTGATTCTGCTAACTTCAAATGTAGGAACTGATACGATAATGAAACTTTGTGCTGATCCAGATACAAAGCCTGAGCCACAGGGATTGATCGAAGCCATAAAGCCTGATCTTTTGAAGACTTTTAAGCCTGCACTCTTGGGGAGAATGACGATAGTGCCTTATTATCCGATTTCTGACGAAGTTTTGAAGATAATCGTTAAGCTTCAGTTAGAAAAAATTTCTGAAAGGGTTGCTGAAAATCATAAGGCTCAGTTTACTTATGACGAAAAGCTGATTGAAACAATAGCTAAGCGCTGCACTGACGTTGATTCAGGAGCACGCAATGTTCATAACATCCTGAATAATTCGCTTCTACCTGAAATGGCGAGCGAAATTCTTGCACGAATGGCGCAAGGTCAAACCATCAAGCACATTCATGTTTCTGTAAGCGAGGATGAGAGATTCGTTTATCAAGTAACATGAAGGAAGTTGCTTTGAAATTTGTTCGACTCATAAGTAAAATAACGTCTGTAGAAGCCGACTTAGCTCAGTGGTAGAGCATCCGCTTCACACGCGGGGGGTCAGAAGTTCGAATCTTCTAGTCGGCACCAAAAGTAAGAAAAAGCCCTCTTCGCAAGAGGGCCTTTTTGTTAAGGTTACATCTGCTAAGTTTCTATTCAGGTTCTCGGGGAGAGCGTTTTTTCTCTTCTTCTTTCTCCTTTTCCTTTGGCTTTTTTTCCTTTTCGGGCGCTATCACTACGGGTGGATCTTTTTTCGGAGGTGGTTTTTTTCGATCTTGATCTTCATTTTTCTGGGCTAAGGTAAAGGTAAAGCTCAGGAAAAGAAGAGTCAAGATGAAGAATTTTGTAATGTTAATTGCTTTTACCACTTTATACATACCTTCTTAGCCTTAAAGCAAAATCGGTGCCATTTTTTCAAGATTCGATCCAATTTGGCTGAAAAGTTAGAAGCCAAGAATCCAAGCACACGTTTTCCGAAATATTTGCACCAAAAGGTTATTTGAGTATTATTGCTTTTTTACTTCCTGAATTTCCGTTTGAGTCAATAGCTTTTAGAGTAAGGGTAGTTTCTTTTGTATCAAGATTTATTTCGATGGTGTAGCGCTCACTTGGGCTATCGGATATGCCGTCCTCTGGATAAACTTTTTGCCATTGACCGCCGTTTACGCTATACTCGGCACGAATTATGTAAGAAGCGTCTGAGGCTTCAAAAGTTACTCTAGCTTTATTTCCAGTTACTTTCTTTTCTATTTCTTTGATGGTCGGAGCTGAGTTATCAATCTCCACAATTTCGGTTAATTTTTCAGCTTTTAGACTTTTTTCAGGTGGATTTGAACTTAAATCGGTGGCTACGACTTTGAAGACATAGCGACCATCGGAAAGAGAAAGTCCATCAATCGTGTAGAAGTTATCTGAAATGTTTTCAGCAAGAAGTTTGAATTCAGATTCATTGATTTCCTTGTAATAGATCGAAAAGGTGAGTTTATCGCCGTTTCTGTCTTCGGCTCGCCACTGTAGGGCACGAGCTCCACGTTGGTAGATTCTTCTAGGGGGAACGTTTTGAACGGGAATACCAAAAATCTGCGGATCAATGCCGCTACTTTCAATGTTAGGATCGATGGGCGGAATCGGATTAGGAGCTAATCCTACGTTTGGTGGGAGCACTTCTACTAATAAGATTTCTGGAGCAATGTTTAAGGGAAGATAAGATATATTTACCTGATAAAGCATTGCATTAGAGCGCAAAATTGCACGCCATTGGAAGAATCTAGATCTTGGATTTTGAATTTGTGAAGAGTTCAGATCTGTTATCGTAGTCCAATCTGTCCATGTTTCGTCAGGTTTTTCGGAGTTACCTGATCGAGTTTGAATCGTAAGGTTGCCAGAAGCTCGCCACCAGATTCTGCCCCACAGGGCAACGCTTTTTGCATCTAGAATGCGTGATTCATAGATTCCTTCGTTTAGTTTTTCTGATTCGACAAAAGAGTAGAGATTTACCTTACTACTGGAAGCGGCGAAAATTTTATTGCCAACGGCTTTGAGTTTTGAGACTTGGTTTTCTCCCGTTTCTAAAACTACACTTTCATTTCCTTCATCGTCAGAGGCATAGATTCTTCCTTTGTCTGAAGTCCCTATGAAAACACCGTTCGATGTGGCTAGAATTGAAAATGCAGTTACGGAAGAGTTCCAAATCACAACATTATTGCCTTCTGGCAGAATCTTATAAACTACGGATTTTGCCGAGGTGAAATCATATCTGCTTTTCGTGGGTTTTTCGATTTGGGTTTGCATTTCGGTTGTTTGAGGTAACGTTTTTGTGACATCTGTGGGTAGAGATTTTTGTTCAGTTGCCACGGATTCGCTTAATGCGAGAGCATAGATTGATCCGTCGGAAGCTACAGAGATGTCATGAATCTCACGAAGAGGGGAATCAAGCAATGCGAAAGGTTTTCCGTTTTGAGTGATTTTTATTACAAGTCCACTTGGGTCGGTGCCGGCGTAGAGATTACCTTGAGCGTCAGTTGTAAGGCATATTATGTGTGACTCGTTGCTCTTGAAAAGAATAGATTTTTCAGGATCGGCGTTCGATTCGCTAACGACGTAGATTCTAGCTTTTTCGCCCGTACCAACAGCTAAACTTCCGTTAAGAAGGACAGCTAGGGACCAGATATACTTTTCTTTCGGTTCAAAAAAAACGGAGGATTTACCGGTTGAGTCTATTCTATAAACTTTCCCATCTGGAGAAGTTGCTACGAAAAGCTCTCCATTCTTTCCTACTGCAAGAGCGGTTATGTTTTTTTCTGTCATATCCGCTATAAGGGTGGCTTTCCCAGTTGCATCTATTTTGAATACTTTTCCTTCTGTTCCTGTGCCAATATAAATATTCCCCGATGAATCCGAAGTCATAGACCAAACATAAAGCTCATTGCTCTCAAATACTTTGTGCAGTCTCGGTGCAATGCTTATGGAGCCATTTTCCTTTATGGAGACTCCAAAGGCTCTGCCTTGCAAAATCTCTTCTTTGGAGTCAACGGTCCAAATTTTCGTTTCAGTCGCGCTTATCTTGAATACCAGTATTGAAAAAATCAAAGCTAATTTCTTCATAATTATTACTACACGCCTACATATTTGGAGTATAGAGATCGGGCAAATCCAATGTTTTCTGTTCCGTGGATTATAGCCCTTGCATCATCGAAAATTGTTAATTCGTATCCTTCGACTTTCAAACGTATCAGGTATTCGTTTTGGGTTACCTGTCCTATTTTCGAAAGTTTTTCTGCTAAATGTTTTAAGTTTATATCTGCTTTGTTAGCTGGTAAAATCTGAACGGCATTTCGTCCGCAAAGAATCGTAGCAAAATCACGCCAATCAGCTGAAAGAAAATCGAACTGCTTGAGAGCACAGCATTTGCAATTACTTTGGGGCTTGTGCAAATTTACCTTTCGCCATTCATTTGTCCAAATGTCAATTTGCAATAGTGATTTATGAAGTTTATCTAGCTTTCCGACAAGGATTTTGATTGCTTCGGTCGTCTGAATGGCTGAAATAATAGAAACAATTGGTTGGATTATGCCGGCTGTTTCACAAGTTGGTGAAGAAGCAGCAGAAGGCATCTCTTCAAAGATACAGCGAAGGCAAGGAGTTTTTTGAGGAATTATCGTCATAGTAGCACCGTAGCTCGATACAACGGCTCCGTATATCCAGATTTTACCATGTTTTACGCATGCGTCGTTTATCAAGTAGCGAGTTTGGAAATTATCTGTTCCGTCTAAGACAATGTCAATATCTTCGATTATTGATTCTATGTTTGAGTTATTTACGTCGGTAACGAGAGCTTCTATCTTGATCGAGGAGTTTATTTTTTTTAGACGCTTTTTTGCTGCTATGGCCTTTGGAACTTTTTTCTGAGCATCGCTTTCTTCAAAAAGGGTTTGTCGCTGTAGATTCGAAAACTCAACTAGGTCTCTATCTGCAATTCTTATAAATCCTACGCCAGCTCTGGCAAGTTTTTCTGCATGGGCTGTTCCTAGGGCTCCACATCCGATGATTAAGACCTTTGCTTTTTGGAGCTTCCTTTGTCCTTTTTCTCCTATTTCAGAAAAAAGAATTTGTCTGCTGTATCTTTCTAACATCGTACTTTTAGGTTGACAATTTTTGTAAAGATAGGCAAATCAAATTGGCATTCTGCTTCAGGTAGAGGTTTGCTTTCAACTAGCTGTTCAACTTCTGCAAAGCTCATTTTAGTTTAAGTTTTTGCAATCTTTCGGCGGCTTCTTGCAAGGTTTCATCTCTTTTACAGAAACAAAATCTTACTTGTTGCTTGCCTAAAATTTTGTTCTGGTAAAATGATGAGCCAGGGACTACGGCAACTCCTATCTCTTTTATCAAAAATTTTGTAAACGCGAAATCATCTTCAAAACCAAAGTTTGAAATATCTGTCATGACATAATAAGCACCTTCTGGATAATTACATTTGAACCCAACGCTTTTTAGGACAGGAACGAAAAAGTCTCGTTTTCGTTGATATTCGGCTTGTAATTGTTCGTAGTAGCTATTGGGAAGTTGCATTGCATAAGCGCCTGCATGTTGTAAGCAGTTAGGAGCGCCGACGGTTAAAAAGTCATGAACCTTTCTGATTGCTGTTGTAATATCTGCTGGTGCGATAACATAGCCTACTCGCCAACCTGTTACAGAGTAAGTTTTTGAAAGAGAATTTACGACAACGGTTCTTTCTTTCATTCCTTCGATAGTTGCCATGCAGACGTGCTGTCTTTTAACGTCGTTGTCTTGATAGATAATATGCTCATAGATTTCGTCAGTGAAGCAAAGTGCGTCATATTCTTGGCATAACTCGGCTATAAACTTCATTTCCTCGAGAGTGAAAACCTTGCCAGTCGGATTGTTAGGATTACATATTATGATGGCTTTTGTTTTTTTATTGAATGCAGCTTTTAACTCTTCTTTGTCAAAATGCCAGCCTGTTTCGGTTTGATATAGTGGGACGTAAACTGGCTTTGCGTCAGAGAGAATAGCGTCAGGAGCATAGTTTTCATAGAAAGGCTCAAAAAGTATCACTTCTTCGCCTTTATCAACGCAAGCTAGCATTGCGGCTATCATTCCTTCGGTAGAGCCACAAGTGACGGTGATTTCACTTTCTGGATCGACATCTAAATTTAAGAATCTTTTAGTTTTTTCCGCTATTCGGTCTCTAAATTCCTTTACGCCCCAAGTTACTGCATATTGATTATAATCTTTTTCGATTGCCTGCATGGCTTTTTGCTTTATGTCTTCGGGTGCAGGGAAGTCTGGAAAGCCTTGACCGAGGTTAATAGCGCCATATCGGGTTGCTTCTCGTGACATTTCTCTGATCACAGATTCGGTAAGCAGTAGAGATTTTTCTGATACTTTTCTTTTCATCCTTTTGCATGCTTCTTTTTAAGCTTTTCGGCAAAGGTTTTCCTAAATTTGGCTACTTTGGGAGCGACAACAGCAAAACAATACGGCTGGGAAGGATTTTTTGCAAAGTATTCTTGATGATAGTCTTCGGCAGGATAGAAATTCTTAAATTCAGAAACTTCAGTAACGATGGGATCATCGTAGATTTTTGCTTCTGTAAGCTCTTGAATTATTTTTTCTGCTGTCTGCTTTTGTTCTGGAGAGTGATAAAAAATAACCGAGCGATATTGTGTGCCGATGTCGTTTCCTTGTCGGTTGAGCGTCGTTGGATCGTGTATGGAAAAGAATACTCGGAGAATTTCTTCGTAACTGATGATCTTGGGGTTGAATTTTATTTGCACAACTTCTGCATGCCCTGTCGTTCCAGTGCAAACCTCTTGATAAGTAGGATTTGCCTTATGTCCGCCTGCATACCCTGAGACTACGTCTTCTACCCCTTCTAATTCATCAAAGACCGCTTCTACACACCAGAAGCAGCCAGCTCCTAGGGTAGCCGTCTCTAGAAATGTTTCTGTCATAAATTGATTATTTGCATTAAAGGCAAGGGAAGTCAAATGAAAAAGGCACCCCCGAAGGAGTGCCTTTTTCAGTTTTTACTTGAATGTGTATCTTAAGACAAATTGCATGCTTCTAGGTTCCCCTTGAATTCCTATGAAGTTTGACCAGTTTGTTGGAGGATTGACTGGTGGACTTATGGCTGTTCCTGCTGGGTCAAGCGCTATACCGTAGCCAGAGCGACTGGTATCTATTGCACCCATTTTTTGGGTGTTTGTCAAGTTAAATATTTCCCAGCGAAACTGTAGCTTATGCTCTTCATTCCATGGCATATCGAACGTCTTTCCAAAGCCCATGTCAAGCACCCAGAAACCAGGGAGTCTGAAGACATTTCTTTCGCCGGTTTCGCCTGGATATGCATTACGGAAGCTACGATAAGCTTCGACTGTATTGCATCCGAAAAGTTTACCGCCACGAGTAGGGCATGGTTTGATATTCTTCGTGCGAGTTGTGTAGCTTTGGACATTCCAATTTGTCGCCCAGCGGGTATCGTCATACGGAGCCGGGAAAGGAGTTCCTGAGTTATAGCGATAAATGGCAGCGACTTGCCACCCACCAATAAGAAGATCAAGCCATTTGCTTGCATTACCAAAGAAGGGTTGCCCTTTGCCAAAAGGCAATTGAACTATGGCATTAGCGTTAATAATGTGCTTCATGTCGAAGTCTGATAGCGCATACATGTCGCGCTGTCTGAAAGGATTAAGTATGAATCCGGCTCCCGATGTGACAAGGTCGCTTTGCAATCCAGAACCTTCGTCCATTGACTTTGAGAATGTGTAGTTGAAGTCGAATGTGACTCTATTTGCAAGTCTTTGACGAATTGTTAGTGTTCCTGCGTGGTAATCTGAGCGACCTATAGTGCTCCAAGCTCCGTAAGTTCCGTACTGAGGTTGATAAAAGATGTGTCTATTCGGAAATAGAGGCGAGAAGAAAGATAGTTCTAGTTGAACGCTTGTCCAGTCATTTCCATAGTCAGTTCCGCAGCCACCAGGACCAGTGTAAACAAGCGAATAGACTACTTGAGTTGAATTTGCTCCTGGACATCCAAGTATTGCTCCAAGTCCGGGGAATAAGTTTTCAAAGTAAGGAATTGCAGGAACTTGATTTACAGGAACACCTCTTTGTCTGAGAATTTCTAGCATCGTTGCTGCTGTATACCAATCCATTCCTGAACGTGGGTCCACGAAATTAGTCGGTGCAGCAGCGTCTCTAGCCTGTAAGAGTTTTCTAGCAGCTCTTCCTAGATAAGAAGTTGTAACGACGAACCCCCAGGGCAGCGTGCGTTCGTAAGTAAGGTTCCATGTGTAGTGAATTGGAGCTTGAAGATCGGAGTCAAGTCCGCCTTCAATGGCTGTCGGATAAGTTCTATTTGGCTGTCGACGCGGGAAGGAAATGCTGCTAGGTATGGTTATGTTTGGCAGAGTCCTAACAGATTGATTGAATCCGGTAAAGAGCGGACCGGGATTAGTTGTTAGATTGTAGAAATTGGCTCTTATTTGCGAGCTTGAAGAGAATCCTAGCGTGTTGTTTAGGTCAAACCTGACCGCGAGGGCTTGACCGAAGTAGTCATTAAAGATACCAAATCCGCCACGTATTACAGATTGGCCATTGCGTCCAATCAAGCGTCCGAACCAATTATCACCAAAGTTAGGTGACCAAGCTACAGCGATACGTGGCTGAAAATTGTTTCTATCCCAATTATAAAGAGGGGTTCTACCATTTTTAGGACCTGAGAGATCAATTACGATCGGTTCATCATAGATTTGTCCTCGTGCAGCAGCTTCAGCACGACGTCTAAAGTAAACTCCAAGAGGGATCGTAGGTTTCGTTTCGTATCCTTCTGCCTCGTAAACAGGACGGCTCAAGCCGTAACGAAGTCCTGCCGTAATGGTCAGGTTTGAAAAGACTTTCCACACATCTTGGATGTAGAAGTCATATTCTTCTGTTCTAAAGTCCCTTTTACTCGGTGTTCCTGATGGCAACAATTGTCCTTGCCTGTTAAAAGTGAAGTTTGCAGCATATTGCGTGTACCTTCCTATAATCGCGGTTACAGCATTTTGAACGGGGCTTACTGATGAGCTTGCTATGGTGTAGCCTCTAGTTGAGCTTAGATAAGCATTTATTGGATTAGAAACAGATTGCCCACCAGCTGGATAAAAGGACGGATTGGTTATTGCCGAGTCATAGGCGGTTGCGTAAGTTTCACGCTTATTGCTTATTAGCCTTATATTTGTTCCAAACTGGAATGTATGTCTGCCCCAGATCCATGAGAAGTCATCAGTGATATTATAAACCGGAGTAACTCTCGAGATGGTTCTCGAAAAGAGTCTGGGCGAATATATGAATCTGAAGGAGATTGCGTTTTCTGACGAATCACCTTGATTGCTGAAAGCATCTCTTGTAAGCCCAAACCGAAAGTTATTCACAAGATTATTGGATATTGTCCAAGTATGTCCGACAACAAAACCGGTTGGATGCGACCATAATCTTGGTTTTGGAGTATCAGGAAACTGAGGTGTGAATGTCTCAACGTCGAAAATGTAATTGCCTCTGAAAAAGAGTTGCTGAGATGAGTTGATATTCCAGTCTATCCTAAGGACATGTGAGTTGTTATTTATTTCATTATCCGAGTTGAATCGAAAGCCAGCCGTATTAAGTAACTGTCCTGCAGTGCTATCGCCAACATCAAAGTTGTTATGTGGGTATTTTGCTGCGGCTTGAGCTAAAGCGCTTAGAGCTGCGGGATTGCAAGCATTAGGAGTTTGAGGTGTTACTATGGCCGGGAATATGGTTGCTAAATCAGAGCATGTAAGCTGATTTACCTGGCCATTTGTGCCCAAGAAACGAACCACGCCTTGCCCAAGATTCGGAAGCGGAACGACTCTAACGGCTGTTTGACCGCGTGTGGTTCTTTCTCCTTCGTAGCTATAGAAGAAGAAAAGTCTATCCTTTATGATTGGACCGCCTATTGCGCCACCGAACACGTTCTTGTCAAATTTTTCTCTTGGGACACCAGCTCTATTATTGAAGAAGTTATTTGCAGACCACTGTGTTCTTCGACCGGTCAAAAATAACACTCCTTTGTATTCATTGGTTCCACGTTTTGTTACCAAAGAAACTTGTGCTCCTGAGGAGCGTCCTTGGTTCGCATTTGCTGTTGTAGTTGTTACTCTGAACTCCTCTATTGCTTCAGAGTTTAACCGAAGAACCGGGCTAAAAATATCGTTCGTTTGTGCCTCATTGATATCGACTCCGTCTAGTGTTATGTTCGACTGGTCACTTCGATTTCCTACTACGTAACCGTCTCTTGTAACACCTGGCTGAAGTGAGAGCAGATTGATAACATTTCTAGCTTCTGTTGGAAGCTGTGTGACTTGTTGCTCAACGAATGTATTGCCAACAGTAGCATCCTGAGTGTTCAATAGAGCTTCAGCCGTATTTCCACCGACTATGACAACCTCTTCTCTACCGCCTACTTCCAAAGATATGGAAACTCTTAACGGAGTATCAACTACCACTTTTACATTTCGAACTGCTTTTTTAAAGCCTTGTGCTTCTACGGTTAACTCATAGTCTCCGGGCGGAATTGATGGAAAAGAAAAGCTGCCTGAACTATCCGTAACAGCGGTTCTTGAAAACCCTTTTTCTTTGCTCGCTAGCGTAACAGTAGCTCCAGCAACATTTGCTTCTTGCGGATCAACTACCGTTCCACTTACAGAACCTGTTCCAGTTTGAGCGATGATACTAACCGTTAAGGTTAAAACCATCGCTATTGCAAATACTAAAGCCTTTTTCATAATTCTTCCTCCCTGAATGATTTGTTAACTGCTAAACTGAAGAGCCATCTATCAAAAAGTCGCAGCCGAAAAAGACACAGCAATTCTTGTGCCATATAACTTAACTTAACTAAAGTCTGTTTTGTAAAGACTTATAGAGCATGAAAATCTGATTTCTAACAAAGAACATTCAAATTTTTGTAAAAATTTTACAGAACTTTGGAGATAATAATAGCAAAAAAGAAATATGTCAAGTTTCAAACCCTCATTGAGATAACTTTTGTTACTGTTGCTCCCATGCCAACGGCGGTGCTTATTGTAGGGGAAAGAGGTGAGGCTATATCGCCAATAGCGAACACATTTTTCAGATTCGTTTCGCAATTTGAGTCAACAACGACGTAGCCGTTCTCATCAAGTAGTATTTTTTCGCGGAAAAGCTCGTTATTTGGCTGAACGCCTATTCTAATTAAAACTCCTTCGACGTCGACGCACAAGCTCTCACCCGTTTTGAGATTTTCTAAAAGAACAGCTTCTAAGCGTTTTGTTCCGAGCAGTCTTTTCACGACTGTGTTTGTAAGGACTTTTATCTTTTCATTTTTTAGAACTTCATCAACAAACTCCCTGCGAGCACGAAAAGCATCTCTTCGGTGTACCAGGAACACTTTTTTGCAGACTTTGCTAAGAATAAGGGCATTTTCTAACGCAGCGTCTCCACCACCAATTACGCATACGGATTTATTTTTGTATTTTCCAAAATCCTTCTTTCCTGAAAGTAATATACCTTTGTTTTTGAACTCTTCTTCGCCTTCGAGATTTAGTTTTCTTCTTCTTACTCCTGTTGCAATAACGAGGAAGGAACTTTCAAAAACTTTTCCATTGCTTGTAAAAACTCTTTTTTTCTGAGGGTCTATTTCGGAAACTGTGGAAAGAGTTGAAATCTCAATAGAGCGTTTTTCTAATTGTTTTAGGAAGATTTTGCATAATTCCTTTCCGTTTTTTGCTTCTACACCTAGGTGGTTTTTTATGGGATTATAGACTATGTGAAGCTGTCCACCTGGTGAAGCTGCCTTTTCTAAGATTAAAGTTTTTAGATTTAATTCATTACACCATAGGGCAGCGGACATTCCAGCAACACCAGCGCCAATGATTATAACATCATACATAAATTTTCTATTCCATTTTTTGTTTGGTTAGTTTATCATTTTTTGGTGATGTTTGAAAGAGATTTGACATAAGGTTTCTATGGAAGCATAATTTGTCTGTTTTTAATTTTTTGTTAAGAAAGGAAGAGCTATGAATCTATTTGATTCTCAAGAAGAAGTGAAGTTTGAGATAAACCTCGATTCAGAACTTCTGGAGAATTTAGGTATGAGTCAGGAGGAAAAACTAGGCGAGGTTCTTAAAGCCGGGATAAAAGCGGCACAGAGGGGTAATAAAACAGAAGCTCGAAGATTGCTTCTGTATGTTGTAAACGTTCAGCCTGACAACGAACCGGCTTGGATGTGGCTAGCTTCTGTTAGCGAATACCCTGAAGAGCTTTTATACTTTCTGAAAAATGTGTTAAGGATAAACCCTTCAAATCAAAAAGCTTTAGAGTGGCAAAAGACTACTTGTGCCTTGATGGCAAAAACGTTTGTTCAAAGAGGTATAAATGCTTACAAGGAAGATCGTAAGGGGCTTGCCAGACAGTTTTTCGAGGAGGCTCTAAAGCATGATGAAGAAAATGAGCTTGCTTGGCTTTGGTTAGCTTCTGTGACTGATGAAGAACAAGAGAAAATTTCTTTCTTGGAGAGAGTTCTTCAAATAAATCCTGAAAATGAAACTGCAAGAGATTCTCTGGAGAAGATTCGCCAGCAAAAGGCACGCGAGCTCTTAAAACAAGCAAATGCTGCTGTGATTGCTGGGAAAGGAAGAGAAGCCTATAAGATTTTAGAGGAATTGATGAGTTTGGATTCACAAATAGAAGAAGCCTGGCTTTTAAGAGCATATCTTGCAAATTCTTATGAAGAAAAGCTCATGTGTTTTGAAAAAGTCCTATCGCTTAATCCTAACAATGAAATAGCTCAAACAGGGGTCGAAGCGCTAAGAGAAATGAAGGAAGAGCGAAAAGAATCTCAAGGAGAGGGCTCGGTTGTAGGTTTTTCATCAGCAGATTTGCAAGCACCTCAAGATATTCTAAGTTCTGAAGCAGCCGAGGGAATGCAAGAGAAAGAAAAGGAATTAGAAGAAGTTTCTGAACTGCCACGGCAAAATGAGAAAATTTTGAAAGAGGAATCAGAATTTTCTGAAGAGACTTTAGGAGATAAACTTGAAGAAGTAGCTGAAGAGAAAAAAGTTATAGATTTTGAAGGCAAAGCAGAAAATGATGTGTTTGAAACTGATGAAAAGATAATGAGCAAGATATTTAGTGAAAAAGAGCAAGACGAAGAAGCCATCGATCAAGGTCGTGTTATTTTAGTTGTTGACGATAGTCAGACGGTCCGTAAACTTATTTCAACGAAGCTGAAAAAATCGGGATATAGGGTTGTAGAAGCCGCAAGTGGTCTAGAAGCCTTACAGAAATTAAATGAGGTTATACCTGATCTCATTCTGCTGGATATTACTATGCCTGAACTTGATGGATATGAAGTTTGTAAGCGTATTCGAAGCAGTGAAGCAACTAGAGATATTCCTGTTGTTATGATTTCTGGTCGGGATGGATTTTTTGATAAGGTTCGTGGCAGAATGGTAGGCTCGAGTGGTTATATTACCAAGCCTTTTGGTCCTGAGACCATAATTACCACGGTGGAGTCTTATTTGAAGACTTATCAAAAGAGCTAATTTATGTCTTTTAATGATGGAATTTGCGAAAATGGCAAATTTCTGATTTTTTCTCTTCAGAATAATTTTTATGCCGTAAGTGTGGAATTTGTAGTAAAGCTCGCAACAGGATTCAGAGTAACTACTTTGCCTAAAACACCTAACTATTTCGAAGGTATAACAAGTTTTAATGGTGAGGTAATCCCAGTAATTAATCTAGAAAAATTCATTGAAAAGGTTGATTCTGGCGAAAGTAAGTATTTTGTCGTTATCAGCGCAAACGATAATTTGCTTGCGCTAAAAGTTCGCTTTGTCTGGGATATTGTTTCTATCTCAAACTGGCGGCAAAAGGCGGATTCTATATTGATAGCAGAGTCCTCTTATAGGCAGAAAGAGCTCTTTCTAATAGATGTAGAAAAGATGGTTTCTTTATTATTATGAGTAGGAATCCTGCAAACTCTCTTTTGAATTCCATAAAGGGAAAAATCTGGATAGCAACCACCGCAATAGCTTTTTTTGTTTGCATATTTGGTTTTGTTTCTTATCTTTTGGTTTCTTTCATTGTTAGCAACACGATTTATGCCGTTTTAATTCCTTTTGTTCTTGTTGCTATTTCCGTAATTTTTTTTGGTTGGTGGTTATCGGGTGAGGTAGTGGCTCCTTTGGAGAGGTTGAATTTGGCAGCGAAAACGCTTGAGCGGAGCATAACTTCCAGTTTTCCAAGCACTTCTGGGGCGGTCGAGACAGATGAAATACTCGATTCTCTAAGAAGAATAGGTTTACAAATGCAGAAGCTAGTGGTTTCTATGGAAGAAGTAATGAAGGGAAACTTGGAAAGCGTTACAGTTTTAGGTTCTGCGGATAGGTTAAATCAAACCTTTCAGAGGCTTTTGAGCAGACTGGGTGAGTCAATAAGAGCTAAAAACGAGTTTGAAAGGTTGAACGAGGAAATTGAAGAGCTTGCGCGTAGAATTACATCGGTTAGATTTGGAGCAGATGGAATTGAACTAGGTTTTCATACGAAAAAGATTCAGGAAATAGCAGCTAATTTTGTGATCTTATTTGATGATTATAAAAATGTCCTGCAAAAGATTGAGCGAATGGTATCAAAGGGCTATGAAGATGCTTCTGAGGTCAAGGCTACACTGATTTCTGCGATAGAAGCGAATGAAAAGGAAGCTAGACAAATACAGCAAGTGATCGGCGAGTTAAGAAAGTTTCCTAACACGATTCGCAGAATCTCCGATGAGCTGAATCATTCGACTGAGTGGGTAAAGTTTACGGTCGAGCAAGTGAATGATAGGAGGGAGTTCATAAGAGAAAATATTGAATTGTTATCGGCAGTAATCTCGAAAGTTCAGAATTCGATTATGCAGCTTAGGCGGATGAATCAAAATTTTTTAGAAATTGACAATTTAGTAAAAGACATACAAAACGTAAGTCGCCGTATGGGAGTACTTTTCCTTTCACTTGAAGTTTCTTCTTTTGATGGCTTTGAGTTTATTGGAGAAGTGTCGGATTTAAGTCGGAAGATGGAAGGGATCTGCGAACAGGTGATGACGATTCGCCAAGCGTTTCAAAAGCATGTTGAGAACAGTTGTTCATCGCTTGAGTCGTTAGTTAAGGATGTGGAAAGAATTAGTGAATTGATGCTTGAGGTCGAAGAAGGCATAGAAGGGCTGCAAAGAAGCGTTACGAAATTTATGGATTTGCAGGATAGAGTCATTTCATTTTCTCAGGAGCAGTTGCAACAGGTTGAAAGAGCTTTCCAAGTTCTAGTGAAAAGTACTTCTGAAGCAGAGTCCGTTTTTGAAGGGTTGAAGGAGTCTTCCGTAAAGCTTAATTACTTGCTTGAGTCAATTAAGTTACTCCAGAAGCCTTCTCCGAGAGGAAAGCTCTTCAAAGAACAAGAGGAGAATTTCCAATGACAAAGCTTCTTCATAATTTTCTGATTAGAATATCTTCGGCTGTTGCTATAGTTTTTCTGGTGCTTGGGCTTATTTTTATTTTAGTTTCGTATTTCGCCGACGAACCTAGCAGTTTTGTAGGTTTGGTAATAATGACGTTTGCCGTTTTGGTTGCCATTTTAGCTATTGTGATGGCAAACTTTGCTATCTTTAACCTTTCAAGCGAAATCAGAGAATCTGCATTTTTAGCTGAGAAGATAGCTCAAGGGGAACTTTTTTCTGATTCTGAAGAATCAGTTTCAAGCGAAGTCAAATCGGCTTTAAGGCTTGTAGAGGCTAATTTTTCCCAGAGAATGCGAGAAATAGAACGAGCGGCTTCGGGGGATTTTGACTTTGAGATAAATCTTTTTTCTGATTCGGATGTATTTGGGCAATCTCTTCAAAGGCTCATTGTGAGGCTGAAAAGTTCTGTTTTGACGAAGGAATACAAAGAAAATCTTAATAAATCAATTCAAAGTTTTCTTACGAAATCTTCTCAAATAATGAATGGAGATTACGCTGTTAAGGTTGCGGCGTTTCTTCCTGAGATGGAGCCAGCGGCGAGAGCTTTTAATTCGATGGTTTATTCGCTCAATCAGTTAATATCTCAGGTCAAGAGGATAAATGAAGAAAGCCTTTTTTCGGCTAGGCGAGTGAATGATTTATTAGAAAGATTAGATCGAGAAAATGAACTTCAGACTGAGCAAATATCACAAACCTCCACAAAGCTTACACAAATGCTTTCGCAGGTGCAGAAGATATCTGAAATTTGTCAAAAAGTAGTGCTACTTTCTGAAAGCCTTCAAATCTTTTCTCAGAGTGCTGCAAAAACATTAGAAGAAGAAAGTAAAGTTACTAATGCCCTTCGTCGTCAAAGTCAAGAGACGGCAAAGAGATTGAAAAAACTGGGAGAGTATTCGCAAGAAGTTTATCAGCAGGTTAGCACCATGATTGAACTGAGAGACAGGGTTTCATTATTGCTCTTGAATGCAAAAATTTATTCGTCTTCGGTTCATTCTTTCGAGGCTAGAGGCATGTTCTTGATTCAAGAAATTGAAAACATATCGGAAACTTTTAATCAACTTTTCACGCAGATTCAGGCTTTAGTTCAAACAATTCAGTTAGAGGTGCAAGAGCTGATAGTTTCTATGGAAGGGGTTATACGTGCTGTTGTAACTTGTTCGACCCTTCTGGATAGAAGCGAGCGGGCTATTCAAGAGATAAACAAAAATGTTGACCAACTAAGTGAGCTTTCTTCAGAGTTTTCTATCTTGTCGGCCAATAGCGAAAGAATTTCAGAAGATGTTGTTAAGCTGAGTGATACGATGACAAGATCAAATCGAACTTTGCAGACGAACGTAAAACAAGTTTCCGATTTCGCTAATCGCTTAAACCGGTTTTTGAGTGAGCTTTCTAGTTTGACGGAGGACCTGAAGACATCTGAATCAGATTTTGCAGAAAGAAGAGTGCCTTCTTCAGGAGAGTGAAAATGTCTTCTAAATTTTTAGAGACTTTCGTAACAGAAGCAAGGTTTTATTTGAGTAAAATTCGCTCAAGCCTTCTTTCTTACAAGCAAGATGCTGAAACGGCTCATTTAAGGCAAGCTTTGGAACACTGCAATCAGATAAGATCGTCTGTCCCACTTGTTGATGGTTTCGATTCATTTACAGAATGGATAAACTCTCTTTACGAAAGTCTTGAAAGGATAGCTTCAGGTGCAGCTGTTTCAGAAGTAAACCAAATCGTCGAGGAGATAGAACGTTTTGAAGTCGAGATAATTGAAGGCTACTTTCAAAAGATCAGTTCTGAAGGACACTCTAAGCTGTCGGAGACAGAAAATTCCGGGATTGATGAAGAAATGCTTGAGATTTTCTCTTCTGAGGCTGAAGAGCATTTTCAAAATATTGAGAAAAATCTAAGTCTTCTCAAGGAAAATCCTGAAAATAGCAAAGCGCTGTCTGAGATTCGTCGGAGTTTTCATACGATAAAAGGCTCAGCTGGGATAGTTGGCTTAGGAACTTTGTCAGAGATAGCTCATAAGTCTGAAGATTTGCTTGATTACTTGACGCAGAAACCGGAAAGGCTGAACGAGCAGGTTTTTCAGATCTTGTATTCGGTTCTAACTTGCATGGAAGCTTTATGTTTCGGAGAAGTTTCTACTCAAACGCGGAGAAGAGTAGAGGAACTAGAAGAGCAAATTTCTAAGGTAAAAGCTGAAGAATTGGAAAAAGTGCATATTTCTTCAGTTTTTGCTGATGATGCAGGGCTAAAAATTTCAGAAGCTCCGAAGTCGGTTATTCGTGTTTCGCTTGAGAAGCTCGATGATCTAGCAGGACTTGCTCATGAGCTTATGGTTGTTAACTCTTTTCTCGAAGATCAGATTCTCAGAATCAGGCAACAGATAGAAGAATTAAAAGAAAACTCAAATCGTTTTTCTCGTCTTAGCTCTAGGATCGAAACGGATTTCTCTTCGGTTGAAAAAGGTGTTAGGACCGCTTTGAAGCAGGAGTTTGATGTCTTGGAATTGGATCGTTACACTGAGTTTCATCAGACTTCTTTAGAATTGGCAGAGACAGCTTCTGATACGAACACGATTGCAAGTGAATTGATGACATTAGCAAGTGAAATAGACTACACTTTCACCGCTCATCAGAGACTTTTCAAGGAGATAACAGATAAAATTTTAAGATTGAAAATGATTCCTTTTTCAACCTTGTCGCAGCGTTTGCATCGAACCGTGCAGGTAACAGCTGCAGAAGAGGGTAAAAGCGTTGAATTTTTCATAGAAGATAAAGGTTTAGAGATCGATTCAGAAATACTCCATTCCATAGCAGAGCCGCTTTTGCATCTTTTAAGAAACGCTGTTTCTCACGGTATTGAAAAGCCTGAAGTTAGAGAATCTCTAGGTAAAAATAGGGTTGGTAGAGTTTCATTGAGCGTTTCTAAAGAAGATGCGCACATAAGTTTTACTGTTAAAGACGACGGGAGAGGAATTGATATAGAAGAGCTTAAAAAGAGGGCTATTGAAAGGGGGATTTTGTCTAGTGAGCAAGTGGAGAAGATGAGTTTAGAAGAAGTTTTAAATTTGATATTTATACCTGGGCTTTCTACAGTTTCTAAAATTAGCGAAATTTCTGGAAGAGGAATTGGAATGGAGGTGGTTAAAGCTTGCGTTGATAGATTCAAGGGAACGATAAAGATCAAAAGCGAGCAATCGAAAGGAACTACCTTCATTATTCGTTTGCCACTTTCTTTGAATGCAGCAAAGGTTATACCAGTTAAATTTGACGAGAAAATAATTGCCTTTCCTATAAAAATAATCAAAGGCGTAACAACAGTTTCAAGAGAAGACTTTGAAGCTGCTAAAACCTTGGAAAAGTTAAATTTGAAAAACAAAGTCTATAAACCATTATATTTGAGTGAAGTCTTAGGATTCGTAGCGGATGAGCATAAGGAAAAGGAAATATTTGTCATTTTAGTTGAGGGACAGAAAGAAAAATATGCCTTAGCAGTTAATAAAATTTTAAAGCCAGAAGAAGTAATCATCAAGCCTCCGAAAGGATTACTTAAAAATGTTAAGTATTTGTTGGGCGCTTGCGTTTTGAGTAATGGCCAAGTTATGCCAGTTTTAGATTTAATTGGACTAGCTGAAGATTTTTCTCCAAGTAAGGAGACTACCGAGAAGCTAATAAGAAAACAAGTAACAATTATGATAATAGACGATAGCCCGAGCGTTAGAAAAGTTAACGAGAAAATAATTAGAAAAATTGGTTGGAAGGTTCTAACAGCCAAGGACGGACTAGAAGCGCTTGAAATTCTGGAAGCAGCAAGCGATGACCTTCCTGATGTGATCCTTACCGATATAGAAATGCCAAGAATGGACGGTTACGAATTTTTAGCCGCCTTGAAGAAAAACGAAAAGTTTAGAATGATACCTGTTTTAATAATTACTTCCAGAACGAGTGAAAAACACCGACAGAAAGCCTTTGAGCTAGGCGCTTCTTCTTACATAACAAAGCCATTTGATCAAAAAATTCTGATGGAGAAAGTTAGGCAGTTGATCGAATAAAAAAGATAAATCTTTTTTCTGATAAGGGAAGTTTTTTCCGTATGAAATTTATCTTTTGTTTTTCGAGTGCTTTTTGTAGGTTGTCGCTTCCGAAGAGAAGAAAATGACTTTCTTTGCCCCATTTTAGAAGTTTCGGAAGTTTTTGAGTAAATTTATCTAGAGCGCGACAACAGACGAATTCAGCATCAGGTTTTGTTGTGTGCTCAAAATTTTGATTGATTATATAAGTGCGTTCGCTGAGGGAAAGCTCGTTTACTACTTTTGTCAAAAAGTCAGCTTTTTTTCTTTTCGACTCGATCAAAACTGCTTGAAGGTCAGAACGAACGATAAGACAAGGAATTGAAGGAAGGCCGGCGCCGGCGCCAACATCAACAATTTTAGCTTTTTGTGGAAGAAACTCAGTCATAGTTAAAGATTCAAGAATATGTCTAACAGCAAATTCCTCTTCGCTCATAGGGGCGGTCAGGTGCAATAGAGGGTTGTGTTGAAAAACTATATCTTTATATCGGTCTAGAATAATTAGATGTGCGTCGCTAAGTTCTATTCCAAAGAAATCTTGCTTTCTTTTTATCACTTCGACAAAGGTTAAACTCATCGTTGACATTTTGCTTAAAATATATTAGCTTATCAGCGGCTAACGCTTTGGAGAAAATTGAAGGAGTTGTTTGTCTTAAATTTTTTCTAGAAGTTGTTAGCAAATTTTCGAAAGGGAGAAGATAATTAGATGAGGAGGATTAGCCTAGTAGCTTTTCTGTTTTTTTTGAGTGTTTTATCACAAGCTCAGAACGCACCGCGAGCTGAAGTTGAGAGGTTTTGGGTGGATTTTGATGTTTATAGAGGAGAGAAAAAAGGTGTCTTAATTCACCTGAAAATGACAGTTTATAATATGAAAGGTCGTGATACTTCCGTTCGCGTTAGATTTTTCCAAGACGATATGAAAGAAGAAAATCTTTTAATTGATAGGGATGGAAGCTATCGAGATCGTAACGGGAAGGTGGCAGCATTTAGGCGTCTTAAGATTGACTATAATCCGGGCTACTACGAAGATCTTCAAGTTTTTGTGCCTTACGAGCAACTCGATCTTTCCCAATTTCCCGGCAAATATAGGCTGAAGATGGATGTTGATCTTGTTTACACAGATACTGAAGAACTTATCCAACATCTGACTTTTTATGATGTTGAATATAATGAGCCTGCTATTGCACCGGTCGATAGAGTTTGGGTTGATTACAACGTTACTAAAAACGGTGTTGTAGGAATGGTTGTGCACACAAAGTTTCGAGTTATTGGCTTCAAAGACACAGATGCTTCTTTAAGAGTGCTCGTCTTTTTTGACGATAATAACCCTGTAAAAGGAAATAGTGCTAGATACCGAGCTAGTAATGGTCAGCTCGTGGTATATGTGCCAATCAAGCCTTGTTGCACTGTGACCGATTATGATGACCTCTCTGTTTTCATTCCTTACAGTGAATTCTCTCTTTCCCCGGGTGAATACAAGTTAAAACTTGACATTGATCTCATCTATCCTGACGACACATTAATTCAGCACATGGCTTTTCACGATTTTATTTTTACGAAAAGATGGTAAGTAATGCAGAATCTAGAGAGATTAATTTCTCTTGATGTTTTTCGGGGAATAACAATAGCTTCAATGGTGCTGGTAAACAATCCCGGCACTTGGTCAGCCGTTTACGAGCCGCTGAAACATGCCGAGTGGCACGGAGTTACTCCGACAGATTACATATTCCCATTTTTTCTCTTTATTGTCGGAGTAGCAATAACCTTGTCACTCGGCAAAAAAATTGAAGCGGTGGGTGTTAGTAGGAAAATTTACCTTAAAATTTTCAAAAGAGCTGCCTTGATATTTTTACTAGGGCTTTTCTTAGCTGCCTATCCTTTTTATGATTTTGCTCAAGGTGGCTGGATAGACTTATCGAAACTAAGAATAATGGGAGTTTTGCAGAGAATAGCGGTTTGCTATCTCATAGCTTCTTTAATATTCATTCATACGAATTGGCAATGGCAAGCTTTAATTGCAGCCGCACTTTGTTTGATTTATTGGTTTTTGATGACGTTTATTCCGGTGCCGGGTTGTGTAGAAACAAGTATTGACGATAAGGCTTGTAATCTTGCCGCCTATTTAGACCGATTGATTTTAGGTGAGAATCATCTTTGGCGTCAAAGTCGTGTTTACGATCCAGAAGGTTTACTTTCTACGATTCCTGCTATCTCTACGACGCTGGCAGGAGTTTTAACGGGACACTGGATTCGGAAAAAAGAGATAGGAAACTATGAAAAGGTAGCGGGAATTTTTTTCTTTGGAGTTTTGCTTTCAGCAATAGGTTATTTTTGGGGATTCTTCTTTCCGCTTAATAAATCCTTGTGGACGAGTTCTTATGCTGTTTATACAGCTGGGCTTGCACTTTGTTTTCTCGGATTTTGTTATTACTTGGTAGAAGTTAAGAGCTCGGTTTGGTGGACAAAGCCTTTTGTAATCTTCGGTGTTAATCCGTTAATTCTTTTTGTTGGTTCTGGTTTGATGGCAAAAACTCTTCTGCTTATAAAGGTTGAAGGTGCTGATGGAAAGCCAGTAAGCCTTCAAAAATGGATCTTCGACAACTTTTTCCTACCTTTTGCCGAACCTATAAATGCTTCCTTGCTTTACGCAGTAAGTTTTATAGTTTTCTGGTTGTTTCTAATGTGGCTTCTTTATAGAAAAGGAATTTACATAAAGGTCTAAGCCTTTTCTACGAATTTTGCGAGGATTTTTTTCTGCCCAAATCCTGGAAAATTGATAGTTAGCTTTGCATCCTTACCTTTACCGTCCTTTCTGAGAACCATTCCTCGTCCGTATCTTTTATGTAGGACATAATCTCCCGGATGGATAGATTGGCTTTCAAATGAAGATTCATCACTCGCGAATTTTATGCCTTTTTCAAGGAGAGATTTTTTGATGGCTTCAAGAAAATCATAGGTTTTAAGTTCTTGTTTATCCGTTTCCTGTTTTGATAGCCATGAAGGAATTTCTGAAATATCCTCCAACATCGTTTTTGGAATTTCTTTTAAGAACAAAGAAGGTTCGTTTTTATATGTTTCGCGGTTGCTACGGCGTTCGGTTGCATGTGTTATGTATAGGGTTTTCATTGCACGGGTAATGGCTACATAGCAAAGGCGTCTTTCTTCTTCCATGTCTTTTTCTTGATTCATGGAGCGAAAATGAGGAAAAAGACCGTTTTCCATGCCGACGAGGAAAACCACAGGAAATTCCAAACCTTTTGCGGCGTGAATAGTCATCAAGGTAATTCTTTCGGCTTCATCGTAGCTATCAGCGCTTGACACTAAAGATGCATTATCAACAAATTCTCTGAGTCCATTCTCTCTATCATCGTAAGAAACAGAGGCATTTAACAGTTCTTCCAGATTTTCAAGCCTTGCAAGATCGTCTGTGTCGCCCGATGAAAGTAACATCTTTTCGTATCCGGTTTCTTTTATGATCATGCTGACGGTATCAGAAACAGGTCGTGGAGAGTTTTGAAGTTTAGCGGTTTCTTTTTGCAGATATTCAATTAGGTTTTTGAAGCTTTTAAGGGCTTGTATTGATCGTTGTGGTAGCTCTTTATGAAACTGATCTTCGCTCGTAACTAAGAGTATTGCATCCCAAAGCGTTATTTCATTTTTAATTGCAATTTGGTTTAAGTAATTCAAAGTGGCATCTCCAATCCCTCTTGGCGGGACGTTTATTATTCTTTCCAGCGATAGGCTATCAGAAGGATTTAGGATAACTTTCAAATAAGCTGTTATTTCTTTTATTTCGGCTCTTTGATAAAAGGACAAGGCGCCTACGATACGGTATCTTAAGCCTTGTTTTCTCAGCATTTCCTCGAAAAGACGCGATTGATAGTTTGTGCGATAGAGGACAGCTATCTTTTGATTTGGGTTTTCTTGTAGAATCTCCTTTATTCTAGTAACTACGAAGCGGGCTTCATCCTCCGCGTTTATTGCGTTAAAGTAGTAAACTTTCTCGCCTTCTTCATTTTCAGTCCATAAACGTTTTGGCTTGCGATTTTTGTTATTTTTGATGATTTCTTCAGCTACACTTAAAATGTTTTTAGTTGAACGATAATTTTGCTCTAACTTGATTACTTTTGCTTTTGGATAGTGTTTTTCAAAATCGAGAATGTTGCGTATATCGGCATGTCGAAAAGCATAGATACTTTGATTATCGTCTCCTACTACACACACGTTATCGTGAGTTGAAGTTAAGAGTTTGATTAGCGCAAATTGCATGGGATTGGTGTCTTGGTATTCATCAATCATTATGTATTTAAAAAAATCGCTGTATTTTTCTCGGATTGAATCGTTATACTTAAGAAGCTGAACCGTTTTAAGTAGCAAATCGTCGAAATCGAGCGCATTTGCGGCATTTAGGCTTTTTTGGTACTTTTCTGCTACTTTTAAGATTTCGCATTTTTGATTTTGATCTATTTGGGGTGTCTCTTCTAAATATTCCTCTAGCTCAATACCGAGGTTTTTTGCGCCGGAAATATAGCGTTGCAAGACTTTAGGATTTAGTTTTTTCTCGTCTGCTCCTATAATGTTTTTGATTGCTCGAAGGCTATCGTCGGTGTCGTAAATGGTAAATTCGGAGGTGTATCCTTCTTGAAGGTGTGAAATCTCTCTTCTTAAAATTTTTGCGCATAGGGAGTGAAAGGTGGATATAAAGGGCTTAGAGATATTTCTTTGATCGAGCAACTTGAGAATTCTTTCACGCATTTCTTCTGCGGCTTTGTTAGTGAAAGTTACGGCGAGAATATTATGAGGTTTTGCCTTTCTTTCAGCTATCAAATATGCTGCACGGACTGCAATTACGCGGGTTTTCCCTGAGCCTGCTCCTGCAAGCACAAGAACGGGTCCTTCGGTGGTTGTGACAGCTTGTAGTTGCGCTTCATTTAGATTTGATAAGATATGCTTCATAGGCTTTTTACTAAAGTTTGAATTTGCTTAAAGCAAGGGTGACTCGAGGATCTCATCATTTCGAAAAGAGCCATTTCCGCTGAAGACAATATCGCGCCGGCTTGCTTAAGCTTTTCGATTCCTATTAGCTTATTTTCCGGGTAACGACTACTTACGCAGTCTGCGATCAGGTGGACTTGGAAACCTTTTTCAATCAAATCATGAGCAGTTTGGCTTACACAAATGTGGGTTTCAATTCCACAGACTAAGATCTGATTTGCACCTATCGATGAAAGCTTTTCTAAAAATTCTTCTGCTCCGCAACAACTAAAAGAGGTTTTTTCATAAATGGGACAATCTTCTGGTATGACTTTCATTATTTCTTCTACTGTGTGTCCTAGTCCTTTTGGATATTGCTCGGTTAAAAGGATTGGAACTTTTAGGATTTTGCACCCTTCAATCAAAGCAGCTATTTGTGAGACTATCTTTGAAAAATCAGGAATTACGTGGCGGAATGCCTCTTGCATATCAACGACGACAAGCGCGCATTTTTCTTTTTGTAGAAGAGTCATTTTTCCTCAGATTCTTCGAGAGAAGCTATTTTCTTTGCTTCCTTTTCTCGTTCTTTTTGCTCATTTTTGTAGGCTCGGAAAAAGGCTACGATAGCTATGGCGCAGCCGATAAGAATCAAGACCATCATTGCGGAGATAAAATAAATTTCTGACGAGCTTTGCATAAATCCTGTCACATCCTTAAGTCTTTCAGACGCCTAATCTTGCTCCGTAGTTTTTGCGGTAGTACTCTTTATAGCTTCCATCACGGACTCGCTCAAGCCAGCCTTGGTTTTCTAGATACCATTTGATGGTCTTCTTTAGACCTTCTTCCCACGAAGTTCTAGGTCGCCAGCCAATTTCTGTCTCAACCTTTTGCGGGTTTATAGCGTAGCGCCTATCGTGTCCAGGACGATCTTCTACAAATTTTATCAGGGAATAAGGTTTACCAAGCAAGTCAAGTATCGAGCGGACGACATCTATATTTCTTTTTTCATTTCTTGCTCCGATGTTGTAAACTTCGCCGCTTTTGCCTTTTAGGTAAATTTCCCAAATGGCTCGGCAATGATCTTCGACATATATCCAATCTCTAACATTTTTTCCATCGCCGTAAACAGGTAATGGATCATCGTTCAGCGCATTTGTTATCATTAAGGGAATCAATTTTTCTGGAAATTGACGAGGACCGTAGTTGTTACCGCATCTTGTAATTATGGTGTCAATGCCAAAGGTTTTATTGGCCGCTCGAACTATCATTTCTGCAGCTGCTTTCGACGCAGCATAAGGTGAATTGGGCCTTAGTGGTGATTCTTCTGTAAAAAAGCTGTTTTCATCTTCGGGAAGTGACCCCATTACTTCATCAGTGCTTATTTGGACGAATCTTTTTACTCGCCTGTGTCTTGCTACATCGAGGAGGACTTGTGTTCCTATAACATTTGTTTTCAGGAAAACGTCTGCTGATAATATGCTTCGGTCAACATGTGATTCTGCTGCAAAGTTGAATAATGCATCTGCGTTTTCGGGCATTGCTTCAAGAACCGCTTTGCGGTCAGTTATGTCTGCGTGGATGAACTCATGTCTATTTGAGTCTATTCCTTCGAGATTTTCTAGATTTCCGGCGTAGGTTAAAGCGTCAAAGTTTATGATTTTCACATCTTTAACTTCTTCAAGTATGAGGCGGACAAACATGGAACCGATAAAACCAGCCCCACCTGTAACAAAAATTACCTTCATAACTTGAAAAAATAACACGTTGGAAATTTATTTCAAAAGCTCGAAAATCGAAAAATTGAAAGCTGAATTTGCTTTTTTTAGTTGTGTGTGATAGCTTAACAAAAGTCTATTTCAGACGAATTTTCAAGAGCAATTCGTAGATCTTCGAGATTTTGGTGTCTTCATTGTGAAGACCCAATCAAAAGGAGAAACCTAATGCACAAAAAAAGCTGTGTTTTTTTGTTCATTTATTTTTCTTCAAATGAGATACGAATAAGAAGAACAGAAGTATCAAGTCAAAAGATAAGAGGCAGCCTATCTGCATTAGCTTTTTTCTGGACTATTGTTGCATTTTTGGGACTCGGAATCTTAGGGGCTTCTTCTTCGGATATTACCTCTGCCAGAAGCGCACAAAATGCGGTTAATGTCGGTATTTTAGAGATTCAAGCTAATCTTACTAAAAACGCTGGCGGTCCGATAAAAGAGGGTGATGTGTATGTAAACGATGAAATAAAGATGGAAGAATACATATCCGATCTTTCAACAGAAAACATTCCCAATCTATGGCCTCGCGAAGATAAGATAACCAATGAATTTGGATTTAGAAGAAATCCTTTCGGTGGCAGGACTTACGAATTTCACGAAGGTATGGATATAAGCGGAGAAAGAGGGGATGACGTCTTAGCAGCAGGAGCTGGAACAGTAATAAAAGCTGGTTGGCAAGGCGGATACGGAAATATGATAGAAATTGATCACGGAAACGGTATAACTACTCGCTATGGTCATCTTTCAAAAGTGCTGGTGCAGGTAGGTGAAAACGTTTCAAAAGGGCAGCGAATAGGGCTAGTTGGTTCTACGGGTCGATCCACTGGCCCTCACCTTCATTATGAGCTTCGCATTAATGGAAAGGCAGTTGACCCGAGAAGGTTACTCCCCCCGGAAAAGGCGGAGATAGAGAGATAAAGCTCGGTTATTTTGTTAAGAAAAGGCAAGCCTTTTCGGGCTTGCTTTTTTGTTTTGCGAAAAAAAGGATAAAATTTTACAAAGATTTTAATTTTGAAGAAGGGGAATTTTTATGCTGAAAGTTTTGAAAGGGTTTCTGACCTTATCGCTCTTGATAGCTTTTTTGTTCAACGGCGGATTCGTTGTTTTTGCCATTCGAGATGAGGGAATGTTTCCGCCTGATAAAATTGAAAGGCTGGATTTGAAAAAGAAGGGTTTGAAGATAAAACCTTCTGAGATTTACAATCCTGCTGGCGGTGGGCTTTCAGAAGCGGTCGTAAGGTTGAGCATTGGTTGCACGGGAGAGTTTGTCTCTCCAAAAGGCTTGATCCTAACTAATCATCACTGCGTTTTCGATGCTTTGGTTTCTGCATCTTCAGCTGAAAAGAATTACGGTAAAGATGGTTTCAAAGCTAACTCAATGGCTGAGGAAATACCAGCAAAGGGTTACAGCGTATTTGTAACGACTCGGGTTGAAGATGTTACGGCAAAGGTTTTAGTTGGCACGGAGGGATTAAAAGGAGAAGAAAAGCAAAAGGTAATTGAATCTAACATTGAAAAGATAAGAAAAGAGGAGCAAGGAAAAAATCTTGCTGAGGGCGTAAGTATCAGGATTCAATCAATTAATAGCGGTCTTTTTTATTATCTTTATGAGACCTTTCAAATCAAAGATGTAAGGCTTGTTTACGCTCCGCCTAAGAACATAGGCTTTTTCGGCGGTGATCCTGATAACTTTGAGTGGACAAGGCACACGGGGGACTTTGGTTTTCTTCGTGCTTATGTTTCGCCAGACGGAAAGCCTGCAGAATATTCGCCGAATAACGTTCCATATCAGCCTAAGAAATATCTGACCATATCGCTTGATGGCATAAAGGAGAATGATTTCGTTTTCGTTCTAGGCTATCCAGGAAGCACGACGCGTTACAGAGAAAGTTGGGCTATCGAATATGCGGAGAAGGTAAACTTGCCGTTTTTAGTAAATTATCTGAAGGCATGGGTCAACGGACTTAACAAAGTTGGCGAAGAATCAGAAGAAAAGAGAATCAAACTGCAAAGCGATGTCTTCAGCTTAAACAATTCCATTAAAGCGTTTGAAGGCGGAATCGTGACCTTGCGTCGAGCTGGAGTGGTTGCAAAAAGACGTGCAGAAGAAGAGAAGCTCTCGAAATGGATAAACTCCGATCCGAGCAGGCAAGCTAAATACGGACAGTTATTGTCTGATCTTCAAAAGCTTTCAGAAGAATTTTATCGAACAGGAGCTAGAGATAGGCTTTTGAGAACCATTCCCAATCAAGCCTCAACACCTATCTTCTCGATGATTCTTGAGGCTATATCTGCCGTTTCTGAAAATAAGAAGCTTGATGAAAGAAAAAAGAAAGAAATAGAATCCTTATTTGAGACTGCTGAGCCGATTGTTGAGCAGGAAGTCATAAGGTTCTACTTAAAATCAATAGCCGATTTGCCGTCGGATCAAAAGTTTGAAACGGCTGAGAAACTTTTTGGTAAAGGCAATTTGAAAGAGCGCCGCCTTCAGGAATCGGCTTTTGCTGAAATGATAACCAAAGAGTTTAGCTCGCCTGAAAAGGTAATTGCTATTTATTCAATGTCGCTTGATGAGTTGAGAACGAAATACCCTATCTTAACAGAGTTTTCGCTTGGGCTTATCGAAGAGCGCAAAGCTATTAGAAAACGACAGGATAAATTTTCCTCACAGATAGATGATCTTAGAGTTGCCTACCAGAAGGCTATGTCGGAAATGAAAGGCATTGAACCTTATCCTGATGCTAATTCTACTTTGCGCTTTACTTATGGGTATGTGAAAGGCTATCAGCCAAAGGAGGCAGTTACTTATATGCCTTTTACGACCTTGAAAGGGATGATTGAAAAAGATACTGGTATTGAACCTTTCGACATGCCTGAAGGGCTTAAGAGATTACAACAGCAAAAAGACTTTGGGCGTTATGGTGTTGGCGATAGTGTTCCATTAAATTTTCTAGCCACGCTTGATATTATAGGCGGAAACTCCGGTAGTCCTGTTCTAAATGCTGAAGGTGAGCAGATTGGAATAATTTTCGATGGAAACTATGAAGGTCTAGGAAATGATTTTTACTATGATCCGGCTTATAATCGCGCAATAGCCGTTGACATTCGCTTTGTTTTGTTTGTTACTGAGAAGTTCGCAAACGCTGGTTGGATACTAAACGAAATGACAATAAAGCAGCGGCGAGCTGCAGGTGCCAGCAAGTAAAGCGATTTCTATTCTGAAAACAAAGTTGATTGTAAAGGTATATCGCCGCTAACTCCAAAAGTCGAGGCGGAAAAACCGTTTTGGCTTGTCAGTAAATACCAGACTCCGTTTCTATAGACGGCTAAATCGGTTTTTCCATCTGCGTCAAAATCTGACGGTGTGGGGACATCTGTTGATGCTCCGAACTGGATTCCGGTAAATCCCTGATTTGAACGCAGCAAGAACCAAGTCCCTGTAGATGGTCGAAATACAGCTATATCGTCTCGCCCATCACCGTCATAATCAGCAGGAACAGGGCGATCAGAGCTTATTCCAAATTGCTGAACTAATAGTTGATTATTTGAACTTTGCAGAATATACCATGTTCCTTGAGAAGGACGAAAAACAGCTATGTCAGTTTTTCCGTCACCATCGAAATCTGCTTGAACGGGCTTATCGTTTAGAAGACCGAACTGAATAGCACTAAATTGCCCGTCAGAGCTACGTAGGATATACCAGGTGCCTTGTGATGGTCGAAAAACCGCTACGTCTGATTTGCCATCTCCGTCAAAGTCTCCAACGACTGGCTTATCTGTAGATGCGCCAAACTGTGTAGATGAGAGCAGTCCGTCAGAGCTTCGCAGGATATACCATCTGCCTTGTGAAGGGCGAAAGACGGTTATATCAGTTTTGCCATCACCGTCGAAATCACCTGCTACTGGTTTGTCTTCATTAGTGCCAAATTGAATAGCACTAAATTGCCCGTCAGAGCTACGCAGAATATACCAAGTGCCTTGTGATGGTCGAAAAACTGCTATATCAGACTTTGTATCGCCATCAAAATTTGCTGTAAGGGTGCCTGAAAATGAGGGGTGATTTCTTATATAGACACTATCACCGTAAGGAGTTGAGTCTCCGTTCGCGGCATTTCCTGCTGCGTAAAATCTAATGCGCCCTATTTTAGACGAAGGGGCAGTCCAGATAAAATTCCAAGATTTTGTGTCGAAGGTTGTAGGTATGCTTCCGTCGGAAGTCTGTTCTACGTATTGCCTTTGATTACCTGCAACGATTCCATTAACTATCTGAGTTTGAGGAGGTGTTTGTGGTATGAGCGAAAAATTGCCGGCTTTTCTTCCTTGTTCGTCAATAGCTGTTATCTGGAATCCGAAGAGAACGGTTTGAGGTTGACTTAAGGTTACTGTAATCTGATAAGATTTTCCAGGAACGTAATTCGCTGGAATGTTGCTAATTAGAAGACTGCCATTACCAGAGTTTACAGTTCCTTCATGACAGGCAGTGCAATTAGCTTCGCCCGGAGCACCTGTAAATGAAGGTGGAGGTCCTGAGGAGAAAGCGTTAGTCTTCTGTGAAGATTTATATGTGCTAAAAAAGAAGAAACTAACGGTAGCCAGAAGAAAGATCAGTTTGATATGCTTCTTTTTCATTTTTCGCCCTCTTTTCTGAAAGCTTTGACGCTTTAATAACGATAATAGTCTAAGAAGTTTGCATTGTGGTTTCAACATTAGGTAAACACTGTTTTTGTTGAATCAAGAAATTTCTTTATTCATGCGTGTTGGCTTAAGTTTTGTGGAAAAATGCGCTATTTTAATAATCTATACAAAGCTGAAGGAGAAAGCCTTGAGTAAATACACAAAACTTACGCTTCTTTCTTTGCTTGCTATATTTATTTTGTGGTTTTTCGGGCGTAATCTCGATTGGGAAGAGGTTTTACAAAGTATCAAGCGGGCAGATCTTTTCTACTTAGTGTTGTCGGTTGCGGTAATTTGTTTAGGTTATTGGTTAAGAGCTAAGCGATGGCAAGTCTTACTATCGCCTATTACAAAAACTTCTATGAAAGAACTTTTTGCCACAACTACTGTAGGATTTGCCGCAGTTTTTTTTGTAGGTCGAATGGGCGAAATTGTGCGCCCTATGTGGCTTCCTATGCGCGACAGACGCGTTCGTCCGTCAGCTGCGCTTGTGACACTTGGAGTGGAAAGGATACTTGATTTTGCTTCTCTTATCTGTTTCTTCGGTTTGAATCTTGTGTGGTTTACTCCGCCTGCGGGAAAGGAAGAAGAATTTGCTTATGTCAAAAGCATAGGCTGGGTTATATTTTTTGCTATCTTCCTAAGCATTGTTTTGTTACTCGTTTATTCAAAAGTCTCTGAGCATGTGATTGTGGCTTTTCAGAAATTTTCAGACACCATTTTTATAAGGGGGAGAGCCAAGCAAATAGTTTTGAGTTTACTAAAACAGCTTGCTGCTTCGCTTGAGATTTTAGATAGCAAGAAGCAGAGTTTTCTGGCTATTTTTTGGACAGTTGCATTATGGTTTTCGATTGCAATACCGACATGGTTGGTTCTGAAGGCTTTTTCGCTTCCTTTAAGTTTCGTGGATGCACTTTTCATAATGGGTTTTGCTGCTTTTAGTTCGGTAATACCTACGCCTGGCGGTGCAGCTGGGGCTTTTCATACTGCGACGGCAGGTAGTTTGGTTTTCTTAGGAATAGGTCGAGAAGAGGCTGCTGCGGTTGCTATAGTTATGCATTTAGTTTATTTTGCACCGGCCGTCTTTTTTGGATTTTATTACTTTTTGCATGGTGATTTAAGCTGGGCAAACTTCAAACAGATGCTTTCTCTTTCACAGGAGACTAAAGATGAGAAATCGGAAAGCGACCAGGTAATTTTAGATTCAAAGTTTTCGGTGACAGATTAGGTTTATGAAATGTCCTTTTTGCGGCTGTAAAGAAAACAAAGTTGTAGATTCAAGAGATACTGATGAGGAAAAGGCAATAAGAAGAAGGCGCGAATGTCTTTCCTGCAAGCAGAGATTTACGACATACGAAAAAATTGAAAGAAGCTATTTTGTCATAAAAAAGGACGGCAGAAGAGAACCGTTTGATAGAGAGAAGGTAGCTAATGGACTATATCTTGCTTGCAAGAAACGCCCTGTTTCTAATGCTCAGATTGAGGCAATAGTTGATGAAATAGAAAGGAGGGTGCAAGAAGCACAGCATAGAGAATTTCCTACCTTTGAAATAGGAAAAATTATAATAGAACGCTTAAAAAGTTTGGATAAGGTTGCTTACGTTCGATTTGCTTCCGTTTATCTCGGGTTCGAAGACTTATCTGACTTTATAAGAATAATCGAAGAAAGCATTCAGGATTATGGAAGAAGTTACGCTAAAGAGTGATTTTGTTAGTTCAAGCGAGATGCAACTTGATGTGCCCACGGAATTACCGGTTTTACCTCTGAGGGACTTGGTAATTTACCCGTTTATGATTGTTCCACTTTTTGTTTCGAGAGATTTTTCAAAGAAGGCTATAGAAGAAGCCTACGCAAAGGAGCGAATGATTTTGGTTGTTGCTCAAAGGGATGCAGAAGTAGAAGAGCCAACTGGTAAAGACCTTTATAGGGTTGGTACTGTTGCAATTGTTATGCGCAGGATTACACTTCATGATGGCCGGATAAGAATAATGATACAAGGAATTTTGAGAGCTCAAGTGAAGGATTTTCTTAACAGGAAAGGTTACCTTTCGGCAAGAATTAAACCGATTCCTGAAATGACTGTGACTAAAAAATCCGTTCAAGTGGAAGCTTTGATGCGTAACGTTAAGGACTTAATAGAACGTTCTGTTGCTCTCGGTAAGCAAGTGTCTGCCGAAGCTCTATCCATAATTTCTAATCTTGATGATCCAGGAAGGCTAGCAGATTTTTCAGCTTCAAATCTCGATCTTAGGGTGCAGGATTCTCAGTTAATTTTGGAAGAGTTTGATCCGATAGAAAGGCTAAAAAAGGTTAATGAATTTTTAAGTAAAGAAATAGAAATACTTACAGTCCAACAAGATATAAACACACAAGCTAGAGCAGACATAGATCGTTCACAGCGCGAGTATTTTTTAAGGCAGCAGCTAAAAGCTATACAGGCTGAGTTGGGTGAAGGTAATGAGTTACACGAAGAAATTGAACAGTATCGGGAAAAGATTAAAAAAGCAAAAATGCCGATTTATGCTGAAGAAGAGGCTCTAAAACAGCTTAAGAAATTAGAGCGAATGAATCCTGACGCAGCAGAGACTGCAATTTTGAGAAATTGGCTTGACATTATGATTGAACTTCCATGGTCTGTATCATCAAAAGATAACTTGAATCTAAAAAAAGCTCAGAAAATTCTCGATGAGGATCATTACGGGCTCGAAAAAGTAAAGGAAAGAATAATCGAATATCTAGCCGTCAGAAAGCTTAAAGGAAAGCCTAAAGGTTCAATACTTTGTTTAGTCGGTCCTCCGGGCGTAGGTAAAACCTCTCTTGGTCGTTCTGTTGCTAGAGCTTTGAACAGAAAATTTGTTCGATTAAGTCTCGGTGGTGTTCATGATGAAGCCGAGATTCGGGGGCATCGTCGAACTTATGTTGGTGCAATGCCTGGAAGAATCATTCAAGCTATTCAGCAAGCCGGAACCAATAACCCGCTTATAATGCTTGACGAGATTGACAAGATAGGTTCTGACTTTCGAGGCGATCCTTCATCAGCCCTGCTTGAAGTTCTGGACCCTGAACAAAATTCTACGTTTCGAGATAATTATCTTGGCGTGCCTTTTGATTTGTCGAATATAATTTTTATGACGACAGCTAATGTCCTCGATACGATCGAACCAGCCTTGCTAGATAGAATGGAAGTGATTTCAATACCCGGTTATACGGAAGAAGAAAAACTAGAAATAGCTCGGCGTCATCTCTTGCCAAAACAAATTCAGGAAAACGGCCTTGAGAAGGCAGATTTGAAAATAGAGAAAAAAGCGATTTTAGCAATCATAAGTGAATATACGGAAGAAGCCGGTTTAAGACAACTTGAAAGAGAGTTTGGCAAAATATGTAGAAAAGTAGCTAAACAAAAAGCAATTCTTGAAAAAGACTTTTCTCCAGTAAAAGTTACAAAAAAGAACTTGCACGAATTCCTAGGAGCGCCGAAAGTTTTTATAGAAACGGCACTAAAAAAGAATCAAGTTGGTGTGGCGACAGGGCTTGCATGGACAGCTTACGGAGGAGACATTCTCTTTATTGAAGCCTTGAAGATGAAAGGAAAGGGAAATCTTTTCCTTACAGGTCAGCTCGGCGAGGTTATGCAGGAGTCTGCCAAAGCCGCTTATTCTTATGCTCGTGCAAAAGCAAGAGAGCTCGGTATAAGGGACAAGGATTTTGACGACTATGATATACACGTTCATATTCCGGAAGGTGCTATTCCAAAAGATGGTCCAAGTGCTGGGATCACGCTTGCAACGGCAATAGTTTCTTCTCTTTCAGGTCGCCCTGTTCGTAAGGATGTTGCAATGACCGGAGAAATAACCTTGCGTGGCAACGTTCTTCCAGTAGGTGGTATAAAGGAAAAAATGCTCGCTGCAAGAAGAGCGAAAATAAAAAAAGTGATACTTCCAGAGCAGAATAAAAAGGACCTTCAAGATTTACCAAAGGAAATACAAGAGGCTTTGGAATTTATTTTTGTTGACAGTGTCAAGCAGGTCTTTGATGTGGCTATCATAAAAAGACCTTCTAAGAAGATTCAGAAATAGTTTGAAACTAGAGCCTTGGAAAAGTTATAATGGAAAATCGAATAACTTTTGAAAAAAGCTTTGATTTTATCGTTTTATAATAATGATGAGAAAAGCAGCCATAATTCTTTTATTTTTAGTTTCATCCTATTCCATTTTGGCGCAAAAGCAGATATCGGGGACGACTAACGTTAGGCCGGATAATGAAGTAGAGAGCAGATTTTTAGAAATTTCGACTGAAGCAGGAAAAAGGTTCAAGCAGGCTCTATTGAGGCTTCAGAAAAATCAGCCAAGGGAAGCAAAAGAGGAATTCAACAGAGCGGTTGAAGCTTTTATCAAGTCTGGTATAAACATAAATCGTTCAAGTGGTCTATTTCAAACTTGCTATAATCAGCTGATTGAGACCATTTACAGAATTGAGTTTCCCTCGTCAACATTCAAGCCTGACATAAAATTTTTGTCAATCACTTGCCGGTGGGACAAGGATTCGAATTCTGAAAACGATATTGATGACGCTCTAATTGCTGACATAAATAAACTTCTTTTTTCGACTGAAAATAAAGCGACACAAAATCCGTTAGTCGAGTCAAAAAGTAACAACGGTTTAATTGCTTCTCAGAGTAAGAGAAGTGGATTTGATGAACAGACGTTTGAGCCTTCACCCCTTGATGAACTTGCTAAGCTTGAACTTACTGCGGAAGAACAAGAGGTTGATAGCACTCAATACGAGGTTATAAGACTTACCGCTGAAAACCGTTCACTTGGCTTCAGTTTTCAAGCTCATCCGATGATTCAGCAGTTTATAAATTACTATCAAGGCCGAGGCCGTCAAACAATGGAAGTAGGCCTTTACCGTAGCGGTCTTTTTATCAGGCTTGCACGCCGGATTTTTAGAGAAGAGGGTTTGCCAGAAAATCTAGTTTGGCTCGGCCAAGTCGAAAGCATGTGGAAACCGACGGCTCTTTCTCATGCTTCGGCTTCTGGATTGTGGCAATTTATTCCCAGCACAGGCATAAGGTTTGGCCTTCGTCAGAATGCTTATGTTGACGAAAGGAATAGCTTTGAAGCCGCAACACGTGCTGCTGCTAGGTATCTAAAATTTCTGGTAAATCGCTACAACGGAAATTGGGAGCTAGCTCTTGCTGCATATAACTCGGGTGAAGGCAATGTTGATAGAGCAATTGCGCGAGCTGGTGTCGCAAATTTCTGGTATGCCTATCCTTATCTTCCTCGAGAAACGAGAAATTATGTTCCTAGCATTCTTGCAACAATTTTAATAGCCAACAATCCTCACAGATACGGATTTGCTCATATTAAACCAGCCCGTCCTCTTGAATATGATCTAGTTAGAGTTCCGCCTCTTACAAGTTTATCCCTTGTAGCGCAAGCATCTGATACTACGCTAGAGTACATAAGATTTCTAAATCCTGAGTTTCGCTCAACAAAAACTCCACCCGAGCCCTACATTGTAAGAGTTCCAAAAGGAAAAGCAGGTGATGTAGTAGCTGTTTTAAGGCGGTCTCGTTCTGTAAATCAAGATAACGTAGCCGTGGTTAAAGTTCTCTCTGGCGAAACCTTAGAGGATGTTGCTCGTCGGATTGGAGTTTCGCCTGAGCAGCTAAAAGCAATCAATGGTAATGAGATCGGAAAACAAGGAAAAATCATTGTTCCAGTCAGCAGAAGCATTCAGAAAACTACTTATCAACGTCCCTCAACTGTCCAAAGCCCTTCAACACAAGTACAAAACAGCAAGCCTAAAATTGTGAAAGCCCGAAAAGGCGATACAATAAGGAAAATTGCGCAAAGATATGGAGTTTCAGTCGCAGAAACTGGCAAAATAAATGGAAAACTTCCTGATGTGGTGCTTCCCGAAGGAACTGAGGTGCGTCTGCCTTAAATAAAAGACTAGAAACAAGCTTCGGCTGGTATCTTGAAAATGCTTAACTGTCAATTTTTGGAAGGACAATACTTCATGAATGTTAGCAGCAAAAGCTTACAGCTTCTACAAAGCCCTACCACTCCAATGCTTTGACGGAGTTTGGAGTGTAAATTCAGCATAAGGAGACTTAACTCTAACCTTACATTGTTATGTGTAGTAGTTCCTCACAATTATCTCTAGTTTGCTCTTTTTACGCCCTGAACCTTTACAATTGATAGCTCTTATGGCTTCTACCTCCTCTATGATATAGCCTTTATACAGGTTCTTTATAAATTCAGCGTTTGAGTTGCTAAGCAAAACCTTACATCCTTTTCTGTCTAACTCTCTGAAAATGTAAGCCAGTTCTGTGTGATCCTTTTCCGTAAAGTCGTGCCTTGTGTACTTAGTAAAAGAAGAACTCCTATTAAGCGGGTAGTATGGTGGGTCAAGATAAACAAAGTCTCCACTTGTTGCCATATGACAAACTTCCTTGTAGTCAGAACAGATAATAGTTATATCTTCAGAGTCGAGATAATATGAGACTGCCCTCAGGTTTTGTTCATCCACTATCTTTGGATTTTTGTATTTACCAAAAGGAACATTAAATTCGCCTTTTGAGTTTTCTCTGTATAAACCGTTATAGCAAGTTTTGTTTAGATATATAAACCTACTAGCTCTTTCAATACGATTAAGCTCGTTTGGTTTTAGAGACCTCATGTAGTAGTAGTATTCTTCGCTATTATTGTGTTGTTTAAGGCTATCTATAAGCTCATACAAATTATCCCTTATTGCTAAATAAGCATTTATAAGCTCTTCGTTTATATCATTTACAATAGCCCTTTTCGGTAATAGCTCAAAAAGTAAGGCGCCACCACCAACAAAAGGTTCTATGTATCTGCGGTATGAATAGGGTGCTCTTTCTTTTATAAGCTTCAGCAGTTGTTTCTTACCACCAGCCCATTTGACGAAAGGCTTAGGCTTCAATAAAACTTCTATAAGCATTTTATCTTCCTGTGTGTGTAGCTATGCGAGGTTATTGGTTCAATTTTTTCCCCATCTTTGCAAAAGAAAGTCTATAAAATTTTTAACTTGTTCAGGGTTCATTTGCATCTTCATAAGCATGTCCACGAACCAGTGAATATGCTTAGGTGTCCTTATTCTTGACCATCTTCTTCCTTCTTTTTGCCTATATTTATACTAAGTGTCTGTTTGCTTATTTCTCCTTCGTATACAGCTATTGTGTAACTATCATCTATCTTAAATACATTTATAGGAATTATCTCCTTTACTTCCGCGTCTTCTTTGAGCCTTAATTTCATGCATTCTTTTAGTTTTTCTACGCTTTCGGAGTTGCATATACTCGTGTACATAGTAGAATATTGTAGCTAAAGTTTTGAAGTATCAAAGTGCTTGATTATCAGTGCCTTGAGAACTGCTCGCGAGAGGAATTGGCAATGCTAGGAACTTTCATCAAAGCTCTGTCGCATAATCTTAACGGAATTTAAGGGCTTAGATTGACGTAAAACTTAGTTCTATGAAGACCTTTAATCCAATTAAGGTAAGGAAACGAGAGGAGTTTTTATTATTAGGCTAATGAAGAAGTTACCTATTGCGAGGGAGATAATACCTTAAATTTCATTATTGCCTAAAGAAAAATTTTAAAATTTCGCCATCCTAAATATTTGAATTTGAAATGGAGAAAGACCGTATGGCAGAAAGTAACCAAGAAAAAATAAACCAAGAAAGTTTCATGATCCGACAGTATTTAATTGAATACTTCAGAAAAAGACTAAAAGATGAGGTAGCAACGAAGGCTTTAGAAAAGATTGAAGAAAAAATAGCGAAAAAACTGGGTTTAGAAACTTATGTTAACATCCTACTCGGAAATCTTCCCGGATCGAGCTTGTCAAAATTTACAGTGTTTTACCTAAAAGTTCTCTTCTTTGAAGCCTATTTTACTGTCAACCCTGATATTAATCCGTACGATCCAATCAAACAACAAGATCAATACGTAGAGTATTTACTTTACACATGGGCGCGTGGAAGACCAGCGTATCGTCATTCTACTTATTGAGTTTTGTAAGTAAGAAAACTTGTAAAAGACGAAAGCATCTGTAAAAATGTCTTAAAGCTAGGACTTAATAGAAGATTAATAGCTTCATTGTAAGAACAAAGATGAGCATCTCATCGTAGTATTTTAGTTATTCTGATTTACAACTAGGAGAGATCTTTATGAGTCAAGAGTTAAGCGAACTCCAATCTGTCGGTAACATTTTCTTCGAGCCCAGCAAGGCGTTTGAATGTCTTAGAGAAAGACCTCGTTTTATATTGGCAACAATTATTCTAGCTGTTTTGAGTCTTGTTTTTTCAGTTGCGCTTTTTCAGAAAATAGGAGAAGAAAATTACCGTCGCTTTTTGAGCGAACAAAATGAAAGAAGTGCGCAATACCAAGCTCTTTCAACTGAGGAGAAGGAAAATGCATTAAATGCCCAAGTTAAATGGGTAGAGATTTTATCATATCTGTCTCCAATTTTTACCATTGCTTACATAGCGCTTGGTGGGCTGATCGCTTTAGCTATTGGTAAGGCGATTGGTGGAGAAATGAATTATTCGCAAGGAGTTTCCCTATGGATTTATTCGGCCTTTCCACCTTCAGTCGTTTTTACGATAGCAAGCCTAATAGTCTTGTTATTTAAGCCTTCAGAACAAATTGATCTAATAAGATTTCAATACTCTGGTCTTTTGCCGTCAAATCTCGGTTTTTTTGTAAATCCGAAGGAGATGCCTGCTTTGTCAGCTTTGTTAGGAGGCCTTGATATATTTAGGCTCTGGGGTTGGGCTTTATTTGCTATAGGGCTTGAAAGAATGGCTCGCGTATCTTCTGGTATCGCATGGACAACTTCTGTGTTTTTGTTTGCAGCTTTCGTAGCTATCGGCGTTATTTCGGCTTTTATTTTTGGTGCTGGTTAAATCTCGCAACAAGCTAGTATCTATGATGGCGATAGTTTTTGACTGAGGGTTTTTCTTAAACGCCGATTAGAAAGCCTAAAGGTTTTTAGTCGTCAGTAATTTCACTCGTATCTTAAGGCTTCGATTGGGTCGAGTTTTGCAGCTTTCCATGCGGGAAAGATGCCAAAAACGAGTCCTATTCCTACGCTTACAACAAAGCCGGCGATCGGTGCCCACCATGGAACGTAGGACGGGAAAAATATAGCAACTATAAAGGTTAGAAACCAGCCTATAATTAATCCAAGAAGACCGCCAAAACCTGTCAGCGTAGATGCTTCGATTAAAAACTGCATCAAAATGTCCATTCGTCTTGCTCCAACCGATTTACGGATTCCTATTTCACGGGTTCTTTCAGTTACGGAAACTAGCATTATGTTCATAACACCGATACCCCCTATCATTAGCCCAACAGAGGAGATCAAAATCATAGCCAAAGCAACTCCAGCCGTTATGGCTCTAAACTGCTCGATAATGCTAGATGCTGTTTCCATCGAAAAATTGTTTGGTGCGTTGAATGGAACTTTGCGGCGAATTCTCAATAAACTTTCTATTTCGTTTTTCGCCTCTTCTAACTTGCCTTCTTTTGCTACGGCAAGGATAAATAAATCTTCAGATTTAGGTTTTATTCTTCTAGCAGCTCCTATTGGCATGTAAATTATGTTGCTTTGATCGTTGTTACCAGTACCGCCTCCGAAAAGTTGTTCTCTTTTTTGTAAAAGCCCAATAACCGTAAATGGTTTTCCGTTAATTTCAAGAGTTTTTCCTAGAGCGGATTCGTAAGGGAAGAAGGTTTGCTTTACGGTATCGCCTATTAGACACACTTCCTTGCCTTCTTCGCTCTCGTATTCGGTAAACCATCGTCCTTCTATGAGAACTTCTGTGTTGGTTTTTTCTAATTCTGGAGAAGTTCCCGTGACGTTTACTGCCACAGACTGTTTACCCGCTCTAGAAACCACAGTTTTTTCGCCAAAGAAGTCGCTCGAAACGTCTAGAAGTGGGACGGCTGTTTCCACAGATGGGAGTCTTTTTATTGCCATGACATCTTCAATCGTCAAATGCGGGCGAAGCCTTTCTTCTCTTGAAGGAAATCCTGTTCTTATGCCTAATTCAAATTTGTATATAAAAATAGACCTCGTGCCGAAGGACTCTACTGCTCTTTTTACGGCTAGATCAATACCACTAATGATCGAAGAGATGAGCATTACTGTAATAACGCCTACGACGACGCCTACTACAGTTAAAAGCGATCTTAATTTATGGCTTCTGATTGTATCCAAAGCCATTCTCAAATTTTCCCAAAAGGCTGTCCTGAAACGTCTCAGCATAAGATTTACTCTGCACGCAAAGCTTCTACCGGGTCGAGTCTAGCCGCTTTCCATGCTGGGAAGAGCCCTGCTACAATCCCGACGCCTCCTGAAACCAGAATTGCGAATATAGCTGCCCAGATCGAAATGCGAGTTTGAAATACATATTTCGTAAGAATGAAACCTGCAAGTTCAGCTAGTATTAGACCAATCAGACCTCCTATTGCTGCTAATGTTGCTGATTCAAGAAGAAATTGCTTCAAGATGTCACTCTGACGCGCTCCAACTGACTTGCGAATGCCTATCTCCTTAGTTCTTTCTGTAACGGCAACCAGCATTATATTCATGATTACGATTGCGCCTACAACCATTGCTATTGAAGGAACGGCAAGAATGACTATTGAAATTGTTCCGAATATCTGATCCTTTAGTCCTGATATAGCTTCTGGCGTGAAAATAGCAAAATTGTCTTTTTCATCGGGTTTTAGCTTTCTTTTTATTCGCATCAGCATTCTGGCTTCTTCGACTGCATCATTGAAGACTAAATCGCTTTTTGCCGTAGCAACGAAATAAATCCCTCTGCTACCTACCAAGCCACCGAAATTTGCTCCATAGGTTTTTATAGGAAATTGAACAAAACTGTCCTGCGGTTGACCAAAGATTGTGCCTTTTTCTGCCTGCACTCCAACGACCCTGTAAGGTATGCCGTCTATAAAAATCTCTTGACCGACGGCAGAACCGTATGGAAAAAGCTTTCGAGCTATATCAATACCAATAAAGCAAACCCTCTGAGCATTATTGTTTTCTGATTCAGTGAAGTATCGTCCTTCGAGAATGTCTATTTTTTCAATTTCAGCTATTATTGGTTCAGCGCCATCGATTCTTACGTCTTTGAGAACTTCTTTTCCTCTTTTTACCTCTCTGATATTTGGTAGAGCCTTAGCCCCTATTTTGTCAATAAATTGTGCTCTTTCCCTAATGAATTCTAATTCGTCGAAGCTAAGCTCTTTGTTACGTCTTTGCGCTTCTGCTATTGTGTCGGCATCTTTGAAATCTTCAAAACTAAATCTTCTGATAGTAAAATTATTCGAGCCTATACCTGCTATTTTTTCATCAACGTAGGAGCTAAATCCTTGCAGGAGTGAAAGAACTATCATAAAGGCTGCAACGCCTATTATCATTCCGAGAAGGGTTAGAAAAGATCTGAGCTTATGAGCCCAAATAGCTGAGATTGCTACCTTCATTGCTTCGTAAAAGTTCATAGCTAAATTTTATTTTACGGAAAGATAAGCGGTCAGGTTTCCAAAAAAGGCTTTCAGCTCGTTTAGAGCCGAAAGCCTGAAATGATAGAGCTTGAAGCTATTTCAGTTATCTTTACCTTTTCTTTGAGTTTGAGAAGGAATGATGATTGTCGGAGTTGTATCAACAGTAATCGGTGGAGCAGGAACAACCGAAGGCATAGGTGTGATGCCGGGACGGCGCACGTCAACGTCTCTGTCATCAATGTCTCTGCCAAGATCGCGCTGAACTTTTATGTAAGGAGGCACTAAAGTATTTGATGGAGTTTCATCTTTTGTTGTTGAGCCTCCCCCACTTGGAAGATTTGTTGATCTGGGATTTCCGGTTGGAGTTGTTATTGGCGGAAGTGGAAGCCTAAGAAGCCATATATCATAAGTGTATACAAAGCCATAGGGAGATTTCCATTCATAGCCAAAAGGAAGGAAACAATATAGTCTGAAACGTGGATCATAGATCCAGAGACCAAACGAATCATACCAATTCCAGGAACGCTGATACGAATTCAGCAAGCTTTCTTTTAGGAGTTTTCTTTCTAGACTTTCATTTATTTTCGCCAAATACTTCGACCGCTGCTTGCTCCACTGTTCAAATGCTTCTCTTTGCTCAACACTTAATTTTTCTACCTTCACTTGTCCGTTAGAGGTTATCGTAGCTTTTTGATTCTTTTCGACTTTAGTTTGCCCTACGAAGGCATGACCCTTTATTACTTTCAGAGCTGCACTTCCATCGCTTGAAGCGTCAACTCTGTAAACACCTGTTTTTGTGAGGCGAAACTCCTTATTTGGCACATAGACGTAAACTGCGATGTCTTTAGTAGCTATAACTTCAAAAAGCGCGCTTCCTGTCCAGAGTTTTACTTTCAAGTTTTCAAAAGAAGTATTCATGAATTCTAGTTCAGAATTTGCATCTAGTCTCACGAAAGAACCAGGAGTAAGAAGAATTTCTGCTTTTGAATCTGCAGATGTTTTGATTTTTTCGCCTGCTCTGACCTTTTCAATCTCGGAAGCTAGTTTGACTTCTCCTAGAGTGTTTTCAACTGCTACTTGTCCTTCGATGTAGTTTATGTAGCCCGCTTCGGCAGAGATCTTATAGTGCAAGTTTTTGCTTCGGTCTTGTGCTAGTAAAGTCGTAAAGACGCCGAGCAACATCACTATACCGAAAAAATACTTTTTCATTTTTTGCTCCTTTCTTTTTTGGAAAATACAAAGTTTCACTACAAGCATATATTTTGCTTGGGGCATAAGTCAAGGTTTTTTTGAAATAGTTATTACCTTGTAAACTTCATTTGCTTTTTTATTTCTTTTTCAAGGTCTTTTCTTTTCAGCGTTTCGCGTTTATCGTATAGCTTCTTGCCTTTTGCTAGTCCAATTTCTAACTTTATTCGTCCGTTTTTAAGGTAAACTCTAGTAACAACCAAGGTCATACCTTTTTGAGAAGTTTCTTTTTGCAAGCGAGAGATTTCGCGTTTATGAAGCAAGAGTTTACGATCTCGGAGCGGATCGTGATTATGACGATTGCCGTGCTGATATGGAGAAATATGAGCATTTATAAGCCAAGCTTCGCCGTCTTTTATAGCAACGTAGCTATCTTTTAGTTGAATTTTTCCAGCTAGGATGCTTTTGACTTCCGTTCCCTTCAAAACTATCCCAGCCTCGTATTTATCCAGTATAAAATAGTCATGATAGGCTGAACGATTTACGAGAATTTCTTTTTCTGCCATTATTCAATTAATTCGCCAATCCTTCCTTTTGAGCTTTTTCAGTTTCAAGTTGAGTTAAAACGTCTAGTAAAAAGTTTGTATTATTAGAAATTTGAATTACTACAGGAAACTCTTTTTCTGAAGTAGAAAACTCGAAAACTCCACTTGAAACCTCGATTATATCTCTAAAAGCTTGTGTGCCGTTTTTTCCATTTGCCTCTGCGTCCACTATTTTGCCTTCATTGAAATAAACGCTTCCTAGGAGCGAACTCGATTTAATGCTTAGAAGTCCTGTAAGTTTAGAGTTTTCAATCACTTGAATGGCATCGAATATGCTGATTAGGGATAAATCACCTGCTAAAGCGACACTGGTTTTTACCTGCGATCTTTCGCGTGGCTCGTTGAAAACAGGCCGCCTTGCTCGTCTTATTGCTTCAAGACCCGGAGCAACTGAAATGCGCGGGTCGAGAAGTTTTGCTTCTTGAAGCCGATCGTATGCTAGATCAAAATCTTCTTTTGTAATGTAAAGCGATACAAGAGCGAGGCACTGTCGCGCTGCTTCTGTAAAATTTTTGCTCTTAATGCAGATTTCGCGCATTTTTTCGCGAAGAGGAATCGAACGAGGGCTTCTTTCTATAGCGTTTTTCAGTAGTTCGTAAGCCTTGTCAACAGATTGATACTTGACTAGAAAGTCTGCATCCAACAAAACGGCTTCGATGGAAAGCTCACCGGTAAGAGAGCTTTTTTCGTCAGTCATCTTGAAAACCTCCGAGGGAGTAGGTCAAAACCACAAAGAAAAGTTACCATATTTTTAGAAAAAAAAACAGATTTTTGCCTTGTTTTCTTAAAAGTTGTGAAACTGCGAATTTTTCTTAGCAAAATTGACAAACAAGTTTTTTTGAGATAACTTTTTGGTTATCTTGACAAATTAGATGTTTCCAAATACCGCCTGCTGAGAAATGGAAGCATCTGTAAAAAACGGCGGAATAGTAAATAGCTCAGCCCAAAGCTATTGCTTTGGTTGATTGGGGAAAATGCAACCACAATATCAAGGCGGAGGTTCTCCTGATTACTGGAAGTCTCAAGGTGCTGACAAAAAATTGATAGCTGGTATATGCGGCATTCTTCTGGGGGGACTAGGGGTTCATAAATTCGTTCTTGGTTATAAGAATGAAGGGATAATACTCCTTGCAATTTGGTTAGGCTCCTTTATTTTGTCGTTTTTCACATGCGGTTTGACAATTCCTATCACTTTTCTTGTGAGTGTTTTCGGTTTGATAGAGGGCGTCATATACTTGCTTAAATCTGACGAGGAGTTTGTTAGAACCTATATTTACAACAAAAAACCTTGGTTATGAAAGGTTTACTCAGTAAGTTTTAATGTACACTGTTTTGACTAAATCGCCTGACGAAGCTGCTGTTTTTATAAAAAAGGGCGAGGTAGTTGCTTTTCCTACGGAAACAGTTTATGGTCTTGGGGCGGATGTTTTTAATTCATCTGCCGTCTTAAAAATTTTTAAAGCGAAGAATCGTCCAGTTGATAATCCGCTAATCGTTCATATAAGTTCCTTAGAGCAAATTCCGCTGTTAGCAAAGAAAACAAATCCTCTTGCCGAGTTATTGATTGAGAGATTTTTTCCGGGACCGTTAACCATAGTATTGCCGAAAACTGAAAAGGTGCCAACTTTAGTCACTGCTGGACTTGATACGGTCGGTATAAGAATGCCTAAGCATAATCTGGCACTCCAGTTTTTACGTGCCTGCGAAACGCCTGTTTGCGCTCCTTCAGCTAATCTTTCGGGTAAGCCATCTCCGACGGATTGGGAATCGGTCTATGAGGACTTAAATGGAAAAATTAGTTGCATTCTTCAGGGCGAGGTTACAGAAATAGGTCTAGAATCAACTGTAGTAGATTGTTCAGAAGAAAAACCTTTAGTTTTGAGATTAGGAGCTGTTTCTGTAGAGGAGTTAAGGGAAATTGTTCCTGACATAAAAGTTCATTTACCAAGAAGTGGAGAGTCTGTAAAAAGCCCTGGATTAAAACATAGGCATTATGCTCCCGAAGCTGAAGTTTGTTTGGTTCATTCTGTGGATGAGTTTTTGGAAGAGGCTAGTCGCAATGCTTTCATCGGCTTGACCGATCCAAAAGTCAGCTTTGGTTTGAAGAAGGTTTGTAAATCGATCGAAGAGTACGCACACGAAATCTATGGTTTTTTTCGTCAGTGTGACCGTCTGGGCATAAGAAAAATTTATTGTGAGATTGTTCCTGAAAAAGGTATAGGAATGACTCTCATGGATAGATTAAAGAGAGCTGCTCGCAGGTAACTTTGTTATGCTAAAATCTGGGCTATGATTATAAACAGAATAGAACTTGAAAATATAAAAATTCACAAAAACTTTGCATGCGATTTTTCAAAGGGAACAATAGCTATCGTCGGTGAAAATGGAGCTGGTAAAACTACTATAGTAGAAGCGATAGGTTGGGTCTTATTTGATTATCTTGGCTACTCTCAAAAGGATTTCGTCAGTCGCGGCGAGAAAAAGGGATCGATTAGATTAAACTTTACGAGTAGTTACGATGATCGTGAGTATGTCGTAGAGCGCGATACAAATGGCAATTTCTGGCTTCTTGACGCTGAGCTAAATGTAAAGGTTGCCGTTGGTAAAAAAGAAGTTCTTCCATTATTACAAAAGCATCTAGGAATAGAAAAAAGTGTTGATACGAGGAAGCTTTTTGAGTGTGCGATAGGAGTTCCGCAGGGTTCATTTACAAGCGACTTTTTAGCTAGCCCAGACAAGAGGAAGGACGTTTTTAATAAACTATTAAGAGTCGAGGAATATGAAAAAGCATCTGATAAACTACTTGATACCGATCGATATGCTTTAGAACAGATAAACAAAACTCAAAACGAAATTGCTTGGATCGAGGGACAGATTTCGGGTTTTGACAAGCTTCTGGAAGAAAAGAGGGTACTGGAAGATTTGCAGAAACGATTGAAAGTGGAAATATCCGAGCTTGAGGCGAAAATCTCAGAGACGGAAAAACTGATGGAATCACTAGAAGAAAAGGCAGTGCAAATTTATGAACTAGAGAAACGGTTGGAATTACTCAAAAGTCAGGAATCTGCGATTAAAAAGATGCTAACCCAAAAAAGAGAAGAATTTACAAGAGCTAAGGAAGCGAGAGAAAGAGTAGAAAAATACAGAGGAGATTATGAAAATTACGAAAGGATTGAGCATCAAATTTTAGATTTAAACAAGCAAATTGCCGAGCGTGACAGATTGAGAACCAAGGAGTCTGAGCTTTATGGTCAGATTTCTCGAGAAGAGACTTTACTGAAGGGATTAACTGAAAGACTTAAAGAAGTTGAGCAAAAGGTAGTAGAGATAAAAAATTTAGAGCCTCTAATTGCAGAATATGAGCAGCTCGAAGAAAAGAGAATCTTGCTTCAAAACAATTTGACTAAAGAAAGATTCGTAAGGGAAAGAAAAGAGAAGCTAGAAAACGATAGAAGAAAGTTACTCGTAGAATACAAAGAATGCCTTAGCAAAATAGAGACGATCAGAGAAAGAGTAGAAAAATTTGATGGTGATTTGGAAAGCCTAGAGACTCGATACCGTAGTATTATAAAGGAGATAGGAGGTATTAATGCGAGACTTGAGTTTAGTAAAAAGTTCAAAGAAGGAATTAAAAATAATCTTTGTCCTATATTTTCTCAAAGGTGTTTGAATTTAGCAGAAAATCAAACTCTGGATGAATTTATAAGGTTTGCTTCAGATAGTGAAGAGGAAAAAATCAAAAAATTAGAGCTTGAAAAACAGCAAATTGAAGCGCAAAAAAGAGATTTTGAAGAAATCGAGCGTGAGCGGTTAAGGCTTAGTAGTCTCGAGGGAGAACTTTCAAAGATTGAGCAAAAAGGGCGATCAATTAAAGAAGAGATAGAAAATTTGGAATTAGAGCTAAAATCTTTGAGTTCTTCAGAAAAGGAGTTAGAAGAAGTCAAAGCAAGACTAAAGAAATTAGGGAATCCAAAAGAGCGGGTAGAAGTTCTTAAAAGGGATATAGCTCGGAAGGATGAATTAGAGCAAAAGCTATCTAAGTCGCGGCAAAACTTTGAGCATTTAAGTTACGAGCTTAAACAGGTAAAAGAGGCACTTACGAAATATTCGGAAATTGATCTGCAGCTGAAAAAGCTCAATGAGGGAAAAGAGAAATTCTCATTTGGTTATCACGAGTTTGTAAGAAACAAGGCTATTTCAGAGAATTTTGACAAGCTCAAACTTGAGGTTGAAAAACTTGAAAAGGAGGTAATACAAACGGAAAGGAGCTTATCGGAATTGGTTCATAACCTGGACTCTATAAGGCTTAGTTATGATGCTGAAATACATAGAGAAAAAAGGCTTTTTTTTGAGCAGCTTAAGAGCGAAAAGGTGAGAAAGGAAACTGAACTGAGACAAAACATAAGAAGAATAGAAGAAATCGACAAGAGTTTGGCTGAACTCGAAGAAAAAAGGAAAAAGCTTGATGAAAGCCGCAGAAAGCTCGATGAGCTAAAGAAAACATACGAGTTGATAAAGTTTACAAGAGATGTTTTAAAAAAGGCAGGGCCCGTTATTGCAGCTAACATGAGAAGACAGATTTCAACGCAAGCCTCTAGGATATTTCAAGAAATTATGGGAAGAGTAGAGTTAACGCTTGAGTGGACTGAAGACTACGGGATAGAGATTGAAGAAAAAGGTAACAGGCGTTCATTTTCAAGTCTTTCAGGTGGTGAGCAGATGACGGCAGCTCTTTCAGTGAGGCTTGCATTGCTAGAAGAGCTTTCAGAAGTCCGTTTTGCTTTTTTCGATGAACCAACAGCACACATGGATGAAGAGCGCCGCGTAAGGCTTTCTGAGCAGATAGAAGCAATAGCACAAACAAAACGTTATTCGCAGCTGTTCATAATCTCGCATGATGACACATTCGAGAGTAAAGTTGATAAGGTTATCCGCGTAGAAAGATGGAGCTAAAGTTTGAAGACATTTTTGAGCCTTTTGAAAGACTTTTAAGAATAGAAATTTGCGGTAAAGAATTTTTTGTTCCTGAAAACAATTATTTGCTTAGATGTTTTCAATACTTAAGCCTCGAGAAAGTATCAATGGGGGAATTTTGTTGGAATGGCAGTTGTGCAAACTGCCAAGTTTGGTTGGTAACGGAAAGTGGAGAAAAACCAATTTTGAGTTGTCGAACTAAGGTCGAAGAAGGAATGAGAGTATCAAAGCTGAGCAAACAAATAGCATCTGGGCTTTTTGAAGAATAGTTAAGGAGATCTTGACTTTCATTTCTTATCTGTTAAAATCTGCTTTTTGTTTGAAGGTTAAGATGGAAAGCGAAGTAATCTCTACTGATAAAGCGCCTAAAGCTATTGGTCCTTACTCTCAAGCCATAAAGTTTGGGAATATAGTTTTTTGTTCGGGTCAAATTCCAATCGATCCTTTGACAGGCGAGTTCGTGCCAGGTGGAATTGTGGAGCAAACCGAGCAGGTGCTGAAGAATCTTTCGGCTGTTCTTGAAGCTGCAGGAAGCAGTTTGCAGAAAGTAGTAAAGACTACAGTTTTTCTTGCGGATATGAATGATTTTGCTGCTATGAATGAAGTTTATGAAAGATTCTTTAGCCGAAACAAACCTGCTCGCTCAACGGTTCAGGCGGCGAGACTGCCGAAAGACGCAAGGGTTGAAATAGAATGTATAGCTTTCGTTTAATATCTTCATGCAGCTTTAGTGACTTTGCCGGCTTTCAAGCATCGAACACAAACCCTTTGATGTGTCGTTGCCCCAGAAGGCAGTTTTACACGCACTCTTTGAAGATTAGGATAAAATTTCCTTTTGGTTTTATTATTAGAATGAGAAACATTATGTCCAAATTGCGGGCCTTTTCCGCATATATCACAGCGTTTTGCCATAAGCTTATTACCTCTTTTTACAAAGCTCAAAAACTTAATTTATAGCAAATGCTTTTTAGATGAGTCAAGAATAGAAACCATATTCCGAGGGGAAAAAGATGAGGATAATTACTTTGTTTTTGATTTTTTTAGGGCTTTTTTTGGCTGGTTGCGGTGCTTCTGAAAAGTCAGAAGGTGGTGAAATAGCCGCAAAGGTTAATGGAAAGCCGATAAGAATGGAAGAAGTTGAGCGCTTAATAAAGGCTCAACTTCGAGGAGAAGAAAAGAAGTTATCAGAGCTTGAATTAGCCCAAGCTAGGCTTCAGGCTCTAGATGCTTTGATCCAACGTGAAGTAATGTTTCAGAAAGCACAAAAAGAAAATCTTGTACCTAGCGAAGATGAAGTGACGGCTGAGCTTAATAAACGCAAAACAGAAAGCGGTTTATCAAAGGAAGAATTTGAGAAAAGGCTAAAGGAAGCAGAAGAAAACGAAGCCTCTTTGCGTGAGTCAATAAAGAAAGAGTTAGCTATCCAAAAACTAAACGATAGAGTTACGGGAAAGATAGAGTCTCCGAAAGATAGCGAAATACAGAAATTTTTTGAAACAAATCGAGAGCTTTTCAAAGCAAAACGAGGCGCTCAATTGGGTGTTATTGTCGTTGATCCGCAAAAGACCAGCGAACAGGATACAACAACAAACCTTGTTGAGGCGCAGCAAAAGGTGAAAGAATTGGGAGAAAGATTGCTTCGTGGTGCTGATTTCGCTACTATAGCAAGAGAAAATAGTGAAGATCCTCAAACGGCTCTTCGCAATGGAGATTGGCGCTATTTTACGGAAGATGAACTTAAGCAAACCTTCGGAAATGCAGTTGCTGAATACATAATGAACAAAATGCAAATCGGTGAAATCATTCCGCAAGCAATTCCATTGGAAGGAAAATTGCTCATCATTAAACTGCAGTTTAGACGAGAAAAGGATGAAGACCAGACACTAGACACGCCTGGCGTTCGTCAGCAAATAGCTGACTTGCTTGTAAATGCTCGAAAACAGCTTCTTTTGCAAGCTTATATGACTGTGGCGATGGACGAGGCTAGAATTGAAAATTTTCTGGCTAAAAGGGTTCTGGAAAATCCTAATGAATTAAGCGGTGCTCGTCCGATGCCAATTGAGAGTCCTACAGCTTCACCGACACCGACTGAAAATCCAAACAAAAACGAGAACAAAGGCTCAGAACAGAAGTAATTTGCACGCAGAAGGCCACTCTCTAGTCTCTAGGGTGGCTTTTTTGTGAAATTGTCTGAAGAATCATCGAAGTAAAATCTTCTGAAAACTTAAAAGATGTTTCCACGACGAAGTATTCTGATGATAAGTTAAGTCTTTCGAGCTTAACTGCATCCTTTGCGGTGACTAGAATCGCATCTGCTTTCTTTTTTTTAGCCAAGAAAGAGATTTTCTCTACGTCTTTAGCTGAGTATGCATGATGATCTGGAAAAGAGATTTTGCCCGTTAGATTAAACTCATGCTTTTGTAATAGACGAAAAAAACTTTCTGGATTAGCTATTCCACAAACTGCTAGAAAATTCTGTTTAGATAAGTTTTTAGCTTCCGTTTCATTTTTTAGATTGCGGATTTTTTCGATTTCTATTTCTGCTCTAAAGATGCTTGCTGAAGGATTGAAAAGTCTAATTATTTTCTCAATTTCTACTAGCTCATTAGGTTCGACGAGATTAGTTTTTGTAAGCAAAAAAACGTCTGCTCTTTGCAAGGAAGAAAGTGGCTCACGAAGAATGCCAGCAGGTAAGAGTTTGTAATTTCCGAATGGATTGAGTGCATCAATTAGAACGATATTCAAGTCTCGGTGAACTTTGAGATGTTGAAAAGCGTCGTCTAAAAGAAAAACGTCAGGTTTCAGATTCTCAATAGCCCAGGAAGCAGCTCTTATTCGGTTAGCGTCTGCTATCACGCTTGCTTTAGTTTTTCTAGCTATTTCTAAAGGCTCGTCGCCTGCTATTTCTGCATCGGCTAAGATTTCGCCGTATTTCGACACAAGAATACTTTTTCTCGGATTTTTTCTTTTGTAACCTCTGGTAAGAACACATACCTTTAAGTTTTTTTCGCTTAAGAGCTTGCTAAAAAGAATGGTTACAGGGGTTTTTCCTGTTCCGCCTGTTGTTATATTTCCAATGCTTATGGTTTTTAGGCCAAGGGAACGTGAGCGCAGAATACGTTTTTCATAAAGAAAAAGTCGGATTTTTAGAATCAGTAGATAAAGGTAGCTGAGCAGAGAAAGCATGTTGGTTAAAAGAAAAGACAGGCATAGACCTGCCTTTTCTTCGATTTGTCTTACAGTTTTGCAAAGACAATAACCAAAGCAAGCAGAACTAGAGACTCTATCAGAGCTAGTCCGATAATCATCAGCGTTCTAATGGTGCCTGATGCACTTGGGTTGCGAGCGGCTCCTTCGACAGCTCTGGAACCGACGAGTCCTTGTCCGATTGCTCCTAGTCCTGCAGCTATTCCAAATCCGATTCCAGCTGCAAGGGCTTTGTAGGAGCCAACCGTGTTTTCATTATCGGCTGCACCTTGAGCCATTACTGACGTGGCAGTTAAAGCCAGAATAACAAACATCCAAACAATGTTCTTTAGGTATTTTTTCATATTCTTCTCTCCTTTTTGTTTGTTCGTTTTTCTCGGCTTTACTGCTTGAGAAAAGGTTACTTATGATGCCGTCAACTTCCGGTATGCTGTCGTGCTATCCTGGGGGACGCACCGCTCCTGAAGCGTGTTGACCTTTTCAGTATCAAATACCTTTTCTTTCTGCAGAGCCGAAAACTTATGCCGCAGCGACTTCATGTGAATGAACTTCGCCTTCATGTGGTGGATGCGAAACTTCGCTTATGTAAATCATAGAAAGTAACGTGAATACTAATGTTTGAACCAGTGCTATAAAAATTGCCAAAGGTAGCAAGATCATCGGCACTAAAAATTGTGTAAATGGCGGAAACAGATTTGAAATTATAGAAGCTATTTGTTCATCGGCATACATATTTGCAAAAAGTCGTATACCAAGTGTGAAGGGACGAATCAAGTTGCTAAAGAGTTCTATCAAAAAGATAAGCGGAGCTATCCACCAAATTGGACCTGCAAGATGCCCCAGATGAGCTATAAGCCCATTTTCCTTGATGCCTATGTAATTGTAATAGACGAAAGAAGTAATGCCTAAAGCTAAAGTAACGTTTATGTTTGCCGTAGGCGACATGAAAAGTGGGAAAAGTCCCATTAAATTTGAAATCAGTATCAGGCAAGCAAAAGTTGCTACAACAGGAAAATACTTAAATCCGTGTTCGCCGATAACGTCCTTTACTAAATCTTTTAGAACAAGAAATGACGATTCTAAAGTAAGCTGTCCGCTGGATGGATCGTCTTCGGATAACTTACCTTTTAGAATCCAAATCGTTGCAACCGTTAAAAGGCAAGCAATTATGAACATTATCGTGTACCATGGAATAGCATTTTCCGGCGAGTATGGACCAAAAACTTTTTCAGCAGATGTTCCAAAATGACTGAAAATGTATTTGTCCCAGATGGGTTTTGTGTAAGCTATCTGAAACTTATAGACTGGCTCGCCAAGGTAATAATTTACAAACTCGACTATCAATGGTGTATGATGACCACTTGCTCCTGCTAACATTTATGTTCTTTCCTTTGCTGTAAAAGTTTTTATTGCTAGAGTGAATCCTTCTAAAATGATTGATGCTGGAAAAGCTAGAAAACCAAGCATCACAGCGATTATTGATATATTCTCGGAGAAATAGCTTTTCAAAAGGAAAACCAAAACTGCTACAACCAGGTATTTGAGAAGATATATGAAAGCTCCAGACAAAGAAGCTTCTTCTGCTTTTGCAGCCTTTTCAAGGATATACCTTACCGAAAAATCAAGCCAAAAGTAATTAAGAAAGGACAAGACTCCACCTATGAAAAGACCAAGCGTAAACCTGCTGTCTGCTAAAATAAAACTTAAAAAGACAGTGAAAAGCAAAATTAGAGCCGTTCTTTTTAGAAGTTTTTTGTCGCTTTCTTCTAGCTTCAGTTTCATTGATTCTGATATAATAGCAAAACAGCTATTTTATATTTAAAGCGCTGTAGTTTCAAATGCAAAACTTGAAGTTTCTTGATTTCCATGAATTTGGAATTCCTTGTAGAGGAGATAAAAAGTAGAGCTGACATTGTCAAAGTTATAAGCCAGTATGTTCCACTTAAAAGGCGCGGTTCAAATTGGGTAGGACTTTGTCCGTTTCATCAGGAGAAAACCCCTTCCTTTTCTGTTAATCCTCAAAAGGGGTTATTTAAATGTTTTGGCTGTGGAAAGGGCGGGGACGTATTCAGCTTCCTCATGGAAATAGAAAAAATAGAGTTTTTGGAGTCAGTCAAGAAGGTCGCAGACATCGAAGGTATACCGGTTGATTTCAACAGAGGAATTAGTGAAAAGGATAAGAAAGCAAAGGAAGTAGAAAAAGAGAAAAAAGAAAAGATACTTCAGATTAACCTGTATGCGATGGAGTTTTGGAAGGAAAAGCTTTTTAGCAAGCAAGGTGAGCAAGCACTCGATTATCTGAAGAGAAGGGGGATATCTGAAGAAACTATTAAAGTTTTCGGAATAGGCTATGCTCCTAAAGATTGGGAACCTCTTTTAGAGTTTATAAGACTCAAAGGTTTCGAAGAAGAAATTATAAGAGAAAGTGGGATTTTTAGTGTTAGTGAAGATGGAAATCAGACTTACGGGAGATTTCGTCATCGGATTATTTTTCCTATTTTCGATGAAGAGGGAAAGGTAGTAGCTTTTGGTGGCAGAACTCTCGTAGGTGCCGAGCCAAAATATCTAAACTCACCCGAAACTCCAGTATATGTAAAGAGCAAGCATCTTTATGGGCTTTTTCAGACTAAAAATCATATAAAGGAACACGGTATTGCAATTTTGGTGGAAGGTTATTTAGACTTGCTTTCGCTTTATCAGGCTGGGGTGAGGCCGGTGGTAGCGAGCTTAGGCACAGCCTTTTCTAGGGATCAAGCAAGACTTCTATTTAAATTTGCACGTAAAATAGTTGTGAATTACGATGGCGATAATGCAGGAATAAAGGCTTCGGAAAAAGCTTTGGAAGCGTTGCTAACAGCGAACGATATTGATGTGAAAATTTTGATTTTACCCGGCGGATTAGACCCTGATGACTTCATCCGTCAGAAAGGGGTTAATGCTTATAGGGAGTGTTTCAAAAAAGCTCTTTCATTGGAGGGATTTCTGATAAAGAAGGTAGTAGCAAAACCAAATAGAGTTGATGCGCTTGAAAGTAGTCTTAGAATAATAAAGTCCATGCCTAACAAAGTCCAAAAGCGTGAAATCTTCGATAAAATCATGCTTGCTTTGAGGATAAGAGATGTTGAACATCAAAGAGAATTGTGGGATCAGATAAAAGAAGATAATGCTTCGATAGAAAAAATACAAAGAGCTGTTAATAAATATTTGAGGTCTGGGCTGACAGTGGCTGAAAAAAGACTTCTTGAAATTTTATATCATGATGAAAGATCACGCGAGTTAATTCTTCCAAAAATTGAAGAAGGTGATTATAATAAATTATTGACAGCACCTTTATTTAGAGCTTTTTGTATTTTGTATCGTGAAAAAGGAAGCAAATTTTCTCCGAACGAAGTTGCTTATCTTGTTTCTAAAGAGGATGAAGCGGCGAAGTTACTTCAGATGATAAGCTCTTCAAAGTTTAACTCGGAAGAGCCTGAGGAAAAGTTGATTGAAGAAGCAGGAAAGTGTTTGATAAAACTTCGCACAATGGTTCTCGAAGACAAGATACTAGAGAACAGTCGCCTGATAATGCTTGCTGAAGAATCAGGCGATCGGGAAAAGCTTGAGAAGCTTGTTCAAGAACAAATAAAGTTGAACAAGCTAATCGTTGAAATAGAAAAAGAATTGAAGTTAATTTAATTTTTTTGGAGAACAACGGTTTTTGTGAGTATTCTATCAAAGGTTTATGGTAAAAATGAACGAATTTGACGAAAAGGAAGAATATATTGACAAGCTCTACGAAATCGGTAGAGGAAAAAGAAATTTTCTTAGCTACGATGACATAAATAGAGAGTTACCGGAAGAAATGGTTTCGCCTGACGAGCTGGAAGACATTTTAGCAAAGCTCGAAGGCAAAGGAATTGCGGTTTCTGATTCTGATCTCTTGGAGGAAGCTTCTGCTTTAGCTATTGACGAGGAGCTTGAGGGAGAAATAGAAGATGACCTTGATCTATCAGCAAGTGAAGCTGATAAGAATAACGATCCGGTTCGACTTTACTTAAAAGAAATGGGAGTTGTCCCGCTGCTCACTCGAGAAGGAGAAGTTGCGATTGCAAAGAGAATAGAGCGTGGACAGATAAAAACGCAAAAAGCAATTTCTCGTTCTCCGATTGCTGTTGAAGAGTTAATTAAACTAGGCGAAGATTTGAAGACAGGAAGAGTTAGCATCCGTGATACGGTCAACTTTGCAGAACAAGCTGAATTGACTGGCGAAGAAGACAAGGTAGATGAGTATTTACGTTGGACCATAGAAGGAATCGAAAGAATAAAGGAACTATACGAAAAAGCTCTGAATACACTTGTCGAACTTAGATCGGAGCAAAAAAGGGCTAAAGGAAAGACCACTAAGAAAATACTGCATCTAAGAAGGCAGATTGCAAAAATTCGACTTGGAATTGCAAGAGAAATTAAGGCTTTAGGTCTTACGCAAACGGCTAAACAAAGATTAATAAAGGCTATTGAACAAGTCGTTAATGAGATAAAAGAAGCTGAAAAGCAAATCTCTCTAGCAGAAGAAAGGCTAGAAAGCGAGCAGAAGCTTTCCGTTCAAGAAAAGAAAGAGCTAAAGCAACAAATTCAGCAAGCTCGCAAGAAGATAGCGGAAATTGAACAAAGATACAATGTTTCTGCGCTCGAGATTAAGCGTTCACTCCAGAATATTCTGATAGGTGAAGAAGAGGCAAGTCAAGCAAAAAACGAATTAATCGAGGCAAATCTTCGACTTGTTGTTTCAATTGCTAAGAAATACACGAACCGTGGGTTACAGTTTCTCGACCTGATTCAAGAAGGTAATATAGGCTTGATGAAAGCCGTTGATAAATTTGAATGGCGAAGGGGTTATAAGTTTTCAACCTATGCCACATGGTGGATACGTCAGGCAATTACGAGAGCGATTGCCGATCAAGCAAGAACAATAAGAATTCCTGTACATATGATAGAAACTATTAACAAATTAATAAGAACCTCACGTGCGCTTGTTCAGGAATTAGGCCGTGAACCTACTTCAGAAGAAATTGCGAAAAGAATGGAAATACCTGTTTCCAAAGTGAGAAAGGTCTTGAAGATAGCACAAGAGCCCATAAGTTTAGAAACTCCAATAGGCGAAGAAGAGGATTCGCATCTTGGAGATTTCATTGAAGATAAAACCATAATGAGTCCTATCGAAAGTGTGACTAAGAGAAACTTAAGAGAAGTTACTGATGAAGTCTTACAAACATTAACTCCTCGCGAAGAAAAAGTTATAAAAATGCGATTTGGTCTTGGTCCTTCTGGTGCTGAACATACTTTAGAAGAAGTCGGACAACACTTTGCAGTAACTAGAGAGAGAATTAGGCAGATAGAAGCAAAGGCATTAAGAAAACTTCGCCATCCTTCAAGAGCAAGAAAACTAAAGCCCTTTATAGAGGGAAGAGAATAAGAGTATGAGCCTGTGTAAAGGATAAAGCCTTGTAAAAACTTGTGATTTACAGCTTGAGGATTTTGCACCTATTTCTAAAACATAAAGACCGAGCCTGAATGAGCTCGGTCTTAAATTTTTTAAATTTCAGTTAGTAGTTTTAAGTTGATTGTAATTTTTCTCTTGCCACTTGATTTACCAGCTTCCTATCAACGAGTTTTCCAGTTTTTGCCAGTTTTGCCAAGGCTGTTTTCATGACTGCTCCCATATCTTTAGCTGAAGAAGCTTTAGTTTCTATTATAGCTTCTTCGACAGCCTTTTGTATTTCTTCGATTGAGGCAGATTGTGGGAGATAATCTTCTATTATTTTTACTTCTGCTTCTTCCTTTTCGACTAGATCGTGTCTTCCTGCTTTCTTGTATTGTTCTATGGATTCTTTTCTTTGCTTAATGAGTGTTTGAAGCAATTTTAAGATTTCTTCATCAGAGAGTTCCATGTCAACGGAACCTTTCTCGATTTGCCTGTTTGTTATCGCTGTTTTTATCATTCTCAAGGTGGAAGTTTTAAGCGAATCTTTCGCTTTCATCGCTGCAGTTAGATCTTTTATTATTTTCTCTTTGAGGCTCATGGTTTCTATTGATTTAGATAGATGTTACTACGGGCAAGCCTTTGAGCCATACCCATTGATGAATAGCCTAGCGGGATGGCTCCGCCAAATTCGTTTTGAATAGCTTTTAGGTATGCGTCTTGAAGTCTTCTAAAGCTAGCCACACTTCCGCGTTGATTAAATATTACAAATAGCATTTTGCCACCGTTACGAGTTTGAATTTCACCAGCCAAGGTGCTGACGCCCCCGTCTGTATTTCCAAGTGTCCCAGTCTTACCGACTAAACTTCCGACAGTGTAAGCGTCATTAAAACGGTTCTGCAAGGTTCCTGGGTCAATCCCGGCTACTGGCATCACATCAGCGAATGTCATTCGGTATCTTGCCAGTTCTGCTTGGAGCGTCCGCAAGATTTTCATCATGGCTCTTGGTGTTACGCGATTTATGCCAAGTCCGCTAGAGCTTTGAATGTAAAACTCTTGTGGCAGAACACCTACATCTCTTTGAACAGTTGCTGTTATTGTATAGATGCCACCGACGGCGTCACCGAGCCGTTCTGCAACCCAATTATGAGAAAAGCTCATCATGAACTTGATTATTTCTCTAAGAGGCACAGATTCATGAGTGAGAAGAAGCCGAGCGTTTGTGGGAACCTGGCTTACATGAGCTTTACCTGCAACGAAAACGCTCGGCACATAAAGCATGTTGCCACGTCCTGAATTACGTAAGTGTTGAATCCATGCCTGAGTGGCTTGTGGACTTCTTCTCGACGCGTCTAATGTTGCGAGCAGGAAATTAGCAGAAGCTTGGGCTGAGGATACAAAGTTCATTGAAAAGCGATCGGTTACAATCAAGTCACCTGTAATTTCTCTTATACCCATTTGATTCAAACCTTCCGCTATTGCTACGGCGTGTTGAAAAGCGAACATCGGGTCTCTACCCATCACGTATAAATTTCCTTCAATACGCAAATTTTCACGATCTAGCTTTCCATCAGTAAAAACAAATGTAGGAAAGCGATATTCAGGACCAAACCACCGTAGGGCCACATAGGCAGTTGCGACTTTTACGTTGGAAGCAGGATTGAATACTACGTCTGCGTTTTGTTCTTTTACGACTCGGCCATCCTGGGTTTCTATTAAAATTCCAGTATGCCCAGGGAATCTGATTTCTTCTGTGACGAAACTAGGAACGTCTAGGGCTTCATTCGTAGAAAAAGGTATGTTAGCAGGTGTTACGGAACCTGTCTTTTTTACGAGTGGCGTTGGAGTGGGCTGGACTTTAATCGGTTGAAGAAATGGTGGTGGACTGCTTTGAGCTATAGCAAGCTCTATAAATCCAAATAATAAAAAGAAAATCAGTGTTTTCTTCATAACTCCCATCTCTCTGTAATTAGTGCTTTGCTGAGTGCCGGTAGATCTCCTTTCGGGAAAACCTGGTTTATTATAACATATCAACTGTTTGATTCGGCAAATTAGATTTTCAAACTCAACACTCGAAATAGACAGATTTTAGATGAAAATTTTGCCGAGGCGGTTATGCTTACTTTTTGATTAACCTGATCTTAAGACTAGTATTATTGAAGGTTCTTCTTACCGCTTAACTTAGTTTTAAGTTTTTCAATCGCAAGGCATTGGCTATTACGGAAACGGAACTAAAAGTCATAGCTGCGGCGGCAATCATTGGCGAAAGCAGTATGCCAAAGAAGGGAAAGAGAGCACCGGCGGCAATCGGTATGCTTACAGAATTATAGAAAAAAGCCAAGAAAAGATTTTCGTATATGTTTTTTCTTACAGCTTTCGATAACCGATAAGCTCTAAGAACGCCTTTCAAATCAGGTTTTAAAAGTGTGACAGTAGCTGTTTCGATTGCTACGTCTGAACCGCCGGCAAAGGCTATTCCAACGTCGGCTTGCATCAACGCTGGTGCATCATTTACTCCATCACCGGCCATTGCAACAATTTTACCTTCTGATTGCAACGCTCTTATCTTCTGCGCCTTTTCTTCAGGTGCAATTTCCGCAAATATCTTTTCAATTCCTACAGCTTTTCCTACAATCTCTGCATTCGAAGCGTTATCGCCGGTTATCATCATAACTTCGACCGAATGACTTTGAAATTCAGAGACTATACTGCGAGCGTCATCTTTTACTTTATCTGATAAACTTATGTAGCCAATTGTTTTTCCATCTAAGCCAACTTCTACTATCGTTCCGCCTTCTTTTAACAGTTTTTCTACCTCTTTAGTTTTTATCTGAGGGCTTTGCACGAAAACTTCCTTTCCGTTTACCTTTCCAAAAACGCCTTTTCCTGTTTTTGATTCAAAGAATTGAGCTTCGACGAGATTAATACCTTTTGATTCAGCTTCATCTACTATTGCTTTCGCTAGTGGATGCTTACTCATTTTCTCGATGCAGGCTGCATAGAAAAGTACCTCGTTTTCTGAGTAAGAATCTGTTATTGACGTGACCTTTTTAACGGTGGGTTTGCCTTCTGTCAAAGTTCCGGTTTTGTCAACAACGAGGGTATTTATTTTGCTTAGCATTTCGATTGACTGGGCGTTTTTAATAAGAATACCATTTCGGGCGGCTGTTGCAGTGCCTACCATTATTGACATAGGAACTGCAAGACCTAGAGCGCAGGGGCAGGCGATTATGAGCACTGAAACAGCCGATACAAATGCATAAGCAGGGTTTCCGAGTGCAAGCCATGTAAAACCAGATATGCCGGATGTTAGAATCACTGCTGGAACAAAATAAGCCGAGACTTTGTCTGCAAGGTTTTGAATAGGAGCTTTCGACCGGCGAGCTTCCTCTACTAGGCGGATTATGCTAGCTAAAATAGTTTCACTTCCTACCCTTTCGGCTTTCATCTTGAAAGAATAGTTTGTATTAAGCGTTCCACCGATTACTTTGTCTCCCAGCTTTTTGTAAACAGGTATTGGTTCGCCCGTTATTATTGATTCGTCAACGTATGTTTCCCCTTCTAGAATTACGCCATCTGTGGGTATTCTTTCATTTGCTTTTATTCTCAGAATGTCACCTACAAGTAGTTCTTCGACAGGAATTTCTCCTTCTGTGGAGTCATCGAAAATGACGGTTGCATTTTTAGGAGTGAGATTGAGCAATTCGGAAATAGCTGATGATGTTTTCATTCTGGCTTTTATTTCAAGAAGCTGACCAAATAAAACTAGCGTTATGATTACTGAAGCCGATTCAAAGTAAACGAAAATTTGTCCAGAATGAGGATCACGTAGTGATTCAGGAAAAATTGATGGAAATAGGACTGCTGTAAGGCTATAAAGAAAAGCTGAGCCTGTTCCAACTGCAATCAGAGTAAACATATTAGGGCTTAGGGTTTTTACCGAGTCAAAGGCTCTGATGAAGAAAGGAAAGCCACACCACAAAACAACCGGTGTTGAAAGGAGAAACTGCAGCCAGACCGAGGTTTGAGGCTCAAGTAGATGAACAGAAAACATTTCAAACATTGAGAACACTAAAATTGGTGCAGTTAACACGCTGGCAATTATAAAGCGCTTTAACATCTCATTGTATTCAGGATTTGTTTCCACTGATTTAGTTGAATACTTTGGTTCGAGAGCCATTCCGCAGATTGGACAACTGCCATGTCCTATCTTTATTACTTCTGGATGCATCGGACATGTATATTCCGCTTGGGAAGCATCAGGATTGTTTTCTTCTTTCAAGAATCTCGAAGGATTATGCCTAAATCGGTTATAGCATTTGATAGAACAGAAGTAGTAGGATACGTTTTCATATTCAAATAAAGCCGCAGCCTTTTCTGCAGTTACGAGCATCTTGCAGACAGGATCAATTCTTATTTCTTCTTCAGAGAGTTTTTTTCGTGTGAGCTGTATCATTTTTCTATTTTTATTTTTCCTAAGTGTTTACCACAGGAGAAAACGATAGTGCCTTCTTCTTCTGTTGGAATTTCAGCAATTACTGCTTCTCCAACAGGTATTTCCTTTAGCTTCAAGCCAATTTTGCTGAAGCTAATTTCGTTTCCGCAATTTTCATCACCAAATCTAACAAAAGCTAAACTTAAGGGTTTACCTTTTTTGTAAAAAATCTCTTTTGGTCTGAAACCATTATTGGTTATCAAAACTTTGAATGCCCCTTCAGGAATGCGCACATCGGAAAAGCTTATTAAGTCTTTGTCAGGTTCGACTTTTACGGTAAATGGAACAGTTATAGTTCTTCCATCATAGGGAAATTGTGTCCAAAGCTTATAAATGCCTTCTTTTGGAAAAGTGATTTCAGCGTAAAAGCTTACTTTTTCAGATTCCGGCATGAAATCGTGGTGATTTTGGTGCTGGGCCTTTTCAGGAGCGGCGATTTCCATGTAAAGAAACTCATTTAAGTTTTCATTTACAGCCACGGTAAAGGCTTTTCCATCTATATCGATGTTTTGAATCATTTCTCGTGTTGAGGTATCAACGATTTTATACTTAAGAACAACAGTGCGTCCAGCAAGCAAAGTGCCTTCGTTTTTTATTGCAACGGTTAAACCATCTATTTGTTTTTGCAGCTTTTCGTCCGGTGTTATCTTTGATTTTGTTTCAGTGTTTCCTTCTGCTTTTATATCAAAAATTCTGGTTATTGCTTCAGCGTTTTTTGGTTTAAGAATGACATAAAGTTTATAATTTCCGCCGCTTGGGAAATAAGCTTCTGTTTTTAAAATGCCGTCTTCTGAATTTTCAAATTCTAGAGGATTGAAATAGTCTAGGTTTTCAGAGATCAGGAAAAGTTTTAAGTCTTTAGGAGAGAGTTTTACAGGATTGTCTTGATCGTTTTTTACAGAAAGCTTAAGCACAGACGGCTTTCCTGCTTCAAATTTTTCTGTAGGAGCAATTATTTCAACAGAAAAAGACTGAACTTCATTTTTTTGCATTTGAATTGAATCTTCGCTTTTACAAGAAAAAATAGAAAGTAGTAGCGTAATCAGAATGAGCTTTTTCATGTTATTTTCCTCATTTAGTAGTTCTCTATGTCTTTAATGTAACCTTGGAAATTTCGTTTCATCTCTTTTAATGAATCTCCGCCGAATTTTTCACGCATAGCATTTGCCAGAACTATTGCTAACATAGCCTCGCCGATTACTCCTGCTGCTGGGACGGCTGTAACATCTGATCGTTCAAATGCTGAAGCCTTTGGCATTTTAGTATCAATATCAACCGAACGAAGTGTTTTTCTTAAAGTTGAAATAGGCTTCATGTAGCCGCGAACTCTTATTTCTTCGCCGTTTGTTATTCCGCCCTCGAGGCCTCCGGCTCGATTCGTTAGGCGTTTGAATTGACCGTTTTCATAAAAAATTTCATCATGAACTTGCGAGCCAAACTTGCTAGCATTTTCAACTCCTTCTCCGATTTCAACAGCTTTGACAGCTTGAATTGACATGAAAGCTTGTGCTATTTGTCCGTCGAGCCTTTCTCGCCATGAGGTATGAGAACCTAAGCCAGCAGGAACTCCTTTTGCAACGACTTCGAATACTCCACCGAGAGTATCACCTTCTTGCTTTGCTTTTTCGATTAACTTTATCATTTGCTCTTCTAAGTGCTTGTCGGCGCATCTTAAAGGCGAAGAGTCTGTGATCTGGTATATTTCTTCCCACGATTTTTGTAGGGGTTTTTCAGGAATGTTTCCAAGTTTGATAACATGAGAGCAAATCTGAATGTTAAATTCTTCAAGAAGTTGTTTTGCAATAGCTCCTACGGCAACTCTTGCTGCGGTTTCTCTGGCTGAAGCTCTTTCAAGGATGTCTCTTAAATCTTTAGTTTGAAATTTCAATCCGCCCGCAAGATCGGCATGTCCTGGTCTTGGGCTTTTAACGGCTCTTTTCTTTTCAATGTCTTTTTCAGATTTTTCAACAGCCATTACATCTGTCCAGTGAACAAAGTCTTTATTTTCTATGAGAAGCGCAACTGGCGAACCTAAAGTTTTTCCGTGTCTCACCCCGGAGAGAATTTCAACTCGATCGCTTTCTATTTTCATTCTTGCCCCGCGTCCGTAACCTTGCTGGCGTCGCCATAGCTGGTAGTTAATCTTTTCTATGGACACCTGAAGCCCAGACGGCAAACCTTCTATTATTGCAACAAGAGCTTTGCCGTGAGACTCGCCAGCAGTTGAAAAGAAGAATTTCATAAGCTTTCTACTCTCTCCTTTATCGTGAAATAGGGCAAAACTATTGTTAAAAAAACGCTAAGTAAAATCAGAAATCCACCTGCAATAGCTTGAGATTTTATTTCTTCGCCAAATAGGCTTCCGATGAAAACGGCAATTATCGGAGTTACAAGCGAAATCATCATCGCCTTTGTTACTTCAATTTTACGTAAGAGCCAGTAGTATAACCAGAAAGCGATTATAGAACCCATTACTGCAAGATAAAACACTGAAATAATGGAAGTCAGGTTCCAATGAAAATTCAATGGATTGCCTTCAAAAACAAAACTTAAAATCCACAGTGGTAGATGACCTATAAGCATTTGCCAGAAGGTTAGATTTGCAGGTTCTACCTCTGATAATTTTGCCTTTACTAGCACACTAGCAAGAGCCGCTCCAAAGGCACCTATTACAACAGCTAAACTCCCAAAGAAAGCCATCTCACCTTTTAACTCTAATTGCTCAAAGAATATCATCGCTGATCCTAAAATTCCTAAAGCTATAGCAAAAACCTTCGAGGTAGTTATTGATTCGTTTACAAAAAAGCGTGCTAGAATAAGACCGAAGGCAGGAATCGTGGCTTGAAGAACTGCTGCTAGCCCTGAAGTTATGTATTTCTCGCCCCAGAATAAAAGACCATAGTTAAATGAAAATTGCAGTATTCCTGTGAAAGTAATAAACGAAAAAGTTTTTGAGTCATAGAACTCAAGATTTCTTTTCAGTCTTAAGATTGCAAAAAGAATTATGCAAGCTATGGTAAATCTTGAGGCAGCGAATCCGGCAGGAGAGAGATCATTTAGTCCAATTTTAATAAAAATCCAAGTGGTGCCCCAGATTAGACAAAGCAATATCCAAACTACAGCAGTTGTCATAAAGGAAGATCGTAGCAGGCTAAGAAAAAAGTTACAATGTAGCTATTTTTTTGAGAAATTCGAGCTTGATTTGAGAAGTTTTACGACTGTCGAAATATGTATCGGAGATTCTTCTTACGGATTTTATGCCTATACCGGCAGAAGTTAGGAAAACTTCGTCTGAGGAAAGCAATTCTTCAAGGTTTGCTTCAGCCGTGTAAACTTCAAGTCCAAGCTCACGGCAAAGGTTTATAACAAAGTTTCTAGTAGTTCCGTCAAGGCAGCCCGTGTCGAGTGAAGGTGTGAAAACAGTATCGTCTGTTATCCAAAAGAGATTTGCCATGCAGGCAGAAGTAACTTCTCCTCTTTCGTTAAGTCTTACAGCTTCATCAAATCCTCCTGACCTTGCTAACTGCAAGGCTAAGAGATTTTCAAGATAATTGCAGCTTTTTATACCTTTCAGCAAAGAAGTGCTATTGACTTTCGAAGTTGATATGTTCAAACGAAATTCTTCGGTAAGCGTTTTTGCTGTTGCAGTCGTGATCAGTACAGAAGTTTGTCTTACCTCGTTTTCTCGCCATAAGCCCTCTATTTCTTCTTCAAAAATTGTAATTCTAACGCGTCCATTTTCTATTTTGTTTTTTTCAATTAGCTTTAAGACTTCTTGTTTTAATCTTTCGCCTTCTATGGAGAATTTTATGTTTAGCTTTTCAGTCGCATTTTTGAGGCGTTGCAGGTGAAGTTCCCACTGAAAAGGTTTGCCGTTGTAAACTGCAATGGTCGTAAATGTTCCGTAGCCGTAAAGGAGAACAGAGGATACGGCTCTAATGCGAGCAGAATCTTTCGGTATTATCTCAAAATTTTTTGAAATGAAAGACATTCTCAAACGGTTATTTCCTCAGTAGTTTCAACCCTTACAGCAGGAAACTCAAGCCTAAAAGTGGTTCCTTTTCCTACTTGGCTAGAAACTTCTATTTTTCCTGCATGCTCCTGCACAATGCCATAGGCGACTGCTAAGCCGAGTCCCGTGCCGCTTCCAACTGGTTTGGTAGTAAAGAATGGATCGTAAATCTTGCTTAAGTTTTTTTCCTCAATTCCTACACCCGTATCAGATATCTCAACAATTACCTTTTCTGATTCTCGATATGTTTTCAAAGTAATCTGTCCACCAAGGGACATTGCGTCAATTGCATTAAGAATGAGATTTGTGAAAACTTGTTGGAGTTTACCAGCACTGCCGTTTATTTCTATAGACTCTCGTGCATAGTCTTTAACTACTTCGATTTGAGATTTTCTTAACTGAGGTTCAAGAAGTTGAAGCGTATCCTCTAGGATTCGGTTTATATCAACTTTTGAAAGCTCGGATTTTCCATTTCCAGTGCGGGCAAAGTTAAGTAGGTTACTTACAATGTTTGCTGCTCTTTCGACCTGTTTTTGTATTTTTTCTAAAATTTTTCGTTTCGGATCTTCTTGGGGTGTCATCTGAAGTAGCATTTGCGTGTAGCTTGAGATTCCTGTGAGAGGAGTATTAACTTCGTGAGCCACGCCTGCCGCGAGAAGCCCGATGCTAGAAAGCTTTTCGCTTTGTTGAAGCTGCTCTTCTAGTTTTACTCTAAAGGTCACGTCTTCTAGAACAAGAATGCTGCCAGTTTGACTACCAGAGATTGAGCGAAGCGGGGCGATACCTACGTTTAGAACAAGATTTTTGCCGTTATTCGTTTTTGCGTTTAGCTTATATCCGCGTAAAGTCTTCTGTAAATGCCAGCCTGAATCGCTTAGTAAAGATAAAATGCTCATAAGAAAACTCTCGTCAAAAATTTCTTCTATTTTCTTGCCTACGACTTGATTACGCGGGACAGAAAACATCTCTTCAAAAGCTGAGTTACAATGGGTAGCAATGCTTTCTTCATTGACTGTGAGAATTCCAACGCTTACTGACTCAACTATCGATTCGTTGAATTCTTTAAGAACGGCTAACTCTTTGGCTCTCTGTTCTTGCTCTTGATAAAGGAGGCTGTTTTCGATGGCAACAGCTATGTAACCCGATATAGTTCTTAAAATTTCCAAATCTTCTGAGGAAAGCAAAGCTCCTTCTTTCGTTCTGCCTAATCCGATGATAGCAATCATTTTGCCACGGACAACGCAAGGCACGTAGTAATGAAGTTCTTGTCTTAAGGTGACATTTTCTTGTTCAAGCTCATCTGCTCGGACCACCCCTCTTTTTGCAGATTTTATACGAATAATCTGGCGAAAGTCTGTCGGGATAATGTACTCCTTGCTCAAATTTATTGATTTGGCAAGATAGTATCCGCTTGGAGAGTTCTCATCTTCGATAAAAACAGCTATTTTTTCAACTTCGAGAACTTGTTGCAAGCGATCAATCAGAGCATTTAGCAAAGGCTCTAATTTCGTGGTTACGGAAAGAGTTTTCCCGAAGTCAAGCAGTCCCCGCCTAAGATCGTATCTTTCGCCATAGAAGAATCTGTCAACTTTCTCTTGAAGAAAATTTTTTAGGGGTTCACTTAGCAACACAATCGCTGCCATTGCAACTACGGCAACGAAAACCCTTAATGAAATCTCTGCTGTTGAAAGATTTTCACCAAGAGTTAAGAAGATTAGCCCGAGCGCAACCGCTCCGATCATCATCGCTATCATTAGGGTCGTGATTGCATAAACTAAAGCCCGGCGAAAGACAATATCGACGTCCATCAAGCGATAACGAACAACCGAATGGCCGAAACTTAAGGGAATAAATACTAGTGGGAGAGTGCTGATTGCAGAGGTTATAAAATCTTCTTGGAGTTCAGTTATGGACTTTACAACTTGTAAGGATAGTATAGGTATAGCAGCGCTTACAGTGCCCCATAGAATCCATTTCAAACGTTGCTTGACTAAAGGTTGTTTCGTTCGAACAAATCGCCAAAGAAGAGATATAGCTCCTAACGTGATTCCAGCAACAAAGTGATATAAAAGCAAAGAGTTAATCAAGCGAAAAACCTCATATTTGTTTATGACTTCAACCAGCCTTTCTTTGAAAGAATCAGTAAAAGGAAGCAACAGCGACAAAGAAAATGATAGGTCTAACAAAACCAGCAAAAGAGCAGGTAAATATAATAGCTTCCAATATCTTGATTTGAAAACTTCTTTGTGAACGGGATAGCGAAGACAAAAGTGGACAAATATCGGTGGGAATAAGGCAAATGCTATATCGTCAATCAGGCTAAGTCCAAGATCTAGATCCTCACCTGTTCCAATTGGATTGTAAACATGAAAAACAAAAGCCATTAAGCAAAAGGCTACAAAATGAAGCACGAAGGGTGAGCTACTTCCTTGCTTGAAAAAAACAAAAACGGCTGTCGCCAACCAAAAGAAACCAACTAAAATTAAAAAGAAAGTCGAAGGTTTCCATCTGGGCAATGAATCAAGATTTTTCAGGTCAACAACATAATTTCTATCAGCAAAAGAGTATGAGGTTCTTTCTACCAAATAAGATAGTCTGCCTCCCTGTCCAGCTACTTCTAGAAAAAGCTGAATGTCTGAAGCATTTCTTATTTCCTCGAATTTTTCACCATCTAAACTTACGCCGAGTAGTCTATCTCCGACGAAAATTCCCGCTCTTTGACCTGCATAACCCTGTAACACTTTTTCGGCGAAGATCCCATCAGGCTTTTGAACCCATAAGACTCCATCTGTAGGCGGCATTTTGTGTGTTACTCTTTGAAGTATATTCAAAAAAGCTCCTGTGGTCAGCAAAAGCGCTGCTAAAAGCCATGCAAGTCCCCAGTTTGTAAAAAGCGAACTTTTCATGCTTAAGCCACCGATCTAAAAAATCAAGCAAAAATCGTTCCACTCAGTTTAGAATTTGGAAATATTCGTAACTTTTGCAAAAGCTAAGCTTAAAAACACAAAACTTACTCTTAAGCCTCAGATGGTTTCCAAAAGATTGATCTGCTTCCAAAATTATGGAAATTAGAATTTAACTGATATCCCACCGCGAAAAGCCCTGCCATGATAAGCTGTCTTTAGGTTTTCTTGTGTATGTTGTTGATCGAGAAGATTTCTAAGATCAATTACGGCTTCAGCACGAATTGGAAGACCAAGGTTTGGCAAAGGTTGAGTTAATACAATGCTGAGATTTGGATCGTAGATGGCAAATTTTCCTTGAAATGGATCGATAGCAAAAAACTTAGCCTTTTGTGAAAGTCTTAGCACGGCATGAAGTTGCACGCCGTTTCTGAGGCGAGTCTTTAACTCTCCTATGAAAGCCTGATAGGGGGTTTCTCTTGTTTGATTAGTTTCTTTGCAGAAGATATTTGTTTTACCGAATGAGTATCCAGTTGAAGCAGTTAAAGAGTTGCTTATTTTCCGAGAGTAACTAATTAGAAAACCTCTTGTAGTTTGTGAAAATCCTGAGTTTTCAAAAAGCGGTTTTCCCTCGGTCGAATCAGAAAGGAAAGAAAGTTTAATTTCTGATCCGTTGTCAAAAGTTTTCTCTATGGCAGATTCGAAGCGATTGTTTTTGTTGAAAAAGATTCTTTTATCTTCGGTGAAGGTAAGCGGAATGCTTACAGGTCCTTGAAAAACAGCTCTTTCTTTTCCTATCTGTATTGTTCTAGCCCATGAGTCATCGTTTACTGTGGAGAATGAGGTCTTAAACTTTGTATTTTTACTTAGCCCTAACTCAAGAGCTAGTCTAGGAGAAACATAGTTTCTAAGATTGTCGTAGTCTAAGCCTAGGATGAGAACAATGTCATCGCGTAGCTTTACTTGATCTGCTAGCTGAAACGAAATTTGATTTAGTGAATCCCGTGGGTATATGTTTTCAAACTCTAGTTTTGTTATGGAAGAGGCAATCTTGAGCAGATTTTTGTCGTTTAGTTTGTGACTTATAGAGAGTTGGACTCTATGTGATAGTCCATCGTTAGTTTGTCCTAGTAAAAGCAAAGTGGTTTTTTGGTCAATGGGCTTGAGAGTTGCGAAATGAACTGATTTTGAGCCAGCTTGATTAAAAAACTCTACTAGAATTCTTTGGTTTGAATTCAGATCGTCTTCGAGTTTCTCTTCTAAGAATTCACTTTCTTCACCTTCTAAATTTTGGTATATTGAGCGAGTTAATGTAGCTGCGCGAATAACATATTTTGGATTGTTTTTTTCGTTTCTTTTTTCGATCAAAGTTTTTCCTGAACCGATTCTTTCGAGTTTGAAGTTATACAAAATTTCGGAAGATTTGCTTATCTTTGCTTCTACAATTTTTGAGCTGAATCCGTTGGCTACTGCAAGTATTGTATATGCACCCGGGAAAACTTTCGTAAGGAAGGTTCCATCAGAAGAAGTTTGAATTTGTTTAATTAGCTTTGAATTTGCTGCGCTAAAAATAGAAATGGCGGCACCAACTATGGGTTTTCCAAGCTCATCTTGAACGGAGCCTTTTATTACGGCTAGCCTTCGGTTTTGTGCAAATGCGTTTGAATCAGCACTGAACCAGAGGACAACAGAGAGAAAAAGAATCATTCTTAAGGTCGATTTTCTAAGCATTAGCTAATTTTGCTCCTTTTTAGGTTGAGCTTAGAGTTCTTTAAGTATTTTGACCCTGTTATTCTACTCTGTCAAGTAAGGCTATCAATCGTAGGATGCCTGATTAGCTTGACAAAGTTTGCTTGTTGGTTAAAATAGTGAATTAGCGGAGACGTGGCTGAGTGGTCGAAAGCGGCGGTTTGCTAAACCGTTAGGGGTCGAAAGCCCCTCACAGGTTCGAATCCTGTCGTCTCCGCCACAAGATTTGGAAGCTACCTCTTCAGAGGAGGTAGCTTCTGTTTTTTTGCTTTTTTTGTTACGTTTAGGATTATGACGGTAAGAGTAAGATTCGCACCTAGTCCCACCGGTTATTTGCACATAGGTTCGGCAAGAACGGCTCTTTATAACTTTCTCTATGCTCGCTCAAAAGGGGGAAAATTTCTTCTTCGCATTGAGGATACTGACCAAGAACGTTCAACAGAAGAATCCGTCAAGTCAATACTAGAAGGTCTCAAGTGGCTTGGACTTGAGCCAGATGAGCCTATAGTTTTTCAATCAAAAAACAAAGAAAAGCACTTAGAAGCCGCTTTTAAACTGTTGGAAATGGGAAAAGCGTATCGCGACTTTACTCCGAAGGAGAAAACAACTGAAAACATAAAAGAGGTAGTAGCAGAAAGAGCGCGTGAGCAAAAAGATTTAAGAAGCAATCCGTATCGTGACTTATCTAAAGAGGAAAGCGATGCTAGAGCTGCCAGCGGCGAGCCTTTTGCCATAAGATTGAAAGTTCCTAGAACGGGTAAAACGAGCTTTGAAGATGCGGTATATGGTTTGCAAGAGAGAGAATTTTCTGAGATAGAAGACCTTGTTCTGGTGCGTTCTGATGGGCATCCGCTTTATAACTTAGCGGTTGTTTGTGATGATATTGAAATGGGAATTACGAACGTAATTCGTGGGCAGGATCATTTAACGAACACACACAAACAGATACTGATCTACGAAGCATTAGGAATTAAGCCGCCTCGTTTTGCCCATCTTCCTTTGATTCTTGCTCCTGGTGGAAAGAAACTATCCAAGCGACACCACGGCGAGATAGTTTCTTTGACGACTTACCGTGATGCTGGTTTTTTGCCTGAAGCATTTCGGAATTTTTTGGCTCTTCTCGGTTGGTCGCCTAAGGGCAATAAAGAGATTCTTTCCATGGAAGAGCTTATTGAAAGCTTTTCTCTCGAGGGAATTCATCGAAGTAATGCGATTTTTAATTTTGATCCGAATAATCCAAAACGCTGGACTGATGACAAGGCAATATGGATGAACGCCGAATACTTAAGGAAAATGCCTCTTGAAAAGCTTATTCCTTACGTAAAAGAAGAGTTAAGGCAAGCGAAATTATGGCGTGAGGAATACGAAAGCGAAGAAAAAGAATGGTTTGAAAAAACGGTAAATTTGATTAGAGAGCGGTTTTTCACTTTAAAGGATTTCTCAACTCAAGGCAGAGCGTATTTTTCGGAAGATTTTGATTTTGATCCGAAAGCTGTTGAAAAAAATCTGAAAAAACATCCCGAATTAGAAACACTATTACCTGAACTTGCCGAAAGGCTTGAGCAATTAGTGGATTTCTCTCATCAGGCTCTTGAAGATGAAATAAAAAAGTTCGCTCAAGAAAAAGGTGTGTCCTTTGGAGTTATAATGAACGGAGCTAGAACTGTGCTTACAGGTGTGCAAGTCGGTCCTTCGATGCTTGCAGTGCTTGAAACTTTAGGAAAAAAGAGGGTTGTTGCGAGACTAAAAAGTAGACTTGCATGGCAAGCTATTCAACAAGTTTAACAACAAAGAAAGCGTATTCGTTGTTCTCGTCTAGTTTCTCTGATTTCAGGGAAGTGTTTTCAATTAAATCGTTTTCATATCTTGGTGGCACGATTACTAAAACCTCTCTTTCGCCATTTAGACGCATAAATTGCTCTACTTCCGCAGAACCATAAAAGTATCTTTGCTTTCCGTTAGTTTCTCTTACTAATCTTCCCGCACCGTAGAATTCGAGATTATGCGAGATTGTATGAAGATTCAAAATTTTTGCATCTTTGTAACCTAATCTGTCGGCTTTTTCGATAAAATGTTTCGTAGTTTCATGTCTTAAAACATCTTCAGCGAAAAATGTTCCAAAAACTATTACTAGAAGGGCTGTTACGGAAGCCAGCGGATTTATCCAGTTAACTCTTTTTTCAAAAATGAATTTAGCTGTTAGGAAGGCTGCAGCAGGAAGTGCCGGCAGTATGTAGCCGGGTAGCTTAGAACCAGAAAAACTGAAGAATACTAATAAAGTTATCATCCATGAAAAGGCAAAGACTTCTAATTGACCTTTTTCTCGAAAATTCTTCAAAAAATCCCAGATGGAAGCCAGAAAAAAAGGTGTCCAAGGTATTGTCATAATTGGAAGAACAAGCCAAAAAAACCAAAAAGGCTGTGGGTGAAGGTATTTGTTTGATGTGTAGCGTTCGAAGTGATGCTGGATTATAAATTCATCGACGAACCGCCAACCGTGAAGTTGATACATAGGTAGATACCAAATTGCCATAACTAGGACACATATTAAAATACCGAATGGAAAAGTTAAGAAAAAACTTTTAGGTGGGATTTTTCTTGCGAGAATAAAAAAAAGAAAAATCGTCCCAAAACCGATAACTAGTCCTACTAATCCTTTTGCAAGAACAGAAACTCCCATAAAAAAGTAAAAAACGAACAGGGCGATCAAGGCTTTTTCAATTTTTTCATGTTCAGAAAAATAAAAAGCAATGAAGAAGGAGCTGAGTGAAGCTGTTATTGGGAAGGTCAAGATGATGTCAAAACTCGCGCCATGAGCAAAGACTATTAAACCAATCGAAGTTGATAGAATCAGGGCTACTAGCCTTGTAAGCTTGGCATCATTAGTGGTAATTTTTACGAGAATTGATAAAGATAAAATCGTTAAAAGTCCAAAAATGGTAGAGCCCAGGCGTGCTGAAAACTCCGAAACACCAAACATTTTGTAAGAAAGCATTTGAAGCCAGTATAAAAGTGGCGGTTTTTCAAACCATTCAAATCCTCCTAAGGTCGGTGTAATAAGGTCGGATCGCTGAAACATTTCACGAGCGACTTGGGCGTAGCGGGGTTCATCAGGTCCTATTAATGGAAGGCTTAAGCCTACGAAGTAGACGGAAACGATTAAAATCGGAATGATCAATTTGGCTATTTTGTCCATCTAGTCTAAAGGGTGTATTTTAGCACTTATGGCATCGTCTCAGAAGAAGCTACGTGCAGGAGTTGTTGGTGTAGGATCGTTAGGAAAGCATCATGCTAGAAATTATGCCGAAATAGCAAAACAAGGTTTTGTAGAGTTGGTGGCTGTTTGCGATATTGATTTGGAAAAAGCGAAGCAGATAGCTGATCAGTTTAACTGTAGAGCTTTTGATGAGTGGAAGCAAATGATTGAAATAGTTGACGTTGTTTCCGTTGTTACTCCGACGGAAACTCACTGTGAAATTTCGTGTGGATTTTTGGAGCGAGGCGTTAGTGTGTTGGTTGAAAAACCTATCTCTCGGACAATAGAAGAGGCAGATAAAATGGTTGAAGCTGCAAAGAGTAAGGGGGTAAAACTAATGGTTGGGCATCTTGAAAGATATAATCCAGCTATGGTTGCACTTCGCCCACACGTAGTGAATCCACTTTATTTTGAGATTCATCGAATATCGCCTTTTCCAAATAGAAGTCTTGACGTTGACGTAGTTTTAGACGTAATGATTCACGATTTAGACGCCGTCCAATGGTTAGTCGGCAAGGATGTCAAGGTATCAGATGTCCATGCCGTCGGAATTCCAGTTTTGAGCGATAAAATCGATGCGGCAAATGCAAGAATAGAGTTTGAGAACGGAGCAGTGGCTAACATTACGGCTTCTCGAATAGGAACTGAGAAGATAAGGAAAACCCGTTTTTATCAGCCATATTCCTACGTAGTGCTTGATTATGCTACCAGATTTGCTTCTCTTACAAGCTTAATTTCACCAAATTCGACCGAAATAAAGATAAACCGCCTTGAGGTCGAAGACTTCGAACCTTTGCGTGCTGAAATTGAAGCCTTTCTAAATTGCGTCATTGAAGATACGGAACCGCCAATTTCGGGTGAAGATGGCAGACAGGCTCTTGTGCTTGCTCTAAAAGTCCTCGAAAAAATTGAACAACATCGAAATCGTTTAAATGTTTAGTAAAAGTAATAAACTATCTGGATTTTTGGAGGCAAAGATAAGTGAAGGGCTATTTCCTTCAGCTGTTTATTTAGTTGCACAGCGAGGAAAGATTAAATTTGCGGATTCTTTGGGTTACTCAGTTATCGAGCCTGAAAAAATTTCTGCTAGCTTAAAAACCATATACGATCTAGCAAGCCTTACAAAGCCTTTAGTTGTAGGACTGCTCTGTGCTCTCCTTCTTGAAAGGAATGAAATAAGGCTTGAAGATAGACTTGCAAATTACTTTTCCAAATTTGACACTGAGGATAAAAGGCAAATAACTGTTCGACATCTTTTGACTCACACTACGGGGTTTCGTTCTTGGATGCCGTTTTATCTGCTAGCTAATTCAAGGGATGATATTTTAAGAATTATTGCAAGCGAAAAACTCGCCGCGCCCTTTGGAACAAAAGTTATCTACAGTGATCTTAATTTTATAGTCTTAGCAAATCTTCTTGAGTTGATTTATGAAAAGCCTTTAGAGGAGATTGTTAAAAGTGAAATAATTTCACCGCTTGAGCTAGAGAGAACCTTTTTTAATCCGCCCAAACAGTTTATTAGGCGGATAGCAGCGAGTGAAAAAGGAAATCAGTATGAAAGGCAGGTCTGTCTTGAACAAGGATATTTGATTAGCCAGCAGCAAGAAGCGTTTTTTCGGAATTATGTGATTTGGGGCGAAGTTCATGACGGTAATTGTTGGTTTATGGGTGGAGTTTCGGGACATGCGGGACTTTTTTCCTGTATATTTGAAACGATGAAAATAGCACAGCAATTCTTACCAGAAGAAACCTTGATATTAAAACCTGAAACTTGTCGTCTTTTTAGATTGGATCTTACTGAAGAGCTTAATGAGAGTCGTTCTATAAGCTTCCAGCTCGCAAAAACTAAGAATTCAGTTGCCTATGGAGTTCTTTCTTCAGGGAGTTTTGGGCACTTGGGATTTACTGGAACGAGTCTTTGGATCGATCCAAGAAGATGCGCAGTCTTTATTCTATTTACAAACAGAACGCACACGAAATGTCTGCCTTTTGCAAACATAAATCCTGTAAGGAGAAAATTTTTGGGGATGTCAGCCAAATTACTGGCATCTAGCAGCGGGTAATCTACATCTACGATTAAACTATGGAAATCTTTTCGTTGGAGGGAAAAATGGGGTAAGTAAAGTGTGGAAAACCTTAGTTTTGTTGATAGTTTTTTTCTCACAGCCAGCACTTAGCCAGATTGCAGAGGAGCCGACGCAAAGCAACAGACGCCCACCAGTTCTGACAGGACAAAGAGAGGATAAGCAGCCTTCTGAAGTAAAGCAAGAGGAAGCCGAAAGTGGAGACGAAGTTATAAGAATTGAAACAAACTTAGTAGTAATTCCGGTTACGGTTGTTGATCGTTATGGCAGGTTTATAAGTAATCTTCGTAAAGAGGACTTTGAAATTTTTGAAGATGATAAACCTCAAAAGATAGAGTATTTTGCGAATGTAGAGCAGCCTTTTTCGGTAATTCTTTTGCTAGATGTAAGCCCTTCAACTAGCAACAAAATCGAGGAAATAAAACAAGCCGCCGTTAACTTTATAAATTACTTGCGTTCCGAAGATCGTGTGATGATTGTTGCTTTTGACAAAGAAATAAGAGTTCTTAGTCAATTAACAAGCGATCGTTCAAAGCTTTATAGAGCTATAATGAAGGCTGATCTAGAGGAAAGCGGCACAAGTCTTTATGAAGCTGTATCTTTTGCAATAAGCAAAATTAGCGAGTTTGAAGGAAGAAAAGCTATTGTTTTATTTACGGACGGGGTTGACACGACCTCTAAACGTGCAGGGTATTATGATACATTGCGGGAAGCAGAAGAATCTGAGGCTCTAATCTATACCATAAGATACGATACCTATCAAGATATGGCGGGAACGTATCCAGCCCCTACAGGGAGGTCTCCAACAGGGGGAAGAATTGGAATAGTAGATATTATCGGAGTAATTTTAGGAGGTATTCTGGGCGGTTCTACAAATCCGGCAGGCTCATCAGCTGAGGATTACGAAAAAGGAAAGCGTTATTTGGGAGAATTAGCAAATGTTTCAAGTGGTAGATATTTTGAAGCTACTACGAACCTTAATTCTGCTTTTGCAAATGTAGCAGAAGAGTTAAGACGTCAATACACTCTTGGTTACTATCCTGAAAATCCTGGTCAGCCCGGTCAGAGAAAACGCATCAGAGTTCGTGTTCAACGTTCTGGTGTAGTCGTAAGAGCAAAAAATAGTTACATAGTTGGTCAAAATGCTGGTTTTGCTAAAGCCAGTGAACGGCAAAACAGGGTTCCAGATGCTCAACAAAGTCCTAAGACAAACAGCCAAGCTGAGAGCAAAAAACTTCCATCGGAAAAGGCACAGCAAAACGAAGTCCGAAGAACACCCGTAAGAAGACCACCTTTTTAGTTGCTTTAACATACTTAAGAGCAAGAAAGCTCTATCCTTTTGTGGAATAGAAGCAAATTACTCTTTGAATGCTGATTTAGAAGATGATATCCCGGACGATCAATGAAAGTGAGACTTTTGTAAAACAAAAAATAAAAAACATAGAATGAAAGGGATAAGTCAAGCCTAAGTTGCTAGCTTTTCTGAATCTATACTCTAGGGTTACATTTTAGAATGATAACACAGAGACAATCATGGGGGATAAAGGTTTGATGCAGTATCCAATGCAGTGTTCGAGGATAGGGAATTTGAAAGAAATAGCATTTGAGTTTTTTCATTATTCTCACCAGCTTTTTTGAACTAACACTAGCTTTAATTGTGGGGTTAGAACCATACTCCTTTCAGACAGAATCAAGATATAGATTGAGATGAATACTTGTTTGAAAATTCTTAACAGAATTTCATCCACTTTTGGTAGGTTGAGGAAACTCAAGTCTGGCTAAACCTGCCCTAGAAACTAGCCATTCTAGCCACTAAAGGGGATATTCTAGGAAGGCAGCTCATAATCCTTGTTCTAATGATCTAGGCGGTCTTTTGCGATTCTCTTTTCTTATTTGGCGAAATTTCTCTAATTGTTCTGGAGTTAGAATCTTGCGAAATTCGAATTCTGTTCTAATTCTAAGCTTTATAAGTTCTGCTTGAGCTTCCTGCACCCTTTTGATTCTCTCTTCGATTAAATTTTCATTCGGCGTATCGGAGTAGATTGCTTCGTCCAGATCAAGGTTCGCTTTTTGTAATTTTTCCTGTGCTTTACGGATCTGCGGTCGTATTCTCTGGTTGATTTCTCTGATTTTGCGGATCTGATCAGGACTTAAGTCTAGTTCTTTTAGGAGCTTAAAAGTTGGAGCAGGCGGTCTGACGGGTGGATTTGCTGGAGGGATCCTTTGTGAAAAGCTGTAAGTCAAGCTACAAAACGCTAAAAAAGAAATTAGCACTAATTTCTTCATCATTTCAAACCTCACCAACCTTTTCAAATAAATCTACAAGTCTTATTCCTTCTTCTACTTCTTCAGATTCAGCGAAATCAAGATTTAACTGTTGTCGCTGACGAGCGGACGGTTTTAACTTTTTGCGAGTTTGACGTTCTGTTTTAATGGGTTTAACTTCTGCAGTTTTGTTTTCCTTTGTGAAGACTTCATGCTCTTTGCTTTCTGCAAATGGAAAACTTCTTTGTGGCTCTATTTTCTCATCAACTTTAACGTTACTAGCAAGACCTAAGTCCGAAGTTCTCTGTAACGTCAAAAGATAGAAGGTTAATGAAAAAATTATGATAAGCGCAGAAGCGAAAGCTATTTTGACAAGTGGGTTAGAGAGCGTAATTGCTTCAAGTAGTTTTTTCCAGAAAGCAGGTTTTTCGATTACAGGAATTGAGATTGGCTCGAATTCACTATCAACCTGCTCGCGTAAGGCTGAAAGACTCACACGAAGAGTTTTGAACATCTCTAGCTCTTCTGAACAAATCTGACACTCTGTCAGATGAGCTTCAAAAGCATCTTTGTTTTCCATTTCATCGTATATATAAGAAACCAAATTATCTGAGAAAACGCATTTTTGTTCTTTCATAACCAAACCTCAGACAGCTGAAATTTTCTCTTCCAGCTTCATTTTTAATTGTTTAAGAGCCAGATAAAGACGGCTTTTTACAGTGCTTACTGGTAGGTTGAGCGTTTCGGCTATCTGTTGGAAAGTCATATCTTCAAATTCTTTCATAATCACAACCTGCCTTAGCTCAAGCGGTAACGATCTAACGGCTTTTCTTACCAACTCAGCTCTTTCTTTTGTTTCGACCAATTCGGGTGGCGAAACTGCTTTTTTCGAAGCTGCCGTAGATAGACTCGGTTCACTTTCGATATTGATTTCTTCGGCAGAGTTTTTCTTTGACCGCATTTTGGTCAGGCATTGGTTTAGAGCTATTCGGTGAAGCCATGAGGAAATTTTCGCTTCGCCTCGAAAACTTTGTAAGCTTCTGTAAGCTAGCATAAAAGTCTCCTGAGTTACATCTAGTGCTTCTTCCTTACAGCCGAGCATGCCATAGCAAAGAGCAAAAATTTTTCGCTCCCATCGCTTAACTATCTCGCCGAAAGCTTCATTATCTCCATCGAGAGATTTTCTAATGAGTTGCTCATCGGTTAAATTCGCCGTCATTACCTTTTAAATTAACTTTTCAAGCTTTCACAAACTGTTTAGACTGAATTTAGCGGAGGAAAGTTTAAAAATTTCCACTTTTAGAAAAGTTGCTCTCGTGTGCTTAAAGGGGCTAATCTAAATTGCTTATGCATTTGAAAAAGAGGGGTAGTGGTGTTTTGCTCCATGTGACTAGTTTGCCTTCTAGATACGGAATTGGCGATCTAGGAAAATCAGCTTATGAGTTTATTGACTTTTTAGTCGAAGCGAAACAAAGTTACTGGCAGGTGTTGCCGATAAATCAGACCGGCTACGGAGATTCGCCTTATCAATGCCTTTCTGCTTTCGCTGGTAACGTAAATTTGATTTCGCTCGATAAACTTGTTGAGATTGGCTTGTTGGAGCAGATCGGAGATATTCCTGATTTTCCCGACAAGGTAGATTTTGTGCTTGTGACAGACTTCAAGAAGAAGTTCTTAAGAAGTGCCTTTGAAAATTTCAAGCGGCAATCGAATTTTACTCAATCTTTTGAGGCTTTTTGTTATGAGAACGGCTACTGGCTAGAAGATTATGCTCTTTATCGTGCTATAAAATCTTCACAAGGTGAGCGCTCGTGGCAGGATTGGTCTGATGATTTAAGGCTTCGAGAAGATAGAGCGATTGAAAAGGCACGTAAAGAGCTTTCTGAAAGTATTCTTGAACAAAAGTTTTACCAGTTTATATTTTTCAAACAATGGAAGCAATTAAAAGCCTATGCTAACCAAAAGGGGGTGAAGATAATAGGTGATGTTCCCATATTTGTTGCTTTAGATTCTGCAGATGTTTGGTGTAATCAGAGGCAGTTTAAGCTTAATGAAGACGGTTCTCCGAAAGTTTTAGCTGGTGTTCCACCGGATTACTTTTCTAAAACAGGGCAACTTTGGGGGAATCCTATTTACAATTGGGACAGGATGCTTTCGGATAGTTTCTCTTGGTGGCGAAGTCGTATCGGATTTAATCTTCAAATCTTTGATGTATTACGAATTGACCATTTTCGAGGATTCGTCGCTATCTGGGAAGTGCCGGCAGCTGAAACAACAGCTGAAAACGGCAGATGGGTCGAATCTAAAGGGTTTGAGTTGTTTTCTGTTCTAAAGCAAAGTTTTGGTGAATTGCCAATAATTGTTGAAGATTTAGGGTTTATAACACCTGAAGTTGAAAAGTTAAGAGATGCTTTCGGATTTCCCGGTATGAAGATTCTCCAATATGCTTGGAGTTCGGATGCAAAAAATTCGTATTTGCCGCATAACTATTCAAAAAACTGTGTCGTTTATCCCGGCACACATGATAACGATACCGTTGTTGGTTGGTTTTCTTCTCTGGCAAGTGATAAGGAAAGGGAGTTTTGCTTAAAATATCTTAATTCTGATGGCAGTCAGATTCACTGGGATTTAATTAGAGCTTCGCTTTCTAGTGTTGCTTTTCTTTCGATTTTTCAGATGCAGGATTTATTGGGCTTGGGTTCTGAGGCTAGAATGAACATTCCGGCCACTAAAACAGGAAACTGGCAATGGAGATGCGAGAACTTTCCAAAAACGGTCGCTCAAAAACTAGGTGAAATGACAGAAATTTACGGAAGATGTCAATCTTAAGGCTCTACGAAAATTTCTATTTCAGCTCTTTGCTTTGCTTCTTGGAGAAACCTATCAATGCTTTGTTCAACCTTCATTTCTGTTAAGGAGAGGTTTATATCTTGTTTGACTTTCTCAAATGCAGGGACAAGAAGGTTTGGGTTTCTACGACGGAAATTTGGAACAAAGGTTTCTTGATAGTATTTTTTCTCTTCTTCTTCTGTTACTATAACGAATGATCGAAAGCGAAAATCAATGTATTTTTCGATTTGGATGCGCTCTTCTAAGATTTTTCGAAAGTAGTCGTCGTTTATTGAAGAAAATCCTACCGATCGGATTCGTTTTTCAAATTCAAAAACTGACTGAAAACGGCTTATTATTCGTCCAATTTCTGCCCTTACTTCTTCATCGGAAGGGGTGTTTTGTGGGATGCGCTTTGCTTCTAGAAGAAAGAGTTTTTGTTCTATCAAAAGCGAAAGAGCTTCTCGCAAGTCTTCCTGTTTAGGTGGATTGAGCGGTCGGTCAGGCGAAAGCGCTATTTGCCAAAGAAGATCTGAATAAGTAATTATTTCCGCTGGTTCTACGGGACTGTATCTTACAGTAGCCACTATCCAATCAACTGCTTTTTGTCCTTCCGTTCTAAGGAGAGCGCTTGTAAGAATTAGGGTTAGAAGAAAAACTCTACGCACAATTTGAGAATAACTTTGGTTTTGAAAAAAGCAAAGAGCTGATTGAGGTAGATAGCTTTGTTATAATTTTGCTCATGGAGCTTATAAGAACAAAGATTGAGTCAATAGAACGCATTGCAAAAGACATAAATCTTTATGAATTTCGTCTGGTTGAAGACGGAGTTCTGCCTGATGTAGAACCTGGGGCGCATATCGGTGTGCATCTTCCTAATGGGATTGTAAGACATTATTCTTTGTTGGAATCTGGGAAGAATCTCCAAAGTTACAAAGTGGCTGTAAAACGCGATAAGAATAGCACAGGCGGTTCCGTTTATATGCACGATAAACTGAAGACGGGAGATATCTTGCTGATTGAGCCACCGAAAAACACATTTCCGTTGAGTCTGGAAGCTCGGTTGAGCGTCTTTTTTGCTGGAGGCATAGGAATTACGCCTATCTATTCGATGGTTAAACATCTTGAAAAAGTCGATAAACAGTGGCGCTTGTTTTACGCTTGCAAGAACAAGGAAGAAATGGCGTTTTATGATGAGTTGAAAAATTTTAAGCAAGTTTGTTTTCATTTTGATGATGAGGCGGGAGCGGTCTTTGACATAGCTTCGGCTATAGAGCAGATTCCTTTAGATGCACATCTTTATTGTTGTGGACCTACGCCAATGATTGAAGCGTTTGAGCGGTTGGCCTATCGTTTTTCGCCTGAGCAGATACATGTTGAGTATTTTAAGCCGAAAACTGACTCTACTGGAAAGCCTTTTGTAGTTGAGCTTGCAAAAACGGGTAAAAGCTTTACGATAGAACCGGGTCAGACTATTCTTCGGGTTCTACTAGAAAACGGCATTGATGTTTCTTTTTCCTGCGAAGTTGGTATTTGCGGCACTTGTGAAACGGAAGTTTTGGAGGGCATTCCTGATCATAAAGATGAGGTTTTGTCGGATGAGCAGAAAGCTTCAAATAAAACGATGACGATATGTTGTTCGGGTTCCAAAACGTCGAGAATTGTCCTAAATTTGTAGAGTTTTTTGTTTTGAAATTTCTTGGAAGTGAAACAAAAATGTTACATTGAAAAGATGCAGGCAGCCGTGACGGAAAAATCTCGTAAAGGGTTAAGAAAGGGTTTATATCTCATTCCATCGGCTTTTACTGCTGCAAATGCGGCGTTGGGTTTTCTTTCAGTTATATATTCGCTTCGTGGTTTTCAAGCTAATTTTGTGGATTCTGGGCTTGCGGCTGTTTATTTCGATTATGCGGCTAAAGCCATAGGTCTTGCCATACTTTGTGATATTCTCGATGGACGCGTTGCAAGGATGACAAAAACTACGACTGAAATAGGCGTGCAGCTTGATTCTCTGGCTGATGTTTTGACTTTTGGAATTGCACCTACCATTCTACTTTACAGCTGGGCAATTGGGGTAAGCTTTTCGGAAGGTAGTCAATTTTATAATTTAGGGCTTTTCGTTTTGTTTATGTACTTAATTTGCGGGACTTTTCGTCTAGCGAGGTTTAATATTCAAGCAACGCGTCCTAGAGTTTTAATGGAAGGAGCAGTAAAGACTGACAAGAAGAACTTTGTAGGTTTGCCGATTCCCCCAGCGGCTGGATTAATTGCGGCAATAGTTCATTATTCTCCTTTACCTTTAAGCTCTTATCCTCAAGCTCATACATATTCGCTTCTGATAATGATACTAGTTGCTATTTTGGGTATTTTGATGGTTAGCACACTTCGTTATTCAAGTTTGAAAACGGTGGGAACAGGTAAAAATAGCCTCTATCTGATTTTAGTGGTTGCGGGGATTGGCATGCTTATCTGGCTTTACTCGAGATATGTTCTTTTAGGGCTTTCGGTTATTTACGTCTCTCACGGGTTGATTTGGTATCTTGGTAACGTTCTTTTCTCAAGAAGAGCAAACGAATCAGCTATAGTGTCAGTCATAGAAGTTACCGAAAAGTCTATTCAGAAATAGTTTCTCCGTGGGACTGTATTTTTGGATTTATAGGTATCTTTTCAGCCACTTGTCTTTTTCGTCTTCTTTTGCGAGGTGTTTCTGGTTCGTCATCGGGAAATTTTTGACCGCTGAGTACGACGATGGCTGTAAGAGTAAGAAACAGCAATGATATGGCCGTTACATGAAGAACAAAGTCGAAAATACTATGGACAAAAATTGCAAAACAACCCGACAAAGCTCCTACAGCAACAGCGCGTCGAAATTTGTTTTCTGTTTTAATGTTTTGAAAACCTGCTCGAAAAAGCCAAAGTGCAAATAAGCCAGCAAAGATCAGTCCGAAGATGCCAGCGTCGGCTAAAATTTGTAAATAGTCGTTATGTGCTTGCTCGACTCTTTCTAAGCCGCTTAAAGAGTCAAATTTTGTGTAAGCTTGTGGGAAGGCGCCAAGCCCAACTCCAAATATAGGACTGCTTGATATTACTTTGAGCGTGACACTCCAAATATGAATTCGGTTTGTAGTTATGTCCTGAGATTGGGTTGTTTCAACTATTCTAGTTAAAGTTGATTCACCTCCGACCAAGATAGTTCCTGCTATTACAGCAATCAAGAAAGTTAAGACCAAAGCGAATTTTAAGGCTAATTTAGCTTTGCTATTTGTATCAGTAGTTATGAAGATGAGAAACATAACCGAAGATAGAAAAGCGATTAGTCCGCCGCGCGAGCCACTCAAAAGGAGTGAAACCGCCATCAGTCCTGTTGCGGTAAGATAAAGAAGTCGTTTGTCTTTTGAAACGGCTCCTGCAAAGAGTATTCCTAGAGTCATTGCGATTGACATTTCGATAAATGCAGCGTATGAGTGGCGATTTACAAAGGAGCCAAAAGGTTGTGCGAACTTCGATTCGTAAATTCCATAAATTTTGCCAGGGCTTATGACTGACTGAATGATTGCATAAAAAGCATATATTGAACCGAAGATGATTACGAGAAGAACTAGCTTGCGGAGTCGTTTTACCGAGTCAGTATAAGTAAGAAGCGCAGCAAAATATACGAGTAACGCAAAAAAGTGAATTACTGCGAGTTTGGTTGCGAAGGGGTCTGCTGAAATAGTCTTCGGAATATTCTCGACGTCTGCAATTGTCGTGTAGCCGAAGGGAATAATTTGAAAGATGCCGTAAATAATCGTTGCTAATAAAGGAATTTGAAGAGGACTTTTGCTAAAACGTAGCTCGCCCGTTGAAAAGATATGAATAGCCCATAGAATCAAAACAAGGGACATGCTTAGGTAAAAAAGAGCTAAAATAGGCTGATGAACTGCACCGTATAAAAGGGTTGATAAAACGAGACTTGCGCAGAGAATGAAAAATATGAGTTTACTTGTCATATTTACAACTTTCTGAGCTCGAAATCGTCAAGCCAGATGGTCCCAAAAAGCGGGCATTGGCTGCCACAAGGAATCCTTCCTATGCGAACACTTATTCCTTCGGCATTTTCAGGTGTTATAAAAATCAACTCTACTTTTTTCCATTCTTCCGTGTCTGTAAGCGGCTCGCTTGCCTTAACAAGTTTATCGTCGTTAGCATTTACAATCTCAATAGTTGGCGGACCGGCGCTTTTGACTTTTTCTGCTTTATACCAAAAGCTAAGAGAGTATTTTGTAGAAGGTTGCACCGCTACTATCTGATAGAAATGATAGAAATGAATACCGAAAAAGCCATTGAATCGAACCCTGACGCTTCTTCTGCCTTCTTTTTTCTGAGACACATCTGGGACAATGTCAGTTTTTTCTGCTGGTATAATTTTCCAGTCGAAATATCTTTGGCTTTCAAGGTATAAGGGAAGCTCGAAGCTCGGGTTAGTTATCTTTTCTGGCTCTGCATTTTCATCAATTCCGATTTCTTTTGAAAACTGAACTGCTGAAAGAAAGAATCTCTTGTCGAAAAGTCCTTGAATGATGACTCTCGCGGTTTGCTCTCGTTCGGCTTTGTATTCTTTACTGAGGCTTTGCCATATCGAAAGGCTTTCATTAGGGCGATCTTTAGCGGCTAAAAATAGAGCCAAGTCAACTTTAGAAGAAGGAACTGAGGAAGTGATTTGGTCAAGCATTTTCAAGTCTTTATTGAAGTAATCCCAAAGAACTGAAAAAACCTGTTGACGATAGATGGTATTGTGCTCAATCGCCTTTTGAAATTCTTGCAGTGCTTGATCGACTTTGCCTTGTCTTAAGTAGAAATTGCCAGCCTGCCAACGCGGATAGACATAAGACGGTGCAAGATTTATCGCTTGCAAGATTGCTTTTTCAGCTGATTCTACGTCTTCGGATTGCTCTCTAGCTCTTGAAAGCTCGACCCACCAGCGGAAGTCGTTAGGTGCGAGACGCACGGTCTGTTCGTATCGTTTGGTAATCTCCTTTGCAGGTAGCATTCTATTAGAAGTTGCTAAAAACCAGTTAACCATAGGATCGGATGGAGAAAGCCAAAGAGCGTATTCAGCAGTTACTCGGGCTTCAGGATTAAATGGTGAGATATTTTCGGCAAGCATGTTAGCAAGCTGAAATCTTATTGCAGTCCAGCCGAAAATTATTGCGGCGATTACCATCAAAATTGAGATAAGTTTGGGCTGAGTCAATCTCATCTTCATGACCTGATTTCAAAATAATACAAGAAAAATTAGTCAATTGCACATTTACTTTTTTCTTAAACGATTTTATGAAAAAGCACCTTTTGACAATCTTAGTAGAAGATTACTTTCAAGTCGGCGCTTTCGGACATTTAATCGAAGAAGGCAACTGGACGAGATTTGAAACACGATACGAAGATAACACACGCAGAGTTTTGGATTTGCTTGATGAACTAAACACAAAAGCCACCTTTTTTGTGCTCGGGTGGATAGCCGAGCGAAGTCCAGAACTTGTGCGCCAAATAGTTTCTCGTGGTCACGAAGTTGCCTCTAGAGGCTTTTATCATCGTCCACTTAACTATCTTTCACTGCAAGAGTTTCGGCAAGATTTAAAAAGGACGACAAAGGTGCTCGAAGATGCTTGTGGTCAGAAAGTTTTAGGTTATAGAGCAGCACGGAAATTGGATTTTGCGAAAGATAGCTGGATTTTTGAAGTTCTAGCCGAGGAAGGATTCCTATATGACGCTTCATTTTTACCAAAAAGAGCTTCGGAAAATCGTTTCGTTCATCAGGTTTCAGTGAACGGACAGAAAATATGGGAGTTTCCTTATTCGACCGAAAGAGTGGGATTTTTTCTGCTTCCCATTTCCGGCGGCAATTACTTTCGGCAGATTCCTTATACACTTATGCGTCCCTTTGTTCGCAAGTGGATTGAAACGGAGCAAGCACCTTTTGTTTTTTATTTCCATGTTTGGGAGCTAGATAAAACGCAGCCCCGTATAAGCGCTGCCCCGTTTTATAATCGAATACGTCACTATCGAAAGCTTGATAAAATAGAATGGATAATTCGTGAAAATCTGACTAAATACGAATTTTCCAGCATTGCTGAGTATTTGAAACTGCCGAGGGAAATTAAAGCATCACTTTGTAGCGAAAATGTTCGAAAAGAGCATGAGATTTTAAGGGTAACTGATCTGACAGATGTTACGATTGTAGTTCCTTGCTACAACGAAGCTGAAACGCTTATTTTTCTAAAGAAAACACTTTTAGAGCTTGAAAAAGAGCTTGTAAAGAGTGGTTACAGAGCTAATTTTATTTTTGTTGATGATGGTAGCAAAGATAAAACTTTTGAAAAACTTGAGGAACTGTTCTCGGGGCATGAGAACACTCAAATTATAAAACACCAAAAGAATCTCGGTGTTGCAGCGAGTATCATGACGGGTTTAAGAGAAGCAAAGACAGAGATAGTTTGTTCGATTGATTGCGATTGTAGCTACGATCCTTATTATCTTCTGAAGATGATACCGATGCTTGATGAGAAAACGGATATAGTAACGGCTTCACCTTATCATCCAGAGGGAAAAGTTAAAAATGTGCCGGCGTGGCGGCTTCTTTTATCAAAAGGTGCCTCTTTTCTCTATAAAGTTGTTTTAGGTGTGGAAATTTCTACCTACACGAGCTGTTTTCGTGTTTACAGGCGAAGTCGACTTTTGAATATGTCTATTAGAGAAAAGAATTTTTTAGGTGTGAGCGAAATACTAGGTAAAGTTTTGCTTGCAGGAGGTAAAGTGGTTGAATATCCTGCAGTGCTACAGGTTCGTTTATTTGGGTTTTCAAAAATGAAAACTTTGAAGGTGATTTTAGGGCATTTGAGCCTTTTGTTAAGGCTAGCTTTTTTGAGGTTTTTCGGGAAAAGAAACCGTATTCAGAGTTTTCCAACGAATGAAAACTCGGGAGTGGTAAGGAATGAAGCTAAAAACTGAGAAAAAACTTAAGCTACCATCCGACCAAGATATTTCGGGTAGGACTTTTGGTGAAGAAGAGTTAAAAGCTATCGAAGAAGTCATTCGTTCAGGAGTCCTGATAACAACAAAGGGTAGATACGGCAAAATGCTGGAAGAAGCATTTGCTAAAAAGTTAGGCGTAAAATACGCGTATGCTTGCAGTTCTGGTTCAGCTGCAGTTCATGCAGCGTTAGCGGCTATCAACCCCGAGCCAGGGGATGAGATTGTAACAACGCCCATAACTGATATGGGGGCAATAACGCCGATAATCTATCAAGGAGCAATTCCCGTATTTGCAGATGTTTGTCCGAAAACTTTGAATGTAACAGCGGAAACTATAGAAAAAGCTTTATCCGAGCGGACGCGAGCGATTATAGTCACTCATCTTTTCGGAAATCCTTGCGAAATGGAGGATATACTAAAACTTGCCGAAAGCAGAAAAATACCGATTATTGAAGATTGTGCTCAAGCTTTTTTAGCCCAATTTAACGGAAGATATGTCGGAACCATAGGTGCTGTTGGAACTTTTTCGTTTCAACAAGGCAAACACATGAGTTGTGGTGAGGGCGGCATTGTAGTAACTAATGATGACAGTCTTGCTCGTCGAATTTATCTTTTCATAAACAAAGCTTGGGGATACGGTGATCCGAATCCGGATCACTATTTTCTAGCCTTAAATTACAGAATGAGTGAGCTTCAAGCAGCTGTTGCGTTTGCTCAATTAGGCAAACTAGACGAATGCGTCAAAAAAAGAATCGAGATGGCGCAACTACTTGACAGTATGATAGCTGATATTGATGGAGTCTCTAGCTACAAGCCTAAACCAAATGCGGTTATGACTTATTGGAAGTATTGTTTAAGGGTTGATGATAAAAAAATTCGCGGTGGTGCAACGGGACTTGCAAAAGCTCTAAAAGATTATGACATTTTCAGCATTCCACGGTACATTCAAAAGCCCGCCTATAAGTGTCGCATCTTTCAGGAAAAAATAACCTTTGGCAATTCTTCATATCCGTTTAATCTTGCTCGCTCAGAAGTCATTGATTACAATGATGAAAAATTCAAGGGTGCAATAGAAGGCTTAAGTCAGGTTTTGGTTCTGCCCTTTAATGAAAGATATGAAAAGCCACACATTCAATATCTGGCGATTTCCATTAGGGAAGCAGTTGAGAGTTTAAGATTATGAAAAAAATAAAAATCGGATTGGTTGGAACAGGTACTGTTGCTCAAACCTATGCACAAGTTTTTCAGTCTAGCCATTTATGTTCTTTAGTTGCAGTTGCTGACATAAGAGAAGATGTAGCAAAAAGCTTCGCCGAGCCTTTTTCTGCCAAAGTTTTTACAAGTTATGAAAAGCTTGCAGAAAGCGGACTTGTTGATGCGGTAATCGTTGCTACGCCGCCGAGCACTCATTTTCCTGTAGCAAAAGCTTTTATGGAAAGGCAAATTCATGTTCTTTGCGAAAAGCCTCTTTGTTTGTCAAGAGCAGAAGCGCTGCAAATGATAAGCCTAGCAAGCGAAAAGAAAATTGTTTTTACAATGGCTTCTAAATTTCGCTACGCCTCCGATGTTATTAAAGCAAAATCAATAATTTCTTCAGGCGCATTAGGCGAGATTATTCAGTTTGAAAATTATTTCACCTGTAGTGTTGATATGTCGAAGCGCTGGAACTCAGACAAAAAAATTTCAGGTGGTGGAGTTTTAATTGACAATGGAACTCACTCGGTTGATATCATTCGATACATTCTAGGCGAAATCGAGGAAGTAATAGCGGTTGAGACAGGAAAAGTCCATGATCTGGAAGTTGAAGAGAACGTTAGGCTTCTGGCGAAAACTAGATGCGGAGTTGTTGCAGTTGTAGATTTGGCTTGGGGAGTTGATAAGAAGATACCTGATTTTATAAGGATTTATGGAACTAATGGTGTGCTCTGTGTAGGCTGGCGCGAGTCGAAGTATAGAACTTATTCGTCTTCAAACTGGGTGATTTTCGGGAAAGGATACGATAAGCTAAAAGCGTTTCGTGCGAAAGTTGAAAACTTTTGCAAGGCGATTCTAGGAAAGGAGAAGTTGTTGATTGACGTTGAAGATGCCTTAGCTTCGGTTGAGGTGATAGAAGCAGCTTATAATTCTTTGAGGCAAAATCTTTGGCAGAAAGTTAGACCTTTTAGTGTGGCTAGATGATTCATCCGACGGCAATAATTGAAGAGGGTGTTTTAATCGGTGAAGGAACAACCATTTGGGATAATGTTCACATAAGACGCGGCGCCTGCATAGGCAGAGATTGCATCATAGGTGAGAAGACATATATTGCTTATGACGTAAAAGTAGGAAACAAGGTAAAGATAAATGCTTTTGTTTACATTTGTGCAGCCGTTACGATTGAAGATGGAGTGATGATTTCTGCGGGGACAATCTTCACGAATGACAGATTTCCGAGAGCAGTTACGCCTGATTTGAGGTTTTTAAGACCGTCTGCGCCTGATGAGAATACGCTTCCGACGCTCGTTCGATGTGGAGCTACTATAGGAGCTGGATGTGTTATAGGTTGTGGATTGACGATAGGAAAATGGGCAATGGTAGGAATGGGTTCAGTAGTAACGCGCTCTGTTCCAGACTTTCATCTTGTGGTAGGCTCACCGGCGAAAAGCATTGGAGCTGTCTGTAAGTGTGGAAAAGTAATTTATAGATTTTCTGATGATAACCTGATTCTGGAAAAAAGTTGCGATTGTGGCTTGAGATATAGAATTTCGGGCAAAGAAGTTACAGAGATAGAATGAGTCAAAAAGTGGGAATCGTCGGTGCTGGTATTCTTGGGCTTACGCTTGCTTTAAGGCTAGTAAACCGTGGATTTAGTGTTACGATTTTCGACTCTGCAAATGAAATTGGCGGGCTTGCCAGTGCTTGGCAGATTGGAGATTTTATTTGGGATAAACACTATCATGTTACACTTTTTTCTGACACCTACACGAGAAAGATAATTTCGGAGATAGGTTTAGATGATGAGTTTGATTGGGTAGAAACAAAAACAGGTTTTTACGCAGAAGGGCGGCTTTTTTCTGTTTCAAATGTTGTTGAGTTTTTGCAATTTCCGGTAATTGGTTTTTTGGATAAGATTCGTTTGGCTGCGACGATTCTTTATGCTTCACACATCGCAGAAGGTAATAAACTTGAAGAAGTAAGCGTCGAGGAATGGCTTCGCAAGCTTTCCGGGCAACGAAACTTCGAAAGACTCTGGAAACCGCTACTTAGAGCAAAGCTAGGGGATGCCTATCAGCAAACAAATGCCGCATTTATTTGGGCAACAATCCGAAGAATGTATGCAGCGCGTCGTTCGGGTCTAAAGAAGGAGATGTTTGGTTATGTAAAGGGCGGATATGCCACTATTCTACAAAAGTTTTCAGAGGTGCTTGAAAGTAAGGGAGTTTGCTTTAGATTAGGAAATGAAGTGAAAAAAATAGAGAAAAGTGGCGAAAAGGTCGTTTTAGATGAAACTGACACCTTTGATTATGCTATTTTGACGTGCCCCTCGGACATTGCGGCAAAGATGCTTCCGCAAGCCTCTGAACAAGAGAAAAGAAGACTCGAAGCGATAAAATATCAAGGAATAATTTGTGCCTCTCTTTTAGTGCGCAAGAGTCTATCGCCTTATTACATTACAAACATAACTGACGAAGTGCCGTTTACAGGAATTATAGAAATGACGGCTTTAGTTGACAAGTCGCATTTCGGTGGGAATGCTCTCGTTTATTTACCGAAATATGTGCCTTCAGACGATGAACTCTTTGAAGCGCCAGATGATGAAATTAAACGCAACTTTCTAAGTGCATTGAAGAAAATGTATTCGCATTTTTCGGAGCAAGAAGTTTTGGCTTTTCGCGTTTCAAGAGTCCGCCGGGTCTTTCCTATAACAACGCTTAATTATTCAAAAAATTTGCCCCCGATGCAGACCTCTCTCAAACGGGTTTTTGTAGTTAACTCTTCACATATTCGTTACGCAACACTTAATGTAAACGAAACTATTCAACTGGCTGAAAGCTTCTGTAGGAGGTATTTTCAAAATGAAACCGGAAGTAACGCTTAGCTTGGACTTAGACAACAAATGGTCATACATGAAAATTCATGGAGATAAAGGTTGGGAAGATTTTCCAAGCTACCTTGATCGTTGCGTTCCTAGAATTTTAGAAGTTCTGAGGGAAAGAAATTGGAGAATTACTTTTTTTATCGTCGGAAAGGATGCTGAAATCTCTCAAAATCACGAAGCTATTTACCAAATCGTTTCTGCTGGTCATGAAATAGCAAATCACAGTTTTAATCATGAGCCTTGGCTTCATCTATATTCAGAAAAAGAGTTAATGGACGAAATAAGCAGGGCAGAGGAGGCAATTGAAAAGCTGTCTGGAATAAAACCGGTAGGTTTCAGGGGGCCGGGCTATTCGATTTCGCCTTCGGTGCTTAAAATTTTGTTACAAAAAGGTTACAAATACGACTGCTCGACCTTTCCTACATTTATTGGACCAGTGGTTCGGTTGTTTTACTTTTTGAAGTCTTCAAAAATGCCAGATGAAGAAAAGCATAAAAGGGAAAGACTCTTCGGTGTGTTTTCAGATGGTTTCCAGCCATTAAAGCCTTATTTTTGGCAACTAGGGGATAGAAAAATTCTAGAAATTCCTGTTACGACCTTTCCGATTTTGAAAACTCCTATTCACGTAAGTTATCTACTCTATCTTGCTGAATTTTCGGAAAGCTTAGCAATCGCTTATTTCAAATCGGCAATTAACTTGTTGAAAAAATTGGGGATACATTTTAGCCTGTTACTACATCCATTGGATTTTCTATCAGGAGAAGAGGTTCATGAACTTAAGTTTTTTCCAGCAATGAGCATGCCTACAGCAAAAAAACTCGAAGTTTTAAATAGGATATTTGATTTGCTTGATAATTCCTTTACGGTCGTAAATATTGCTGCATATGCAGATAAAATAAAAACAGAAAAGCTAGCGGTAAGAGCTATTGACGAATAAGAGTCTTTCTTACGGCAAGCTTTTCGATTCTGTCTTTTCTAACGCTAAAGCCTATACCAGGTGTTTCGGGTGCTATGATTGTGCCTTTTGCAGTTACCTCTACTTCAGGCTCGATGATATCTTCGTGCCAATATCTTTTGCTAGCAGAAACATCACCCGGTAAGGTAAATCCTTCTAGAGTTGACATTGCGATATTGTGAGCGCGTCCAATGCCTGACTCCAGCATACCTCCACACCAAACAGGTATTTGCTCGTTTCTACAGATACTTTCGATAAGCTTTGATTGTTTGTGACCTCCAACTCGGCCGTTTTTGATATTGATTATGCGACATGAGCCTATTTCTATTGCTTTTCTCGCATCTTCTGGCGAACGTATTGATTCGTCAAGACAAATAGGAGTTTCTAGCTGTTTCTGTAATTTTGAGTGGTCAATAATGTCGTCGTAAGCCAAGGGTTGCTCGAACATCATTAATTCAAATTCATCCATCTTTTTGAACAAATCCGAATCGTTTAACGAATAAGCCGAGTTTGCATCTCCCATCAATGGTATCATTCCAAAAACGTCTCTTATTTTTTTGATTACGTCAAAGTCCCATCCGGGAGCGATTTTGACTTTGATGCGTTGATAACCTGCCTCTAATTCTTTTTGAATCTTTTGCAGAAGCTCATCCAGCGAGTTTTGAATACCTATAGAAACTCCGCATGGAATTTCTTGTCTTGCTCCACCTAAATGTCGCCATAGTGGTGTTTGGAGAATTTTAGCTTCCAAATCCCAAATTGCAGTCTCTATGGCAGCTTTTGCCATTCGATTGCCACGCACTCGTTGCATTAGGTCCCAAGTATGTTCTGCCGAAGGAATTTCCTTTCCGAGAATCATCGGAGCGAGAATTTTCTCTATTGTTATCCAGCAAGATTCCGTCCACTCTTCGCAATATGAAGGGGTTTCGCCGGCGGTGCATTCGCCCCAACCTTCGGCACCGTTTTGATCTACGACACGAACTAGAATGATTCTTCTTTGTGAGGTTTTTCCGAAGCTAGTTTGAAAAAAGTGAACAAGCGGCATGTTAATTTCAATTAGTTCTAAAGCTTCTATCCGCATAAAAGTTAAGATTATGTTAACACTTACAAGTTTTCAAACAACGCACTCAAGTTTTTCTCAAGTCTTTTCTTTAAACTAAAAATCGAAAAAAGATGTTCTCGCCGATTCTTTTGAATCGAGCGACTCGAAGGTGCGGATTTTGGGAAGGGCGGTTTATCCGCACCTTTTTTGTTTGCCTCATTATTAGGTAACATGGATAAAGCACCAGCCAAATTTGTTATAATTTTTTTATGCTCGCTAGGTTGACGGTGATTTTTTTGATTTTTTTAAGTCTTGAAATAGGCCTCATACTCATAATTTTTCCTTGGATAAGTGTTGGAATAATCAGTGATTGGAGTAACAATTATCTTTTAGCCCTCGTTTCTGACAGATTAAAAATGCCGTTTTTGAAAGATTTGGTAAGCTCTGGTTGGGTTAGAGGTGCTGTTACTGGTCTAGGGATTTTGAATGTTTTGATTGCTCTTTGGGAGATAGTTAATTTCCGAAGAAGCGTTGAATTTTTGGAAGGCAAAAAACATGCTCGATAAGACTAAACCCTTAATTTACTTAATTACAGAGGGGAAGCTGACTGACGCGAACTTTGTAGATGAGTCAGAAAGGTTATTGAATGTAATTCGAGTTGCAGTTTCAGTTGGAATTCCTCTTATTCAGATTAGAGAAAAGTGCCTTTCGGCTAGACTCATTTTTCGCCTTGTAAATAAGGCGGTGGCACTTAAAACAAAGCAAACAAAGATTCTAGTTAATGAGAGAACAGATATTGCTTTTATTGCGGGAGCTGATGGGGTACATCTTCCTTCTGAGAGTATTCCCGTCGAAGATATAAGAAGGAAATTCCCCAGAGATTTCCTTATCGGCGTTTCCTGTCACAACAAGGATGAGTGCATTAAGGCGATGATTTCAGGAGCAGATTTCGTGACTGTTAGCCCTATTTTTGAGGTGCCGGGAAAAGGTAAACCGAAGGGAATAGAATTTCTAAAACAGATAGCTGAAGAGATGGCACCTTTTCCAGTAATAGGGCTTGGCGGTGTAAATCAAGAAAACTACAAGCAGGTTTTACAGGTTGCAAGTGGATTTGCAGCCATTAGGTTTTTGAATGATGAGACAAATTTAAGAAGCTTTGAGAAGCTTTATGCAGAACGTTTGTTTGACGATAGCAGGAGTTGATCCGTCTGGCGGAGCGGGCATTATTGCAGACGTGAAAACTTTTAAGGCTTTTGGATGTTTCCCTACCGCTGTTATTACTTCCATAACTTTTCAGAATACGTTAGGTGTTTTTGGTGCAGTTCATCAGTCTTCGGAAACTGTTAAAAACCAAATAATTCCAATTCTTGATGACTACGAAGTAGCAGCTTTCAAAACAGGCATGTTACCTTCTGAGGAAATTATCGAAGAGGTTGCTTCAATTATCTCAACCAGACGCCTAAAGAATTTGATTCTTGATCCAGTAGTGCGTTCGACTTCTGGGTATGATCTCATTGACGATATAGCTCTAAAAAGCTTGATAGAAAAACTATTTCCGCTTGCTCTTGTTGTAACTCCTAACATTCCGGAAGCGGAAAGAATTTGTAAAATGAGGATCGAAAACTTGGAAGATGTAAAAAATGCGGCTAAACAAATTTTAAATTTCGGTGCGAAGGCAGTCTTAATAAAGGGCGGACATTTGCCTTTTGAGGAAATTTTGGAAGGTGTGATTTACACGGAAGTACCAACATCAAGCAAAAAGGCTTATGATTTTTTATTCTTAGAAGGTAAGCTTATAATTTTTGCTTCATCTTATATTGAGACAAGAGCTACGCATGGAACGGGTTGTGTTCTTTCGGCTGCAATTACAGCAAGCATTGCAAAGGGAAAGTCCTTGCCGCAGGCGGTCTATGATGCTAAAAGATTTGTTACCGAGGCAATACGCAGCTCGCCACTGATAGGAAAAGGTTTTCCACCTGTTAATGCCTGAAGATATAGTTTGCAAGATCAAAGGGCTTTATCCCTAACCATCCTTTTACGGAAGTAGTTTGCTTTTCGGCTTTTATTAGCTATTCTTCAATTGGAAAGACCACTTTTTAAAACATTTCAACGCTATACGTTGTAGTTGGCCTTTTTTTCATAACTTTTGCTACCAAGATCACTTTACACCAATGCATTCTGGAAAAATCAAATCTTTGAGTTTCAAAGCCAACAAGTTTCTTTTGCGCCTTTTAAATCAGCGGATTCCTTGACCGAAGGACTCTGTTCCGAAAGAGCCTATTCCGTAGAGACGGAAGCTGAAGACAAAACGATTTTCTCGCCTTACACCTACGTTGTAGGTAAAGGCTTGGGCTGCTACTGCACAGCACTTTGAAGCATAGCCTAAAGTGTAGAGAGAAGAGACTAGAGGTTCGACACGCTTTAGGCGAGTATTCTGGAAGTCAAGAAATAACGATGCTCCGCCGAACCAACCTTTGTTTCTATCACCTATAAAAATGGAAGGATTCCATTGCGAACCTCGCAAGGTTCCTGGTTCTTTATCTGTTCCGTAAAGTAGCTGCAGTGAAGGTGGCAGTTTCACCGATTGCGTGTAGTAAAAGGTTTGAAATATCTTCAAAAGCTTTGTGTCATATCCAAAAGTTGCAGTTAAAGCCCTTACTGCTTCGCCTTCAACTCCTATGTCCATTCTCGTATTCAAGAAAAACACTCGTTTGGGGCGGTAAGTGGCATCAAGGCTTATGGGCGAAAACCTTCTGGGTTTTCCGCCGAAAGTGTAGAAGGTAAGTCCTGTTATTGGAGCTATCTGATTTCTTCTTCCTGGAATCAAAGCTTCGCCGAAGGTTTCATCAAAGAAATACTTTTGCCTTAAGGTCAAAGTGAAGATTTCGTAGGGTTGAACCGACGTGGATTCATTTTCAGCAAGTTTCATTTCTTGGAGTTTTTTCTGTGCTTCTTCCGTTATGGCTTCTGTGTATCGTCTGACGAAAATTCTATTAGTAATGCCATATTCAATTTCATTTGTATCGGTTATAGTGTCCTGATAATCGAAACGAATTAGACGATTAAAGTTGTTGACTCCCTTTATTAGGCGATAGGTTAAATAAGGCTCTATTGTATGTCGAAACTTAAAAACATCTTGTTTTCCGTAATAGTTTTTCGCAAGTGCGACAGGGCGGAAGTCAAGCTCAAATTCTCCGTATTTGCGGATGATGTCTCCGCTTATAACGCTTCGCAATCTATCGAGCGAATTTGAATAGTAAGTTATTCTACCTGCTCCTTTTAAGGTTAAATCGAAATATTTGGTTGTTATAGGAAGCAAAAGTTCGGGATAAAGATCAAATCTTTGGGCGATAGCAGGTGTAACTACAGGGTCTGCACCTACTGTTTGTCTGTATAAGACCAGATTATCTACTTCTTCACGGCGGCTTATTCCTTCAAGTGAAGTCTTGAAAGAAAAGTAAAGGTTTCTAAGAAACTTTAATCTGCTCGGTCGCTTTTCAAAATTTATGCTTGGAAGATTACGGGTTTTAACACGCACATTTGGGATTGAAATTGTTTCAGCTTTAGCGAGGATATTCATAGTGTAGCTATCCCAGCTTTTGTTTATAGAGACTTTTGAAACTTCAATAGGTGAGATTACTTGTTGAATAGTATCGGAGAAAACCTGACGGAAGGCTAAATTAGAAGTCAAGCGAACGTCAACCCCGACGGTAAAACCATTCGGGAAATAATTAACGCCTTCGGCATAAACAAGCGTTCCACCTTGATCTGGATTTTGAGGACTTTCTTTTGTAAAAATTCGATCTTTGACGTAGTAAAAGCCGAAATTCAAATAGGAACGCTCGTTTGCTCTTGTTCTTACATCTGCTCCGATACCAATACCTCTTGAAGCAAAAATATCAAATCTAAAGGTAGCATCGGCTGATTGACCGAGAGTTTGATAATAAGCATTTGAAAGTCGAAAGCCTTTATTTGCTGAAAAACCAAAAGTTGGTGTTAGAAAGCCGGATTGACGATCTCGTTCTTTTATTGGAATTGTTGCGGTAGGAAGTGCTATTACGGGAACATCTCGGACTCGAAATTTTGGATTTTTCAGCTTTACTCGATCTTTTAATCTTATGCTGGCTTTTTCTGCCGTAAAACTCCATTGAGGAATTGCCTCGTCACAAGCTGTAAACTTTCCATTTATTACGACAATTTCCTCAAGTGAAACTCTTTCAACTCTATCGGCAGTGAAGTAAATTACGGTTCCATCGTTCGTTTGATTTGTAAATCCGGTTGAGTTCTCGAAATAGCCTAGTTTAGTTTTATAGTTCCATTCAGCCTTCGTTCCTGTTATTCTTTGATCTTCGCCTTGATCAAAAACCACATTTCCTTCTGCTATGATCAAATTTTTCTCTTCATAAAGCGTTACTTTATCGGCTTGAAGTCGGTATATCCCTAGCCTTATATCAACGCTTCCTTCGTGGATAACGATTCTTTTACCAGCTTCTCCTTCAGCCGTAACTTTGTCTGAATAGACTACAAGTTCTCCGTCGCCGCCCTCAGGTTGAAACTCTGCTTTTCTTTTTGGTGTGATACGAACCTGACTTTCTATCGGATTTATATTTGGTGTGTCGGTTATAGGGTTGGCAACTTGCCGATCGACGGGATTGGGATCCTGTCCGAAAACGTAGAAACAGGATAGAATTGCGATCTTCAGCAGTATTAAATAACGCATTTCAATCCATTTTGAATATGGTGTTTGGATCGTTTTCGTGACGAATTTCATCTACTGGTTCTTTTCTACCTTCGCCCATGTAGAGACGGTTTGGAAAATTCAAAACAACTCCTTTTTCCGTTTTGCTAATATTTTTGTAAGCGTGAACTACACCTTTAGGCACTATGACAGCTTGCGGGTTGTCAGCACCGACGTAAAGCGTCATGACACAACGGTAAGTGGGTGACTGAGGACGGTTGTCCCAAAGTCTCAGCTTAAAATTTCCTGAACCAATAAAACAAAATAAGTCTGCTTGTTCTCGATGCTCATGGGGTCCGCGTTGAACTAGCGGTTCGGTTACCGAAATATATCCCATAGTAGGGTGGAATTCTTCGGCTATTTCGTCCTTTCTAAAAAGTTCTGCAAGCCAGCCTCTTTCGTCAACATACTTTTTTAATGGGTAAACTACAACGTCATGAATTTTTCCGGGTTTGAAAATTTCTTCTTTCATTTCCACCTTAGACATATTTCCTAACCTGCCTTCATGTCGAGATTGTTTGCTCCTGTTTTTGCAACAAGATTAGATGCTCTTAGGAGACTATCAAAAGTGCCTGCATCTGTCCACCAACCTTCTAGTTCCGACCAAGTCATCTCGCCCCATTCAATATACCTGTTGTTAACGTCGGTTATCTCTAGCTCTCCTCTATCTGAAGGTTTTAATGTCTTTATTATGTCAAAGACTCGACTATCGTAAAAATAAATTCCTGTGACAGCATAGTCAGATTTAGGCTTTTTTGGCTTTTCTTCTATTCTGACTATTCTTTCTCCGTCAAGCTCGGGAACACCAAAGCGCTCGGGATCAGGCACCTTCTTGAGTAAAATTTTTGCGCCTTTTCCTTGCTGCTCATAGTCTTGTTTTGCTTTGATTATGTTTCCTTCAATTATGTTATCTCCTAAAATTACACAGATTAAATCGTCATCGGCAAAATGTTCGACAAGTCTTAAGGCATCTGCAATTCCGCCTTCACCTTCTTGGTAAGTGTAATTCAGATGTTTTAATCCAAAATCTTTGCCGTTACCTAAAAGCCTTAAGAAATCGCCAGCTGAATTCCCACCAGTGACTATCATTATCTCTTCTATTCCAGCATTTACTAGTGTTTGAATCGGATAGTAAATCATTGGTTTGTTGTAAACTGGCAACAAGTGCTTATTGGTTATTTTCGTCAAAGGATAAAGCCTCGTTCCTAGTCCTCCAGCTAAAACTACGCCTTTCATAATCGAAAAATTTTAACTAAACTTGCACCTAAAAACTATCTTTCAGGGATAGAACCGGAAATTTTTTTGCGAGTCGTCTCTCCAGTTTCAATAACTGGAATACCTTTTGATACTTCACTCGCTGGGCGCGGAATGACGTGAACGCTTACCACTTCACCGATTCGTCTTGCTGCTTCAGCGCCTGCTTCAACAGCCGCTTTAACCGCTCCAACTTCACCGCGAACTATGGCAATAACGAGTCCGGCATCTATCTTTTCGTAGCCGACAAATCTGACACTTGCTGTTTTTACCATAACATCTGCAGCTTCTATCATCGCCACTAGACCACGGGTTTCTACCATTCCTAATGCTTCCATAGAACTTCACTTAATTAAAATCATCAAAAAAAGAGCTAGCAAAGAAATCAAGAGGGAAGCTATTGTGAAAATTAAATATATCCTCTCGCTTGCGTAAGTCTTAGTAACTTTCTGTAATTTTCGTTCGGGTCCCGAGATTACGAGTCTTGTTGAAGGTTTTGGTATTGGTTTATCTTCTTGCTTTTTATTTTCGTTACTGTCTTTTTCAAAAGACGGCAAGAACGGAAATTCCTGGAGTTTTGTGGTCTTATTAGGGTTTTCAGAGAAATCATTTCTTGTGCCGCAGTTATGACAAAAAAGAGCATTAGGTCTTAACCTCGTGCCGCATTCTTTGCAAATTTCTAGAGCAGTTTTTTGAGACATTTTAGATTCGAGCAAAAACTTCCTTTTCTTCGCCTAAGTCTCTCGCAGCAGGCGTTATAATCGTTTTCGAGTGTATGTAGATTTTCTCACCTTTTTCAATTGCGAGCTTGACGTCGCTTTCGCTTACAAAATCAACTGCCTTTTGCTTTGCTCCATTCTGCTCTGAGGGCGGTTTTATTTCGTGAATAATTGTCTTAACAGGGCTTTCTGCTGCGACATTAGTAGGTTCTTCAGCTCTAATTTCAAGCTTTTCAGCAAGGAATTTATCTACTATTTCAGCTATTTTTTCACGGGTTGCCGATTTCGGTTTGATTTGAACTACTTTTGTTACGGCTCTCGTTTCAAATGCTATCCGTTTTATGTCAAGCAGGTGAATTGGTGAAATGTTATCGCTTGTTACGTTTCCACCCCAAGAGCCGCAACCTAAAGTCATCGAAGGTGGAAGATCAGTAGAAAATCCTATTGCGCCGTGAGTTGTTGGTGTGTTGATACAGATTCTTGCTGCTGGCATCTGCTCACCGAATCTGATTGCTGCTAGTCTATCTCTGGTGTGCATCCCTGCGGTATGCCCCATTCCACCGAATTGCAAAACTTGAAGACATCTTTCGGAGGCTTGCTCTAAGTTATCAACAACAAAAAAAGCAAGTGTCGGCGAAAGCTTCTCGATCGACCACGGATAATCTCTTCCGACTCCTCCACAATCAGCTATCAAACATCTCGTTCCGTTAGGTATTGAGATGCCTGCTAGATTCGCAATGTATTCTGCTGACTTTCCGACAATTTTAGGATTTAGTGTTCTCTGTTCGGTAACTAAAACTTTTGCAACTTGATCAGCTTCCAATTCAGTTAGAAAATGTCCTCCTTGGCGCCTGAACTCTTCGCGTACTTCTTTTGCTATAGAAGATTCGACTATGACGGACTGCTCGGAAGCACAAATCGTTCCATTGTCAAAGCAAGTTCCAGTCAAAATGTCGGCAACTGCTTTTTGAATATCGGCAGTTTTTTCGATATAAACTGGCACGTTACCGGGACCGACGCCAAATGCAGGTTTGCCAGATGAATAAGCTGCTCTAACGAGTCCTATACCTCCGGTTGCAAGTATCACGGCTGTCTTTTCATGTTTCATCAAAGCTTCCGTAGCTTCGATGTTTGGATTTTCAAGGCATTGTATGGCGTCAGGCGGTAAGCCCTCTTTAATCGCAGCTTCTTTCATTACGCGTGCCGTTTCAGCAATAGAACGAGCAGCCGAAGGATGAGGCGAAAGGACAATTGTGTTTCTGGATTTTATGGCTATTATTATTTTGAATATCGTCGTCGAGGTAGGATTCGTGGAAGGAATAATTGCCGCAATTACGCCTCTGGGCGATGCAATTTCAATTACGCTTCCTTTGTCTGAAATAACGCCTACAGTTTTTAAATTTTTAAAGTGATTCCAAACATCTTCTGCTGCAAAGCGGTTTTTTTCTTTTTTATCTTCTGGTTTGCCAAAGCCAGTTTCTTCATGAGCCATTCGGCCAAGTCTTGTTGATTCCGCTAGCGCAATTTTAGCCATTGAGTCACAGATGCGGTCAATTTTAGCTTGATCAAACTTGGCTACAATGCTTGAAGCTAGATGAGCAGCTTCGACCGCGTCATTAACCTCTTTATTGAATGCTTTGGCTTCCGTCATTCCTTATTCTTTCTTTCTGGACTTGCTTTTATCATTGGTCATTATACTCTCATTTTCAGCTTCACCTGAACTTAGCTGGCGCATTTCACCTGCCTGAAGAGCTTGTTCATCAGGGCTATATCTGACTGCACCACCCTTGGGTAGGCACTTCTCAACTTCATGATGCGGTCGCGGTATGACGTGAACACTTATAAGCTCGCCGACACGCCGCGCCGCTGCTGCACCAGCATCAGTAGCAGCTTTTACAGCTCCTACATCTCCACGGACAAAAACCGTCACATAACCTGCACCGATGTATTCTTTTCCGATGAGTTGCACATTCGCCGCTTTTACCATAGCATCTGCTGCTTCGACGGCTCCGATAAAACCTTTTGTCTCAACCATTCCAAGTGCTTCAAAAGACATCTTCAAAGCCCCTCAATGAAAAATTTTCTCTACGTTCGACGATTTTATTACAAAACTAGTAAAGACTCAAACTTTACGTTCTCTTACTTCTAGTTTTTTAATTTCAAAGTAACCGGCCAGTGAGGTGAGATTTTTCTTGAACCACTTAAGATTTCTTAAAGCAATTACGGAAATTGCCCTGTGTAACTTCCAGAGTTTGTTTTCGACTATCTTACTTGTCGCTACATAATCCAGGTAAGACCATTCGGCAGAGTTTTTAACCAACAAAGTAAAAGTCTGAGCAGTTTTTCTTGGTAGCTGAAGGGAGATAAAAGGTCTTAATAGGCTAGGCTTTTGCCGCACATAATTTTTGATAAAAAGAAACATCAATGTTTCTAATGAAATTCTACCTGTTTTGCGGAGGTTTCATGTATAATCCAACGTATGGAAAACTTTCGTCCCTGTCCTTCTTGTGGAGCGAAGAATGGTAAGATAAGAGGAGCAAAGAACAATTTTCAAATACGCGAATGTTCAAAGTGTTTAACAATATTTACTGGCCATTTGCCAAGACTTGATGAGTCTGAAAATTACGATAGCTATTATACGGAAGCGAATTTGAAAGTTCCGGAATTCATCTACAAAAGATTGAGCGATTTGGTTGAAAGTTTTTCTTCATATCGGCAAACAAATCGTTGGCTTGATATCGGTTTCGGTGCCGGAGCTTTAATGCAAGTTGCGGCCGAGTTGGGCTGGGATGTTTATGGCATAGAGGTTTCGAAACCAGCAGTTGAGCAGGCCAAAAATTTAGGTTTCAAAGTTTTTCACGGGGAGTTACATGAGGCAAATTACGAGGACGGCTTTTTTGATGTTGTTACTGCAAGCGAGATTTTAGAGCACCTTTACGAGCCGCAGAAGTTATTAAATGAAGTCCATCGAGTTTTACGGCCGGGTGGTTTATTTTGGGCGACTACACCGTCATCAAGAGGGATTACACCGCGTTTTCTTGGGATTGATTGGACGGTTGTTTCACCTCCTGAACATCTTCAGATTTTTTCCAAAAGGGGAGTGCTTATAATGTTGAAAAACGCAGGGTTTACGAAAATACGATTGCAAACGCATGGGGTAAATCCATTCGAGATTATCAACTATTTTCAACACTACTTTCTTCTGAAGAAAGAAAATAACTTTGATCGAGTGATAACTAGCTATCAGATAAATGAGAGGTTAGAAAGTAGCTCAATGAAGAAAGCGGTGAAAAGAGCTTTGAATTATGTTCTAGACCTTGCGCAAATCGGTGATTCAATTAAAATTTATGCGTGTAAGTAATGAGCTGATGTTTACAAAACGCAACATAAGACAATGCACTTTTAAAAGTTAGTGCTTTCAATTCTTTGGCTATTTCTAGACAGAAGTTGATTACTTCGTAAATTAGTAAGTCCATGCCTTTGACATCTGCTTTGTCTATCTTTCAATGAGTTTGAAAGCCTTTTTCAGTTTGTCGGTTTGTTACAATGGGTTAGCCGAAAGTGAAAGTATTTAAAAGCTATTTTTTGCCCATTCTTTGAAAAAACTTGTTTTCTGACGTTAGGAAATGGGAAAATCTACTTGAAATCGTATGAGTAACAACTTTTCAGAAAGGATATATCGTGATCCGATTCACAACATGATTCGGTTGAGAACAGATACTGAAGAAGGACGATTACTTTCAAGTTTAATTGATACTCCAGAATTTCAGCGTCTTAGACGCATTAAGCAGCTCGGTCTCGCTCTTTTCACGTATCAAGGCGCCGAGCACTCGCGATTTACGCATAGTCTGGGCGTAATGCATCTAGCATGTAGAATTATCGAAAAGCTATCCTTAAAGTATGAAACCGCAAGAGAAAACTCCGTCGTTGCTAAGTGCGCAGCTTTGCTTCATGATGTAGGGCACGGTGCATTTTCTCATGTTTTTGAGAAGATACTAGGATTTAAACATGAAGATTACACCATACAAGCCATAAAAAGTAATGATACGGCTATAGGAAAGGCTTTGAGGAGCTTTTCCAGCGAGCTTCCAGAGAAGGTGTGTGCAGTTATAAGAGGAGACTTTGAACGAAAATGGGTTTCACAATTGATTTCGTCTCATCTCGACGTTGACCGTATGGATTATCTTTTGAGAGATGCCTACATGACGGGCGTAAAATACGGCATTTACGACCTCGATTGGCTCATAGAATCTATCGAAATAGACCTAGAAAACGATCGAATTTATGTTTCATCGAAAGGCTTTCACGCAGTTGAGGACTATCTTCAGGCTAGACATTATATGTTCAAGCAGGTTTATTTCCATAGAAACTTGCGTGCAGCTGAGGTCGTGCTAAGTTCGCTCATTGAAAGAGCTGTGGATTTAGTAGGAGAAGGTAAGGATGTTTGGTTTGCTGAAGACACGCCTTTCGAGAAGATTTTGAAAAGAAAAGAATTAACTCTAGATGAGCATTTTCAAATGGATGATTCTGATGTAATTTTTCATATCAAAAAATGGCAATTTGCTGAAGATCCTATTCTTGCTGATCTTTCAAGAAGATTTGTCAATCGACAGTTTTTTAAAGCCTTCGATCTCGACATGGATGAAAAGAAAAAAACTGATTTTCTTGAAAGATCACGCGAAGAAGTTGAAAGAGCTGGTTTTGATTCTAAGTATTACTTTATAAAAGACATCGCGAAAGATGAGCCTTATATTAAGAATCAAAGCAAGAAAGAGAAAGCGATTTTTGTCGAAGTTGGTTACTCAAATCCAGAAATCAAGGAAATATCACAGATAAGCTCGGCAATTCGGGGGCTTCAAGGATACCAAATTCATAGAATCTGCTTTCCTCAGGAAGTCAAAGATGCTATTTCGAAGATTTATAAGAATGGCGAAGGTGCTTTTTCAAATTAGTCTCTTATTTCTTTTATTCTGGGTGTCAAATGCCCAACAGAAAATAGCAATTTTTAATCCTCGAAACGACCAAGTTGGAAAACTAATCGCTGATAGAATAGAGAAGAAGCTTTCTGAAAAGTTCTCCATAGTCGATCAGTCGCTTTCAAAAGCAGTGTTAAGTGCACAAGAGTTTGAAAATCCGTTCAACCTCTCGCTCACGGAAGCAAAAAATCTCGGAGAAGCTGCAGGTTGTAACTTCTTTCTCTTAATTAAAGCTGAAGTTTTAGAGCGTACGAGCCTTGAGAAAGGCACTTTTAAGGAAGCCTATACTGCCATTTTTTTTGTAAGTAGCAAAAGTGGAAGACTGATTTTGTGGAAGTTTCTGAATGCTGAAGACAAGGACGAGGCAGTAGCTCTTAAAAAACTTTTTTTGTCTATTGATGAATTTTTAACTCGATTTGTAACAGAAATTCAAAGTTTACTGGTTTATGATTTGGACTTGCAAGATGAAGCAAAATTTCCCGAGTTTGACGAAAAATCCGGGATTCGACCGCCGATTCCTTATAGGCGTATTAAACCTGAATATCCGAAGGCGGCTAGCCTTTATCTCGTAAGGGCTACGATTGACGTTGCAGTTGATATTACTGAAAGAGGCGAAGTCGCACGTGTTGAGGTTTTACGTTGGGCAGGTTTTGAATTGGAAGAAGCCGTGATAAAAGCTATAAGGCAAATGAATTGGAGACCGGCGGAAAAGAACGGGAAATTTTTAGCTTCGAGAGTCTTGCTAAGATACAATTTCAGAGATATAAGGGAAGAAAAACAAGATGTTATATCTAGGACAGACTATTTATAGATCGGTTGCAAGTAAACTGCAAAAATCATTAGGGTATTTTCAAACTAAAGGCGTGCCGAAGCACGAGATAGTTGAAGGGCGATATATTGTAAAATTTGCTAGCACTGCTGATGAGATTGATGCAGCACTTCGATTACGCTTTGAAGTTTTCAATTTGGAGCTTAATGAAGGGCTCGAATCTTCCTTTCTGACGGGTCGTGATCAAGATGAATTCGATTCAAACTGTCATCATCTGATTGTGATAGAGAAAGAAAGTGGCAAGGTGGTTGGAACCTACCGACTGCAAACTCTCGAACTTGCAAAGAGTGTTTACAATTTTTATTCGGCTGGTGAGTTTGAGATTGAAAAGATTCCGATTGGGATTCTAAAGCAGTCGGTTGAAATAGGACGTGCTTGTATTGCACGTGAACATAGAAATAATCGAGTTCTTTTTCTTCTTTGGAAAGGATTAGCACTTTATTTGAGCCTGAAGAAAAAGAGATACTTTTTTGGTTGCTGTTCGATTCCTACATTAGATGTAATTGAAGGGCTAAAGGCTTTCGAGCGTCTTAAGAAAGAAAAACGTTTTCATCCGACGTTGAGAATCCAGCCAAGAAGTGAATATGTCTGCAAATCAGAGGTTGTACCTGACGATTCACAAGTGCAGCTACCAAAGCTTTTCAATACTTATCTGCGAATAGGAGCAAAGGTTTGCAGCGAACCAGCGATTGACCGACAATTCAAAACTATTGACTTTTTTGTAATTTTCGATGCAGAGACGATAGAAAAAAGGTACTACGACATGTTTTTTAAGGATTTTGAAAATTTAAGAAGAAAAAAGCTTTACAAATTGCTTACTCCGACAAAATTCTTGAAAGGTTACCGTAGAAAATATTCTGAGCATCTTCTTTGCTGATGCCTATTTCTGCTAATGTTTTGACCTGAGTGTCGAAAACTTCCTGATTCCAGCCGCGAGGGAAAAATGAAGAGTCTGTCCCGAAAAGAAGTCTTTTCGGTCCCAAAATCTCAAGTGCTTTTTCGAAAACCTCCTTTATGCTGATATTTGAGGGTTCATACTGAACCCAACGGTTACTGCTGGAAGTGTCGAAATAAATGTTTGGACAAAGCTCCGCTGCCATCAAAGCTTCACGGAAAAGACCAGCTCCAAAGTGTGGAATTATGAAGTTTACATCAGGATATTCGGAGGCTAGCTTATGGACCTCAAGTGGATTTGACAGTCTTAAATCAAAAACGCTTTTCAGTCCAAGCTTCTTACGAATTCCGATGCTTAAAGCTCCGCAATGAATAAATACAGCCCTTCCATTCCGTTTTTGAACTAACTCTCGAATAATTTGATGAACCGTTTCATTATCTGCCACAGAGTAACCATGCATCGCTGGAAAGAAACAGATTACCTTCAAGTTGAACTCATCGAAAGCTCGTTTTGCCCGTTCAAAAGCGTCAGTCAGAAGCGGGTTAAAGAAAAATCCTCCATAAATTCTGTCCGGAAAGGCTCTGACGGCTTCTGACACTGAATCTTCATCGCCTGGCAGGCTAGCCATCATCATAGCCTTTTCAATCCCCTTTTGGTCGAGTTCTTGTATCCACCTATAAGCAAAATCAACGGGGTTTTCGGGTGGCATTTCCAAGCCAGTTATTTCTCCTATTCTCTCAACTGCGTTACCGTCTTTTCTCAGATTTTGTGACTGCTCGGCAAGCATTCTGAAATACTTATGTGAGAAAAAGTGAACGTGAGCATCGAAAATTTGAATGTCTCCCCAGATGGTTTCTCTTTTCATAACTATAAGGTTATATGTAAATGAAACTTTTTTCAATCTCGTTTCAGAATAAAATTTATACAAATTGCCTTTGACATGTTTCTATGACAGATAGGAATTGCAAGGTGATAGTTCACTTTTGATGTTATTTTTCTCAAAAGCGTGGCTAAAGTTAAGACTCGTGTAAAAGGCAGTCTCTACTATTCATTTAACAAGGTACTTATATCGGCATGTAAGGTTGATTCTCTCACGACGCCGACGTAACGTTTTGCTAGCCGACCTTGTTTATCGTAGAGAAAAGTAGTAGGCAACGACAAGAATGCTCCTACGTTTGGATCAAGGTCTTTAATCAAAATGGGATATGGAATCGAATATCTTTCGACAAATGATGGAATCTGACTTAAGTCTTCATCAACCGTAACTCCTACGATTTCAAAAGGTTTATCCTTATATGTTTGGGATATTCTGACAAGAGTAGGCATTTCATAACGGCATGGTGGACACCATGTTGCCCAGTAATTTATTAAAACGACTTTTCCTCGATGATCTGCAAGCGACCACTCGCCTTTTCCGTCAAAATACCTGAGCCTTACTTCGCTTACATCCTTTCTTTCGCTTTTCGGAGGAATGCCAGGTTGTTCGGAAAAATTTGTAAAAAGAAGGTAGAGTATAAAAAGGCCAACAGCTAGCCCTGCAATCCATCTAAACAAAATCTTTTGCATAAAGTAAATCATATCAAATTAATCAACCCTGCTGCACATGCATATTGCGTTGTGTAGGAAATCGTGTTGACTTCGATTTATGTAATAATTTTATATTTATGAGATTACTTATTTGCCTTTTGCTAGGTTTGTTTATCGTGGTTTTGAGCAGTTGTAAAAAGAGCGGGGAAGAGCGGCAGGAAATAAAAAATCTAAGGCAAAAAATCGAAGAAGCTGTAAAAGCACGTGATGAGAGAGTTTTGGAAGAACTCTTTGATGACCGATTCACTCATACACACGCATCTGGTAAGGTTGATAGCAAGAGAGAACGCATAAGAACTCTTCTTTCAGGTGAAAAAACGCTGGAAACTGCAAAGCCCGAAGAAATGCAAATAAACGTGTTTGATGGCGATGTAGCTGTTGTTACGGGTAGGAGCTACTTAGAGAGTGATGATGCAAGACGAACAGCGTATCGATGGATAAACGTTTATGCAAAGGTAGAAGGCAAGTGGCGGTTCGTAGCAAGCCAAGCGACTAAAATTCAAGAATGACTCATTCTTTGCCATATCACGAAAGCTGAAAGGGCAGTCAAAGCACCTACGAGTAAAATTGCTGCTTTGATGCCGAGAATGTCTGCCGTAACACCTGAAATCAATGCTCCGATTGCATAACCAAAATCGCGCCAAAACCGAAATACACCTAAGCTTTCTGCTCTTTGCTCCGGGTGTGTAAATTCAGCAATAGCCGCTAGAAACGTAGGATAAACCATTGCCGTTCCTATACCTAAGACTGTAGTTAGTCCGATGAGTAGAAAGAAGTCTTCTACTGATGGAAGTAGTAGAATTACCATTGCTTGAAGAAGCATTCCCAAAAAGAGCATGGTTTTCTTAGGGTAAATATCAGCTGCTTTTCCTGTAAAAAGTTGTCCAAATCCCCAAACCATCGGATATATGCCGGCTATGATGCCAATGCTATCAGCTTTGTATTCAAGCAAGCTGAGATAAATCGGTAACAAACCCCAGATCATTCCATCGTTAAGGTTATTCACTAAACCGGCCTGGGTTATCGCACTCAAATTTTTGTTTTTCAGGCTAGTTTCTACAAAAACACTTCTTAAGATCGGTTTTTCGCTGTTTTTACTTTCCTTCTTAACAAACTGAATGGTGTCTTTCGTTAATAGCGTTAATAGGAAACCTCCGAAAACTAAGACAAACCCGATGTAGAAAGGATACGGGAAGATGCCGTAAGTGTAAACCACGTATCCGGTAAAATAAGAAATTAAGCCAACTGACAGATAGCCGGCGAATTCATTTAGCCCCATCGCTAACCCTCTTTGCTTTTCGCCGACTAAATCTATCTTCATTATTACGGTGCTGCTCCATGAAAGTCCTTGGCTTATTCCTAGCAAGCAGTTTGCAAAAACAATCCAATTCCAGCTAGGTGCGTGAATTAAAATGAAAGGTATTGGCATAGCCAAAAGCCAGCCGACAATCAACAATCTTTTCCGACCGAAACTGTTGGATAATCGTCCTGTGAAGTAGTTTGTTATAGCTTTTGTCAAGCCGAAAGCCAGGATAAAGGAGAGAATAGCTGTGTTGGATGTGACTCCAAATTGAGTAGTAGCAAACTCTGGAAAAATGGAGCGTTCCATCCCAACCATTCCGCCAACAAAAGCATTTATTACAACAAGAAGAGCAAACTGTCTCCAGTTCTCTTTTAGTCCTAGTTTTATGCTATCCATGGTTATTAAGTTATTTTCGCTGAGGCAAAGCTTTTTTCAAAACAAGTAGATTTTGGTAATCTGAAATGTAATGTTCGATAAATTTCTAGAAGAATGCGGAATTTTTGGCATATATGGACACAATGAAGCCTCTACAATTGTACAATTAGGTCTGTTTGCGCTTCAACATCGCGGGCAGGAAGCTTGCGGAATAGTTTCTTCGGACGGGACGGAGCTTCATCAGTTTCGTTCCATAGGGTTAGTTGCTGATGTTTTAAGTGAAGAAGTGCTCAAGAAACTAAAGGGACATATCGCCATCGGGCACACTCGATATTCGACTGCTGGGAAAAATACGATAAAAGAAGTTCAACCTTTTGCGGTAACCTGTCAACACGGGCAAATTGCCATTTGTCATAACGGTAATCTTCCATTCGCTGCGCAAAGGCGAAAGGAGTTAGAGAAACTAGGTGCAATTTTTTCTTCTACATCTGATACGGAAACGATTTTGCATTCGATAGCTAGAATTAAAGCTAATAGCGTTACGGAAGCGATTTCGGAGGTTTTGAGAGATTTAGAAGGAGCTTTTTCGCTTCTTTTCTTGACATTAGATTCACTTATTGCTGTTAGAGATCCTAGGGGTTTCCGCCCGCTTGTGCTTGGGAAGTTAAAAGATGCTTGGTGTCTTGCAAGCGAGACTTGTGCTTTTGACCTTATTGATGCTGAATACGTTAGGGAAATAAAGCCCGGCGAAATGCTCATAATAAATCAGGATGGACTTCAGTCATTATTTCCCTTTGAAAAAAAACGTCTGGCCTTTTGCGCCTTTGAACATGTATATTTTTCACGCCCAGATTCGATTATTTTTGGTCGTTCAGTCAATGAATCAAGGCACAAGATGGGTCGAAGACTTGCCATCGAGCAACCGTGTGATGCAGACATAGTTGTTCCAGTGCCGGATTCTGGCGTAGCTGCTGCAATCGGATATGCTGCTCAATCTGGCATACCATTTAGACAAGCGATTATCAGGAATCATTACATAGGTCGAACCTTCATAGAACCGTCTCAAAGTATTCGCTCCTTCGGTGTTCGCTTAAAGCTTAATCCGATAAAGGATTTGATTAGGGGTAAGCGCATTGTTTTAGTTGATGATTCAATTGTTCGCGGGACGACTTCTCGCAAAATTGTTCAGATGGTAAGAGAGGCAGGCGCGACGCAAGTGCATCTTAGGATAAGCTGCCCGCCTACGATTTCGCCTTGTTATTATGGAGTTGATACGCCAACGAAGGCAGAACTTATTGCCGCACAACTTTCGGTTGAAGAAGTTTGTCGGTATATCGAAGCTGATTCGCTAGGGTATCTTTCACTTGAGGGAATGATAGAAGCTATCGGAATAGAAGCTGAACGTCTTTGCACAGCCTGTTGGAATGAGAAATATCCGACAAGTTTACCCGTAACCTCTTCTTAGTAAAGCATTGCAAATTCTTTCTGCTGTCTTTCCATCCCATAGTGGCGGCGTTTTCCCGACTTTTTCAAATTTTCCATCTAGTATTTCGAAAGCTTTTGCTACTATCCTTTCGGGATTTGTGCCGACTAGTTCGTTGGTCCCCATTTCAACTGTAATCATTCTTTCCGTGTTTTCCCGCAAAGTTAAACATGGTATTGCAAGCGCTGTAGTTTCTTCTTGTAGCCCACCTGAATCGGTCATTACAAACTTTGCCCCTGAAAAAAGATTTAGAAAGTCGAAGTAGCTTAAGGGTTCAATAAGCCGAATTTGAGAAGAATTTAGAGCTTTCTCGAGTCCGAATTTCTCCATATTGGTTTTAGTCCGTGGATGTGCAGGGAAAATTATCGGTATTTTTCGTGAAATCTCAATTAAAGCTTCTAGGAGCTGCTTGAAGTTTTCTTCGTTATCTACGTTTGATGGGCGATGCAGGGTTAAAACTGCATAATCAATTCCTTCGATACCAAGATTTTCTCTGATTTTACTTTTTTTTGCCTTCTCAAGGCCGAAAAAAAGGGAATCAATCATTACATTGCCGACAAATTCTATCTTTTCGGCTGATATGCCTTCAGCTTTGAGGTTTTCGTTTGCTTCCTCACAGGTTGTAAAGAGCAAATCAGAGATGGCATCCGTGAGAATTCGGTTTATCTCTTCCGGCATCGTTCGATCGCGAGAGCGAAGCCCTGCCTCAACGTGTGCGACCTTGATTCCTAGTTTTGCACAAACAAGTGCGCAGGCAATAGTTGAATTTACATCGCCCACCACTACGACCCAATTGGGTTTTTCTTTTGTCACTACTTCCTCGAAAGCTATCATTATTTTTGCGGTTTGAACTGCGTGAGAAGCTGAACCTACTCCAAGGTAAAAGTCAGGCTCTGGAATTTCGAGCTCCTTAAAGAAAGCTTCTGACATTGAAAAGTCGTAATGTTGACCGGTATGGACAAGCAAAGGCAAAAAATCGCTTTCCTGCTTTTTCATGATCTTCATAATCGGTGCTATCTTCATGAAGTTAGGTCTAGCACCGACTACATTTAATACTTTCAGCATACTAAAGTCTAACGATCTTTGCTTTGCTACCGTTTCTTACTTCTTCAGAAAGGGCATTTCGGGTATCGACTATTAAACAGGCATTCTCACAAATGCGTTTATAATCAATGTTTGAGTGATCGGTGCAGATCACAACACAATCTGCTGACTGTATTAACTCATCGGTTAGTTCTTGATTGTAAAGAGGCTCACCATCTCCGATTGTATACGAGTGATCAAATGTTACTTCTGGAACGAACGGGTCGTGATAGCATACTTCCGCTCCATTAGCTCGTAATAAATCAATAACTGATAAAGCTGGTGACTCTCTGACATCGTCTATATTGCGCTTATAAGCAACACCTATGATTAAAACTCTAGAACCTTTAATTGGTTTTCTTGCATCGTTCAAAGCATCACGGACGAGTTCGACTACGTATTTTGGCATTGAGGAATTTATTTCTTCTGCTAAAGTTATGAATTTTGAATCAAATCCGTGTTGACGGGCTTTCCACGAAAGATAATGCGGGTCTAAGGGGATACAGTGACCTCCGATTCCAGGACCTGGATAGAAGGGCATGAATCCGAAGGGTTTTGTTGCGGCTGCTTTGACGACTTCCCAAGTGTCAATGCCAAGCGTTCTACAAAGTTTTGCCATTTCATTTGCCATGCCGATATTTATTGCACGAAAAGTATTTTCCCAAAGCTTTGCCGCTTCAGCTACACGTGCTGAGCTTACAGGATATACCTTTTCGACTATTTGAGAATAAAGAAGAGAAGCTACTTCGGTAGAATCTTTTGAAACTCCGCCTACAACCTTGGGGATGTTGTGAGTTTGAAATTGTGGGTTTCCCGGGTCAACCCTTTCAGGAGAAAATGCCAGCAGAAAGTCTTCATCCAGCTTCAAACCAGCTTCTTCAATCATTGGCTTTAGAACCTCGTCGGTTGTCCCTGGGTAAGTCGTTGATTCTAGAATTATTAGCTGACCGCCACGAGCATATTCTTTGATTTTTTCACCTGCAGCAAGAATGTAGCTCATGTCCGGATCTTTTGTTTTTCTGAGAGGCGTTGGAACGCAAATAATTATTACGTCGCACTCTTTCAATTTTGAAAAGTCCGTTGTTACTGAAAGCCGTCCCTCTTGAACACATTTTGAGACTCTTTCAGACGGAACATCAACAATATAAGATTCTCCTGAAAGTAGCGTATTTACCTTTTTTTGATCGACCTCGAATCCTAAACCCTTAAATTCTTTAGAGCAAAACTCTACTATTAAAGGTAGCCCAACGTAGCCTAATCCTATAACGCCTATTACTGCTGTTTTCTCTTTGATCTTAGTTTCAATTAACTGCTTAGCTGTCATATATGATTGAAAATGTTAGTGTAGCACATTGCCGCTGTCAAGCTAAAAAGGTTTTTCTTCTAGAGCGCTGTTTGTTAGAATTTAGTCGAAAAAAGTTTTATGTCAAGCTTTTCAAATCCTGTGGTTAAAGCGATCATTGAAGGCACGGCGCCAAAAGCTGTGCGCCTTACCGCAGCACGCGGTATTTTACCTCTTTCTCAAGCAGAGCTTATAGAGATTTTAACTGCACTTGCTAAAGAACAAGATGAGGAGATTTCTTCAACTGCTCAGAGTTCCTTAAAAGAGCATGTAAGGGATTTAAGCTTGATCGACGTAATCAAAAATTCTGAAATATCAGAGCAAGCTCTGTCTTACCTTGTCAAGTTAGAAGATTGTCCTTCGGAGATTCAGGAAGCTGTCATAACTAACACTAAAACTCCTGATAGTGCGATTTTAGAATTTGCTCGGAAATCGAAAAATGCTAGTTTGCTTGAGCTCGTAGCGATAAATCAGCAACGGCTTATCAGATACCCCGAGATAATCGAGGCGATACTTGAAAATCCAAATAGTTCAGCTGAAGCTAAACGCCGCGCTCTTGAAACCAAAAGAGAGTTCTTTGAAAAGGAGCGAGGAGCACAGCAAATTGCTCAGGAACTGCGAGCACAAGGCAATCTTGCCGCAGCCGAATTTATAGAACAAGCTGACTTTGTCAGAAACCTTGATGAAAATAAATTAACCGTAGAAGATGCCTTGCTTATTGCTAAGCACATCGAAATTCCGAATGCGGAAGTTGATGACTCATGGATTGCGTTTGAACTAATTGAAGAAGTTTACGAAGAAACAGAGGAGCAAAAGATTGCAGCTATAAATAAAATTTTGGGTGACTTCAAATCTGACACTGAAATAGCGTCGCCTGAAAGAGTTGCCCTGGTTAATCGTATCATGAAAATGAACGTAAAAGACCGGATAAAGTTGGCGTTAAGAGGTGACCGAGAAGCTCGTGGAATATTGATTCGAGACCCAAATCAGATAGTTGCTCAAGCCGTTATTCAAAATCCAAGAATTACAGAACAAGAAGTTGAAAAAATCTCTGCCATGAGAAACATTCCCGAACAAGTTCTAAGACAAATAGCCTTAAATCGTCACTGGGCAAGAAGTTACCCAATAATTCACAACCTCGCAAGAAATCCTAGAACTCCTGTTCCAGTAGCGATGAACCTTATTTCAAGGCTACATTTGAAGGACCTAGAAGCTTTAAGCAGAAACCGCAACGTTTCGGAAGCTGTTAGAATTCAAGCACTTAGGCTTTCAAAGGCTCGAAAAAGTTCGTAATTCTTATAAGAAGTTCTTCACTTTGCCAGTTTTTATAAATGTGATCGCTACGTCGGTTAAGGTATGGGATGCTGAGCCAAGCCAGATGCCACCGAAGAAATAAAAGGGCGCACCTTCGCCAAAATGCTTCTCAATCTGTGAAATTAGGCCTTTCCATGACTCAAGAATTTCTATAAATCCTGGTGGTTGCATGTTAGCTTTCAAAGCCAATACATAGGCAACAGCAAATAGAAATAGAGTTGTCACCCCAGCGAAATAAATAACTCTGAAAGCTGCACCAAAAATTAGCCCATGTGACAATCTCGATCGGTGTTCTATGATTACACGATATGGTAGCCATAGAAACCTAAAAATTCCCCATCTACGGTATTGCCTGCTTACGGTATCCAGATCGGGACCGAAAATAAATCCACCAAAAAGAAATCCAGCCGTTAAAATCATGGGTGCGTTAAGCTCATCTGTTATTCGGTAAGCAAAGGCAAAAGTTGGAACAGAAAGAAGAATTGTTATTGCATCATGGGTTTTTCCTGAAGGCATTTCAAGATTTCCTTAGATTTTCGTCTATGTATTTTCGACGAACGTCGTCTTCCATCTTGCCATTTCTGAACCAATCTTCAATGATTTGGGCTTGCTGTTCGGCAGTGTAGTCTTTCCATTTTTTACCTAATACATAACAGTAAGCTTTTCGTCCTTGTAAAATCTGATAAAAGCAAGAATTTACAACGTAGCTAATCGAAAAAAAGCTTTCCTCACCTTGTAAAACGTGTACCATTTCGTGGATAAGAATAGCTTGATTTGTTGAATCAAGATTTGAGTAAGCTTTACCTACATTTACAAAATATCCAAAATTCAAAGAAGTAGAAAGCACGGTCGTGATAAAAACAGTAATGGTGGTTATAAATCCCATCGGGATAGCCGCTAACGTCATGAACAAAACTAAAATCAGAGAAAACGGGATTGTAAAAGCTCTATCGCCAAGGCCAGCGCCGTTTGTTATTATGATTTTTCTTCTACTAGGAACTTTTTTGCCAAAAACTTCTGAAGCTATGATGTGCTCTTGTTTACTTAGGAACCTGAATCTGGTCGGAAATCTCATAGACTGTCAGCTAATAGTTTAAGCTGTCTTAAAACTCTTTCCTTCTCGATGAAGACTAACCTGGAAACGATAGTTCTCAGTTCAGCTATCAGCTTGAAAAAATCTGCTTTGTCAGTTACATCAGAAGGTTTTTGAAATATGTATTTGTCTGAGATCATCAGTCCCAACGAATTTTCAATGTCTTGTAAGGCCTGTTTTGCTTTTTCACCATTCGGGTATAATCTGAGATATTCGGCTTTTGTAACGCGTAGTCTATAAAGATAACAAACGATGAATCCTTCGCATTCACCTGGAAGAGGGTTTTGAGCTGCTTCCCAAGCAATCCTTTCAGCTATTGGTAGCTCTTTGTATTTCTCGCTCAAGTTCCAAAATGATTCTGAAGAAACTAACCATCTATTTGAAATTTCGTCGTAAACCAAAAAAGGAGTGTATTTTTTCGGGAATTCATCTGGTGAAGAACTTTGTTTATAATTAGCAGCAGCTTTCCTTAAGGAAAGCAAAAACAGAAATTCCATCTCTGCCTTTGTCTCAGGTGTTTTTACATTTGTCATCGACTCTGTTATAAAGTTGGCTAGTTCCAGGGCTTTTGCAAAGCTCATCTCTTGCCCGTAATTTCGGCTAGCTATCTGTAAATAAATTTTCTCCGAAGAATCTCTTTTTAGTTCTATTAAGTCTTCCGTAGGAAGCCAACCTACCTTTTCGCTAGAGCTGCTTTTAACTTTAGACCAGTTAGGTTTTTTTTCTAAAAGACTAACCTTTTCACCAAGCTTGAACCTTCCGAAAATTGGTGAGCTGGTTTTGGCTTGTTTCCTTATTGGAGCTGACAAGGTAGAAACTAGAAAAGTCTTCTCAGAAGGAAAGTTACCAGAGATACTGGTGGCAGATTTGTCTATCTTATTTCTGATCTTACGCTGATTAGTGTCTAAAGGCTTTTTACTTTTTACCTCTCCGGTTTTGGTTCTTTCAATAAGTACTTCTTTTTTGTTTGTAGTATCGCTTACTTGTGTAAAGATCAAAACTTCAAAAAAAATAATAGCTAAAATGATTTTCACCTTATCTCCTCCTTCTTACTTCTAGACCGAAAATTCCCCGAGATTCGGTTTGCTTAGCTTGTCTAAAGAGATGTAGAATATCAAGCACAAAGGTAAATTTTCAACTGTGAAGACTTAGCTTACATTGCTTTTTAAGGCTTTTGCATTTCTTTTTAATCCATGAAGTTTTGCTCTTTTCATAGCACTTCTTCTGAATCTTTCAGCATATTTCTTCTCATCCATTGAAAGAATTTCTTCCAAATCAACTATCGTATTGGCGCGCGGCTTGAAGGCTTCTTGTTCTGTTGGTTTTTGGAACCTATTCCATGGGCAGACCTCTTGACAGATGTCGCAACCGTAAAACCATCCTTCTAATTTTTTTGAAATTGTTTCCGGTATTTCTGCTTTTCTAAGTTCAATTGTCGCATACGAGATGCAAAGGGACGCATTGAGCTGATAAGGCTCTGAAATAGCATTTGTTGGACAAGCATCTATGCAGGCACGGCAATTGCCGCAGTGATCTGTTTCTATTGTTGCAGAATCGCTAATTTCGAGGTTTATCAAAATTTCGCCAAGGAAAACCCATGAGCCATACTCCTTAGTGATAAGATTGGTGTGTTTTCCGATCCAGCCAAGACCGGCTTTTACTGCCCATGCCTTTTCCAGTATCGGCGAAGTATCAACACAAACTTTACCTTCTGCTCGCTCATCAAGCGTTTTAATGTAGGCAAGAAGCTCATGAAGTTTTTTCTTCAATACTTCGTGATAGTCTTCACCCCAAGCATAACGCGAAATCTTGCCAACCTGCTTCGGATATTCATAAGGCGTGTAATAATTCATCGCAGCACAAATAACAGTTTTTACTTCTGGAAAAAGCTGTTTCGGATCGGCTCTTTTTTCGGGTTCCTTTTCAAGCCATTTCATCTCGCCGTGAAAACCTTTGCTAAGCCAAGCCTTTAAGAACTCTAGTTCTTCAGTTAAAATTTCAGCCCGAGCGAATCCGATTTTGTGGAAGCCCAATTCAAAAGCTTTCTGTTTGATTTTTTCCGCTAAATCCACATATAAATTTTAGCCTAAAACCTGCTTCCAAAAAGAAAGGTCGGTCCCTTTTCGGAACCGACCTTTTCCTGATGAAAAGTTTGGGCTAGAAGTTCAGCTTAACTCCAAATTGGAATTGTCGTTGATCGTAAGCTGCGGTTGGTCTGCTGAAGTATTTGCCACCCTTTGAGCGCCGACCGAAGGCATTTACGTCTTCAAAGAAAGGCGATGCAGCAGCTTGATTGAAGCGGTTGAAGAGATTAAAGCCCTCCGCAATAATGTCCATCCTTATCTTCTCGCTAAACCTAATGGCTTTGGTAATTCTTAAGTCCAACGAGGCAAAACCTTTGGTTATACCCATATTTCTGCCGAGATTCCCTATTGAAAATCTTCCGTCGGTAATCAACGGAGTGCATCCAGCAGTTCCTGGCAGACAAAGCGTTCCATCAGGACGGACGCTCGGACGGTCTGTCTGAGTAGAAAGGTCATTATTAGTGTCAACGTTAGTGATGATGTTAAATGGGCGACCTGACGAAAGCTCTATAATGGTTGAAATGGTAAAATCAGCAAAAAAGCGCTTCGTAAGGCTATCTGATTTTGCCCATCCTTGAGGTGAAGTTAAGACTCCGCTGAATACAAATCGGTGTCTTTGGTCGAAAAGCGAATTTGCTTTCTCAAGTTTTTCTCTAGTTGTATCTTGCGCGATTAAGAGAGTTTGTAAGTCAGAAGAGTCGTCAATAGCGTGAGACCAGGTATAGGTAGCAAAAAATAAGAAGTTATTTGCAAATCGGCGTCTTAGCTCGACGTTCATAGCGTCATAATTTGAGAAACCATTAGATATTTGGGCATTAACCGCACCAAATGGTGACAGCACTCCGGGGGTGCGCAAAGTTCCTGCAAGTTGCGCATCCAGAACTGCCTTTGTGACCGTTCCACCAGAAAGAGCTTGAGCCAAGAAGTAGTTAGGAGCATTTGGACGGAAGAAGTTTGCAACAACGGTATTTATGACTCTACCTAATGGACATTGGGCAATCATTCCAGGAATTACTACTACGCAGGTAACGCCATAAGCATTTACAAAGCTACTTCCGGGGGCTGACGTAGGAATTGCAATTCCAGTTATCACTTCTGTTCTGCTTGTTGGCAGAAGTCCTCCTGAAAAGCGTTGAAAATTTTGAATCTGCAACGCAGTATTTGGAGTATTTAAATCCGTTGGACGAGGTAAATTCCTGGCAGCAACTCTTAGATAGCCAACCGATAAGGACATATCTTTTGTAAGCTGCTGCTCCAAAGTGAGGTTTGCTTGGAAAGCGGAAGCGTATTTAAAGTCTTTTTCAACTGGCAATGTGAAAGGCAAAACGGGACCAAATCCTGGAAAAGTTTGATCATTAAAGCGCTGACGTCCGAATAGATATTGAGCTGTAGAAGCTGCTCCAGGTGTAAAAACACCGGTAGGGCAAATGGGATTGATCGTTGCTGCGGTGCATACAGTGCCGTGGAAGATCTGCGTTGCATTCAAAGAGGCATTAGGAGCAGGACTGCCCGGCAGGAAAACCCCTTGCTGTTGTTGTGCTGCATCTGCGATGTCCGAGTTAAAGGCTATTGCCAAGAGTGGGTGATCATAGAAGAGTCCCGCTGCGGCGCGAATCACGGTTTTTCCAGTTCCGAACACATCCCAGGCTGCTGCCAGTCGTGGCGCAAAATTGTTAGTATCGCGTGGAAATCCTTGTTGAACCCTAACAGCATCTTGCGCTGCAAGCAAATCCGCTGCCGACAGCGTAATACCCGTTAAGGGATCGCGGAAAGGCGTTGGCGCAATTGTGTCTGTCAGCTCAACATCATATCGGATTCCGTAATTGAGAGTAAGCCTAGGATGAATTTTCCATGAGTCTTGAGCATAGAAGGCAAGAGGTCTATTTTTTATCTTGCTAACAGGATTTCCAAAGCCTTGTATGTAATTTGACGGAAATCCAAGACCGTAAGCCTGAACTGGTGTAAAATCTGGCGCTCCCAAGGTTGCGAAGGCAGGGTTGAGAGTTCCAGCCGTAAGTGGACCAAAATTGAAGAGCCCAGCGAAGTTAAGCTCAAATCTAGCTGATGGGATTTGAACATAGTTTATGTCAGCCCCAAATTTGAAAGTGTGCTTTCCAACGACCCAGTTGAAATTATCGGCAAACTGGAATCTCCTTTCGGTGCGGACAACTGGGGAGAAAAGTTCGCGACCTATAAATGCGGTTCCGGATATGTTAAAAGCAACTGCGTCGCCTATTTGGGAGCGAAACGTAGTATTTCTTTGACCAAAGCTGAAACGGAATTCATTTAAGGTATTGGTCGTTAGATTCGAGTTTAAGCCAACCGTGAAGGCATAGTCTTTCGTATCGGCAATTCCCGTTCGTGAGAAGTCATTTTGACCAAGCGCTTGGTTTTGAGATTCTACCTGAATACCAGTAACTAAACTTGGATTGTAACTGAATCTAACGGTTAACTGATTATTCGCATTGAAGGTATGATCGCCGCGAATTGAGAAGAAGTGAGTTTTATCGCGAACTGGGAATACTCTTTGAAGCTGATTTAGCGGACGAAAAGCTATGGGTTCGCCTGCAGAATTGACTGTGTTAAATGGAACCGGCGCTCCTGACAAGAAAAATCTAGCTCCTATGACTTGACCTGCTGGAATTGCTCCACCAGCGCTAATCAAAGGATTTGTGCCGTTCAGAGCAGTGTGTGAGCCGCTGGAAGCAAGATAAAGATATTGAACAGCAGCGCTTATTAAAGTTGCGTTTCCTGTTGCAATCAGACTTTGTGCAAATTGAGCTTGCTGAGGTGTCAAAAAGGCAAACGTCTGAGTGAAAGGCAAAATCGGTGGGCCCAACGTAACCGATGCCGTCAAACCTCGCGCAACGTCGCTTGTAAAAAATCCAGATTCACGGCGTTGCCTTCCCTCAAAGGCAGTAAAGAAGAACGTTTTATCCTTAACAATCGGTCCTCCTAAAGTTATTCCGTATTGGACCCGGGTAAAGTCAGGTTTATCTGACGTAGGTGCGAATGGTGGACGAGCTTGAATAACTTTGTCTCTAACGAAAAAGAAAAGATTTCCTTTGTATTCGTTCGTTCCACGCTTTGTAACTACGTTAACTACTCCACCAATGGCACGTCCGAATTCGGGCATGTAAGAGTTAGTCGAGATTTGATACTCTTGGACAGCTTCCTGCCCAACTGTTGAACGAGCTGTATTTACGGAATTATCTGTAAAGTCAACTCCGTCGACTTGAACGAGAGTTGAACGCCCTCGTTGTCCGCCAATGTTTAAGCCTGAAGTAGGTGCTGGCCCAATTGGACGTCCATTGTCGCGATTAACTGTAGAGAGTGTTAGAGCAAATCCTATAGCGCTTCTTTCATTTATTGGCAAGTTTTCTATTCTGGTTTGTTCTATTGTTGCCGCGACGGCGGTTCTGGTGGTTTCTACGAGTTCGACTGTATCACCTGAAACAACTACCTCACCACCGACTTCACCCACTTCTAGCTTAATTTGAAGTTCAGCTCTTTGACCTACAGTTAGTTTTATGGGAGATATTATTATCTTTTTGAAGTTTGGCGCTTCGGCAATTATCTCGTAATCGCCTGGCTGCAAACCAATAATCACATATTCTCCTAGTTGGTTGGTCTGAACAGTCCTTGCAACTCCAGTTGCGATATTCTTAGCGGTTATCGTTGCCCCCTGAATAACGGCTCCATTAGGGTCAACGACGGTTCCTGTTAGATCAGCTGTGCTAGCTTGTGCTTGAGCAAAAACCGCAGCACAAGCCGAGACACATAAAACAATTGTCGCGAAAAACTTGATCACTTTCATCGCCTTTCACCTCTTTTAGTGTTCGTTATAAGAGAGTTCTTTAACTCTAATAGCTTTGAAGTTTTTAACCCAAAAAAAGAAGAAAATCAAGTCGAAAATATGAAATGATGAAAAATTGTTGGGGTTGTATGTTATTTCGCAAAGCTTGTGATAGCCTTTTTAGTTTATGAAGCTAGTGCAGATAACGCTTCCAACACCTTTGCCTGTTGGCAACGTTAATGTTTATTTGATTAAGGAAAATCCTATAACACTTATAGACGTAGGACCTAAAACGGAAGAGGCTATTCAGGTTTTAGAAAAAGGACTTGCAAAGGAGGGTATTAGATTTTCTGATATTCGCAGACTTGTTCTCACACATTCTCACGAAGATCACTGCGGACTTGCAAAATTCCTCCTGCGCAAAGCGAAAGATTTAGAGATATTTATTCATGAATGGGAGACTGGTCACTTGTTTGGGAGATTCGACAAGACGGAAAATGAGCAAATGCTACGAAGGCTTGGTATTCCTGCTTCAATGGTTGAAAAAATGAAAAGCTTTTATTCTAAGATAAGAACACTTACTGAAACGCTGGAAGCAGATAGTGTTAAAGCGCTAAGAGACGAGGACGAGATAGAATTTGATAATGGTATTATGAAAATTCTACATACACCAGGACATACGCCCGGCTCTTGCTCTTTTTTTCGTGAAGCTGATAGAACCTTAATTTGCGGAGACTGCGTTCTTAAGAGAATAACTCCGAATCCTATTCTTTCTCTTGATCCGTTTGATAGTGAAAAAAGGTTTCCTTCACTTGCAGAGCAACTGGTTTCTGTTTCTCGACTTCGTTCTTTATCGCCGACGCTTACTTATTGTGGGCATGGAGATCCTATTTACGATTTTGAAGAAGTTTTTAATCGTTATCTGAGGTTAACGAATGAAAGACAGCAAAAAGTTGTTCAACTTGTTCCTGAAATAGGGGCAACTGCGTTTGAAATAGCCTGTAAGCTTTTCCCTGAAGCAATTAGTCAAGAAGCGCAAAAGTTTCTTGCCATTTCAGAGACGGTAGCTCATCTTGACTACGCTGTTATGAACGGTAAACTGGCTGTCGAATTTAGAAACGATGGAGTAGAATTTTACAGGAAAGTTTAGGAGATTTTCAGGTAAGTGCGAGCTTCCCACAATTCTGGCATGAACTTTTTATTTAAGGTAGTTCTTAAATATGCTGCTCCTTCTGACCCGCCTGTTCCTCTTTTCATTCCTAGCATCCTTTCAACCATTAAGACATGATGGTAACGCCAAAGGGAAATGTTTTCATCATGGTCAATCAACAAATCTTGCATGACATAGATTTGTGGCTCTCTTTCTGGCTTTTCCAAAATCTTCACGATTGCATCAACTTTGCTTTTTGAATCTGATACGTTAAAGCCTCTCTTTTCTAAAGCTTGCCAGAAAACATCAGCTAGCGATGGACTATCATATCTTCTTTTGAGCCTTTTATAAGAGTTTTCGTCGTTTTTGAAAGACTCTAAAATTTTTTCATCTTTTAGACCCGAAACGAATTCTATCTCGCGGAACTGAAAAGATTGGAAACCGCTTGCCGGATTTAGGCGATCTCTAAACTCCAAAAAGCCTATCGGTGCCATCGTTTCGAGTATATGTATCTGGGAGACCAAAATCCTGCCAATCGCTACTACCGTTTTCAAAGAATGATTCGCTCTGAAAAGCCGATCATTGCTTATCCAATCAATAATTGCATCAATTTCGTGAAGCATCTGTTTGAACCATAGCTCGTAAGTTTGATGAATGATGATGAAAAGCATTTCGTCATGGCTTTCAGGCTCGGATAAAGTTTCCTGAAGACTAATTAACTCATGCACCTTTAAATACTTGCCATAAGAAAGCGGAGCGTTTTTTCCGTATTCTGACATCTTGAGAAGACTATTCTAGCTTTTTAATCTCTTTTAAGTCTAGCAGAAAGGCTTAAAAAATTTGTTTTCAGATGTTCTTTGTGACTTGACAAGGTGCATAAAATTAGATAAATTTCTTGCCGTTTCGAGAGTTTTTCCTCCTTAAAAACTAACGAATTTTCAAAAAGACTATTTTTAGCTTTTTATTTTTGAGCATAACTTTTCAAATTTTTATTTTTTCGGAGGGAAAACGTGGAAAAAGTTAAATTTACTGGCAGGGTTAAGTGGTTTAATAACTCCAAAGGATATGGATTCATAGAGCGCCCAGGAGATCGTGACATTTTTGTTCACTATAGCGCAATAAATTGCAAGGGCTTCCGAACACTGAGCCAAGGACAAGAAGTAGAGTTTGAAATATCTTACGGTCCGAAAGGCCCTCAAGCGGAAAACGTTACTAGTATTCAGCAAAGTTAATTCCAGGTTTTTTCTGATTCTTACGAATCCTTTAGAAAAAGGGTTCGTTACGGGCTTTCATTATTCGCCGCCAAAGGTCCTTATAGGAGTTGTATCTAGAGATTATGCTGTTAAGAAGATAGCGTTGAGAATAAGTTAAATTTCGTTTGTCTGATAGCTTTTTTATTTGAGCCTCAACTCTTCCGCGGGCTTCGTACGGCGGTCTTTTACTGCCGCCGTTAAAATAAATGTCAAAATCTATCTTAAGCCTGCGGACGTCTTCTTCTAAACGTGCTATCTGTTGATCAATTGAAACAGATTCTTCGTGTCGAAGTTGCTGTTGTTTTGTAAAGTCTTTTCGGTCCGACATGATAAACTCCTTTATGAAATTTTAATCGGAAATGGTGTGAAACTTACAGAAAAAATGAGCAAAACGGCTAATGCAATAAGCTTTCTTTTCCCGTCCAAAGGAGTTTTTTCGGCTGTTTCAGGATGAGGCACTGCGAGCATGACCGCGAGAAGAAATGCAAATACGAGCCCGCTTGGGCTATTGTGAAATACCAATCCTATCAAGGCTAAAAAAGTCATAAAGATTACACAAAAAATCCCTATTCTAAAATGCGCTTTTTTGCCAAACAAAGCATACACAGCATGTCCTCCGTCGAGTTGTCCTACCGGCATGAGGTTTAGAGCCGTAACCAAAAGCCCTAACCACGCCGCTGAATAAAAGGAGTTCATCTTTGCAAATCCCAACTGGGTTAGATCTATGCTAAAAAGCGCTGCCATTAACTTCATTAGTGGTGGGTCAGCAAAAACTATGTCGGAGGGCACATTTTCTGATGGTGAAAGCTTCATCTGAATGAATCCAAGCACAGCAATCGGAATTATAGCGACAAATCCTGCAATAGGCCCTGAAACACCTATGTCAAAAGTTGCACGTCTTGATGGTATGGAAGATTTTATCTTTATAAAAGCCCCTAGCGTTCCAGCAGGACCTATCAAAGGTGGGACAGGTATGAAATACGGTAATGTAGCTCTAACTCCGTAAAGCTTGCAGGCAAAATAGTGTCCTGCCTCGTGTGAAAGCAAAATAAAAAGTAAGGACGAAGAAAAGCTTAGTCCTGCTATGAGAATACTTACATCTGTTAAAAGTAGCCTTACAACGTCAGCAATAAAAAGAGCATAGTAAAGCGGGAAGTATAGATAGTCTAAAAAATTGTAAGAAACGTTTTCAGCCGAATCAGAGAAAATTTGGATAGGTCCAAAGGGATAAATTGCGCCTGAAATAGTTGCAGTTACAAATGTGAGAAGAAACAAAACAGAATGCTTTACGAAAGTGCTTTTTTCATCAGCATAGTGATTAACAGAGAAAACCCCGACAAAGTTCCTGTCATTCATAAATACAAACCGTGAATAGTTTAACCTTTTTTTCACGGTTTGAAAACTTTATTCATCTATTCTTGGCGAGATTTCCTTTCCGGGCTTAAAACGAACTGTTTTGCCTTCAGGTATGGGCACCTTTTGTCCGGTTCTAGGGTTTCTACCTATTCCTCTTTTACGTGGTTTGACTGTGAAAACTCCGAAGCCACGTAGCTCTATTCTCTCACCTCTTGCTAGAGCTTCTTTCATCGATTCAAAGATTAAGTCAACTACTTCTTCAGCTTTGCTCTTCGATACTCCCGTTTGCTTAGCAACGCGATCTACTATATCTGCTTTTATCATTTCTCCTCACTGAAAATTATGAAATCTAGAAAATCTAGAAGATTTCCAACTCAAATAAATTCGATGTGATCTAACTTGCTATTATACAAGCTCTTGAACGTATGTCAATCTAAGCTCGTTTATAGAGCTGGCTCTTCATTGGCTGCTATATTCGACGAACACTTTCAAATTCTATCGTGCGTCTTTTTACGGGTGAAGATAAAACTATGGAAGTAGTAGTGATTCCATAAGGCGTGAATCTATCTATCAATTCTTGAAGATGTTCGACACTTGAAACGGCTACTTTCATGATGAAAGAATCATTTCCTGTTCCGCGATGACACTCTAAAACTTCGCTGGAATCTTGGGCTACCTTTATAATCTGTGAATAGTCTATACCGGTTATGCTCATTCTTATAAAAGCGGTTATTGGTAAGCCTATTTTTGATGTATCAATGCAAGCACGATAACCAGTAATTACGCCTGTATCTTCGAGTTTGCGGACTCTTTCTATTACAGCTGATGTGGTAAGCCCAACCCGCCGCCCTAGCTCAGCAAAACTGATTCTAGCATTTTCTTGCAGCTCTCGTAGAATCTTCCAATCAATGTTGTCCATAATCAATCAGTGTCAAATTGAAGTTCTTTTATAATCTCTTGCATATATTTTCTGCCTAATTCTACATCTTCTGCTGGTAGCGAGACTGCTCCAACAACGGCATGACCGCCACCGCCGTAGCGCTCGCAGATTTGGGCTATGTTGTGTCTTCTCGGGCGTGGTGCCCAAGGGTTTGACCCAACCGATATCTTTGTTCGCGATGCGCTTCTTGTAATCCCAACATTGTAAGTTGTCTGTGGGTAAAGATAATAGGGGATAAATTTATTATAGACTTCAACTCCCTCGTCCACGAGATCAAAACTTACAACGCCACGTGAATAAATTGCCTTGTTTTTAATTAGCTCAATCGTTTTGAAATGCTCGCTCAGTATAGGCTTTAGCCTTTTTTGGACTTCTTCGTCGGCAACTACCTCTTCGATTCTTTTATTCATTAAGTTTTGAATGATTTTTTCGATAAAATCTGGATCGCGCTCGAACTCTATCACTTGCATCAGCTTTAGAGCAGGTTCCTTCAGTTCAACGCATTGAGCAGCAGATTCGTAAAGCGCACCGTCAATAATATGTGCCCATTTTACTAGTTCTTCAAGAAACTCATCAACGAAACCAAACTTTTCCCTAGCAATTCTTGCAATCAATTCGCAACAGGATTTGCTTTCCGTATCTAAAAATTTTTGTCCGCTTGTGTCTCGAAGAAAATGCTCTCTATCGGCATTTGATAAAAAGGCAGATTCATGATGATCAAACCACCATTTTACTCTTTCATCGGCACAATACTTGAAGTCAACAATGGCATTTTCTGCTTCATCTGAGAGTGCTTCGTAATCGAAAGCATTATTCGGGCGATGCACCATTGGACGATATTCGACTCCGTCCGAGCTTGGATTTATAACTGTTTTGTAAAATTTTGTGAAAACAACAGCTGATGCAACTCCATCGAAACAATTACCGTGATAAAGAATTCTTATTTTCATAAGCAAAACATTTTAGGTTAATTCCCTGATGAGGCTTCGGTCAAGAAGACTAGTGCAAGCCGTTTACAGGTTCTTAAACTAATCAGGCATGTTAAAGGGAAGTAGTTATTTCAGAGATAATCTTGTTTTAGCAAGCTTCAGGGCTTCTTCATACTCTTCTGTTGTGTTTACATTTAACAACTGCTTTGTTTTTGAAGTGACTTTGACCATTGATAGTTCCGCCAGAAAGTCTTTTACCGAAGCATTTTCTCGTTCTAAAATAAGTTTCTCTGCTTTTGGCAAGCATTTGTCTGTTCGATAGATAGCGCAAAGAGGTTGTATAAAACCTTTTTCATCAATAGAAACAGTAGCATCTGTATCCATTTCTATAGCCGCCCGAATAAGTCTGCAAATAAAGGAAGGTTCAACCAAAGGTAAGTCAACAGCCAAGACTAAGGTAAGTGGCGAAGAGGAAAATTTTAGGCTTGTATAGATTCCACCTAAAGCTCCGCGATCCTTTATTGCATCAAAAACGAAATTTGCATTTACAAGCCTAAAGCTTTCTTCTTGAGATCGATTGATTATTACGAAAACTTCTTTACAGAAAGGTCTAATCTTTTCGGTTGCAATTTCGAGGAAAGTTTTACCTTCAATTTGTAGAAGAGCCTTGTTTTTGCCCATTCTTGAAGATTTACCGCCTGCTAGGATAAATCCTGACAAGTTGTGACTTTTACTTTCACTAACTTTGACGTGGGACATAAACTCTTTTCAGCAACGCTTTCGATAGAAATTAAAGGGTTTGCTTCTGGGAAATACATTGCAGCACATCTTTCGGCTATAGGATACTTAACAACCCTAAAACCTTCAACGCTTCTTTCTTCACCGTTGAAAGTGCTCGTGATTTTTACCTTACTGCCTTCTTTAAGACCTAACCTTTCAATATCTTTCGGATTCATGAAAATAACGCGACGTGAACCACTTATACCTCTGTATCTATCGCTTTCTGAGTAAATGGTCGTATTGAACTGATCATGTGCACGAATTGTTGTTAGCAAAAGCTCATCTTTTTCGCACTTAATCGGCTCGATGTAGTTGACTATAAACTTTGCTCGTCCAGAGTCGGTTAGAAAAATTCTTTCGCGTGGCGGATTTGGAAGATAAAAACCACCTTTTTGCCTGACTCTATGATTGTAGTTTTCGCATCCGGGCACAACTTTTGAGATGGCTTCACGAATTAAATCGTAATCATTTATCATTCTTTCCCAATCAACGGTGACTTTATTTTTCAGAACAGCTTGAGCCATCTTGCCGATGATCCATACTTCGCTTCTTAAATCTTCAGAGATTGGTTCGAGAATGCCTTTTGACATTTGAACATTAAGCATTGTGCTTTCGGTAGAAACAAACTGTTCTTTACCACCTGTTAAGTCTTTTTCAGTCCTGCCTAAACAAGGTAAAATCAAAGCTTTCTTACCCGTAACAACAGCAGTCCTATTTAGTTTCGTTATGACTTGAACAGTGAGATTACAGTTTCTCAAAGCCTTTTCGGTATACTTTGTATCTGGCGCAGCGCTTAAGAAGTTACCGCCTAGAGCAAAGAAGACTTTTACTCGTCCTTCATACATTGCCCTAATTGCTTCAACTGTCGTATAACCTGGGCGATCGGGAACTTTGAAGTGAAATTCTCTTTCGAGTCTTTGTCGAAAAATAGGATTTATTTTTGTCCAGATGCCCATGGTTCTATCACCTTGAACATTCGAGTGCCCGCGAACAGGACAAAGCCCTGCGCCTGGTTTGCCTATGTTTCCCCTCAAAAGGTGAAGATTTACAATGTCTTGGATTGTGCCTACAGCTTGTTTATGTTGAGTAATTCCCATTGCCCAGCAGGTTACTACGCTTCGAGCCTCGGCGTACATTCTAGCTGCCTGCTGAATTTGCTCAAGGCTTAATCCGCTTGAAGACAAAATATCTTCCCAGCTTACACTTTCTAAGTGTGCTACAAAATCTTGAAAACCTTCTGTCTTTTCGTTGATAAAATCGTGGTCTAAAATTGGAGTAGGGCTTTTCTTTTCCATTTCAAGCAGTGCTTTCATCAAGCCTTTCAAAAATGCCATGTCGCCACCTATTCGCACGGGCAGATATAGATCAGCAAACTTTGTCACTTTCGATCGAAGAAGTGTAAGAGCGTAAGTTTTGAAACTTGCGTAATGCTGAGGGTTTGGATCAATAAATCCCATCAAGCCTGCTTCAGGTAAAGGATTTACTGCTATTATCTTACCGCCGCTTTCTTTTGCACGTTTTAAGTGAGTCATCATTCTTGGAGCGTTTGTTCCCGGGTTTTGTCCCATTATGATTATAAGCTCCGCATTTTCGATGTCTTCTAATCTGATTGTAGCCTTGCCAAAGCCGATTGATTCGGTTAAAGCTACGGAACTTGATTCGTGACACATGTTCGAGCAATCAGGCAAATTATTTGTGCCAAACTGGCGAACAAAAAGTTGATAAAGAAAGGCGGCTTCGTTTGATGTTCGGCCAGAAGTGTAAAACACCGCTTCATCAGGCGTTGCGAGCTGGTTTAGCTCGTCTGCAATAATCCGAAAGACTGTCTCCCAAGAGATAGGCTTATAGTGTGACTCACCTTCAGCTAAAAACATGGGCTTTGTAAGTCTGCCTTGTGAATTTAGCCATTTATCGTCTTTTTCTGCAAGTTCTTCGACGCTATATCTAGAAAAGAAGCTCTCATCTACTTTGCGTCTTACAGCTTCATCAGCTATTGCCTTTGCTCCGTTTTCACAGAATTCCGCAAATGTTCTATCTCCTTCTGGGTCGGTCCACGCACAGGCGTTGCAATCAATCCCGTCTTTTTGGTTGAGATTAAGAAGAAGACGAGTTCCTCTTAATAATCCTGTTTTTAGTGTAGTTTCCTTGAACGTGCTGAAAATAGCTTGAAGACCAGCCGCGTATTGCTTCCTTTTGCTCATATTATTTCCTCAAACGATCGCTATCTGTGTAAAGATTGAAACGATTTTCTCGAACAAATCCGAAAAGAGTAAGACCAAACTTTTCGGCTGTTTTAACTGCAAGGCTTGACGGAGCTCCAACTGCACAAACAATGGGAATTCTTGCCCGCAACGCCTTCTGTATAAGTTCAAAAGAAGCTCGACCGCTTAGAAAAAGGATCTTGTCGTCAAGCGGTAGAATACCTTCCAGAAAATAAGAGCCGATCAGCTTGTCAACTGCATTGTGTCTTCCGACGTCTTCTTTTAACCTTAGCAAATTTCCGTTGGTGTCAAAAAGTGCTGCCGCATGTAGTCCGCCAGTTCGGTTAAATCCAGCTTGTGCTCGGGTCAGCCTTTCAGAAAGGCTGTAGATAATCTCTAAATTAAGTTTAGGGTAGCCGTTCTTTAGTTTTTCAATCCCTGTTAAGTCTAAAGCCTCAAGAGACGGCTTACCGCAAAGCCCGCAGCTGGAATTTGTATAAAATCTCCTCAAATTTTTGAGGAGAATTTTTACATTATCGTTTAGATCAACTTTTACAGTGTTTGCTGAACAGTTCCTTACCGAAGCTATTTCATATCTGCTTTCAAGTATCCCTTCGGAAAAAAGGAATCCCAAAGCAAGTTCTACGTCTTCACCGGGTGTGCGCATCGTTATGGAAATTGTTTGATTGACTGGTTTGTTGCCTTCCCAAAAACTCAATCTGATTTCCAAGGGTTCTTCGACAGCTAAAACATCCTTAAAAGGTTTCTCTTCGCCGTTAGCAAAGATTGAATAAATGTTTGCCTCGAAGAACCTTTCTGACGTTTTAGCTTTAGGCATGGTTTTTTGGGTAATTAAATTTTAGCAGAATTCATCCGAAAGCTTTCAATAATTTTCCATGCCGAGCTATTTTTTATTAGCTTTATCATTAAAGAGGCGTGAAGAGCATGTCCACTTTTTTCAGCATAGATTTTTCCTTGAATCGGCAGACCAAGAAGGGCAAAATCTCCGATTATGTCAAGAATTTTGTGCCTTACGAATTCATTTTCAAATCGTAAAGGTTCTGAATTCAGAATTTGGTCTCGGGTTAGAACAATGGCGTTTTCAAGCGAACCGCCTTTTGCAAGGTTTGCACGACGAAGACGCTCGACTTCTTCGAAAAAACCAAAAGTTCTAGCCGGTGCTATTTCTTTTTTGAAATTACTACTTTTCATCTCAAACTCGTATTCTTGGCGGCGAATGAGAGGATGTGGGAAGTCTATGATGCAGTTTATTTTGAATCCTTCGTAAGGTTCGATGCTGATCTTTCTGCTATCTTCTACAACTTCTATTTTTTCGGTTACTTTTAGAATTCGGCGAGGCAATTGTTGTTGACGAATACCGGCTTCTTCAATCATTCTAACGAAGTTTTTTGAAGACCCGTCCAATATTGGCACTTCCATTTCGTCAATCTCTATAAAGCAATTATCAACTTCCATTCCTCGCAAAGCCGATAAAAGATGTTCGCAAGTAGAAATGACGACGCCGTTACGAAGAAGCGTTGTTGCATAACTGCAATGCGAAATATACTCGATCGAAGCTGGTATCTCGAAATCATCTAAGTCTTTCCTAACGAATATGTAACCTGTGTTTTCAGGAGCTGGTTTTAGAGTTATGTTTGCCTTTATTCCGGTATGCAATCCAATACCAGAGGCGCTTATTGGCTTTGCAAGGGTTGTTTGTCTCATAACTTTCAAGAGGATCAATTTTCGTGCCAGTGTCTGTATCTGAATCTAAATGCCAGAAAATAGGTCACTTAGCTTCATGAACGAGCGTAGGGGTTAATTTCAATCTGTTGCAAATTTGCAACAGGTAGCTACAACAAATTAAAATTACCTAAGACCTATGGCTTTGAAACTCGCAGGTTTGAAAAACAAAGAAAAGCGATCGGAAATCAAGATTGAGAATCAGTCAACAATTGATTTGCCAAAGGATACGGAAAAAATAATCAAGAGTGTTTTAGATTTTTTACCGGGTGAACATTTGGTTGGGGTTGAGAAAATACGGCTTGTTGATTTCGTGAAGCCACCACAGGTAAAGCTTGACTTGCCGATTACAGGAGACCTTCCTGGGCTTTATCATCCAAAAGTAGGTAACAAGGCTGCGTGGTTTGAGGTTTCGATGGGGGCGCTTCTTCAACCTACTGAAGGATTTACGAAAAGACTAATGGCAAGAAGTGCTTTCAGAGGAAATTTAGCTGCAATTATCATTTCGCTTTCGGGTCAGCACTATTATTTAACCTTGAGGCATTCTGTAAAAAAGCAAAGTCTTGAATCTCAAGTTCGGCAATACACGGAGAAATACCTGAAGGAGTGGGGAGAGATACAGCAATCAAAAAGCATTCGCGGTAAAATCTTCAAACCCTTTAGACCTTATCTTGAACGTTTGGCAAAGTGGCTTAGCAAGAAGGCAATTGATTTACAGAAGAAGAAGTAGATTATGAGATATTGGCTAGTCAAACAAGAACCAACTGAATATTCTTTCGATCAACTTCTTGAAGAAGGCGAAACTGATTGGACCGGCGTAAGAAACTATCAAGCTAGAAACAATTTGCGGCAGATGAAAAAGGGTGATAAGGTTTTGTTCTATCATTCAGGAGCAGAAAAAGCAGTTGTTGGGCTTGCAGAAGTTTCAAAGGAACATTTTCCCGATCCGACGGATTCTGAATGGACAGCGGTTAAAATAAAGCCGATAAGAAAACTTAAAAAGCCGGTGACTTTGCAGCAAATAAAGGGGGAAAGCACTCTCGAAAACATTGCTTTGGTGCGACAGCCACGTCTTAGCGTTATGCCGCTTGCCGAAGCGGAATTTGAAAAAATTATACAGATGTCAAGTTGAAAATTATGTTAAAAGAAGCTGTTAGTTATTATCACGATCTATTAGAAAACGAATCTCTCAAGCGAGAATCTGTGTCAAAGCTTGATGAAGGCCTGGAGAAAGCGCGTTTGATTTTCGGTGGTAGACGTCTTTCGCCGTATCTACGACCGCATTTTATAACTCGAAAAGATTGGGAAAAGGTTTGTGAAGTTTGCAGTATTGTTTGGTCGGCATTGCAAAAGGTAAAAGATGCGGCTTTAGAAAGTGAGCAAGTTCTTGATGATCTCGGCTTGACACCTGTTGAGCGAGAGTTAATTTCCATAAATCCGGGCTATAGTCGAATTTCGCCGACGGCTCGACTTGATTCATTTCTTACGGATGAATCTTTTTCTTTTGTTGAGCTTAATGGAGAAAGTCCTGCCGGAATTGCATATGCTGATTCCGCTACGGAAATTTTTAGCGAGCTTCCGGTGATGAAAAAATTTAAGGAGAAATACGAAGTTAGCACTTTTGAGGGTCGCTCTAAACTTTTACAAGTTCTCCTCGACGCTTACGAGGAATTCTTAGGTAAAAAATCTGAAAACAAGCCTGTTATAGCAATAGTTGATCTAAAGGACTTACCAACTCAGAAGGAATTTGAGCTTTTCCGCGATTATTTTGATGAACAAGGATTTGATTCGGTAATTTGCGCTCCTGAAGAGCTTGAATTCGACGGAGATCGGCTCTACTGCAAGGGTATTAAAATTGACATAGTTTATAAGCGATTGCTCGTAAATGAATATCTGCCAATAATGGAGCAATATCCAGCTTTACTCGAAGCTTATAGGTCGCGCTCTATTTGTATGGTTAACAGTTTTCAGTCAAAAATAATACACAAGAAAGCGGTTTTTGCTGTATTGACCGATGAAAAATACTCTCATCTTTTTACAAAGGAGCAGATCGAGACCATAAATCAACATGTTCCCTGGACTAGAAGGTTTCAAGAAGGTAAGACTACATACAAAAACGAGGAAATAGATTTAATAGAATGGACTCGCAAGAATCGTTCAAAGCTCGTTCTTAAACCGAACGATGAATATGGCGGGCATGGCATTTTCATTGGTTGGACTAGTTTTGATGCTGAGTGGGAAGAAGCCATAAATACGGCGCTTGCAAATGGAGACTATCTGGTTCAAGAGCGTGTTCGAACGTCAAAAGAGCCTTTTCCGATGGTTTTTGGAGAAGTCGGCGAGGTTAAAATGCTCGATCAGCTTGTCGATCTTGATCCATTGCTTTTCTTTGGTCAAGCCAAGTCAGCTTTTACAAGGCTTTCTTCAAGCGAGCTTGCAAATGTATCTAGCGGTGGAGGTATGGTTCCGACCTTTATAATTGAAGGTGAAAAATGAGCAGACTAAGAGTAGGAATCATTGGGACGGGTTATATTGGCAATGTTCACGCTAGAATTTATGCGCGGGATGAAAGAGTAGAAATTTCTGCTCTTTACGACATTATTCACGAAAAGGCTGAGAAAACTGCAAGAAGCGTCGGTGGACGCGTTTGCCGTTCAAGAGAAGAGCTGTTTGAAAACTGCGATGCTGTTCTCGTTTGCACGCCTAATAAAACTCATGTCGAAATAGCGATTGATGCACTGCGACATGAAAAGCATGTTTTTTGTGAAAAGCCTTTTGCCATCGGACTTGAAAGCGCAAGGCTTCTTCTTGAAGAGGCTCAAAAGTCAAAATGTAAGTTTCAAGTTGGTCATAATCGTCGCTTTGCTCCTGTATACGTGAAATTAAGAGAGTTACTGAGAAGCGATCAGCCTCACTCTGCTCATATCAAAATGAATCGAGGCGAGTTAAAAAATCCTGCTTGGACAGGTGATCCGAACATAACTGGTGGGTTTCTCTACGAAACGACGATTCATCTTTTTGACATGATTCGTTATCAATTCGGCGAAATATCGGAGCTTGTAGCTTACGGCTCTCAACATGAATATCCCGAATTGGACGAGTTTTCGATGATATTCAAGTTCAAGAACGGATTTCATTGCACTTTTGCTTCTTCTTCTGATGCAAGCTGGTTGTTTCCTTTCGAGAGAATCGAGGTTTTCTGTCATCACAGGACCATACTGACTCAGGAGATGGAGAGTCTCATAGATTCAAAAGAAATGGACGCAAACTTTGAATTTCTTTCTTTTTCAATGCTCGAAAAGGAAGAACGTTGGGGATATGTTCAGGAAGATAAAGCTTTTGTTGACTCGATATTAGAAGGGTTGACACCGCCGGTTACTGCGTTAGACGGCTATAAGTCGGTCGAGATAGTTGAGTCCGTTTACAGAGCCATAAAAAGCGGTGAGAAAATATCTTTCTAGAAAACCATGAAGCTAGAACAAATAATTTATCTGATTCGCCGCGTTCGGGCTTTTGTGATAAGAGATTTTCAGCTTGCTCTTTCCTATCGGGTTGAGTTCTTCATTCGGGTTCTTTGGATTTTGGGTGTTACCACGACATTTTATTTCATTTCAAGAATTTTTGCTGGTTTTCCGCTTGCTCAATATGAGCAATGGAAAAATCCACTTGCAGCATGGCTTACCGGCATGGCGATGCTTAACTACTTTCTCGTTGGGTTTTCCAGTCTTGCGACAGCCATTCGTCAGGAACAAATGCAAGGGACGCTCGAAAGCATACTTGTTACTCCTATAAACGTTCCGACCGTGATTCTTTCAAGCTCGGCGTGGGCTTATGTTGAAGCTACGTTTTATTCATTTCTTTATCTTTTCTTTGGTTGGTTTTTCTTTAATGTTGAGTACAGGGGTAGCTTTCTTCTGGCTTTAATGTTTATGATTTTAACAACTTCGGTTCTGGCTTGTCTCGGGATTCTGTCGGCCAGTTTTACGATGGTCTTCAAGCGTGGCGATCCTTTTGCGATTATTCTTGGTGCAGGGACAGCACTTTTTTCTGGCGTTTTCTACCCGAAAGAAATGCTACAGGAAACTTTGGGAAGCTTCGGTGGTAAAGCTCTTTCCTACGCAAATCCGTCAACTCATGGTTTAGATGCAATTCGTTCTGTTTTAATTCAAGGAAAAGGATTCGATCAGGTAAAAAATGAATTTTTAGTCTTAATAAGTTTTCTTGCAGTGTTGTTGCCGTTTTCAATCTGGGTTTTCAGTCGAGCAATTCGTCGAGCAAAACGCGAAGGAAGTCTGATTCAATATTAGTCTCTATGTCATCTTTAAGCTAAAAGGCTTTCTCCTATCGCGAGAGAGGAATGAATGATTAACGATGGCGTGAGTTTTTGTAAACAAAGTGCAAACTATTGCTGGTGAGTGTGAGCTGCTTAAGGTGGTTTGTTCTTAATTTAGCGCTTCTACTAAATGGTTCCATATCTTCGCAGACTACGGTAATGCTGATTGATTTATCTGATCTGTCAAACAAAAAGGCTAGCGATTCATATCTCCAACCGAGTTCTCCGTTTCATGTCTTTTGTTTGGATACTATTTCAGTATCTTCGGCGTTTTTTGCTTCCAATGGGTTTTAAATAACAGCTATCAAGGATTGCCATTTTGGCTTTGATAGAATATTATCAAAGACGGAGTGTAACATTTATGAAAACTGAGAAGGCTTTGTCAAAGGCGAAAGAAGAGTTTGAGCGTTGGGAAAAAGAAACCCTAAAACCTGCGCTAGAGAAGATGCCCGAACGTAAAGAGAAGTTTGAAGGTGTAAGTCTTGAACCAGTGAAGAGACTTTACACGGAAGCAGATTTAGAAGAAGTAAGCGAAATAGGTTTTCCGGGCGAATATCCTTATCGTCGTGGCATTCATCCAACGGGCTATCGTGGAAAACTTTGGACAATGCGACAATTTGCTGGTTTCTCTACTCCTGAAGAGACTAATCAAAGATTTAAGTATCTTCTGTCACAAGGGCAGACTGGACTTTCCGTTGCCTATGACTTGCCAACGCTGATGGGAATTGATGCTGATTCACCTTTAGCAGAAGGAGAAGTTGGAAAGTGTGGCGTTTCTGTTTCATCATTTGCAGATTTTGAAGTTCTTTTTGATGGAATTCATCTTGAGGAAGTAACTGTTTCACAGACGATAAATGCACCGGCTTGGATTTTCCTTGCGTTTTATGTTGCGCTTGCCGAAAAGCAGGGTGCTGATTTTAAGAAAATCTCTGGAACATTGCAGAATGACATTCTCAAAGAATACATTGCGCAAAAGGAATGGATTTATCCGATACGTCCGGCGATGAAACTAGTTATAGATACCTTTGAATTTTGCTCGAAGTATCTGCCGAAGTATAATCCGATTTCAGTTTCAGGCTACCACATTAGAGAGGCTGGGGCTACAGCACTTCAGGAGCTAGCATTTACTCTTCGAGATGGCGTTGAATACGTCGAGTACGGGATTCGCAGAGGGCTGAAAGTAGATGATTTTGCACCCAGAATTTCCTTTTTCTTTAATGCTCACAATGACTTTTTTGAAGAAATAGCCAAATATCGAGCTGCACGTGTAATTTGGGCAAAGACGATGAAAGAAAGATTTGGTGCTCAAAATCCTCGTTCGATGCAGCTTAGATTTCACACACAAACAGCAGGGGTTTCACTAACAGTTCAGCAACCATTGAACAACATAGCCCGCGTTGCAATTCAGGCTTTAGCAGCAGTGCTTGGTGGAACTCAAAGTCTTCACACTGACGCTTATGACGAGGCTTTAGCTTTACCGACTGATTTAGCTGCTTTGATTGCTTTGCGTACGCAACAGATCATTGCTGAAGAAACAGGTGTCGCAAATACAGTTGATCCACTAGGTGGTTCTTACTATGTCGAAGCTTTGACCGAGAAAATGATAAACAGATGCTTTGAGTATTTCGACCGAATTGACGATTTCGGTGGAATGATTGAAGCCGTTGAAGCTGGCTTTCCACAGAGGGAAATTCAAGAATCAGCATATCAATATCAAAAGGCACTTGAGCGAGGTGAACAAGTAATCGTCGGTGTAAATAAATATGTCATGGAGGAAGAACCACAGAAGGTTGAAATTTTGCAGATTGACGAATCTGTTCGCGATCGGCAGGTTGAGAGGCTTCAAAGGATCAAATCAACTAGAGATAATGGAGCCGTGCAAATTTGTCTTGATAAACTAAAAATGGCTGCAAAAAGAAATGAAAATCTTATGCCCTTAACGATAGAGGCTGTTAAGACTTACGCTACTGTTGAAGAAATATGCTCGGCATTGCGGGATGTTTACGGTGTTTACGAAGAGCCGATCTTCTAGGGCGCATAACGAAAAACGAGGAATTTTTGTTTTGAATCTTGAGTCCTAAACTGCAGGCTATGATAAATGAGATTTTCTTAAAGCCAACGGTCATTGCTATTCCGATATTTGCTATTTTCATAGCAATAGAGGTTTTCTTTGCTGTCCGTAAAGAAAGTAGTTATGACCGTAAGGACGTTTGGACGAACATAGCGCTAGGGCTTGGGAGCGTTTTATTTGGTTTTTTGTTTGGTCTTTTTCATGCTGTTATTTATGATGGTCTTTATCAACTTGCGCCGTATAAATGGCAGATGAATACTGCTACAGCATGGATTGTTTTGCTTTTTGCGGATGACTTCTGTTATTACTGGTTTCATCGTTTTAGTCATGAAATACGCTTTTTCTGGAATTTTCACGTTGTTCATCACTCTTCAAATCATTTCAATCTGAGCGTCGCCGTTCGCCAAAGCTGGTTTAGCGGCATTGCGCATTGGATTTTCTACTTGCCAATATCGCTCATTGGCTTTCCCTTCTGGGCTTTTACGACGATGCATGGTTTTAATCTTATCTATCAATTTTGGATTCACACGAAATATATCAAAAAATTGCCTGCTTGGTTTGAGTTTATATTCAATACGCCTTCTCATCATCGTGTTCATCACGGCGTTAATAATCCGTATCTTGATAAAAACTACGCCGGAATCTTCATCATTTGGGATAGACTCTTTGGAACTTTCGTCGAAGAAACGGAGCAGCCTCGTTACGGCATTCTCAAACCTCTTTATAGTTACAACTGGTTATGGATAAACACTCATGCTTGGGTTGAAATGTTTGAAGAAATGAAGAAAAGAAAGACTCTATCGGAAAAATTCATGTGCGTCTTCGGTTCGCCTTCGATGCAGATGAAGGAAAGTGTTAGGATGAGCTCTTCATCCTGAACTGACAGCATTCTGTTTCCCATTGAGCTAAAGGGCGTAAAACGCCAGGTATGTGTCCCATGTAATCTCCGCGAGTGTAGAAATTATTAGGAATTTCAAAGATTTCAAAGCTTACAGGTTCATTTGTTCTAAAATGGACACGGTTTGGGGAATGCGAGCTTATGGCTACTTCAACAAAAAAGCGTCCTTCATTGAAAAGATTGCCATTAAGCCATGCAGTTGTTACGTAAGTGCCTTTCTGACGTGGAGTTACACGCCATTTGCCAGCAACATCTTGAATTGCGAAGATTTGATACCAGTCCTGTGTAAAAAAGTGGAAATTCGGAATTAAAATGTGGCCGTCTTCGAGCACTTCATAGGTTATCTCTACGCCAACTGGTTCGTTTATTGCAATGCTTCCGCTTGTTTGTCGGTCTTTGTTTATTATTCTCATTCTTTTTAGTCTTACAACTTCAGACTGAGGGGCTTGCACATAATTTTCCCATTCTCTATCAAATCTTGTTCGCCAGTCTGAACCGAGATAGGTTTTGACCACTTCTCTAGTGTCGCCTTCAGCAACAATCCGACCTTTTTCCAAAAGAATAGCTCGATGACAAAGTCTGGTTACGGCTGACATGTTGTGAGAAACAAAGAGTATAGTGCGCCCTTGATTCATTATTTCCTTCATCTTATCGAGACATTTGTGCTGGAAGTTAACGTCACCGACGGCTAAAACCTCATCAAGTAGCAAAATTTCAGCGTCTAGATGTGCTGCAACCGAAAAGGCAAGTCGCATAAACATACCGGAAGAGTAAAACTTAACGGGTTCATCTATAAAATTTTCCATCTCTGCAAATGCTATTATTTCATCTAGCTTCTTTTCGATTTCTTTTCGCTTCATTCCTAGAATTGCACCGTTTAAGAAGATGTTCTCTCTTCCGGAAAGCTCTTGATGAAATCCAGTTCCTACCTCAAGAAGTGTTCCGATGCGTCCTCTTATTCTAGCCACTCCGGATGTAGGCTTTATGATTCGGGAAAGAATTTTCAGAAGAGTTGATTTTCCAGCCCCGTTGTGACCTACAATTCCTAAAATTTCGCCCTCGTAAACGTTAAAACTTACGTCTCTTAAAGCCCACAGAACCTTTTCTTCTCTTTTAGAGCTTCTCTGAAAGAAGCCTGTAAGCGTATCTCGTAAGGTCTTCCAACTTTGCGTTCCGTGTAAGTCAAACTTCTTAGAGATTTTTTCAACACTTATAACTACGGACATAAAATCATATTATATCGGCAAAATTCTCTTCCATTATTGAGAAAACGTATAAGGCTAATGAGAATAAAAAAAACGCCATAAAGACTGAGATAAGAATTCCTATAAGATCGAATTCCGAATCAAAAACCGAGCTTCTTAAGCCTTCAAAAGCTCCTACTAGGGGATTCAGTTTCCAGATGAACCGCCATTTTTCAGGTAGAAACTCAACTGAATAAAAGACCGGTGTTGCGAACATCATCATCTGTAAGACAAAAGGTAAACCGTGTTTTACATCTCGGTAACGGACGTTGAAAGCTGAAAACAAAATGCCTAGCGAAAGAGTGATGAGGAAAATTAGAAAAACAAAAAACGGTAGCAACAGAATTTTCCATGAGAAGCCTCCTATGGTAAAGCCGACGGCGATTAACAAAACAATCAAATTTATTTTTAGGTCAATTAGATTCACTATGACGGCTGCAAAAGGCATCATCAGGCGAGGAAAATATACTCTCGTGACCATTTCTTTGTGGTTTACAAAGCAATTAGCAGCGTTGTTAATAGCGGTGGCTACAAAGGTCCATACGACAAAACCCGAAAAAGCAAAAAGCCAGTAAGGTATGTTTTGAATGAAACTCTGAGCGTAACGGCTTAGAATAATCGTAAAAATAAATGTAATTAAAGCAGGCTGTATCAGAACCCATCCAACTCCAAGAAGAGTTTGCCTGTAACGCACCTTTACATCGCGCCAAACAAAGAAGTAAACTAATTCTCGATAAAGCCAGATTTCTTTAAGATGAGGCAAAATACCTCTTGCTTGTGGTTTTATTTCTATCAGTAAGCTCACCGAAATAAAGTATATCCTTCGCCGTTGCTTCTGCAAAATTTGAAACAAATTGCATTAAATAGCCGATAATCCTAAAATTACATTATGTTAAATTCACGAAAATTTATTTTGTTGTTATTTGTTGCATGTGTTTTTGGCTCTTGCTCAAGTCAAATTGCCACAAACTCAAATGTGAAACAGAATCCCTCGGCGTATGAGAATACAGCATCTTCGGTAAAAGATGATTTAGCTGAACTTAATTCAATCATTCTTTTGCCATTCATTCCGAAGGAGGTTGTCTGGAAGGAAGAAGACAAAAAACTAATTGCTGTGATGCGTTTCTCTCAAGAAGATGAAAAAAGATTGATAGAAAAGGCAAAGAATCATGGTCAACCTGAAAAAGTGGAAGTCAGTGTAGAGGATTGGTTCCCACCTGAACTGCTTGCACAGATTGAACTTTCAGGCGATGAAACCTTGAAAGGCATTAGCTATAGCGCAAAGGATTTTACACAGATGCCATATAAAACCGGCAGAATCATTAAACTTGAAAATTCAAATTATTTTGTCCTCGAGCTATTGTCTGACTAAAATTAAAATATGCAAAATCATAATCCAATAGGCACAGTCAAAGGTCCCGGCGAAGGGCCCCAAGAGTATCTTTTCATTACAAGAGACAATTCTCGAACGCGGATAGGTGATTTTGTCTTTTATGAAGCAAGGGATGGACAGAAAGTTTTTGACATAGTAGGTACGATAAAGAAAAAACGGCTCATAAGAAATCTTCCCGATTCTTTTTTTGATAATCCTAAAATCTCACCAGAAAGTATTGCTTCTCTTATTGGAATGGAGCCAAAGCAAGAGCTTTATGAAGTAGCAGTCGAAAATGTCGGTTATTTCGACGAAAAGCTAAAAGACTTTATAAATTTAAGAATCCAGCCAAATCCGGGCGATTCTGTTTACTTTTTGCCTTCAGAGATGTTGGCTAAAATAATTTCGCCGAAGGAAATGGGCGAAGAGGGGGCAGCCTATGTAGGAAATCTCCTTTTAAGAGAAGAGGTGCCGGTTGTGCTGGCTGTTGAAGAATTTACGTCAACCCACCTGGCGATTTTAGCTTCGACCGGTTCAGGAAAGTCATATACCGCTGGAGTCTTGATAGAGGAGTTGATGAAGCCTTATAACTGTGCCGCTGTTCTCATAATCGATCCGCATGGCGAATATCACACCCTAACCGACATGTTAGGAATCCAGGATTTCAAAAATGAGCATTATAGACCGGAGGTTAAGGTATTTCACTCAGATCAGATAAAGGTGAAGCTTTCGACTCTTACTGAATCCGACATCAAATACTTGTTGCCGGAGGGCGCTTCGGAAAAAATGAATAATTTACTTTCACAAGCATATAGAAGCCTTACTGAAAGGATCAGAAGGGTCGAAAAGAGAGAAAACTACCGTTGGAAAGAACTCTATGATGAAGTTGAAAGTTTAAGAGATAAATCGAACGAATCTTCGATTGATGGATTGAAATGGCGAATTGAAGCTCGCTTTGGACGCAGTAGAAGCATCTTTTCGGATAATGAGCATATTCATTTGAGAGAACTTTTTCGACCCGGCAGGTGCACTATTCTTCAGCTTTCTGATATTGAGCAGAGTGAACAGCAAGTTATAGTTGCGACAATTTTAAGACGCGTAAATAAGGCAAGAGTAGAAACTGAAAGACGTATAGCTAAAGAGAATTCTGAAAGCTACTTGCCTTATCCGGTTTTTATTCTTCTTGAAGAAGCTCACCGTTTCGCACCTTCGGGGCGAGCCGTAGTTTCAACCGATATTCTCAAACAAATCCTTTCCGAAGGAAGGAAATTCGGGATAGGAGTTGGCTTGATTTCGCAGCGTCCGGGGAAACTCGATCAAGATATTCTGTCACAATGCATGACTCAAATTATTATGAGAATTGTAAATCCGATTGATCAAGCAACGATTGCTCAATCTGTTGAAGGTGTTGGAAGATGGCTTCTTGACGAACTGCCAGCTCTGTCTAAAGGACAGGCTATAATTTCAGGTGCAAGCATTAACTTACCCGTTATGTGCCGAATTCGCAAGCGTCTTACGAAACATGGCGGCGCAAATCCAAACCCACCTTCAAAATGGATAGAATGGCTGTCGGAAGGCGAAAAACTCAAACGCGAACAGCGAAACGCACCTTATATAAGACAAAATAATGCTGAAGATACGGAAAAATTTGGCGGCATACCAGTTTGAAGATGAGTAAGATACAGATAATACCGCTCGGCGGCGTTGGCGAATTTGGAATGAACTGCATGGGAATACGTCACGCCGACGACATGATTTTAATAGATGCAGGGATGGGATTTCCGGAAGAAACGCCTTTCGGGGTTGACTTTTCAATTCCTGATTTCGACTTTCTTGAAGAGTACAGAAACGAACTTAAAGCCTTGATTTTAACTCATGGGCACGAAGATCACATAGGCGCTATACCTTATCTTCTCGAAAGATTCAATCTGCCGGTTTATGGCTCTCGATTTACACTGGCTTTAATTGAGCGTCGCCTACAGGAAAAAAACATGCTTAAAACTGCTGACCTGCGTCTAGTTTGGCCAAATGATATTGTAGAAATCGGAAGCTTCAAAATAGAATTTATACATGCGTCTCATTCGCTCGTTGATTGCTTCTCACTGGCTATACAAACACCTGCCGGTACAATAATCCACAGCGGAGATTACAAAATAGACGAAACACCAGTAATTGGAAAGCCCTACGATCTTAAGACATTAAAAAAATATGGTGATGCGGGCGTGTTGGCGCTCCTTTCGGATTCAACAAACGCTACCGTGTCTGGAAAAACTCCCTCTGAAAGGGCTGTCATTCCAGCTTTAAGAGAAATTTTCGCGCAGTCAGAAGGCAGAATAATTGTTTCTACTTTTTCATCATCAATTCATCGAATACAGATCATTTTTCAACTAGCTTATGAATTCGGAAAAAAAGTATGTGTTCTTGGGCGATCAATGCAAACAAATGTCGAAATCGCTGATAGACTTGGCATCTTACGAATACCATACGAAACTTTAGTTACGATAAATGATTCTAGAAACCTCAGCAACGATGAAATTGTTTATTTAGCAACGGGCTCACAAGGTGAAACTCGTGCGGCATTGTGGCAAATGGCGACAACAAACTACAAAGGTTTGAAAATACAAGAAGGTGATACGGTAGTTTTGTCAGCGAGAATAATTCCAGGAAATGAGAAAGCTATTTCTAGACTCATAGGACACCTTTACAAGCGAGGTGCGAACATAATAGAAGAAAAGCGTAGCTTAATTCATGTTTCTGGGCATGCCTCACAAGAGGATATCCGAATTTTGGTTCAAGCAGCTAGACCAAAATATCTTATCCCAATCCATGGTGAATACAGAATGCTTTTTCGCCAGGAGGAATTCGTCAAAGACTGTTTGGGATTTGATCCTGAAAAAGTCATTCTTATAGAAAATGGCGACATCTTACAGCTAGAAGAGGGACATGCTAGAATAGTGGCTCATAAAGAACTAGAAAGAAATTTTGTTAACGAAGAAGGACTTAATGAAGTCTGTTACGAAGTCGTAAAAGAGCGTCAGCAGCTTGCATCAAACGGTGTAGTTACGGTTGTTCTTGTGATTGACAAGGACAAAGGTAACCTAAAAATAGAACCACAAGTAACCATTCAAGGCGTTGCGAAGCTAGATAACGGAAATAACGCAATAGAAGAAATTCGCAAGTTAATAAGTAAGGCAGTTGAAAACCTATCAAAAGAGAAAATACTAAATAAACATATCCTTACAGACATTCTAAATGTGGAGATAAAACGTTTCTATCAAAGAGAGACTGGCTCGAAGCCAATGGTGATTCCTACAATCATTGAAATCTGAACGAGCTTCATCCTGCAGGGAGTTTTGCACATGTGTTTATTTCCACGTTAATCAGCATCAAACATGAACTTAGCTGCGATGACGTGAACGTGGCTCGGGAATATATTCCACGGATGGGCGTCGTTGCGTTGTCTGGGGATAGAGTGCCATGATTTCATAAATTATTTGTGGCATGTTAGTATTAACGGGAAGACCTAAATCACGAGCTTTGCTAACGGTAATCGGATAATCATGCGTGAAGACGCCTGTTGCTAGTGTCGTGGCTACCTGTTCAGCTTTTTCGTTATCCATTTTGTCCTGCAGCAGAGATCGCACAGTATCTTTTACCTGTTTTATAGCCTTTTCTGCTATGTCTGCTAGTATTAGGGTTTCGTCTTCTATCTCTTCAATGGGCTTTTTTTCAAGTACTTTTAGGATTGAAGCAGCGGGTTGTTGACCAATTTGAGGGTCGACTGGACCCAAAACAGCATTATGATCCAT